>JBEPUJ010000001.1:0-609631 GCA_041691575.1 Terriglobales bacterium
TGGACTCCTGCTCTCCATCCTCCTCAGCCTCATCGTCACCCCGGTCGTCTACTACCTGCTCACCAGTAAACGAGAATTTAAACCAGCAGCAGAGGCGTAGATCAGCGTAGATCAAATTTAGGCAATGGCATCGAAGTAGTGCTCCTTGTTCGGAGAAAAGCGCCTTTCGTCCTGAGCGCCAACAGCGCAACCCATACCAGCCTGGGGCATCGTCCCAAGTTTGAGTCCCCAAAGACATGAGGGCTGAAAGCCCGACCTATATCACTCCATCAGGGCATACGCCCCATATACCATCAAGGGATTTTGCTTTGGCGAGTCTCGTAATCATTTACTCTCTGACGCAAGAAAGCTCTTCACGATGACGCCCTCCGTCTCGAAGTGAGTCACGTGATGGTCCGTGCCGTGCCCCATAAAGACAGCCTTCCTCAGAAGCGTAATGAGTGGGCGGGAGCTTTCGGCAAACCAGCGGTCCGCGGCCTGGTCCCAATCGACAACCAAGTTGTAGGTCACATCGCACTTCGGGCAGCCTAACGGCGTCTCCAGCCAACGATGGAACGCGGCTTGCGGCAACTTGCCCACCGGGTCGGTGCCCGAACGAATCGCTGCGATCTTCAGGTTCATTGATTTTTTAGCCTAACATCAGGCTCTCTACATCCTTTGCGAATATCGATCACCGATAGGCGAACACTATATCCTGAAGTGTGGACTTCCCTTTCCAGGCCGCATCGCTGCTTCCCCTGCTTCCCATTGACGCTTCCGCCCACGGCCCGGCTATCGATCATCATCTGCTTCTGAATATCTGGGTTATCCTCGCCCTCGCCGCCCTGGCACACCTTATCCTCCTCATTGGCCTCGTGGCCCGTCGCCGTCCCGAAGCAACAAGCTGGCGCGTCGAATATCTTCCCCTTACCGCGTTGGCTGTTCTCTTCGCCTTCCTCACCATCCGAGCCGAACGCCTCTGGGCCGAAGCCCGTTACACCGGGGCTGAACCGAGCGCGCTTCAGGTGCAGGTCACCGGAGAGCAGTTCGCCTGGTACTTCCGCTACCCCGGCACCGACGCGATCTTTGGCGTCACCAAACCGCAGCTCATCGACGCTGGAGCCGGCAACCCCCTCGGCATCGACCCCAACGATTCCCACGGAGCGGACGACCTCGTCACCTCCGAACTCGTGCTGCCTGCCGACCGGCAGGTAGACCTCCGCCTCAACGCGCTGGACGTCATCCACGGCTTCTCCGTCCCCGAGATGCGGCTCAAACAGAATGCCGTTCCCGGCATGACCATCCACGTTCACTTCACCCCAAAGATTCCCGGCACCTACGCCATCCTCTGCACCCAGGTCTGCGGTCTCGGCCACTACCGCATGAACGCCAACCTCCGCGTCCTCCCGCCCGATGAGTTCGCGGCATGGCTCGCCGCAAAACAGAAGACGGTACAGCCATGAATCTATCGAAATCTCCTGAGAAGCTCCGCTACCTCTTCACCACCGACCATCGCATCATCGGCATCCAGTACCTCATCCTCGCGCTCACCTCCGTCACCATCGGCACGATCCTCTCGCTGCTGATGCGGATTCACCTCGTCTGGCCGGACCGTATCCTTCCCTTCTACGGCCCCATCCTGCCCGAAGATTACCTCGCCATGGTCACCATCCACGGCACCATCATGCTCTTCTTCGTGCTCACGACGGCCCCGCAGTCCGGCTTCGGCAATCTCATTCTCCCCGCCCAGATCGGCGCGCGCCGGATGGCCTTTCCGGTGGCCAACGCCATCGGTTTCTGGCTCACCGCAACCGCACTCCTGATCCTGCTCAGTTCGACCTTCGTTCCCAGGGGCAGTCCCATCTCCGGCTGGACGGCCTACCCTCCCTTCAGCGCCGTAGCCAGCGCCGGTCCCGGCCAGGGCCTCGGAATGGATCTGTGGCTGGCCAGTATCGCCCTCTTCGCCATCGCGTCGTCCATCGGCGGAATCAATACCCTCGTCACCATCATCAAACTCCGCTGCAAAGGCATGACCTGGGAGCGGCTGCCGCTCACCGTCTGGGGCTGGTTCACCGCTGCTCTGCTCAGCGTCCTCGCCTTCTCCGTCCTGCTCGCCGCCCTGCTTCTCCTCTTCTGCGACCGCCACGCCGGAACCAGCTTCTTCGTTCCCACGGGAGACATCGTCAACGGAGCCATCCATGCCGCCGGACACCCCGGCAACGGCTCCCCACTCCTTTGGCTCCATCTCTTCTGGTTCTTCGGACACCCCGAGGTCTACATCGCCATCCTCCCCGGTCTGGGCCTGACGTCGATGCTGCTGGCAAACTTCAGTCGCCGCCGCGTCTTCGCCTACCGCACCATGATCGTCACCACGCTGCTCATCGGTTTCCTCGGCATCCTGCTCTGGGGACACCATATGTTCGTCGCCGGTCTCAACCCCTTCGCCGCCTCCGCCTTCGCCGTCTCCACCATGGCCATTGCCATCCCCGCCTCGGCCAAAGTCCTAAGCTGGCTGGCAACCGTCTGGCGCAGCCGCCCACACTACACCACGCCGATGCTCTTTTCCCTCGGCTTCGTCTCACTCTTCATTCTGGGAGGTCTCAGCGGCCCCATTCTCGCCCAGCCCATCCTCGACGAGTACCTCCACAACACCTTCTTCGTCATCGCCCATTTCCATCTCATCATGGCCCTGGCTGCGGTCTTTGGCCTCTTCGCCGGAACCTACTACTGGTTCCCCCTTATGACCGGACGCATGATGTCCGAGACCCTCGGACGCCTCCACTTCTGGGGCACCCTGCTCGGCGCCTACGCCACCTTCCTGCCCATGCACCTCACCGGCTTGATGGGCGAACCCCGCCACTATGCCCAACTCACCGGTGTCTCTAACGCAGCCGGCCATCTCCTCGCTGGGACGCTGCCTCTCAACCGCTTCATCACCTGGTCCGCAATTTTCCTCTCCACCGCCCAACTCTTTTTCTTCGCCAATCTCCTCTACTCGCTTTTCCGTGGCAGCCCTGCCCCGCCAAATCCCTGGCAAGCCACCACGCTCGAATGGCATCCGGCCATGCACCCGAATTTCCCCCTTGAAGCGTCTGAAATCGTTGAAAATCCGATCGCCGTCTACCGTCAACCATGCCAATACCAACCCACCCCTACTGGAGAATTATTCCTTCCCCAATGGAGCCCGGATGCGACCGTGGACATCAAACCGGAGTAAGCTTTACCCAGTGCGTGCGATGAAAGGGCGCCATGCCATCAACCATCACGCCAACTAGTACAGAACCTAAGCGGAAAAACCATGTCGAAGACCACGACAACGGTTCAGGCCGCCGTCCGCCAACCGACAAGCGTACCGGCGGGGGGGGGGAAGGCGACAATTACGGCGACCGCTCCCAGGGCAATCACGGCCCCCGCGAACGCCTCGTCCGCTACCGCATGGGCATCTTCTTCGCCCTCGCCAGCGACCTGATGTTCTTCGTCGCCATCGTCAGCAGTTTCTTCGTCAGCCAGTCCACCGGCCACTTCGATGCCTACAATAACTATGTCAATGAGTGGACCGTCACCACCATCCCACCCATCCTCTGGCTCAATACCGCCGTCCTCATACTCAGCTCCATCACCATGGAAATCGCCCGCCGCCGCATGTTCCACGAAGTCGACGTCATGGATGAGTGGCTCGGCCTCGGCAAGCCCATTACCCGTCGCGCCATCCCCTGGATCGCAGTCACCGCCGTTCTGGGAGTCGTCTTTCTTGTGGGCCAGTGGATCGCCTGGGAGCAGTTGGCCATGCAACACGTCTTCTTCCTCTCCAACCCCAGCAGCCACTTCTTTTACCTGATTACCGGAGTCCACGGAATCCACCTCATCCTCGGAATCTTTGGTCTGATGGCCGCGTTGATCGGCCTCTACGTCTCCCGCTCGCTCGAAAGCCGCCAGATCATGGTCGATTGCGCCTCCTGGTACTGGCATTCGATGGGTGTCTTCTGGATGTTCCTCTTCGTTCTGCTGGTCTTCTTCCAATGAACCGTCTGGCGCTCGCCACATGCCTGCTCTTCGCGGCCCTCAATCCTCTCCCAGCCCATGCCCAGGGCTGTACTCAATGCCGCGACAACACCGCCGCCACACCGCCCGCCACCCAGCGCGCTTACCGCCACGCCATTGCCCTCATGGCCGTCGCGGCCAGTGGTCTTTTTGTTGCAACACTCGTCCTCTTCAAACGACAAAACTGATCGACCACGGATCACGCGGATAAATACGGATCAAGTGCACGATTAATTCCGGCATTGCCAAAAACATATTGTCATCCTTCGCCAAGGGCGGAGGACCTGCTTTTCGTCCTGGAGCAGCACATCCCTAGAACTGCTTTGATCCACCATCCGCACAATCCGGAGTTTGCGCTGTCCTTGCCCCGGAGAAATTCATTAATAAGGCACGCCCTTCTCCCGCTCTCGTTTCATGGCGCGCAGATACCACTCGAACTCATCGAAAAATGTCCCGCTCTTTTCCGCTAGCGCCTGCGTAAGAGCCACCCCCTCCTCACTCAATGCATCACCAATCGCAGGAATCGGCTGTATCGACGGAATTGAAGGCATGCCCGTCTCCGCAAGCAGCGCTCGCAACTGCATCGCCGCCCGCACCCCGCCAAATGACTTCGCCGAGTAACAGATAATCGCCGACGGGCGAAAAAAATATTCCTCCAGAAAATAGTCGATTAGATTCGACAGTCCCGGCGGAATGCTGTGGTTGTACTCCGCGCTGACGATACAGAACCCATCCGCCCGCAGATAAAGCTCCGCCAGCGGTGCCAGCTTCTCGTGCAACTTCGCATACTTCGCGGGTGGATCTTTCTTGATCTCTTTCCACATCTTGTCCAGCAACGGCAGTTTCAGCTCCGCAGCGTCCACCAATACCACCTCGTGGCCTCGCTTCTCCAACTGCGCCATCGCCCACTTCGCCGCTCGGATGCCCATCCGCTCCGACCGCACCGATCCCAGCAAAACCGCAACGACCATAATGGAATCCTCTAAAACTCAGATGCTGGAATCTCAGATCCCGGCAGACTTGGCAAAACCAAGCCGCCGCAAGAGTGGAACCATGGTCAGCCCTTGAAAGATCACCGAGAAGACCACCACCGTGTACGTGATGGACAAAAGGGGCATGGTCTCGGGCCGATCGGTCAGCGCAAGCACCAGGGCCACGGAGAGCGCGCCACGAAGGCCTCCCCAGGTCAAGACCGCCCACGACGCCCCAAAGCGGCCAATCTGCCTTCTCAGCGGGAACAGCAGCAGCGCCACAGATGCGCCCCTCGCGAACAGTACCACCGGGATGGTGAGCAATCCAGCCAGGAAAAGCTTCCCCGATAACGGAACGATTACCAGGGCAAAGCCGAGCAGAAGGAAGAGGACGACATTAAGGATGTCATCGAGGAGACCCCAGAATTGGTCGATATGGTCCCGAGTGAGTTGTGACATGGCCAGATTACGGCCCGGCCCCTTCAGAAAAAGGCCCGCCGCCACGGCTTCGAGAGGGGCTGAGAGATGCAAGGCGTCCGCCAGGGCATAGCCCCCCATCGCCAGCGCCAGCGTAAGGAGTACTTCGATCCGGTAGCTGTCGAAGAGCAGAAGAATACGATAGACCGCGAACCCCAGCAACAGCCCGAGCAGGATGCCTCCGCCTGATTCAACCAGCAGAAGCGTTGCGAACGTTCCAGCCGAAGGAGTCACCCCAGAGGCCGCGGAGCCCAGTAGCGCAAGAAAGATCACAGCGCCCACCCCGTCATTGAAAAGAGACTCCCCGCCAAGCAGCGCCTTGAGGGGTGCCGGTGCTCCGACCCGACCCAGCATTTCGAGAACGGCAATCGGATCGGTGGGCGAAATCAGCGCGCCAAAGAGCAGGCAGGTGAAGAAACTTCCCGGCAGATGGCAGGCCGCAAGGATCAGCCAAAGCAGCCCGGCAACCACCACGGTAGAGAACACGGTGCCAAGCGTTGCGAGCACCAGCACTGCCACCCTCTGACGCTTCAGGTGATCGAGATCAAGGTGCATCGCCCCGGCAAAGAGAAGGAACGCAAGCATCGCGTGCAGCACGGTGTTATGAAAATCGATTTGGGTAAAAAGATTGACCGCCAACGGCTGAATCCCCGGAATCCTCTTGCCTGCAAACGTCAAAATCATCGCGGAAAATATCGACAGGACCATCGTTCCGATCGTGGTAGGCAATCGGAGGAAGCGGAAGCTGATAACCGCGAAGATCGCCGCTAAAGACACAATGATGCTGGCGAGGGCGAAGGTGTTCACAGAATTAAGGTACAGCACTGAATCAATCTGGCCAGCCTCTCATCTTTGGTAAGATCGTCTCAGTCCTCCCTTCCCGAGCCCCCATGCGAATTGTTCAAGCTGTCTTTGGCGTCTTTCACCACTTCGAGCTGGCGCGGGAACTCGCGCGTCGCGGTCATCTGGATACGGTTTATTCCACGTTTCCATGGCAGCGCCTCAAGCGCGAAGGTCTACCGCATAGCAAGGTGCAAACCTTCCCCTGGCTCCACGTGCCGGAGATTCTATTGCAGCGGCGCGGCATCCGCAGTAAGTGGCTCTACGACCAGCTCAGTTACGCCAACGCGCTCGCCTTCGACGAATGGACACTCCGCCGCATCCCCTCCTGCGATGCCTTCGTTGCCATCTCGGGAGCAGGCCTCAAAACCGGGCGACTGGTTCAGCAGCGCGGCGGAAAATTTATCTGCGACCGGGGCTCGACCCACATCCGTTACCGCGCAGAGCTCATTGAGGAAGAACATCTCCGTTGGGGAGTCACTGAAGGCTCGAAGGACGACCCCCGCGACCTGGCCCGCGAAGAAGCGATTTACGACAGTGCCGACGCCCTCACTATTCCTTCGACCTATTCCCGCAAGACCTATATCGATCGGGGCATCCCCCCGGAAAAGATTCACATGGTTCCTTACGGCGTTCTTCTCGACCGCTTCCAAAAGGTTGCCGACCCGCCTGCCGATCGCTTTAAAGTGATCTA
This sequence comes from Terriglobales bacterium, assembly GCA_041691575.1. GTDB lineage: Bacteria > Acidobacteriota > Terriglobia > Terriglobales > Acidobacteriaceae > Edaphobacter. The sequence continues at coordinate 7,003 of JBEPUJ010000001.1, forward strand.
CGTCGGACGCATCAGCTTGCCCAAAGGGTTCCAATATCTATTACAGGCCTTCGCAAATCTCCGTGTTCCCAACAAACACCTTACGGTCATCGGCGGCGTCGTACCCCAGATGCGAGGTATCCTCGAAAAACTGCCGCAGGATTCCGTCACGTTTACAGGCCCCATTCCCCAAAGCCAGTTGCAAGAGTGGATGAGCCGCAGTCATGTGATGGTGATGCCCAGTCTCGATGACGGCTTCGGGATGGTGATGAATCAGGCGATGGCTTGCGGCTGTCCCGTCATCGCGACCACCAATACTGGCGCAGAAGACCTCTTCACCGAGGGCGTCGAAGGCTTCGTCGTGCCAATCCGCGATCCCGCCGCAATAACCGATCGGATGCAGCAGTTAGCTGAGGATCCTGCCCTGCAACAGCGAATGAGCGAAGCATCACTGACGCGCGTCCACCAACTGGGCGGCTGGCAGCAGTATGGAGACGCCTGGGAACGCCTGCTCCAGAGTCTTACGGGCAAAACCTAGCCGGGTTTTACTTTGCTAACTCCCACCGCCGACAAAGTGGACCACTTCAAGCCCGTCCCCAGCTGCCACGGAGGTCTGCGGCCACGCGCTACGCGGCACGATCACTCCGTTGTGCTCCACGGCCACACGGTCGCCTTGCAGTCCAAGTTCGGCAATCACCTGGTCGAGGCTGGCTGGCTGTAAGAGTGTGGCGAAGGTACGGGACTGACCGTTGAGAATAAGCGTAAGAGGCATGACAGTTCAAGGGTAGCAAAAGACTGTCAATAACCGTGACAGGTCATGCAATGACGTACGGTTGGTTAAACAGAAAGGCACAGCCATGCGCACACAAACATTCTTACTGAAAAACAGCGTTTAGAATCGGATGACTACTTAAATTGGAAAAGGAACCCATGCAGGCGATTGGTGAGAAGAAGGCAGCGCTTACATTTCAGGAGCTTTTGTTTACCTTGCAGCGCTTCTGGGCCGACCAGGGTTGCGTGCTGCAACAGCCTTATGATGTTGAGGTTGGAGCAGGAACGATGTCGCCCGATACCTTCCTGCGCGTGCTTGGGCCCAAGCCGGTGCGCATCGCTTATGCGCAACCGTCGCGGCGTCCGGCGGACGGGCGCTATGGTGAAAATCCCAACCGGCTCTTCCGTCACACGCAGTTGCAAGTCATTTTGAAGCCGCCGCCGGTGCGCATTCAGGAACTTTACCTTGAATCACTTACGGCCATCGGAATCGACCTCCGCGAGCACGACATCAAGTTCGAAGAGGACAACTGGGAGTGGCCGGTCGGCGGTGCCTGGGGCGTCGGCTGGCAGGTGATGCTGGACGGTCTGGAGATCACGCAATTCACCTACTTCCAGCAATGTGGCGGCATGGACCTCGACCCGATCTGCGGCGAAATTACCTATGGGTTGGAGCGGATTGCCGGCTTCTTGCAGGATGTTGATTCGATCTACGACATCGTTTGGGCGGTCGAGCCGGACACAGGCCGCAAGGTAACTTATGGGGAGATGAGGCTCGCGGAAGAGGAGCAGTTTTCCGCGTACAGCTTTGATTACGCGGATGTTACGAAGCTCTGGGAGCACTTGAGCCTGTACGAAGCGGAGTGCCTGAATCTCCTGGAACAGGCGAAAACTTTTGAAGAGATGGACGCTTTGAAGCTGAAGCGCTTCCCTGTGCTGGGGGCTTACGAACTGGCTCTGAAGTGCTCTCACGTCTTCAACTTGCTGGATGCACGCGGAGCGATCTCGGTGACCGAGCGGGTGGGCGTCATGGCTCGGATACGGACGCTGGTAGTAGGGGTCGCCAAGATCTATGCGGCGCAGGGACAACAGATTAGCGAGTTAGCAAAAAAGTAAGGACGGTTATGGCGGAGTTTCTGTTTGAAATCGGGTTAGAGGAGATTCCGGCGCGGATGATCGCCGGAGCGGAGGCAGAGTTGGAGCGGCGCGTGGTGGCGATGCTGGAGCGCGAACGTCTGGTATCCGATGACGTGGCCACGAGGAGCTTCGCCACGCCGCGGCGTCTGGCCGTCTGGGTGGCGGACGTGGCAGAGCATCAGGAAGATGCGACTGAGGATCTGGTGGGCCCCTCGGTGAAGGTGGCTTACAAGGATGGAGTCCCGACGGCTGCGGCAGCGGCGTTTGCCAAAAAGGCAGGCGTGGCAGTGGAGTCATTGAAGACGGTGACGACCCCCAAGGGCGAGTATCTGGCAGCAATCTCGATCAGGCAAGGCCGCGATGCTTCCGAAGTAATTGCGGCAGAACTTCCGAAAGAGCTGGCGGGAATCTACTGGGCGAAGAACATGTATTGGCGCGCCGGACGGCCGGAACGGTTCGTGCGCCCCGTTCGCTGGATGGTGGCTCTGCTGGGAATGAAACCTGTAAAAGTCGGTTTTGGTGGTTACGAAGCCGGTGATGTGACCTACGGGCACCGGGTTCTTTTTGGCGAGGAGCCTATCCGGTTGAAGTCGCCGGGTGAATACGAACAGGCGCTCGAGAAGAGCTTTGTCGTTGCCGATGTAGAGGTGCGGCGGCAGAGGATTCGCAAGGCGCTCGACAAGGTGACGCGGACAGTTCCCGATCTGCGCTGGCGCGAGGACGAGGCTCTGGTAGAAACCGTGACGCAGCTTACAGAGTGGCCTTCGGTGGTGCTGGGCGGGTTCGAGGCGGAGTACCTGACGTTGCCGGAGGAAGTTCTGGTGACGGTGATGCGCGACCACCAGAAGTACTTTGCCGTCGAGGACAAGGAGAGGAAGCTTGCGCCGTACTTTCTTGCCGTGCTGAATACCCAGACAGATGAGGCCGGGCTGGAGGTGATCCGCCATGGAAATGAGCGGGTGCTGCGGGCGCGCTTCAACGACGCCCGGTTCTTCTGGGAGTTTGACCAGCGGATTTCGCTCAAAGACCGGGGGGAGCTGCTGAAGAATGTGACCTTCCAGAAAGACCTGGGGAGCTATGCGGCGAAGACCGAGCGGGTACGGAAGCTGGCCTCCGGGCTTGCCGGGCTGGTGCTTGCCCGTGGGTGTGAGCTGAATCCCGTAGCTCTGGACGAGGCTGCTTTGCTGGCCAAGACCGACCTGACCAGCGAGTTGGTGAAGGAGTTTACCGAGTTGCAGGGGGTTGTCGGCGGGCTATACGCGCGGGCGCAGGGTTTCAGCGCGGCGACCGCCGATGCCATCTACGACCAATACAAGCCGGTCTCCATGGAAGATTCGGTTCCGCGCACAGCGGAAGGTGCCGTGCTGGCGATTGCGGACAAGGCTGACACCATTGCCGGGATGTTTGGGCTTGGGATGGAGCCTACCGGCTCGAAGGACCCGTTTGCGCTGCGCCGGGCGGCCAATGGAATTGTGAAGATACTGGCGGAGACGGCGGTTGCTCTGCCGCTGACGCTGGCTGAGGTCGCGGCTGCGGCCTGCGGGCAGAATGAAGCCCTGGCGGCGAAGGTTCGCAGCTTCCTGGCGGAGCGGCTTGAGTTCTACCTGCGTGAGGCCCGCGGGCAGGCCTATGACGTCGTGAAGGCGGTGCTGGCAGCCGGAGCGGAGGATGTTCTGGATGCCGTGGCGCGCGCCGAGGCGGTAACGGCGGTGCGTGGATCGGACGACTTTGCCGCGGTTTCGGCTGCGTTCAAACGGATGAAGAACATCCTGTCCCAGGCTGGGGACAAGGGTGTCGCCGTCGGCACGCGGGTTGACGATCTACTGCTGAGTGAGGCCACGGAGAAGGCGCTCTCGGAGCGGTCGGCTGAATTGGCTGGACAGGTTGCGACACTGCGCGCGGAGAAGAACTATACGGCAGCGTTGGAGTCGATCGCTACGCTGCGTCCGCAGGTCGATGCATTCTTCGATGCCGTGATGGTGATGGCTCCCGAGGCCGAAGTGAGAGCTAACCGGCTGGCATTGCTCGACCGGGTGCTGGGGGATTTCTCAGGAATCGCGGACTTTTCGGAGATTGTTACCGCCGGGTGAGGTTGGATGCTGACGCGTGAGGCAGCGGGAGCGGTCGGGCTGCGCCCGATGCCCACATCTCAGAATCGAGATAGGGGGCACCCGGTTTGGTGGGCCTGGAGCGGTTTTACTCGCCGGTAGTGGGAAAGACGGGAATTTCGAGCTGGGCTAGCAACTGTTTCACCAGTTCGTGATCGTTGCTGCGTACCGGCTCCAGCTTCACCTTGCCGAGGCCCCGGATGCCGACCGCATGAGCGGCAGCGTAGGAGAGATCGACGACGCGGTCTTCAGGAACCGGCCCACGGTCATTCACGCGGACAAAGATGGATTTGTGGTTTCGGAGGTTGGTTACCCTGATCCAGCTCCCCAGAGGCAGGCTGCGATGGGCGCAGGTGAGAGCGTTCATATCGAAAGACTCGCCGTTTGCGGTTGTGTGCCCCTGAAAGTGGCCTCCATACCAGGATGCTTTGCCAATCTGAAACCAGTGGTGCGATTTTACTTTCAGTGTAGTGTTCTTTGCAGGCGGAGCAGGCTTCGCCGAGGGAGCGGGATCTTTTGCGGTCGGAGCGGGGTCGCTTGCCGATGCTCCAACGCCTAGCGCCAGCATCAACGTAACGACAACAACTCCGCCTTTCATCAAGGTGACCTTGCGGTCGCGTATTGTGGAAGGAATCAGATTCATGCATTAGCTCCAGTCACTATTGTCTTGAGTTGAACCATGTAAGTCAAACCCCATGAGGCACTTAAGATGCGATAGGCCTTGCTCAAACAGTATGAGTATGCTAAAGAATTCTGGCTAATCATAGTCCGCTATTCGCCCAAATGAGAGGCTTTTAATGCTGGATTTACTCTTTTTAGGACTATCCGGCGATATGCTGTTATTTTTCGCAAAATCGCGAAAAAAGGCAGATTTCAGGGTTCTCCCTCCAAAATGAAGACCGTTCTCACTATTGCCGGATTTGACCCCTCCTCGGGTGCCGGGGTGACGGCGGACCTGATGGTGTTCGCAGCGCATGGCCTGTTTGGAACTTCCTGCATCACCAGCCTGACGGTTCAGGCGACTACTGGTGTGCAGGCAGCGCATCCGGTGCGTCCGGAAACGGTACGGGCCACGCTCGATTGTTTGCAGGCGGACCTGCCGACAGCAGGGATCAAGATTGGAATGCTCGCTACAAGGGAGACTGTCGCCGCGGTAGCCAACTTTCTTGGACATTTGCGAAGACAGGGAGGGAGAGTCCCAGTAGTTCTCGACCCGGTTTTGCGGTCGTCCTCAGGAATGGACCTGCTCGATGATGCCGGGTTGAAACTGCTACGGGAGCGGTTGCTACCACTAGTAGATTGGGTTACGCCGAATATAGGTGAACTGGGGATGTTGACCGGAAGACCGGTCCGCGAGCGCAACGACCTTCCCGAGGCGGCACGGGCTCTTCAGGCAAGTCACCGGGGGCTGAATGTTCTGGCGACCGGGGGGCATCTGGAGTCACCCGATGATTTCCTGCTGTCGGCTGGCGGGGAAAGTTGGTGGTTGCCAGGGGTGCGGGTCGATTCGACCTCGACGCACGGGACCGGCTGTGCGCTTTCGAGTGCGCTGTTGAGTGGACTGGTGCTGGGAAAGTCGGCGTATGAGGCCGCGGTGGGAGCGAAGCTCTATGTTGCCGAGGCAATACGGACCGCTCCGGGGCTGGGACACGGACGCGGGCCATTGAATCATCTATGGACGCTGGGACGCTTTTAGGACAGCGGTGCCATTGTTTTCGGAACTTTATTATGGGTGGAACCGAAACCTCTTATAATTCCGTCTTACCAATGACTTCGTCTTTGAAAGGACACTCCATGCGTCTGCTCCACGGCTCTACCCTTGCGGTTGCTCTCGCGCTCCTCGTCCCAGCACTCGTCAGCGCCCAGGGCCAGGCCCCTGCGGCAACGGAAACCTCCCGCTCCATTGCAGGCGGCGGCATTAGCGTGAAAGGGTGGACGGGAACGATCGACGCCAAAGCGGCGAAGGCCGGGCAGACGATCAAGGATGCGAAGCTGGCGAAGGTTGGCAAAGCACTTGAGGTGACGACCGGACCGGCTGTGACCTATTGGAATCCGGCCAACAAGGCGAAGGGCGACTACACGGTGAGCGCAACCTTCACCGAGCCGAAGTATATGAACCTGAATGACCATCCACACCCTTACGGTATTGTGATCGGCGGCAATGATATGGGGACGGCGCAGGAGAGCTACCTCTACTGCGCGGCCTATGGAAATGGCAACTTCATCGTGCGCGGATTCGGACCGGAGCCATTCCAGATGAACGGGCGACGTGGCGGCGCATCGGATGCGGTGCACAAGGCCGCCGGGCCGGGACAGCCGGTAACGCAGCAGATCGCGGTTTCGGTAAAGGGTGGCCGGGTGGAGTGCGCTATCAATGGCACGGTGGTCGCGGGGTACGACAAGGCTGAGGTGGTAACGGATGGAAAGCTGAAGTCCACCGATGGAGTCTATGGGATTCGCTTCGCCCATAACACCGAGGCTCTCGTCACCGATTTGAAGATCACAAAGCCCTAAAGTGTTTCTCCCCTTGATGTAGAGATGAAAGTAGGTGCCCCGGGTCCCAGAAGCGGGACGTGGGGCATCAACTTTCCAGCCAAAACTCAGGAAGGGTCTTGTCGCTGGGACGTTTTCTCGAGCCTTGCCAGCACTCGGGCACTCACCAGTTTGCGTTCGAGGTGGCGTTCCAGCGTCTCGATGGCAAACTGCTGAAGATTTGCCAACTGAGCTTGCGGCCATTGCCCTTTGGCCAGTTCCTGCACCTTTCCGCGAGATATTTGTGCCGCTATCGAGGTGGATTCTGCTGAGAGTGCTATGCTTTCCGACCGGCGGTCGTCGGGGCAGGTGACTCCGTCGCTCGTCGCTGAATACCAGACCGTAGCACCACGCAGATCCAGTCCGCAGACGACGCAGTGGCCAAGCTCGGGCATCCATCCCATCAGGCGGTTCATCCAGAGCGCGAAGTAAGTGACCGGAAGCGATACGCGGCCTACCTGAATCTCTTCCAGCACCGAGAGCGCCAGCCTGAATACCGCATCCTCGGGAGCCTGTTCGGGGAGTGCTTCCTCCAACACTTCGGCCACCAATTGCAGCGCTGCGGTTCGAGCGTAGTCGATGGGACGGCTTAGCGGAGACGAGAGAATCTCGAACGCATCCAGACCCACGAGTTCCTGCCGGGGCCTTTCGGTGTAGGTGGCACGGACGTAGGTCATCGGCTCAAGCGCGCCGCCAAACCGCCGCCGCGACCGCAGGGCGTGTCGGGCTACCCCCTTGACTCTTCCCTGCTCGCGCGTAAACAGGCTGACCAGGAGGTCCGCCTCCTGGAAGGGCCATACCCGCAACACGATCGCCTCGCCCTGCCGCTGTATCATCCGTGCCGCTTCTCTCCCCGCTATCTGCTTGATGCAAAACAAAACGCGCAGCCTGTGGCCGCGCGCTTTAAGAAAACTGATACCAGAGAAACTAGCGCCCGAAGTGGGCTGCATTCTTATCCCGGTAGCTTTCCCACTTCTCCGGCAGATCGTCTCCGGCATAGATGGCCGATACCGGGCAGACGGGCACGCATGCGCCACAATCGATACATTCCACCGGATCGATAAACAACTGGTCTGAGTCGGCGTAGCCGTCCTCATCCTTCTTGGGGTGGATGCAATCCACCGGGCAAGCATCGACGCAAGCCGTATCTTTTGTACCTATGCACGGTTCCGCAATCACGTAAGCCATAAAGCCTCTTCTCTCCTCAACCCTGAATAATCCTGCTGAGGTTTAATTCTATCAGCAGATTTCCTGTCTTTACATGCAGAAACATTCTGAACTTCGATCACCGCACAGAGAGTACCGCAGAATCTAGCCGTTCGCTGCCTCTGCCCGCTTCGCCGCGAACTCGGCTGGGGTCGGAATCGGATCCAGACCTCTGCCGGCAAACATCTCGATAAAGACATGCTTCAACTCTCCGAGGATGAGGCCGTTCGTCGCTAGCACCTCGCGGCTGTCGAGGGTAAACTTTCCGCCATCGAAGTGAGTTACCGTGCCGCCTGCTTCTTCGACCAGCAGCACACCCGCGGAGGTGTCCCAGGGATTAAGGTTGAACTCCCAGAAGCCGTCCAGCCGACCGCAGGCCACGTATGCAAGGTCGAGACCAGCCGAGCCCGCGCGGCGAATGCCATGAGAGCGCAGCGTAATCTGCTGATAAAAATGTACGTTGGGGCTGCTGTGCCGCTTCTGACTGGGGAAGCCGGTAGCAGTGAGGGACTCCTGCAGCGTCTTCGTCTTGGAGACATGGATCGCACGGCCATTGAGGAATGCGCCCTTTCCTCGTTCGGCGGTAAACATCTCGTTGCGCAAGGGATCGTAGATGACACAGGCGATCATCTCGCCATCCGCATCGGCGGCCAGTCCGGCGGGACGATGCTCCAACCCGAGAATGACACAGAAGGCAGGAAAGCCGTGGGCAAAGTTGGTGGTTCCGTCCAACGGATCGACGTACCAGCGATACTCGCTCTCCAACTGGTCGCGGGTTCCCTCTTCGCCATAGATGCCATGGGTGGGAAACGCTGCCTTCAGCTTCTCGCGGATCATCTGCTCACTGGCACGGTCGGCTTCGGTGACGATATCAACGTCGCCCTTGTACTCCGCTGCTACACCTTTTTCGTAGAACTTCCGCAGTAGTGCGCCGGCCTGGCGCGCGATTCCGTCGGCGATGTGTGCAAACTCAAATTTGTTCACGAAATACCTCTCAGTCTTCTCTGTCTAAGACTACCGCGCATTCGCATAGTATCCGGTCCGGTATCGCAGAGAATACTTCTCACGCAGAGCCGGATCCTTCATCTGCACCTGAATGGTGCGGTACGAAGCATTGAATTTGTCTTGCGGAGCATAGTACCCAAGCACATACTGAGTCCGTAGATCGTCCGAAACACGCGCGAAGGCTGGCTCCAGGTCCCTGGGGTCTTCGACGTAGTAATACTTTCCGCCCGTATCCGCCGCCATCTGGATCAGCGCATGTTCGCCGCCTGTATTGCGTCCTGCGTCCTCGGCCACGGGCACGATGATGAGCGAGTAGACCATCGCACCGGCTCGCTGCGCCTGCTCAAGCGCCTGCGCGTAGCGCACTCCTTTGGTGTCGACGCCGTCGGTGATCAGCACCAGAACCCGCCGCCGCCCGGCATCCTGACGAGTTCCAGCAAGACGCTGGGAGCCCAGGTAAATTGCGTCGTATAAGGCCGTCTGGTCACCGCGCTGTAGCTGGTTCAGTCCCTGCTCAATCCGCTTCTTCTGATTGGTGAACGGAACGATCTCGCGAACGGTGTCGGCGAAGTCCATCAGGTCCAGTTCGTCCTGATCGCGCAACAGGGCATTGACGAAATGGCGGGCGGCATCTTTTTCCAGCCGCGCATTACCGAGGACACTTCCACTGGCGTCGATCGCCAGCACAATCGACAAGGGCGTCGATGACTCCTTCTCGAAGAAGGCGATCTTCTGCAGCTTCCGGTCTTCGCTGATCTCAAAATCATCTCGGCTGAGTCCCGCAACCGGAGCGCCGTGCTCATCGACGACATTGACCGCGACGTTGACGAGCCGAGTCTCGACTTTGATGGTCGGCACCTGCGGGGGCGGCGGTCTCCGCTCAATCGGAGCCTGGGGCATCAATGCAGCGACAAGAACTAAACCGACCAGCTTCATTCCCCCGTCTCCTGATCGCTAGCTCTGCCAGCCGCCATGATCTCATCAGGAAAAGGCTCGCCGGCGGCCCAGACGGCACCGTCCATGAAGTACTCTTTCTTCCAGATAGGCACAGTTTTCTTGAGCGTGTCGATCAGCCAGCGACAGGCATCGAAGGCAGCGCCACGATGCGCCGAGGCGACCACAATCAGGACGCTCGTTTCGCCGACTTCGAGCCTTCCCAGGCGGTGCAGCAACGCCACGTCACGAACAGCGAACTTCGTCACCGCTTCGGCTGCCAGGCCTCGCATCTGATCGAGCGCCATCTCTTCGTAGGCCTCGTAATCGAGAAAGAGGGTTTGCCGCCCACGGGTGTTGTCACGCACAATGCCGTCGAAGACGCAGACCGCCCCGTCGGAGCCGGATTTTATCTCGTCCAGCACCTGTGCCGAAGCAATGACCGCTCTGCCAAGCTCGACTCTCATGCTTCGCACCCGCTTTCGGAACCGCCGCTGACGGGAGGCAGAAGGGCAACCTCGTCTCCCTCGTGCAGCATCGTGGCCAGACTGGAATACTCTCGATTGACTGCCACCGCCAGCGTCCTCCAGATGTCGTTCTGCTTAGACGTTCGGGCGCGCAAAAGGCGAAGCAGGACTTCGACGGTCGCGCCGTCGGGCACATCCAGTGCCTCCTGCTCCAGCGCAAATAAATCCTTCAATGTTCCGAAATAGAGGACATCGACTCGCATATCCGTAGCATACCGTTTAGTCGAACAGACGAGGATTCGTTTCATCTTCCTGCGCAGGGTACCAGACGCGTTTTCCCTCTACCCGCGCAAACTTTGTCATGTCATGCGGCTTGCGAAAGCTCTTGCCGGCTACCGGGACGAAGATGTCATCCACACTGCCGCCCCGCGCCAGCACCGCATCTCCGATCAACGAGCGGTGGCAGCGCCAGGGAACGGCCTCGGCGCACATGACCGTTGTGGCATCGAGGTTCGGTAAGGACATCAGCCAGTCGATCTGGAGAGAGAACTCCGGCGTTTGCATGTAGTCGGCATAGCCGCGAAAGCTCTCGTTCCGCCAGCCAGTATTGATGCTGTCCTTGCGGGTATGGCGGCGGCCACCCAGCCCCTGTCTCCAGACAGCGGCGATCCCGGCCGCCTCGAGCGCCGCAAAGAGAGTTTCCTGCTCGAACTGAGGATTGTGGCGCGAGCGGGGGATGCTTCTTACGTCCACCAGCAACTGGCAGCGATTGTTCTTCAGCGCCTGCGCGAAGACTTCAAGCGGCAGCGTCGAATGGCCGATCGTCATCATCGTGAGCCCACTCCTTTCGCTTAAGAAAAGAGCGGCCCCATTGGAGGGAGCCGCTCTGGATTGACTTGCGCTGAAGGTTAGACAACCGCCTGCAGCACCTCTTCGCGCACCTGTTCGTCGTGGACTGCCTCTCGTCTGGTGTGAGGCAATGCGACGGCCAGCACGTCCTCGATATGCGAGGCGTAGTGGATGGTGACCCCCTCGATCTGATCGGGAGTGAGGTCTTCGTCCACCTGCTGCTTGCACTCGGTCGGCATGATGACATCACGGACACCGGCACGCTTGGCGGCGAGGAACTTCTCCTTGATTCCGCCCACCGGCAACACGTTGCCGCTCAGCGTAATCTCACCCGTCATCGCGGTCAGCGGATGCACCGGAGTGTCCGTCAGCAGGCTTACCAATGCCGTCGCCATGGTCACGCCAGCCGATGGACCGTCCTTGGGGATCGCTCCCGCAGGCACGTGGATGTGCAGGTCGGTGTCCTTGGTGAAGTCCTCCTCCAGCCCCAGCGACTTGGCATTCGACCGGACCCAAGTAAGCGCGGCCTGCATGCTCTCCTTCATCACGTCACCAATCTGACCGGTGATGGTGAAGCCGCCCTTGCCCTTCATCTTGTTAGCTTCAATGAAGAGCACATCCCCGCCCGCCGCCGTCCATGCGAGGCCGACAGCAACACCTGCCCGCTTGGTCCGTTCGGCGATCTCAGTATCCACACGCACCTTGATGCCGCCAAGGAACTCGTGGACGATCTCTGCAGTGATGATCACCTTCTCCGTCTTGCCTTCGGCGACGCGGCGCGCCACCTTGCGGCAAACCGTTCCGATCAGTTGTTCGAGCTTGCGGACGCCTGCCTCGCGGGTGTAGTGCCGCGCAATCAGGTGGACGCTTTCGGTCGGAAACTCGATCCCCGCAGGGTCGATGCCGTTCTCCTTGATCTGGCGCGGAATCAGGTAGCGCTCGGCGATGTTGACCTTCTCCTCTTCCGTGTAGCCAGTCAGTTCAATGATCTCCATACGGTCGAGCAGCGGCGCGGGAACCGTGTCGAGCTGGTTCGCCGTGCAGATGAAGAGCACCTTCGAGAGGTCGAACGGCTGATCGAGATAGTTGTCGCGGAACGTGTTGTTCTGCTCCGGGTCCAACGTCTCCAGCAGCGCACTGGCAGGGTCGCCACGGAAGTCACGGCCCAGCTTGTCGATCTCGTCGAGCATGAAGACGGGGTCGTTGGTCTCGACGCGCTTCAGGTTCTGGATGATCTGACCAGGAAGCGCACCAATATAGGTCCGGCGATGGCCACGAATCTCCGCCTCGTCGTGCATGCCGCCGAGGGAGATGCGCGAGAATTTGCGCCCCAGCGCGCGGGCAATGCTGCGTCCGAGGGACGTTTTGCCAACGCCCGGAGGCCCCACAAAGCACAGGATCGGCCCCTTCATGTCCGGCTTCAGGCGACGCACGGAGAGATAGTCGAGGATGCGGTCCTTCACCTTTTGCAGGCCGTAGTGGTCGGTGTCGAGGATCTCCTTGGCCTTGACGATGTCGATCTCGCTGGCGGAGCTCTTCGCCCACGGCAGCACGGCCAGCCATTCGACATAGTTCCGCGTCAAGCTGTAGTCGGCAGCCATTGCGTTCATCCGGCTGAGACGACTCAGTTCCTTCAGCGCGTCTTTCTTGACCTCCTCCGGCATGCCGGCGTTTTCGATCTTCTCCTTCAGTTCGGCGATGTCCTTCTGGGAGTCGTCGAGGTCGCCCAACTCCTTCTGGATCGCCTTCATCTGCTCGCGCAGATAGTAGTCGCGCTGCGACTGCTGCACGGAATCCTGCACCTCGCTCTGAATCTTGTTGCGAAGCTGCTGGACCTCAAGCTCCTTGGCCAGGTGCTTGTTGATGCGCTCCAGCCGAGCCGAGACGTTCGGGGTTTCAAGTAGTTCCTGCTTGTCGGTCGTGGTCAAAAACGGCAGGGACGAGGCGATAAAGTCGGTGAGGCGGCCCGGCTCTTCGATGTTGATGGCAATTGTCTGCAGATCGTCCGACAAGGTCGGCGAAGAGGTGACGATCTGCTGGAACTGGCTAACGACATTCCTCAGCAGCGCCTCCGCTTCGGGCGACTTCTCCGGCTCGACCTCTTCGATGGTCTCGCAATCCGCCGTCATAAACGGGGTCAACTGGGAAAATTCACCGAGGTGCACCCGCTCGTTGCCTTCGGTAAACACAAAAAGGCTCTGGTTGGGCATCTTGACGACCTTGTGGACAGTCGCGCGGGTCCCGATGGCGTATAAATCCGCGCCTTGAGGCACGTCCTGGCGAGCGTCTCGCTGGGCCACCACAAGAATGGTCTTTTCCTCGCCGAGGGATTGGATAAGCTGAATGGAACTCTCGCGACCAACCGTAAGCGGGAGTACAGCATGGGGAAACAGTACCGTGTCCCGCACCGGAAGGACCGGAATCGGACGAGACTTGTTTTCTTGTTCCCCTGTGCTTTCAGTGTTTTTGGCGGCTGTCGGCTGAATCACACTAACAAAGTCGTTCGGCATTGAGTGTACCTCTATCAGATTTTCTCATATTGGATGCAGCAATATGATGGTTGGTCGCACATGCCCTGATTTCTATCTCTTTAGACGCGCTCTTCCCTGCCTTCGTCATCGGCGGAATAGACTACATCCTTAAATCAGTCCGGTAAACACCCGTTTTTAGGATGCCCTCCAAAACGATGTGGAGGAATCATTATGTTTTTGCACAGACTGAAGGAAAGCTAGGCTGCTCGATAGCGTCCTAGAACCTTCACCATCCGGCAGTGCTGCTGGAGAGCAGCTACAGCGGAATCTGCTTTTTCACGCTGATTGAACCGAATATCCACGTAAAAAACATACTCCCAGGGACTGCCCGGCACCGGGCGCGACTCAATCTTGGTCAAATCCACGCCCGCCGCCGCCAGTCGTTCAAGAGCTGCAACCAGAGTCCCGGGCCGGTGCTCGATGGCAAAGGCCAGACTCATCTTGTTGGACGTCGCCCCGGATTCGTCAGTCGATGGAGCATTTTCCCGGAGAATGAGATGGAATCGCGTGTAGTTCTCAGCGTGATCCTCGACCCCGGCCAGGAGAACCTCCGCACCATACTCGGTCGCGGCGAGTTCAGGTGCCAGGCCGGCCACATCCCGCAACCCGGCGGACATCAGGTGTTTCACGCTTCCGGCAGTGTCATAAAACGACGTCACTTCAAACTCTGGATGCGCTGCCAGGAAGTGGCGGCACTGTGACAAGGCCACCGGATGCGACATTACCTGGCGGATCTCCGCGATCTTTACCCCGGGCATGGCAATCAGGTTGTGGCGAATGTGCATCAGGCTCTCGCGTGCGATGCGCACAGGCAGTTCGAGCAGCAGATCGTAATGCTCGGCGACCGATCCGTGAAGGCTATTTTCGATGGGCAGCACAGCGCCATCCACCTCTCCCGAGACGACTTTCGCCAGCACCTCGGCCGAGACGTTGCATGGCACAATGTCGACGGTTCCCAGCATTGCGAGAGCAGCCATGTGGCTGTTCGATCCCATTTCCCCTTGAATTGCAATCTTCAAATCAAACTCTCCCGAAACCTCATATTTTATTCTCCACTGGCAACCTCGCTGTGCTGGTCAGCACCTTACAACAGGAGAAGGACAGTTACCCACAGCACCAGTTACCGACGGCAACGACAACGCCGGACCTCATTCAGGAGAACGACAAAATGCTTTGGACTATCACCATTATCCTCTTCATTCTTTGGATCGTAGGACTGGTCAGCAGCTACACTCTCGGCGGCTGGATCCATATCCTTCTGGTCCTTGCCATCATCGTTCTTATCTTCAACCTCTTGTCCGGCAGACGAGCCCTTTAGAGCAGTTTCCCAGTCACTATGCACCGGATAAATGCTCGAAGTGCCGTTTTATTAAGAAAACGGCGTTTGTGTCTTCCGCCTTACATATATCGACAGGGAACCGATTTAACCGCCGACGAAGGAAACTCGGCCTTAGCGAAAATTATCAAAGGAAATGGAGCTATCAATGAATAAGGATAACGTCACAGGAAAACTCGATCAGGTTGCGGGAAAAGTAAAGCAGAAGGTTGGCGAGGCAGTCGGGGATCAGAAACTGGCGAACTCCGGGGCCGCCCAACAGGTCAAAGGCGCAGCGAAAGAGGCATGGGGCAATGCGAAAGACGCCGCTGCTTCGGTGAATGACACGGCCCGTACACGAACCCAGGTTGAAAGTGCGGACCTGAAGCAACGCGGCGAAGACAAAGCCCATGATATCCGCGAGAAAATCACATCGACGGCGCAGAACGTGAAAGAAAGCATCAGCGCAAAATTGGACGACATTAAACACGATGCTCATCGTGAACGCGAGGATATCCGCCAGGTTCACTAATCGGCAGGATTAATCTCAATAAGGAACCCGCCTTACTGGCGGGTTTTTTATCGCCGCAACAGCACATCTGCCGCAACGAAAGCAAAAAATACAACCGAAATAACACCGTTCAAAGTGAAGAACGCCGCATTCATCCGTCGCATATCTCGCGGCGAGATGATCGAATGCTCATAGAGAAGCAGAATGGCCACCAACGCGACCCCAAGCACAGCCAGTTTGCCAAGCCCGAACAACACGATCAGCCAGCAGAGCAAAAGCAGCATGCCGAAATGCATCGCGCGGGCGATCCAGAAGGCCGGGCCAACGCCAAAGGCCTGCGGCACACTATTCAGGCCCACCTTGCGATCATGTTCGAAGTCCTGGCAGGCATAGAGCACATCGAAGCCGCCTACCCAGAGCAACACTGCGCCGGTAAGAACCACGATTCGGGCATCGAGCGATCCTCGCACCGCAATCCATGCCGCCGCAGGAGCAATCCCGAGCGCCAACCCCAGAATCACGTGCGACCACCGCGTTACGCGCTTCATGTAGCTGTACAACAGCACTACCGCCAGCGCCACCGGAGCAAGTTCGAGGGTAAGGCGGTTGAGCATCGCCGCGCCAAGTACGAACACGGCGATTGAGACGATTACAAAGCAGCCCACAAATTTTTCGCTCAAGACTCCAGCCGGCAGCGCCCGCATGGCTGTTCGGGGATTCGCCGCATCCAGCCGAGCATCGGCAAGCCGGTTGAACGCCATCGCCGCCGACCGCGCCGCGACCATGCAGACGACGATCCAGCCCAGTACCCGCAGCGAGGGCCAGCCATTGGCGGCCAGCACCGCACCGGTCAGCGCGAACGGGAGGGCAAAGATCGAGTGTTCCCACTTGATCATCTCAAGCGTTACAACAGTGCTCTTCCACAACGAGGTCATAACACTATCGTAAAAGAGTTGAGGCCCGCTGGTATCGCCAACGAGCCTCGGAGTCAGGAAAGAATCGCTATTTCTCCGGTGCGGCTCCAGCCACCTGTAGATTATTGACAACCTTGAAGACTCCGGAGACGCCATTCGCCCGTATATTCGCGACGTCCTTGTCGCCCTGATTGTCGACCACGCCGGACAGGGTGACGTTGCCATTGATTACGGTAATGCGAATCGGCTTTGCCGGGTCGAGGGCGTACTTATTCAACTGCGGCGCCCCATAGATGGCCCGCGCTTCGGCCAGCCTAATGCGGTCGTCCATTGGCGAGACGGGAGCAACATTGATGTTGTTCACCACGTCCTTTACGCCCGGATAGTTGGACACCAGACCGACTGCAGAATCTCGGTCGACTGGCCCGTACGCCGTACCGCCCAGCGTGACGACGCCATTCTGAACACCGATCGTAAGCGCATTGAAGGCTGTGGTCCCATATCCTACACGGTCATACGCAAGCTTCTCCGACAATTTATTGAGCAGCGTCGCGTCCTCCACCGGAGGTCCGCCGATCTCGATGAGGTTCTGTACGCCCTTCACGTTCTTGCAGCGGTGTGCGCGCTTGTCTGCATCTTCCTTATCGCTGTAGACGTTCACCGTTCCATGCAGCGTGACGATGCCATCCTGCACAGCACTGGTAATGTTTTTGAATCTTTTGTTTTCCAGCGCCTTGGCTACATCCACCTGAATCTGCGCGTCGTTGCCGCCATTGACAGCGGGAGCTGCGGAACTCTCGGCGATACCCCTGACAGCCATACCGAAGATCAGCACACACGATAACCCGAGCAGCCCCACAATTTTCATGCTTTTCATCTTTAACATCGGTCGTTCCTCCCCACGGACCAGCCTCAAGCTAGCCGTGCTAAATCCGCAGCAAACAGATGAGATGCAAAACTCGCTCTGCCTCAGCCAACTAACGATACCTTTGCCGCAACTTGTACACAACACTGAACACGCCCGACTCATCGCGCGTTACCACGATAGACATATTGTGGTTCAGGTCGTATTGCAATTGAATCAATTGCTGGGCGGAACTGTTCACATTCGTGGCGAACGTCGCCGTGACCTGCTTCGATAGCTGCTGCTGAACGGTAATTCTCGCCGCCGAGTTTCCCAGCGTTCCTACAAACGAGGGATCTATCTTCACGCTTCCGACTCCGAACAGCTTCTCCACGCGATTGCTTACGGTAGCATTCAGGGCGCCGCCCAGCAATGCGCTCGTGGTTGGATCGGTACCCGCCTGCGCCTGTTTCTCCTGATAGATCTGCGCCTCTTCCTGGGTCCGTCCCAGGGCCAGCAGCGCGAACACATCCGCTTCGCTGAGCGGAGGCTCGGACCGGTACGTCGGTTTGAGGTTGGTCATGGTTCCGTGCAGGCCAACGGTGATGTCGTAGTTCTCCACCTGGGCAGTCGCATCAAGATCGATAATCGGATCGATCCGCACAGGGTTCGTAAAGTAGATATCGCCTCGCTGCAACTGATACTTCGTGCCAGCAAATGTCGCGTTGCCGTCGGTGATCTGAATTCGCCCCAGTACCGACGGGGTTGCGACAGTACCGCGGATCGTCAGATCGACCGTACCGGCCAGCTTCGCATACGAATTTTGAAAGTCGAGTTGGGGCGAGCTTGTCACCCGAATCTCAAGCCGAATCTTGTTGGACAGAGCGTCCGGGTCCGGCGGCGCACTTACCCCTCCGGGGGATGCGAACGCCGCCAGATCGACATCCTGCCCGACGCCGAAGCGCGTCAGCAAGATCTTTCCGCTAAGCTGCGCGCTGTTCGACGATCCCTGTAGCCTGAGATTCGCAGTCGCCGTCCCGCTCAAGCCGTACAATCGCACACGGACCGTATCGCCGGTAGCTGTCAGATCGGCATAGAGTCCGTTACGATAGCGAACATAGCCTCCGATCTTCAACTGGCCGCCCCCAGTGGTCGCGGTAAGACTCTGTACCTGCAGCCGGTCTTCGTTGAAGACCAGCGTGCCATTCATCTTGTTCAGCCCGTTCGGAATCCCGTCCATCGCCAGATTCACGTCATCGAACTGAACCTTGCCGGTAAGCGAGGGATTCTTCACCTGTCCGCCCGCCACCACCGTAAACTCCACCTTGCCACTCGATATCACATCTGGGCGGAAGTTCTGCAGCAACGCCATGCTAATATTGCCGTTGCCTTTCATATTCAGCTTGCCGCCCTTGGGATCGGTCGCGCCAAACAACTGCGCGGTCCCGCCCATCGTCAGGTCCGTATCCTGCCCTGTGATGTGAACCTGGTCGAGCGTCGCGATTCCGTTGCGCAGACTGGCCCGCAGCGGCTCAGCGGCCTTCAATTCGATTCCCTGCAGCTTGACATCAACGTTATTCAATTCGACCGCTCCGCTCAGCGCCTTCGGAGTCTTCAGCGGCCCATTGACAGTAACTACTCCATTGATGAGTGATTGTGCTTTCAGGCTTTTCGTTCCAAATATCGCCAGAGGTTTGCCAATATCGAAGCCTGCAAGTGTCACCTTAGCCTGGGTCTCGTAGTTGTCCACTAACTGCACCTGTCCGGTGGCATCCAGCTTCGAGCCCAACAGCGTTGAAGTGGCCGTTAGAAACATCGTCTTCCCCTGGGTATGCGCTTCGGCGACAGCCTCGCCCATGGGCTGGCCCTGGACGGTAATGCCGGTGAGCTTCGCATTGAGCTTTAGCCCTGGCTCTTTCAGTGTTCCATTCGCATCGGCCGCCACACTCAATACGCCATCTACAGCGGAGTTCGCCTGCTGAACGGTCTGAAACTTCGACAGCAGCAGGTTCCGGCCTTCAATATGGCCATGCAGGCGTTCGCTGGCCATGTCATAGCCGCCCTTCCCGGCTACCTGTACGCCATGCAGTTTTAGAACAACATTGGTTGCCTCCACTGCCTGGCCGTGCGCCGTCAGATCGGCTACAGCGGAATCATATGGTTCTCCATAGGCAACGCCCTTCAGCAACGAAACATGGCCGTTGCCGTTCAAGTCTTTCAGCGTCCCCGACACATGCGCGTTCACCGCGACTGTTCCGGTTACCGGAACGTTTTGCCGCTGTCCTGTGACCTCCAGCACGTCGGCCATCTGCGCATCGGCCAGTTGCACCTTGGCATCGATGGCCATACCCTCATCCCACAAATAGGTCGCGACACCGCGATGCGACACGACTTTCCTCGGCTTCAAATCACCGGTCAGATTTAGCACCGCCGTTCTTCGTTTGATGGTCGAGGTCGCGACCAACAGTCCGGAGTTCGGCGAGTACTCCGCATCGGCGATCACCGAGTCGATCAACGCATCCGTAGTGCCCAGCTTGACCTCTAAGTCCGCAGCTTCGAGATGACCTTTTACGTCGAGATCGAGGATCGGCCCCCGCGCCGTTCCGTTGAACTGCATCGCACCATGCAGGATCAGGGGAATCGCGGCAGCACCCTTCTTCCCATTGCCTTCAAGGCCGAGCGTCAACAATAACTGGTTGTACTCGCTCAGATCGCGCATCGTCATATCGACGCGCAATGCCGTCAATGGGTCGCCATAGTTCACCCCGAGCACGCCGCTCGCGTCGATGTTCGACTGAGGGGTCTGCAACGTGATGCGTTGAAGCTGAACCGTCTCGTTGCTTCCCGAATAATGCGCCTGTGCCTGTCCGGTCACGGGGATGTCGGACAACGCACCCCTGCGCCGGACGCCCGTCGGCGCAAACCTCAGGGTGCCATCGGCGACAACGGTGTCGGCGATGTCCTTTGCCGGGCCGCCCCATTCGACCTTCACCGGTCCACTCACGGATGTATCGAAGCCAAGGTCACCGTAGTTTTCCGGCGCCGTCATATCCATGATGGTGCGCAGAGGAATCTTGTTTGCCGTCGCCACCAGATAAGCGTGGGCTGGCTGTACCGGGGGCAACGCGGTCGTCCCGGTTATCGGAGGCTTGGCTCCTACTGTTTTCGCTGTAGTGTTAATGGTGGTTACCGCCGCCTTGGTCGTCGGTGAGGTCGCCGGCGCATTGGCAGGCACCTCGCCCAGCCAGTTGGAGATACGCAGATCGCCCGACGCACTTCCCCCACCCGGCAGATACCCGGTCAGCGCAGTCAACAGCAACTCTGTCGGCGTTATGTGCAACTCCGCGCTGCCGTCTATATCGTGCAGGCGAACATACTCGTCGCGATAGGCGGCCTTATGAATTTTTGCGGACCCTACCAGAAGATATCCCGCATCGCAGTCGGGATCGGGGGGCAATACCTTTGTACTTGGCTTGGTCTGCGACTTCGGGTGGAGTCGCTGCCAGAACTTCGGATGTCTCTGTGCGACTGCCGGGGTCGTATCGCAACTGTGGCCCTTCAGATTCAAGTCCACCGTGCCCGCCTTCAATTCGTCGACACCGCTCAGCATCGCGATCTGCTTCAATTCCAGTGTGCCTTCCGCACTCGCCTTCCATTCCGGATGGGTGAAGTTCTGAAGGCTCGCGCTGGCTTGAAAGTTCGAAGCCTTTCCCGTGTGCAATACCAGCTTTTTCAGCTCGGCCATATTGCGGCCCACCTCCGCCTCGACGTGCAGGGTAGAGTCCGCCTCAGGCTGCTTACCCAGCTTGGTCCGCAGGTCTTTTAAATCGATCGTGGCTCCATAGCGGTCACTCGATGCGATGTAGTGAACCTCGGCGTCGAGATCGCGCGCCGCCAGATCGAACGGAATGGCGCGGTCATTCAATAAAAAAACGCCGTTCGCCAACTCGACTTGCTGCGCCCTCAGGTCAAGCAGGGTGTCGATCACCGGCTTTTCGCTTGTGCTCGGGTGTTTCGGAGAAGGCTGGTTGGTCTTCCCATTCTTGTCGATGATGAGATGAACCTGAGGATGATCGACTCGCAGGTAGTTCAGGCTGATGTGCGATGCAATGCCGGCTCCGGCAGCGTGAGAAAAGAAGCTGAAGATCTTCACTCGCACTTGAATCTTGTCCGCAGAAACATAGGGAGCTTCGCCCGGTTCTTCGAGGCCATGAATCACCAGGCCATTGGCTTCAATGGCCAGATGCCACATATTGAAGGCGATCTTCCCCAGTTCGACCTGCCCCCCGGTTGCGTCCTCCAACACATTCACAACTGCTTTCCCCACTCGCTGATTGAAGTCAGCTGTAGTCGAGTACCAGGCGAATCCCGCCACGAGAATCAGTAGAAGAGCGCTGATCCCCGCGAAGATCCATGCAATCGTATGCGCAACCTTTCCCCCCAGGGAGCGTTTCACCTTGGCCAGCTTCGCTTCGATCCTCTCCGGCACCGGCCTCTTCTCCGCATCGCTCACGGCGCCACCTCACCGTGCTTCATGACTCGCACCCGTCCCTGAGCGCGCAGCGATGTCAACCAGTCCCGCAGCAGATTTCCTACCTGTTGCTGCAACAGCACCTCTTCGATGCGGGGAGAGATCTTCTCCAACTGGGGAGGAGTCACATGCCGCTTGGCATACTCCGGCAACATGGTCTTTTCGTAGTAGGCCTTGATGTCGTCGTCGGATATCCGAATACCATTGCTGAACCGCACCTCGATAAACTTCAGCAGCTCCATCCGTTGTCGCCACCGCTCTCGAAACTCCTCCACGGTGAACCCGCGATCACTCACAAACTTCTGCCACCCGGTCTCGGTCTCGCAATGATATTGCTTGCAGGCCGGAATATCGTTGTGCAATGTCGTTAATTGGGCGTCCAGCTCCTTGTCCGAAACAGAAGTCTCTTCCGGCTCCATATCTGCCTGCTGCAGGATCAGTGTCCTGTCGATCAGCCTGCGCACCGTACGTTCGCGGGAAGAGTCCCCATTCGCGCTCCGGTATGGCTGAATGGACTCAAATCTCAGTTCTTCATCGATATCGCTCTCCAGGATCAGATCGCCATTCACCACCGCGACCACCCGGTCCATCACTGTTCCCTGTCCTGTGCCGGGCAGCGTCGTGGAAGGCCCAAGCTCGGCTGCAGGCTGTTGCGCCTTCAGCGGGAATACCTGTACCAACGCTGCCGTGACGGCCAGCGTTCCCACGCCCCGCACCAGCCACAATCCCGCATTGTGTCGTATCCAATGCATTTAGAAGCTCTGCCCGATGCTGAAGAAAAAGTTAAAGTGGCCCGCCTGAGCGACCCGCGGAGGATTGTTATTGAAGTCGAAGATCACCGGATACACCGGAGGATTCAGGTTATAACTGAAGTCCACGCGAATCGGCCCGACGGGTGTCTTGTAACGCGCTCCGATTCCGACGGCATGAGAAAAATAGTTGAAGCTGCACTTGCCCACTTTTCCCGAAACATCGGAACAGGTCTCTCGGTCCGGCTGTTTAAATCGCAGGAAGCTGGGAAACATATCCTTGGCATTCTGAAAGACGTTGCCCATATCGTGAAACACGACAAAGCTGACGCTGTTGCCGACATAAGGCATCGTCGGTGGGGGCAGGCGCAGCTCCAGCGAATTCACCAGCACAGCCTTCCCGCCTACCGGGAAACCGGTCTGTAGATCCCTCGGCCCCGCCCCATTAATGCCAAAGCCGCGATGCGAGTTCGCGCCCCCGGCGTACAGCCGCTCCGGTAGAGGTACGGCATCGCAACTGGGATTCGTGTCGAGCAGGTCTCCCTGGCACACATCGCTGCCCGCGTTCGGGTTCTTGCCGGAAGCCTGCTCATACCCTATTCGTGTGCTCCGCGCCAACACATACTTTTGTTTGCCGAACTCGTAATAAGTTGAATTGGTGCCGTCCAGTTTGTAAAAGTCTGTCTCGGACCCGAACTTCGAGGAAGCGATAAACGACTGGATGGTAGTGTATGACCCTTTCACAGCATCCAGAGGGCTTGGCGACCGCGTATCGTGAAACCACGTAATCCCGGGTCCGCCGACGCGAACCGGCTGCGAGAGCAGAGGAATCAAATCGGCCGATACCTGGAGGCTGTTCGGATCGACCTTGACCCGCCGGTACTGAAAGTTGTAGATAAACGTATCCGCGCGCTTCACCTTCTGAGTCACGCGAAAATCGAACTGCAAGGTCGAGGAAGCAAACGTCGTGATGTCCTGCACATTCGAGTACCCGCCGGAATAGCTCGCCGAGAGGTTCCTGGCTCCAAACAAGTGCGGATTCTGAAAGGTCAGCGTCGCGATTTCCTCCAGCAATCCATAGGAGCCGTGCAGCGTCAGCGAATCGTCCGTTCCTCGCAGATTGATTCTCGATACGTCGATCGAGACGCGCGGACTCACTCCCGCCTTCCCTTCCTGTGTAAACTCCTCAGTCGGAGGCAGCCCCAACTGTATCCGGGAAGCCTCCGAGATCTTACCCCGGCTCGGCGTTCCCGTCTGTGCCTCCAAGCCAAATCCGTAGGTCACGTTCCATCGCTTCGCCTCCGTCACCTGTACCAGAACATTCTTGGTCGGCGCATCTCCTGCAGGATTCTGCACCGCCGCCACAACCTCATTGAAGAGCGCCGTGTTGTACAGGTTCCGCTGCGTCTCCAGCAGCGCGCTCTGATCGAGCGGATCCCCGGGATGCACCAGAATCTGCTTTTGAACTGTCTCCGGCCTCGTATGCTCGATGCCGGACAACAGAACGTGGTTGATGAAGACCTGCGGCCCCTCGGTCACATTCAACGCGACATTTACTTTGGCGGCATCAGCAACATCTTTACCCTGTTTGATCTCGACCCTCGCCTGGTCAAAACCATGGCTGAGGTAATACCCCAACACTGCGTCGCGGTCGCCCGAAAGTGTGACTAGTGAAAAGGGCTGTCCCGACTGGGAGTTCATTAAGCTCTTGATCTCTTTTGTCCGGCTCGGATCGACGCCAGTCAAGTCGATTGACCCAAACTTCTGCTGCTGCCCTTCAACCACAATGTACGTCACACGAATCTGTGCCGCCTTCAGCGGTTTACCATTCGCTGCGTCGTCAATATCCTGCACATCCGTCGTCACATTGGCCTGATCAAACCCGTTCGAACGATACAGCGCTTCGATAGAACTAACATCGCCCGTAACCAGGGATGGACTATACCGTCCGCTGCGTAGGTAGGCGTTGGCCTTCTGCACTCGCATCCTCTCGCGAAGCAGATCTTCGGAGAAATATTTGTTGCCCTTGAGGTTGACGGCGAGCACCTTGTGCTTCACCCCGCGATCGACCGTGAAGACAACCCTCTCCGAGGGCGTGTCTTCTCCGATCACGCGTACCTTGACCGTGGCGTCGAAGTAGCCCTTCTGCTGCAAATAGTCGCGAATGTTGTAAACGCCCTCATTCAGCAGATCGTTGTCGATCGTTCCCTCTTCAAATACCGGTACCAGTAAATGCAGTCGGCTCTTGGAAAGCTTTACCCCCTCAATCAGTACCTTCACCTCCGGTCCCTGGTTTGCATGGAAGTTATAGTCAAGTTGCTTCCGGGGCGCGACATAAGTCTGCTTCTGAAGTGATACCACCGCTTCCAGCCGGTCCTTCTTCTGGTACTGTGCCCGCAACCGCGTGAGAGCATTGCTGGTTGTGTCCCGATTCACTTTCTTCCCGGTCTTCAGCTTTCCTGTTTTCTTGAACTCCTCAACCGTCAGCCCAGGATCGGTTCCCTCCAACTGCACCTGCCCAATACGCGCCTGTGGTCCGATGTCCACGGTGTAGGTCACGTTCATCTGATCTCCGATGTCATCCACCACCGTTTTGACCGAGACATTTGGCTGGTAATAGCCCTGCTGCGCCAGGGTTTGAACGATCCCCTCCTTTCCTCCCGGCACCGCGGCCTGCGTCAGCGCCGTCCCTGGAGTCAGCTTTGTCGCATACTCTAGCAGCGAACTCAGCCGATCGCTCTTTACGCCTGCGATCGTCACCCGTCCCACGTAATATCGTGGCGGCCCCGCGAAAATCAGCGTTACCCCATCACCCTGCCGCACTCCCCGTACCTCGATGTCGCGGTACCGTCCGCTATGAAAGAGCCGGCGCACGCTCTGGCGAACCTTCTGCGGATCGAAGGGCTCTCCCACCTTCTGCGCAAGTTCGCCCGGCAGCTTGTCCGTGGCGTCGAAAGTCACCCCTTCGAATTCAACCTTGTTGACCCGAAGCCCCTTCCATTGCCAGACGCTGGTCGACAGTCCAGGCCCCACCTCCGTCAGCAATGTATCCCCGTTCTGCTGAGACTGCTCTGACGGCGGTCCGCCACCTGCGGCGGGCGGCGGCGCTGGAGTCCCCTGGGCAGCCGCAAATCCGCACAGCAGCACGAACACCCCTGCCCATCGAACCGAGACGATGCGAGCTACTCTCACCCGTAACAACACCGCACGTCCTCTCTTAGTCTGACCCGACAAGCACACTCCGCCGTTTCCTCTTTGTATCCAACAAAAACAATACCAACCCCCACGCCACAGCCATCCCTGACGACAAGAAAGCCGCTTCGCAAGGTTGGATGCTGAAAAACCGTGCCGGGCCGGTCGAGACTGTCAACCATCAACGCATTCCCTATACTACGAAAGAGCGGCAACTTTAGCGCGCCCAGCAGCATTCATCATGCCCGAGACTCCAAACCAACCCGCCCCCCGTGCTTCCATCCTCGATGAAGACCGCTACTCCCGCCAAATATTATTCCCCGGTATTGGAGCCTCTGGCCAACAGCGACTCGCCGACGCCCACGTCGCCGTCATCGGCGTCGGGGCCACCGGAGCCGCCTCCGCATCGCTGCTCGCCCGCGCAGGGGTCGGTTCTCTTACCCTCATTGACCGCGACTTCGTAGAGCCCTCCAACCTTCAGCGCCAGGTGCTCTTCGACGAGGCCGACGCGCTCGAATCCCTCCCCAAGGCCGAAGCCGCTCGCCGCAAGATCGCGCTCTTCAACTCCGCCGTTGCTGTTCACGCTCATATCGCGGATCTCGTCCCCGCCAACATCGCCGAACTCCTTGCCCCCGCTGACCTCATCCTCGACGCGACCGACAACTTCGAGACCCGCTATCTGCTCAACGACTATGCCGTCCAGCAGTCCAAGCCGTGGATTTATGCCGCTGCCATCGGCGCTTACGCCGCCACGATGAACATCCTGCCCGGCACGGAAAACCCCACCGCCTGCCTTGCCTGCATCTTCCCCAAGCCCCCCTCCGGCCCGGTCGAAACCTGCGACACCTCCGGCATTCTCGCCACTGCGGTCAACTTCGCCGCCTCCATCCAGGTGACCGAGGCGCTCAAGTTCCTCACCGGCCAGCCCAACCTCATGCGCCGGTCTTTACTCTCCTTCGATCTCTGGACGAGCGAGAGATCCGAGATCTCGACCACCCGTCCCCGTCCCGGCTGTACCGTCTGCGGCGAGCATCTCTTCACCCATCTCGCAGGCGAAGGCCGTCCTCACATCACGCTCTGCGGACGCAACTCTGTCCAGATTCACGAGCATCATCGCCCCGTCGACTTTGCGGTCATGCGCGATCGCCTCGCTCCCCACGGCACTGTTCGCTTCAACAACCTGCTTCTCCGCTTCGAACGTCCACCCCACACCCTTACGCTCTTTGCCGATGGCCGCGCCATCATTCAAGGCACCACGGACGTCACCCTGGCACGCTCCATCTACGCCCGATTCATCGGCTCGTGACATCCCTGAACTCCTTTGCAATCCGTTATATCGAATGGAGTAAACAACCTTTAGCCCGCCTTTCCCCTCAAACAATACAAACCCTATAATCGCCGTTTGCAGTAGGCTTAAGCAGGCGACAACGAAACGATGCACGAACCAAAGTTCCGGAGTTTTAGCCTATGGAGCAACAAGGCCTACGAATGACTGAAACCAAACCAGGTCCCAGCCTGTTCAAAAGAAATCCGCCCATCGCCGGCGAAGCCGAAGCGATCGAGGCCGCAAAAGCCGGTGACGCCGAGGCGTTTTCGAAGCTCTATGCGCTGCACAAACGCCGCGTCTATACCCTTTGCCTGCGCATGCTGGGCAACGTCTCGGAAGCCGAGGACATGACGCAGGAGGCCTTCCTCCACCTCTTCCGCAAGATCGGCAGCTTCCGCGGCGAGTCGGCCTTCTCCACCTGGCTGCATCGCCTCACCGTCAACCTTGTCCTCATGCACCTTCGCAAAAAGGGCCTCAACCTCGTCTCGCTCGAAGAGACAATCAATCCGTCCGATGATGACGCGCCGAAGCGTGACTTCGGTAGCCGCGACCCTCAGCTCGCAGGTTCGGTCGACCGCGTCGCTCTGGAACGGGCCGTAGCCTCGTTACCGCCCGGCTACCGCATGGTATTCGTTCTGCACGATGTCGAAGGTTTCGAGCATAATGAAATTGCAACCATGCTCGAATGCTCGACTGGCAACAGCAAATCCCAGCTACACAAGGCACGACTCAAGCTACGCGAGCTGCTTCGTCAACCCGAACGGTGTATCCCGCAAGCGGGCCTCAAGGAGGCCGCCCAATGACTTCGCAAAATTCCAATTCGAAATCGCCTGCCGTCCTATCCTGCGCCGAGTTCCAGGAGCAACTCCCCGACCTCTTCGCCGCCGGTGGCAATGGCATTCCTGAAGATCCCTGCCTTGCCGCTCATCTCAAAACCTGTGAAAACTGTTCGGCCCTCGTCCGTGACCTGCAATACATCGCCGACCAGGCCAGCCTCCTGCTTCAACCTACCCATGAGCCCAGCGACAACGTCTGGAAGAAGATTCAGGAAGGCCTCGATTCGGACCGCGGCCAAATTGCGGCCCAGCACCCTCCCAATACTTAAACTCTTGTAACCGCCGGTCACCCGGTGTATCTTAAAGCCACTATGTCGATCCGTTTCCAGACCGTCAGCTTTAGCTTCCGTTACTGGCCCTATCCTGCGGCCCGGCGGAGCATTCGCATGACTCTCTGAACTTCATCGACCTTTCAGAGTTCTCGAACTTCCCCAGCCGCAACCCTTCAAGGTTGCGGCTTTTCTATGTTCGTTACCGGAAACCTATCCGAAACCAGGTACTACACTAAGGAGAAGCTATGACATCCAAGCAAGCAGACACGCTGGCCGAGCCGGATATTAAACCGGCCGGCGCATCTATCATCCCCTCCCACCATCGACGTCTCGTCCTCACCGGATTCATGGGCGCCGGCAAATCCACCATTGGGCGTCTTCTCGCCTCCCGCCTCGGATGGACGTTCCTCGACCTCGATGCCCATCTTGAGCAGCGCACCGGCGTCACCATCCCTCAACTCTTCGAGCGCCACGGCGAAGCCCACTTCCGCCGCCTCGAATCCACGGCTCTGGCCTCCGCGCTCGGCCGCTCCCAGACCGTACTTGCGCTCGGCGGTGGCACTCCCGAGGGCCTCACCAACCGGTTGCTGCTGGAGCAGACTCCGGCGACCTTCACCGTCTTTCTGGATGCTCCCTTCCCTACTCTCTTCGACCGTTGCATGATGCAGAACATTGCCCGGCCTGTTCTCGAAGATCCCGAAGCCGCGCAGCTTCGTTTCTCCGCCCGCCATCCCCTCTACCTCCGGCTGGCGCACCTCACTATCGACACCGCCGTCCTTACCCCGGAGCAGACGGTCACTGCGCTGATAGCAGCGCTCAACCAGACTCCACACCGCCAGCCCTGAGTTGCTTGCAGCATGAAATCTGCATCCAACCGTCAGCAACCACAGGAGAAACCCGCTGGCCACCTCTATGCCTGACCTCACTCCCGGCGAAAAACAATCCCGCAAATCTGTCCGGAGTCACATTCTCTTTTGTGTCGGTATCTTTCTGGCGCTCTATATCGCCTGGCAGCTCGCCAAAGAGCTGGAGATCATCTACGTCAGCGCGCTCTTCGCCGTGGTCCTTACCCCCATCGTCATCCGCATCACCAAATTTGAAATCCGTGGCTACCGCCCCTCGCGCGCCGTTGCCATTGTCGTTCTCATCGCTGCCGTCTTTCTTGCTCTCACCCTTTTCTTCACCTTCGGTCTTCCTCCTGTCGTGCATGACCTTCGTCAGTTCTCCACCGAGCTTCCTGAGCGGATTCCTGCGACCGTAGACCGTATCAACAAGCTTCCCTTCGCCGACAAATTTGACGTCGATTCCATGATCCAGAGAGCCGAAAGCGGGCTCACGTCCACTGCCAGTTATCTCTTCACCTCTCTGCCTACCTGGCTCTCGCACATCTTCGATATCCTGACCGCCGCCTTCCTGTGCATCTATTTCATGCTCGAAGGCGAATATGCTTATCGCTTCTTTCTCTCCCTGTTTCCGCGCCAGCAGCGCACGCGTCTGGACAACACTCTCCACAGGGCCGAACTTAAGATCAGCAAATGGCTCGTCGGCCAGGGCCTTCTGATGCTCATCCTTGGAGTCTCCAGCACCATAGTCTTTGCGATTCTCCACGTGCGCTATTTCTTTCTTCTCGGCGTGCTGATGGGCCTGTTCAATATCATCCCCATCGCCGGAGGCATCATCACCATGATTCTTGTCACCGGCGTCGCTGCGATCGACTCCTGGACCAAGATGGCCGGCGTCCTCATCTTCTACCTCATCTACGTCAACATCGAGAACGCCTACCTCACACCCCGCATCATGCGCTCCAGCGTAAACCTCATGGGCCTCACTGTCCTCATCGCCCTACTCTGTGGAACAGCGTTGGCCGGAGTCGTAGGGGCTCTCGTCGCGGTTCCTACTGCGGCTCTCATTAGCGTCCTGCTCGAGGAATACGCCGTCCATAAGGAATAATCTCCCACAGCCAGCTATAGGTTCTTTAGAAACAATGGTATGCATACTTTGGTGTAGCGCGAGCATCAAAAAAACTGCCTGCATATAATCCACCCTTGCTATTCTGATCTCAGTGACCGAATTAAAATTTGCACAACCCGCTCGCCGCAACCTCTTGGCTCCGGTATTGATAGCGTTTCTGCTCTTGGGTATTGCCATAGCTCTGGTTATCCGTTCCACCCCGGCCAGGGCGGTCAACCTGACTCTCTCGCAGACTGCGCTCTATCCCACGCATACCGTCTTCAAGTCCGATTCGATCGTCGTCGGCAGCGATATGGCCGAAGATAACCTCTACGTTCTCACTACTCTCCGCGTCGACGACCCGCTGCATCTTCCTCTCATCCTCAAGGACTTCACCGCTACCATCACCATGGCGGATGACACCCAGATCACCACCAGCGCCGCCCAAGAGAAGGACCTTCCCAACATCTACACCTCCTTCCCTGCACTCGAGTCTCTTGCGTCCAGGCCTCTGCTCCGCGAGACGCTCATCGCGCCTGGCGCCTCTGCCGAAGGCATGCTTCTCCTGCAATTCCCCATCACCGAAGAAGCGTGGAGTCACCGCAAATCCGCCGTCCTTAACGTAGACCTTTACCACCAGGGGAATTTCCCCATCTCCATCCCTCTTAATATCAAAACCGTCTCCACAAACTTTAATCAGCAATGACGCGCCGCCGCTGGATCGCCGACCATTGGACCTCGACCACCGCCGCCCTAACTGGGGATCAGGCTGTGCATCTCGCCCGCGTCCTCCGCGCCGAGCCCGGCCAGATCTTTGACGTCGTTGCCGGAGGTTTTCTCCATCGCGCTGAAGTGACCAGCATCTCCGAATCCGAAGTTACCTTCACCCTCCACGAAGAACTGGAGTCGGACACTGCCCTTCCCCTGCATCTGCTGCTCGCCGTCTTCAAGTTCGATCACATGGAATGGGCCATCGAAAAGGCTACCGAACTGGGCGTCTCGCAGATCACTCCGATCCTCGCCCGCCGCACCGAAAAGCATCTCGCCCTCGCCGCCACCAAACGAGCCGAACGCTGGCGTCGCATTGCCCTCGAAGCCTCGAAGCAATCCCGCCGCACCACCATCCCCGAGATCGCTGACCCTATTGCGTTGAAGGCTGCTCTCGAATTAGAGCAAAGTCCTACCCGGATTCTTCTCTCCGAAACCGAACAAGCCACCGCTCTGTCCGCTGCTCTCACTAGCTCGATCGGATCTACGGGTTACGAGTCCGTCGCTTTTGCTATAGGCCCCGAAGGCGGCTGGACCCCCGAAGAGATGACTCTCTTCACCCAAAGCCACTGGACGCCGGTCACCCTCGGCCCCCGCATCCTCCGCGCCGAAACCGCCGCAATCGCTGCCATCGCCATCGCGTCGTCGTACCTGACTTAGTCCCCACAAAGGAATCGACCGCGGATTGCACGGATGAGAACGGATTTAATATTTCGTCCCCGTTTTTAATCCGTGCAATCCGCGGTCGGCACTCTGTCTAGCTGAATATATCCTTCACCTTCTCAAACAATCCCCGAGAAGTGGGCGTATTCTCCACCACCATCGTCTCGCTCAACTGCCGCAGCAACTCTTTCTGCGACTTGGTCAGCTTGCCCGGTGTCTGTACCCGGATCTCGACGATCAGATCGCCCTTCCCGTAAGAATTCAGATGGGGCACGCCTTTGCCCTTCAGCTTGAAAGCCTTGCCGCTCTGCGTCCCTTCAGGAACCTTGATCGTCGAAGGCCCATCGAGCGTTTGAATCTCCAACTCCGTCCCCAGCGCTGCCTGCGGAAACGAGATCGGCATGACGCAATGCAGGTCGTCGCCATCGCGCTCGAAGAACTTGTGCGCCTTCACGTTCAGCACAACGTAGAGATCGCCCGCCGGACCGGCAAACTTCCCTGCCTCGCCCTCGCCCTGATAGCGGATTCTCGTATCCTGCTCCACACCAGCGGGAACCTTGACTAGAATGCTGTGTTCCGTCTGCACACGAGTTTCGCCCCGGCAGGTCTGGCATGGATCGACGATCAGCGTGCCCGTTCCGCCGCAGACCGAACACGTCCGCGCCACAGAGAAGAAGCCCTGCTGAAACCGCTGCTGTCCCCGCCCACCGCACTGCGTGCAGGTCACGGGAGCCTTGCCCCTGGCCGCGCCCGACCCCTTGCAATCCCCGCACACCTCCATCCGCCGGATGGTGATCTCCTTCTCTATTCCGAAGACCGATTCCTCGAACTCAAGCGTCATGTCATAGCGCAGATCGCGTCCCCGCTGCACCCGCGAAGCCTTCCGGCCACCACCGCCGCCCATGTTGAACATCTCGCCAAAGATGTCGCCGAAGATGTCCCCAAGATCCTGCGCCCCGGCAAACGGATTGCCTCCGGCGCTCGCTCCACCGCCATTGAACGCCGCATGGCCATACCGGTCGTAAGCCGCGCGCTTGTCCGCGTCGCTCAGCACCTGGTAAGCCTCGCTGCACTCTTTGAACTTCTCCTCCGCCGACGGATCATCCGGATTGCGGTCCGGGTGATACTGCATAGCCAGCTTCCGATAAGCCGTCTTCAGCTCCTGATCGCTCGCATCCCGCGAAACACTCAACACTTCGTAGTAATCAATCTTCGTCACGTTTGCCGTCGCACTCATTCCACAGTCTCTCTTCTATTATCGCTTTGCATTTGAAGCAGGCCTGGACTTCAGCACAGGTATCCTCTAGTCCGTCACCTGTTCCGCATTTGCCGCAATCCGTACCAGCGCAGGCCGCAGCAGTTTCTCGCGGATCTTATACCCCCGCCGAATCTCTTCCATCACCTGATGATCGGGGAACTCTTTGGTTTCGATGCTGCCCATCGCCTCGTGGATTCGCGGGTCGAACTGCGCCCCCACCGACTCCACCGGAAGTACGCCCATACCGCGCAAAGCGTCCTCCATCTGCTTTAGAATCAACTCCACGCCACCTCTCAACTGCTCGG
This sequence comes from Terriglobales bacterium, assembly GCA_041691575.1. Taxonomy (GTDB): domain Bacteria; phylum Acidobacteriota; class Terriglobia; order Terriglobales; family Acidobacteriaceae; genus Edaphobacter. Next base: position 39,956 of record JBEPUJ010000001.1, read on the forward strand.
CCGTACCATCTGCCTTCAACGCCAATTGAAAGTTGTCCATCACGCTCAGAAACGGCTCAACCGTATTCGAAACCGCATAATCCCGTGCGTCGGCACGTTCCCTGGCCTCACGCTTCCGGGCATTCTCAAACTCAGCCTGCAACCGAGCCAGACGGTCCAGCAACTGGTCGCGCTCGCCCTTCACCTGCTCCAACTCGGCCTGTGCCGCGCTTGTCTCATTCACCGGCTCAGCGGCAGTGCCGGTTGCAACATCGCCTTCCTGCACAGCTTCTACGGTCATCTCGTCCTGCATGTGTTCGTGTCTCCTCATATCGTTACCTCTTCTATTGTTGCCCATCCGGGCCCATCGCGCGAGTCGGTCCCACTGCCGTTCCACCGTCATCTACTCCCCCACTGCAAAACCGGGTGAATCACAAAGAATCCATCACTCCATTGGATGCAGCATACGGTCAAATACCTGCGCAATATACCCCACCGCATTCATCGTGTTCTCGTAGTGCATCCGTTTCGGCCCAATCACCCCAACCGTTCCCCGGCTTTCGCCGCCCATGCGCGCCGGAGCCGCAATCAAAACCAGTCCCGCCATCTCCGGGGCCTGCTCCTCCAGATCGAACACCACTCGAACACTCTCCTGACGCGTATCGATATAGGCATTCAGCAGTTCGACCAGTCGCTGCTTCGCTTCAAGAGCAGCCAAGACCTCCCGCAGACGCTCCCGGTCCTCATAACTTCCCATCCCCTGGCTGCCCAGCAGGTTGGCCACGCCGTCCACATAGATCGTCTGCACCGGCACGTCGCTCTCCGGAACCGCCTTCCCCCAGAGCTGTTGCACCGCATTCAGCAGCAGCTGATACTCACTCCGCTCCCGTTCGAGCATCCGCGCAATCTCAGCGCGAACCCGCTCCACGCTCCATCCACGAAAATTCTCATTCAAAAAGTTAGCGGCGGTCTCCAGTTCGAGCATCGTCAAGTCACGGTCCAGCGCCAACACCCGGTCCCGTACCATCCCGCTCCGCGTCACCACCACGGCCAGAACCCGTGCCGGGGCCAGTCGCGAAAAATGCACATGCTCCAGCATGTCTCCATCCGCCGCGGCGGCAATCGCTACGCCCACGCCGCTCGACAGCGTCGCCAGCACATGCGACGTCCGCTCCAGCACCGCCTGCATTCCAGCCAGCCCCACGAAGCTCGAATCGATCTGTCTCCGCGACCGCGCCGGCAGCCGCGCCGCATCGATGCGGGGATTCGCTCCGCCGCTCAACTGCTCCACATACATCCTGAAAGCCCGCGCCGTCGGTATCCGCCCTGCCGAGGTATGCGGCTGTTCCAGCAGCCCCTCATCGGAGAGTTCCGCCATCTCGTTCCGAATCGTGGCTGAACTCATGCCGGAGACATCGCCGAGCTGTAGCCGCGCAATTGTGCCCGACCCCACCGGCTCGCCCGTCTCGATATAGCTCTCAACCACGGCCGTCAGAATGGCTCTCTGCCGTGCCGTCACCCGCTCCGCACCCGCCATCTCCGCCACCTCCGGTACGTTTAACTCTACGCTAGCCGTCAACCACCGGGATTCAGCCCCGCCTTGCCGAGAGCAGAATCAGAGTCACTGTCCCCGCTGTCCGCCTTTGTCTTTTTGCATTGTCATCCTTCGCCGAACCGGGGTCCCCGGCGAGCGCTTTTGCTCGCTGGGGTGGGAGGGCGGAGGAGCTGCTCTTGCTCTGCTCGGGCACACCAAAACTGATTTTGCTTTAGGGAAGGTCTGATTAAGTCTCCGAAGATTCCCTCAGCGGCTAAAGCCGCATTCCGGCCAAGTCACTTACGGCACGGCTGAAGCCGTACCCTTAACAGAGCCTGACTTAATCAGAGGCTCCTTAGCTGATCTCCAGCACATCCTCGCTCTTGTCAGCGATCTCCTGTGCCTTGACCACGACCTTCTTGGCCACTTCAAAAAATGCCTTCGCCTTCACAGAGTCGGCTCCAGCTAGCGTCACCGGCAGGCCCTTGTCTCCGCCCTCGCGAATCGCCGGATCAAGCTCCACCGCACCCAGGAAGTCCAGCCCGAACTGCGCCGCTGTCCGCTCCGTTCCGCCCGCGCCGAAGACGTCGATCACCTCTCCGCTGGGCAGCGTCATCTGCGACATATTTTCCACCATGCCCATCACTTCAACCTTCACCTGATGGAACATCTCCAGCGCCTTGCGCGCATCCTGCAACGCAACGCCCGATCCGGTCGAAACCACGATAGCTCCGGTCAAGGGGACCGTCTGCACCAGCGAGATCACCACATCTCCCGTCCCCGGAGGCAGATCGACGATCAGGAAATCCAGATCGCCCCACTCCACTTGCTGCAAAAACTGCCGGATGATCTGATGCAGCATCGGCCCGCGCATCACCATCGGCTTATCGCCCGGAGAGATCAACCCCACAGAGATAAACTTCACCCCGTGCGAGAGGATCGGCTCCATCCGATTCTCATTGACGATATTCGGCTGCCGCGACACGCCCATCATCGTCGGGACATTCGGCCCATAGATATCCGCATCGAGCAGACCGACCTTATATCCCAGCTTGCCCAGCGCAACCGCGAGGTTCACCGCAACCGTGGTCTTGCCCACTCCGCCCTTGCCACTGCCGACGGCCACAACATACTCCACTCCCGGCAAAGGCTGCGGCCCCTGCGGCATTCCTGCTCCTGCATGTCCCATATCGATCTCCTTTTGACTAATCCCTAAACCCTGTTTCCGATCCCTGTTTCCCGCTCGTCAAAGATGCCATCCCTCTCCCAACGACAAGCGCATCTCTTTCCTGCGGATCGTCTCCTGCCCGCGCATCTCCCGCCGCCGCCCTGCGTCTTCATAACGGCGCTTCTGATGCTCTGTCCGCGGGATCACCCTGGGAACGCTGATTCCCTTCCCTGCCTCGTCCACTGCCACATAGGTCAGATATGCAGAAGACACATGCCTGAGCCGCTGCCCCCGAACATCCTCCACCATGGCCCTCACCCCGACTTCTACGCTGGTCTTGAAGGCCCGGTTAACGCTCGCCTTCAGGATCAGCAGTTCACCCACCCGCACCGGAGCCACAAAGTCCAGATGGTCCATCGAAGCCGTGACCACGGGAGCACGCGCGTGGCGACTGGCGGCCACGGCTCCCACCAGGTCGATAAACTGCATCAGCCGCCCGCCGAACAGGTTCCCCAGTGCATTCGCATCCGCCGGAAAAATAATCTCGCTCCGCTCTGACTGCGACTCCTCGACCGTTCGCTCTAAAACCGTATCGCTCATTATCTACAAGTCTAAACGCGGCAGGCCTCCTACGCTCTGACTTCAGTCGGCTTTCCTGATGCTTGCAAATTCCACCCTCTACACCGCACCATCACTCTATGGACAAGATCGCCCTCTTCACCCAGATTCTCGAACAGAACCCCACGGACGCCTTCACCCGCTACGGTCTCGCCATGGCCTATGCCGTCGAAAATAATACCGATGCGGCCTTAGCCGAGTTCGACACGCTCATCAAGCTCAATCCTGATTACGTTCCTGCCTATCAGATGTCCGCTCAAACGCTCATCAAACTGGGCCGGACCGAAGAAGCTGCCAACCGCCTCCATGATGGCATCGCCGCCGCCAACCGCACTAAGAATCAACACGCTCTCTCTGAGATGGAAGCCATGCGTGACGACCTCCCGGCTTAGCGTCGACCAGCTTAAAAGATGCAGGCCAACCACCGAAGATCCGAGGTTGGCCTGCACTGTTTCCGTGATGCCTAATCTTTAGTAGACGTCCCGCTGATACCGCTTCTGCTTCTTCATCGTCGCCAGATACTCGTTTGCGTGCTCCAGCGTGCCGTTCGATCCTTTGGCAATCACATCCAGCAGCGCCGTCTCCACGTCCTTTGCCATGCGCGTCGCATCGCCGCAGACATAGAAGTAAGCTCCACGTTCCAGCCACGAATACAATTCCGCTGCCCGCTCCTGCATGCGGTCCTGAACGTATACCTTCTTTGCCTGGTCGCGCGAGAACGCCGTATCCAGGTGGGTCAGCACGCCATCCTTATGCATCTTGTGCAACTGGTCCTTGTACAGGAAATCCAGCGATGCCCGCTGCTCGCCGAAGAAGAGCCAGTTATTGCCGGGCGCGCCCTGCGCCTGCCGCTCCTCCAGAAAAGCGCGAAAAGGAGCGATCCCGGTTCCCGGCCCGATCATAATCACCGGAGCCGAAGTGTCAGCCGGCAACCTGAAGTTGCCATTCGCATGAAGGAAGATCGGCATCGTCGCGCCGATGCCTGCGCGGTCGCCGAGATGTCCACTGGCCACGCCCTGCCGGTCGCGCCCATGCGCCTCATACCGGATCACCCGCACCGTCGTCTGCACGTTATCCTTGTGCATCGCCTGGCTCGAAGCAATCGAGTACATCCGAGGAGTCAGGCGTTGCAGCACATGAAACAGTTCCTGCGGATCTTTGATCACGCCGGGAAAATCTGCCGCCAGGTCAACGAACTCACGTCCCCAGCAATACTCCTCTGCCCGAGCCTTATTGTCCGGCCCTACCAACACCTTCAGCCCCTCAACCTCCGGGGCCAGCTTCGCAAACTGAGTCACGCTGCCGCGCGCCAGCTTGCCAATTCCCAGCCGCGTTCGCAACGCCTCTTCCAGGCTGATCTCGACCTTGTAGTGGTCCAGCACGCGCTCATCGCCCTTGAACCCAAGTGTCTCGAGCACTGCTGCTACCGCCTCGGAACGATTCTCCGGCAGTATCCCCACCGCATCTCCGGGGGTATAGGTCATCCCATCGTCAAGCGTCAGCTCCACATGGCGGGTCTCTTTTTCCGACCCCGAAGCCGTCAACAGCTCGTTTACCGTCACCGTCGAAAAGAATGGATTGTTGCGTGTGTACCTCGCCGAATGGGCGGGCGCTCCTTTAGATTCCTGCTCTAAAACCTCAGTCATTCTTCAATGATAAAAGGTAAAGGCCCTTCCGCACAATCCATTCCTTCCATGACAGCGCATCAAATTGCGCTATGGCAGCCGAAATACGATTCCGGTGCTTAGCGTCTTCGGAGCAAAGCTGTCTCCCAGCCCTGCGAGCCGCCCATAGCTGAACTCCACCACTCGCCAATCCACCCTCGGCAGAACCGTAAAGTCAATGCCACCAATAAACTGGTACGCAAATTTGGTCGAACTCGTCCGCGCCGAACCCTGTCCGGTCTTCAGGTGCCCAAGTCCGCCCAGCACTTCCCCGTAGGGTTTGATCGGCAAAACGCGCGGCGTGATTGCGAGCCGCACTCCTCCCATCAAGGTATTCAGTGTCTGGCTCGATCCCGCTCCATTGGTATCTCCCCGGCTTGCAAACGTCCCTCGAACATCGAATCCGGTGGCAATCAATCCATGTCCCGAGTCATGGTACAAGCCAATCGTCGGCCCATACATCCAGGCCGCGCTCGACGAACTGATCTTGGCTCCAGTGAACTCTCCATAAATCGCCGTCTGAGCCTGTACTATTCCTGCCATACCTGATGCCAACAACAACAGCAAACCGATTCTGAAACATTTCATATTCATCTTCGAAGTTTAAGCCTCCCTGCGTAACTTGTCTCTCGCGCGAACCTGATGGATAAACCTCTTTCACCCGATTACCATCTCTGCAATGAAATGCGAAAAATGCTCACCGCTCATTCCTGACGTGCGTACAAAAGCAACACTCCCCATCGACTACAATTGAATTGTGCGTCGCCTTCTGGCACTTTCGCTGCTGCTGCTCTTCGGCTTTCCTCTGGTGTCGCCTCTCTTCGCGCTCTCCGCGAACTCCGGGTCGAACCTTCTGGTCTGCTGTCGCCGCAACGGAGCACATCATTGCCAGGGGAGCATGCAGCGGACGAACACCTCCGCCCAGCTGGATACCATCTCCACCACTCCGGCGAAGTGCCCGTTTTATCCCGGAGCCGCCACCCTGGTCCGGCACAACGACGCCAAGCTTCATACCATCGCAACACTGCTCATAGAAGCAACCCATCACTCCACCATCAAAGCGCCCACCTACGCTCCTGTACGGATTGTCCTCGATACAGCATGGCAAAAGCGTGGCCCTCCCTCGCTAGCCTCCTAGCCTCCAAAACCGACTCGGCTTCGTTCATCTCGCACTTGTGATTCAAGGTTCGCCACTTACTTTGTGGTGCCTCGAATAACCTGCATGAACAGCTTTGCTGAACGAATCCCGTCACCGACTCCGGCCGCTTTCCAGACATCGCTGCACCAGGTCGCTCGTGCGCCGCTTCATATCCATCTCGCTTCTGCTGCTGCTCATGCTGCCGCTGGCCTCGCCGCTCTTCGCGGCATCCACGGCGGACGTGGAGATCCCTGTCTGTTGCCAACGCGACGGCAAGCACCACTGCATGATGGCCAAAGTCGCGAAGAACTCAACCGGCGACAGCGCCAAAGCTGAAGCCGCAACCCTTCAGGAGAGATGCCCCTACAATCCCACCTCTCCCGCAACGGTCAATCTTCCCTTCGTCCCCGACGAAATCCAGACACGAGTCTTTGCTGACACCGTCAGCGCTCCAACATGCTCCGCTTCAACCGAAGCACGTTCCTGCGTCGTCTTTGATCGCTCCCACCAGAAACGCGGTCCTCCATCTCTGATCCTCTCCCAAGCCTGAACACAGGAAATGGATTGTGCGGCATGACATATAAATGTCCGCCGCACCCGAACCCTCGGAGGAATCAGTGCAGCTTCTCAAGCTTCATCTTGCAGTCATCGCTTTTACATTTGCCGCCATCGCAACGGTCAACGCACAACAGACCGTCAATAACGCCTCTCTCAGCGGAAGGGTGACCGACCCATCCGGCGCAGTCATCACCGGCGCGCAGGTTACGGCAACTCAGTCCGCCACCAATATCTCCCGTACCGCTTCCACCAACAAAGACGGTCGTTTCCGCTTCCCTTACCTTGCTCTCGGCTCCTACGACGTTCACATCCATCAGTCGGGTTTTGCCGACGTCCTCCGTTCCGTCACCCTTACTGTCGGCGCGGATTTTGACCTGCAAGTCCAGCTCGCTCTCGCAGGCGCGCAAGCCTCCATCAATGTGTCCAGCCAACCGACGCTGGTCGAAGCGAACCGTAGCGAGATCGCCGACACCATCTCTCCCCACGAGATACAGAACCTCTCTCTGCTGGGCCGCAACTTCCTCGATCTCGCTCTGCTGGTTCCCGGCGTATCGCCCACCAACACCGCCAGCACCCAGCTCTTCGCCGAAACCTCCGCCGTTCCCGGTCAGGGAATCTCCATCGGCAGTCAGCGAAACTTCTCCAACAGCTTTGTCGTCGATGGCCTCTCTGCCAATGATGACGCTGCCGGGCTTACGGGAACCTTCTACGGTCTCGACGTCGTCCGCGAGTTTCAGGTTGTTACCTCCGGCGGACAAGCCGAGTTCGGACGCGCTCTCGGCGGCTACATCAACATGGTCACCAAGAGCGGCACCAACGCGCTCCACGGAAGCGTATACGGCTATTTAAGGAACCAGCGGCTCAACGCCGACAACGCCCTCTCGCGCGGCAAACTTCCCATCACGCAGGCCCAGTATGGAGCCAGCCTCGCCGGGCCCATCCTGCGCAACCGCACTTTTTATTTCGCAAACTTCGAGCGCAAACAACTCAATCAGGCAGGACTCATCACGATCGCCCCAGCCAGTGTCGCCGCCATCAACAGCCGACTCCAGACCATCGGCTACCAGGGTCCACAGATCGCTACAGGCCTCTATCCCAACCCGGTTCACACCAACAACTTTTTTGCCAAGATCGACCATCACATCAGCGACCGCGACGAGTTCAGCGCCCGCTACAGCCTCTACGAAGTTAACAGCAGGAACTCGCGTGGCGTCGGCGGACTCAGCACGGTCAGCGCTTCCTCCGCCCTCCACGACCTCGACCAGACCATCGCGATCGGCAACATCTTCACCGTCAATCCCAGAACCGTGAACGAGACTCGCGCTCAATTCACACACAGCAATCTGACCGCATTGCCCAACGACGCCACAGGTCCTGCCGTCAGCATCTCCGGCGTCGCTACCTTCGGCACCCTCTCCTCCTCACCTGCTGGACGTCTCGATAATCTCTACGAGATCGTCGACAATCTCTCTCATCAGGCAGGCTCTCACTCGCTCCGCGCCGGTGTCGACTTCCTCTTCAACGACCTCACCATCACCTTCCCCATGTCGAACCGGGGCAATTACTCCTTCTCTTCTCTCAACAACTTTCTTAACGGTACGTACAACAACTCCGGCTACACCCAGTCCTTCGGCAATCCCATCGTTCCTCAGACCAACCCTAACCTCGGCATCTACGCTCAGGACGAGTGGAAGCTCTCGCCGTCGCTCACCCTCAACGCCGGTCTCCGTTACGACCTGCAGTTCCTCAAATCCATTGCGACCGACACGAACAATCTGTCTCCCCGATTCGGCTTTGCCTGGGCTCCCTTCGCCAGCCGTACAACGCTCGTCCGAGGCAGCTTCGGCCTCTTCTATGACCGCATTCCACTCCGCCCGCTCTCGAACGCGCTTCAATCCAGCGGCAACAGCACCGACATCAACTCTTCAACCTTCGTCACCGTCAGCGTCTCTCCCACGCAAGCCGGAGCACCGTCTTTCCCCGGTATCCTGACCACGCTGCCTGCATCCGTCCTGGTCAACTTCACCACGATGGACCGCCGCATCCAGAATGCCTACTCTGAACAGGCCAGCCTTGAAGTGGAGCAGCAACTCGGCTCTCACAGCACTCTCGGCGTCAGCTACCAGCATCTGCGCGGCTTACATCTGCTGGCCTCGATCAACCAGAACACTCCAACCTGCGTCGCCGCCGGAACCAACAACGGCTGCCGCCCTAATCTTGCCTACGGCAACAACAAGCAATATCAATCGGCGGCGGACTCCTACTACGACGGACTCTCCATCTCCTTCCGGCAGAAACCCACGCGATGGGGCTCCTACCGCATCTCCTACAACTGGTCGAAGGCCATCAGCGACGTCGGCGAGTTCTTCTTCAGCTCTCCGATCAACAACTTCAACATCGCACAGGACCGCAGCCTCTCCGACGACGACCAGCGCAACCGCCTCGTCTTCGACGGCACCATCCACACCCCGATGACCTCATCGTCCAATCTCTGGAGCCACCTCTCCAGCGGCTGGATGCTCAGCAGCATGCTCCAGTACTACTCACCGCTGCCCTTCAACATCACCACCGGGACCACCAGCATTCAGGGCACAACTCTGCGTCCCTGCGTTCCCGGTATCGTCACCTGCGCACAGGCCTTGCCCGGCACCGTCATCGGACGCAACGCCGGAGTCGGCTTCGACTTCTTCAACATGAACGCTCGCCTCAGCAGAACCTTTCCCATCGGGGAGCGGTTCCGTCTGGAGGGAATCGCTGAAGCCTTCAACGCACTCAACCACCGCAACGACCTCATCCCTAATGGAACCTTCGGAACCGGTTCTTATCCCAATGCAGCCAACTCCAGCTTCGGCCAGCCAACCGCAGTCGGCGACCCGAGGCAGGTCCAGCTCGCAGCCCGGCTGACCTTCTAGCAGTCCGACTTACAACGTGGGGATCGCAGTTCAGCTAGACCTGCGATTCCCTTTCACCAAAGGAATAGGAATGACCAGACGTTCGATCAAGCTCCCTGCCGCAATCGGTCTCACAACTGCTTCCCTGCTGGTCCTTGCCCTTCTTGTCTGGCGGCAGACACGGCCGCTTATCCCGACCGAGCATCAGGCCTTCGTCTTCGAGCCGCATCCGCGTGCCCTCGGAATCGAAGCGAAACGTCCCATCGTTGCCGCCACCGTTACCGGCGGCCTCTATCTTCTCTCCGTAGAAAACTCTGCACTCACCCTGCGCATGTCGCACGACGGCGGAGAGCACTGGATGCCGCCAACCGCGCTCAGCGCTCCCGGCAGCAACGTGACCACCTCCGCCGAAAATGCTCCTCAGTTGGCCGCACGAGGCATGTACGCCTTCGCGCTCTGGCAGCAACGAAATGGCGAGGATCACACTCAGCTGCTCGTAGCGCGTTCTTCAGGAATGGGCACGCAGTCTCCTGTTCCTACTCTCGTCACGGATAAGCCCGCTACAGACAGCTCCTACGCCGGCTTTGCCACCCTCGCCGTAGCTCCCAACGGCGACGTCTACGCCGCATGGCTCGATGGCCGTGATGACACTTCGGCATCTACCGGAACCTTCAACGTCTACCTTGCGCGTTCCACCGATCGCGGCGCAACCTTCCACCACAACGTGAAGGTCGCGACCCTTGCCTGCCCCTGCTGCCGTCCTTCGGTCGCCATCGCGGCGGATGGCAAGGTCTACGTCGCCTATCGCCACGTCTATGGAGACAACGAGCGGGATATTGCCGTTGCCACGTCCACCGATCACGGCGAGCGCTTCGGCCCGCCGGTGCGCATCGCCAACGATCATTGGAAGCTCTTCGGCTGCCCTGAATCCGGCCCGGTCGCGGCGGCTCAAGGCAACAAACTCGTCGTCGCCTGGTACACCGCTGCGGGCGGTCATCCGGGCATTCGCCTGACGGCGTCGCATGACGGCGGCCAGACGTTCACCAAGGAGATCTCAGTCAGCGACGGCATCGAAGCCGCAAACCATCCTTACCTCTCGATGGCCGACGACGGAACCATTGCGGTGGTCTTCTCAGGACGGCAAGCGACTGAGCATGGCGACTGGAACAGCCTCACGCCGTTCGCGTTCCGCATCGACACCAAGGGTCATGTCTCGGCCACGACGCGGATTCCCGCGGACGCTTCCGGTCAGCGCTACCCGACGGCGAGCCTGTCGCCGGATGGCGATCTCTACGCCGTCTGGAGCGGAGCCGATGGTGCTCAGACCTCGCTGATCCGAGGCATCTCGAAGTAACCAGCGGTTGGCTGCGTTATTGGAGCTGAGTGCCGGGACGAACTTCCGTCGGAGCACTGAGCTTAGTCTTAGGCAGCTTCGTGGATACGTGAAACTGTACGAGGTCCTTGCCTCCGGACGCTGTGAAAGTAGCAATATAACTTTCGGCGATAGCCTTCTGAAACTGCTTGAGATAAGGCTCCATGGAGACTGGATTGCCGGTTCCCTGATAGTAGGCGGTTCCACCTGTGCCTTCGGCGACCTGGGCGAGATAGCTCTGGCCGCTGAAGCTGGCGCGGCCGCCGCGAATACCCGCGTCGGAGAAGTACATGGAGTAGACGGCGACGCCGGCTCGCTGAGAGTCTCTGACAGCGGATTCGACGTAGGGACTGTTCTGGTTCATGATGCTGGTGCTGCCGTTATAGGGATCTACGCCGTTGGTGATCATGAAGACGAAGCGGGCCTTTGGAGCGACGCGGGAGTTGCGGTCTGCCGGCCATTTTTTGACGAAGTCGGAGAGGCAGAAGTAGGGGCTGGCGCTGAGGCCGGGCGAACCGACTGGTATACGGAGACTTTTAGCGGCGGCATCATAGTCGGTGGTGAAGTCCTGGCCTGTAATGATGCGGCCGTTCTGCATGTAGCCGACGAAGATCTCGGTTCCGGGGCGAAGATCTTTGATGAAATCGCGGAGAGTACTGAGTTCGCGTGCCACGCTGATGCGGAGGCCGTCGTCGATGAGCAGAGCGACCTGGGCTCCAGCAGGGGAGACCGGGGTGAGGCTGGTCAGCTCGGTCTGATGACCGTTGACCTTGAGGATGAGGTCGCCTGCGGTGGGGGTGGCGGGGGTTTTGGAGCTGATGACGACGAGGGCCTGGGTGGGGGTGGGGCCTTCCTGCTGGGCCTGTGCCGCGATGGTGGTGGCGGTCAGGAGAGTCAGGGCGAGGAGATAGCGGGTCATTGGGTATTCCCTTCAAATCGTTAGACGGATGAGCGGCAGGTAGGCAAAATCTTCTTAGAGCCTATTATGAACTCCCCGACTCCGCTTGCTGGATGAAGTACCCCCCTCCCTCCTACTTAAGTCCTAAAGTCTTCAAAATAAATGACCTACGTCCGGACTTCAGGTTTGACCCGCCTCAATACGAAAGCCCGGCGGGATGCCGGGCTTTTTTGACCTTGGTTTAATTGTAGCTGTTGGGGCGGAACTAAAATGCCATTTGCATGTGGTTGATAGGTAATGGTTTGTCATTTTCAGGGCTTGACAAGGTTTTCCACAGACAGGCGGTGAGGGTTAGGGAAGGTCTGATTAAGTCTCCGAAGATTCCCTCAGCGGCTAACAGGCTGCGGGAAAACTCAGTTACGGCGCGGAATGAGCCCTCAGCGGCTAAAGCCGCACTGCAAGCAAAGCGCTTACGGCACGGCTGAAGCCGAGCCCTTAACAGAGCCTGACTTAAGCTCAAGCCGTGCCATTAAGAGAGCCTGACTTCATCAGAGGCTCCTTAGTTACCGCCGATCCTTATTTTGAGGCCGGAGCGGACGGTGAAGGGGAGGCTGGGGTAGCCGATCGGGCCGATGTGCTGCTGCGAGAGTAGATTGCCCAGATCGGCGAAGGCGGTGAAGCGACGGCTGACGTTGAAAGTGGCATAGGCGTCAAGCTTGGCGTAGCCAAAATCGAGATTGTGGTTGGGCAGAAGCAGAGTATTGCCGCCGTCGATATCGGAGTAGGAGAGGAAGGTCGAGTCGTCGGAGCGTCCGGAGAAGGCTCCTTTCAACGCTGCGCCGAATCTGGGGGTGGTGTACTGGGCCGTGAAGAAGCCGGTGTGGGCAGGACGGCGGAAGGGACGCGCTCCGACCAGAGGATAGCTGGAGCCAATGGGAACACCGGGGAGATTGGGATTCTCGGCAGCGGTGCCGTTGGCGGCGGCGTCGGTAGAGAAGGACTGCTGGATCAGAGAGGCCAGATAGGTATAGCCGCCACGGAGGAGGATATGCCGGGTGGCCTGGTACTGGAGTTCGGTCTCCAGACCCTGGGCGCGGAAGGCGAGGGTGTTCAGTTCGGCCCCGAAGAGTTGGGCGGTGCTGGTGTCGATTCCAAAGACGGTGAGCAGTGTGCCGGGATCGATGTAGTCGATCTGGTGGTCGAACTGATTGTGAAAGTAACCGGCTTTGAAGATGAGCTTCTGGTTGAGGATGTTCTGATCGATGCCGATGTCGTAGGTGCGGGAGCGGAGTGCCTGGGCCGGTCTGACGTTGTAGGCCTGAATGGCAGCGGTGTCGCCGGCATCGAGGAGCTCCTGATAGAGCGAGAAGAACTGAGTGCTGAGCGAGGGCTCCTGTACGCCGGTGGCTACATTGGCGCGGAGACGGGTGCCGCGGAAGACTCGATGGCCGGGTCGCACGGGCACCCAGGCGAGGCCGATGCGCGGAGTCCCGGCAGTGCCGTAGAGGTTGTTGCGTTCGATAGCTCCGCCAAGTGAGTAGAAGAGACGGTTCTTGATATCGCCCTGAAACTGGAGGGTGTATTGATAGTTGGTCCGCTGAATCTTCTTGAGAGAGAAGGAGCTGATGGAAGCTGCGCGCTCGTTCTCGTAACGGAAGCCGATGAGACCGATGAAGTGGGGAGAGAAGGTGTAGTCGGACTGATAGTAGAGCTCGTCGCGGTTGGAGGCCTGATCGTTGCGCTGGGGGTAGATACCGCCGTAATTAATAGCTGCGCGGCCGGTGGCGCTGTACCCATTGGCCCCGCGGATGGTGACGGTATTGCCGAAGTAGGTGTCGAAGCCGAAGACGGGGATGAGTTCGCCGACAGGATAGAACTGGACGAGCTGCTCGCGTTTGCGGGCGATGCCGTAGCGAACGAGATTGTGCCATTTGCTGGTGCGATTTTCGACGGTCGCGCCGGAGTAGAGATCCTGGTCGCCCTGTTTGCTGGCGGCGGAGATACCGAAGAAGTCGTGCGCGTTGGGGACGCCGGTGGCCGAGACCCCATTGCGGATAGTGAAGCGGACCTGGGTGTTGGCGGTGAGATTGTAGCCGATGTTGGCGGCGCTGGTGGCGGAGTGGTACTTGTCCATCGGCAGCGCATTGGAGCTGTCGAAGCGGGAGAAGGCGCCGTAGTAGTCAAGGCGGTTGTGGGCTCCGCCGAGGGTAACCTCGTTGCGGTAGGTGTGGAAGTTTCCGGCATCGCCGGAGTAGTTGAGCACAGGGCGGAGGGAGCTGCCGCGCGGGGTCACGAGGTTGACGACCGAGGCTCCAGCATCGGAGCCATAGAGGACACTGTTGGAACCGCGATAGAGCTCGACGCCGGCGAGTGCGGTCGAAGAGATAGTGCCGTAGTCGAAGTGGCCGCCGACGTCTTCGGCGGTGATGCCATCGATGAGTATCTTGTTGTTGTCGGAGTTTCCGCCGCGAACGAAGAGCGAGGCTGCTCCGCCGTATTGGCCGGTCTGGACGGCGGTGATGCCGGGAGACTGGCGGAGATCGTCGACGATGCCGACGCGGGTGGCAAGGTCAGAGGCCGGGATCAGCGTGACCGGCGAGCTGACCTGCTGGATGGGCGTGGGGATTCCAGTGACCGTGACGGTGACAGCGGTGGTGACGGAGGCAATTTCGAGGGTGACGTTGCGGTTGACGACATCGGTGCGGCCACCATAGAAGTCCTGACCGATGTTGGGCGTGAAGGTGCGGGCCGAAGTCAGCAGAAGGAAACGGCCGGGAGCGGCGGTGCGAATCTCGAAGGAGCCATCGGCACCGGTGAAGGCGAAGGCGGCGACGGTGGGACCCTGGATGAGCTGAACGCGGGCTCCGGCTACGGCTGCGCCGAGCGGGTCGGTGACGGTGCCGCGAACGATGACGGCGCGGGCGGATGGAGCGGCAAGAAGTAGAACGACGGCGAACGCGAAGAGCGCACGGAATGACGACGCGACCGCAGAGCGGTGCAGTGGTGCAGACATGATGAAGCTCCTACACTCCCCCCTCGGGAGTGTGGTTGATGTACGCAGACGGAACCGGTCTCCTGACTGACGCGATGCATGCCGGCCGTTGGTGCTGGTCGCTTCCCTTCCCGTCGCCTGGTGGCATCAGTGGGAGACCTCTGGCAAACATTCACGCAGCGAAGTTGCGGCTGCGTGCGCGAATCACAGTTGCGGGGCAGTGGCGGAATTTCACCGCGCTTCCCGAGCATTCCGAATCGGGACAAAGGGTTGGGGTTGAACAGCCGACGAAACGATGCCATGCCGCAGGGATTAAAGAAGGACAGGACTAGTTTACACGCTGCTTTCGAGGGCAAAAGGCGGTAGTTGGCTGTGTTACATTTGGGGACTGAAACTTGCTGCGAGACAATATCTTATAAACAATTCGACAAAATATAGTGTCTGCCTGCGGTGAGCCATGCCATGAAATTTTTCCTCGGTAGTCCAACCAAAAGAACGTCGACGCGAATGAATCCACAAATTGAATAAAGGATCTGCCCCCATGGTGTTATCCGCAGAATCGCACGACCACACAATGCCTGCAAAGTTCAGCAGAACCGACTATATCGTCGCCGTTCTGCTGGCGCTCGCGACTAGTGTTTTTATTGTGGGACATCTGAAGCGGCCCATCAGCCCCATGGAAGATGCTTCCATGCTGCTGCGTTACTCAGAACACCTGGCGCAGGGCCATGGGATTGTATGGAATGTCGGCGAACATCCGGTCGAGGGTGCAACGGATTTTCTGTTCATGGCGGCGATTGGGGCAATCAGTTGGTTGACCAAGGTGGGAGTGGCGCGAGTTTCGATGGGTCTGCTTTCGATCTCGCATGTGGCCGGGGTGGTGGTGCTGTACACCGGGCTGCGCCGGCTGTATCGCGCGCCGATTCTGCTGGCAACTGGATTTGCGGTGTCGCTGGCGGTGGGACTGGGATATCACTTCATCAATACGGAGTTCAGCGCGCCGTTCTATGGCTTGTTCGCGCTACTGACATGGTATGTGGGGACTGCCTGCGTTCTCTATGGAGTGAGCTGGCGGCGCGCAATTTCGTTTGCAGCCTTTGCGTTTATCACCGGGTTGATTCGCCCGGATGGAGTAATTCTCGCCGGATTCATGCTGCTGTCTACGCTCTATGCGGTGCGCGGAAGGCGGACCCCGCTGATCGTAAGCTTTGGAGCGATCTTCGCAGTTCTGGGCGGAGCCTATTTTGCTTGGCGGCTGCATTACTTCGGCTATCCATTTCCGAACCCGTTCTACATTAAGCAGTCCCATGGGTTGAACCTGTCGGCGCTGAAGCTTTCGGGACGCCTGGTTGTCGAGATGTTACTGCCATTTATTCCTCTGGCCGGACTTGGGTTACGCAACCGTAACGGGTTGCGGCAACTGACAACCTGGCTGATCACAGTCGTTCCGTTTACGGCCGTGTGGATGCTGATCTCGCTCGACAACAATCACTTTGCAAGGTTCCAGTATGTAATGGTGCCGCTCTCCATGATGGCACTGGGCGGATTAGTGACCGTGTGGTGGCAGGAGGTCGAGCAAGCCAGCCTGGCTACAGCGCTCAAGGCGCCATTGGGCTGGATGGCAGTCGTTCTCTTTGGATGCGCATGCTTTTACAACATGCATCTTTACCGTGCTCCGTTTTCCAATGTAGGCGCTCAGGAGTTGGCAGCCCGGCTGAAGCTTTATGCAGCGAAGAATTACACGATGGTGGTGACCGAGGCGGGCGATCTGCCATTTTATTCAGAATGGCGAGCCGTGGATGCGCTTGGACTGAATGACGAGTTTGTTGCGCATCATGGCGGCGTTCTAACGGAGGCCTATCTGGACACCTACCATCCTGAGGTGATTCTGTATCGCCAGGCGGGACTGTACGGAGACTTGGCAGAGTATAAAGTACCCTCCAGTTCAATCGATCCGGCCAATAAATGGCGACTCAATGACATTGTGCTTCACGACTATGCAGTCAAGCATGGGTACGTGCTCGCGGCTATGTGGGGCGCGGCCTATTGCGATTTTCATGTGTATTGGGTAAAGCCGGATTTTACCGATAGCGCGGCAATCGTCTCGGCAATTCGAGATCATCCGTACTACATGCAAGTAACCGGGCAGCTTTCTTACGACTTTCGTAATGCGCCGGTTCCGCCGGTTCCATGCAGTGTACAAAGTTCGGTCAGCGAGTAATGTCTTCAGTTGCTCTGGGCAGTTTTTTATAGCTCAGGGGATGAGAAGGAGCTTGCCGGTGGTGATGCGGGCTTCGAGGTCGCGGTGGGCGTGGGCCGCGTCGGCAAGCGGGTAGGTGTGTTCGAGACGAAGTTTGAGGGTGCCTTCGGCGATGGAGTTGAGGACGGCGCCGGCGCGGGCTTCGAGTTCTTCGCGGGTTGCGGTGTAGTCCTTGAGCGTGGGACGGGTGACGTAGAGCGAGCCGAGGGACGAGAGCTTGATGAGATCGAAAGGTGGGACGGCTCCGCTAGATCCACCGAAGAGAACGAGGGTTCCGCGGGGACGAAGCACTTCGAGGGACTTGTCGAAGGTGGATTTGCCGACGGAGTCGTAGACGGCATGGAGACCTTTGGGGGCTTGCTTCTTGATCGCGGCGGCGAAATCTTCGTGGGTGTAGAGGATGACTTCGTCGGCTCCGGCAGCGCGGGAGAGGGCGGCTTTTTCTTCGCTGGAGACGGTGGTGAAGACGCGGGCTCCGAGTGACTTCGCCATCTGGGTGAGGAGGAGGCCGACGCCTCCGGCTCCGGCATGGATGAGGACCTCATCGCCGTTTCGTATGGGATAGGTCGAGTGCGCGAGGTAGTGGGCAGTCATGCCCTGGAGCATAGCTCCGGCGGCTTGCTGAAAGGTGACGGCCTCAGGAATCTGTACGAGACGGTCGGCGGGTGCGACGGCCAATTGGGCGTAGGTTCCGGGAACACCGCACCAGGCTACGCGGTCGCCTACTTTGACCGTAGTGACGTTATCTCCGATGGCGACGATGGTTCCAGCGGCTTCCTGGCCAGGAGTGTAGGGAAGTTTGGCGGGGTAGCGGCCTTCGCGGAAGTACACGTCGATGAAGTTGACGCCGGAGGCTTCGAGACGAACGAGGGCTTCACCGGGACGGGGAGTTGGAGTGGGCAGGTCGCGCAGCGTGAGCACTTCCGGGCCGCCGGTGGCGAGAATCTGAATGGCTTGCATTCTGGATTGGATGCGGGTGGAGGAGGAGGCGACTTTTCTGTTTTTCCGGGATTGATTATCCGGGGAGCAGAATGGGCTTGCCTGAAGGAAAGCGGTAGACCAACAATTTTTTGCAGATCGGAACCGTGCAGATTTTTTGAGCTTTAATTTCGGGTTTGCGCATAGATTTGCGCATAATGTGTAGATATCCGAAGGAGCAGTTTTAGAAGGCTCCTTGCTGAGGTGCACGAAATGCAGTTTGGGCTGGGATGTCGGTGGAAGAGCGAATTATGGGCCGGGTTGTTGACTGTGGGGTTCTCCATAACTTTGTTGGGATGCCATGGAAAGAAACCAACTGAGGTGGCTGCGGGAGAGCATGTTGATAGTGCTCAAAGTCCGGCGGTACGGGCGGCCCAGGCCTCGGCTGTGATTGCAGCGGTGTGTGCGCGGCAGTCCTATGCCACCGCGAGCGTGGGCTTGATTGCGGGAGAGACTGGGCTGCGGGAGGATGTGTTCGAGCTGCGCGACCCGGTCTCGTACAAGGTGATTCCTTACCGGCTGGGTGCGACGGTGAGGTTGGAAGGGCTGCTTCGGCAAGGGGCTGAAGCGGCAGGTCGTCCGGCTGCGGAGGCGACATGCCTACGCCAGTTCGCAGACCACTTTAAGAAACTGACCGACCCGCTGGTGGAGGCGGCACGGGACGAAAAGGAGATCGATAGCTCCGCCTTCAACAGCGCCGAGAGGGAGGCTCAGCAAGAGTTGGAGATGGACGAGCAGGAGCTGAAGCAGCGATAACGTCTTTATTGGGTAATGCGAGGGTTGGAGAACAGGCAACAGCAGAGACAACTGCGGGTCTGTTGACCGGTTGACATCTACTTTCCCACCCATCGCAAAAGCGCGATGGATGGGGCACCCGGGGATGGTGAGCCCGTTGAAGTGAGAACAGGCAACAACAGAGGGAAATGCGGGAGGCTTTGGCTAATGCTCGGGATGACGACATTTGAGGGCAGGTAAAGCCCCTAAGGGCGCACTCAAGGATAGGGATGCCGGAGAAACAACTCGAAACATCGGAGAAGGCTACTGGTGGAGACTTTCCTCGGAGCGCAGCCGGATGATGCGGTCTACAGCGTAAGGTGCGCGCTGGGTAGCGGTGTAGAAGTGGCGCACCTGAAGCTCGCCGAGCAGACCGATGCCCATCATCTGGATGCCGGCGAGGATGAGAATGCCGGCGATGACGAAGATAGGGCCGTGCTGATCCATGACATGCTGGCCGGTGAGCACCTTGAGAATCAGTAGCCAGATGGCGAGGCCGGAGCCGGTGACCATGCCAAGAGCGCCGATGGTGCCGAAGAAATGCAACGGGCGCGTCATGTACTTCAACAAAAAGCGGATCGTAAGCAGGTCGAAAAAGACGCGGAAGGTGCGGGAGATGCCGTAGTGGCTCTTGCCGAACTCGCGGGCTGGATTGGAGATAGGAATCTCGCAGATGCTGGCGCCGTACCAGGAGGCGAGCGCCGGAATGAAACGGTGCATCTCGCCATAGAGAGGGATGTTCTGGATGACCTCGCGGCGGTAGGCCTTGAAGGTGGTGCCGAAATCGTGAATGTCGACGCCGCTGAGGGTCGCCATAAGCCAGTTGGCTGCGCGCGACGGGATGCGGCGCATGATGAAGTTGTCGCCGCGCTGGGAGCGCCAACCGCTGACTACGTCGTAGCCCTCTTCGAGCTTGGCGAGAAAGTTGGGAATCTCGTCGGGGTCGTGCTGGAGGTCGCCATCCATGGCAAGAATAAATTCGCCCGAGGCATGGTCGAAGCCGGCAGCGAGGGCGGAGGTCTGACCGAAGTTACGGCGGAGCTTGACTACAAGGACGCGGCTGTCTACGGCCGCTATCTCTTCGAGCAGGCGATAGGTGCGATCACGCGAGCCATCGTCTACGAAGACAAGCTCGAAAGGGTCGCCAATGTGCTCCATGACGGACTTGAGGCGGTCGTAGAGCGTGGTGACATTGTCTTCTTCATTATGAAAGGGGACGACAATTGAATATTTCGACACTGGATTAATCATACCCCCGGGTATAGCTCGACATGGTTGTTTAGACACAGGTTAGGGATGACTAGTTGCACATTTTTTTGCAGAAATTTCTTAGGAGCTATCCAGAAAGGGCAATTACCGAAAAGTAGTTGGGCGAGGGCAGCAACGAAATATAGGGATCTCTCCACTGCGCCGCGCGATGAAACTGCGTGGCTCCGGTCGAGATGACGTGCATTTATTTATAGCTGGGTCAGATTTTTCTCGCTAGCCAATTCGTCCATGCTACGATTTCGCGACCCTCAAAAGCGCCTCATCGCGGGGGGTTAGAGAAGCAGCCATACCTGGTCTAAAAAATTGAAAAAGAGGTCGTCACTATGCCACTGTCGAAACGCGCAGCAGCAGAGTTCTTCGGTACCTTCTGGCTCGTCTTCGGAGGCTGCGGCAGCGCAGTCGTCGCCGCAGCATTTCCATCCCTGGGCATCGGTTTTGTTGGAGTCGCCCTGGCCTTCGGCCTTACGCTGCTGACCATGGCCTTCGCCATCGGCCATATCTCCGGCTGCCACCTTAATCCTGCGGTCTCGATTGGACTGGTGGTGGGCAAGCGGTTCCCGGTGCGCGATCTGCTGCCATACATCATCGCCCAGGTTCTGGGTGGAATCGCCGCCTCGGGCGTGCTTTACCTGATCGCCAGCGGGAAAGAGGGCTTCAGCCTGGCGGGCGGTTTTGCCTCCAATGGCTATGGAGCGCATTCGCCCGACCACTATTCCCTGGCTGCGTGCTTCATCGCGGAGGTCGTGCTCACGGCATTCTTCCTGCTCGTCATTCTCGGTTCGACCGACGAGCGCGCGCCCAAGGGCTTTGCGCCCATCGCCATCGGGCTCTGCCTGACGCTAATCCATCTGATCAGTATCCCGATCACCAATACCTCGGTGAACCCGGCACGCAGCACCGGCCCCGCGCTCTTCGTGGGCGGATGGGCAACCAGCCAGCTCTGGCTCTTCTGGGTCGCGCCCATTCTGGGAGCGATTATCGGCGGGCTGATCTCGCAGTATTTCTTTGCGGCTCCACAGGAGCCCATCCGCGAAGAGATGTCGCGAGGGTAGGGCATTTTCGACGATGTTTTCATACGGCGCCCCGGATGAAAATACGGGGATCCTTCACTGCGTTCAGGATGACGACGTAAAAAAATAATACGGTTAGTTCGTAGAAGTCGATCTCTACGAACTAACCTCAACCACCGGAGCGGTGACCGCCGAGCGTCTCCACGCCACCAGCATTACCACCGCACCCACTACGATTGAGCCCACGGCTGCGACCTGGGCGTTGCTCATGCCCCAGTAGAGGCGGGGATTGATGCGCACGAACTCGACCAGGAACCGGCCCAGGCCACTCAGCACAAGATAGAGCCCTGTGAGCCACCCGATGGGACGGTACTTCCGGCCAAGCTGCCATAGCAGCCATGCGAGCGCCAGACCAAACAGCAACTCGTAGATCGGCGTGGGCTGCACCAGAGCGTCCGGCGGAGTTGGAGGGACCAACGCATTCTTTGCCATGTGGACACCCCACGGCAGGGTCGTATTGATTCCGTAGTCGCCATCACCCGAGGTGAGGCAGCCGATTCTGCCGACGCCGTAGCCAATCGCCGCAGCCGGGGTCGCCAGATCGAGCATGCGAATCGAAGCCAGCCAGCCGGTGGCTCCGCCAGGCCGGGCCTCGCGGCCTTGCCACATCAGCATCGCAATTCCGGCGACAAGACCGCCAAACCAGGCGAACCCTGCCTGAAACCAGTGCAGAAAATCCATCAGGATGTCCAGCGGATGCCCCCAGCCGGGAGCCATGATTTGTTGCATCGAGGCGCGGAGTTCGGTGATGTTTTCCAGCTCGTGCCAGGTCTTCGCGCCGATAATTCCGGCGATGACCACGAACGCCACCACGCTGAGAGCATCCGCCTGGATGCGGTTGCGGACAAAATTTTTGTGCAAAACTACCGTTGCCACGACAGCCGCCAGCCACAACAGCAATCCAAAGGTGCCCAGATGCAGGGGGCCAATATTGATATAGGGATACATAAGCCTCGCTGATTTTAAGTATAGCTACCCTTTCGCTTACGCCCTATTTCGCGCTACTCTGACGATTATGCCCATCGGTACACCGGTTTTCCCCCATGCTTCGGGAATGGAAGTTCTTTTCTCTAAAACTCAGATCGCTGAGCGCGTCCGCGAGATAGGCGCACAGATCTCCGTCGACTACGCAGGCAAATCCATTGTCTTGATCGGCGTGCTGAAGGGCGCAGCCATTTTTCTGGCGGATCTGGCTCGGTCGATTGAGGTGGACAACACCTTCGACTTCGTGGCGGTGTCCAGTTATGGCAGCGCAAAGGCTTCGTCGGGAGCTGTGAAACTGATCAAGGATATCGACAATCCTATTGAAGGAAAACATGTCATTTTGGTTGAAGATATTCTTGATACAGGGCTTACGCTCAGCTACCTGCGCGGGATGATGTTGCAACACAAGCCGGCTTCGTTGAAGATCGCTACCTGCCTGGATAAGCCGGAGCGGCGGCTGGTGCCGATTGATGCGGACTATGTGGGGTTCCGGATCCCGAACCAGTTTGTGATCGGGTATGGGATGGATTATGCCGAACACTACCGGAACGTCGAAGATATTCGGCTGTTTCCAGAGTGACTAAATAGTTGATCGGCTAAATAGTTTAGTAATCAACTAAATATTCTGGAGCGATGGTGTCATGTTGAATGCTTCGGTCAATAGCTGGTAGCTCCGCAACCTTGCCGCATGATCCCAGACGATGGTGTTTACGACGATCTCGCCGATTCCGAGGGCAGTAGCCATCTCTTCGAGATCAGCTTTCACTTTGGCGGGGGTTCCGACGAAGTAGCGAGGCCACTCGCCTGACTCCGGCGGCAAAGTTCCGAGGGACTTCAGCTCCTCGAGGGCATCATCGGGCGAGGCTACCGGGCCGCGGTCTCCCTGGCGAATCCGCCACTGCAACAGGCGCACGCTCGAGGCCAGATACTCGGCCTCTTCCTGAGTCTCGGCGCAGATGACACCTACAGCGACCGTCGCCTCAGGCTCGGACCTGTACTTGCCGGGGACAAAACTTTGTCGATAAGCGTTAATCGCCGACCGGGCGAGTTCTCCGCTGAAGAAGTGGGCGAAGGCGTAAGGCAGGCCGAACTCAGCAGCGGCGGCGGAACTCCACATGCTGGAGCCGAGCATCCAGACGTCGGGGCCGCCGGGCATATGGGGTGCGACACGAATGCGGGCGAAGGGATGCCGCTCGGGAAACTCCTGATCGAGGAAGGCCAGCAGCTCGGTAACCTGATCGGGAAAGTCGTCGAGCATCTTGGTGTTGCGGTCGCGCTTGAGGGCGAGAGCCTCCATAGGACCGCCGCCGGGAGCGCGACCGATGCCGAGATCGACCCTGCCGGGATAGAGGGCGTGAAGGGTGCGGAAGACCTCCGCCACCTTAAGGGGAGTGTAGTGCGGCAGCATGATGCCGCCGGAGCCGATGCGGATTCGCCGGGTCTCTGCGCCGATGCGAGCGAGCATGATCTCAGGCGCGGTGCAGGCCAGCGTGTCCATGGCGTGGTGTTCCGACATCCAGAAGCGTCGATAACCGAGAGCATCAACGTGCCGGGCAAGCTCGATTGAATTCTGCAAGGCCTGCGCCGGTGTGCTCCCCGCCGGGACGGGTGCCTGGTCGAGTACAGACAGATGCAGGCTTTGATCGTCTTTCGTCATTCCTATTAGATGGTTCATAGGCTGAGAACGACGCGCGCGGCGAGATGTCTTAATTCCGTTCAGATAGGGATTGGAATAATAAAATCAACGGCAACAGCAACGGCGACTGTAACGGCAACTGCAACTGCAAAGACAGGGTGTGTTGACCGATTTAGATCTAGTTTCCCACCCATCGCAAAAGCGCGATGGATGGGGCATCCGGGGATTTGTGGAGCGCCGAAGTGAGAACAGGTGGCTTTATTTGTGGATGCGCGTGAGTGCGGCCTTGATTGTTTCGGCTACCTGATCCCCTTGCAGATTGGCGCCTTCGGGATTGAAGTGCACGGAGTCCTGGTGAAGATCGCCGTGCTTCATCATCAATGCATGCTGGTCATCGACGGTAATTTTTGCAGCCTGCGCTAGAGAAGTGGCGATGGCGTTGCGCTCGTCGACGCGGGGATTGGTCGCGCCGCTGCTGGCGTCATCCCTGACCGGTGTCGTAGTCGCCCATATCAGAGCTTCATGGCTTTTAACCAGTTTGGCCACAGAATGCAGTAAGCCGGGAAAGGCGGTCTTGTATTGCGCTTCGGTGTAGCGCCAGCCGTGCATGCCATTGTTGAAGTGAACGACCTGAAAGGGCACGTGCATCATGGTGGAGAACTCCACGATCTGGCGTGGCAGGCGCGGGTCGCCAACAGAGGTCGAGGAGGACATAAGATAGACATTCGCTACACCGGCGAGATCTTTTTTGACCTCGGGGAAATAGTTTCGCGTGATGGAGTCGCCGAGCAGAAGCACGTTGGGCAACTTTGGATCAGGCTGCGGTGGGCGCACCTCCCATGTCCACTCGATCTCTTCGGGAATAGACGTAGAAGGTTGGGCAAAGATGGCGTTGGTTCCCGATGCGCATAGCAGGGCTGCGGTGAGGATCAGCATGCTGCCGTGAAGACGGCTTTTGAGTAGGCGCTGGAAGAGTCTCATGGTTCTCCTTGGGGGATCAAAATAATATGGACGCCCCATGTCCGAGAGTTCGGACATGGGGCTCATTCGTCGGCTGCTGGAACAGGATGAAAAGGAATGACTACTTCCCTGCTGCGGCTCCGGTCCGCTCCAAAGTGAAGGCCGCTGCGCGGAAATCTCCGCGCAGTTGAACATCGACTCCGCGATTCATCCAGTAGGCTCCGCTTGCGGAGGTGGGGGTATCGGCGGCCAGCTTTCCATCGAGGGTAGAGAGGCGATAGGTTGCGTCCGCATCCAGCCCACGCAGATAGATGCGCGGGAAGGGATATCCTTCGCGACTGGAGTGCAGGAAGGCAAAGGTGACCGACTGTTTGCCGTCGCGCGAGACCGACTCCGTTACCGATTGCTCGCTATTGTTCTCGGGCGTGATGAGCCGGTAGAGCGAGCCGCGCTGCACGGTTTCGCGAATCGATTTGTATTGCGTCACCATGTTTTTGGCGGTGGCGAAGTCTTCCGGCGTCCACTTGTTCAGGTTCGCGCCGATGCCGAGCGAACCTTGCATTGAGGAGAGAAAGCGATACTCCAGCGAGAGCGGGCGCTGATTGACCCAGGTGGGCGAGTCGGTGACCCATGCCATCATCACGCCGGGGGTGTAAGCATACGTGAAACCGTTCTGAATAAGCAGACGGTCGTAAGCGTCGGTGTTGTCGGAGGTCCAGACCTCGTCGGTGAGCCCGAGGATGCCGAGATCCACGCGACCGGAGCCTCCGGAACAGTCTTCAATCTCGACGTTGGGGTGCTTTGCGCGCAGTTCCGCGAGGATCGAATAGAGATTGCGAGTGAAATCGACGTAGACCTTCTTCTGGTCCTCGGGCGCTACGGCCGGCCAGCCGGGCTCGGACCAGTTGCGGTTGTAGTCCCACTTGAGGAATGCAATGTCGTTCTCGTTGAGAATCTTGTCGAGGAAGCTGTAGACATAAGCGCGTACATCGGGCCGCGCAAGATTCAGCACAAGCTGGTTGCGTCCCTCGGTGCGCGGGCGGTCGGTAAAGTTCAAGACCCAGTCAGGATGCTGGCGGTAGAGGTCGCTGTCGGGGTTGACCATCTCCGGCTCGACCCAGAGGCCGAAGTCCATGTTGAGCGAGTGGACCTTGTCGATGAGCGGCTTGAGACCATGAGGGAATTTTTGCTGGTTGACGTACCAGTCGCCGAGTCCCGCGTGATCGTCCTTGCGCTGGCCGAACCAGCCATCGTCCATGACGAAGCGCTCTACGCCGATGCTGGCGGCCTTCTCGGCGAGCGCCATCTGGCCAGCCTCATCGACGCGAAACTCGGTCGCCTCCCACGAGTTGTAGAGGACCGGGCGCAGCTTCGGTGTGGGCGCATGAGGGAGCAGCGTATCGATCTCGAAGCGGTGCAGCAGTCGCGATGCGCCGCCGATGCCGTGGCTGGAGTATCCGCCGTAGAAGTACGGGGTCTGAAGCCGCTCGCCTTTCTGGAGACGGTAGCCAAAGTCGAAGGAGTTGAAGCCGCCGGTGACGCGCACCTGCTGCAACTGGTCCTGCTCCACGCTGATCTGCCACGATCCGCTCCAAGCGAGAGCGCCAAACCAGACGCCGCCGGTCTCCTGATCGTTACTGCCTGCATGATCGATGGCGAACCATGGATTGTTCTGAGCGCCGGTTGAGCCACGACGGCTTTCGAGCACCGTCTTGCCGGGATGAATTGGTTGCTGCTGCACGCTCCACTCCGCTCCCCAGCGTCCGCTGAGATAACGCAGGCGATAGTCGGTGCCGCGCGGCAGGTTCCAGGTTGCGGCGGCGGCCTGCTCGATGGTGAAGGGGGCGTCGGTACGATTCTCGATCTCGGCGGAGCGACGCAGGATGCCGGTCTCGGCATCGGCCTGATATTGCAGCGTAACGTAGACCTCGCGCGAGACGTCCTTCATGACGATGCTGAGCTTGTTGCTGTCGATCTGATGCGAAACATACTTGAGCGCGAGGTCACGGTTGCCGTCGGGGAAGGTGATCTTGAGGTCGGGCTCGACGAAGAGGCCGCCGCCCCAGCCGACAAACTCGTGCGGCGTCGTAGTGATGGGGAGATCGAAGGACGCTGCTTCGGGCATGGCTTTAGCCGGGGGAAAGCTGTCGCTGGTCCCCAGGCGCTTGCCCCAATAGAGGGACTGCAACTGCTGGTGCTCGTTGATGCCGAGAACGTAGGTGGTGTTTGCGGTGTCGATGCGGAAGACGCGTGTGGCCGCATCGAAGTGAACCGTGGCAGGGACTGGCTTCGCAGGTGCGGCAGAAGCGTTGAGGCCAGCGAGACAAATCAGCAGTGCGAAGGTGCAGAGCTGTGCAAGGCTGCATCTTGTGCCCCTGCGGAGTAAGGATGCGAGTGATACGGCGCGTGTTTCGTTCATAACTGACCCCTCAAGATTGCAAAACTGGATTCTACAAGACGGACTGACATGGTAGCTGTAGCTGTCGAATATGCACCGCAGGCAGAACTGCAAGCCGGGGTACATCATGCGAGGAATTAGTGCCCTATCTGCGGAATGAAGCGAATGGCGCAACCGCCTCCAGCCGCCAGATTAAGGGTGAGCGTCTGCCCGCTGCGTACCGTCTGCTTGCGGATGGCGACATGCTTCGGATTGGCGTCTGCATCCTTGGCATCCTCGTAGATCTCAGCGGTGTATGCGCCCGAGCCGAGGAAGTTGAGCGGAACCTGCAAGGTGCGCGGCGTCCAATTGGTCATGCTGCCCAGATACCACTCGCTGCCGTGACGGCGGGCAATGGTGGCGAACTCGCCCGGCTGGCCGTTCAAAGCGCGCGTTGTGTCCCATGAGGCGGGTACATCCTTAATGAACTGGAAGGCCGGCTGTCCGGCATAGGCCTGCGGGCTATCGGAGACCATCTGGAAGGGCGACTGGTAGATGACATACAGCGCCAGTTGCTGTGCGCGGGTCCCCATCACCATGGGGCTGGTATTGCGTGCAACAAACGCGTCTTCGGTGACGTTATCGAAGCCGCCGGGGGTGTAATCCATTGGCCCGGCAAGAAGGCGCGTGAAGGGAAAGACAGACCGGTTGACGGGACTATCGCGGCGTCCTGCTTTCGATTGCTCCATACCCAATACCGCTTCATAGCTGAGCACGTTGGGATAGGTGCGCTCCAATCCCCAGGGCTTGGTGGCACCATGAAAGTCCACCATCAGATGGTGATCCGCTGCTTCGCGGGCAACGTCGTAGTAGAACTGGATGCCTTTCTGATCGTCGCGATTGATGAAGTCGATCTTGACACCAGCTACTCCCCACTTCTCAAAGAGCGGAAATGCTTCCTTCATCTGTGCCATCACCGACTCGGAGTAAACCCAGATCCATACCTTCACATTTTTGGTGGCAGCGTAGCGAGTCAGTTCGGGCACATCGATCTTGCCATTCATCCTGGTGATATCGCGACCGGCAGACCAACCGGCATCGAGCATCATGTAAGGAAAGCCGGACTGCGCCGAGAAATCGACATAGCGCTTCATATTTTCGGTTGTGAAGGAGGGCTTTCCGTCCGGGCCGAGATCATCGCTCCACCAGTTCCACGACGCTTTGCCGGGGTGAATCCAACTTGTATCCTGCAGGCGATTGGCGGGGTTCAGGTCATAGACGAGGTTCGATTCGATGAGCCGACCCGGATCGTCCGCCACCATAAGGACGCGCCAGGCAGTGTGGTGCGGAAGTGTTCCCTGTACAGCAATATCGGGGTCATCGGAGTGAGGCGCAAGCTTCGAGACGAACCAATGACCGGTCCAATTGCCGGATGGATTGGTGACGTACATGCCGCTATTGCCTTCGAGATCCGCTTCCATCAGCGCCATCCAGGCTGTACCAGGCTCATGAATCAACAAAGGAAGCCCGATGAGGAAGTGGCTGGATACGCCGCCCTGATTGCTCAAGGCGGAGGTCGCCAGCTTCACATATTCGCTCTCATAGCTGCTGAGATAACTCGGCAGTGCGAGCGCCCAATCGGTGGCGTCGGTGCTTAGGCGAAACTCCGTGTCCTCCTGTTTGAGGTGTAACTCTTTGATCGATTCCTGCTCGGGTAAAACGTAACGAAAGGCAATGCCATCGTTGTAGGCACGAGCCTCTATCGTCATGAGACGATGAAGGCCACCGTTCTCGACAACATGGACTGTCAGGCTTTTATAGGCATCCTGTACCTTGCTGACCTTGGCATTGAGCAGGGTGTAATCGTCCACGCCCTCACCGGCATTGCTATCGAGAATGTGCACATCGGAACCGAGTGCCGGTTGATTATTGAGTTCAAGCGCGAGCCCCGAGTCTTCGAGAATCGGTTTGCCGTGGAAGGTAACGGAGTAAACCAACTTGTTAGGTTGGCTTTTAGTTTGCACAGTGGCAAAGCGCATCACCAATTGCTGATTGGGCGACGACAGGACAAGAGGCCCGGGCTGTGCGAGGGCATAACTACTCGCCGCTATAGCAATGCTTCCGGAGAGAACGAAGATTATGAATAGGCGTTGGGGCACGGAGTCAAACCTCGCAGGCAGATAGACAACTTAATGCAATCGGTTACAGAAGGCAATAAAGTACAACACACTAATCCATGAGAAGACAAACGCAGCGAGAAGACAAACGCAGGCGTTCTAGATATGAGGGTTCATGAGTTTCTTAATGCTCAAACGCGTGAACGATTCGTGCTGGCCGCTCCGGCTTCAATCTGCTCCAGCGTGCGTCCCTTCGTCTCTTGAACGAAACATGCGACAAACACGCATCCGAGCAGAGAGATGATTCCATAACTGAAGAAGATGCCAGACGCGCCTATGCTCTTATTCAGCAGAGGGAAGGTGTAGGTGAGCGCGAACGATGCAATCCACAATGCGCTGACGGCACCGGAGACGCCATGCGAGCGAACGCGGTTGGGAAAGATCTCCGAGATGAGGACCCAGGTTACGGGCGCAAGCGTCAAGGCGTAGCAGGCGATCGCGGAGAGCGTAAGCACCAGAACGGCGCTGCTGGGCCATCCGCTCCGATACGCAAAGGCGCAGAGAAGGTGCGAGACCCCGATGCCGATGCAGCCGAAGAGCATCAACCACCGTCTGCCGATGCGGTCGACCAGGAACATCGACAATACGGTAAAGATGAGGTTGATGGCACCGGTGATGACGATATTCAGAAAAATATCGTTGGCCCCATAGCCCGCGTTGCGATACACCTCCGCCGCGTAGTTGAAGAGCGTGTTGATGCCGCTCCACTGCTGCAACACGGCGAGCGCGACACCGATGAAGAGGATACGCCGGATGCCAGGACGAAAGAGGTCGCGCCAGGAGGACTGCTGGTCCACCTCAGCGCGAAGCGCATGTTCGATGCTGGCAATTTCGCTGGCGGCATAGGCTTCGCCTCCAACGCGCCGCAGCACTTCATGCGCATCGCGTTCGCGCTCACGCGCAAGCAGCCACCTGGGACTTTCGGGGATGGCGAGAGATGCAAAGATAAATACTACGGATGGGATAACGACCGCGCTGAACATCCAGCGCCAGCCAGACTGGACGTTCCATGAACCCAATACATCTGACACTGAGAGGTGCTCTGCAACCGGCTGCGCAATGCACCAGTTCACTACCTGCGCCAACAGAATGCCGACCACGATGGCGAATTGGTTGAGGCTGACGAGGCGACCGCGAATCGCCGCGGGACTGATCTCCGCAATGTAGAGCGGCGAGATGTTGGAGCTAAGCCCGATTGCAATGCCGCCAGCGATGCGCCATGTAATAAAAGCCGGGAAGGAGTATGCCCAGCCGGTGAGAGCGGATGAGACTGCAAAGAGGATTGCCGCCAGCAGCAGAACACGCCGGCGACCGAAGCGGTCGCTGAAGTATCCCGCCGCCAGTGAACCGATCAGGCAGCCGACCAGCGCACAACTGTTTGCCCAACCCACAAGCTCCGCCGAGGTCAGGTTAAAGTAAATCTCGTAAAACTGGCGGGCTCCGCCGATGACCACCCAGTCATAACCGAACAACAACCCGCCGAGCGCCGCGACGATCGCAATGCCCCAGACATACGCGGTAGGCTGTGCCGGAGTCAACGAGCCTATCGGCGCGTCAGGGATCGAGGCTTCAGAGATTGGTAGGCCGTCCATCGATTACCTCGCCTCTTGATTCAACAGATCCGTACTCAGCAGATCGATTGCCCCTGCATGGCTACGGTCGAGATCATGAATCTTCCGCAGCAGATCACGAGCTTGATTGATTTTTCCTAGACCGAGCAGCGCCTGCGCCTGTAGAAAATGAGCTGAAATCTTCTGTCTCTGCTCTATGTCTTCATCGAAGAGCAGCATCGCTGGCAACGATGTTGCAAAGTAATCTATCTTCGGTTGCTGCTGTTCGAGCTCCAGACCGTAATCGTAAATTTTCCGAAAGAGAGCTCGCGCATCTTCTTCCCTGCCCAGCCGCCGCAGGGACAGTGCGCTCCAATAAGTCGTGTCGGAGATAGGCTGCACCTGCATCTGTTGAAAATCTCCCTGACTATTTGCGGTACGTTCCCAGTGCTTCGCAGCTTTCACAGGCTCATCGTTTTCAGCGTAGGCGACACCGAACCAATAGTCGATCATGCTCGGGTTCATCAATAGATGTTTGGCCTCGCTGAGGCTCTGTGGAGGATTCCATGCGGCCTCAAAGTATTTCAACGCTTCGTGCGTGTCGCCCACTTTGAGCGCACCTTGCCCGAGCAACAGGTTAGCTCGAACGTACTGCGCCAGCACCTGCCCTTCCCCGCCCTCCCATGGTTGAAACCTGCGTGAAAGCAGCACTGCGAGCGCGCGTTCCGGGTTACCTGCGCTGTTATATAGCGAGGCGAGTTCTACCGACAGATCGTCGCGCTGCTTCACTAAATCGGCATGGTCTTCCAATGCAGCCATCCTGTGTTCCAGCGGCTTGCCGACACGCTTCCATAATTGATCCTGCTCGTAAAGAATGCGCGCATCGGAAGGTGCAAGCTGCTGGGCACGTGCAAAGGCATCGAGAGCGCGCGTGGAGTCATGCAAGACGTTGTAGTAGCCAAATCCCAGGTTGCGCCATACCGTCGGCATGGTCGGGTCCAATTTGGTCGCGCGCTCCCAGACTGCGATTGCCTCCTGATGGCGACGACGATCGTAGAGCAGATTGCCCAGATAGTACGGCGCACGCGAATCGCTCGGATTAGCGCGCACGGCCTCCTGGAGAAGCAGCATCTCTTCCAGACGGCTGGGAAAGACATAATCGGAATTCGCGGAGGCGGCCTCGCGGTAGGCGGTCTTGCTCTCCTCTTCCCTGCCCAGGCGATGCAACACAAATGCCTTCGCATACAGCAGCAGCACAGTAACGCCATCCGAGGCCGCTGAATCCAGCACAGATAAAACTGAGAGTGCTTCGTCGAACAGTCCTGCTCTCAGAAGATCAAGGGCAAGATCGAGCCTTTGCTGGCCGTCGGCTGGCGGATCCCCTGAAGTGAGGAAGCGACTAAAGATATCGAGCGGATCGAGTTGGCATGTGTCCTGCAGCAACTCCTCTGCTTGTTCATTGCGGTCTAATTTTCGAAGGATGACAGCCTTAAGATTGCGCGCATTGAGATTGTCAGAGCCAGCACGCAGCGAGTGTTCGATGTGATCGAGCGCCAAAGCCCACTCGCGGCGACTGCAATCAATCTCTGCCAGACGGTGATATGCCGGACCGCGCCACGCCGCATTCCACGTTGACTTATACAGCGCCTCATACGCCTCGGCTGCGCGCTCCAGATAGAGAAGCGTAAGTCCGAGGTTGTAATGCGGTTCGCCATCATAGGGGTTTGGGTTGCGTTCAGTCATCCGCGCAATGGCCACTCGAAGATGCCGCTCTGCTTCGTCGAATTCGCCACGCCGCAGATGCCAGCGCCCCATTGCATGATTGGCGCGGCTGTCATGCGGATCGCGGCGAATCGCCTCACGCCAATAGATCTCCGGATGGCGCGTGGTGTGACGATACTGCTCCAGGTGCAAACCGATCAGGAAGAGCTCATCGCTGCTCTCTATATCCTCGGGAAGTCCTGGCTCCGTAGCAACGGCAGGCTTCTCCACTGGAACGATCTCGGCTGGCGCGTATCGCAGTAGCACCGCGTTTGATTGCTCCAGTACCACTTCCAAATCTCCGGTTGAATCTTCCGTCGCAAAGGTCTGGTGCAACAGGGACTCAGGCTTCAGATCGCCGTGCCAGACGCCCCGCTCCTTTCCCCCGACACGCACACGCACCGTGCTTTGCGGCCGTGTTGTGGTCACCTGTAGATGCAAACGAATCGTTCCGTTCTCGCGCTCTACGCGAATCGCCGCGTCGACGTTCGCATGATCGGGCACGCCGATCTCACGAATGGGATACCAGAACTGGCTGAAGGTCTTGGTCTCGCCGGGTGCGAGGAAGGAGAAGTCGGGCTGATTGTCGGTGTAGACGCCCGCCATCAGCTCAACATAGGGACCATCCGAATCGGTAAGGCTGCGGTCCCAGGCGTAGCCGAACTCGTGATTGCCCCACGTCCATTGCTTCTTGCCGGGTGCGATGTGATGACTGGCAACGTGAACCGTGCCCGCTTCGCGCTTGTAGTCGTAGCCGCCGGAGAAGTCGCCACGTGAACCGGCGATCATATAACTGGTCGGCACGGGGATATTCGCATACCAACTGAGATCGTTCGGCGGGTAAGAACCATCCGGTACAAAATGGCTGGGCAGCTCATCGTCCGCTACTCCATGAGCAGCGCGCCCGCCGTAGTCGATACCGTAGTACGTGCCTTGGCTAAGCGGAAACTCTGTAATGGCGCGCTTCGCGTGGTCCGCAACAAAGCGCACATCGTTCGGAAAGAAGGCTTGATATTTTTCGTGCACGTGGGTGGCCACGTTCGCCCACCAGAGAAAGGTCTGTGTATCCATGGTGCGGTTGTAGAGGCGCACGCGCAGTTCCAGATATGCCTTGCCGGGGCGAAGACAAAGGCCATGCATTCCCTTCATGCGCACCATGGGGTCGTGGTCGCTGCACCACACAGTCACCGAGCCATCCGGATCGCGCTCGATCGCTACCTCAACCGGCATAAAAGTAGCAGGACGATGATGTTGAGGCCAGTTGAACTCCACGCCGCCTGACGCCCACGGACCGGCGAGACCAACCAACGCAGGCTTAATGACGTTCTGCCGGTAGAAGAAGTCATAGTTGTTGATCTTATCCAGACCGACGTGAATGCGGCCGCCGATCTCCGGCAGAACCATCATGCGGAGGAACTCATTCTCCAGATGGACTGCACGCCACGTATGGTCGTGCGGCTTAGTATCGATGCGGTCAATTACGGGCAAAGGATAGACGCGGCCACTGCTCCCCTGATAGACGCGCTTCTCCAAAAACAGCGGGTTACGATCGGGTGGCGCAGGCATATAGGTGCGCATGACGACCGGCTCTTCCCATGCCTTCACGGGCCCGGTTTCAGATAAAGGCGCATCAGGCAAGTGGAGCTTGCCCTCCTTTTGCCCACCGGTATTGCTGTTTACGATCTCATCCTGCGCCATCGCTTCTATGTTTCTCCTGAATCTCTGGGGGCTTCGGTTAGAGCTTATCGAAATAGTAGATCAGGGAAGGATAAGGGCAAAGGCAAAGGCTAAATACCGGAGTCTTTCTACTACTATGCAGCGAAATGACATGTTTACAGTTTTGGACAGCTTTATTTAAAGGAGAATCGCTCCTCAGATATATACGCTATGGATCTGCCTGCATCCTTCCAGTGCTTGTCTGGCTTGACACCCCTATGCTTCTATGGGTATCTTCTCTCATTCAGACTTGCGAGGTTACCGAACATGGCCAGAAACGATCTCCAGGGCTCTCTCGATCTGCTCGTTCTAAAAACACTTTCGCAGATGGGAACTCTTCACGGTTACGGGATTGTCCTCCATATCCAGCGAGCCTCCGATGAATTGCTACGCGTCGAGGAAGGTTCACTTTACCCTGCCCTGCACCGCATGGAGCAGAGCAACTGGATTAAATCGGAGTGGGCGTTGACGGAGACCAACCGAAAGGCAAAGTATTACAAGCTGACTGTTGTCGGGAAGAAGGAACTGGAGAAAGCAGAGAAAAACTTTGAACAGCTCGTAAAAGGCGTTCGCGCCATCCTGCGGTATGCGTGAGGAATCCTGATGTCCATCTATCGTCGTATCTCGAATCTCTTCTCACGTTTCAAGATGGAACAGGATATCGATGCAGAGCTTCAATCGCATCTGGAGATGAGGATTGAAGACAGCATCACTGCCGGGATGTCACCGGATGCGGCGCGACGCGAGGCACGCCTTCGCTTTGGAAATCCAACTGCCGTTCGAGACCATATCGCCGTGGAGGATGTTGTTCCACTGCTTGAGACCTTTGCCTTCAATGTCCGTTACGCTCTTCGCCAGTTTGCTCGTAACCGGGTCTTTGCCGTCACCGTGATGCTTACGATTGCACTCGGCATCGGTCTGAACACGGCGATGTTTTCCGTCATCCGGGCAGTGTTGTTAGAGCCTCTTGGCTATCGTGCCCCGGACCGGCTGGTCTTGCTTTCCAACTCCGCCACACCAATTCGCTTCGAGGAGGTGCTCGCCTCCGCGCGCTCCTACGATGGCCTTGGGGCTTTCAGCGGCGGCAAGGAGGACCTGGCTCTCTCCGGCGACGGCCAGCCGGAGGTGCTCCGAGGCTCAAGAGTCTCAGCCAACTTCCTCGATATTCTCGGAGTCCCTCCGCTGCTGGGGCGCGGCTTTTTCCCAGCCGAGGACAAGCCCGGCGCGCCGGCAGTGGCGATGATCAGCGCAGAGCTTTGGCAACAGCGATTCAATGGGGAACCCTCCATCCTTGGCCATTCGATGATATTGGGCAGTACAGCGTATACCATCGTCGGCGTTCTTCCTCCGAAGTTCCAGTTTCCACGGGCCAGAACGGACGTGTGGCTGACACAGCCTTCAGAATGGTCGGCGATCGAACCGGCGTCACGACGAATCAGCCCAATCCTGCACGTCTTCGGAAGGCTAAAGACGGGCGTCGATCTCGAAGCGGCGAATGCAGAGCTTAT
Source organism: Terriglobales bacterium (assembly GCA_041691575.1). GTDB lineage: Bacteria > Acidobacteriota > Terriglobia > Terriglobales > Acidobacteriaceae > Edaphobacter. Next base: position 75,788 of record JBEPUJ010000001.1, read on the forward strand.
TGTGATCGACAATCAATATGCCGCCGCGCATCCGGCGATGATCGATACCGACAAGAGCCTTGCCCGGTTAGGAAATCGCGCTCCTAACCATCTTGATTTTTTGAAGGACAATCTTATCTCCGATGTCCGTCCAAAACTATGGCTGCTCTTCGGCGCCGTGGGACTTGTTCTTTTGATCATGTGCGCGAACATTGCAAGTCTCTTGCTGGCCCGCTCGAAGGCCCGCTCGCGGGAGTTTGCTGTGCGAGCGGCGATCGGGGCCGGACGGGCGAGGATCGTCGGACAACTCCTTACGGAAAGCACGCTTCTGTCTTTGATTGGCGGAGTTTTGGGTGTGGCTCTGGCAGATTTCACTGTCAGAAGTGTTCGCGGAATGACTGCGCTCAATCTACCGCGTTCGGGAGAGATCAGAATTGACGGAACCGTCCTCATGTTCGCGATCCTTCTATCGTTACTGACGGGGATTCTGTTCGGACTCATGCCCGCGGTCCTGGCATCGCAAACTGATCTGGCCGGAGTGCTAAAAGGAAGCGGGGAGGGTGCGAGCACTACCGGCTCTAAACCTGCTTTGCTGCGAATCAATCCACGCAGTCTTCTGGTGCTCGGGCAGGTGGCGCTCTCAACTGTTCTGCTTATCGGCGCGGCATTGTTGATCGAAAGCCTGGCGCATGTGTATCGGGTCGATCCCGGGTTTCAGGTCTCGAACCTGCTCACCATGAATATCACGTTGCCCTCGGCACGATATAGCAGCGATGAGAAGCGAGCGGCGTTTTATGACGAGCTGCTGGAGAAGGTTGAAGGAGTGCCCGGCGTGCAGAGCGCAGCCATTGCAAGGACGCTCCCCATGACCCCATATCCAGCTGCCCCGATCCAGGTTTCAGACAGGCCGGAGTTGAAGTTGAATGAACGTCCATTCGCTGCTATCCAGAACATTTCGCCTCGCTATTTTCAGACATTGAAGATTCCTCTCAAAAGAGGCCGGGAGTTCACGGCACACGACGATGCAGGAGGAGTGCCGGTAGCGATTATTGATGAAAGCATGGCGCGACGCTTCTGGCCGCAATATCCGGCAGGGCCAAATCCCATTGGCAATCGGATACTGATTGGCTCACACTCTCAACCGACGGAGATCGTGGGGATCGTCGCGAATATCACGCAAGGCAGCCTGACGCAGAAGCCACAACCCGGCGTCTATCTTTCCGCGGCTCAACAGCCTCTGGAATCTGCCGTGTTGGCGCTGCGAACTGAAGGCGAGCCGCTGTCATTCGCCAACGCCGTCCGCAACCAGATATTGAGCATTGACCGCGATCAGCCGGTCTCGGGGGTTGCCTCCATGAATGAGGTAATGGACACCTCAGAAGGGCCGCTTCGGGTCATGATGCTGCTGCTGGGGTTGTTCGCTGCGGTCGCGACGATCATTGCGGTGATCGGGCTTTATGGGGTGATTGCCTACTCGGTCGCGCAGCGGACAAAGGAAATTGGGATCAGGAGGGCGCTGGGCGCTCAGCGCGGAAACATACTGACGCTTATCGTCGGGCATGGATTTCGCCTGGCTTTGGGCGGAGTACTGCTCGGTATCGGCGGAGCGTTCGCTCTGACCCGCGTGTTGCATGGATTACTCTTTGAGGTCAGCACGACCGATCCAACGACCTATGTTGGAATTGCAATTCTATTTATCGCAGTTGCACTGGCTGCAAGCTATCTCCCGGCAAGACGCGCCGCAAGCATCGATCCGCTGGAGACGCTCAGACTCTGACCTTCATGCAGTGACCAGACTGGAGTGTTCAGAAATGGACAGCGATTTCCGGGTGTGGACAGTCCGCTGTAATTCGACGGCTTCAAGTTACTGAAAATGTGTCAGTTGGATTGGCATCTGAGGTGCTTTTAGATTGGCGTGATGGACATTTCCAGACCTGATATCAAACGGAAGAAGTTACGCCGGCAGTGGGTTGCTGCCGGATGTGCGGTGTTGGTGCTGGGCGCTGCGGCATTTTTTGTGACACGGCTGAAACCGGCTGCCCCTGAGGTCGAGCGAGCCACGGTTTGGACCGATACCGTGAAGCGCGGGCCGATGCTGCGGCAGGTTCGCGGCCCCGGGACGCTGGTTCCTCGAGAGGATAAGATTCGTCTGATTCCGGCGGAGACCGAGGCGACCCTGGTGAGGATTCGAGTGCTGCCGGGGGCCAAGGTGGAGCCGAATACGATCCTGATGGATCTGGTGGACCCGACGCTACAGCAGGAGTTGCTCGATGCGCAGTTGCAGCTGAAGGGCGCGCAAGCGGACTACATCAACACACGGGCCAAGGTGGAGAGCGACCTGATGGACCAGAAAGCCGCAGCAGCGACGGTGGGTGCGGATCATAACCAGGCGCAGCTACAGGCGAAGACGGACAAGTCGCTGTATGACCTGGGCGTCATCAGCGGATTAGCATATAGCGCTTCGAAGGGGAAGGCGGACGAACTGGTTACGCGGAACGACCTGGAGAAGCAGCGATTGACGCTCAATGAGAAGGCGATTGAGACACAGCTCTCGGTGCAACAGACAAAAGTAGATCAGGCAAGAGCCTTATTGGGATTGAAGCAGAAGCAGTTGGATGCGTTGAGCGTACGTGCGGGAATCAGCGGTGTGCTGGTGGAGCTTGCTCACCAGGTGGGTGAGCATGTGACGGCGGGAACGACACTGGCGAAGGTCGTGCAGCCGGACCAGCTCAAGGCGAGCTTGAAGATCGCCGAGACGCAGGCGCGAGACATCCAGATCGGGCAGCCGGCGGAGATCGATACCCATAACGGCGTGATCGATGGCAAGGTGACGCGCATTGATCCCGCGGTATTGAACGGAACCGTAACCGTGGACGTAGAACTAGCGGGCGCGTTGCCGCAGGGCGCGAGGCCGGATCTGAGTGTCGATGGAACGATCGATCTGGACCGCATGACGGATGTGCTCTATGTGGGACGGCCGGCATTTGGCAACGAGAACAGCACCATCAGCCTGTTCAAGCTGAGCGCGGATGCAAAGACGGCGGTACGGGTTCCGGTGAAGGTGGGACGCGCTTCGGTAAACAGTATTCAGATCATCGAGGGCTTGCAGGCAGGAGATACGGTGATCCTTTCAGACATGAGCCGGTGGGATAGCACGGATCGGATTCGGCTCGACTAGTGATGCATTGCTGAAGTAATCAACGAAGCAAAGGAGAGAACATGACAGAAAACATTATTGAGATCGAGGGCTTAACAAAGGTTTTCTATACGGACGAGATTGAGACCCATGCACTCTCTGGAGTTCATCTCAAGATTGCACGGGGTGAATATGTGGCGATGTCAGGTCCGTCCGGCTGCGGAAAATCGACGCTGCTTTCGATCATAGGTCTACTGGATACGCCAACGAGCGGACGCTACACCTTGAATGAAAAGGAAGTAGCAGGTCTGAACTTCGCAGACCGTTCGCGAATACGCAACCAGGAGATCGGGTTCATCTTCCAGAGCTTCAACCTGATTGGCGATCTGAGCGTAGCCGAAAACGTAGAGTTGCCGCTGACCTATCGTGCGGGAATGCCGTCGGCAGAGCGGAAGCAGCGAGTGCAGGAGTCGCTGGAGCGAGTGAATATGGCGCACCGGATGCGGCATTATCCGGCGCAACTGTCAGGCGGCCAGCAGCAGAGGGTTGCAGTGGCGCGGGCGCTGGCAGGGTCGCCGTCGATTCTGCTGGCTGACGAGCCTACGGGAAACCTTGACTCGAAGAATGGCGAAGCGGTGATGAAGCTGTTGCAGGAACTGCACGAGGAAGGCGCGACCATCTGCATGGTGACGCACGATCCGCGGTTTGCAGCACATGCGGAACGGCAGGTTCATCTCTTCGATGGAAAGATCGTGGCCGAAGGGGAGCTAAGCCAGTTGATGGCGCAGTTGTAGCCATGTTGCGCGGCTTTGAGTGGCAAGGCTGAGGAGAGGGCGATGAACGGATGGATGCAGGATGTGCAGTACGCGCTGCGGCAGTTGCGCAAGGCGCCAGGATTTACGGTGACAGCGGTGTTAACGCTGGCGCTCGGGATTGGCGCGAACGCCGCGATCTTTACGCTGGTGAATGCAATGCTGCTGAAGAACCTGCCCGTGTCCAATCCGAAGACGCTGGTGCGGCTGGGCGACAACAGCAATTGCTGCGTTGGTGAAGGGCTAAGAGATGATGGCGATTACACATACTTTTCCACGGGCACCTATCAGCAGATAAAAAAGAATGCGCCGGAGTTTGAGGAGCTTGCCGCGGTCCAGGCAGGGTTTGAGTACAGACCAATCGTTGCCCGGCGCAATGGTAACCAGACCGAAGCTCGCTCCATGATGGGCGAATTCGTCTCCGGAAACTACTTCCGCACCTTCGGATTACGGCCCTATGCAGGACGCCTGTTCACCGGCTCCGACGACGTCGCCGGCGCGCCGATGGCAGCCGTAATGAGCTACGAGGCGTGGCAGCGCAACTATGCAGGCGATCCGTCGGTAGTCGGCAGCACCTTTTGGATAAATACAAAAGCCGTAACAGTGGTAGGCATTGCGCCTCAGGGTTTTTACGGCGACCGGATCTCAAGCACTCCGCCGGACTTTTTTCTGCCGATCGAAGCGATGCCGGTACTCGCGAATGCTCCTTACGTTCACGACCCCGCGGTACCGTGGCTCTATATCATTGGCCGCGTTAAGCCCGGAGTTGCCCTGCCCTCTCTGCAGAAAAAAATAAGCGGCGTACTGCGGCAGATATTCATATCCAGCAATGGCTTTACCTCTGCAAGCGACAAGGTCTTGCTGGCAAGAACGCATATCGTGTTGACGCCGGGTGGAGGAGGTATTCAAAACATGCAGGACCAGTACGCTTCGCATCTGCGCCTGCTGATGTGGATCTCCGGTCTGGTACTGCTGATTGCATGCGCCAACATTGCCAACCTCCTGCTGGTGCGTGGAATGGCGCGCAAAACGGAGATGTCCGTGCGCGCGGCGCTGGGCGCAATGCGTGGCAGGATCGTTCGCCAGCTCCTGACCGAAAGCGTTTTGCTTGCCGTTCTCGGCGGGGTAGCAGGACTGATTGTTGCCTATGCCGGAACACGGATGCTGCTGCTGATGGCGTTTCCGGGAGCGCAGAACCTTCCCATCCACGCAAGCCCTTCGCCGGCAATCATCGGCTTTGCCTTTGGGCTTTCGCTGGCAACCGGCGTTCTGTTCGGTGTTGCTCCCGCATGGATAACCGCAAAAGCGCAACCGGCTGACGCTCTGCGCAGCGGGACACGCACGACCGCAACCGGGGCCACGCTGCTCCAGCGCACTCTGGTAGTGCTACAAGCGGCGCTCTCGCTGGTGCTGCTGGTTGGCGCCGGATTGTTTTCCCAAAGCCTCAGCAAAATGAAGTCCACAGACCTGAAGCTAAACGCGAAGAACCGCTACATCGTGCATATCAATCCGCAGGCGGCGGGATACTCTCCGACACAACTGGAAGCGCTGTACCGAACGATGGGAGATCGCTTCCACGCCCTGCCCGGAGTCCTGAAGGCAGGAATCGCGCTCTATACGCCGATGGAGGACAACGTCTGGAACACTGGCGTCGTGATACAGGGCCAACCCTATCTGGACAAAGGCGCTTCATGGGTGCGGGCAAACGCCGAATACTTCGACTCCGTGGGAACGCACGTTGTCATGGGCCGCGGGATCGGCGTGCAGGATACTTCGACAGCCCCTGCCATCGCCGTGGTGAACCAGGCCTTTGTGAAGACCTTCCTCAAAGGACACAATCCGATCGGGCAGCACTTTGGTACGTCCGACGCAAACGCAGGTGATTATCAGATCGTCGGTGTGGTCGAAGATACGGCTTATCACAGCATCTCGTGGAAGGACAAACCCATGTACTTCCTACCCATGACGCAGGAACCCGCCAGATTATTAACGACGCAGATCGAAAAAGACGAATCGCTTTACGCAGGTGCAATCGTGCTCCAGACCAGCCGCTCCATGAGCGATATGGAGACTCTGGCGCGGCGCACCCTGGCGGGAATCAACCCGAACCTCTCGGTGGTGAAGTTCCAGACGTTCGACGAGCAGATATCTGACCAATTCACCGGGGAACGGATGATTGCGCGACTGACGATGTTGTTCGGCGGTCTGGCATTCCTGCTGGCGACTATCGGCCTTTACGGCGTGAATGCTTACACCGTCGCACGGAGGACAAGTGAGATTGGGATTCGCATGGCGCTGGGAGCTGAACGTAGGAACGTGGTTGCCATGGTGATGCGTGGAGCGATGATGCAGGCAGGGCTGGGGTTGATCATTGGAATCCCGGTGGCGCTGTTCTGCGTGCGGTTTGTGAAGTCGCAGCTTTATGACGTGACCGGGACAGATTTTAGAGTGTTGGCGGTTGCGGTTTGCGCGCTAGCGATCTCCGCATGCGTGGCCGGATTGATTCCCGCGCAAAGAGCAGCTTCGACCGACCCGGTGAAGGCGCTGCGGACAGAGTAGGGCGAATGGAAGACAAGGCAGTGGAGAGGATGACTCCAATGGTGAATTCGATTTGGCACGACAACCGTGTTGTATCGCGCTGTGCAGGGAGTATTGCTGGCACTCTTGCCATATCCTGCGGTAGACCGACTGGTGGTGAACGGAGCATGGAATGATTGAACTGAAAAATCTGGAGCGCAGCTACAAGGCTGGCCATACAGAGACATGGGTGCTCCGCCGCATTAACCTGACAATCAACGCCGGAGAGTTTGTAACTATTATGGGTCCGTCGGGAGCGGGAAAATCCTCGTTGATGAATGTCCTGGCGATGCTGGATGACCAATGGCGAGGGGAATTCCTATTCGACGGGGCCGCGGTGCACACCATGAACCGTAAGCAGCGAGCAGAGCTGGCTCGGCGGCAGATTGGAATGGTCTTCCAGAGCTATCACCTGCTGGACGATCTAACGGTAGCGGAAAACATCGACCTCCCGTTGTCGTACAAAGACATTCCGAAGCCGGAACGACAGGCAATGGTCGCGGACACGCTCGACCGCTTCAACATCGTGGGCAAGAAAGACCTCTATCCGAGTCAGCTTTCGGGCGGGCAACAACAGTTAGTGGGCATCGCCCGCGCGGTGATTCATCGGCCGGCACTGCTACTGGCTGATGAGCCGACAGGCAATCTGCAATCGGCGCAGGCAAAGGAAATTATGGAAATGTTTCGGCAGTTGAACGAAGAGGGCGCAACGATTGTGCAAGTGACGCATTCGGAGACGAACGCGCGGTATGGGACACGAACGATTGAGTTGCGAGATGGATGGATGTACTCCGATACCGCCCAGGCCGACGCAGACAGGCAGGAGGCACAGTCGTGAGAAGATCCTCTTCCCTTCCCTCCCTTCTTGGATATGCCGGCATATTAGTGCTCGCGGCCGTTTCAATGCAGGCGCAAGATGCTCCTGTACCTGCTTTGCGGCTGGACATTCCTCACTCCGATAATCCATTTAAGGCGTACCGCCCAACGATGGCGTCTCCTCCTAATCTGGCCAATTCAACGAGGATCGACACGCTGATCCATAATGGCGTACTGGAATTGAGCTTGAAGGATGCGATCGAGCTGGCGCTTGAGAACAACCTCGATCTTGCGATTGCGCGATACAACATTCCCATCGCCGAGGCGGATATTCTGCGAACCCGCGCGGGCGGTTCGTTCCGCGGCGTGAATACAGGCGTCGTTCAGAATACGCCCGGCGGCGGAGTTGGCGGCTTCGGCTCGTCGTCGAGCGGGGCAGGAGCAGGCGGAACGTCGGGCGGCGCGGGCGGCGCGGGTTCGGGCGCATCGGGCCTGGTTCAGTCAACGCTCGGAACGGGAACAAATGTCTCCTCGTTCGATCCAATGCTTACAGGGAGCTTGAATAATGAGCACTACACGCAGCCGCTATCCAATACTTCTATTTATGGCACGCAGACCTTGCAGCAAAATACAACGACGGGCAACATTGGCTACTCGCAGGCATTCCCGACAGGCACCACGCTGTCGGCAGTCTTCGACAATAATCGCGGCGCGACCAACAGTCCCAACAACATCTTGAATCCGACCCTAAACTCTTACTATCACATTGCTCTGCAACAGCAACTGTTGGCAGGATTTGGCTTTGTGCCAAATCTAAGATATCTGCGAATTGCGAAGAACAACCAAAAAATTTCGGATGCCGCCTTCAAGCTACAGGTCGCCACCACGATTACGCAGATTGCAAACATGTACTGGGACCTGGTTGCCGCCTATGAAGACGAACAGGTGAAGACCCAGTCTCTGGACTTCGCCAAGCGGACGCTGGAGATCGGGCGCAAGCAGCTTGCACTCCAGGCGATTCCGGCCATGGATGTTATGAAGGACGAGGGCGAGGTAGCCAATGGCGAGCAGGACCTGACGATTGCGAAATCGACGCTACAGTTTCAGGAGCTGTTGATAAAAAATGCGCTGACAAAGAACCTCGACGATCCCATCCTTGAGGCGATGCCGGTAAGACCGACCGACATGAGCACCATAGGGACGCAGACGACGACCGGATCGACGGAAGATAGTATTGCGTTGGCGCTTCGCGATCGAATTGAGTTGAAGGAATCGGACTTTGACCTTCAGAATCGTAATATCAGCCGAAATGCGGCACGCAACGCTTTATTGCCGACGGTGGCGCTGACGGCGTTTTACGGCGGCACCGGCCTGGCCGGCCCTCCTAATCCGTTATCGACGATCCCCTCTACGACGCAGATGAGTTGGGGAGGCGCGGTGCAGCACGCCTTCAACAACAGCGCTCCCGACTACTATGTGGGACTATCGATAGGTATTCCGATACGCAACCGCATCGCAAAATCCGACCAATACCGCGCAGAGATCGAAATGAGCCAGGCGCAACTGCGGCTGCAACAGATGAAGAAACAGATTCGCATTGAGGTCCGCAACGCACAGTATTCCCTGGAACAAAGCAAAGCACGGGTGCAATTTGCGACCAATGCGCGCGATCTGGCGAAAAAAACCTTCGACATTACAGAAAAAGAACAGGAACTAGGTGCGGGCTCAAGCTACCAGACGCTGACGGCACGGCGCGATCTGGCCGAAGCAGAATCTAAACTGGTCGCAGCAATGACGGCATTTCAGAAGGCGAAGATCGAATTGGACCGCTCCATCGGTTCGACGTTGGATGCGAACCAAATTTCGATAGAATCAGCGAGAATGGGTGTAGTCCCAAGCGGACAGTAGTGGGAGAGCGCTGACATGGTGTCGGAACATAGAGCGATGAATGCGCGATCGACCGAGCAGGAGACTGCGTGCAGGTTACTGATCGCCGATGACCAGCCTCATATCCTCGAAGCGTTACGCCTGCTGCTCAAACCGGAAGGCTACCAGTTGGAGATGGTGCGTACGCCGGCGTTGGCGCTGGAAGCATTAGCTCATGAGAGCTTCGATGGCGTCCTCATCGATCTGAACTACACGCGCGATACCACCTCAGGGCTCGAAGGGCTGGAATTGGTGACACGCGTGAAGGAGATGGACACGCAATTGCCAGTGGTCGTAATGACGGCATGGGGCAATATCAACCTCGCAGTAGAAGCGATGCGCCGTGGCGCCGGCGACTTCATCCAGAAGCCATGGGAGAATGCACGGCTGCTCAATATTCTGCGGACACAGATGGATCTGCACCGCAGCCAGAAGCGAGCGCAATGGCTTGAAGCGGAAAACCGCATCTTGCGCGCCGCCGGCGCTCCGGACTTTATCGCATCGGCGGCATCGATGCGGCCAGTGGTAGAGATGATGGCGCGGATAGGACCGTCCGATGCAAACATTCTGATTACCGGGGAGCACGGCACCGGCAAAGAGGTTGTAGCGCAGACGCTCCATCGGTTGTCGTCGCGTTCAGATCGCACCTTGGTGGCGGTCAATACGGGAGCGTTGCCGGAGGGAACCTTTGAAAGTGAGCTCTTTGGTCATGTGAAAGGAGCCTTCACAGACGCGCGCACAGACCGTATTGGACGCTTTGAACTGGCAAGCGGCGGAACCCTCTTTCTCGATGAGATCGCGAATATTCCGGTGCGGCAACAGGCTAAATTGCTACGAGTGCTTGAGACGGGCGAGATGGAGCGCGTAGGTTCCTCGAAGACTCAGATTGTGAACGTGCGCATGATCTCTGCGACCAATGCGGACCTGCGGGCGGAGTGTGCCGCGGGACGCTTCAGGGAAGATCTGCTCTTTCGACTAAATACGGTTGAGATCAGCCTGCCGCCGCTTCGTGAGCGCCGAGAAGATATTCCCGCTCTAGCCGCCCACTTTCTGGCGCGGTATGCTGCACGCTACCGAAGAGTGCTCCAGGGTCTGGAGCCCGCGGCCTTGCAGATGATGATGCGCTATAGCTGGCCGGGCAATGTCAGGGAGCTGGACCATACCATTGAGCGTGCGGTTTTGATGGCAAGGGGAGATCGCATTGAGGCGGCCGATCTGGGTTTGCACACTCAACCGATATCAGGACAGAGTCTGGACGAGATGAGCCTCGAAGCAGTAGAAGCAATCTTGATTCGCAAAGCACTGGCACGATCCGATGGCAACGTAAGCCATGCCGCGGATGCACTGGGACTCAGTAGAGGAGCGCTCTACCGGCGCATTGAGAAATATGGCCTCTGACAGGCGGCCCAGCGCCGCGGTTCAGCGTAAACGATTGCCGCTTGGTGGTTCGAGGCACCGACTCAGCTTCGAACGAAGACTGCGAATCTGGCTCTATCTGCTGGGCATGCCGGCACTGGCGCTGTATTGGATCTTGCTGTGGCAGCATTCCGTTGAAATTTCGATTCAGTGCCTCCTGCTGCTGGTCTTTGCAGCCTGCTGGGCACTCGCGGCTTCCCTGCTGACCGAACAGATCATTCGCCCCTTGCAAACACTGGCGAATGTCGTGGCTGCGCTGCGCGAGGACGACTACTCCTTTCGCGCTCGAGGTGGGCGGCGGAATGATGCCCTTGGAGACCTGGCACTCGAGATCAATGCATTGGCGGCGATGTTGCAGAACCAGCGGGCAGGCTCGCTGGAAGCGATGGCCCTGGTAGAACGGGTGATGAGTTCCATGCAGTCGCCTGTACTCGCGTTTAACCCCGAAGGCAGGTTGAAGCTATTGAACACTGCTGGTGAGCGCGCATTCGGCTTGCACGGATCCACCGCATTAGGCCGCTCCGCGGAGATGCTCAAGCTAACGCATCTTTTGGAGGCAAGCGACGACAGCCTGCTTTCTCTTGACGGCACGCAGCAGACTGCACGATGGATCGTCAAGCGAACAAGTTTCCGGCTGCGTGGCGTACCCCACACTCTGCTTGTTCTTTCCGATGTCAGCGCTGCACTGCATGAAGAGGAACGCATTGCGTGGCAGAGGTTGATCCGGGTTCTTGGACACGAGATCAATAATTCACTGACCCCAATCAAATCGATTGCCGGCAGCTTACGAGCAAGGCTGGATTCCTTGCGGACAACGAGCATCGACAGCAGTGATTTTGAAGACGGCCTGGAGGTAATCGAGAATCGCGCTGAATCATTGAACCGCTTCCTGCATGTCTATCGGCAATTGATGGGTCTGCCCGCACCAAAGCTGAAACCCGTATCGCTGGCAACGCTGATCGAATACGTCACGCGACTGGAGACGCGCGTCAACATTACCATAGCAAGCACATTGGATGTGACCTTGCTGGCGGATGCAGACCAGATTCAGCAGGCTCTCATCAATTTGACGCGAAACGCCGCAGAGGCTGCGCTCAGTGTAGACACTCAGGCAGAAAAAACTCCTGCGGTTTCAATTGCATGGCAGAACATTGGAAGTGAGATCATCATCAGCATCCTGGACAATGGGCCTGGACTGATCAACGCGGAAAATCTCTTCGTGCCGTTCTACACCACCAAACCAGGCGGCACCGGTATTGGGCTGGCCCTCACTCAACAGATCGCACAGGCCCACAAAGGTTCAGCGCAGCTCGCGAATCGCACGGATGGAGAAAGTGGATGCAGGGCAGAATTAAGATTGCCACTCTCTATATCTCTGAGTTGAGTCTTGTTGCGTCCCCTTTCCATAGAGTTCTCCTAATGCGTTCGCATCGCCACATACCGTGCAACCAATAAAAGCGCCGAGGCAAAGAACAAAACCGCCAACATGGGACGCAGGTACGTCGCGACTGACATCGCCACGCCTGCTCCTGTCCACAAGGTTAGATATGCCGCAATGCATATGGGACACTTCGGCAGCAGAACCAGCAGTGCGCCTGAGCCCACACATCGGCTCGCACCGTGCCACCAGCTATGTCGTGGCCGCTGCCCCGTCTGTACCTTGCAGCAGGTCATCGCTTCTATTGGAGTTGAAGGCTCCCCCTCGCTCTGCGAAGAGGAAGCCAGCTTCCGGCTACCGCTAAATACCATGGAGAACATCCCATACCCCCCTGAGTCTGTGTTGAAGGTGTTTTTGGATCCCGTGGCGCCGCTACGCCACGGGAATCGCTCAGCGCTTGTTGTACTCGTCGTGGCGACTCCACCAGACGCCCGTCTCATTGCGGCCCTTGGGAGCGCGGTCGAGCCACTGGTACATACCCCAGAGGGAGTCCAGTCCACGCGCATAGGTGGAATAGGTGTGGTAGACGATACCATCTTCGAGTACGAATGCGCTCATGCCGGGCCTATCGCGGTCATACGTGGCCCTGTCAGTTCCGCACATGGCGGCGAACTTGTCCTGCGCCACTGCACCACCACCTCCCTCACCCGGGCGCCACTCAAACGCCACCTCGTGTCGGTAGTTGTATTCGACACCTGCCTCACGTTGCTGCTTCTCAGTGAACGAGACACTGAAGTCGTCGTTGAAGTCCCCGTTGAATGAAGATGCCCACGGAAACTTCCAGCCCATGCGCTGTTCGTACTCCTGCAGCTTCGGGAGAGGAGCTCGCGACACTGCCGAAAACGCAACATCGTGATTCTCCAGATGCACGGCAATACCGTTGAAGCCATCTGCAATCGACGAACAAGACGGACACCCCGCCTTGTAGTCCGGCCCGAACATGAAGTGATAGACAAGCAGCTGTGAGCGACCTTTGAATAGGTCTGCCAACGAGGCGCTCCCTTTCTCTGTGTCGAATCGATACTTCTTATCGATCCGAACCCACGGCAACTCCTGCCGCCGCCGTGCCAGCTCGTCGCCGCGCCGTGTTAGCTCTTTCTCTGCCTCAAGCAGCTCAAGCCGCTCTGCCAGCCACTCTTTACGTGTCCCTGTCTTGTGTGTCGTCATCGTCTTTTTCTCCTTCGCCAGTTTCTTGTTCGTTTCGTGGTTGAATATGACCTGTTCGTTCGTCCTCATGAGATATATTTAGCACCGGGTGTCGAGAGGGTGGGAGTGACAAATGTGGCGGGATTTCGATGGATTCAATGATCACAGCCGCAGCACGTGCGCTCGCGACGGGTGATCCCCTTGACGCACTGAAGCGAGTCTCGCTACGCGACGATGCGCCTGCGCTCGCGCTTCGAGGAATTGCGATGGCGCAGCTCGGCGATTTCGTTCGAGCGAAGGTATTGCTGCGAAGAGCGGCGCACGCCTTCGGTCCAAAAGAAGCAATTGCCCGTGCGAGATGTGTCGTTGCCGAGGCTGAAATCGCGCTCGCCTCACGCGATCTGGGTTGGCCCGCGAAAACGCTCGACTCAGCATATAAAACGCTCGAAGAGCACGACGACCATTTAAATGCGGCGCATGCGCGGCATCTCGAGATCCGGCGTCTCCTCCTGATCGGACGTCTGGACGAGGCGGAACGCATGTTAGCCAGGTTCGATCCGACGCCGTTTCCACCTGCGTTGAGAGCCGCTCATGAGCTCACAGTGGCTGGAATCGCGATACGTCGTCTCAGGACGCAAGAGGCACGCGCTGCACTTGCCCGGGCTGAACACGCCGCGTACCACGCACGCATTCCTGCGCTAACAACAGAAGTTGAAAGCGCATCTCTCGCTCTGAACACGCCAGCGGCACGCCGGATTGCAAACGGCAACGAGAGGCTGCTTCTGCTCGAAGAGGTCGAAGCGTTACTGGCATCCAACACGCTCGTCGTGGATGCATGCCGTCATGTCGTGCGTAACTCGCGCACAGTCATTTCGATCACGGGGCGTCCCGTATTGTTCGCGCTCGCCCGAGCGCTGGGAGAAGCATGGCCCGGCGATGTGCCACGAGATCTGCTCCTCTCCAAGGCATTTGGAGCGAAGTTTACCGATGAATCGCATCGCGCGCGGTTGCGAGTCGAGATCGGACGTCTCCGTAGACTGCTTCGGCCGTTGGCCGGCATCACCGCCACAAAGCAGGGGTTTGCGCTTTCTCCTCGCAGCGCACGCGAGGTCGTGGTGCTGGCGCGGCCTGTCGATGAAGAGCATGCCGCGGTGCTTGCCTTCCTTGCCGACGGTGAGTCGTGGTCTAGTTCGGCATTGGCGCTTGCACTTGGAACGAGTCAGCGTACGGTCCAACGGGCTCTCGACTCACTCGCGGAAGCAGGTAAAGTGCAGCCGTTTGGTCACGGGCGCGCCCGACGTTGGATGAGTCCGCCTTTGTTGGGATTCACGACAATTTTGTTACTCCCTGCACCACTTCCTGGCGACTAGAATCGATGCATGAATCGATCAGCAGCCGAAATCGTCCAGGAGTATGGTCCATTTCAGGATATCGACCGCGTGCATGGAGTGACGTATGACGGCCAGCACGTCTGGTTCGCGTCCGGAGATAAGCTGAACGCTTTCGATCCTTCGGACGGAAAAAAGGTGCGCTCGATCGATGTTGCAGCGCATGCAGGAACCGCCTTCGATGGCAAGCACTTTTTCCAACTTGCCGAGGATCGTATTCAGAAGATCGATCCGAAGACAGGCCATATCCTCGCCACGATCCCGGCTCCCGGAGCCGGCGGTGACTCTGGACTCGCGTGGGCTGAAGGGACGCTCTGGGTGGGGGAGTATCGGGATCGCAAGATCCATCAAATCGATCCCGACACGGGGACGGTTCTTCGCACCATCGAGTCCAATCGCTTCGTCACTGGAGTCACCTGGATTGACGGAGAACTCTGGCACGGTACCTGGGACGGCGACGAGAGCGATTTGAGACACATCGATCCTCAGACCGGAGAGGTTCTTGAGAGTCTCGATATGCCACGCGGAGTCGGGGTTTCAGGCCTTGAGTCCAATGGCGTCGACCAGTTTTTCTGCGGAGGGGGAACAACGGGGAAGGTCAGAGCAATCCGACGGCCCCGGCGAGGGATCCTTTAAGCCTCTACGTTGACCTTCTGACGAATCCCTAATAGGGCAGGCTGTAACAGCGAACCTCTGCCGTGACAGAAGTGCTTTTGGAAATAACTCATTGAAGACATGAGCACCCTTGGCTACCAAAAGCACTGTAAGTCATTGAAAAAATCCGTAGGCAAACGCTCAGCACCCTCGCCAGCACCGTCATCGACCTCTGCTTCTGGTTACAGACCTCTGCCGCGCGGGCAGGAGGTCGCCTGGGCCTCGAATTTTTTCTGAGGGTGCGAACGAGAGGGGCTGAAGCACACTTGCGGGAATCCCCCCTCGTTTTCAGAGAGATACTAAGCCGATCTCTGCTTTTTCGAACCTCCCTGCCCTCATCGCGAAGCGATTTCTCTCAAAAGGCCGGGAAGTGGGTCAGTTTGATTCACTGAGA
The DNA here is from genome assembly GCA_041691575.1 of Terriglobales bacterium. Lineage (GTDB taxonomy): Bacteria > Acidobacteriota > Terriglobia > Terriglobales > Acidobacteriaceae > Edaphobacter. Next base: position 91,470 of record JBEPUJ010000001.1, read on the forward strand.
AACCGAGACGGTTGGTTTATGAACCCAAAAAGCGATACTGTTTGGGCAGTTTGATACACGGAATCAGCCTGGAGACAGCACCGCATAAAATCGCAGGTGTACGGCTCCAATAGGTGAAGGATGAATCAGGGAAAAAGGTTAGATAGCCGAGGGTTTCGCGCTCTGTGTGTTTTGCTGGCGTTGCTACAGACGTTTCCTCTCTTTGCAATGCAGAATCAGAGTCCGCCTTCTTTGCCCTTGAGCGCCGCTGCTCAGAGAGTCGCGGAGGAAGTCAAAAAGGTGCCGATAGGGGGCAAATTAACCGTGCTCAAAACTGACGGAACGGAATATCACGGTCATTTGCAGGCGATCGCTGCACAAGATTTTTCGTTTATGGAAGTTGATCTGAAGCAGCCCTTTACCCTCCCATACAGCGAAGTTCAACTGGTCAGCAAGAACTATGGCGGCAAAGGCATCGGAGGCCAACGTATCCACCATCCCCGAAGAGGTTTTATTATCGGGGCAGCCGTCCTGGGAACTATGTTTGTCATCCTTATAGTTGCTCTAGCAAAAGATAAATCGTAGGGGGCCACAGACGCTGGCCACTACCGAGCAATCCGCGTCGCCTACTTTTCACGCACGACAATGTCCTTTATCACGCATGAAAGAGCGCCGAAGAAGGACTCTTCGGCAGCTACCAAAGGCCGCAATTTCATGCTTTCTGCTAATAGAGTAGGATGGAATAGGATTCAATCCTGTCTCAGATCAGGGGGTTCCATGCGCTCAACACAGCAACTCAGCATCACGCTGCCCAATGAAATGGCCGACCTTGTTCGTGCAAAGGTGACCCGAGGTGAGTACGCCACGGAAAGCGAAGTCATCCGTGACGGCCTGCGAACCCTTCTGGCCCGCGACCGCGCCGTCGAAGACTGGCTGCGCGAAACGGTAGCGCCTGCTTACGACGCGCTCCAGGCCGATCCGTCGCGGGCCGTGTCTGCGAGCCACGTGCGCTCTGCTCTATCGAATGCCCATAAAAGGGCGCTCGCCAAGAAGGGGTAATGTCCTACACCGTCGTCTTCACGCCCGAGGCCGAAGCGCAGCTTGTGGAGTTGTACGCCTACATTGCAGCGGAAGCGTCCTCTGAGATCGCCGTGCGTTTCACCGACGGCATCGTCACGTACTGTGAGAGCTTGAGTACCTTCCCTGCCCGTGGAAACCGGCGTGATGACATTCGTCCTGGCCTCCGCGTTACCAGCTATCGAAAGCGCGTCGCCGTCGCCTTCCATGTAGACGAAGACCGAGTCAATATAGTCGGGATCTTCTACGGCGGTCAGGACTACGAAGCAGTCCTGACAGAAGAAGAATGAGATGACGCAGTAGATAACGAGAAGGGGTCATCTATGGCCCTTTTTTGACTCTTTGCCCTGGGAAGCGTGTGCAACGGCTTTGCACAATTTCGCTGCGGCGGCGGAACGTTCGAAACCCTCCGCTATTACGAGCCCGTAGAGCCGCTTCAATCCGGCTTCGTCATTCCAAAATGGAATGACGCTCGCTCAAAAAGTCATTGGACGTTTCCGCGAACCGCTCTTAGCTTTGCGCCTAGCTGACAACACCGAGTCAGCGGAGGTGCAAAGATGCTTAGAATCCGTCGCGCATTCCGACTGGGAAAGCCTCTCAATCGGTCATCCAATTCCACTGCTCAACGGTGGGCAAAACCCTTCTCCAAGCAAAGTCTTCGTCATGCCGTGCATGTGATGGCACCCACTCTTACTGCGCTTCTCATGCGAATTCCAGCGAATATCAAGCCGCCGAAGCAGATGATCGCGCCAGCATAGATCGCGAAAGTTTAGAAGGTTGACATCAACGTTTGCGCCCCGGAAAAGTCCATCGTTCCCTGGGCGTGAGTGACACCACTTCCGATTCCCGCAAAGAGCGTAACGGTTTTCCTCGTTGGGTTTCGCCTGTTGGCAATGGTGGCCTTCCCCACGCTCGCTATCGCGGCGTGGCTCATCGTCCGCAAACACACAAAGATGTTCCAGCTGTGGGGCCTCAGCCTCAGCCAGAAATCTTATTATGACCCGCGCAAACAATGAACAAGCCAAATTCGTTCCGTGGTTCGCGAAGGCCGGAGCCGCTTGCAGCATCGTGCCTATTGCACGTTTCGTCGGGCCGAATGTCTTTGCGCTCAAAGGCGGCGGCTATGGATGCCTGTTCTCCCTGACCGGCATCGACGAAGAAGGTCTGACCGATCAGGAGCTTGATTCGCGGATGCGCTCCATCGAAGGTTCATTGCGTGGGCTGCCCGAGGGTTCATGCCTGTACCAGTACAACCGCGTCATGTCAGGCTTTGAATTGCCCCGCCTGCCGAAGTACGGTAACTCCGTCACTCAGGTATTCGTGGACGACCGCCTGATTTTCCTTGAAAAACGGCGGGCTTCCGTCGCATCGACCTGCATTGGTGCCTCACGCTGGAGTCGTCGAAGGCGAAAGCATTTGAGCGCAAGCCGCAGGAGAACGCCGCCGACGCGTCGCGGATGCTGGCCGACCTTCAAAAGACGGCGACCATCCTTGAATCCCATCTCGGCGACGCACTTGGCTTGCGCCTGCTCCCGAAGAACGATGTCTTTCAATTCTTCAGCTACCTCTTCAACCTTGAAGATTGGGCAAGCAACGACCAGCTCCGCAGCGATACCGGCGTAGACCGCCAGATCGTGAAGAACCCGGTTGCGTGGCACAGCGAATACCTGCAAGTCGGCAGACGCCATGTGCAGATGTTCTCTCTAAAAACGACGCCGGAGGCGTCCAGGCCGTGTCTGTTCTCCGGTCTGCTCACGCTCGACTGCGACAGCATATTGTGCTCGACATGGCGCGTCAAATCCACGTCCTCAGCCCGCAGCGAGAGTTACCTGGTATCTCATACGAAACCCCATTGGTATCAAGAGAAGCGGAAGTATCCCCCCCGGGGTATAGAACAGCAGATTGTCGTTGGTGTAATGGGTGCCCGGTGCGTCTAATTTTGTGATCGTCTGCCCTTGGGTGGTGCCAGTAACCCCAACAATCAGGTATTGGCCGGCGATACTGGTTTCCTGGGTGTCGAACACTCCAGATCCTGAAAGTGGAACAGCGCCAAGACCATATTCAGTGCCATTACCTGTGAAATTGAAGTTGAACATGGTGTCGGCAAGCATAGGAGTGGATGACAGAATCGCTAAATGCGAGACCGTATAAAGGCAGAGTATATTTTTTAATAATTCTCCAATGGACCTGTGAGGTGGCGCTACCTAAATGTCTACGTCGCCAGTAGTAGAGGAGATTGGAATGTCGTCATCTTTAGTCAAAATAAGCAACGAACAAATTGCGACATTGCAATTATATGCATCCACTCCAAGGTGGCATTAGTAAGCCGCGCTGTCCAATCCATCAACGGTTCAAAATGGACAGGGTCTGCAATTACCGCAGAGGCGAGCCAATTCTCTTCAGTGTGAGATCGCACGAATTATTTGGCTTACCGCCTCATCTTCCCGCCCCATCCCACTAAGTTACCAAAGTGATCTAGAGCGAAGTACCATCTGAACCTTGAATTCACTCGTTCTTAGGTAATAAGGGTTGTTCGCTTACTCGATTGCCTCCGAAGGAGCCACCATGCGTAATATGTCTGTCGCAATCTGTGGAATGATGTTCGTCTCAATGACGCCGCTTTTCGCTGCTCGTCCCCAGAACGCTGTCGCGAACTTCACACTAACTAGTCCATCCAACATCCCCGGCGCTACGCTGCAAGCGGGAACCTACACTATCCACATCGTAAATCGTCTCTCCGACCGCTCTATCGTTCAGGTGGACTCCGCCAACGGAGATCTTCATTCCACTTTCATTGGCATTCCTAATGACAAACTGCCCGGATCCTCCGATTCAGGCTTGGTCGATTGGGCTCATTCCACTAAGGGAGCCGGCTATCTTAGAGGCTGGCGCGTTCCGGGAACTTCTTCTTCCATCGAGTTCGTCTACCCCAAGGCGGAGGCAGTCGCGATTGCCAATTCTAACCAAGCGAAGGTCCCCGCCATCGATCCCGCATCGGAGGGTCTCGCGGTCGACTCAAGTTTGTCGCAAAGAGATATGCAGCTTGTTACGCTGTGGTTGCTTTCGGCCGAACGGATTGGCCCTACGGATCGTGCACCGTCTATTAAAGCCGAGCGGTATAAACAGATGGCGGCCAATACTCAGAAGCCTGTTATTTCGAGTCTTCCGCACACCGGCAGTTCTCTTCCTTGGCTGTGGTTGCTGAGCGCTTTTTCTATATTGTCAGCTGCCATACTTCACCTCTTTCGTGCCAGGCTTTTTAGCGCCAGCCTTTCGGCGAATGGGAAGCCGTGAATATTTGCAGCCGCGTCGAAAAGATTTTGTGGGCTGTGGCACTCGCCAGCATTGGACTCACACTCTTCTTCGCTCTAAGAGGCTTGGAGTACCGCAGATTGTCCGCAACCGTTAGCGCTTCGCCTCAGGTTGTTGCTGAGTTTAATTTGATGAACGCGCCCCTCCAAACATCCACGGCACATCGCCCCAGCGATGTGCGCACCGGTACTGCTGTTAGCCAGAAGATTTTAGGCCGCCTCGAAATTCCCGCGCTTCGACTCTCTGTTGCCGTTCTGCCTGATGATGATTCGTCAAGTCTTGAGAAGGGAGTGGGTCACATTCGTGGCACTGCTCTCCCAGGTGGTTTGGGAACGGTTGGCATTGCCGGCCATCGCGATACCTTTTTTCGCCCGCTGCGAAAGATTGTGCCCAAAATGCATATCCGACTTATCGACAAAACGGGCGCCTATGACTACATTGTCGATTCAACGGAGATCGTCACACCAGACAAAGTGAATGTGCTTAACAGTGTGTCTCGACCTGAGCTAACTCTTATTACCTGCTTTCCATTCAACTACCTGGGAGCGGCACCCAATCGGTTCATCGTTCACGCACATTTATTGTCTGTCGCACCCGCTTATCAGTAACTTCAAATTCAATAAGAGAGAGTCTCCGTGAGATTTCAGTTCGATGAAACCGTGGAACACCCAGATACCGATCTCGTTCTACGGACGCTGGAGTACTGTCTGCGTGATGTGTCATTGGAAACGATCCGCTCTGACGACCAACTCGTTGTGTATGGGCTTGGACCTTCGTTTCGGACGATGAATCGAAATGACAAGACCGTTCTACTGGCAACTTCTCAACAAGCTTCTACGTTTATCCATGCGGAAGGGATTTTTCTGGCCTCGGCACTGATGGGTGACCTGCCCCAGGACAATGTTGTCCGCTCCAAGATAGAGTGGGTCTTCGACTCCCTAAAGACGCAACTTAAGGTTGCCCCTGTGTCCCCTCCGGCAGTTCCGAAATCATCCCAATCCGACCCATCAACTGCACTAGAGAATCCTGACACATCGGCCAACATTAAACCTGTTGCTCCCGCGCCAGACGTTACCGAGAAGACTTTCCGGCCCCTGATCGGTAGCATTCCGGATGTCCCAATCGATCGAACAACCGGGAAAAAACCATACAGGTCCCGGTTATTCATACTTCTGTTCGTTCTGCTATTAATAGGTGCAGATTTATTTCTACAGCATCGCTATTCCTCTCTGAACCGGTTTGCTTTGAAACCAGCGGCGAAAGTTGCTTCATCTTCCGAGCATCGGTTTCCATCAGCGCGGCTTGGTCCTACTGCGGGCACTTTGACGGCGCAACCGCAATCTTCGGGGACCTCCAACAATCCCAAAGATCTCAAAGCATGGGTGGGATCATGGGCCGCTGCTATGCGGACACGCAATCCTCAGATTCAAGTCTCGTTTTATGCTGCGCCCGTTGATCGGTACTTTCTGCGAGCGAACGTCAGCAGAGAAGAACTTTTCAAAGAGAAGCAGTCTGACATTCAGGGAAGAGAAGGACTCTGGACCTTGAAAGCTGATTACGTCATCGTTCTACAGGAGACCCCGAATACGGCTATCGTTCGGTTTACCAAACACATCATCGTAGAATCAACATCTGAGTCCATTCAAGAGCGATACAGCAGAACCCAACTCAGGTTGAGACTCATCAATGGGAACTGGAAGATCACGGCTGAACAAACTCTCCGATAACAGGTACGATATGAGCAAGCTTCTACCAGGCAATACCGATCATGTACCGTATTAGCTAATGAACGATACCGACACGACCACTCGTAACGATCAATTCGAGACAGAGCCCCCTCCAAATGATCGCTCTTGGATTGTCGGCCTCACAAGCCTCTTCTTTATCCTGCTTCAAAGTGCCTGCACTGCAGTTATGGCAATCAGTGGCATTCGCGTTGTCATTGGGCTAAGCGCCCTCGCGGCTGCGGTCGGCCTCCATCGGCCAGCAGTGGGTTTTCATAGCGACATCATTCGCATTCCGATGATGGCCTTCGCGGTCCTTGGCTCACTGCTCAATCTCTACGTTGTATGGCGAGTTCGCAGCCTACGATCACGATCCGCTTCACAGTGGAGGATGACTCCCATCACTCCACGGCAGCAGAGATCAGAGACGATACAGATTGCACTCGCGATCCTGACCCTGGTACTCGTGGCAACCGAATATACTACCCACCTGATCATTCACGGAGCTTGATCGGGGTCGTCGTTGCCCCATAACTCCGAATTGATCAACTCCCGTTCAAGACGAGCATGCAGCCTCTCGCTAAATCCAATAGGAAGCTCGAAAACTCGATCGTCCGCCGTGAGAATGAGGATGTTACGTGTGGAATCCAGAATCGCGGAGCAGATTTCACAGTGTTCCAGATGCTTCTGAACACGCTCGCGAATCTCGGGACTCAGCGTCCCATCGAGGTAATCGGAGATGTATGCCCAGACGTGCTTACACTCTATGACCACTGGAACCACCTCCTTTTTGGATTCATTTGCTTCCATTGCGGTGCGAGTGTCTTCTGCATCATTAGCCTTGCCCGGTGCAGTCGAACCTTTACGGAAGGGATGCTGATTTTCAATAACTCAGCAACCTCGACAGTATTGAGCTCTTCAACATCTCGGAGAAGGAGCACCTCTCGGTAGATTGCGGGGAGAGAGGCGATCGCGTGCTGTAAAAGTAGTTTCACTTCATGTCGCTCAAGTTCTTCCGAGGGGATCTCTCTCCAATCCCGAAGCAACGCAGGCGATACATGCCCTTCTTCCTCCGGAGTCGTATCGAGCGATTCCGTCGATGCGTCTTTATTGCGCCGTATACGACTCCGAGCTTCGTTGAGTGTGATGCTTATGAGCCAAGTCCCAAACTTCGCTTCTCCACGAAAAGCTGCAAGCATTCGAAACGCCTTCAGAAATGCCTCTTGGGCAATGTCTTCTGCATCAGCCTCGTTGTGCACGAACGAGAGCGCCATCATATAGACCGTGCGTTCATGGGGTCGAATCAGCTCATGAAAGAGCTGCGTATCGCCCGCAAGGATCTGATGGATGATCCGTTGTTCTTCTTGCATGTTTGGATGCTTTGACATCGCTTAAGCAAGCTGTTTCTTCTTCAAGAGTCTCATGATCAGAGTGTCAAGAGAGAAAAAACCAGCTCCAAAGATCAGCACAAGAGTCGAGGCGAAGAGAAAGGTGAATGGATCGGCCACGTAGAACTTGCCCGGGTCAGAAAAAACTGAAAATAGAGCCTCGTGGTCTCCTGTCCAGTACGCAACTAACATATTGCATGCCAAAAACAATCCGATCAAACGAGACCCTAGGCCAACGATAAGGAGGATACCGCCGAAGAACTCCAGACCGGAGATGAAGTGCGCATTGAAGGCTGGGAAGGGGATATTGAGACTGGTGAAGAAGGCGGTAATCCTAGGAATGTTGTGCATCTTTCCCCAACCGGTCTGTGCAAACTGCCAGCCCCAGTACAACCGTATTACGAGCAGGAACGGAGATTGCAGAGAGGAAACAGTTGCTGTAAAGCGTGAATACCACAGAGCCAAATCTTTCATCGTTCCTCTTTTGCGACCATATCGATCGTCTTCCGGTGAAGCTGTAACGCTCATTGCCAACTTCCATTAGAGAGTCAACGTGTCAAAACGTTACAACGAAAGAATCGAGTGTATCTGCTTATTAGAACGATTTGCGGGTCTGTTGTGCCCCTCTACCGGGATGCCACTTGCTGAAGGATCGTTTGTACACATCTGTAACCATTTCGGAATTTACGTGTCACATGGGTAACGTGAAGGGAAGGTTCCGATGAAACGAGTTTGGAAGCACGGAATTACTTGTCTCGTAACCACCCAGATTGTTTGCCTAGGTTTGGTGGCGCAGTCGGCACCATCGGCCTCGTCCATACCTAAACCACAGGTGATTTTGGTAGAGCTTTTCACCTCGGAGGGATGTTCCAGTTGTCCGCCGGCCGACATGCTGCTGCGGGAGATTAATGACACACGAAGCGTCTCTGGTCAGTTGATTGTTGGAATCAGCGAACACGTCACCTACTGGAACTCTCTTGGATGGAACGATCCGTTCTCCTCTCCTCTCTTCACGGAACGGCAGAACGCGTATGGAAAAAGGTTCGCCCTGAACAGCGTCTATACACCGCAAATGGTTGTGAACGGCGCGGAACAGATTGTTGGAAGCGATCGGGACGCACTGGCACGCGCCTTCAAGAAAGAACTGGCTAGGCCAGCGCAGGTAGCCGTGCATGTCCTCTCGACGCGAGCGATCGGCGGTGTGTTAGTGGTTAAATTCTCCCTGGTCGATGCAATCCCTAATATAAAGGGCGATATAGTTGCGGTTCTGGCCGACGACATCGATCAGTCGAGCGTACTGCACGGCGAGAACTCTGGTAGGACCCTTTCGCACGTTGCCGTAGCCCGTACCCTAAACCGTATTGCGATGGTGCAGCCGTTGGTCGCGCAGGAGATTCGTCTTCCGCTTCCCCAGTCGTTTCAGACTTCGCAGAGGCACCATCTGATTCTGTTTGCGCAGGCACCGTCACATGGACTTGTATTGGGCGTCGATACCAGCCCGCTCTCTCAGTTTGACTGAGTGTGACGGTACGTGCGACTCTTGCCACGCCGCCCAGGCGAGGTCGAAAGCAGGTCGATCGTGAGACATCTTTTGCGGCCTCTGGTGTGCATACTGCTTCTCTCTGGAGTCGCAACGGCTCAACTCCAGGATGAAAGGCGAGCCCCAAAGATTACGTTCTCCGAGTCAATCCACAGTGGCGATGCTCTGCTCCAGGTCGACTTCGGCGAGGGGGCGTTCGACTTGTCGCAAAGCCTTATCGTTAAACGCATTCAAGATGTTGCGGACGCTGTAGCCCATTTTTATGGGCGCTTTCCTGTGGCTAAAACCCGGATCCTTGTGATTCCGGTCTCGGGCCGTCATGGGGTCTTGCAAGGGACAACCTGGGGTAGCCGGGATGGCTTCTCAGCGTTCCTGCGAATCCGGATCGGTAGCGCAACGTCGGCTCAAGAGCTCGTAGATGACTGGATCCTGACACACGAACTCGTCCACACCGCAATGGCATCCATGCCAGACGACCAGCATTGGTTGGAAGAGGGGCTCGCGAGCTATGTTGAACCATTTATTCGCCTGGAAGCTGGCGAGATATCCGCGGAGACTGCATGGGCTGGTATGGTGCGCGGTATTCCGAACGGTGAACCCGAGGCCCAGGATATGGGCCTGAATCATACCCACACATGGGGGCGCACCTATTGGGGTGGCGCATTGTTCTGCCTTATGGCCGATGTACAAATTCGCCGCGAGACACAGAACCGTTTGGGGCTTTCGGATGCGCTGCGGGCCATCGTTGCAGCGCGGGCCACGATCGATACGGAAACGCCTCTCGCCAAGGTTCTTGCCATAGGAGATAGTGCTACAAAGACCCATGTTCTAGAAGATCTGTATCATCAGTGGGGTGAAACGCCAGTGACCGTGGACCTCCCCGATTTGTGGAAAAAACTCGGAGTCCATTCCTCCGGTCAGATTGTTGTTTTTAACCCAAAAGCTCCCCTCGCCTCTGTGCGTGAGGCCATGACCCCATCTGCTATTTCCAGATCAACAACAGGATGACTGTTCCAATTTGACTTGGAGGAGTATTTCAGATTTCATAAATAACTTTGTAACCAATTGCTGATTTACTGCTCCAACAAGCAGCATAGATGTTTTACGAAGTGATTTTGATGATTTTTCAATCCAATCAACGGGACATTTCGTTATCACCTTTATGCAGCATGTTTGTATGCAGTAGTCCTTCAACGTACTGCGCACGTTGTGCGCGGCCCAACCATAGAATAGAAAGGTTCATCTCCATGAAGAACTCTACAAAATCTCTCGCTCTGGCCGCAGCGTTCGCGGGCCTTCTCGGTGGTACCGCAGTTCGCGTTAACGCGCAGCCAGTCTCGCACAGCGCCATGACGCAGGTCGGCATATTGGCCACGCAGGACACTCCAGTTGCCAAGCATGCTTGCAAGGGCAAGAACGATTGCAAGGGCCAAGGCGGCGGCGACGCCAAGCACGCTGGCAAGAACAGTTGTAAAGGCAAAGGCGCTTGCGCTACTGATGGCTCCAAGGGCTAATTATTTGTTTCAAGGCGGAGGCTTGAAAGTTGTTCAAGCCTCCCTCTTTCTCGCTGACTCTTTCTTATGAGGAGATCCTAATGCCGGCAAATCGATTCAACGGATTTACCGATTACGGGGTTGGCATTGGCCTCCGTGTCCCACATTACGATCACATCTTCGCCGAGAAACCTGTCGTCGATTGGTTTGAAATTATCTCAGAAAATTACATGGTCGATGGTGGCCGCCCGCTGAAGGTGCTCGATCAGATTCTCGATCAGTACCGTGTTGTCCAGCATGGCGTATCCATGTACTTCGGTTCGGCGCAGCCTCTGAATCGCGACCATCTAAAACGGCTGAAAACTCTTACGAAACGTACCAAGACGCCTTGGCTCACCGACCACCTCTGCTGGGGCAGCGTGGACGGTCGCTACACCCACGACTTACTTCCTTTGCCCTATACCTGGGAGGCTGTAGAGACAACTGTCAAGCGCATCCGCGAAGTACAAGACTTTCTTGAAATTCCGATTGCCGTCGAAAATGTGAGCAGTTATGCGGAGTTCCACGAATCGCAGATGACCGAATGGGAATTTCTGAACGAAGTGGTTCACAAGGCCGATTGCGGCATCCTGCTCGATGTCAACAACATTTATGTCTCTTCTGAGAATCACGGCTTCGATCCTATGGTGTATATCAACGCCGTCGCAGCAGAACGGGTGGCACAGATCCATGTTGCGGGTCACTCTAAGTTTGAGAAGTACACGCTTGATACCCACGACCATCCCGTGCTCGACCCTGTGTGGAAGATGTATGCGCGCGCCATCGAGCGGGTAGGCACGACTGCCACCCTGCTGGAATGGGACGACAACATCCCTTCGTTCGATGAGGTTCATCACGAAGCCCTTAAGGCTAATCGCTATCTAGCGCCCTCTGCGTCTTCGACCACAGCGGTCCCTTCGTACAGACAGGATGAGGCACGCGCATGACACTCCTCGAACTACAGCGACGTATGTCCGAGGACGTTCGACGCCCTCTTACACCAGACATGAATATGCAGAAGGAGACTGCGGAGGGGGCACCTCTGTATGCCCTCGCAGAGAGCTACGTCAAACCTAACGATCTTCTGACCTCGTTTGAGCGTCTTGAGATTTACAACCGTCAGTACTGGTTTCGGGTCATCACAGCAGTATCGGAGGACTTCCCGGCGCTCAACGCAGTGCTTGGTGAGAAGAAATTTGATGCCTTGGTTTTGGCATACCTCAAAGAAAATCCATCCACGTCGTGGACCCTTCGCAACCTTGGAGCAAAACTGCCTCAGTGGCTAGAGGCTCATCCAGAGTTTGCGCCGAAGCGGCACACGCTCATGGTCGACGTGGCAAAGCTGGAGTGGGCCTATGTCGATTCGTATGACGGCTCTGCTCTTATTCCACTTAGCCTAGAAGATTTTCGCGGACTTGCAGACGATTCCACACTGGTGCTACAACCTCACCTTCAACTGTTGGCGCTGCGCTATCCTGTGGATGAACTCGTCCTTGCCGTCCACAAGGCGACACCGGAAACGGATATTGTGAGCAACGCCGTCCTGGAGCGTAAACCGGCTCCCCGTATTCGTTTGCCCAAGATGCTTCGTTCTAAGATCTATCTTGCGGTTCACCGTTTTGACAACTCCGTCTACTATCGCCGGATTGATCGCGAGGCTTTCCTTTTGCTCTCAGTATTACAGACCCAGCAAACCCTGGGCGAGGCAATTGAGAAGGCATTTGCAGGCAGTAAGCTCTCGCCAGAAGAACAGGCACAGAAGATTCAAGCGTACTTCGCGCATGCCGCTGAACTTGGCTGGTTCTGCCGCGAACAGCTGAATTCATCCAGCGTCCAATAGCAAATGAAAACAACGTTCTCCACGATGCGAAGCGCGCTTTGGTTCGCTGTTCTATTCGCTGGGCCGCTGGCGAAAGGACAGGCAGCCAAACCCATTGTGTGGCATCCCTGGTCCAACGAAATTTTCACGCAGGCTGCTCGGGAGCACAAGTATGTGCTTCTCGATCTTGAAGCAGTCTGGTGTCACTGGTGCCATGTGATGGACCAGACGACCTATCGCGACCCATCCGTTAGGCGCCTCATGGGCAAGAACTACGTTGCGGTAAAAGTCGATCAAGACTCGCGGCCAGATATCTCCAACCGGTATGAAGACTACGGATGGCCCGCAACCGTGATCTTCAAGCCGGACGGAAGCGAGATTGTAAAACGGCAGGGCTACCTTCCGCCAAAACAGATGGCCTCCATTCTGCAGGCCGTCATCGACGATCCATCGCCAGGCCCCTCCGTAGAACCAGAGAAAGCAATCTCTTATGCTACCAATCCGTATTTTTCGTCGGCTCTGCTTGCTAAAGTCAATCAGGAGTTTGCGAAACAATATGACGTTGCGGGAAAAGGTTGGGCCTTTGGCCACAAGTATCTCGATGCAGATTCGGTCGAATACGCTAATTCCTTAGCGCGGCATGGAGACAAGCTCGAAGCGCAACGAGTTCGTGAAACGTTAGTCGCAGCCGAGAAGCTGCTTGATCCCGTGTGGGGTGGAGCCTATCAGTACTCCACTGGCGACAACTGGAATGAGCCTCACTTTGAGAAGCTGCTCTATATCCAAGCCCAGGTAATGCGCACATACGCTCAATCCTATGGGCAATGGCATTCGCAGGATTACCTTGACGCCGCGCAGAATGTGCATCGCTATGTGCGTTCTTTTTTAATGAGCCCGGAAGGCGCCTTTTATGTCAGTCAAGACGCCGATCTAATCGATGGCAAGCACAGCGCGGCGTACTTCGCTCTAAGTGATGCAAAACGTCGTGCTCTTGGTGCGCCCCGAGTCGATAAGCATCTCTACGCACGTGAAAACGGCTGGATAATCCGCGCTCTATGTGTTTTGTATGCAGCGACGGAAGATCCTACCGTTTTGCAAGAGGCCGAGCGATCAGCGTATTGGGTCATCGCTCACCGCGCCATTCAAGGCGGCGGCTTTGCGCATGGCGAACATGATGAGGCCGGGCCCTATCTGGGCGATTCGCTTGCCATGGGCCAAGCCTTTCTCTCCCTCTATGAAGCGTCAGCCAACCGGGAATGGTTGAAGCGTGCCGAGGATACTCGCCACTTCCTCTCCACTACGTTTGTTCTTCCAACAAGCCCGGGACTCGTGACCTCGAAAACATCCACAGGCCACGCCTACAAGCCGCATCCGGAGCGTGACGAGAACGCACAGGTGGCCCGGTTTAGCAATCTGCTGTACCAATACACTGGTGATAAAGGCGATCAGGAGACAGCGACGCAAGCGATGAACTATTTGGCAACTCCAGAAATAGCGCTCGCATGGCTCTCCGCACCTGTTCTTCTTGCCGAAAATCAGTTTCGGCTACCACCTATCCACATCACTATTGTTGGGTCGAAGCAGGATCTGTTGGCGCGCTCGCTGTTCACCACGGCGCTTATGGCTGGTCCGCCCTACAAACGATTGGAGTGGTGGGACCGATCCGAAGGAAAATTGCCCAGGGCCGATATCCAATATCCTTCTCTGCCTCGGGTGGCGGCATTTCTTTGTACAGAATCCTCATGTTCTTCGCCGATCACTGACGTGCACGTTCTTGACAGAGGACTTCGGGAGGTCGGTCAACCTATTCATTGACAGAATGCACAACCCAAACCAAATTGCACTTTTGATCAGTATTAATTAGTCGGACTGAAAAGCGGAACATTTCAAGAGGTGTCCGCTCTCAATCCGATTCTGTCATTTACTGCGTTGCGAAGACGCTGCTTTCAGCCGATGCTTTAGATAACTTGCAATTGAGTCGGAGATAGTAAGAGCAAAGTGGCACCAAAGAGCAGATAATGCTGCAGAACATGCAGAGCCAGCGCCGCGAGAGGATCGCCTGCGCTGGCCGGTGATTGGTCTGCGTCGATTGGGTTAGAGGGCCGCGATACCATTGAAGCCGACCGTCTTTGGCAAGCCATCGATCTGGCCGAGGTTATTGAGTGTTCCATCTGGGTTGATACTGTAGATGCTAACGGAGCCTTCGCCGGAGTTAATCGTGTAGATGTACTTGCCATCGCCACTGACGGCGATGTCAAGGTTGGTTGTGCCCGAGGGATTAGTGCTGAGAACGGTTCCAGCGATGGGGGCCAGGGTGCCGTTGGGGCCGACCGAGAAGCCCGCGACCGATGAGGTAGCGGAGTTGACAACATAGACCCACCTGCCGTTCGGGGTGATGACGTTCCAGCAGTTACCATCGCCCAGGGTGGGAAGACTCTGGGTGACAGCCGTGATGGTGCCGTCGGCATTGATGGTGTAGGAGGATATGCTGGAGACATCTGTACCATTGGGCTGGTTTTCAGAGACGATCAGTTTGCCGCTCGGTGAGAAGACAGCAGCGAAGACGCCAGGAGTGACGCTATGATTGACGACGATCGCTCCAAGGGTTCCATCGGGATGAATAGGGAGGGTGTCGATGTTGTTGGGAACCTTCTCGATGACGACGAGCGTCCTGCCATCCGGGCTAACTGAGATGGAAGAGCCGCCGGAGTGTGTCGCAGTCAGGTGTACGGTGGAGTTAGGAATCTTGTGGAGGTGGCCGAGGTTGCCGGTGCGGAACGCTACGATAGCTCCGTTTCCGCCGGCATTGAGGACGTAGACGATGCCGTTATGCTCGGCAACGGCGACTGGCTCGGACCCACCGCTGATCTTCTGATCGATGAGAATGGGCAGTCCACCAAAAAGATGGAAGCTCGAGATCGTACCGCTGCCCGAGTTAATTGCAAACAACATGTTGTGGTCGCTGCTGATGGTGAGTGAACCCTGCGACTGGAGTGGGTCGGTTGTGCCGCCGCTTCCACGACCGCCGGTGGCAAAGCGTTCTTTCAGTGTCAACCTGCCGTCGAAGAGACGTTGGTAGGCAAGAATCTCGTTCTTCTCAACGTTGTTATTCATGACGAAGACGGTCGAAGCGGAATTGCCGAAAAAGTTATCGGCAGCGTGCATGGTTGAAGTAAGTGCTCCGAAACTGAGTGCGACGGTCAACATACCACAAATTGCTTTCATTTTTTGCTACTCCTTAAAAGGGGAACGGCTAGTTTGTGCGCACAAAAGCCTGCGCGCTGGCCACGGAGACCGCGCCCAGGCAAGATTGCTATGTGCGCGACCATTAGAGAGAGCGAAGGACGAAAGGTTACAGACTCGCGTAGGTAAAGCACGGAAGTTAGACACGGAAACTTTTCATCAATCGAAAGTGCCCACCGCCGAACGATCGAGGGACTCATCCGAATCGATCGGAAGCTGTCTTTGGCCCGCGGGAAGGCGTATTAAGCGCGTCCGTAGTATCTAAATCAATCTTTATAAAAACGCTGTAACCTTTTCGACTTGCTCTATGTCTGATGTTCAACCTCACAAATATAAAATTGAGGTGAGTCTGCGACAGGCACTACGCAAGGCTCGGTGATGCTCGCGCAACTCGCCAGGTGATCCGTTCATCTAGACCATTGCATTTTTATGGTATTTGTTGGTGTCGATTCATTTGGCGCAGTTGCCCGTATCGACCAATTCCACCAGCCTCCTAATAAGAGAACTTTCTCAACCAGGGCGAATAGTACAGACAAGTCGGAGTCTGTTCAGCGATGATTAAGTGGCGACACCATTCACCGAAGGACAGCAGTACGCTGTCCCTCGCTTTTTTACTCCCTAAAATCGCGCAGGGAGAACCCGTGCCGGTTTCTCCCTGCAACCCTCATCCGCCTACTCCGGCCCCCGACTCGCCGGCTGCGCGGCAGGAGTCAAGTTCCTCCTCCTGGACCTTCCCCTTTTTTTCTGCAGCAACTCTCCTATGTCCATCGTTTAGGTGCGCGTCCCCCCACTCTGCGAGGTGGTCAAGCAAAGCAAGGATGCTGTCCTTTACGTCCTGTTTCAGCTCATACTCAATATGCAGCACAACATCACTGAAATCCGTCCGCACAACGATACCGGCGGCCTCCAAATCACGAAGGTTCTGCGTCAATACCTTTTTCGAGGCGCGAGGTATCGTTCTACCAAGTTGCCCGAGACGGATCGGGCCGGAACGCATCGCGCACAGGATATGAACCCTCCATTTGCTACGAAACAAGGTGTCAGCAGCAAAGGATGCATGACGCGCGAATTGTGAGGCGGCTCGATTCATACACGTTCATCAACCTAGATTTTTGTCGTACGCAGCCGTAGCGAATTGGCAATCACCGAGACAGAGCTAAAGCTCATTGCCGCTGCCGCAATCATCGGGCTGAGCAAAAGGCCAAATACGGGATATAGAACTCCCGCCGCAACAGGGACGCCAACGACGTTGTAGATGAATGCGAAAAAAAGATTTGCCGGATATTCCTCATGGTGGCCTGGCTTAGACGACGAGCGCGGAGAATGCCCCACAGATCGCCCTTCAATAACGTGATACCGCCAGCCTCCATCGCTACATCTGTGCCGATTCCCATCGCAATTCCAATGTCGGCCCGAGCGAGCGCGTGTGCATCGTTCACACCATCTCCAGCCATCGCGATGATCGATCCGTCTTGCTGATACGCTTTGACAACTTCGGCCTTCTTTTGAGGCAGAACGTCGGCTTCAAACTCAATGCCGAGGCGACCTGCGACGGCCTTTGCCGTCGTC
Source organism: Terriglobales bacterium (assembly GCA_041691575.1). GTDB lineage: Bacteria > Acidobacteriota > Terriglobia > Terriglobales > Acidobacteriaceae > Edaphobacter. The sequence continues at coordinate 108,653 of JBEPUJ010000001.1, forward strand.
GCGTTGTCACCCGTGACCATGATGATCGTCAAACCCGCTGCTTTCAGTTCCCGAATGGTCTCCGGCGTCGATTCTTTGATGGGATCGAGGACACTGACCAGTCCCGCCGCTTTGCCATCGACAGCGACCATCATCACGGTCTGGCCGTCGTTTCGCATCGACTCGGCTTGATCGATCAGCGGTTCGGGATCGACGGACAAGTCGCGAAACATCTCTGCGTTTCCCACGGCCACCTGCCTGCCATTCACCTTACCCTGTACACCCTTCCCGGTTGTGGAGTCGAAGTCCTGAATATCGGTCAGCGATAGCTTTTTGCCTCCGCTCCTCGCACGATCGCTGCGGCCAGCGGGTGCTCACTCGAACGCTCAAGGGTGGCGACTGTTGCAATAGTTCGTTCTCATTAAAGCCCGGTTGCGGAACTACCTTGTTCAGTGTGGGCTTTCCTTCAGTCAAAGTGCCGGTTTTATCGACCAGGAGCGTGTTTACTTTGCCGAAGAGTTCCAGCGCCTCGGCGTTGCGAATGAGAATGCCTGCGCCAGTTCCGCGTCCGGTGCCGACCATAATTGCCATCGGCGTAGCGAGGCCGAGCGCACATGGGCAGGCGACAATGAGGACCGCGACGGCATTGACCAGAGCGTGCGCGAAGCGGGGTTGAGGACCCACCAGATACCAAACTATGAAAGTGATGATAGCCGTCAGGATGACAGCCGGCACGAAATAGGAAGAAACTCGGTCAGCAAGGCGTTGGATTGGCGCGCGAGTTCGCTGGGCTTCGCTCACCATCTTCACGATCTGAGAGAGAAGCGTATCCCCGCCGACGTGATCCGCACGCATAACGAAGCCGCCGGTGTGTTCACCGTCCCTCCTATAACCTTGGCACCGCTTCCTTCTCAACTGGTATTGGTTCGCCGCTCACCATGGATTCATCGACTGAGCTATGGCCCTCAAGCAAAACCCCATCGACGGGCACCTTTTCACCGGGCCGGACGCGCAGTCGATCTCCGACTTGAACCTGGTCAAGTGGCACGTCCGCTTCGACTCCTAACTCATTGATGCGTCGCGCCATTTTTGGAGTAAGTCCGAGCAAGGCGCGAATGGCGCTGCTGGTCTGGCTCCGAGTACGTAGTTCCATAACCTGCCCCAGAAGAACGAGAGCGATGATGACTGCGGCCGGCTCGAAGTACAACCCGATCTGGCCGCCAGCCATTCGGAATGAGGCCGGAAAATCTGTGGCACGATGGTCGCCGCGACGCTGTAGAGATAGGCAGCGCCTGTCCCCAGGGCAATCAAAGTAAACATATTGAGACTGCGGTTGATAACCGACTGCCAGCCTCTGACGAAGAACGGCCAGCCGCACCACAAGACAACCGGGGAGGCAAGAGCGAACTCAATCCATGCCCAGGATCGAGCCGAAAGCAGATGTTGAAGAGGTTTAGATGGCAGAAATTCGGAAGCCATCAGCGCAAGCATGGGAATAGCTAGAGCGACGCTGATCCAAAAGCGCCTTGTCATATCGGCAAGCTCTGGATTGGTTTCTTCCATCGTAATCTCGCGGGGTTCGAGCGCCATCCCGCATATCGGGCAATTGCCGGGCTCGGAACGCACGCCTTGCGGATGCATCGGGCAGGTGTACTCTATGCGAGTTGCTGGCGCGCTAATCGCCGCAGGCTCCAGTGCCATTCCGCACTTCGGACAACTACCCGGTCCGATTTCGCTGACCTCCGGGTCCATAGGACAGACATATTCCATCTGCTTTTCTCTATCCGTCGGCTTGGGTTTAGGCATGGCTGCAGTCTGCGGATGGAGATACTTCTCCGGATCGGCACGAAACTTGACCGCACATCCCCGGCTGCAAAAATGGAACGTCGTTCCGTTGTGCTCCACGCTCTCGGCTGCTTTCGCGGGACCAACTTTCATTCCGCAGACCGGGTCGATGACAGTTTGCGCTTCGGCTCCAGGTGCGGCGCCAGCGCAACAACCGGGCGGCTGAACGTGCTGATCGGGTACGGCATCGAACTTCCGCTTGCAGCCGGCAGAGCAGAAGAAATAGGTCGTCCTCTGGTATTCGCTTGACCCCGCAGACTTAGTCCGATCGACCGTCATCCCGCAAACCGGGTCTTTCACTTCGGTATTGGGCTTGTTACAGCAGCACATTGTTTTCTCCTTGTCTTTCTATTGCTGCTGACGCATCCGGGAGCGCAATCTTACAGTTGGCTTCGCCGACAGGAGCAATCCAGACATTTATGCTCTGCACAGGTCCCGCAGAGCATAGTCAACTCTTTTGCGACGACTTTCCTTGCGCGGTGTAGACGTACGGAAGCATTGTTGGGAGTTATTTGCTGCGTCCGTGCAAAATCTTCTACAGTCTAGCCTCCCAGATCGACGCGCTCGATAGCCTCACGGTAGTCGCTCTTCAGGTCGCGGATTACATCCCCGATACAGGCGCAGACCGTCTGTTCCAATTCGGCCTCATACGCTACGGGACTTTCGGCTGCAAAGTCGGCATCCGCTCTGTCTCTCACAGCGGCCCTGCGGTAGTGATCCACAACAGCGTTCCGGAGGATGCGATAGAACCAGGCGACGGTGCTTTGTTCGTTCCTGATCTCCCCGCCATGTTCGAGCGCCTTGATATATGCGGATTGGAGAACATCCTCGGCTGTCGCTCTGTCACCGAGGCGGCGTGAAAGAAAGTGCAGGAATTGGGTCCGAAGAGCGACAATACGCTCCATTCGATCTAACGGTATATCTGGTGTGTTGTTTGTGGGTTCTGGCATAGTGAGTTCACTCCACGTCGATAATCAGCATCAATCCACCGCCGCCTTGTTCCTCGACGTTGTTGTTCGCGGTGTGGTGAGGAATATGGCAATGGATGAGCCACTTGCCGGGCTTCCTTCCAGGCCAGATCACGTCGTATCGCTGCCCAGGACCGACGTTCACTGTATCAGCCTCGAAGCGGGCCGAAGCCGGAAGAGTTTCGCCATCTCTCGCGACTACCGTAAATGGCCCTCCATGAATGTGCATTGGGTGGACAAAGTTATTGTTGGTTCCAATAAAGCGGACTTTTAATGTCTCTCCCACCTTCATATGAATCGTGTCTGTCGCAGGATATGCTTTTCCGTTGATCGTAAAGTAATTCGCCAGGCCGCCTTCCATGAACATCGCGGGATAAGTAAGCCCCTCCCGCATTAGCCACTCCTGAAGCTGGATCACATATTCATGGTCGGCTTTGATCTCATCTTTAGGATCGGCGGGATCAATAATGATTGCCCCGTACAGTCCGAGGGCCTGCTGCCGGTCGGGAAGAAAATGTGGGTGATAAAAGTAGGTCCCGAATTGCTCTGCGGTAAATTCATAGGTGTAGGTTTGCCCCGGCGCAATAGACTTTTGTGTGATGTCTCCAGGTCCATCCATTTGATTCGGCACGATCAGGCCGTGCCAGTGAACGGTTGTTGCTTCCGGCAAGTGGTTATGAACGTTGATGCGAACATGGTCGCCCTGCTTGAAGTGCAACCGGGGTCCGGGTATCTGCCCGTTGTAAGCATAGGCATTGACGGCGACATTCGGAAGGATATGCCAGCGGATGACAGAGGCATCGAGATCGAACACTTTGACGCCATTCTCGATACGGGGTTCGAGCGGTTGGTCACCTCGTTGGTTCACTCCGTAAGTTTCCGTGACCAATTCCGGATTGACGAACGACATGTCGCGCATGGCATCGGCGGGTGTGTCGCGGTCCATAATCATGCCTCGTGGCATTACCAGCCCGCCAACATCTTTTGCGCTCAGTGACATATTTACGAAGTTCGCCGGCAACACCATGCCTACGATGAGTAAAAGTAGCGAGACACCAGCCACGGCAAGGAGTTGAGATCTCGTTGTTTCTCCGTCACTCATTTCGTGGTGTTCAGTGCCGCCTTCATGGTTATCCTGATGCGGCATCTTCATCTCTGCAGGAGCTTCGTTTGCAAACTTCGATCCTGGCTTCCGTTCTGTCATCAGGCCATGCTTCAAACCGCGCTTCACCATCCAGACATTAACCGGGTAGGCCATAACGAAGCCAGCCGAAACTCCAAGCGACATGACGCCCCAAAAGATGAGTTGCGTTGGCTCCATGGCCCGCATGTCTCGTCCCATCATGAGCAAACTCATAACAGGCGCCATCGCCGCCATCATGCAGTTCATGCTGATGAACTCTGGAAGGAAGGACTTACGGACGTTTTCCCAGTAACTACCGCCCATCATGCTCTGCATGAACAGAGATTGAAAGATGAAGAGTCCAAAGGAAAAACCCGCCATATACTCAACGATCAGGTCAATCTTCATCGGCAGTCCCAGCGTGGCCGTGATTACCGCGGCGGCAATAATGCCTGTCGCATCCCCCGCTATACAGTGGATCGTGCTGCCAATCCCTTGTTTCCAGAGAGGCTTGATGAATTGCTCATGAGTACCCGGCTTTGGTTCTTTGTCGGCAAGCACATAGATAAGCAGTCCAAATGGACCCATGTAGAGCGTGATGAGGATGAAGGCCCATCGCATCACCGTTGGCTCGGGGTTGTTGCGAAACTGATCAATCGCAACGTAGATCGTGGAGCCTGCCGCGAGGACGAACCAAATCAGGAGAAAATAGTCGATGGGCTGAATAAGCAAGGCTGCTCTCCAAAGGATGCGTTTGTTTAGATGTTTTGACGCGCATTACATCGGCATCTTCATGCCCTTCTTGTCCTTCATTTGCGTCTTGGTGGCGTCAGGCGATGAGTTCGAATCTGGAAAACCTCCGGCTACGGTTTTCCACGAATCTGAGACTGTGGCGGCAATTTATCGATGTGGCTCAGGAAAGTGGTCAACTGCCATATCTCTTGTTCGTCAAGAGTTTGCTTCCATGCGGGCATTCCGCTCATGCGGACGCCATGTTGAATGATGTAAAAATTCTGGTTTTCCGGCATATCTGGTGCGTCTTCAAGAAACTGGGGTGCACGGGGATAAAGCGAATCGGCAAGCGATGCGCGCGGACGATGGATGTCCCCGTGACAACTAGCGCATTTGGTTTGATAGATCTTCATCCCAGCGGTCAGGTTGGCATCCGTGGGCTGAAGTGGGTTCGGCGCTTCTGAAGCGCGCCGGTCAACGGCTGCGTCGAGAGCAGGCATTGCGATTTTGCTTTCAAGCAAGCTTACTTCTTTGTCCGCGCGTGGATCTACAAACCCAAAGCGCACATAGCAGAACATAACCAATAAAAGAACAACGATGCCTGCTACAAAGCCGAACATAAACTTACGCATGGTGGTTCCTTATCGCTTAAATTACTTGTCCTCGCGCACGGGGTCGCCCCGAAACAGCTATTTGGGCGAGGTCGCTCCTGTATCGTTGTCCATCTTCATTCCGCTCATACCTCCATGCATTCCTTTCATTCCGGCCATGCCGACCTTAACCTCGAGAGCAGTCAGCTTGCCATCTTTCTTCACTGTCTCGATCACGATGCGGTCGCCGACTTTCAGATCCTTCATCGCAGTCTGTTTATTCATTTGTGTGTACTTTGTATCAGCGGTCGTGTTGACGGTCTGGGTTTTCCGGCTGTGGTCTTAACTGTGATTGAGTTGTCGGTCATGCTTGCAACTGTTCCCATGACATGCTCCATCCCGCCATGAGCGTATGCAACACCTGCAATAAGGATTATTGCGACGATAGTTCCGAATAGCCTTTTCATATATTCTCCAGTTCTTTAGTGATGTTGCATTGTGGCTTGTGGTTTTGACGATAGTGTCCCGCCGTTCAGGAAATTCTGCTCTTCCTGCTCCTCACGAAACTCGTCTGGACTCTTCGGATTGAGCGATCCCATCTTGGCTTCCTCGACAGAAGACAGCTGAGGAAGGTGACGAATGAAATACACGAGCTTCCAGCTTTGATCTGCCGTATCTGCACCTCCGAAGGCAGGCATCCCAGACATCCGAATGCCGTTCTCAATGATGTAAAAGATCTCCCCGTCAGTCAGCTCTTGCGTGCGGGATAGCCGGAGGTACGGGGGCTTCGGGTACATGCCTTTGCCAAACATCGTCTCTCCGCTGCCGTTGCTTCCATGGCACACTGCACAATGGTCTGCGAAATGGGCCATTGCCTCATGCTGCACATCGGGCGAAAGCCGAAGCCGTGCATAGCTGTCCTCATGTAGAGCCATGCTCCAGTTGCGAGCAGACCAAAGAAGATGACTATCGACCCTGAGATAGCTAGAGTTCTTTTCATAGCTAAGTCCTATTTGGGCGAACTGGCAGAGAAGCTAGGGAGATTGGTGGAGGCGAAAGATTTGATCGTAGTGCGCATGAGTTGCGCCAGCACAGAGTTCTCATTTCGTAGGCATCCTTTCTTGTGTTGCTGGTAGATGTCACTTGCCATATCTCCTTGCTCACTGAGATTGAAGACAACCAGATTTTCAGTACCAAAGTCGAAGGCCGAATATGAAGCAAGGATCACTTGTGGTTTCTCCGGCCTGGCGCGCATAACTGGCCGTACTGCCATATTTCCCTTCATAGGCAAATCCGATGTAGGGCGCGAATTTTCGGCTGATCTCATAGCGCAAACGCACACCCGTATCCAATTCCGACAAACCAGATCCGATCCGGCGCGCAGGATCATCCTTGCTGTAGAAGTTCAACTCGGCTTCTGGCTGTACGATCCACCGCTGCGTAAGCAATAAATCGTAGGAGCCGGTAAGGCGGCCTGCCACGTGACCACCGTCCCGGATATAGAGAGTGGGCGCGAACTCGAAATAGTACGGTGCAAGCCCTTCGATGCCGACTGCTGCCCAGGTACGGCTTGGGCCAGAATCCAGATCGGCGCGCACTCCAACCTGTGCATCGAAATAACGCATACGCGGAATCGGACGGTCATACAGCGCTTCGTGGTCTCCGGCACTCACTGAGCTGTTATTGCTGAGTCCTTCCGATTTGAGCCAGAGCTTATTCATGTCGTTGCCCATCCAGGCTTCCCCATCCCACCGCAGCTTACTGTCTGGTCCGTTCGTGCGGACTTCAAACTGTTCCAGCAGTGCATGAACGAAAATGTGGTTGCCCATGTCCGATGACTCCATACCTGACATGGTGGCAGTAGCTTTGCCGGGCGGTTGTGGAGCCGATGCTTGAGCTCCTGCTCTTTGAACGCAAAGCGCTAGGAATCCGATGGTAATGATTCCGCCAATAAGCAGGGTGTACTTAGCCTTGACCGCGCAATATTGAAAGTGAAATCGAGCGCTCACGAGACCACCACCGTTCTGAACATTCCAGCCTCCATGTGATAGAGCAGATGACAGTGAAAGGCCCAATGGCCCGGCGTATCCGCGCTGACTAGGTAGCTCACGCGCTCCGCGGGCTTCACGATGACCGTGTGTTTATAGGGATTGAATCCTCCATGCCCATTCTCCAACTCACTCCACAACCCATGCAGATGAATCGGATGCTCCATCATGGTGTCGTTGATGAGTACAAGCCGTACCCGTTCACCGAGCTTCAATTGAATCGGTTCGGCGCTGGAGAACGTCTGTCCGTTGAATCCCCAGATGTAGCGTTCCATGCTGCCTGAAAGGTGCAGTTCGATTTCGCGCGTCGGCGACCTTCCATCTACGCCACGGTAGCGAGCGCGCAGATCTGCGTAGGTCAGTACACGGCGGCCATTGTCTTTCAGTCCGCTGCCTGGATCACTCAATCGCTCAGTGATTTGCATCGGCACATTATCCACTTGCGGTCCCACGCGCATACGAACCGGATTTGATGGCTCCAGGTGGACTTCAGCGTTTGCTGCGCCCGGCATCGTCATAATTGGCATGGTGTTCGGGCCGGGTTGAGGAAAGGGCGTTGTGCCATCGCTACTGCCCATCTCCATTCCGGGCATCATCTGATGGTTATGATCCCCTGGTTTCTTCTCTTGTGTGGCCGAACCCGAACCCATATCCATAGGGCTCATGTCCATTTCTGCCATACTCTGTTTGCCCATGTTCATCCCGGCCATGCCTTGTTTGTCTCCGGTGTTTTTTCCGGATGCGTGCATGTCTTTTTCTTTCATTCCATCTACGCCGGACATGTCCATGGCCGCCATGACTCCCATGTTCATGCCGGCCATATTGCCCATGCCCATGTCCATCATGGTTCGCATGGGGCGCGGGTCCATGGGAGGGACGGCGGCTGTCATGCCTGCCTTTGGAGCAAGCGTGCCGCGGGCATAGCCGCTGCGGTCCTGGGATTGCGCAAAGATGGCGTACGCGACGGCGTCTTTCGGTTGCACGATGACGTCGTAGGTTTCGGCAACGCCAATGCGGAATTCATCCACCATGACCGGCTCAACGTCATTGCCGTCAGCCTGCACCACGGTCATCTGCAGGCCGGGAACGCGAACATCGAAGAAGGTCATCGAAGAGCCATTGATGAAGCGCAGGCGGACCCGCTCTCCGGGTTGAAACAGCCCAGTCCAGTTCGCATTCGGAGCATTTCCGTTCAGCAGGTAGGTATACGTTGCGCCCGATACATCGGAAAGGTCCGTCGGACTCATGTTCATCCTTGCCCACATAAGTCGCTCGGAAGCTGCCGCACGCAATCCTTTCTTTTTCGCTTCTGAGAAGAAGTTCGGGACAGTCAGGCGATGGTAGTTGTAGTAGTTGCTCTGTTTTTTCAAATTGCTGAATATGGTGTCGGGGTTGCTATCGGTCCAGTCCGAAAGAAACACCACATATTCCCGGTCAAATTCAATCGGGTCCTTATCGCGCGGCTCAATAATGACCGCGCCAATCAGCCCTGTCTGCTCTTGGAATCGGCTGTGGCTGTGATACCAGTAAGTGCCGTTCTGTACCACGGGAAACCGATAGAGGAACGTCTCACCGGGTGCAATGTCAGGAAAACTCAACCCCGGAACCCCATCCATGTCCGCAGGAAGACGTATTGCGTGCCAGTGTATTGAGGTTTGAACCTTCAGGCGGTTCGTTACTGCAAGCGTGACCGCGTCTCCTTCTCGCCACCGCAGAATCGGCCCCGGCACAGAGCCATTCACCGCAGTGGCCACAGATCGATGTCCGGTAAAGTTCACAGGCAACGAGTCAACGGTCAGATCGAAGTGTTTTCCCGCAAGTGTCGGTGGCGTGTGCGGGGGTGTGGTCTCGCCGAAGGCGTACCCACCCCAATTGAGAGCTGCAATCGCTCCGCCGGCAGCCAATCCCTGAACGAAACGGCGGCGGCTGACGGGGTAAATGCAATGGCCTTCCGCCTTGTTGTCTTTGTACATAGCTTCTCCCAATTACTTCTTGGCTCAAAAATAAGCGGAATTTATGTCCACGCAGGCTGACCCTTGGTTTTGTCAGAGGTGCAGGCGTGGAATTTCAAGATTTCCTATTAGAGGAGAAGGCGAGAGATATCGCTTTCAGTCCGCGACAATTCATGCCAATCCGGCCAAAAAAGGCAGCAGAGAGGCAGGACTAGACGCGCAGGCTGGAAATCAGCGGATTGAAGGATGGGAGGGAATGGGGACTTCGATTTACCTTGAATGGCAAAAGACGTGTATTTTCAAGGTAAGTCGTGGTGCTGCCCAGTAAGGCCAAAGACAGAGATGAAATACCCAACTCATGCTCAACGGGATTCTGAAGAAATGTCCAATCGTCTTTGCAGATATGGCTGGCACAAGGCTGGGATAATGTAAGCGTGATTCCAGATTGTTGATCAGCAACACGCTGGGATGCCATGCCGCGACAATTGGCCATGCCAGACATGTGGCTGGCAGATTCCATCATTGCCATCGTCCCGCAGCGCACGTCACAAGTCGCGGCAAACGCCTGAACGCTTACCAGCACAAGCAACAGCAGCGACCATGTGCCTTTGAGCCTCATCCTTGGCTGAATCTACACCCAAATATTCAGAGTGTGCAAGTCATCGCCGGCAGGGCTGATAAGTGTTGCGTGCGTAAATTGGCTTGTGTCCAGAACCGTCTAATGTGCGACTTTTGTACAATTCCGCCTATAGATGTAAAGTTAAGCTGCCATGAAGGCTGTGCGCCATTTCGCATTGATGCTGGCTGTGTTGTGGCCAATGCTAGCTCCAGCCATGGCTTGCGCCCTTCCGAATCCACAACTTAGTTCCGCTGAACGCGCCTGCTGCAAGCAGATGAAAGATCAATGCGGAAGTATGGCGATGCCATCTTCACACGGATGCTGCCACAAAGAAGTCCCCGCTGCCGGGCAGTGGAACGCAACCGTTCAAGTGAATCACGCGGGTATACAGATAGATTTGAGTGCAATTGCTGTATTGCATTCTGTCCATCTCCTGCCGAGTCCGGTAGTCCCGTCCGCTGCTCAATGTCCTAATAGCACCCTGCCTCAATCTCCGCCTGCCTCAATCTCCGTCCTCCGAATCTAGCCATCTCCTTTCTCCCGCTTCGTTTGGTTGAGACGGCAGCGTAACTGCGCGCCCGTCACGCCGATGTTACGAACCGTTCTGGGATTGGAGATTCTATATGCATATTGCCCGGTTTCTGACCGCCATGTTTGTACTTGCGGTTGCGATTGCCGCATCTGGACAAGAGCGTTTGCCAAATACATCTACGCCACTGTCCGAGCTTTTGACTGAGGCAAGCCAAAACAACTCCCAAATCGCGGCAGCCGATTATGGCTGGCAAGCGGCCAAAGAAGTTCCACGTCAGGTAAGCACGTTACCCGACCCAACCTTTACCTACCAACAGTTCAGCGTTGGCAGCCCAAAGCCATTCGCGGGTTATACCAACAGCGATTTTTCCTACATCGGCGTTGGTGCGCAACAGGAGCTGCCCTATCCCGGTAAGTTGCATCTGCGTGGCGAGGTGGCGAGACGAGAAGCGGACGTGAAGGGGATGGAACGCAACGCAACGGCAGCCAGCATTGCCGACGCAGTAAAAGCGGATTACCTGCAACTTGCGTATCTGCAAAAAACCCTCGGAATTTTGATGGAAAATCGTCATGTTCTCGATCAACTGATCCAGGATGCAACCGTACATTATGGGGTGGGGCAAGGCTTGCAAGCAGATGTGTTGCAGGCCCAGGTGGAGCGTACAAAGATCGTCCGCGAACTCACCATGCATCACGAACAGATGGGGCAGATCGAAGCCCATCTTAAGGGGCTGCTGCATCGAGATCAAGATTCGCAGGATATCGTGACAGAAGATTTACATGAAATTCCTTTGCGGTACACCTCCGCCGAACTATTAGGGCTGGTGCGAGGGCAGAATCCTCAAGTTCAGATTGATTCCAGTGCAATCGGCAAGCAGGATGTGGCGCTTGCATCCGCCAAGCGCGAAGGAAAACCTGACTTCAGTGTTGGCTACATGTACCAGAACACCGACCGGAAATACCGCGACTACTACATGCTTACCTTCAACGTCCGCCTTCCTCGGAAGGCGCGTGTGAATGCCGAAATTGCAGAGGCGACGGAAAGTCTTGCGCAAACGAAGAAGACCTTGGATGCACACCTGCAACAGCAGCTTGCACAAGTGAAGCAAGGTTATGTGACAGCCACCAGTGATGAAGACCTCTTGAAGGAATACCGTGAAGGGTTGATTCCCCAATCCGACGCCGCTTTCCAATCAACCCTCAATGCTTACGCCAATAATCGAGACCAATTCACGCATGTGCTTCTCTTCTTCGTCAACGTGCTGACCCTGAAACTCGACGAAGCACAGGTGCTTGCCGATCACGAGACAGCGCTGGCCCATTTGGAGACACTGACAGGAGCGACACTGCGATGAACAAATATATTGTGCGCACTTCACTCGTATGGCTTGGAATTTTGATCTTTGTGGCCGGTCTGTTCGTCTACCATTCGCGCTCATCGCAGCAGGCAGACTCAAAACGCTCACCGATATCTTCCGATATGCAGCCGGTCGTGGTTGGTCCTACTTTAACCGATGAGAGCGCAACACCGATGCCGGAACAAAAGCTGGAAACGCAGTTGTCACCCGTCCAACTGTCGCCGGAGCGGATGCAGAGCATCGGCGTGAAGACAGGCTCGGTTGAGTACAAGCAACTGACCGACGATATTCGCGCCACCGGAACCGTGGATATCGACGAACGGATGGTCTCGTATGTGCAGGTGCGTTTTCCTGGCTACATCCGCAAGGTTTTTGTAAATGCGACCTACCTGTATGTGCGCAAGGGTGAGCCGCTGTTTACGGTTTACAGCCCCGATCTTGTAGCCACGCAGCAGGAATATCTGCTGGCGCGGAAAAATCAAAGCTCATTGAGCGGCAGCACGGTCGATGGAGTCGCTTCCGGCGCTGCCACGCTGTCTGCTGCCGCCGAGCAGCGTCTGGAGCAATGGGAAGTTCCACAAAGCGAACTGCAAAAGCTCAAGGATACCGGGAGGCCAATCACCGATCTGACCATCAACTCGCCGGTCTCCGGTTACGTCACGGAATACAACGCGCTGCCGAATATGTATGTTGAGCCTTCGACCCGGCTCTACACCGTCGCCGATCTTTCGCGCGTGTGGGTCTACGCTCAAGTCTTTCAGCAGGATGTTGGACGGTTAAAGCACGGAGATCCAGTCGGGGTCACAGTCGATTCCTATCCTGGCAGGACGTTCCACGGCAACGTCGATGAAATTCTGCCGCAGGTCGATCCTGCGACGAGGACCGTTCGTGTTCGGCTTGTGATGCAAAATCCAGGTTTGAAGTTAAAGCCAGGCATGTATGTGAATTGCGACCTGAAATCCCCGTTGGGCCGCCAACTCGTCATTCCCGCCTCAGCCATTTTTCAAACAGGTACACGACAATTGGTCTTTCTCAATCATGGCAATGGCAGCCTGGAGCCAAAAGAGGTTGTCCTCGGGCCGCGTGCCGGAGATGACGTTGTTGTGTTGAAGGGGCTTCAACAACACCAACAGATCGTCACATCGGCCAATTTCCTCATCGATTCGGAAAGCCAATTGCAGGCAGCCGCAGGCTCGTTCATGCCACTGCCTCCGGGAGCGGGCAATGCTTCTCCGCAATCAGCGGCCTCTCCAGCAGCACAAATTAACATTGATTTCTCTACTGACCCAAATCCACCGCAGAAAGGAAAGAACACGTTCCGCGTGAAGCTGATGGGACCGGACAATACTCCTGTTATCGGAGCCAATGTAACGGCGACCTTCTACATGGCCGCAATGCAGGCGATGGGAATGTCTGCCATGAATGCTGTCAGCAAATTGACCGACAAAGGCAATGGACTCTATGAGGGCACAGGCTCGCTTGGTTCCGGCGGCACATGGCAAGTGACCATCACCGCGCAAAAGAACGGACAAACCATCGCTGCAAAGCAACTGCGCGTCAACGCGACAGGAGGCATGTAGATGCTCTCCTACATCATTGAAGTTTGCGCCCGCAACCGTTTCCTGGTGTTTACAGCGGTACTGTTACTGACTCTTGGCGGCATTTGGTCGTTGCAGCGTGTTCCGCTCGATGCATTGCCGGACATCTCCGATGTTCAAGTGATTGTGCATACCAACTGGGCAGGCGAGCCGCCCGACGTGATCGAAGATCAGGTCACGTATCCCATCGTCACCAGTATGCTGGCTGCGCCCCATGTGAAGGCCGTGCGCGCACAGACAATGTTTGGCGATTCCTATGTTTACATCGTCTTTCAGAATGGCACCGACCTCTACTGGGCACGTTCGCGCGTGATCGAGTACCTGCAACAAATCAGTGGACGCCTGCCGGAAGGGGTGCATCCCGTGATCGGCCCAGACGCAACCGGAGCTGGATGGGTCTACGAATACGCGATTGTCGACAAAAGCCATCGCCACAGCCTGGCTGACCTGCGCTCGTTGCAAGATTGGCACCTGCGTTATGCCCTTGAGACAGTACCTGGAGTCGCCGAGGTCGCGAGCATTGGCGGCTATGTAAAGCAGTACCAGGTGCAGCTTGATCCGAACAAACTTCTGGCCTATGGCATTCCCTTGTCCGCCGTCATTGATCGCGTCAAAGCGAGCACTAACGAAGTTGGCGGACGCCTGCTCGATTTGAGCGGCGCGGAATATATGATTCGCGGCCTCGGCTATCTTCGCTCGCTTGACGATCTTGCGCTGGTTGCAGTCGGCAGCAAGAAGGGCACGCCTGTTCTACTGCGCGATCTGGGTACGGTCAGCTTTGGCCCTGACATCCGAGAAGGCGTCGCTGAATGGAATGGAGAAGGCGAGACCGTAGGCGGCATCATCGTGATGCGTCAGGGAATGAATGCCTTGAACGTCATCAACGGAGTCAAAGCAAAGCTCCGTGAGATTGCTCCGTCGCTTCCGCCGGGAGTAGAAATCATGTCCGGCTACGACCGGTCCGGCCTGATTCGCTCCTCGATCCAGACATTGCAACGCGATCTTCTGGAAGAAGCGATCATCGTCAGCCTCGTCATTATTATTTTCCTTTTTCACTTCCGCTCCGCGCTTATTGCCATCCTTGCGTTGCCCATCGCTGTGGTGGTGTCCTTCATTCCCATGTATTTGCTCGGAGTCACCTCAAATATCATGTCGCTCGGAGGTATTGCACTGGCCATTGGTGTATTAGTGGACGCTTCTATCGTCATGGTCGAAAATGGCTACCGCCATCTCTCCGAACGACAGCAGGACAATACAACTCCAGTGAGCGAACCGGAACGCCGCAATATTCTGATCAATGCGGCGAAGCAGGTAGGACCTGCACTGTTCTTCTCGCTGCTGATTATCGTGGTGTCATTCCTTCCTGTCTTCCTGCTCGAAGCGCAGGAAGGCCGCATGTTCCGCCCACTCGCCTGGACGAAAACTCTGGCGGTTGGCTCGTCTTCCATCCTCGCCATCACGCTCGTCCCGGTCTTGATGGTGATGCTGATTCGCGGACGCCTGCGTCCGGAAAGCGCCAACCCCATCTCGCGCGTGACCCAGTCGATCTATCTTCCAGTGTTGCGATTCTGTTTGCACTATCGTTGGCTGACAATCGCCGCCAACATGCTGTTTCTCATTGTTGTCTTGCCGCTGGGCTTGTATCTCGGCAGTCAGTTCATGCCGCCTTTGTATGAAGGCTCAACTCTATATATGCCGACGGCGTTGCCGGGTATCTCGATTGGGCAGGCAAAAGTGTTACTGCAAGAACAGGATCGAATACTCCGCAGCTTTCCTGAAGTTGTGAGTGTCTTCGGCACAGTGGGACGTTCAGACAGCGCAACCGATAACGCTCCGCTCGATATGTACGACACAACCCTGATGTTGAAACCGCGTGAGCAGTGGCCCGCCGGAATGACCTATGACAAACTCATTCAGCAGATGGACGCGAAGCTACAGTTTCCTGGACTCTCGAACACCTGGACGAGTCCGGTCGAGAACCGCCTTGACATGGAGCTGACCGGCATCAAGACTCCACTCGGTCTGAAAGTCCAGGGCACGAGTGTCGAAGGCATACAGCAAGTCGCCTGGCGAATCGAAACCATTCTCTCCACGCTGCCGCAGGTGCGGTCTACTTTCGCTGAAAAAGTTGCTCAGGGCTTTTACGTCAATGTAGAAGTGAACCGAGCAGAGGCCGCCCGCTATGGCTTGAGCGTAGCCGATGTGCAGGCAGCCGTCTCCTCCGGTATCGGCGGCAAGAACATTGCGGAGAACATTGAAGGTCGAGAGCGCTACCCCATCAACGTTCGCTATGAACGTGACTTCCGCGACAACGTGGACGAGATGCGCAGCGTTCTCATTGCGACCTCCACCGGAGCGCAGATTCCGCTTGGACAAGTGGCGTCCATCTCATTTTCCAGGGGTCCAGCCATGATCCGCGATGAAGACGGCGCACTCACTGGCTACGTTTACATCGACCTGAAGAACACAAACTACGGAGGCTTCGTCGACCAAGCCAACAAGCAAATCCAGCAAAAGCTAAAGTTGCCTGCGGGTTACACCTATCAGTGGTCCGGAGAGTACCAGTTTGAGCAGCGGGCGAAGAAGCGCCTCAAACTGATCCTGCCCATAGTCTTCGCAGTGATATTTTTGCTTCTTTATCTTGTTTTCCACTCCGTTGCGGAGGCGTTGGTGCTGATCTTTCCCACGATCTACGCCATGACCGGAGGATTGCTGTTGCAATGGTTGCTCCACTATAACTTCAGCGTTGCTGTGGCCGTTGGTTACATCGCGCTCTTTGGTATCGCGGTGGAGACCGGCGTCGTGATGGTTGTCTATCTCCACGAAGCGCTGGAAAAACGCATCGAGTCAACCCATCAAATGACGAATGCGGACATCGAAGCAGCCGCGATCGAAGGTGCCGTCCAGCGTCTCCGTCCGAAACTGATGACCGTTTGCGCTGTGCTGGCCAGCCTTGCTCCGATTCTTTGGGAGTCAGGTATCGGCTCCGATGTGATGAAGCCTATAGCCGCTCCCATCGTCGGCGGCATGATTACGTCCACCATTCACGTCCTCATTCTCGTCCCAGTCTTCTTCGTCATGATGAAGGAACGTGAACTGAGGCGTGGAACCCTTCTTCCTAACGAAAATAACCAAACACCCACGCGCGAACCCATCGCATAACAGAGGAGAATCCTTATGGCAACGAAGACTGTTACCACCATCGCTGTATTCATACTGGGCGCGGCCAGTTTGTTCGCACAGGCAACACAAACGATCACCGGCACGGTCACTGATGCCATGTGCGGTGCTCACCACATGATGAAGGATGCGACAGCAGCGCAATGCACTCGTGCCTGTATTAAGCAAGGGATGGAACTATGTTGACATTTTGGCCCCTCGTATCGTCTTACCGCGAGCGCCGCCGAAATGATCGTTGCATTCGCGCGAGAACAATCTCGCCAGGGATTCATGGGATAAGGTACATGAATAATTTGGGCCTGTTCCTTTTCAAGGATGTCATATCTTTCGGAGTGTCCCTTTACCTGATCAGCTATTTCGGCAGGAAGGCAATCCTTTCCGAAAACAAATGCTGATAACCACTTCGCTCAATTCACTCGAGTACAGCTCGACCACTAGTAGGAGGATTAAAAAGTCATGAAAAATGTCCCGCTCTCTACCGCGATTGGTCTCGTGGCGATTCCGCTGGCGGCCAGCGCAACCTGCGCGGAAGACCTTTTCACTGCGACCACTCCCTTGCCACCAAGCACGTTCACGATGTCGGCGCACTCCGATGAGAAACGGCTCTGAATTATTGCATAGTCGCCGAGTCACTCTTCGACGAACAGATGTACCGATATGTCGTCATCTCGTCAGATGAATCAAACTGACGAGATGCGCGTTTCCCATAACCTTCAAACCCACTCAGATCATCCGACGACAGACGGTCTCCCGCGTGATCGTTTATTTCCGGGGTGTGACCGGCGTTGATGGCGAGGAGGAGAACAGCGAGTGAAGTCCCTCGGCCATCGTTGGATGGGTAAGGATGGCATCAGTCCGCTCTTGTGCTCTTATCGATCATTAGTTTGCTGGCTGTCCATGCCTCACCTAACGTCCATACGGCTGCCCCGAACAGAACAATATCCTTAATCAGAAACTGTCCGACAGAGGAGGAAAGCGCCGGGAAGCCGCCAAGACTCGGTTCCCATCCCGGCGTTGAAAGCAGAAAGGTAAGCGTCGTGAAAAACATCAGCACAGCGGCCGCGCTTCCCAGAGCCGACAGTTTCGCTGCCCAGGGGCGAAGGGCAATCAATACCGCAACCACTATTTCGAAAGCTCCCAGTCCATTGGCAAAGCCTCGTACCGACAGGATGTTGTACATCCAGCTCATCAACGGGCTGTGGGCAACAAGAGGTTGAATCCCATTGGCCTCATAGGAGGTAAACTTCATCGAGCCAATCCAGAGAAGCACTAACACCAACCCATAACGAACTACGAATGCGCCAATAGCTTGTACCTTCAATCCGGCTTCCATCTTCGAGCAGATGTCCTCATCGTTTGCTGCTGAAAATTTCATTGCTTCAATCCTCCCATGGCTTTGTTTGCCGCCTGCGTTTGAATCCAGCGCTGACTTCCCCCTGCACTTCAGCACCAACGACGCGGCCCACTAACAGTAGGATCAGCGTCTCAGCGCCACTGAGCAACAGAACGTCACTAATAGCTCGGCCTATATTCTTCGCCGCTGCCTAGTCTTCTCGCCCAATCCAATTCTCCGAGAAACAAATTCCTCAACTCTTGAACAAGTGCGAGGCATGGGTAATGGCCGCACCAGCGCGCATTGCTGCCGAAACTCCAGCAACCTCGGCCATCATCTGATCCGTCGCACCCGCATCCCGCGCAGCCTTTTGGTGCAGCTCAATGCAGTAGGGGCACTGCGTCGTCAGCGCGACGGCAACCGCCATCAGTTGTTTATGCAGTTCGTCAATTGCGCCTGCCTTAAATGCTGCCTTGTCGAACGCCCAGAAGGCTTTCATCGTATCCGGTGCGTGTTCATCCAACTTTTTAAGCTGGCCTAGGTTCTTCATATCGAACATGCTTTATCTCCTTGTAGAATGGTTTTCAAGCTCCAGACTCCATCGTAAGAAGAGAGCCGTGCCAATGGGTCTTGAGTTGGTGCTGATCCGTCCAAGCGACGCATCAGCACCAATTCAAGGGAGATAAATGGAAATGGATCTGCTCGACAGATTTCTCGCCGGCATGGAAGTTGGCG
This sequence comes from Terriglobales bacterium, assembly GCA_041691575.1. Classification (GTDB taxonomy): domain Bacteria; phylum Acidobacteriota; class Terriglobia; order Terriglobales; family Acidobacteriaceae; genus Edaphobacter. The sequence goes on from JBEPUJ010000001.1 coordinate 127,244, forward strand.
TGGGCGCTTTTACCTCTTGCGATATCCGGTTGGGGTGCCAGTTGACGTTCGCACCCTGTTCGACGGCGAGTCTGCATTACTGCCTCGCAGGGATGGGGGCTCTAAGAATCAAAAATGGACCGACGATCGTGCTGCGGCAACACAGCTTCGCGCTTCTCCCGCCTGGGGTCGTCTACAGCATCGGAGCCAACGAAAACGAGGACAGCGGCAGCGTGCCGCTTCAACGCCTGCAAGCGCCCCTCTTCAGGGAGAGCGTCCCCACCCTCCAGGCCGGGGATGGCGCTGCAGGCGTCCTCACTGCGTGCGGAGAGATCAGCATCGCCACCGCATCGACACCGAATCTGTTCTCCGGTTTAAACCAACCGCTGGTCGAGCAATTTGATCTGGCGGCCGGTTTGCGCGATCAGTTTGTCATCCTTCTCGCCGAATCCGTACGCCCGGGAATAGGGACCCGTGCGCTCACTGAAGCGCTGCTCCGGCAATGCCTCATCCTGCTTCTGCGGCGGACATTGGACCACGACGCTTTGCCGCTACCCTGGATGACCGCCTTGAGTGACCCCGGCCTAGCCCGGGCGCTGGAGGCAATCCTCGATCGCCCCTCGGAACGGTTTACAGTAGAGGCACTCGCGAACATTGCCGGTATGAGTCGCTCCGCCTTTGCCGCGCATTTCTCCCGATCTCTCGGACAAACTCCGATGGAACTGCTTAGGTTGACACGTCTGCGCCGAGCGCGTGAATTGCTTGCCACCACAAACACGTCCGTAGCTCAAATCGCTCGGAGGGTTGGCTTTTCGAGCCGAAGCAATTTCTCCCATGCTTTTCGTACAGCGTATGGCGTTGATCCAACCGGCTTTCGCGCGGCTTTATTCCTAAGTCCCAAACCCACATAAGCACGCACAAGGGGGCTAGCTCTAGACCCGCGAACAGATATCGCCCGCGGAGTAATCCCGCCAGCCGAGCTATGTCCGGCGCTGGCAAACTGGCCAAGATCTCCAGAGAAGCCGAGACAGGGTCGAAGCACTTAGAGCAAGACGAATCTCACTACGAACCGCTGTTACAACCTGCATTTCGAGCGTGAGTTTCGTAACAGTCTGGTTCTTCCTTCCTGCACTTTTCTCCTTTACGGTCTATGGACGAAGCAAATTTGCACGCTGCGAGTGTAGACAAGGAAATCGAAGCTTACTCAAGAACGAGGGCGGCTTTGGCAGCCAAGCGAGTTGCTCAAACCAATCCCCGCAGAAGCGGGTTTATGCCCGCCCGACAGATCTGGGCGTAGAACCCGATGAACCTACCGTTTCTTACGAGATCTGATCGTTCGACGAGTCGAGCCTACGTCGCTTTGAAAGAAACCCATCAATCGAAAGCGGTCCCGCGCCACCGAGGACAAGCGCGAGACCAACAACAGAGTGATGGAAATGGTATTCGAGGCAGGAAGAAAGGCACTTTCAGCACCCTCGAAGGGTGCGGAAGGTAAAACGAAAAAGGTGCGGATCGCTCCAGCACCCTCGTCAGCACCCTCAAAGGAGGTTCTTGATCTTGCCACTTGCCATAAAACCTTTATTTTCTTAGGTTTATGGCGGGGACGACGGGGCTCGAACCCGCGACCTCTGCCGTGACAGTGAGCCTGAAACCCGTAACTTATAGAAACGCCGGGCAATGGGTGGCTCCATTTGGCGCTAATAGACATCTTGAGGAACCGTTATTGTGGCCTTAGTGTGCCCTCAATTTTGACCCGTTTTTACCCCAATTCCCCTCCAGAACGCTCTGAGACCTCTGCCGTCCCGCGGCAGAGGTCTTAGAGGAGATTTGCCCAGCTTCACAAATGCGGGGTGCTGAAGAGGCACGGAATGATTAACGCAAAGGTGTTTGCGGAAGTCTGTCTGGGGATCGGTGCCAGATTAGCGGTCAGTGAGTGGTTTGGCCTGTTCTCGCCAGTTGAGATCGGCATTCGTAAACACAAGCCGACTTCTCGTTACAAATCCTGCGAGTGTGTGAAAGCTTATTTGGGTATAGGAACGGTCTCCATACAAATCGGCGCTCGTCAGCTCGCCCGGTTTGCACTCAACAGATGGTCCGGTAAAGCCAATTTGGCCAAGCCCAATGAAAGGGGATCTTATTTAAGACCGCCAAAGAGTGAACTGAAGTCGTATGTAATTCCGAAATTCCCCCCTACTTTCGATGCCTTGATGAGATCAGTACGGTTAGAAAAGGTTAACGCCAATGGGATGCTGACGCTTGTTCCTTTCACATTGAGGGTTACTTTGCCCTGTCCAATGTGGATCGGTCCTGTGGTATTAAGTAGCTCGGAAGCATTATTTGGCAGTGGTATCGCAGTCCCTGGCGCGAGCTGGGTTGCAGGTAGGGTAAGCAGCCCATTCGCAACCATGTACTGAAAGTAATAGCCTCCGCTCACCACCGTTTGGATCTTGGAACTCGGGGAAGTCACGGTGTAATCCAGTTGGAAGGCAGCTTGGGAGCTTCGGATGCGCGAAGTCGAACTGCCCACGGTTGAGTTGTAGATTGTGGCTCCAGCATTGGCGGTCACCTGCAAGATCTTATCTTCGTTAGTGTCGTTGCGGTAGCTGTAGATGGCCTTGAAATCCGATTCATCGGGCTGGCTGGGAAGACGGTTGTAGTTGTACTCAAGCGAACCTGACCACTTATACAGAACTGCGCTTAGGGCGGCATCGCGTGCACCCCGGTAGACATTCTCTGCCGACGTATACGTCTGGAACGCTAGCGTTGCGGGTGCTTTCTGATTGATGAGATCTGCGATGTTGATCTTCAAAGTCGTGAGAATGACATCTACTTTGGGATCAGTGTCGTAAACGTTAGTGTTTTGAAGTTGATCCAACGCGTCCTTAATATATTTCAGATAGTCAGGGTCAGTCGTTATCCTTTTCGACAAACTGCTATATGCGGCGGCATACGTGACGGTCGGCGTCTGGTAGGCTGACGCTTGATAAGCCGTCACCAATTTATCGATGGGCACGTTCTTCCTGGTGGCATGAAAATCGAAGCGTGCCGAAACGCCCGTGAAGGCGGGATCATTGCTTCCCACCAAACTAGACAGAGCATCTTCAGCCGGAGTGCTGTTTGTGGAGGTATTGGCTTGCGAAACGTCGTAAGCGGTGCCAACTGTGAAGGCACTCAAGATTTTTCGGCCAAAGCTGCAATCTGATTCGATGATCGCGCAAGGTTTGAAATGTCCTCCACTTAAAAAATCGATACCTTGAGCAGTATTAATCGTTACGGTAGCAACGTTGCCACTGGTGGAACGTTGGATCGAGCCGCTTTCCAGCGCGACACCTACAATTGCTCCTACGCCTTTGCTTACAAGCGAGGTAGTGCCATTCGAGCCATTCGATGAACCAACCTGCTTGTCTTGCCGGGCTTGCTCCACGTAAGTGAGAAGGTTTTGAGCCATCTGCTGCAGTTGCGCATTAGAAAACTGAGGTGGATGATCCAGAACATATTGTTCAACTATCGGCAGGTTGCATCCACGCCCAAGTCCGATCGCTTCTTTGATTGCAGCCGCATTTGCAGATTTCGCACGATTGTCCTTGGTCAGGACATCATTATTCGCGCAGCGTCCGTAGGTGGTGGCAGGATCGTTCGCCACGACCTGTCCGAAGACAGGCAGAGAGATTGCTAGGAACAACAATGGGAGTAATCGTCTCATAGGCCTTTGATTTCCAATCCGTCCGGTGCGAGTGATGGTGTGTAATTGAAGGCATCGAGAACTAGGGTGCAGCCGTTGGTGACCTCGGTGATGGAGATTCTGTCACCCATCACGGTGCTTTCCGTGACAAGCGTAAGGACGTTGACATTTTCGGTGTTGACATTTGCGGCGATGACGAACCTCCACGGTCCCGAGGTGAGTCCGATGCCGTTGTAGAGCGCATAATTGAGGGTGGCGGTGCCAGACGAAGAGTTAACGGCGATTTCAAAAGTAGCACCGATAGTGCCTTCAAAATCCGCAGCCACATCTGTGCAAATTGCTAATGTGCAAGCCATAGGGGTCTCCGAAGACTTGAAATATTGAAGAGTTAAACACGACTACGTATGTGAGATGGCCCGGATATGCTCTACAGGGCGGAATAGTCGCGGCGAGGAGCCGTCGAGGCTTCCGATACTTCAAATACAGGTTTACTCTGCTATGTACTTGGTAAATCGGTGCAGCTAACAATAGCAGGAATCCGTGAATTTGCAAGAACAAACTACAGATCCAACTACGCTCAATTTCACTGCTTTAAGAAGTAGGCGGAGATTGATGCTCGTAAGGGAATGTCCAAGTGTTGACAAATCGCCGAGTCACTCACTTAAAGGATTCGATGAGTAGCGAGTCGCCGCCGCCTAGGAAGCGGCGTACATGTAGGTCCCACCGGGTTTATCATATCGAGTTTTTTGGGCAATCCCAAAGGTCGCAGAGTGAAGGCTCGTTGTTGCGGACATTGCCGACTCGTGAGTCTACCGGATGAGCGGTCATCTCGTCTGCCTGATATGGCCTAAGTAGGTCTATGGGTGGCCTGTCGGGATCTGCTCGATCTAACCATCGCTCATAGTTCATCGGTTCAAGAATCGCCGGCATCCGGCTATGAACGGTCGCAGTGAGTTCGTTCGGTTCTGTCGTGATGATGCTGAAGCTCTGGAGCCAGTTTTGCGTAGCTGGGTCTTTCCATGCGTCCCAGACGCCGGCGAAGGCGAACGGCCCGCCGCTTCGCATCCCAAAGGCGTAAGGCTGCTTGGTCTTTTGATCTAGCTTCCTCCATTCATAGAAACCGTCTGCCGGGATCAGGCAGCGCCGACGCTGGAATGGAACCCGCCACATAGCTTTCGACAGCAGCGTTTCGGCCTGGGCGTTGATTGTAGAGAACCCCTTGAAGTCGGCAAGCGACTTTGCGAAGTGCGGAACCATGCCCCAGCGCATGGCGACCATCTCGCGCTCTCCCGTGTCGCGGTTATTGCGGATGACCGGCTGCATCGTCGTCGGCGCGATGTTGTAGGAGGGAGCGGATTCTAGAGGCAAGTCTTCAATGTCTCCGAGATGGAATGCTTCGGCGATGCGCTGCTTATCCGACTTGCGGAAATACCGGCCACACATAGCCCCATTCTATGCGGTCGTACAGGAAGAGATTACCACACATATTCGCTTTTTCTTCGTGTACGCTTTCCTTCATGTCTGACCCCTACGAGATCGGTTGGCTCTTCGCAAACCTCAACGCATTCTTCGCGTCCGTGGAGCAGGAGTTGCGCCCTGAACTGCGCGGGCAGCCCATTGGCATAGTCCCCATTGAGGCAGAAACGGCCTGCTGTATCGCTGCCAGCTACCAGGCAAAGGCGTATGGGGTCAAAACCGGGCTACGACTGGATGAGGCGCTACTCCTCTGCCCTCACTTGATCGTTGTCCAAGCGCGTCCGCGTCTTTACGTCGAATACCATCACCTCATCGTTGCTGCAATCGAGCGTTGTATCCCCGTCCAGGCGGTTATGTCCTGCGACGAGTTCGCCTGTCAGCTCATGGGTCGCGAGCGTCATTTGCTGCGGGCCGTGGAGATTGCATACTCCATCAAAGCGGAGTTGAGAACCGTGGGGAGCACGCTGCGCTGTTCCATCGGTCTTGCGCCGAACCGTTTGCTGGCAAAGGTCGCCGGGGATATGACGAAGCCGGATGGCCTGATGATCTTCGAGCGGCGGCATCTGCCGAGAGCTTTGTACGGACTCAAGCTGGGAGACATCCCTGGCATCGGCGGTCGGATGGAAGAGCGCGTCCGCGCTGAGGGCATCTCGACCATGCGTGAATTGTGTGCGCTGCCGCGCGAACGGATGCACTACATATGGGGGAGCGTCTTGGGCGACCGGCTTTGGCATTGGTTCCGTGGGGTTGACTTCCTGGAGCCTGCGCCTAAACTACTTCAGTCTCTCAGTCGTCAGCACATCTTGCCGCCCGATTGCAGAACGCCGGAACGCGCACGGGGCATTGCGATCAAGCTATTGCACTCCACCGCACGGAAGATGCGACGACACGGCTTATGGCGGGCGGCGTTTCGGTGCGGGTTGGCTTCTACGACGCTCCTGCATTTGAAGGGGCGGTGCGCATCCCACTCTGCCAAGATGCTCACACGCTTCAGAGCCATGTCACTGTTCTCTGGGAGCGAGTACCGCTTCGCACTCCTTCGGACATCGCCGTCATCCTCACATATCTGGATACAGCGCCCTTACCTGATTTGTTCGCATCTGAGCCTCACGGCACAAACAGCCGAGCGCGAGCAACAGAAGCACTCGATGCCATGAACGTCCGATACGGCCTCAACACCGTCTATCTTGGCTCTATCCATGATGTCCGCCGTCAGGCTCCAACGCGCATCCCGTTTGGGCCGCCGCCGCCATTAGAAGAGTTCGACGACCCCGCAGACAATGTGCGTAAGCCACCCACACGCTACACTCTCACGCCGGAGCAGCTTGCACGTTTGGCTCAAGGGGGGAAGACCTCTCGCTGAGTGGCGACTACATCGGGCTTCCACGCTGTACTTGCGACCGTTCTTGGTGATGCTGCTGCTGGCTGAGTTGCTGACGGTTCCGAAGAGGGTGATGGTCTGCTGGATCTGCATGGTGTTTCTCCTTTTGCCCAGTCACCCTACGGGCGCCAAGGCGGGCTGTTCCCAAGTCGCGGCATAGCCGCGTTGCCAAGAGAAGAAGTTTCTGGAAAGGGACCCGGAGCCTGCGAGGGGGGAGGAGTCCGAAACCCGGAGGGTGCGGAACGCGAGTTCTGAACGTAGAGCCGAAGAAGTGGGGCTATACTGGGTAGCCTCATCTATTCAGAATGGAGAAACGTGACAAATGAGGAAGCTCGTTTCGTGTGTCCTTTTTCTGGGTTGCATTCTTCTGCCGACGCAAATCCGCGCAGACGACTTCCAATTACCCCAAATTACGGCTTCCTTGCTCAAAGGAATCGAACAAACGGGCAAAAAGAGAATTGCAGTAGTTGATTTCGTCGATCTTGATGGCAACACATCGGAATTAGGCAAATTCATTGCTGAGGAGCTTTCGGTAGAGCTCACCCAATCCGCTGTCGGAATTGAAGTTGTCGATCGAGCTCATTTGAAGGCCATTCTGCAAGAGCACAAATTGAAGTCGGAGGGCCTCCTTGATCCCGCGACCACGAAAGAGCTCGGACTTTTGGCTGGTGTAGACATTTTAGTGACGGGTTCTATCACCGACTTGGGTGACTCGGTTCACATCGTCGCCAAGGCACTTTCGACCGATACGGCGAGAATAGTCGCTGCTAGCTCAGGCACACTCCCTAAGACCTCAGAAGTAAGAGCGCTCCTCGGATCAGCCGATTCGAGTTCAAGTTCCGCTCCGAGTAACCCGGCGAAGTCAATGGGCTCAGGCCAATCGAAAGACGATCCGACCAAGCCTACGATCTACTTCGGAGACTTTTCCCTTGCAATGCAGGGATGTGAGCACCAGGGGGCAAAGATTTTTTGCATGGGCCAACTCACGAACCAATCGAGCGGGACCAAACGTGTTAGCTTTCAACCGTCATCTCGCATGGTGGATGATTCGGGCACTGAGAGTGCGTCAGATGTGCCTTATACCCAGTACCGAATGACCATTCAGGTCGGATCCGACAGGTCAGACAAGTTCTGCTGCCTGGATAAGCAGATTGAACCCGGGATTCCAATCAACTTGTGGTTTTGGGGAGTGGGCCTTTCGCAAAGCGCAACGTCTGTATCTGTCGTTTTGAATACGTCGGAAGGTGCCGCAATCATCAGAAACATCCGCTTGATCAGCAAGAAGTAGCACTGGAGCAATCGTATGAAATTCTGCATGGTTTGGGCAGCACCATTTGCGTCGGCAATCCTATTGCTGGCTCCCCCGTCGTTCTCTCAAGGACCTACCGTGAATTCGCTTTCCTCCAGCCTGGCGGAGATTGCCAGCCGCTCGGGAAGGAAAACGGTCGCGGTGGTGGATTTCACCGACTTGCAGGGTTGCGTGACTGAGCTTGGACGCTACATGGCGGAGGATGTTTCGGTGGCCCTTGTCAATAACGCCAAGGGATTCGAGGTGATCGATCGAACCAACCTTAAGATTCTCATGCAGGAGCATAAGCTCGCGTCCACCGGAATCATCGATCCTGCCACGGCTCGCAAACTCGGCCAAGTTGCTGGGGTAGATGCGCTCGTTACAGGGACGCTTGCTCCCCTGAGCGATAGTGTCCACATCTCAGCCAAAGTTCTGGACACAGAGACGGCGAAGATGCTCGGCGGAGTGACCGTTGACATCCCAAGAACTAGGACGGTAGAGGAGTTGCTCGCAAAGGATGTTGCGAATTGCGGGCCCACTCACACCGTGGCCCCGGATACTCCACAAAGCTCGGCGACGACCACTACGTCACCCCAGAAGTCGAAGGTTATCTCTGCGCAGATTGGTGGCTTCCAAGTCTCCATTAAGTCTTGTCGCAGAGACGGGGAGTGGGTTCGCTGTACTGGATCAGTCGTTAATCAAAACGATACAAGCAAAACCTTCGGGTTATATATGGGTTGGTCTGGTGACTACATGGTTGATGACCTTGGCAATCAGAGTAACGAATTTGACTTCCGCCTCGGCACTGGTGAGGCGGGAACTTTAGAACCCGCCCTCCCCATAAATATCTTGTTGTCCGCGAGAGGGATCTCCGATCAAGCTAACTCAATTTCGATCGTTCTCACCTTATACCAGCCTCAAGGAAAGATCAGCCTTCGAAATATTCCAATAGGGTCGAAGTAGAGATGATCGGCAGCACGTAACAGAAATCATGGTGATATTCAGGCGATATAACCTCGGCAAGCATCATCTTGTTGCTAATACCCACTTAAAGGAAAACAATGGTTGACCTCGGTTCTGATCCTAATCCGAAGCGGTCTTGGCTGCCACGAAACTCTCTAAGAATTGTCCTTTTCGTCGTCTTGGCCTTGCTGTTCGTACTCCTTGTCGGCGTCATCTTCTTCGGCTGGCTAAAGGACTTTTTAATCTTCGGCACCTTCGACTTTGCGGTGGGAAAGTTTGTAGACGCAACGGGGATGAGCATCTTTCTAGTGAAAGGCATTCTGACCATCGTCTTGATCCCGTTCTTTGTGGCCCTGCGTGAAATCGGAATGGTGCCGCTGTTCAAGAGGGTCGGAAGGATCCCCAAGCCGGTGGCATATGTCATCGCTGCGTGCTATGTCTCCGCCTACTTTCTGGCGATGTACTTTGCAACCAAGGACACGTACTTCCACCATACGGGCGACAAAGTAGTGGCTACAAAATACTGTGACACGATGGAAGGCATCCGGTGTTTTGATACACCAGGGGTCGATCCGAAATACGGAATCGTACTGAAGCCCATCACGCCTGAGATGGTCGACATTCTGGCGAGAAGGGAGCGGGGTGAGATTCCAAAGCCCCTCATTTTTGGATCTACCTCTGAAATCACTTTCTTCGATCCCCTGGATGGACAGCCGAAGGTATGGGTTGGCCGATCCTCAGAGGGTGAGATAACTCTATTTTCATCTCCCGGATACGACCCCACCACCGACCAGGAGCTCACGCCGATCAATCACCAGATCGTCGAGGAGTTTAGGCGGCAACAGCGGGGGGCTGAAGAAAAGAAGCAGGCCGGCGAGAGGGAGATCCAAGAAGCCACGAGGAATGCGGCGATCGAAGGTGACAAGGCAAGGGCCGAAGCCCAGGAAAACAGTTTCAGAGACAAGTATATGAATGTTTCGGTGCGGAAGATCCCAGGTCGAAGAGCTCTAGCCCCGCTCATTCTTGGTGACAGTGAAAGCGCAGAGAGTTTACAAAGTAGCGTTTCGGCTGCTTTGCAAGAAAATGGTATGCAATCGGTGGACGGCCTCTTCAAGCCCGAATTTCTGCGCGATGGAACAGCAGCCCAGTTTTTCGATGGAGACTTGGCGCTTGCCAAGAGGCTCCGACTGAATCAATCGGTTGATTCAGTCCTGCTGGTACATTCGAGCTACACCGTCGCCTCTGCTGCCGATGTTAGCCAAGGTCTCCGCACAGTCACTCTCAGCCTCAACATGAAGTGTATCGATGTGGTCAACCTTCGAATGTGCGGTTCCCGCTCAGTCTCAGTGAAGGGGGTCGGCTTTTCCGATTCAGAAGCTCTTAGCACGAGCCTCCGGAACGCTGGACCGGAGATTCAGAATTTCGTGAAGTCATTAGGGATTTAGAACAATGCCGGTATAGGAAGGAAACAAATGGCTGATTCGGTAAGTAAAAGCCTCGAACACTTTCAGGAGAAGGATTTAACGGTTAAGGTATGCCGTCTCCTTTTTGGGACCATTCCAACTGCTCCAAGTTTTGTGTATTACCGGGATTTGATGGGGGCTTTGCGGCGTGTAGTTCCCCAATACTCCGGCGAAGTCCCGGCATCAATGTTGGAGGAGATCCAATCGGAGCCAGTCAACCGTACTCTCTGGGTCGCTGACAAACTGGACATCGAAGATGCGACACTGGCCACGTACACGGGAGTATCGAATTTGCTGTCGTGGTTCACCGGTGGACAAACGGGACGCCATACCTTCGAGGCTGATCGCCCGCAGGCTATTGACGCCGTATTGAAGATCTGCGGAGTTTCGTACATCACAAACAAGCTCTTTAATGGCAGTGTGCAGGAGAAAATTGCGCAGCTCGTCGCACTCCCTGCAGGACGGGAGATGGTGCTCTATCTGTGCATTGCTGAGATCGCGCTTCCATTCTCCTCCGATGTTGTCGAGGGGGGCTGGGATTTTGCCTCTAAGCACCTCCAAGGTGCCATGTCCGAAGGCGAATCGAAATTCGGACAAGTCATGGGTGAAAAAGCGACTGGAGAACTGAAAGAGACGCTCAATGGCATGAATCACTTGTTGGAGAAGACAATGACCAATGTAAGGGAGCATTTGGGATCTGTCGTTTCCAAGCTCGAATCGGTCATGCCGAAAGTATTCAATGTCGCCGGTTCCGCGACGGGCGTAATGGCCACGGCCCTCGATGCGTTACCAGCGTGGCGGTTCATGGGTGCGCGGTTGGCGGCTGAAGTGTCTGCCGTCCGTGCTGTAGGTGCCTCATCCCAAGATGTAGCTGGGGAAAGTGTCTCTAATGTCACTTTATGACGACGGCAAGGTCGGTCCGGTTTTGGGAAGTCCGACCCGATGTCAGAACTGACTTGAGGCAGAGAGTTGAGGAGTATTTGGGAAATCAAAGCATTGAGTCACACTGCACCTGAGTCCATCGGCGCAAGATCGCCGATGGACTGAGCAATTGGCGGGACGGTTTTAATGTGTTGGCTTGTGGGGAGTTGAATCCATCGACCCGCTTGTGGGTTCATAACAATGACTCAGAGCGGCCTCAACCGCTCTGAGTCATTGTTTGGACACACAAATGGGAGGCCGCTGGTTGGCGGTCCTCCCATTGCTGCTTCTGTGAAGCGCTATGCGGCCTTCTTGGGCTTGCTGACTGGCTTGGTTGGGTTTTGGGGTTCCTTCCTCGCCTTCTCCTTGGCGGCGAACTCCTGCTTGACCTTGAGCGCAATCGCATCAGTGTCCACCTTGTATGCCTGGGCTGCGGCGCGGAGAACCTTGCCTCCACCCGGCTGCGTTCTCGCCGCAAGCAGTATAACGGTTTCGACGATGAGCTTCCCGATGTCACTCTCCTCTGCCTTGCGAACGAAAACGGTTAGCAGCTTGGCTGTGACTTCTCCCTCCTTCGCCCGGATGCCACGGTGCCGCGCGACCATCTTCAGCCGTTTGTCGTCAAGCAAGGGGAGCATCTGTTCGGCGATGAAGAGAAGATCGCGCTTCATCAATCGGACGGGAACGGCGGCAACGATGGTTTGCAGCACCCGCGCTCCGGTGGCGTTGGCTTGTGCCTCTTCCCTGCGGCGTTTGTCCTGCTCCGCTTTGAAGCTCGCATCTGCCTTTGTTGGCTGCTTGTTGGGATGGTGGATGGGACAATCGTGCTGGGTGCAAATCGTCCTATCTAGTCCATCGATCGCTTCGGCGAGGTATCTACAAAGCTTCAAGAAAGGGCAACAAACTCATGATCTCCTTCAAAGATAGAGTAGTGATCGTCACCGGGGGCAGCTCTGGTATTGGGCGAGCTGCCGCATTACAATTCGCGACCTTCGGGGCCCGCGTATTGATTACCGGCCGGCAGGCCGCAAGTCTTGATGAGGCCGCAAAAGACCATCCCAATATCGAGGCCATGGTCGCCGATACAGCGCGTCCAGAGGACGCTTCCCGGACGGTCTCCAAAGCGATTGAGCGATGGGGACGGCTGGATATCCTGGTCAACAACGCCGGGGCCGGAGCAATCATGCCGCTGGCTGAAGTGACTGCCAAACAGGTGACTGACATCTTCGCGGTGAACGTTCTCGGCCCATCGCTTCTTGCGAGAGAGGCTCTATCTCATCTCAAAGAGACAAAGGGATCGATCATTAATATATCGAGCACTTATGGCTCCAAAGCAGGCGCGGGACTCTCTCACTATGGAGCAAGCAAGGCTGCTCTCGAATACCTGACCCGCGCCTGGGCTCTGGAGCTAGCTCCCGTAGGCATACGGGTCAATGCAATTGCTGTCGGCCCGACAGAGTCCGGGGCTCTGTTAGGCATGATGGGGCTCTCTGCTGAAGAAGCTGAGGCCGTGAAGCAGCATGAGCGGGGCCAGATTCCCCTGGGTCGCCGAGGTTTGCCCGAGGAAGTGGCCCACTGGATCGTCTCATTGGCAAACCCCGAAAACGATTGGGTTACCGGTCAAATCTTCGGCGTCGATGGAGGACTCGGGCTTACCTAGCCGTGGGATCTTATGATCGTGTCCCGACCAGTACGGACATTGCGAAACGAATCCGTTTGGAAGTCAAAACGAGAGGAAGAATATGTTTAGAAAGATCACAGTCGCATTTGATGAGTCACCAGAATCTGGTAGAGCACTACAGGCTGCAGTCGAATTGGCCAAATCACTGCACGCTAGTCTCAGCGTAATCAGTGTCATTGAGCCTCCTCCTATTTACTTTTCCTTTTCAACCCTGGTTGCTCCCTATATCCGATGGACTGACGAGATGCGAACCAGGTACACCACCCTCCAGGCGAAGACCCGCAAGTTGGCAGAGGACGCCGGACTAGCCATCGAAGCCGAGCTCTCGAACGGCGATGAAGTCAACAGTATCCTCAAAGCCGCAAAACACAATCAGTCGGATCTCCTTGTGATCGGCATGCCCAAACACAATTGGATTATTGGCCACACCGCACAAGAGGTTGCTGAGCGCGTCCCCCTGTGCGCTGCTGGGAATACGGTAGTTGCTATATGTGGCTATGTTGGAGAAATAAGCCGTATTTCACCGATTTGACCCTCCGGATTTCGCTCGCAATCGGCCCGCTGGCCTTGCTGTTTGCTGTCAGCAAAAAAGAGATCGCCCACTGCAATGGATCAGTATCGATAAACCTGCAGCCCCAGCGGCGACCTCGCACTACAGTTCCACACACAATAATGTCCTTTATCATGCTTAAGCCTGAGAGGTTGAAGCCATACTTCGGCACCCGGGATTCTCACTTGTCGCCAAATCGCCATTGCACTCATTGACGGAAGGATTACTTCGCACAAGCCGACTTGCCGATACTAACCCGCAATGCAAATGTTTCGCAGCCCCTACAGCGTATAAATGCTCTTCGATGCCGGGGCCGGGGCCGCTTAACTACCGTCTTTGAACCGCCGAATCAAAAGGCGCAGATCCTTTACCTCTTTTGCGGTCGGTGCTCTTGGTGCGCGGCCTGACTGTATCACCGACAGCCGCAGCACAAGCCTTCCATCGCTGAGATCCTTGGCCGGAACTGGAACAGTGTAGGTGCCGGCGGGTTTACCGGAGCGTATGCCAAATGGAGAGATCGTGCCCAGAGGCCGGCCATCCTGCGTCATGAGCTGGATCTGGTCGCGGCCGATCGTGCCGACCTTCACTAACAGCCAGGCCGTCTCGCCCTTTCGCAGTGCGTGCGGCAGGACGAGCGTCATCTCGCGAGCGCCCTCGATTTGCCGGGACTGCGCCATCGGCGGCGATACTGAGGCCGATGGCGCAGTTTGCAGCACGACGAACACGAGGATGACAGTCGAGGCGAGGAGAGCCATGGCTTAGCCTACATCGCTCGCACGGTTGCAGCCTTGAGCACGGATGCGCCTCCGCCCGAAGGCACGACCCGAATCGTCACAGCGACACCCTTGGTTGCCGCGCCAGCTGCGAGCAGGTTCGGGAATGCCTCCTTCCGCTGCGGCAGCGGAACCAGGAAGGTCGCATCGCTGGACATTCCTGGCATATGCATCATGCCGCCAAAGAAGGAGATCGTGCCGGCATAGTAAGGACTGTCGGCGCCCACATTCGTTACGTTAGCCGGCGCGCCTACCAGGACATCGAAATTGCGCTTGGGCGAGGCGTCGGTTGGCCGAGGCAGGGTTACCAGCGCGATGAGGGACGCTGGAGAGCCGCTGGCAAGATGAGTGTTGACCTCGCTCGCAGAGAGCGTCATCGTCGCAGCGTTGCCTTTCATCAATCCCTTTACCGGCGCCGTCGCGTGCTTCGCCCTCAAAGCATGGCTGGCCCGCGTGACCACCGCTTCGCCGAAGCCCGGTTCATAGTCGTACTGGAAGCGGGCGGTAGAGATAAATTCCCTGGCAATGCTGGGGCCGACCTGCTGGCCGTTGCTGTTCACATAAAAGAGGAAGGGCTCTTTGTCGTAGGTGGGCCGCTCCGCTGCGTTCGGCAGATAGGGCAGCTTGAGAGCCTGCTGCTTGCGTGTCCATACGTCCCACAGCCGGTCCATGTTGCTGTGGTGCAGGAAGAAGATCGGGTCCACCGGGGAGAGGTTGTTGGTCATATTGCCCCAGGGACCGTTGGGAATCGGCCCCACGCCGCCGATGTAGTTATGCGCGCTGTTGTGCGGGAATCCCTCCAGAGTAGCGAAGACGTTGCTGCCGGAGGGCGGAGCATTGTGCGACTTGGTCATGGAGCTGTTGAAACTGATCTGATTGATCGGGTCGTAGAAGTCGGTTGGCAGCAGCCCGGCGTAGACCATGAACGGTGAAACGTTGTAGGTGACCTGCGGGCTCAGCTTGGGATTCTGGCGCGTGAGATAGCGCGCGATGGGAGTCTGCGCGAAGGCCATATTCGTGGGATCGACGTGCGGCGGAGGCGGGGTGGTGGTGTAACCCGTCACATCGTTCCACATCACATCGAAGCTCGTGTAGCCGCGAGCGTTCAGTTGAACGCGTTGGGCGCTGCTAAGACCGGCCCAGTATCGCTTGAGCGAGGGCTGGATGAACGATGTGAAGGTACCGATATCTTTGGTGAAGCGCGTAT
Organism: Terriglobales bacterium; assembly: GCA_041691575.1. GTDB lineage: Bacteria > Acidobacteriota > Terriglobia > Terriglobales > Acidobacteriaceae > Edaphobacter. The sequence goes on from JBEPUJ010000001.1 coordinate 142,611, forward strand.
ATTGCGAATCGGTCGGCGTCAGTACGCCGTTGAACATCGAGTCCGGGATCTGCGGCAACTGGGTCCAATCCCAGTAAGGCATGGCGAAGGAAGGATCACCGCTCAGGGTGCGAATGGTCTGCTCGAAGTACCCTAAATAACCACGGTGCCACACGTAAAACCACCAGTTGCCGTGCGGACAGTCCATCAGGTGGATGAACGCATTACGGAACCAGTTCTGCGCATGATCCGCCGGCAGGTTCAACATCGCCTGCACGCCCTTTGCATAGCTGGCCAGCGCCTTCTGTCCATTGGGGCTGGTGACGTTATAGCGGCGGTACTTCGTCGGTGCCTGAGCCAGGGCGAAGCCCTGCGGCAAGGCGGCGGCTCCGGCAGTGGCGAGAGAGGTCTTCAAAAAGTGGCGGCGAGTACTTCCAAGGGGCTTGCTCATTATTCTTTCACCTGTAACGGGCGAGCAGCAGAGCCGGGCAAAGGCATGAAGCTCCGCAGAAAGCAGCTCTGGTGCGGTCCGTTTGTGTTGTGGATGGGTAACGTTGCCGTGGGCTTCCCAAGAAGGAAGGCACGAGGATTATTGGTTGCCAGAGACCATAGCTCGGTACAACTCAGCGGAAGAAGCAAGTGGACTACAGACGCCTAAATCCCGGATACGTATGCCCGGTGAAAGGTCGAGCTAATTATGGGAGAGTCCCGGGACAATGTCAACATGAACTATGGAGATTACAACTTCATAAGTTGCGGCATAGAGCCGGATATATCCATGCACGGCTTACCATGCTCCCTGATATTTCAAAAAACATTTGCGGCATGTATACTTCGCCCATTACTCAGCTTCTAGAAAAGCTCTGTTTTGCCTTAAGCTAACTTGTCGAAGTTTGGTCGATAGACAGTTAGCATGTTGCAGCACCCTGACCTACGAAACTGCTTCACGTTTGAACACAGCCGAGATTTTCAACCGTTACAGATCTTCGATTGGCGAGGAGCTTCTATGAAGGTGAGACCCGGAGAGACCTACGTTGGTGCTGCTCGTTGCAGCGCTGAGTCATCTACTCCGGATAAATACTCCGGATAAACAGGTCTCGAGTCCCGCAGAGATAGTCGCCGCACTCGCGTCCCGCGACGGCATGGCAGATCGAAGCCACCTGTGACCGGCCACAAACTCACCGCGCACGTTATTGCTTTGACCGTCTGGGATAGATGCGGGCTTTTAATTCCCGGCTCCGCATCGATTCTCGGAGATCATCGGCTTCCTCGACTGCGGCAAACACAAACAGGCAAACCAGCAATTCCCTCGTACTACTCAACCATCATGGTCCATAGGAGAGCAATTCCATGAACGGAAAAGGCATCACACTTTTGGCGGTTCTTTCTGCATTGTTGTGTCAACCTGTCTTGGCCCAGTCGGCACCGCAGTCCTTCGTCGCTCCACCCACGTTGCAGGAGAAGTCGCCGGCAGGCGCGAAGCCCATGCTCTTTGCTGTGCCTAGGCAGGGTTGCAACCCGGCTGGAGACATCAGCCATCAAGGCAACCTTGTCACGCTCGACCTCAACGCCGTCAAACGCCACAACAAGATCTACAATCCCGGCACCGGCGTCATGGACGATGTCCTTCTTCGCTCCTACGGTGGTTGCCTGACCGGTCCGCTCATCGAGGTCAAACCGGGCAACACGCTCCGCGTCCATCTCAACAACGATCTCGATAACCCGTCGCCGACCGCGCCTCAGTGTCCAGACGGCGGGCCCTCCTGCTTCAACATCATCAACCTTCACTTCCACGGCATGCATGTCTCCCCTGCCGGCAACAGCGACAACGTCCTGTTGAACATTGCTCCCAAGACCAAGTTTGAGTATGAGGTCAATATCCCGACGGATCATCCATCCGGTACCTTCTGGTACCACGCGCACCGCCACGGATCGACCGCGTTGCAGGTGGCCAGTGGTGCCTCCGGCGTGCTGATTGTGCGTGGCGACCGTCCCTACACCGGCTATGCTCCCGGTGACATCGACACGATCCTGCACAATGCCTCAGGCAAGCCCTTCACCGAGCAGTTGCTCCTCTTCCAGCAGATTCCCTACGCCTGCTTCAGCGATCCCGGGACCTTCCAGAACATCATCACAGCCCCCGATGGGAAGACCTGGGTGTGCCCTCCAGGAAAGACCGGCGTCGTTGAAAACTTCAACGAGCAACTCTCCTCCGCCACGGTGTGGGACTACAACGGCCGTTTCACCAGCATCAATGGCGTGGTGCAACCGGCCATCACCAACGTCGCGGCAGGCGAGATTCAACGTTGGCGCATGGTCCACGCCGGCATCCATGACACCGTGAACGTGCAGATCGTACCCATGGTTGCCAGCGGTCCCGATGCCAAGAAAGAACTGGCCGGCATTCTCTCCGGAACCCCAGCGCAGCAGGCCGAGATCGTCGCCCGGATCTGCCCCGTGACACAACCCAACTCAACCCGGCCCGTTGACCTCGTTCCACAATTTGAAATCGCCGCGGACGGCCTGACGCGTACAGCAATTCATCCCATCGGAGTCAATCTCCAGAGCGTCAGCGGCGGTATTGGAACTAATTTCCTGCAACCCGGCTATCGCAGCGATGTCCTGGTCGTCTTCCCGCATCCCGGAACATACTGCGTTCTGAACCAGGCGGCCACGCCTGAGGAGCGCCCCACCATCAATCCCAACGGCGGCGGTCAGGGTCCCAACGAGACACAGTTGCTGGCGACAGTCATCGTCAAAGGCGGCACCTCCGTTCCCCTCAGCGGCCTTACAAAGTACGTCAACCAAACGCTGGTCCGGAACAATCCGAACCTGCCGCTCAACGCCCGCAAAGGCCTGCTCTACGGCAATCTCACCCCATGGCGCGGCATGCCCGAAGAAGGCCCCGCCTCCAACACCGCCAATCCGAACAAGGTCAGCTTCTACATCGGCAATCTTCCCGAACCGCCTGCTAAACAAACCAAGCCCGCCGGGCCATTCGGCTTCTGGCTCAACTCCAAGGAGTACGACCCCAACCGCATCGACTTCAAACTTCAGGTCGGTGATACCCAGGACTGGCAGCTCACCTCCTACGGGGAGCCGCACATCTATCACATTCACGTCAATCCATTCGAGATCATGGACGTCACCTACAAGGGCCAGAGCATCTTCGACGACCACGGCAAATGCCTGGTTCAGCCGGACAAGCTTGGGCTGCAAAACCAGTATTGCGGCATGTGGCACACCTTCAAAGACACCGTCTTCGTCCAGAACGACTACCAGGTCAAGATCCGCACGACCTACGACCGCTACATCGGCGAGTTCGTCATTCACTGCCACATTCTCGACCATGAGGACGGCGGCATGATGACCAATGTTGAGATCGTCCCCGACCTGGGAGCTCCGGGCGATGGCCTCGGTATGTCCGGCATGAAGCACATGGATCACATGGACAACCATTCCAAATAACCGTTGGCATAGAAGCCACAGAAGGAAACCGATGAGCAATCCTTTCGCAGGCACATGGACCTACCGCAGCTTTCTCAATGACCCCGCTCTGGTCGGAGACGACCCAGCCAAACTGGAAGCCCTGCTCTTTGCAGAAGGCGTGTTGACGGTGGAGGACACCGTCAGCACCACCTTCAAGGGAGAGTTGAGCTTCGGTCCGGGCAGCATCATGGATCTCAATGGAGTCGTCACACAGGCTCAGCACGGCCGTCCCGCGCATGCGCATATTGTCGGCGTGGGGAAGCCCGGTTCACCGCTTGCAGACTACTTCTATGACTACGATGGTTCGCTGACCGAACACTGGCCCAACGGCGTCGAGCAGGTGCCGGCCATCACCGGATCGGTTATCCGCGTGAAGCCGCATAACGGCGAAGCAGCCGGGCTCGTCGCTTCGTTCATCGCAGTCAAGGCATAGTCCGCCTGTCAAATCCAAAGGAGGCAGAGATGAAGCTGGGAATTCCGGTCTATGAGGGCGTCGACCTGCTCGACGTCACCGGCCCCTATGAAATGTTCGGCTGGGTCGATAGCAGCAAAGGTCTGGAGACGGTGATCGTCTCAAGCGACGGCGGTGCGGTGACCTCAGGAAACGGCGTTCGTTTCAACGCGCACGCCAGCTTCGCGGAGGTTCCGGCGCTGGATGTTGTGTGGGTGCCGGGCGGGATGCCGGCAGCCCTGGAGGCGATGATGCGCGATCCGCACTCTGCCTACTTTGCGTATCTGCGTAAGGTAGCGGCAAACGCGAAATGGGTCTGTTCCGTCTGCGAGGGCGCATTGCTGCTCGCTCGCGCTGGCCTGCTTGATGGCCACAACGCGACAACCCACTGGGCGTTCGTGGGCTGCCTGCAGGAGTTTCATAAGATTGTCGTCGACACAACCCATCAGCGCTTTGTCGTATCAGGAAACCGGCTGACCGGCGGCGGCATCTCCTCCGGTCTCGACGAGGCTTTGAAGCTGATTGCGCTTTTGTACGACGAGGCGACGGCCGAACAGGTTCAGGTGATCACACAATATTTTCCGCGGCCGCCGGTGGCAGGCGTTATACCTTCTACACCTGCTTGCAAGTTGACGTGGTGACGTATTGAGGTCCCTGTTAGGCGCTCCCATCGCAATCGACTCTCCTGTAATCAATCTCTCGCTTGGCCCACACGGCCGCTGGAACTCGAGATCTTTCATTTCGGGAAATGGGTCTTGGGAAACGCGCTCTGTTGAGCCACTTGATGCGATGCAAAAGAAGAACACTATAAGCAGGACAACCTATCCATTTCCTTTTCAACATCGGCTCAGCTTAAGGTTTCAGGCATAAAAGACCCCCCGAAATAGACACCTTAAGCCAGGGGTGTGAGTGACCAGAGTAAGGCCAAGAAGCAGGATGAGGATGCTTACGCTCAGTAAGTACCAGACAACAGCCGCGACGATAAGCCAGAAGATAGCGAAGGTTATCCAGCCCAGAAGCAGCCTGGCAATTCGGCTGCCCGTCCTGTCCGATCCGGAGGACTTACCGTGCTTTGGAGTGTAGACGAAGCAGCCGGTCAGGTTGGCCGTTGTAACTTCTGCTGACGGCTCCAACGGGCGGAGCCGATCGAGGGTGAGATTAAGTGGGACGTAGGGCTCTTCCCCTGGAACGGTGTGCCCCATCCTTTGCACGGCTAAGCCATGAATAACCGCGCCCTTAGGGATCGTTCGGGGCACGCCATACGGAACGCGCCACTGGATCGTCTCGTCTTCCTTGTCGTAGTGCTGTTGCGGAAACATCTGCAGCAACCACCACCCAAAACCTTTCAGTGAATGATGGAGGCAGTGGTCCTGTGGCGGAGGAGGCGCGTAGATCTTGTCGGCGTCATGGATTCCGCTCGGTGTTCCCAGAACCATATCGATCCTCTCCTGGCAGAGCTCGGCTCCCTGACTCTGAAGCTCCCCAATCATCCAGCGAAGAGCTTCATTGGCCGGGGCCGCCTCACCTTGCGGATAGCTGCCGCCCACGTCGGAGTGCATACCCGGGAACCAAACCTGTGCCAGATCCTGCTGAATTCCCTGATTACGGAACTCGGCTGGCCACTCAGGATGATCGATGGCGACGGGTGGACCCCAAAGGTTATCGCGATAGTAAGCACGGCGCTCATCAATGCTCACCGCGTGACGGCCGACCTGAATGATCGGATTCTGCGCCATGCTCAGCAAGCGCACGGGCTCATAGATCCAGCCCACAGAGGAGACCGTGTCCCAAAGCCCCATGAAGCGGAGGGTGACTCTACGAGAGTAGGTTTCAGCAAAGGCGGAGTTACGCTCGATCGTATGTGCCGATTTCCCGCCGCGCGCGTGTGGCAGCTTCTTCAGTAGGTCGCGCTTGCCCGATACTGCGTCATGGAACATATTCCACGCGTACAGTAAATGCCCTTCGTTGCCTCGGCACAACAGACCATAACCGTGAAGCATGCCGCCCAGCGCGCGGGCTGTATAAGCTCCTCGCGAGAAGCCGAGGATGTAGATGTCATCGCCATCGTTGTAGACCTCCATGAGATAGCGATACGCGTCGAGCACATTGGCCGTGAATCCGGCACCGAAGGCCAGACCTTTAACCTTGGACCAGAAGCGCGGAATGGCGTGGCGAATGGTTGGGTCACCCATCGTACCTACGCCTGGGTGATAATAGGCGACCTGTTTGTTGGTGATGCGCAAAGTCGTGTAAAGCTTGACGACGTTTGAATTCCCATTATTCTTGTCGCCGCGCGTAGCTGTAAACTCGTTGCCGGTTCCGTCGCAGAAGATGAATATCTTCTTCTTGTCAGGGTGCGGTTGGTTTGCGTCAATCGCAGACTGAGCATGGCAGTTGATGGCGGGCGTAGGAGATAAGGGGGTCGGTACCGGCATGGGCATCTCCGCTAGCATCGGACGTTCGGGCCCAAGGTTCGAAGGCAATATTACACGGCCATCCCGCGAGTGGCGAATACTTTTTTGCAGATTGCTGGCGGGCGGAAGTTATGGAGAGGACAGCAGACAAATCGCGCTGCGGCTCGATTAGCCGGGTAACGAGGTAAATAACTGTCGCGTGTGGATCGGCTCCTGATGCGTCAGTTGATGACAAATTGCCGATGCGTGTCTCCACCGACCGAAGGTCTGGAAACGCGCATTCGAGACTGATCGCAGTTGGTTCTGCTCTCTCACTACGAATCTCCCGCGACGATTGACCGGACCGGCGACCCAGACTTCAGAAGTTCAAAAATGGCATCTTCTGCAAGTAGATTGGCGCGATCCGCTAGTGCTCTCCGCAGATGTTGGCATCTAAGGTTGTAATGAGGCTTTACCCTTGGATCAGGTGGCAGAAGCCCGCCGCGCTTTGAACCTGTCGATGAAGGATCTGTTGGGGCGTGAGAAGTACGGCGATTTGCCCAAGCCGCTTTCAGAGAAAAGCCCCACGGAGAATACATACGAAGTCGGCGAGATCGCTTACTGGTCTCCGGGCTACCAGATCGCCGGCTACTACCACCAGGATGGAGAGTCGATACCTTCACCCGGCATCATCCCGCTCGCCAAGATCGATGCAGGTGCAGAAGCGTTCAACGTGCCGGGATCGGTGAAGGTGACCATTGAGATCGCCAAGTGAGACACACCAAACCGTTCGATACACGATCTTCGCTCGCTCTGAGCTGACGGTAGCTGAAGGCAATTGTGCAACGGATGAACGCCGCGCGATCAAAGATTTTTTCGTTTGTCAGGAGACAATGTATGACAACTCTATTGAACGGAACGTTTGCAGGAAAAGTAGCATTTGTGACAGGAGCGGGAGGCGGCATCGGCCGTACGACTGCAATAGCGTTTGCTCGCGAAGGAGCGAGCGTGGTGGTAGCTGACGTTGCCGATAAGGAAAACCAGGAAACGGCACGCATGATCGAGGAACAAGACGGCCGGGCGCTCGCCGTCCGAGGACATACAGACGGCTCTGAACAAGACCATCGAAGCCTTCGGGCGTCTGGATTTCGCCTTCAATAACGCGGGTATTGAGCCGAGGAAGCCAGCTCCGACCGCGGACTACGACCTGGCGGAATGGACCCGGATCATCGACGTCGACCTCCGCGGCGTCTTTCTCTCCATGAAGTACGAGATCCCCCTCATGCTCAAGCAAGGAGGCGCCGCGATCGTGAACACCTCCTCGGGCGCCGGTCTCATTGGCATCAAAGGCAGCCCTGCATATACTGCTGCGAAACACGGCGTAATCGGCCTCACCCGGGCGGCTGCCCTTGACTACGCCGCACAGAACATTCTCATTAACGCTGTCTGCCCCGGCTATATCGATACCCCAATGATGGATCGCTTCACCGGCGGGACCGCTGAGGGGCGGGCAAGGGTGATCTCGGAGGAGCCGGTCGGCCGGATGGGCAAGCCCGAGGAGATCGCCGCGGCCGTTATCTGGCCGTGCTCGGACGCGTCAGGCTTGGTCATTGGCAGTGCCATGGTCGTCGACGGCGGCCAGACGATTCAGTAACTCACAAAGCGGCTTAGAAAATACACAAGGAAAGGGAGGAACCACTACTTCAGCCCCAAGCCCCGCAGACCGCTCTTCTAAATCGAAGATCCAACACCGATCCGCACTCGATTCCACCTATTAGACCGGTTTCTCAGTACCTATTGGCAATGGCGCCGGAGACTGAACGGTGCAGACAAGGGCGGTTCTGACGCAAAAATTGTTCGGAGCGAACCCAGGTTCATAGAGAATAGTATGTAGCACAATGATTCAAACCGTCGCCCAACTCGAAGCAGTCGGATTGGAGGTAACGGATCTCATGGATGAGACCGTGTACTCAAACCGGCGCTTGCATTCCCGCAATGGCTCAATGCAAATGGAGGGGTTACACCGGCTTGCCGTTGCCTTTGTTCAGAGCCCCGAGACCATTCTTCAGGAGTTGGTCAATGCTGCCGTCCGTCTTTGCGGCGCCGACAGCGCCGGCATCAGCATCGAGCGCGAGGGCAAAACGGAAGAGCACTACTATCATTGGATCGCAACGGCTGGAGAATACAGCTCCTTCCTGGATGCATCCCTCCCGCGGTATCCCAGCGCCTGTACCGTCTGCCTTGAGCGCGGCACCCCGCAGCTATTTCGAGTCGACAAACGCTTTTTCGACATCCTCGGCGTCGAAGCAGCGCTCGTCAAAGACGGAATTCTCCTTCCCTGGCAAGTGGAGGAGATGCGTGGAACGATCTTCATCATCTCGCACAGCCGAGATGAGGCATTCGACAGCGAAGATCTGCACCTGATGCAGGTACTCGCTAATTTTGCCGCAATGGGAATCCGGCAGCAACGCCAGCAGGACAGATTACTGAAGCAAGCTGGTGCCTCAGCAGCGATCGCGATGGCGAACGATTTGGCCCACCAGATCAACAATCCGCTCCAAAGCCTGACGAACGTCCTCTATCTCGCAAAACAAACAGACGGTATCGGAGATGAGAAGTCGCTCGCAATCAAGCTGGAAGACGACTTTGCGCAACTATCCTCGCTGGCGAAGAGCCTGCTCGAACTTCCGAAACGATCATCGTAGATAAAAATCTGAGTGCTTAGCCTGGTTAGCGCCATGGAACCCTCCATTGGAACCATCTATTGCCTGGAGACATGACTGCTTAAGTGCCATTTGCGTGCAGTCCGGTGTCTAAACCAACAGAGGGCGCCCATGTTTCCATGCCTGCGAAAATCCTGCGGAAGCACCTTCACCATCCTGTTCGTTTGTTCTCTATTGCCATCGGCCGGCAACGCGCAGGAAGCTCGGCCGGAGCGGACGCCCGGAGCCCTTGTCATGGGTTCGAGCCTGACGTTTGCCGCCGCATTTCCGGTTGTGAAGGACGAACCATATACCGCAAATGTGCTGACGCAGCATATTCAATCCACACCCGATGGCAAAAAGAGCATCCATGAAGCCTTCAATATCCGCATGCGCGACTCGGCAGGACGAATCCGCGATGAGCAACCTGCCTCTCCGCCAGATTCTCAAGGCGGCTTCATTCAGGCAGGCGTCCATGTGCTCGACCCGGTCGCCATGCAGGACCTCCAGTGGAACAACGACTCCAAAACTGTCTTCGTTGCGGCGATCCCGATCCGTTTCAGCAACTACCGGCAGAGTCCCATCATCGACTGTGCCCTCCGTATCGCCGCTGGGCACGAGACCGGTGTGACATCGAATCCGGACCAAAGCCAGGAGGTCTACGAGGATCTGGGCGAGCGCGCGATCGAAGGGATACGCGTCACCGGCTGCCGCATCACCCGCACATTCCCCCTCAAGCCAGGTTCGAGTGAGCCGGATTCCGTTGTCATTGAGACCTGGGCTTCCCCCGAACTTCAAATCAACCTGCTCACGACGGAACACGACTCCGACGGTACAGAACGGCTGACCAAACTCAGCTCCATCCATCGCGAAGAACCCGATCCGGCGCTCTTCCACGTTCCCGAAGGCTACACAGATCCAACAAAGGCCCCAAAGTAGGTTGTGCAGAATGCGAATCCTGACTACGAGGAGATTCCAGAGTATGGACGGCCGGATCTTCCTCGCCGCGCCCATCGTCGCCCTGCTCAACGCCACTCGCCCCCAAACCCCGCAGACCGCTCTTCTGAAAGTCGTCGGCCACGCTCACCGGCGAAAGGGCAATTACTTTCCAAAACGCGACTCGTTGGTAGCAATTGAATATCGGCGAGTGCATTGGCGATTATGCGTCAATTGAGAATGATCGTTTCGGGCGAATACGATATTGCTTGCGAAGAGCAGTCATGGGATCCACCCGAGTGGTCCATCTCGCCGGAATCCAGGTCGATAGCAGTGCGACCACGCTTAACAAGAGAGACATCGCGACGAAAGCGATCGGGTCTAAGGTTTTCACTCCAAAGAGGAAGCTAGTCAGAAAGCGGGTGAGCCAGAAGGCTCCGCCAATACCAATCACAATGCCGATCAGTGCAAGCGCCATGCCCTATCGAATAACCATTATTGCGAAGATTGGAAGCCTGCGCTCCTAGCGCCATGCGAACGCCGAGTTCATGGGTGCGCTGCTGTACGGAGTAGGGCATAACTCCATAGACGCGGATGGCGGCCATGAGCAGATCCGCGGATCCGCCTGGCTTCAAATGATCCACCAGAGCGGTGCCACTCGTGAGTTGAGCGCAGTCTCGAGGTCCGGCATCTGTGCAAGCGGAATGTACATGACGGGAAAGGGATTGCGGTTTGGGCCGCCATCGTGCGTATTGCCCACGATGCCAACGATCTGACGCGAGCTCTCAGCAAAGGCCGGGCCAGCGCCAGGTCCGATCGGGATTCGATCCTTGAGGGGGTCGCCTTTGGGCCAGTATCGGCAGGCCATCGCTTCATTGATGACGACCACACCAGGCGTTCCTTCATGATCGAGATCAGTGAAACCGCGGCCACGCAGCAACGGAATTTTGAGCGCGTTGAAGTAACGCCAAGAGATGGAAGAAAAGCCCGCATCCCCGGTGAAGGACGAATCCCCCTTGGGACGGCCGACAACATCAAGACCACGCCGAAACCGCCAGCCATCGGCAAGAAATTGGTCACACCGACATCGAGCACTCCAGGGACGGGCGAGTACCTGATCTGTACCATCGCGAATGATCTGAGCGACAGGGTCTGTCTTCTGGAAGCGATCGCCGCTCATAGACATGGCCATGCTAATTACATTGTGCGTGGCAAAGCCGAGATCCACAGCCTGCAGCTTGAGGAAGGTCCGGATGAACAGAGCCGCTCCGATGAGAAGGATGAGGGTGAGCGCTATTTCTCGATGACTCGCGCAATGGTGTGCCCATGCCCTGGTCCCATCACCAGCGTGCGCAGGATAAGCATGTCCAGAGTGCTCTGCAGGATGTCTCCGGCTTCTGGAGGTCTTTCCACTCGGATGACTATGGGAAGACATTGTTTCAATATCTTGACAATCTGCTCTTGAGAGACTGAGCGTCAATTAAACGAGAACAGGACAAGTCACGTTTCCAGAGGTTAAGACTCCGAAATATGCATTGGGGGGTTAGCGTTCAGCGAACAGATGGCCCCGCCGAACAGGCTTCCACGTAGGCGCACACAAAGAAGATGAGCTCCTCTCGCAAGGGCGCGAGCTGCTTCTCGGGAGCGCCGGATTCGAGCAGCCTTCGGCTGACTCCAGCCATCGCGACCTGCAGCATCGAAGCTACCAGTTGAGGGTCTTTCCTGAGCGGCTCACGGGCGGTTGCCAACATTGCGGCAATGGCTTTATTAGACCGCACGCCCATCCGCTCCACGATCTTCGCTCCGTCCACGTCGGCGCTTACAGAATAGAGAGCGACACTCGTCTTCGCACTCTTCAGCTTGGCTTCAAGGAATGCGAGGACAAGAGCGGTCGCCATCTGCCGGAGAGGATTGCCCTTCTGCTCCAGGCAAACCCGTTCGACTGCCTCCATCACCGCGTCCATGTGACGTTTCAAGACAGCCTGCAGGAGCGCGCTCTTGTTTGGGAAATACTGATACAGCGTTCCGACAGATACACCGGCTCGCAACGCCACCCTTGTCGTGGTGAGCCGTTCCTTCCCCACGCTCAGCAAAACCTGAACGGTGGCTTCGAGAATAGCGTCCACGCTTGCAGACGAACGCGCTTGAACCGGCAATTTACGCGGCTCCAAGAGCACTTGAGAGCGTTGTGGCAAATGCGAACTCCTGACCTGAAGCTTTCTTCATCTAATCACAAGCAGCCGGATTGACCAACAACTGGTACGACAGACGAGCGCGCATCAGACGAGAGGACAAACAGAATGACAACACAGGCAGACCTCGGCGGCACCTTCACACTCCCCAACACATCGATGACCGTGAACCGCATGGGCTATGGCGCGATGCAACTTGCCGGTCCACAGGTGTGGGGACCGCCGCGTGACGTTGACGGCGCGGTTGCCGTTCTGCGAGAGGCTATCGAGTCCGGCGTGAATCATATCGATACCAGCGACTTTTATGGCCCCCACGTAACCAATCAACTGATTAAGCAGGCGCTCCATCCCTACGTGGATGGGCTGGTGATCGTCACCAAGGTGGGCGCTCGCCGCGGCGAAGACAAGTCATGGCTCCATGCTCTTTCGCGCCAGGAGCTGATCGATGGCGTTCATGGCAATCTCCGCAATCTGGGGCTCAACGCTTTGGATGTCGTCAATCTGCGGGTCGGCGGAGTGATGGGGCCATCGGAGGGGTCCATCGAAGAGCCCATGACTGTGCTCGCCGAACTCAAGCAGCAAGGGCTAATCCGGCATCTCGGCCTGAGCAACGTCAGTCCCAAACAGTTGGCTGAGGGGCAGGCAATCTCGGAGATCGTCTGCGTGCAGAACCTCTACAACGTAGCCCATCGAGACGATGACAGCCTGATCGAAGATCTTGCCCGGCAAGCGATAGCCTATGTCCCGTTCTTCCCGCTGGGAGGGTTCACACCGTTACAGTCGTCGGCGCTCGACACAGCGGCAGCTTCGCTCGAAAGCACGCCGATGCAGGTCGCGCTTGCGTGGCTGCTTCAGCGTTCGCCCAACATTTTGCTGATCCCCGGAACATCTTCCGTCGGACATCTCCGGGAGAACCTCAAAGCGGCAACGCTGCAACTGCCTCCGGAGATCATCGCCGATCTCGACTCGATCGGCGATTCGAAGCAGTGAGGGGAGTAGTCCGGACTCAGCCGGGTCAGTTGAGAAGTCGGCCAGCATTCACAAATCTTCCTGCCGGAACGTTGGCCGACTTTCATCTAAGGCAGGTCTGATTAAGTCTCCGAAGATTCCCTCAGCGGCTAAAGCCACATTGCGGGCAAGTCACTTACGGCACGGCTGAAGCCGTGCCCTTAACAGAGCCTGACTTAATCAGAGGCTCCCTAAGATAAAGCCGCTTCGCCGGATAGGGCTTGAGCTGTTTTGGGCTGCGGACGCACCAGCCAATAGAGAGCGACGAGGTGCGTGATCATCAGCATGGGTACATAGATGACCGGTATCACGTAGGTAGCACCCAATTGCCCGGCCAGCGCAGGAAGGCCAGCTTCAATGGCGTGGTAATAGTCGAGGATGAGGTCGGCCGTCCCCACGAGATTGAAGGAGACGACAAACAGCCAAAAGAGCGGACGCATCCTTACGGTGAGAAGAGCCAGGATAGCCAGCACCCCGGTTGCGAAGTCGCCGTAGGCGGCGAACGTGGCGAAGCCGGCGGGCAGATTCGGGCCGACGACGCCTGGAAGGATGAACACAAGTCCGAAGAAGCGGAAGCTGTGCAGAGTAGCGATGGCGCGCTGCGCCTCAAACCGGTTCATCAACTTGAGCCTGGGCAGGGCGTATGTCCTGAAGCAAAGCAGACACGCGACATAACCTAAAACGAGCTGCATTGGGAAGAGAATCTCGGGCAACATGTGGCCTCCTACTCGCATAGGATTATCCATGTAACCCTATAGATTCAGATTTTCTTTGAGCCGCCATTCTTTGAGCTGCCTTTCTTTGAGCTGCGAAGGGCGGACCGGTCTGCACCGTAAGATGATCGGTAGGATCCTATAATGAGCCATGCGTTACAGGCCCGAGCATAAAGTGGAAATCCGTCAAAAGATTGTGAACGACGCTTCGCGGCGTGTTCGCACCGAAGGTTTGGCCGGAGCCGGGGTTTCAGCAGTCATGCAGGATAACGGCTTGACTCATGGAGGCTTTTACAAGCATTTCGCGAGCAAGGATGAGTTGCTCATGGAGTCGCTCCGCGTTGCTTTCGGAGAGACCGGCGACCGTCTGGCTCATGCCGCGGAGCAGTCACCCCGGGGTGCGGCGTGGAAAGCGATTGTGAAGGCCTATCTGAGCCCGGAACACTGCGATCACGCCGAGTTCGGATGCCCGTTGGCAGCTCTTGCGTCTGAGTTGGGGCGAGCTGATGAGCGGATGAGGGCTCAGATTCTTGGCGAGCTGATGCAATACAAGAGTCGCATGCTTCCTTTCATGCCGGGCCGGCGAGCCGCCGACAAAGAACGTGCTTTTCTGACGATTTTTTCAACGATGATCGGAGCAATTGAAATTGCCCGGCTGTTGCCAGAGCCAGCGATGCGAGAGAAAGTCCTGGCGAACACAAGAGATTTTCTCTTACACAGCTTTTGATTGCCTCCGTTGATATAGAGGACCCTCACAGAACTTTGTGGCAAGGGTCCACGCTTTTCCAGGACCGAAGATCGGGACCTGGGCAAACGGCATTGCGAGTGAGAGGAAATTCACTCGTAATGCAGTATCTTTGCCAGGTCCAATCGCAAAGCGCGACGCGCTGGCAACAGAGCGGCCATGCTAACGATTGCCAGCAACACTACAACCGCTGCGGCGTAACTCGCCGGGTCATAGTTGCTTACCCCAAACAACAAAATACGCAACACCGTGGAAACTGCTGCCGCCGCGCTCGTACCCACCATCAGGCCCACCAGCACAGGCCAGCGAAACTGGCGCAATACCGCTGCAAGCACCTGTCCACGGTTAGCACCAAGAGCAATGCGAATGGCAATTTCTTTGGTTCGCTGCGAAACGGTAAACGCCACCAGGCCAAGGATGCCCACACCGGCCAGCGCCACCGCCACCAGACCGATCAAGCTCACTGCCGATGCCACCAGCTCCACCTGCTGCATGTCTTTGCGGAATGCCGACTTCAGCAGAAAAATCTCGGGAAATAGCTTGGCGTCCATGCTCTCCACAATCGACTTCGCCATGGGGGTCAGGCTGTCTGGCGAGCCCACGCTTTTGACCAGCACCGACATATCCGGCATGTCCTCCAGCTGGGCAGGCTGGTAGATCTCCATCGCATCTCCATCGTTCATTGCATTCATATGTGCATCGCCCGCCACACCCACCACCGTCGCCGTATCCCAGTACTTCTTGCCCAGCGGATTCTCGCCCGGCCACTGTTTACGGGCCAGAGCCTCGCTCACAATCACCGCGTTCTTTTCGCCGGGCAGAAAATTCCGCCCCATCAACAATGGAATCCCCATCGTTCCAAAGAACTTCGCATCGACCCAGTTCGGGTAGATCGCCACCTTACGCCCAAGGATTTCCGTATCGATCCTGGTCACTCCGCGCCCCAAGGGGGGCAGCTTCACCAGCGATACCGAGGTCACTCCCGGCAGCGCCTGCAAGCGGCCGCGCAACTGGTTCAGATATTCCCCAGCCGTGGCCGCCTTATACCCATGCTGGCCAAGCTGCGGATCGATTGACACTACGCGCTCGTATCCAAATCCCGGATCGGAATAGAGCGCGTGCTGCGCTGCCCGCACCAGCAGGCTCGACACAATAAGCAGCACACAACTACCAGCGATCTCCGCCCCTATCAGCACCTGTCGCGCCAACGTCTTGCGCTGCCGTTGCCGCGCAATCTGCAGCGCAGGCGCAAACCCGAACAGAACCGTTGCGACGAGCGCCATTCCCACCACAAACCCCAGCACGCGCCAGTCCGGCCTCGCGCTCAGCCATTTGGGCGCATCCGTCTTCGCCAGCACCACCGTCAACGTCGCCCACGCGAGCAATAGCCCGGCCGCCGAACCAAGCACAGCCAGCAGCAGGCTCTCAGTAAGCAGCTGCCGGAAGACGCGCTTCGCGCTGGCTCCCACCGCCAGCCGAATCCCAATCTCCCGCTCACGCGTCACACCCCGCGCCAGTTGCAATCCGCCCAGGTTGGCGCATGTCACGCACAGAATCAGCAGCGTAAGCAGGCCCACCATCGCCCCCAGCTTATACATCTGCGGTTCCATCACATGGAGGTGCCCGCCGGGATCGCTACGTATGTATTCGTCCTTCCAAATAACTTTGGGATACTGCTTGCGCAGTTCGTTCGTCCGCATCAGCAGTTCCTGCTCGGCCATCTTTGCCGTTGCGCCTGGCGCAAGCCTGCCCCACATCCTTATGCTGCTCGACTCCATGGAAGTCAAAGCTGTGCTTCCTTCCACAATGTAGGGTTGCTCAGTCATCGGCAGCCAGACTTCAGCACCCTGCCCGTCAAGGCTCGCGAATCTATATGGCTCAATGCCCACCACGGTCACCGGCTTATGGTTCAGGTGGATCACTTTGCCTACAATTTCCGGATCGGCTCCAAATCGCCGCTGCCAGAAATCGTGTCCCAACACCACCACCGGCGGCGCATTCGTGGCCTCATCACTCTCCGCACCTAGCAGTCGCCCGTAAGCGGCCTGTGCACCGAGTTCGTGAAAGAAATTTGCGCTCACAAAATTCGCCTTCACCGGCTGCGTGTCGCCGTCAAGGCTAAGTCGCGCACCCATCATCGTCAGCACGGCAGAAAGCGTCTTTGCATGGTCCCGGTAAAACGCCGCCATAGCGTACGGCATCTCGCCGCTGATGATTTCCGGCGACCGTCTTTGCAGCCGCAGCAACGACCCGGGATCGCGCACCGGAAGCGGCTCCAGCGCCACCATGTTGAACAAGCTGAAGGCTGCCACGTTCACGCCAATGCCAATTGCCAGCACCATCACCGCGGTCACCGTGAATCCCGGCACCCCCGCCAGCGTCCGCACCGCGTAATGCAAATCCTGGCCAAGACGGTCGAGCCATGTCCATCCCCATGCCTCTTGCGCCTGCTCCCGCATCCGCAGCGTGTTGCCAAAATTGCGGCGGCCTTGGCGCGCTGCCATCTCGCGATGAAATTCCATATCGTTTTCAAGCTCGGCATCAAAGCGGCGACGGTTAACCAAATACCGTATACGTCGAAAGAGTTCGCCCATGGTGGACCTCATGCTTGTGTGTCTCTGGTTATGCGGTGCGCAAAACTTCCTGAATGGCCTGTGTGAATCGGTCGAAGCCGGAGACCTCGGCCTTCAATTGTTTGCGGCCGTCCAGTGTGAGGCGATAGAAACGCACCTTGCGGTTGGTCTCTGAAATCCCCCACTCGGCCGTCACCCAACCCTTCACCAACATCTTTTGCAGCGTCGGATACAGTAGTCCCTCTTCGACCGCCAGCACCTCGCTGGAAAGCATGTGAATCCGTTGCGCAATGGCGTAGCCGTGCAGTGAACTGGATTGGAGCACGCGCAAGATAAGCATGGGCAGCGCTCCCGGAGGCATTCTCGACTTAGGCATGTCTGACATAGGCATAGTAATACTATGCCTAAAGAAATTGTCAAGAACAAAAGACCGATGCAGCGGCCATTGCTTCCCAGAAGCGCGTTTCCCGATACCGATCCTCGGAGTTTCCGAAGAGCCGACTTTACGGAAACGATCGCTCGATCCAGACCGAAGGAACGCCATCGTTTTTAAGGGTCTCAAAGAGAGTAGGTGACATGGGCCGAAAGACGTTACACTGAACGCGTGAAAATGAAGATTCTGTCCGTAGCTATTCTGGCGACCGCGCTCGTCTCGACCGTCGCCGCGCAAGACACCAAAGAGTTTCTCGGCCGTTGGGACATGACGGTTACCCCCGCCACCGGCACGCCTTATCCGCAATGGATGGAGCTTACGGAGAGCGGCGGCAAAATTGAAGGTCGCGTTCAGCCGAGGGGCGGCGCGTGGCATCCGATCGCAGGCGCTCACATGGAGTCGGGCAAACTGATCGTGCCTGTTGGGCAAGCGGGCCCCGGTTCGGCAATCAGCTGGGAGCTTACGTCCCCCAGCGCAGGCAAGCTGACCGGCATCGAGAAGCGCGGCAACGCCAGCGGCCCGAGGCTCGCCGGCGTGAAGGCGCCTTCGCTTGATCGGCCCATACCGAAGAAGTGGACCAAGCCCAGGGCTCTTTTCGACGGCAAAGATCTTAAAGGCTGGGAGCCGATCGGAAATGTCGAGAACAACAAATGGGTAGCGCGCAATGGCGAGCTGGTGAATGACAATCCTGAAGTGCCCGGTCAAAAGATGCGCTCGGCTGCCAACATCAAGACCACGGAAAAGTTTCAGGACTTCAAGCTGCATATTGAAGTGAACTGCCCGGAAGGCGGCAACAGCGGCATCTATCTGCGCGGTCGTTATGAGTTGCAGGTGGGCACCGAAGGCGGCAAGCTGCCGTCGCATGAGATGGGCGCGATCTATAGCTGGTATCCGCCGCCGGCGGGCGCGGAAAATGGCCTCGGAAAGTGGACGAGCTTCGATGTCACCTTTGTCGGCAGGCATGTGACGGTTTTGCGCGATGGCAAGATGTACCACGACAATGTCGAGATTCCCGGCCCGACCGGCGGCGCTCTCGACAGCAATGAGGCTGAACCGGGACCGTTCTATCTGCAGGGGGATCACCACGGCGTCATCCAGTACCGCAACATCACCATCTCCGTTCCGAAGAAGTAAGGCTTCTCGCCGTCAATGATCGCCGTCAAGGATCGCCGCGACAACTCCGGTTGAGGCCGGGGGATGAGGTTGTGCGGGTTTGAAGGATGAGGAGGAGTTTGTTGTTCCTCATGCGCTCCTTCTTGCAGCTTTTTTGCGACTCAATCCGTCCTACCATCATTAGGCAACTACATGAGTAACTTTGCGGAGGTAGTATGTTACGCACGCCCTCACTCGTGCTGGTAAGTGTACTAACACTGGCCAGTGTTTCAATGAATGCCCAGAATCAAGGGCCCGGGCCTCGGCCGGGAAACCAGCCACCCCCTCCGCCACCGACTGCCGGCGCGAAGCTCGAAATCACTGACGGCTCCTCCGCAACCTATCGTGTCACGGAACAGTCCGTCGGCGTCGCCTTCACCAACGAAGCGGAAGGCACCACGAATCTGGTCAGCGGCACTTTGACGATCGACGCCGACGGAAGCATCGCGCCGGGCTCTAAGCTGACGATCGATCTACGTGGACTGAAGAGCGACCAGGACCAGCGCGATGGCTTCATCCAGAACCGCACCCTTGAGACCCCCAGGTTCCCGAATGCTGAGTTTGTACCCACCAAGGTCACCGGCCTCGACAAGATGGTCCCGTCCACGGGACAGGCGGGCATCTCTCTTACCGGCAACCTTACCATTCATGGCGTCACCAAGGAAGCTACCTTTCAGGGCATCGCGACCTTCAACCCACGGAACAACTCGGTGGCTGGCCGCGCCAGGACCTCGCTGACCTTCGACGAGTTTGGCCTTGCCCAGCCAAAGATCGGCCGTCTGGCAAGCGTGGATAACAAGATCGACCTCGAGCTCGTCTACCGCTTCAAGCGCAGCATGCCTTAGGAGAGGTTTGTCGTTCCTCATGCGCTCTTAGGGGAGGTCTGATTAAGTCTCGAACGTTCCCTCAGGGCTAAAGCTCCATTGCGAACAGAGCGCTTGTGGCATCCTTCGGCTTCGCTCAGGACAGGCTCTGAAGTCGCTCCCTTAACAAGACCGGACTTAATCAGAGGCCCCTTAGCTCTCGGCGGAGTTGGATGAGTGCATTGGCCTGAAATCGACAACCGACACTTCCGGCTCGAAATCCTTCACGCTCGAAGCCAACACGTGAGTCCGCATCAACATCCGCATTCTCGGGCAGATTTGGTCACAGAGGACCTAACGATAAGTATCTTCGCTCTACTTCGTTTGCCGGTCCGTTACAGCGCGACGTAGATTGTCCAAAAAGTTGTTGGATGGATCGATACTAATTAGCCTCTCCAATGCGTTCTCGGCCTCCTTTAGCTCAACCGATGCTATCGAAGGATAAACAGTTCGGTTTTCATCGAATAGCCCGCACTGCACCTGTACAAGTAGACCGAGATTATGGATCACATTTCTCGAAGCCGAGATTTCTGACTTCAGTAACTGCTTGCTGGCAGCCAAATCCCGTTTCGCAAATGCAATTCGCGCCTTCGTATTCGCAAGTAGGGCGAAATTCGAGGGAGTCCGGGCCTTCTTCTCAAGATCCGGTAGGAGATCTTCAGCCTGTTCCCATTCATCGATTTCTAGGTACGCCGCTATCAACGAGTTCGCTGGGCTAAATTGATCCGGATCCAATTCGACTGCCCTTCTAAAATGGTCGATCGCAAAATGAGGTTTCCCCTGCTTGACGCGAATGACTCCGAGTCGATTATGAAGGCGTTCATTCAGGGGATCACGGGCGGATGCTAACTCGGCTGAATCATAGGCCGCATCTAATTCGCCTAAGTCCTCAAGGATCCGAGACTCCAGCTCCAATACAAAGGGATTCTCTGATTCGCGTTCCTTCGCCCGATCGAGAAACTTAAGTGCTTCTTCGTTCCGATTCAACCTGTGGAGGCATTCAGCCGCGTCTCGAAGAGATGCGATGTGCTCACGCCTCGCGATGATCCCCGTGAACAGCTGAAGTGCCTTAGGCCAGTTGCGCTGTTTCAATTGACTCCATCCCATCGCGTGGAGTACTCCAACATCGTCTCGCCGCTCTTCTAGCATTTTTATGAAAATCCGATCGGCCTCATCCCACTCCTCTTGTCGTATTCGGATTCTGCCACGATAGAGGCGCATCCTCCAATTGCCAGGGTCAGCATCCAGCACGAAGGAGATGTACTGATCAGCAAGTTGATAGTTTCTCCGGTTGTAGAGGGTGATGGCTGTCGCCTCTAGCTCGCCCGACAAATCCCGGCGCATTGCAGTTGCTTTGTGAAGTTCGCCCGCTAACGCATATGACCTAAAGACGACCGGCAGTAAGGAAACAAATTCCGGCGACGCCTTGTCCATACCTTCCAAACGAATCCTCAAGGCCTCGGCTAGGTCGAGAGCTCGCTGTCGATAGTCGCTGTGATGTAGGCGATGCCAATAGAACTCTTGAAAGAGAGGATGGGTCTCAATGAACCCATCAGCCGTGATAAGGCCGGCGCTAGCGCACTGAGCAACCGCCTGCTGAAACTCCTCCTCAGAGAAACCTATAGCGACCAAGACAGATGCAGGCAAACCAACTGCCGCCAGTGCTAGGGTTTCCATAAGCCTTTCTGCAGCAGAGGAAAGCTTCAGATCGCGGAGAAGGACACGTGCTAAATCTCTCCTAAGGGCAACCAGTTCTCGAGGATATTGTTCAAGAAAATCCACACCGTGATCACCCAAAAGTCCGGCTACCAACCGAGCTGCGACTGGATGCCCGTACAATCGCGGGGCAATTCGATTTGAGTCCTCAACCGATAATTCCTTGTCGTAGATCGCAAAATACCAGTTTCTTACTAACGCTGCGATATGTTCATCCTTGAGCCCGGAAACATGGAATAGGGTGAGCTGCTTTAGGGTCGCGGAACTAATCGTCGGGCGTCTAGTTGACGTCAGAAAAACCGGGCGACCTGTAAGAGAGGCCACGTCGCCGATGATCGTCAGGAGGAACGAGAGAGGCCCTTGTGGGCCGCCGTCCTCATCAAGCCAGTGCTGCACATTTGAAAGAACGAGCAGCCGCCCCTCCTTTGCAATTGTCTCTACACATAGGCGGATCCGGTGCTCTATCTCGTTTCGATCCAGGCCCTCCGGAAGCGATTCGTGCAGCACGAACCCAGACAGTGCGAGAGCGAGCTCCACGAAGCCGGTCCCCTGACCGACATCAAGCCGAACCATACTGACCCCTTCAAAGATACGGGGAAGGGCCTCCTCGATGACTGAGACCTTACCCACGCCAGTGAAGCCGAAGGCCCAAACTACGCGAACGTCTGGATCATCAATTGCTGCCTCAATCTTGGCGATCTCATCGTGCCGATTCACAAACCTGGATCTCACCGACCGAACAGGCTCTCTGAGCAGCGGTCTTAGCTTTTGCAGAATCTCCGCGACCGGTGATGCTGCCCAGCCACAGAGAAAACCTGATAAGGCTGCAGGTAAAGAGGCAGTGGGGTGTCGTCTAGCAGTACGATTCGAAATCGTATGGCTTTCCTGCGGAGAGCCTGGATAAATGCCATGTTTATCTCGAGGCGAACCCACTCGCTTTTAGAGGCAGCTCTGCTCCAGAAAAGGACGAAATCAGTCGCCGATTTGATCCCGTCGGCGATTCTCTCGAGAAACATCTCTCCCCAATCGATTTCGGCCCGATCAAGCCACGTCGAATCTTCTTCGAGCTCTTTGTGGACACCAATCACAATAGCCTTGTCTATTGAGGAGTGACTAAGAAATGCGCGCATCGACTATCCCTCGAGTTTCCAACAGTATAGATCCGTCTATAACCTTAGCCTGCACTTCTTCAAGCGGCTTGCCCAAGAACCCCAATGTGCTTCTCGCCATGAGCAATTCTCAATTGGCGCATAATCGCCGATGCACTCATCCAAGGCCTATCTATTTGTGACGGGAAGTCCCCGTTGCAAAACCCTAATTGCGCGGCGGAAATGATCGCTTCGGGGTGCTCTCTGAACTCCATCCTGACGAAGAATAGCCACTCTAGACTTTGGGCGATTGCTCACGATTGCTAATGAATGCGCTTGGTTTTTATTTGAGGGCACCCACAAAATCCCCCTCAATCGGCCATTTTGAGGTGTTTTTAGAGGGTCTTGAGAGAATGTAACTTATTGATTCTAAATATTGGCTCCTGAGGTAGGACTCGAACCTACAACCCTTCGGTTAACAGCCGAATGCTCTGCCATTGAGCTACTCAGGAATATGGTGGGACGCAAGATCAAAACGCACTGCGCTAACTATTTATAACAAATACTGGGGAGGGGGTCAAAGGTTTTGACCGCACTTCTCCAGAGCCAATTGATGGGACGGCGTTATGATGCACAGAACTGCTTTTTGAAAGGAATTTCTTCCATGCCGCGACTTTCACGATTGACACGCGACAACGTTTCCCCTTCCGCTGTGGCTATCTACGACCGCTATCTGCGGGACCGCGGAAATGTGCCCAACATGTTTCGAACCATGGCGCATCGCCCTGAGGTTTTTGAGACGATCATCGCTCATATGGAAGCAGTGGTGAATACAGGAACGCTGCCGAAGGCGCTGAAAGAATTGGTAATCGTAAAAACTTCGCAGTTGAACCAGACTCCATATTGCCTGGCTTCGCATGCGGCGATCGCGCTCAAGCTGGGCTGGACCGAGACGCAGATCAAGGCACTCCCGAATTCCGCCGAGAGCAGTGAATTCAGCGAACGAGAGAGGGTTGCAATCCATCTGGCAGAGGTGATGACTCTGAACCCACACGGCTATACCGAAGCAGAGTTTGCCCAGTTACGAAGTTTTTATAGTGAAGGCGAGGTAGTTGAGTTGATGGCGGCGATCGGATTGTTCAATTATTTCAACCGCTTCAACGATCTATTGCAGATGGAGCCCACGCAACCCGCCACAGCCGAGGAACTCGCTACGGCAGGGCTAAAGAACTAAGCTGGCTCTTCGCTCGCTATGGATAGAGAAGAACGGCGATGTTATAAGCCGTAAAGGGCCCAGAGGCCCTCTCGGAACAGGCGCTTACAACCGCCTGGCTGTACTTGCCGGAACTCAGCCTGGACTGAAGCTGAGCCGGAAGTTCGGCGACATCGTGCGCGGTGTAACGCATGATGTACCAGGGAGGACGGGTGCCGGCATAACCCGTAGCCATCCCACAGGTCTGTCGAGCGTCCTGTTCGCTCATAGCCTTTCCGTTTGCAATCTGCATACCGGATTTGGCGAGGAGACTTGCCACGGCCGATTCCTGCGCGTCGAAACTGAGCGGTTGCACAGAATTCGTAAAGTCTTCAACGGCGTAATACTCATTGTCACGAAGCACGACCGCAATGCCTACGGTGTTGACATTAGGATCGAGAAGATTCTCGCGATGTCCCTTGGAGTTCATCCAGAGATCGTGGATCATGATGGAAAGCGGCGCTTGAGCCACATTTTCTGAAATCAGGCTAAAACGTGCGCCCGCGTTGGCTCCACGGACAGAGAGCTGTGGTTCTCCTGGAAACTGGTGGGAGATGGCACGATGTTCCGCCATCTCGCGGGCATGGGCAAGGGCGGCCTGCGCGAGAATCGGGTCGTCCCGAAGCGGCTGAAGGCCACGCGCAACGCGATCCTGATTGGCGGCGGCAAGTAGAAATTGCTCCGCTACATTTGGAGTCGTGTCGCTCGTCGGTTGGGCGCGAAGGATGGGTACAATTGCGAGAAACACAAAGATGAAAAGAACTAACCAGCTCTGTCTATAGCGTCTAACCCGTGCTTCAACCGCCGAAACACGATGCTGCGGGGAGGGCTGCATGGGACAATTCTAAGTATCCCCAAATCGCGTGGGGATACCACTTTTGGGTCATGCCGACGACGATCTACAGCCAGTTCCCGCTGTTCAGACAAACTGACTGCGAACCGTTTCCCATGTAAGACGGATTCCCTCTTCCAGACCGGTCGTGTGGCGCCAGCCGAGCTTATGGAGACGGGCGACGTCCATCAGCTTACGGGGAGTGCCGTCAGGCTTAGTGGTATCGAAGACCAATTCCCCTTTGAAATCAAGCACTTTGGCCACAGTTTCGGCCAGCTCGCGGATCGTGACATCTTCGCCGGTGCCGATGTTGATCAGCGGCGGAGCATCTTCGGTAAGGAGCGAGTTGTAACGGGCATCGTCCAGATTCATCAGGAAGAGACAGGCTTCAGCGAGGTCGTTTGAATAGAGCAGCTCGCGGCGGGGGGTGCCCGTGCCCCAGACGACGATCTCTTTGGCTCCGTTTTTGACGGCTTCGGCGGTCTTGCGGATCAGGGCTGGAAGGACGTGGGAGGTGTTGAGGTCGAAGTTGTCGCCGGGACCGTAGAGGTTGGTAGGCATGGCAGCCAGATACTTTGTTTTGTATTGTCTGTTATAGCTCCAGCACATCTCGATGCCGGCTATCTTGGCCAGGGCATAGGGGCGGTTGGTGGGTTCGAGCGGACCGGTAAGCAGGCAATCCTCAGGCATGGGCTGAGGGGCCAGTTTGGGGTAGATACAGCTTGACCCGAGAAAGAGTAGACGATCTACGCCATTGATTCGGCTGGCTTCGATGATGTTGGTCTGGATGATGAGGTTGTCGCGGATGAAGTCGGCCGGATAGGTATTGTTAGCCATAATCCCGCCGACTTTGGCAGCGGCGAGGAAGACATACTCGGGCTTCTCCTTAGCGAAGAAGTCATTGACGGCAGGGGTGTCAAGCAGGTCCAGCTCGGCGCGGGTGCGGAGCACAAGGTTGTTGTACCCCTGCGCGGCAAGGGAGCGATGAATGGCCGATCCGACGAGTCCTCGGTGGCCTGCGATGTAGATGCGGGAGTCTTTATTCATAGGGAGGATTTAGGTCTCGCGAACGTTGTAGGCCTCAAAACCGTGCTTGCGAACGAGGGCGTCGCGCTGGGCAGCCCTGAGGTCGGATGCGACCATCTCTTCTACCAGTTGATCGAAGCTGGTACGCGGGGTCCAGCCTAGTTCGCGGTGAGCCTTGGTCGGATCGCCGAGCAGCGTTTCGACCTCGGTAGGACGGAAGTAGCGCGGGTCTACGGCTACGACCACGTTTCCCTGCTTGTCGGTAGCTTTCTCGTCTACGCCGCTTCCCTGCCACGTCAAATCGAGTTCAAGAATCCTGGCGCACCGCTGAACAAATTCGCGAACGCTGTGCTGCTGCCCGGTGGCAATGACGAAGTCCTGCGGCTTCTCCTGTTGGAGCATGAGCCACTGCATCTCGACGTAGTCGCGGGCGTGGCCCCAGTCGCGCTTGGAGTCGAGATTACCGAGATATAACTCTTTCTGTAGCCCAACTTTGATACGGGCAAGGCCACGGGTAATCTTGCGGGTAACGAAGGTCTCGCCGCGCAGAGGGGACTCGTGGTTAAAGAGGATGCCGTTGCAGGCGTAGATGCCGTAGGCCTCGCGGTAGTTGATGCAGATCCAATAGGCATACATCTTGGCCACGGCGTAGGGCGATCGCGGGTAGAAGGGAGTCGTCTCCTTCTGCGGAATCTCCTGCACCAATCCATACAGCTCCGACGTACTGGCTTGATAGAACTTTGTCTTCTTCTCAAGACCAAGGATGCGGATAGCTTCGAGCAGGCGCAGGGGGCCGAGGGCGTCAGTGTCGGCGGTGTACTCGGGCTGTTCGAAGGAGACCTGGACATGGGACTGCGCACCGAGGTTGTAGATCTCGTCGGGCTGGACCTTCTGCACGATGTGAATAAGCGACGAGCTATCGGTGAGGTCGCCGTAGTGGAGGATGAAGTGCGGCGAGGGGTTGTGAGGGTCCTCGTAGATGTGGTCGATACGCGCGGTGTTGAAGAGGGAGCTGCGGCGCTTGATGCCGTGGACTTCATAGCCTTTTTCGAGTAAAAACTCGGCGAGATAAGCACCGTCCTGTCCAGTGACGCCTGTAATAAGGGCTTTCTTCAAACGGAGACTCTCCTTTTGCTGCCGGGGTGGGCTTTGACGATTTTACTTGAGGAGCAAGGATTAGGCGTTAAGGATCAGATGCTTGCCTCCGATGTTTGCAGCATATTCAACCTCGCAAACGAATAGCGCACCCTCCACCTGAAGCAAATCACAGGTTCTTTCGTCGCAGCTAATTTTCCCGCTTGACATATTCCCATATGAGCATATTATTCACCCATGCCACGCGCTGCCACCACCACCGACGTCTTCAATGCCATCGCCGAACCCCGCCGCCGCCAGATCATCGCGGTACTTGTCGATGGCAAGGAACACGCGGTTGGCGAGGTCGTTTCCACGCTTCGCCTGCCACAGCCGGCCGTCTCCAAGCACCTCGGCGTGCTGCGCAAGGTCGGCATCGTCTCGGTCAGCAAGCGCGGCCAGCTTCGCATGTACCGCCTCAATGCGAAGGAGCTAAAGCCCGTGCATGACTGGGTGAAGACATACGAGCGCTTCTGGACCCACCAGATCGACAAGGTCAAGGAGCGGGCAGAACAAAAGATGATGCAACGAATGGAACGAGAAAACCAATCAACCAGAGAAGAGGAGTAACGACTATGCCGACAAATCCTTCAGACCAGACAATCAGCACACTCGAAGTCGTCAAAGATGAACGAATCGCAGCGTCGATCGATATTGTCTTCGAGACCCTGCTCGAACAGATGGGCCCCTACAACGAGACCCCGGACGGATCACCGATGGTGATGCACCTTGAAGCGTGGCCCGGAGGGCGATGGTTCCGCGACCTGGGCGACAACACCGGCCATTTCTGGGGGCACGTCCAGGCCATCAAAGCACCCACGCTGCTTGAGATCTGCGGGCCGCTGTTTATGTCTTTTCCCGCCATGTCGAATGTACAGTACCGCCTGAGCGAGATAGAGGGCGGTCTCACGCGCGTCCAGTTCGCGCATCGCGCGATCGGTCAGATTCCAGACAACCTTCGTGAAGGCCCCTATAGCGTAAACACTGGCTGGAGTTACACCCTCGCAAAACTTCGTGAAAATGCGGAGCGCAAGAGCGACACCCTGCGGGGCAGCCGTTGAACAATTCAATGCAATTCAAAAAAAAGGAGCAGAAGCCGTGAATGCAAACTCGAATGGTCTTAGTCACAAGGTGGTATCGAACGAAGCATGGCTGGAAGCGCGCAAAGCGTTTCTGGCAAAAGAAAAAGCCTTCACGCGGCAGCGTGATGAACTCAGCCGGGAGCGTCGTGAACTGCCCTGGGTCAAGGTCGAGAAGAGCTACGTCTTCGACCGCCCCAACGGAAGAGAGAGCCTGGCGGATCTCTTCGACGGCCGCAGTCAATTGATCGTCTATCACTTCATGTTCGGTCCGGAGTGGGAGCAGGGGTGCCCAAGTTGCTCGTTCGAAGCCGACCACTTCAACAGCTTCCTCGTCCACCTGAACGCCCGGGACGTCTCCATGGCCACCGTCTCCAGAGCGCCTATCGAGAAGTTGCAGGCTTTCAGGAAGCGCATGGGATGGAGCTTCAAGTGGGTATCGGCCTACCAAACCGACTTCAACACCGACTATCGTGTCTCGTTCACCAAAGACGAAATGACAAACGACAAAGTGAATTACAACTACGGCATGAACGTGTTTCCCAGCGACGAAGCACCCGGCGTCAGCGTGTTCTATAAGGCCGCTGCCGGCGATATCTTCCACACCTATTCCGCCTACGCGCGCGGGCTTGATATCCTGCTGGGCGCATACAACTTCCTCGACCTCGCTCCAAAGGGCCGTGATGAAGACGCCCTTCCCTACCCTATGGCATGGGTTCGCCATCATGATCGATACGGGAACGACCCCCTCGTCAACCTCCTCGCCCCGGACTCCAAGCGCGTTACGGAGGAGGCGCTCGCATGACCGCCCACCGTTGCTGCAACGCTGCTTTAGCCGGAACTGGCCCGAAGACGCCCGCAGCGCAAATACGTGACGGCATCAGGCCGCCCACCTTCCTTCGGCGGTGCTTCGGCATCGCCGAATGGATCGCCGAATGGATCGTTCCCGGTGTGATCCTTGCCCTGCTGCCGAAATGCCCTTTCTGCCTGGCCGCTTACCTTGCGTTTGCGACCGGAGTTGGTCTGTCGATGTCAACGTTGATGCACCTGCGAATGGGGCTCGTGGTGCTGTGCACCGCATCTCTCTTGTATCTCGCGGCCCGATCGATCCGGCGCACCCGGCGTTTGAAAACCGGCCACTAAAAATAGGTTGTACTCGCGCGACTTCTCCACAGGCTCCGTTGATTTCTGGTAGATCATTAGGACATGACCACAGCGGAGCCCGCTAACCTCGGACGGAGTTGGAAGCGGCTTGACGGCGTGGATGTACTTCGCGGTCTCGCCATCCTG
The DNA here is from genome assembly GCA_041691575.1 of Terriglobales bacterium. Lineage (GTDB taxonomy): Bacteria > Acidobacteriota > Terriglobia > Terriglobales > Acidobacteriaceae > Edaphobacter. The sequence goes on from JBEPUJ010000001.1 coordinate 171,657, forward strand.
TTCGTGCTGATGAACCACGTCAACATGCGATTGCTCGGGGCAAAGGTTCCGTACACCCAGGGACTTCCCCATCAGCTCGTATCTTCACTGGTTTGGAATGGTCAGTTTGGCGTTCAGATGTTCTTTGCCGTCTCCGGCTTCCTCATTACCTCAACGACGCTCCGGCGCTGGGGTCAGCTCTCCGCAGTCAGCATGCGCGACTTCTACCTACTGCGCTTTGCCCGTATCGCACCACTCCTGCTCTTACTGCTCGCCATCCTGAGCACTCTCCACTTCGCGCACCTCAAAGATTTCGTCGTCTCGGCAAAGACCGGAGGACTAGGCCGGGCTCTGCTTGCAGCGCTTACCTTCCACATCAATATCCTCGAAGCTCGGCGCGGATACCTTCCGGGCAACTGGGACGTTCTCTGGTCCCTCTCCGTCGAGGAGACGTTCTACCTCTTTTTCCCTCTGGTCTGCCGGTTATTTGGCCGAGGCAAGCTCCTCATCGCGCTACTGCTTGCGTTTGTCGTGATCGGCCCTTTTGGGAGAACCATACTCGCTCACGGCAACGAAGTATGGCAGGAATACTCCTACCTTGGCGGCATGGACGCCATCGCTCTCGGCTGCCTGACGGCGCTTCTGGTCTCGCGAACCTGTCTCTCACGCCTCTTGCTATGGATCTTCGGCAGCGTGGGTGCAGCCCTTTTGTTCTTCAGCCTGGGCTTTTCAATTCAGGCTCGAATCTGGGGCCTTAGCCGCAGCGGGCTCGACATGACCATCCTCGCCCTCGGAACCTGCATGCTGATCGCCGTGGCGGCGCAAACTCAGTGGAGAAGCCCACGCCTCTTCACTCCGCTCGTCAAGCTCGGCCAACGCAGTTACGAGGTCTACCTGACCCATATGTTCTTGGTCTACGCCTTGTTTAGCCTGTTCGTCCTCATCGGCAAGCCAATGCGCGTTGTGCCCATCTTGTTCCTCTCCGTCATTCTGACCGCGGGACTACTGGGAGACGCCGTTGCACGCTTCTTCTCCGATCCCATCAATCGCCGTCTCCGTCAGCGTTTTGGAGATGGCTCCAACAATCTCGGATCGGTCCTCGATGCCGAAAGCAGCGTACAGATCGAAAACCGCCTCGCTGTATAACGAGATCCTTGGAATCCGTCCGAAACTACAAACAAACGTCATCTCGACCGAAGCCGCGCAGCATTATCACGCGGCGCAGTGGAGAGATCCCTGTATTTCGTCCTTGCCCTTATTCCCGCTGGGCATTTTAATCAATTTTCTTCTCAATAAGGCACACCCACCGATTCCCCCAGCGCACGCGCTAAACTCAATCCAGGGCAACTATCCGACTACATGCGCATCTTCACCCGCTACATACTCCGCGAGGTCACCTCCTACGCTCTGCTTGGCGGGGCGCTGTTCACGTTTGTGCTCTTCATGCGCGACCTCGGCAGGATTCTTGAGCTGGTCGTTCGCGAGTCGGCCACGCTTGGGCAGGTCGTTCTGGTCTTCGCCTACACGCTGCCCAGCGCCATCACCTACACCATCCCGATGGCGGTGCTGGTCGGCATCCTCCTTGGCCTCAGCCGGCTCGCCTCCGACAGCGAAATCACGGCGATGCGCGCCAGCGGCATGGGAGCGCTCAGCTTCGTACGCATCGTCTCCATCGTCGCTTCGATCGCGCTTGCTCTGGGCCTGTTCAACTCGCTCTATCTCGCGCCCCGCGCCGCCGCCGGTCTGCTGCGGCTCGGCGATGCGCTGAAGTCTTCGCAGGCATCCTTCGAAGTACAGCCGCGCGTCTTCTACGAAAACTTCCGCAACTACGTCCTCTACATCCAGGACGTTCAGCCCGCCGCCGGAGCCGCACTGTGGCACCACGTCTTCGTCGCCGATCTCACCCAGCCTGCGACACCGCACATCACCACCGCCGAACGCGCCATCGTCGTCAGCGGAACACCGGGAACTCCCGATGCGCAGACCATCCGCCTGCACCTGATCGACGGCGGCCAGCACGATACCTCGGCGGCCAATCCAAACCAGTACAACATCACCACCTTCGCCTCGACCGATCTCCCCATCGAGACCGAGGCCCAGGCGGACGCACATCTCGGTCGCCTCGACACCCCCATCCTCGCGCTGCCGCTGGGCGAGCTATGGCGACAGAGCCACCTGAACACCGTTCCCGCGAACCTCGCGCGCAGCTACCGCATCGAATTTCACAAACGCTTCTCGTATCCCTTCGCCTGTCTGGTGCTGATGCTGGTCGGCGTTCCCCTCGGCCTTTCTTCCAAACGCGGCGGCAAATCGACAGGCTTCGTACTCACCATCCTGCTCGTCTTTGTCTATTATTTCTTCTCCTCGGTTGGCGTGGCCTTCGCCAAAAACGGCAGGCTCTCACCCTTCCTCGGGGTGTGGGGAGCGAACCTCATCTTCGCGATCGTCGGGGTAATCCTGCTTTACCAGATGTCGCGTGGATCGATCGCCCTCGGCATCTTCTCAACCATCGGAGCGTCCATCAGCAAGCTCTACGCGCGGATCACGTCGCACAACGGAGCGGAAAGCCCCGTTACCGGTCTGACGCCCGACGTGGCCACGCTCCTGCGCCGGTTTCGCGGCACCTTCCGCATCCAGTTTCCATTGCTGCTCGACGACTACGTCATGCGCGAGTATGCGACCAACTTCGCGATGATCCTGGCAAGCTTCTCTGCGCTCTCCATCATCTTTACCTTCTTCGAGCTGATCGGCGATATCTTCCGCAACCGCACGCCACTGTTCACTGTGGGCGAATATCTGCTCAATCTCATTCCCTTCATCCTCTACAACGTCACGCCGCTCTGCGCGCTTGTAGCGGTTCTGGTCACCTTCGGCGCGCTCAGCCGCAGCTCGGAGATCACGGCGATGAAGGCGACCGGCGTCAGCCTCTACCGGATCATCACCCCGGTCCTCATCGTCACCATGATGATCTCCGCCGGCCTCTTCGCATTCGACGAGCTTTATCTTCCCGCCGCCAACCGCCGCCAGGAAGCCCTGCTCTCGGTCATCAAAGACAAGCCCGCACAGACCTTTCTGCGCCCCGACCGTAAATGGATCTCCGGGCAGACGACGGACTCCGGCCAACCTTCGCGCATCTTCTACTACCAGTTCTTCGACGCCGATAAAAATGTCTTCGCCAATCTCAGCGTCTTCGAGTTCGAGCCGAACACATTTGCGCTGCAACGCCGCATCTTCGCCGCCAGCGCACGCTGGGACTCGCGCGTCGACCGCTGGGTCTTCGACGACGGCTGGCAGCGCACCTTTACCGATGAAACCGTGGCATCGTTCCAACCCTTCACCGTGGCCACCTTTCCCGAAATTCACGAGCCGCCCGGCTATTTCAAAAAAGAAAACATCCCTTCGCAGGAGATGTCCTATGGCGAACTCTCGCGCTACATCTCCGACCTCAAGCAGAGCGGCTTCGACACCACGCGCCTGAGCGTGCAACTGAATCGCAAGGTCGCCTATCCGCTCATTACGCTGGTGATGGCTGTCCTCGCCATTCCGTTTTCGCTCTCGATGGGCAAGAAAGGGAGCCTCGCTGGTATCGCCACGGCCATCGGTCTGGCGATTGCCTACTGGGTGGTGGCCGGACTCTTCGAAGCCATGGGCAACGTCAACACACTGCCGCCCCTGCTGGCCGCCTGGTCGCCCGATCTCCTGTTCGGCATCGCAGGCACCTATCTGCTGCTGCGTACGCCCACATAAGCTGGATTAACGAAAGAAACGCGACGAATGAGCGGGTTCTGGCGTAGGATTACCCACATCAACCCAGAAGCACCATTTTAAGTAAGGACAGAGCTTCACTGCTGTGAGCCCATGCCGCCAAGACTGTCCGTAGCCATCATCACGCTCAACGAAGAGGCGAACCTCGCGCGAACCCTGGCCAGCGTTCAGTTCGCAAGCGAAATCGTCATCATCGATTCCGGCTCAACCGACCGCACCGTCGAAATCGCCCGCTCCTTCCCCAACGTAAAAATGGTGTCCGAGGAATGGAAGGGATTTTCCGCGCAGAAGAACTCCGCCATCGAAAAGTGCACAGGCGATTGGGTACTATCGCTTGACGCTGACGAAGAACTGACGCCGGAGTTACAGACCGAGATCCGTATCCTGCTCTCCGCCGAACCGCCCGCTGATGCCTATCTGATCCACCGTCGCAATCTGTTCCTCAATCGCTGGATCCGCCACGGAGGCTACTACCCCGATCCCAAGCTCCGTCTCTTCCGCCGCCACGCCGCCAACTTCGCACCCGCCGCGCGGTTTACGGAACGCCCCGTCCACGAAACCATTGCCGTCGAAGGCAAACTCGAAACCCTCCATCACGACCTCATCCACCACGCCTATCCCACCATCGAGAGCTATCTCGAACACATGGACCGGTACAGCACGCTGGGCGCGCAGATCGTGATCGCCAAAGGAAAGACCAGCCGCTCCTGGCTGGGCTTTTATTGGAACATCGTCGCTGTCCCCGCCCTCACCTTCGCCTGGAACTTTATCTTCCGCCTCGGCTTCCTCGATGGCCGCGAAGGTCTGCTGCTGCATCTCTACCACTCGACCTACACCAGTTGGAAGTACTCCAAGGCCTGGCAGGCCACCCGCAAATACTGACCCGCGACCGCGTATACTTACGCCTCAATGCAGGGTTCCCCGCCAATCCGCGTTCTCGTAGCCAAGCCCGGCCTCGACGGCCACGACCGCGGAGCCAAGGTCATTGCCCGCGCTCTCCGCGATGCAGGCATGGAGGTCATCTACACTGGTCTGCGCCAGACCCCGGAGATGATCGTCAGCGCAGCCATTCAGGAGGACGTCGACTGCATCGGCCTCTCCATCCTCTCCGGCGCACATAACGTCATCGTCCCGCGCATCACCGCGCTGCTTCGTGAGCAGCACGCCGACGACATTCTCCTCGTCCTCGGCGGGACCATTCCTGATCAGGATGCAGAAAGCCTGCGAAAAAGCGGCGTCTCGGCCATCTTCGGGCCGGGAACGCCGCTTGCATCCACCATCGACTTCATCCGCAAAAACGTAAAGCCGCGCGGCCTGCTTACCAAAGCAGCGGCTCACCCAGATGGAAGTGCCCGCCCGTAGGGCCGCTCTCCGGCAGCGTCGCCAGCCACACCGAGGTCTTCGCTCCGTCAGCCAGCTCCATATCTGCGCCCTCGCCGCCCATCTCCGTCTTCACCCAGCCGGGATACGACGAATTCACCTTGATCTTCGTGCCTGCAAGCTCATGCGCCAGATGAATCGTGAAAGAGTTCAGCGCCGTCTTCGAGACGTCATAGGCAAAGGTCTTGGCATCGTAGATCGGTGACCCCTTGGTCGCGTGCAGCGTCATCGAGCTCAGAATGCTGGACACATTCACGATGCGACCCGCTTTGCTCCGGCGCAGCAGCGACAGCAGCGCCTGCGTCAAAGCCACCACCGCAAAAAAGTTGGTCTCGAAGGTCTTGCGCAGGACATCCTCCGAGGTCGTACTCGTCCGGTTCCCGCCCCGCTGATCGAGCATCACTGCCGCGTTGTTCACCAGGATATCGAGCACGCCGAAGTCTTTCTCAATCTCCCTGACCGCGGCCAAACGATCTACCGAACTATCCACATCCAGCTTCACCCCCCGCGCCTCAATTCCCTCTTTCTTCAACGTGGCCGCAGCGGCCTCAGCCTTGCCCAGATCGCGCGCGCCCAGCAAGACCGTAACGCCCTGCGCGCCCAACTGCCGTGCCGTCTCCAACCCAATACCCCGGTTCGCGCCGGTAATCAACGCAACTTTTTTGTCCTCAACCGCCATCGGAATACTCCCTCTTGAACACTGTTTATGAGATGAGGTGGGCTGCAAAACGCTCCGCATATTTCTGAGGGAGCGCCCGCTTTTTCATACCGCGATCCACCACCACATGCACCGTCTGACCCTCGCACAGCAGAGCGCCATCTTCCACACGTACAATCCTGTATCCAAATCGGATCACCGGACCGCGAGCCGCTAACAGTAGCGTCTGCACAATCAACTCGTCGTCATACCGGGCCGGGGCCTTATACCGCGCCGACACATCGACCACGGCGATCCCGCACCCCTCCTCTCGCTCCATCGACTTGTAATCGAGCCCCAACTGCCGGATGAACTCCACGCGCCCGATCTCGAACCAGACCAGGTAGTTCGCGTGATACACCACACCCATCTGATCGGTCTCCGCGTAGCGCACACGCACGCGCGTCTCCCCGAACGACGGTTTCTCTGCCACGACTTCATTCATCCCATCAGTCTACCGAAAATGGCTCCAACCGACCGTCCACGGCGGTATGGAGAATTACGCTAAAGAAACGAATAAATAAAAATTTAACTCTTATTCGCTTTACAGACCGCAACCGCAGCATATACCTTCCCCTAATCAATCTTCGATTGCTGCAACTGACGAGGAGGTATGTTGTGCCTTATGATCTCGCCCTCTATGACCTGATCAGCCCCTACCTCCTCCGTGGAGATACCTTCGGACAGTGGCACGCCGCCTTGTCTGTCCTTGTAGTTACAGAACACACCGTCACGGTCGATGACTCCGGAATCGTCATTCGCGGCGTCGCGCACTTCAGCGGCGGGGTTCATCCCTTCATCGATCCCTCCTCCATGACCTTCGGCGTCAACGCCGAAAACACAGAGGGCCATCCCGCCAGGGATCCCGGCCGCCGCGATCCCTGGATCGACGTCCGCGACGCCCACATCGACTTCCAGCTCACCGCGCCGCGTACCGCCTCGCAAAAGATCTCGACCGCCGTCGGAGCCATCGGCGCAGCGTCTTCCTTCTCCACCTCCGCTGCCGTTCTCACGGCATACGACAACAACCCCGCCGATCCTCCGCCCTCCGACTACCCCAGCACCGAGTTCGTTCTGGATATGCTGCTCACCACCGTCGTCCTTCGCCCGCCGTTCCTGCGCGGTGCCAAGCTCGACCCCAGCGGCATCCTGCTCACCGACCCCGATCACACCACCGTCCGCGTCACCCTGCCCAAGATCAAGGTCCGCCTCTCCCAGGGCTCCGCCGTCACCGATCCGCTCAGCGCCACACTGCTCTCCGCGGGCTCCAGCAGCCTCGATGCAGCCGACGACCTCGGCGTCGCCGAACTCATCACCATGGACCCGCCCTATGCCTTCATCGGCTCGTCCAGTTGTGTCGGCTTCGGCTTCCGCTCGGCGACCCTCGACCTCTCCGACAACTCCACGCCTCCCGACATCCTTTCGCAGTTCGGCTACGACGAAAGCTGGACCGGCCTCTACCTGCCCGAGGTCCGCCTCTACATCGCTCCCAACGGCGCGGAGAACCTCGCCTTCGACGCGGGCGCGCGCAACCTGCTGATCGGCATCGGCGCATCGGCAGGCATCACCGGAGATTTCGATCTAGAGATCGTCAATCAGGGCAGCGGAGCGCAGGTCAAAGTCAGTGCCCGCTTCTACGACGACGCCGGATTCTGCTATGCCATCACCCGCATCAATGATGCCACCGCAACCGTCTCGCTGCCCGACCACACCCGCATGGTGGTTGATATCGATGGCGGCCTGACACCCTACACCGCCAGCGCGAAGTTCGATTCCGACCCCGACGCTCCCGGACGTCTCTTCGACCTCGATCTCTCTGCGCACGCCACGCGCACCATTCTCATCACCGCCAACGGCTCGCAGCCCGGAGCAGTGCCGGTCAAACTGACCATCACCGCCAATCGCCGTCCCGCATCCGCCGCGCTGCCGCCGGGCACTCCTTCAACAACCAGCAACCCCGCCGCCGTCCTGACGACAACCTCCGTCACGCAAGGCAGCACAACCGTCATCGCACCGGGATTCAAGCTGGTCTCCGAGACGCCTACCACCGCCACCATCGCACTCGATACCGATTCCACTACCGCTGCGCAGACGGCATGGACTATCGACGGCGTAGCCTCCGGAACCAGTTCCACCATCACCGTGAACGTAACGCAGGGCGCTCCGGCCGTGCAGATCAAGGCTGACCTTCCGGGCAAGACCGGCGTCTCCGGCTTCACCGCCTTCTTCCGTTTCGATCAGCCCTTCTCCAATCTCTCCGCCGCTGAAGTCAAAGCCTTCGGCATTCCCTCGGACAACACCCACACCTCTCCAGCCGCCGATACAGGCCTCACCGCCCCCTGGACTTCATCATTTCAGGGAAGGCAAAGCAGCGATGCCCCCAGCGCCATCGCTCCACTGCTGCAGGCGCTTGATCCCGGCACCGCAATCACCATCAAGGGCTATGCCAGCTTCGAAACCGGCGGCCCCACCAAGCTCGACTACAACACCGCTCTTTCTCTCCGCCGGGCCAACGCCTTTCAGGGACTGATCCAATCCATCGCCGCATCGAAGAACTTCGTCATTACCACGCAAGCCGACATGACGAACTGGCCCAGCCAGGGCGATCCTAATCGCAATCTCTTCTGGAAGATTGAAGCTTCGTGGCTGCCGAAGAACGCGCCCGGCTCTACCACGCTTGGCAACGTCTCGCGCCCCAGCGCCACTCCGGCCACACCCGTCCCCGTACCCGACAACCCCACCAGCGCCACGCCACCTCCGCCGCCAAGCTGGTTCAAAAAGATCGGTGCGAAGGTCCGCATCGTCAAGAACCACTTCGTCGCCTGCGAGATCAGCGGCAGATTCGATATCCAGACCGCAGCGGAGAACCAGCTCGCGACCGGAGGCGTCCACGGTCAGGATGTTCCCCAGTTCCAGGGCCTCGGCAGCCAGAATCCCGCCGACGGTATCATCGACGTTCGCCTCGTCATCCAGATCGACGATGCCACCGACATCGTCACGGTCACCGGCTACTTCGGCGCGGACCCGGCAGACCGTGACGGTCTGATGATGACCGGCTGGATGCCTCCCAACGCCAAGCAGGACAGGAACTATGGCCGGAACTTCCTCGGCATGGCCATCGTCTTTACTCCCCTCTTCTCGACCATCGCCGACGCCATCGCCGGAGATGGCGGCTGGGCGGAACTCGGCAACGGCATCCTTGCGGCCGCTGTTCCCGCCGCTGTCGCGGCCATTCCGTGGATCACCGTCGAGCACGTCATCTGGTACGGCGGCGAGATCGAGTTCCAGCACCGTCCCGAAGGCTCGCAGCTCATCATCCTGCTCGACCTCGAAACCGCGATCTCGCTCGATGTAAAACTCGGCGGCACGCCCATCATCACCATCTCGCGCGATGCTCCGCTGGTCGTGCGCTACAAAGCGGCAGGACTGCTCATCGGCAATCCTCCGGGCCAGCCGAAGTTCCAGTTTCGGCCCATGTTCGATTCGTCCAAGGGCTTCAGCATTGATGTCTCCAAGCCCGGAGCCATCAAGGTCGGCTCCGGACTGGACCAGGTTCTCAAGATCCTCGGCGCACGCATCGCCCGCAACAACCCCCTGCTGTTCGAAGTCGATCTCGGCTTCGCCATCGACCTCGGCGTCGTCTCCATCGAGCGCGCCCGCGTCCGCATGAGGCTCGACCCTCCGGGCGACCCCGAGCTGACCGCCTTCGCCGCCAGCATCGATATCCCCGGCGCCATCAAGGGCCGCGGCTACATGGAGATCAACGGCAACGAGTTCAAAGGCCAGCTTGACCTCACCCTCGTCCCCGTACAGGTCCGCATCGCCGCCGGTCTGGGAGTCGCCTCCATCCCCGCCGACCAGGGTGGCCCCGGCACCGGCGTCATCGTCACCCTCGAAGTCGACTTCCCCGTAGCCATTCCACTGGCCAACTCCGGCATCGGCATCTACGGCTTCCTCGGCCTCTTCGCCATGAACTACGCGCGCGACGAAGCCTCGGTCGCGTCCACCAACATGGCTCCCGCGCTGGCATGGCTCAAGGCCACCGGCGGCGATCCCACCAACATTCAGTTCTGGAAGCCGAAGATCAACACCTGGGCCTTCGGGGTCGGGGCCATCCTCGGTACCATGGGTTCGAGCGTCATCTTCAACCTCAAAGGCGTGCTTCTCCTCGAACTCCCCGGGCCGCGCCTGCTGCTGATGATGAAGGCCAAGCTCCTTGCCGTCATACCAGCGTTAAATGGTACAGCCGAAGGCACCTTCCTCGCCGTCATCGATCTCGACTTCGGACGCGGAACCCTCACCATCGGCCTCTCCATCGACTTCGACATCGATCCGCTGCTTACGATCAAGATCCCCGTCGAAGCCTTCTTCAACTTCAACGATATCACCGACTGGCATCTCGACCTCGGCAAATACGATAACCAGATTCAGGCCACCGTCCTCCAGGTCTTCGACGCCTCCGGCTACCTGATGCTTTCAGGCAACGGCATCCCGGCCCACAGCAGTCTGCCTGCGGTCTATGGCTTCTCGATCGCCACCGGGCTGCATGTCTCCTTCAAGTGGGGCGGCGGCCCGCTCTACTCCCAGCTCTCGGCCGGCTTCGACGCTGTGCTCGGCTTCTCCCCGTTCCGCGTCGCCGGCATCCTCACTGTTCGCGGCTCGCTGCATCTGTTCATCATCAACATCAGCGCCTACGCCGACCTCTCCGTCGATCTCGGATCCGATCCCCAGGGCAACAGCTATCACCGCATCCACGGCGAAATCTGCGGCGAAGTGGACTTCTTCTTCTTCTCCGTCTCGGGTTGCGTCAGCTTCACCCTCGGCGACAGCACCATCCCGGTCCCCGATCCGCCGCCGCTGGTCACCTCACTCAAACTCATCAGCCGTTCCCCTGCGCTGGTCACCGGCACCGGCGTCGACAAGCCCATCGACAGCGGCCTCGCCGACGGAGTCGCCGGCAACGATACTAACCCCGGCAATCTCAAGACCGTCCCCATCGACGCGATTCCTGCGCTGATGATGACCATGCCGCCCAACCAGGCATCCGCTCTCGCCTTCCTCGGAAAAGCGCTCCTGGGAACGCCCGGCGTCCCCAACCCCGACGGCTTTGTCCAGCGCGGCGATGTCTGGTTCAAATACACCATTACCAACGTCGAATTGCTCGGCCCTCTCACCGCAGGCGCGACCCCGGCGACGTGGTGGGCCTCGAAGTCCGGAGCCGAGGCCCTCGAAGCCCAGCTCGCCCTTCTAAGCTGGGTACCCGAGCCCACGCCCAAGGCAGTCGGCTCCAGCAAATATCTCGAAGAAACCGTCAAGCAGGTCTGGGGAACAGTCTGCCAGCCCGCCGCACCCGCCGCGCCTGTCCTCTATTCGTTCCTGCTTCAGTTGCTCGGCCCCTCAGACTACGGCTGGCAGCTCGCAGGCCTCCCCTGGCCCGATCCCCCAAACACCGTTCGCTCCGGCGCACCAGACGTCATCCTCAAGGTGACCGAACGCTGGCGTTGCGGTAAGCCCTTCATCGACAAACTCCGCGGCATCATCCCCGCCGAGGTTCAGGGCGCATCGGTCGATTGCCTGAACCAGAAGAAGCCCGGCCGCCCGCCCATCGTTATCGGCGGAGTCGGAGTCAAAACAGCAGTTGCAGCCGCAACCGCAGCGACGACAATCCTGACCTCGCCTGCCTTGACCTCACCCACGGTAGCCTCCGCCACCTTGGCCTCGACCGTCCTGAACGCGAGCCGCATCGCGGCAACCATTAACCCCAACCTCCTTCGCGCGGTCGTTCCCACCGCTGAAAGTTCCCCTTCGGCAATCGCTTCAGCCCTCAATATCCTTCCCTCGGCAGCGGCGATCGATCTTACCCAGGTGCCCATCACCAACAATCCCATCGCCGCAATCAAGGGAGGAGGCGTCGAAGCGATTGTTCCCAACGAGGTGCTCTCGCTCAATGACGTCGTCCAGCGCTTCTCTCTCGGACAGGCAGTCTCCCGCTCTGCGCTCAGCAGCCTTATCAACTTCCGCGACCTCGTCGCCGTCAACGTCCCACCCGCAGTCGCCGCGCCCAAGTGCTTCAGCCGCGTTCTGGCCTCGCCCGCATTCGACCACGGCGACCTCATCTCCTTCTTCGGCAATCAGAACTACAGAGCGACCATCAAGCAGGCCTTCGCGGATCTCAAATACAATCCCGGTCCGTTGCTCGACGCGGTCGTCCTCCATACCGGCGCGTTTGAGTACACCCGCGTCTTCCTCATCGTTCCCCGGAGGCTGCTGGAGATGAAGCAGCTCATCGTCGCCGCCAGCGACAGCGCCGACAATCTCTTCAACCAGCATCCCGTCACCTCGGCCGACATCATCCCACCCGCCGCCTTCCCCTCCACCTGGACCGATGCCTCCGGCCCATGGAACTTCTTCGTCCAGATCCTCGCGGAACAAGCCGCTCTGGGCGGACGAACCTATGTACCCATCATGGTCGAACTCAAGGGCTCGACCAAAGCAGACCGTGTGCAGATCGGCTATCTCCCAGCGGCCCGGCAGATGCTCGAAGACGATACCTATCGCCCCTTCTTCGTCGCCGCCATCGAGCTTCTCCGCACCAGCGAAGTGGAACGCCACGACTTCGACACCACCGAGCAGAAGAAGAAGCAAGGTGTCCTCAACGCGGCCCTCGGCCTCGACAGCGCGGACAACGCTCTGCTCCAGCCCAACCAGGACTATCAGGTCCGCATCACCTGGGACGCCTCCCGCGAGCGCCGTCAGCAGGGTCAGCCCACCACCGACCAGAAGACCATCACCAATCAGAAACAGTCCTTCTGGTTCCACACCGACAGTCAGCCCCCGGCGCGGCTCGATCCCTGGGTCCTGGTCGCGCTCCCCGGCGAGACCGAGCAGCACTACTTCGCCTCCGAGCCCATCAAGGTCGTCTTCGCCACCAACAATGTCGGCACCCTCTACGATGCCTACGGCAAGAAGCTCCAGGCTCGTCTGCGCCCATCCAACTACCGGCCCGTTCCCTCCACGGCTGCCGTTCCTCATCCTTTCCCGCTCAACGCGGCCAGCCTCAAACCGGTCGTGGGAACCATCCTTTCCCCATGGGAAGGCGCGGTTCGGGATCTTGCGGCCAGCGATCTGCCCTGCGTCGACTCCAGCGGTACCACCATCCGCCATTCCATGGTCACCATCCCCATCCCGCTCGATCTCGATACCGACTACGTCCTCGACATCGAGATGCTCGACAAGGCTGCCGACGACGGTGCCAAGGGAACCCTCGTCTGGCGCGGCGCCTTCACCACCGGCAGCTTCCCCACGCTCGCCGACTTCGCCAAATCCTTCCGTACCTCGCGGCTCGCGCAGCGCGGCGTACACACCGACGATATCGGCAAGCTCCAGGCCATCGGAACCACGTTCGCCTCTAAAGCCCCCGAAGGCTCGGAGTTCGACACCGCCCTCATCGCCTCCGGACTCGACGCTCAGCCCGTTCCCAAATCGCCGCGCATGGTCATCTTCTGGGATGCCACGCTGCCCAATCCTCAGCCCGCCGCTATCCTCGTCGACTCCAGCGAGCCCATGTGGCGCAGACGTCCCATCCCCACCAAGGTCACCGATCCCGGTCCCGCCGCAGCCCAGCGCTACGATCTCGATCCTCAGCCCTGGCTCTCGCTCGACCAGCAAGCCGGAGGAGACGCCATCGTCGATCACATCATCTCCGCACCCGGCGGCCAGCGCGCACTCATCACGCTCAAGCCCAACTCGCGCGGCAAGCACATCAAGCTCGCGCTGCGCCGCATCGCCCACACCGAACCTTATCTGGATGGTTCGACAGCCACCGACCAGTTCTCGAACATCCTCGATCTCACGCTCACAGCCGCTCCATGGGAGGAGGTGGACTAATGCCAAACTACATCGTTGACCCAACCCTCTTCCACGCCGAAGGCGCCATCGTCAACTGGACGGAGTCCGCCCGCCGTCTCGGAATCAAGCAGCAGAGCTTCAGTCTGGCTTTTGTAGCACCCGCCGCACAACCGGTCGTCCAACTGCGCTGGATGCTGCGCGGCACCATGGGCTTGCCGACCGAGCCGTTTCAGGTCTGGACCCGGCCGCACGGTCTAGTAGAACAGAAGCCGCTCAAGATTCAGCAGAAAACCCTCTGGTTCTCCGGCAACGCCACCGCCGTCTCCTGGCCCAGCGGCAGCATGTCGCACGTCACCGCCATCGTCAATTCCCCCGGCTCCGGTATCGTCACCGCCTATGCCGGAGCGCCCCAGCTCTCCAACATCGTCGGCTTTGCCATCGTCTCCGCCGGCTCCTCCGTCTCGGTCTCGATCTCCGCTCCGAACATCGAAGGGCTGCTCTTCAGCGCCGGCATCACCATCACCAGCGTCACCGGCGTCGAGAGCGGACCTCTCTCGCAGGCCTCCGGATGGAAGCCGGTCGAGCTTGTCGGCATCCCCGTCAAGCAGGCATCCTGGAACGGCATCGGCAAACACGGCACGCCACAGGGCCTCGTCGGAGCCTTTACCGATGCGCCCTCCGCTGCGGTTCAACGGCTCGAGCGCGGCGCACCGCCCATCGGCTGGGCGCCCAACCTCGCCGCCGGTGTGCCCGCTCCGCCATGGTCCGCACCCGACTTCAAAAAGCTCGTACTCGAAGTCAACGCCGACGTGCTCAATCAACTGAAGTCCATCGCCGCCGGCTACGCTCCCGATCAGCAAGGCGCACAGAAGATCGCCATCCACCTTCCCCCGCCCGAGAACTCTTCAGGCCAGCAGATGAGCGACGGCGGCAGCACCTCCCAGATCGCTCCGCTCTCCATGCTCCTGATGGCCGCCAGCACCGACCCGTTTCTCAACCTTGTGCTCGGCTTCGGCACCGCCTATCCCTATACCCCGGACAGTAATCTCAGATTTAACCCACGCTACGACTACATGATCACCGCGCACTACGAGCGTGGCCTTGACGGCGTCTCCGCCCCAGCCGACTATGCCGCCATCGTCCCCGCGCCCGGACTCGCCCTGGCTCCGCCGCCACCCGCGAACCTCGTCACCCCGCCTCTCGGCGTTCTTCGCCCCCTGCTCACCGACGGCAGTTGGCGCGCCTCCACCCGTCTGAGCTGGGACCGCTCTCCCATGGCCCAACTCTTCCGCACCGCCAGCTTTGCCGCCGCTCGCGCCGGAATCACGCCCCACATCGACACCGAGGCGCTGCTGGAGAAACGCGACAGCGGAGGCTTCCGCACCATCGCCATCAACAACGCCGTCACCGATCCCCCGGACCCCGAGGCATGGCGTATCCACGTCGTCGATCAGGAACTCCCCATCCCCGTCAACCCCGGCAGCATCCAGCTCAAATACGGCGCAGCCGTTCAGGACATCTACGGCCAATGGACGCCGTGGAGCACTGCCGACACCACGGTTCAGCAGCCCGCTCTCGATCACGTCCGCATCGCCAAAGTCACCCTCCTGCCCACGCTGCCCGCCAGCGGCACGGTCTGCCCCGCCTCGCTTGAGATCGAGTTCCTCTGGGACTGGCGCATCCGTTCGCTCCAGCAGGTCTCCTTCGTCGGCAGGCTTTACGCGGCAGCCACCGCTGGCGACCCGCCACCCAGCCTCGCCGTTCCAGCCGGTCTGCCGCGTTCTCTCGGCGGAGCCCAACCGCCGTTCGTCCTCAACTTCAACGGCGCGGACACGCCCGCCGCCGCACCCGGCGTCTCCATCATCGCCCTCAACGAAGCCGGCGACGCGCAGGTCTCTTTCGGTCCCGCACAAGGAAGCAACCGCCGCTTCCGCGTCACCCTTACCGGCCTCTCGCTCGACTTCGGCCCCACAGGGCATATTGGTCTGGCTCTATGGGCGCGCGGGCAGGAGCACATTGTTCCCCAGCGCACGGGCGCATGGTCCGACAAGCCCACTATCATCAGCACCTCCGATCCCCGTCCGCCCATCGTCCCGGTCGCGCACGTCCTGCTCGGCAGCCTGCCTGACGCCTCCGGCCAGTCCCACGCCAAACTCAGTTGGACGGCGCAGCCCAACGCTGGCGGCTACTTCGTCTACGAGGCCACCGAGACCACCATTCTCCAGGCCAACGGCCTGCATGAAGCCACGCCCGCGCAGACTCTGGACGACCGTCTCCTCATTCTCAAAAACGCCTTCCACGCCAACCCCTCCCGCACCCCCTTCACCCGGATGAACTCGACGTTGCTTCAAGGAACCAGCACCGACGTCACTATGCCGCGCGGTTCCACCAGCATCCACGTCTATATCGTGCTCGGCGTCAGTGCCGGTCAGGTCGAAAGCGACTGGCCCGGCGGAGCCACGCCCGAAGACTCGCTCATGGCCATCGCCGCGCCGCACATCATGAACCCCGCCGCGCCGACCATCGAAGTCACCTCTTTCTTCGACCCATCAGCCCTGCCTCCCGCCTACAAGGCGAAGATCAGCATCGCCACCCGCCCCGGACCGCGCCCACGCAAGATCGAGCTCCATCGCGTCCGCGTAGACGACGCCGCCAAGGAGCTCGACAGCATGGGCCCGGCCATCCTTCGCCTCCAACCCACCGCCCCCGGCTGGAATGTCACCCAGACGACCGACCCTACCGGTCTCAGCTTCATCTCTACCGCCGTCGGTCAGGATGCGCCCAACGGTTCCTGGCGTCGCGTCTGGTATCGCGCCACCGCATGGACCGAGCTTGACTCCACCCGCGGCGGTCTGCCCGGACGCTCCCCTGCCAGCAACGCCGCATGGGTCGTCCTGCCGCCGTCCGATCCGCCGATCCTCTCCGCGCTCTCCTTCGGAGCCGGTCCCACTCCGGCAGACTTCTTTGTCCAGTGGAGCTGCGCCTCGCCACGCAAAAAAACGCCGCTCGGGCCGCACAAGATCGCCGTCCGCGCCGCGCTCGTCGGCGCTCCTGCAAAGACCGATCCCGTCTTCGCGCTCGACTCGACCCTCGACCAGATCGGCACCACCGCGCCGCCCAGCGGCTCCGGCGTCTGGATCACCAGCGCTCCCGGCGTTACCCCCGTGGTCTATCGCGCCCTCATTCGACGCACCGCCGCCACGGACGCCATTAAGTTCGCCGTTCGTGTCACCGACCCTATCGCCCGCACCGGCGAGCAGGTCGCCACCATTCCCGGCGGACCCGTCTCTCCAGCCCCCGATCTCTCGGCGCTTGCGATTCAGAAGATCGCCAGTCTGCCGCCCCGTGTGCTGCTGACCTTCGCTTCCAACGTTCCTCTCACCGCGCCGCTCGATGGCCCCTACACCGTCAAAGTTGTCGCAACCTACAAACGGGTAATCATCTTTCTGCCCGCAGTCGTTCGCACCATCGAGCTGCCCGCCGGATCCATACCCACTGTCATGCCTCCCTCGGGTCCCTCTCCGGATATCCAGATCGCCCGCGACGCCGGTCCCGGTCCGCTCCACACCTATACCGTAAGCTGCCTCGGAGCCGTCGCCAGCTTCAGCGTCAGGATCACCGCCCATGACGGGCGCACCATCGAAAAAACGCAGGTTGTGAGCTAACTATGGCCACTCTTCCCATCACCACTCTCACGCCCCAGGCCATCCAGCAGAACCTGCAGGCCGACGGTCTGGACACCCTCGGCCTCACCACCCTCTCGCTCTCTCCCCGCTGGGCCAACGCCGCCGTCTCCGCCGGAGACTACGACTCCACCGCGCTCACCCTCAATCTCCCCGCCGTCCGTCTTCCCTATCGCGGCATCCTCGAGTACGCCTTCACCGTCGTCTCCTCCAACCTCGCCGCCGACATCTCCGCCACCGATCTCTCCCTCACCGTCACCACTGGCGAAGGCAACAACTTCCCCACGCCCGACGTAACCGGCTCCATCCTGCTCACTCTTTACAGCACCGCCACCTCGAAGTCCGAGATCGTCGAATGCACCGCCCGCGCAGGCGACAAACTCACCATCAAGCGCGCCGCCAACGACACCACCGCGCTGGCCTTCAAGACCGGCGACCCCGTCATTCTGCGCCTCACCGCCGGCACCCGCACCGACAGCTTCTACGACGCCGCCTGCAATCCTCTCAGCGGCCCTGCCGCCATCTACCGGCTTCACCCGCAGGCCATCCTCCGCCTCGCCACCCTCGCAGCTACCCGCTACGGCAGTCCATTACTGCTGCCCATCCCCTACGCCATGGTCATCCGCGGTCTACAAGGCTTCAAGACCGCTCGTTGGTACGAAGGCGACGAACTCCTCGACGGGGGAGGAGGCATAGTCTCCTTCCACGACGCTCGCGGCCTCATCATCGATCCCGTCTACGTCGCCTGCATGTTCAACGATCTCCAGACCTGGCTCACCGGTCTGCTCCCCAAAAATCCTACCGCCGCCACCGTCGCGGGTGGCGTCCAGACCATCGCCACTCTCTCCTCCGTCACCCTCGTCCACTGCGTCGATCTCCACGGAGCCATCTACCAGCCCGCTATTCCCGGCGCGACCCTCGTCACCCAGAACAGCACGCCCACTCAGACCGGCACCGTCCCCGCCTCCGGCCTCTTCACCCTCGCCGGCGGCGACGGACTCGCAGCCGCCTCTACCGACAACAGCCGCCTCCGCTGGGGCTGGGCCACCAACGGCCTCCTCGCCCGCACCCGCCTCGTTCCTCCCGCGCTCACCAATCCTCTCGCGCAGCAGTTCTACCGCGCCGCCATCGTCGACACTACATGGGCTCTGCTCGGCAACCGTACCGCCAGCGCCGTCCTCGGCATGAATCCCGACGATCAGACCATTCCCGCCGACATCCTCCCCGTCGTCCGCGATCAGGTCGTCATCAACTACCTCAACGACGGCCCCGACACGCTCGCCCAGTCCGACCTGCTGTTCACCCGCGCCAACCAGGGCATGACGCTCGCCGTCTCCCCCAGCATCGACAAGACCATGGCCGTCCCCGCCGCACTCGGAGCGCCCGCGCACTGGCCAGCCTTTCCCGCCCCCAACACCGCTACCGGATTCCCCAATCCTCTCGTCTCTCCTGCCACCGGTATCACCGCCGCCTGGGCCACCGGAGGAGCAGGACACGATGTCGTCGTCACCATCCCAACCGGTGGAGCCCCCGACGGCGCACACATCCGCATCTATCCCCAGGTCTACGTCACCATCGTTGCCATCACCGCCGACGCCCCCTCCTTCCTGCGCTGCAACGGCGGAGCCGCCATTGCTCACAACGGTGCGCCCACCCAGATCTTCCTCTCTAACCCCTTCCAACTCGTCGGCGGCCAGCCCAATCCCTCACCCGCCAACCTCACGATGGACATCGTCGTCGCTCCCCGCAACGGCAACCGCAAGCTATGGGGCGGCGTCAGTGCCGCCGTCGCCGCCGGACCTGCCGCTCCACCCGCCGACCCCTTCGGCGGAGTCAGTCTCACCGCGTCCATCGTTCCGATGTTCCAATCGGTCGCGCCCGTCCCTCTCTTCGGCATCCCCACCACCGTCGCTCCTCCGGGAGCCGCGCCCGGCGGCATCGTCGGCTTCCTGCGCTCACTCACCGGCGAAACTGTACCCCGTCAGGGACCGCGCCTGCCCACCATGGCACGTTTTGAAACCATCGCCACCAGCGGCACCACCGGCGGCACGCCCGCCAACACTCTCCTTTGGGAAGCGGTTCTCTCCGGCGGCCGCTGGGCTCCCGAAACCCGCTCCGCCCAGCACGCAGGCGGCAATCCCGGCAACCCCGCAGGCCCCGACCTCCACGCCCCCGGCATCCATGTCACCGGAGCGCTGGCCTACGATCTCGCCTGCCACGCCATGCGCCGCGCCCAGCCCATCATCCCTCTCCCTCTCCCGGACATCGCCACCGCCGGCCCCGGCTGGCTCGTCGCCACGAACGGCGACAACTTCAATGTCCCCACCGACAGCACCGCCGCCAACACCGGCATCGGCGTCCTGCTCGAAACCACGCCCGCCATCTGCGAGACTCCCGAGCTCAGCCTTGTGCCCGTACCCGCACCCGGCACTACCCTTCAGAGCCTCGTCAACAGTCTCGCCGCCACCCTCGGCGTTACGGCGCCAACCGTGTCTACCGGCCCCAACGAGCCGCGCCAGCAAAAGGATTTTCGCCGCGAAGTCATCGTCTCCACCAACGGCCTCCGCGACTCGCTCTGGTCTCTCCACCGCGCCATCCGCGACGCCCGCGAACTCATCTACATCGAGTCGCCCCAGTTCGCCCGCACCGCCTATCCCAGCGGTCCGCCTAAGCCGCGGGAGATCGACCTCATCTCCGATATTCTCGCTACGCTGCTTCTGCGTCCCAACCTGCGGCTCATCGTCTGCACGCCCCGCGAGTCCGACTTCGCGCAGAACTACAAAAGCTGGTCGCGCCAGCACTACAAGGCGCGCAACGAAGCCGTGAGCGCTCTGCTGGCTACCGTGCCCGATCGTGTCGCCGTCTTCCATCCCGTCGGCTTTCCCGGACGCACCGCCTTCATCCGCACCACCACCGTCATCGTCGACGACGTCTGGAGCCTCACCGGAGCCACCCACATCCGCCGCCGCGGCATGACCTTCGACGGCTCCGCCGCCATCGCCTCCTTCGACCGCCAGATGGACAACGGCTACTCGAAGAAAGTCCGTGCCAACCGCCGCAACCTCATGGCTGCCAAGATGGCCATCGCCCCCCCCGGCGCAGGCTCACCCGGCGCAGACTGGCTCCGCCTCGGCCATCCTCTCTCCGCCTTCCAACTCGTCAGCGAGTGGCTGAGCGAAGGCGGCCTCGGCAAAATCCAATCCTTCTGGCCCGGCCCCGCCGACACCACCGTCCTGCCCGCCACCCCGGACATGGCCGATCCCGACGGCTCCAACGGCGCCAGCTTCATCACCGCCTTCGCCTCCCTCCTCGCAGAGTCCGGCGACTAGAGCTTCCTTTTGCTTGTCATTCCGCAGCTTTTTTGTTGTCATTCCGCAGCGAAGCGGAGGAATCTGCTGTTTGGGCTACCGATACATAGGGGCTGAAAGAGGTTGCTGAAAAATTCCAGCTTTGTTAAGGGCACGGCTTCAGCCGTGCCGTAAATGCTTTGCTGGCAGTGCGGCTTTAGCCGCTGAGGGCTCTTTACGCACCGCAACGGAGTTCTTCAGCAGCCTCTGAAAGCCCGATCTATATCGCCTACCCCCCAGCCACCGCTCCCAGCACAATCAAAGGCTCCGCCGCCTTCACCACCGCCTCCGGCAGCGGAGCATCCGGCGACTCGTGCGACAGATCCTCCTCACACGCAAAGAACCTCAAAAACGCCCGTCGCTGCTGCGTATCGTGATCGCGAATTGTCCCGCACAACATCGGGTAACGCTCCTCCAGCGCATCGAGCACCGAGCGCAGCGTGACCGCACCGTCCACATCAAGCTGTACCTCTCCCTCGATATGCGCCAGTGTCCGTAAATGAGCCGGAAGCAGGACTCGAATCATGGCAGCGTCTGCACCTCAACCGAGAGCACCGCCGGAAGATCGCGCACAATCGGAGCCCAATTGTCTCCCGCGTTGGACGACGCATACACCTGCCCGCCCGTCGTGCCGAAGTACACGCCGCACGAATCCAGCGAATCGACCGCCATCGCGTCACGCAGCACGTTCACATAACAATCGTTCTGCGGCAGCCCCTTGGTCAGCGGCTCCCATTCGTTGCCGCCGGTGCGGCTGCGATACACCCGCAGCTTCCCATCCAGCGGATAGTGCTCCGAGTCGCTCTTGATGGGAACCACATAAATGGTCTCCGGCTCATGCGCATGAACGTCGATGGCAAACCCAAAATCGGTCGGCAGATTTCCGCTCACCTCCTGCCACGAGTCTCCGGCATTGTCGCTGCGCATCACATCCCAGTGCTTCTGCATGAACAGCACCTCCGGCTTCGACGGATGCATGGCAATGTGGTGAACGCAATGCCCAACCTCAGCCGTCGGATCGGGAATATGCTCCGACCGCAGTCCCTGGTTGATCGGCTTCCACGTCTTACCCGCATCGTCGCTACGGAACGCCCCCGCCGACGAGATGGCAATATAGATTCGCTGCGCATCGCTCGGATCGAGAATGATCGTGTGCAGACACATCCCGCCCGCGCCCGGCTGCCAGTGCGGCCCCGAGCCGTGCCCGCGCAGCCCCGAAAGCTCCTGCCAGTTCTGCCCGCCGTCGGTCGACTGGAACAACGCGGCATCTTCGATCCCCGCATACACCGCATCGACATCGGTCAGCGACGGCTCCAGGTGCCAGACCCGCTTGAACTCCCACGGATGCGGCGTCCCGTCGTACCACTGGTGCGTTCCCGGTACGCCGTCGTACGCAAACTTGTTGCCCATCGCCTCCCACGTCTTGCCGCCATCGTTCGACCGCTGAATCACCTGCCCGAACCAGCCGCTGGACTGCGACGCATAGATCCGGTTCGGATCGACCGGCGATCCCTTCACGTGATAGATCTCCCAGCCCGCGAAGTGCGGCCCGCTGACCTCCCACTTCTCCCGCTTCCCGTCCGATGTCAGAACAAACGCGCCCTTGCGCGTGCCAACCAGTACCCGCACTTTGCTCATCTTTTGCTCCCTTCAAATGAAGAATGAAAGATCGTGAAAAATCTGAAAATCGGTGAAGGCTAGCTTCTCACTGGAAAAAGTGCGCGTAACTGCACGTCGCGCAGCAGAAGTCCCGCCCAGAAAAATATGCCTATGATGATGGGGAATATGCACTCAAACACCGGGTTCCCCACCCGCATGTGAATCGCGACTGCGCCGCCGAGATAGCCGGTCAGTAGAACCGCACCCAGAACAGCGGTGCGTGGAACGATATAGAGGGCAACGCAGATCAACTGGATGACCCCGAGGCAGACGGACAAGCGCAGAGGAAATTCGAGCTGTGCGAATGCCTGCACGACCGGAGCCGGCTTCAGCAGATGTCCCACGCCGTCGAAGAGCATGAAGAGCGCAGCGAGGACGCTGAGAATCCGCCCCGTCCAAAGTAGCCCCTTCGCTGGTGCAGCCGATTGAATCTCTGCCTGCATGAATCCTCCATACAGCTTTCATTTTTCTGTTGAATCTTTTCCGAACGGTGGCAGCAATGGCGTCGGATCCCGTTCCTGCCACCTCCGCCGAGTCTCCGCAAGAACAGCCTCGCGGTTCTTCGCCATCTCTACCATCACGGCGCACGGCGCTCCCGTCTCCTCGTGCCGCGCTCCCCAGATCAGCAACTCCAGTACCACCGGAGCCAGATCGATTCCCTTCTCCGTCAGCCGGTAGTTCAGCTTCCGCCCGTCCGTCTCCTCAGCCTCGACGGTAAGGATCCCCGCCGCTTCAAGCTTCCTCAGACGGTCGGCCAGAATATTGCTGGCAATGCCCTCGCCCGACCTCTCAAACTCCCTGAACGTCCGGTATCCACGAACCATCAGATCGCGCACAATCAGCAACGACCAGCGATCTCCCAACATCTCCAGCGAAATACTCACCGGGCAACCGGACCTGCGTTTTGAACCATGCTTTTCAGACACACTCGGCACGTTATCAAAATCTACTTGCATAATGCAAGCTAAATTTTACCTATTAATACCCAGCCCGATTGACGGTATCGCCTGACCCACTTACCAGCGCTGCCCAGCCAAAGCTTCTCAACCATGCCCATAAACAAACATGAGGGTAATAGTCCATCTGGCCATCGAAGTTACTGCTTGCTCATCGCAATCAGTCTTCTTCGTCTTTAGTCAGATGGACAACACCCTTTCGAATCTCACAGACTGCACAGACTCAAACCTGCTGCACCGCCGACTGCCGACCAATGGCAATCACAAAATATTGTGCGGGAACATCCCCCACGTTCTTCAACCCATGCATCTTGTTCGAAGCCGCAAAAGCCACTCCCCCCGGCCCCAGCCGTTGCTTCGTTCCCTCGCTTTCGAACTCGACCGTACCCTCGCGAATCATCAGAAACTCCGAGTGCCGATGTTTATGCGCCGCATGCGGCATCTTGCCCGGCGGCAGGGTCGTCTCGTGCATCTCGATGAACTCACCCGTAGCCAGCGGCCCCTGAGTCACGGCACGGCTGGCCCCGCCATTCGCCGAAGACTTCACCGGCAGCTTGTCGAAAGGAAATGCCTCCGACTCCGACAGCACCTTTTCTCCCGGACGTCCCGGCATCACTGGAGCCTGTGCTCCAGCCGCCACACTCCCCATCGCCGCAAAAGCCGACAGAGCCACACAAAGATCACGACGGTTTAAATTTTTCATTCCGACATCTTACGCGCCCATTTCGACCTTCGCCAGCCAGGTCGCTTGCACCTCTTCATCAACAATCCTGTGCGCCGGATGGATAGGTCGTGCCGTTACATCGCTTCACTTTGAAGAAGCAGACCCCAGCCAGCCCAAAGACTCCGGTACCCAGCAGGATGAGCGAGGAAGGCTCCGGCGTGACCGCAGTGATGGGCGCTCCGGCCTCGGTCAGATATCCGCTGCTGAAGTTTGTGTTGGCGAGCCCTGGATTGCTTCCCGTCGCGCTGTTGTAAAACCCATAGAGCTGAAGCGCCGAAGGATTTTGCGTTCCCGTCGAGGTCCCGCACTGCGCGCTGCTGAGGCACAGGTTGAAGTAGCCATTGGCGTCGGAGGTCGTGTTGAAGTACAGCGCAACCTGGCCGGCATTATTGGCCGACGTAAGGTAATTCTGGCTCAAGCCATTATAAGCATTCGTAAACGAGATCAAGCTGAAGTTCGGAAGGCCGGGATTATTGAAGCTCGGATTGTTGAAGGTGAGATTGGCGGTCGTTGCATTCCCCGCGCTGTTGAGCGTAACCGTCCCTGTAATGGAGTAGCCATTAACATAGGCGCCGTTGAGATCGTAGACCCCCGCGGTGATCGTACCGGCGTGGGCGGCGATGCCGAAACCAAAGATAGAGAGGGACACGAGAAGGAGAAGACTGCGACGCATAGTGAATTCTTTCTTCGACAACAGATTTATTCACCTAAACGGTAGCAGCAGAAATGTGGATTATTGATGGAATTTTCTACAACTTAAGTGCATGTCATGCGCCCGCATACAGACAGGGCGGTACGCACCTGTTCTCCGTTACTTTTTCGTATCCCCGCCAATCCCCACCACGAGATACTTCGCAGGTACGTTCCCCACGTTCTGCATCTTATGAAAAGTTCCATAGGCCACATAGATCACCCCACCCGGACCTACCGTCTCCGTCTTGCCATCGTGCTCAAACTGCAACGTCCCCTCCCGCACCACGATGAACTCAGAGTGTTGAATCGCATGCCCGGCATTCGGCGACATTCCAGGCTGCAGCGTGGACTCGTGCAGCGCAACGTCCTCTCCGGTCTTCAGCACTCCACGCACAACACTCCGGCTCTCTCCGCCGTTCGCCGTTTTTACCGCCGTCATCTGCTCCAAAGGAAATACCCCGGAGTCCGACAACGCCTTATTTCCCGATCCCGCCGGAGCCGGCGCCCCCTGCGCTCTGGCCGCCATCGTTCCCACCGCTGCTAAAGCGAAAGCTGCAACCCAAAGAGCATGCCGATTCATTCTTTTCATGCCGACATCTTACCGGACCCACTCAGTTCTGTCCTTCCCTGCGCAATACGAAATTCGCAAAACCCGCAATCGATAGCCATACAATGAAAGCTATGGGGAACGGTATCGCTCTACCTCTCGGCCAACTCGCAGAAATTGCCGCCAAGGTCGATCACGGCCAGCGCATCGACGCCGCCGACGCTCGCTGGCTCTGGAAGAACGCAACCGACGCCGAACTATGCTCGCTCGCCAACACCGTTCGCAACCGCTTCCATGCCTCCGACGCCTGCACCTACATGGTGATGCGCATCATCAACTACACCAACGTCTGCGTCGCCCAGTGCGACTACTGCGCCTTCTACAAACTCCCCGGCGCCAGCGGCGGCTACGTCCTCAGCCACGAACAAGTCTTCGCTAAGCTCGACGAACTGCTCACCCTCGGCGGTGACCTGGCAGCGTTCAACGGCGGCTTTAACCCGCAGCTTCCGCTCAGCTACTACTGCGATCTCTTCGCCGCCATCCGCGCCCGCTACGGAGACTCCATCGAGTTCTACGCCCTCACCATCGCCGAATTCCTCTACCTCGCCGACCATGCCAAACTCTCCTACGCCGACGCTGCTGCGCGCCTCAAAGAAGCTGGAGTGCGCTGGATCACCGGCGGCGGCTCCGAGATCCTCACCGAAGACTTCCGCGCCCGCCACTCCAAGTTCAAGTACACCGTCGCCGAATACTTCCTCGCCCAAAAAGCCATTCTCGACGCGGGCCTCAAGACCACCGCCACCATGGTCATCGGCTTCGACGAGACCCTTGACGAACGCATCGAGCACCTCGAACGCACCCGCAGCTTTCAGGACGAGACCGGCGGCCTCGCCAGCTTCCTCTGCTGGACCTTCAAGCCTTACTTCACCCAGATCGGCGGCATCGAGATCACCACAGCGGAGTATCTCCGCCACCTCGCCCTCAGCCGGATTTATCTGGACAACATCCCGCGCATCCGCACCTCCGTTCTGACGCAGAACGAGCGCGCCCTTGACGGCCTGCGTTACGGTGCCGACGACTTCGATCTGCCGATTGAAGATGAAGTCACGCAGAAGGCCGGAGCGACCATCAGCCTCGACTTCGATCACATCCTGAACTACGCCCGTCAACTCGGCTATTCACCCCAGTACAGGAACGTCTCCGCCAGCCAGAAGACCTTATAGAACGACAACAGCCTGCCGAAGAACTCCTATGTTGCTCAAGCATCACTCCCGGTTCGCAGAAGAACCCGTGTCGCTTAAGCGCACCGATGCCGGTTTGCGGAAATGCCTGTCTTGCTTAAGGGCACGGCTTCAGCCGTGCCACAGACTTCCTATCAGCAGCGGGGCTTTAGCCCCTGAGGTACGGCTCTTCCTGGGCGCCAGCCTCGGAACCCTCAATCCATCCAGCTCCGCATCCATCCCATATCCAGGTGCAGCCGCAGCGCGGTATATCCCAGCATCTCGTGAAAGTACCGCATCGCCAGATCGTAGTCGCTGATGCGCCCCATCGCCGGACGCGGCGACGTATAAACGCGCAATCCCACATCCCGGCAAAGCTCGCGAATGCGGAACAGGTGTGTCGCGTCGCTGACGACCACGATGGACCCCAGATTATTCTCCCGCGCAATCGCAGCCAGCCTCCGAACCTGCTGCTCAGTATCGGTCGAACGCGTCTCCGCAATGATGTTGCCGAAGGGAATGCCATTGGCCAGCAGATAATCGCGCCCCACACCTCCTTCGGTGTGGCCGGAGTCCTTGTCGCCCGATCCCCCCAGCGTAATCACCAGCGGAGCAACCTGTTTGCGATAGAGATCGACGGCGTGGTCGAGACGCGCATGAAGTATCGGCGAAGGCCGCCCCCGGTACTGCGCCGCGCCGAATACCGCAATGGCGTCCGCCGGCTGCGCCTGGTCCTGACCGGCGACCTCGGCGATCTGCTGAGCCACCCAGGCAAACCACCCCAGCGCCCCCAACATAAGAAGCATGAAAATCAGCCGCAAAAACGTGCGTCCGGGAGAAGACCGGCGAGTACGGCGCATGTTGGAGGAAGAAACAGTCATCGGCGGTGAAAGATGAGTTTACGGCATGCGAGAACAGATAGGGGAATATCCATCCCTTGGCCTCGCCAGCCTAGCGTTGCAGCGTAAGCGCGATCTCGTGCGTCGGTATAGCTCCTTCGCGGAGAATCATCCATGAACTTCCCCCACCCGAAAGGTCGACAATAGTCGTCGGCGTCGACCGCGCCGTCGGGCCGCCGTCGACGATCAGCGGTATCTTGTCGCCCAACTGCTCGCGCACGCAATTGGCATAGGTGCACTCGGGATAGCCATGCAGGTTCGCGGAGGTCGCCGTAATCGGCAGTCCCAGCTTCGCCACCACCGCGCGCGAGATCGCCGCCTCCGGAACCCGAAGCGCCACATTGCCCGTATTCGCCGTCACCCGAAGCGGAAGTTTCGACCCTGCGCGAACGATAATCGTCAGCGGCCCCGGCCAGAACTTCTCCGCCAGCCGGTCGAACGCCGAGTCGAGCTGCCGCGCAATCTCATAGGCCTGCGCCACCTCGGCGATCAGCAGGGAAAGCGGCTTATGCCGCGCCCGCGTCTTCAGATCGTAGATACGATCCACCGCCTTCAGATTCACCGGATCGACCGCGAGGCCATAAAAAGTATCCGTCGGCAAAGCGACGACATTGCCGCAGTTCAAGCTGTCGACAACCTGGCCGATCAGCTCTGGTTCAGGCTCGTCGGGATGGATGCGGAGTGTTTCAGCCGTCAAAATCTGGCTCCTATGCCTGGGGTTCAGCCGCCTGGGCCGCGAATATGGGATAGATACGGTATAAAAGCCGCAAACCTGCATCAGAATACCAGCATTGCGTCTTCCCTCGTGCCGCACCTCTACCCTCAGAACCTGTCCAAAAACTCGAATAGCATCCTCTCGACAATCTCCTGAAAAACGTCATCTCGACCGGAGCCACGCGGCTTCATCGCGTGGCGCAGTGGAGAGATCCCTGTATTTCGCCTTGCTCCTTGCCGTTATCCGCCCTTTGTATCCACATGCATGGCCCGCCATAGCGGTTCCAAACAGCGTCTCGAAGACCCCCTCCGACAGCGTAAGATTTTGCTTGATGCCTCTCTTTGAAAAGACCGTAGTCTCCAGCCGCTCCAACAGCCGCGTCAAGCAGTTGCGCGCCGCCTTTGCCGGTCACGCCCGTCTCAGCGGCGGCATGGTAGCCATCGAGGGCGACCATCTGCTCGCCGAAGCCCTGCGCAGCGGCATGGTGCTCAAGACCGTCTTCGTCAGCGAACGCCGCGCCGTTCCCTCCATCGTTCCCCGCTGCGTCGAGGTGCTCACCCTCACCGACGAAGTCTTCGCCAGCGTCGTCGAGACTCAATCTCCCCAGGGCGTCGCCGCTCTTCTTGTCCCTCCCGTCCCCAAAATCGACGCCGTGCTGCACGGCACGCCTTTGATTCTCATCGCCGCCGGTCTGCAGGACCCCGGCAATCTGGGAACGCTGGTCCGCTCCGCTGAGGCCTTCGGCGCAACCGGCATCCTGACCACTCCCGGAACCGTGAGCGCCTGGAACCAGAAGGCCCTCCGTGCCAGTGTGGGCAGCATCTTTCGCATGCCCGTCGTAGCCGTAACCATCGACGTCGTAGCCTCTCTCAAATCACACGGCATCCGTCTGCTGGCCGCAGTCGGCTCCGACGACTTCAATACCACCGACGCGCAGAATGTCGATCTCTCCCGTCCCATCGCCCTACTCATCGGCAACGAAGGCGCAGGCCTGACCCCGGAGTGGATGGAACTGGCCGTCGAGCATGTCACCATTCCCTGCCCCGGCCCGGTCGAAAGCCTGAACGCGGCGATCGCCGGATCATTGCTCCTCTACGAAGCATCGCGGCAAAGAAACCGCCAGAGCGATCACCAGAGCAATCACCAGGAGAGTCCCCGATGAGCCTCTTCGACGCCTCACCCCTCGCCGCAGCCTCAACCCACAGCCGTCAGTTCCCGCTCGCCGAGCGCATGCGCCCCCAGACCCTCAACGAATACGTCGGCCAGCAGCACCTCCTCGGCCCCGGCAAGCCTCTCCGCCTGTCCATCGAGTCCGACGACGCCACCTCGATGATCTTCTGGGGCCCTCCCGGCACCGGCAAGACCACGCTGGCCAAGATCATCGCCCGCATGACCCAGTCCAGCTTCATTGAGTTCTCCGCCGTCCTCTCCGGCATCAAGGAGATCAAGCAGGTCATGGCCGACGCCGAAAAGGCCGCAGGCTTCGGCTCCCGCACCATCCTCTTCGTCGACGAGATTCACCGCTTCAACAAGGCCCAGCAGGACGCCTTTCTCCCCTACGTCGAACGCGGCACCATCCGCCTGATCGGCGCGACCACCGAGAATCCCTCCTTCGAGATCATCGCCGCGCTGCTCTCGCGCTGCCGTGTCTACACCCTGCTCGCGCTCACCGAAGACGAGATCGTCGCCCTCCTCCAGCGCGCCCTGGCCGACAACAAGCGCGGCCTCGGCGAATCACGACTAGCCGCAGACGAGGACGCCCTCTCCACCATCGCCTCCTACTCCAGCGGCGACGCCCGCAACGCTCTCAATGCCCTCGACGTCGCCGTCAAGCTGGTGGAAGGACGCAAAGAGCGCGTCATCACCAAAGCCCTCGCCGCCGAAGCCATGCAGCGCCGCGTCCTGCTCTACGACAAGAAGGGCGAGCAGCACTACGACATCATCTCCGCCCTGCACAAGAGCGTGCGCAACTCCGACCCCGACGCCGCGCTCTACTGGCTGGGCCGCATGCTCGAAGCGGGCGAAGACCCCATGTACTGCGCCCGCCGCATCGTGCGCATGGCGGTCGAAGACATCGGCCTCGCCGCTCCCGAAGCGCTCAACCTCTGCCTCTCGGCCAAGGACGCCATGCACTTCCTCGGCCAGCCCGAAGGCGGTCTGGCTCTGGCGCAGGCCGTGGTCTATCTCGCGCTCGCGCCTAAATCGAATGCCGTCTACACCGCCTACAGCGCGGTCAAGGCCGACATCGAGGCCACAGCGGCAGAGCCTGTCCCTCTCCATCTGCGCAACGCTCCCACCAAATTGATGAAGAGCCTCGACTACGGCAAGGATTACCAGTACGCCCACGACATCGAAGATCGTGTCGCCGACATGGAGTGCCTGCCCTCCTCACTCGCTGGCCGCCGCTACTACCGGCCCACCAACGAGGGCCGCGAAAAGCTCCTCGCCCAGCGCATGGACGAGATCGCCCGCATCAAGGCAGCCAAGCGCAAATAATCTCCCCGCCACCCCCATCCCACCTCACTGCCGCTGCCCCCTTTTTTGTCATTCCGCAGCGAAGCGGAGGAATCTGCGTTCCCCTGTCAAGCCCCCAACCCCCTTAAAAAATCCCGACACAACCCCGCAATCAACCTGAATACAATCACTTACGCCAAAAATAATAAATTCACAAAACCTGTCAATGAGTTCCACCCAATTCGCTACAATTAAAGCAGTAGAAAAATAAGCGGCGCCAACATAAGCTGCATAAAAACCAACTCTTTTATAATGAATACTTTACCTGCAACTACTTTAGTTGCAGGACTTTAGAACTAACCACCAAGCTATCTTCTTTTGTTAGAAGACTTTACAAAAAACACCCGGGTGGGGGGTACCATCAAACTCGTTGCACCGTCTTTCCTGAAAGGTCCCCGCCAACATGAAGGCAATGCTGCTCTCCGAATACAAGCACCTCGAACTCCAGGATCTCCCCCAGCCCGTTCCCGGTCCCGACGACGTTCTCGTCCAGGTCGCCGCCTGCGGCATCTGCGGCAGCGATGTACACGGATACGACGGCTCCACCGGACGCCGCATTCCTCCCATCGTTATGGGCCACGAGGCCGCGGGTATCGTCGCCGCCGTCGGCTCGGCGGTCACCGGATTCGCTAAAGGCGACCGCGTCACCTTTGACTCCACCGTCTACTGCGGCGTCTGCGACTTCTGTCGCCGGGGCCAGGTCAACCTCTGCGACAACCGCCAGGTCGTCGGCGTCTCCTGCGGCGAATTCAGACGCCATGGCGCCTTTGCCGAGTACGTCACCGTCCCCGAGCGCATTCTCTACTCCCTGCCCTCCGCCCTCTCCTTCGCTGAAGCGGCCATGCTCGAAGCCGTCTCCGTCGCCCTCCACGGCGTCAACGTCTCCGAGATCAAGGGCGGCGAAACCGCGCTGGTCATCGGCTCCGGAATGATCGGCCTGCTGCTGCTCCAGTCCGCCCGCGCAGCCGGCTGCTCCCGCATCTTTGTTGCCGACATCGACTCCACCCGCCTCAAACTCGCCGCCGATCTCGGAGCCGACCAGACCCTGCAACTCTCCGGCGCGGACCTTCTCACCGAAGTTCTCCGCCTTACCGAAGGCCGTGGCGTCGATCTCGTCCTCGAAGCCGTAGGCCGCAACGAGACCGTCACCTCCGCCATCGATTGCGTGCGCAAGGGCGGCACCGTCACGCTGGTCGGCAACATCACTCCCGAAGTCACCATCCACCTGCAAAAGGTCGTCTCCCGCCAGATTCGCCTGCAAGGCTCCTGCGCCTCCTCGGGCGAATACCCGCAGGCCATGCAACTGATCGCCGAAGGAAAGATCAAGGTCGGCCCGCTCATCACCGCTGTCGCTCCATTGACCGATGGCCCCAGTTGGTTCGAACGCCTCTATGCCCACGAACCCAACCTGATGAAGATCGTCCTCGATCCTCGCGAAGGCCCCCGCGAAAACGCAGCCAATCCCAGCGAAAGCGCAGCTAAATAATGCCGAATCCCCTCTTCGATCTCACCGGCCAGACCGCCCTCATCACCGGAGCCAGCCGCGGCCTCGGCCAGTATTTTGCCCGCGCCCTCGCCACCGCTGGAGCCGATCTCATTCTCACCAGCCGCCGCGTCGAAGACCTCGCCCCCTTCCTTCCCGAGATCGAAGCCCTCGGCCGCAAAGCCATCCCGCTCGCGCTCGACGTCCGCGATCAGGGCAGCATCGAGCGCATGGCCGCCGCCGCCGAAGCCGCCTGCAGCCAGATTCACATCCTCGTCAACAACGCCGGCTGCAACGTCCGCAAGCCTGCCCTCGACGTCACTTGGGACGACTGGAACCTTGTGCTCGACACCAATCTGCGCGGCAGCTTCTTCGTCGCCCAGCAGATGGCCCGCCGCATGATGCCCTTCGGCTACGGCCGCATCATCAACATCGGCTCCGTGACCAGCGTCTTCGGCTACTCGGGCCTCGCTCCCTACGGCGCCAGCCGCGGCGGTATCCGCCAGCTCACCATGAGCCTCGCCGACGACTGGGGCCAGCACGGCATCACCGTCAACTGTCTCGCCCCCGGCTGGTTCCACACCAAGCAGAACACCGTCCTCTACGAAAATGAGAAGTGGGTCGAATACCTCAAGGAGCGCATCCCCATGAAGCGTCCCGGCGCACCCCAGGACCTCGACGGAGCCGTCGTGTTTCTAGCCTCGGAGTCCAGCCGCTACATGACCGGGCAAACTCTCCTGATCGACGGCGGCATCTCCACCGGAGCCATGCGCGCAACCTTGTAGAAGTTCCCAAGCAGCAATACCCACAAACGAAGAAAGCTTCCCCCACTATTGTCATCCTTCGCCGCAGGCGGAGGATCTGCTTTTCTTCGGACACGCTCTACCGTCCGAGAATCCGCCGTTGTTCTTACCGTTGCAGTTGTTCTTCCTCTACCCCGCCCGCTGCGGCTCCAATGCCATCGGCTCAATCCTGCCCAGCATAAACAGGTACGCCGCAATCCCCACCAGCAGATACGCCGCCGACACCCCGAACGCCCACGCAAACGACTGCGTCGCCGCCACCACATATCCCGTGATGACGGGCGCGGCAATCCCCGAAATCTGGTTGGAAAAATTCATGATCCCGCCCACCTTGCCGACGCTGTGCCGAGGCGCAATCAGCGACGGAATCGACCATCCTATCGGAGCCGCGGCCGACAGACCGCCAATCGAGATGCTGATCCAGATCAGCGCCCGCGTCGCCGTGTGCGCATTCGCCGCCCCCAGAATGCCCAGCCCCATCGCAGTGCCGCCGATCAGAATCACCTTCCGCACCGTGTTCGCATTCCATCCCCGGCGAATCAGCGTATCCACCAGCCATCCGCCAACCACCAGGTCCGCCGCCGTCGCCACCAGCCATGGCACCCCGGTATAGAGAAACGAGTGCAGCAGGTCGATATGCAGCGCCGAAGAGAGATAGCTCGGCAGCCACGTCAGCAGCAGATAAAAAACATAGTTATACGATCCAAAGCCCAGCACCATCGCCAGCACTTTTCGTTGCCGCAGCAAAAAACCGAGCGATGCCGTGCCGCTCAGCATATCTCCTACAACGACCGGGTCCGCTTCGTCGGCGATGTGCCTTCGCTCAGCCTCGCTCAGCTTCGGATCGTCCTCGGGATCGCGATACATCTTCCAGAAGAAGAAAAAATAGAGGAAGCTCACGATCCCGGTAATGGCAAAACTCCATCGCCAGCCAACCTTCAACAGCAGAATGCCGATCAGCGGCACGCCAATCGCCGAAGAAAACTTTGCCGCCGAATCGAAGATCGCCGTCGCCATGGACCGCTCTCTCGCCGGAAACCAATAACCGATCGCCTTCGCATTGGCGGGAAACGTCGGTGCTTCCCCTATCCCCAGCAGCAACCGCGCGGCAAAGAATCCACCAAGATTCGGTGTAATTGCCGCTCCGAAAGAAGAGATACCCCACAAAAATGTCCCGATCAGCCCAACCCGCCGAATACCGAACTTATCCAGCAGCACACCGATCGGCAACTGGCACATCGCGTAGGTCCAGTTATAGGCACCCGAAAGATAGCCGAAGGTCACCGCCGAGATGCCAAATGTCGTGACCAGCGCCTCATGCGAGACCGACAGGTTCACCCGGTCGAAGTAGTTGACCAGCACCCCGATCCCCAGCAGCCACGCAATGCGCCATCGCCGCCGCTGTACACGGGTCTCTTCGTTCAATGTCACGTCAGGTTGCAGTTTGGGTCGTCCAATCGTCGCGGAAATGGCAGCCAGCCCAGCTTACACGAATCTCCGGCTGCCCTGAATGTCCTCACTTATCGTCCGGCGTGGGTGTTGGGTCAACCGGGTTAAACTCCTTCGCCAACTCTGGCGTGGAGCGCACATTGGAAGCCGGAGCGTTTGCCGCCTTCTCCACCTCGACCCCAAACACGTAGCTCGGCCCAAACATGTTGCTGGTAAAGATCACCAGCTTCTTGTCCGGAGAAAATCGAACGTTCGGTTCAAGCCGGTAGTTATGATGCGCCATGTTCACCAGATGCTCGGAGTGAAAGACGCCCGGCTGCCAGAAGTCAGGCTCATTGATTCCCGTAACCTTCAGCATCTCCGGATGAAAGAGTTCGATCCATGTGCCATCATGCGAACGCGCGACCTGCCCTGAGTCGCCGCCATCGCCGGCAAAGAGATCGAGGTCCCGAGTCAGGTTGAAATGAATCGACCACTCATTCCGCTGCATGTGGAAGGCGGTTCGCTTCTGCGTCTGCAAATTGTACCCGGCAAGAAAAAAGTCCTGCCCCTTGGGAAACTGCCAGTCGTACCAGATGGTCTGTCCGTCCAGTCCCCAGAACTCGTGCCCGGCAATCTCCATCGCCGTGGTGCGTTTGTGGATCAGAGTGTTATGCGTGCCATCGGTATGAATCATCCACACGCGATCCACCTTGTGCCACGGTCCTTCATGGCAATACATCAGCAGCGTTGGATCGGTGGGCGAAAACAGCATATGCCCGATCCAGTCGGTCGAGTGAAGCAGCGGAGTAATCTTGCCGCTCCCGAGGTCTACTTTGAAGAGCACCACAGGAATACGCGCGGCGAGGCGGCGCTCCATCATCTGCTGCTTGTCCTCAGCCTGAACAAGATTGCCGGCCTGTCGCGGAGCCTGCTTTGCATTAGGCGCAGGAGCAGCAGAAGCAGCGGGAGCATGGTTACGCCCATACTCCTGCGCCAATCCGGCTTCCGTCTCGGTGTAGCTTCCGACCCCAAGCGTCTCATCCGCGTTGATCGTCGTGACGCCGACGCGCGGTGGCAGCGTCACCAGCTTCGTCACCGCTCCCGTATACATATCTGCCTTGTATAGAGTGGTGGCATTCTCCGCCGCATCGAACTTCGAGAAAAAGACACTGTTCGTCTTCCTGCCCACAACAATGGCATGAACCCCGCCACGAGCGCTCCCCGGCCCTGCCGAAGCATCTGCCGGAAGCGGCGGATTCGGCACCAGCAGCCGCGTCTTTCTGGTTGCAAGCTCCAGCACATGGATGCCATCGGACGCGCTATAGGCCATCAACTTGCCGTCAGGAGAGTAGGCATCGACGTTGAAGTAGAAACCGGACGATCCAGCTTCATCCGTTAGCCGGAAGATGCGGTGACCAGTATCTTTATCAACCCATGACCTTGGAGGGCCTGGAGGAGCCGCAGATGATTGCGCAAAGAGTGGCGCAGTTACACAAAAGACCGCAGCGAGAGCGAGAGAATGGGCCAAGAGGCGCATGAAAAACTCCTGATGTTAAAAAATCTGCTTCCTAAGAACCTGTAAAAAAACTGAATCTCACGTCATCAAACTGAGAAGACAACGTCATCTCGACTGGAGCCATGCGGCTTCATCGCATGGCGGAGTGGAGAGATCCCTGTATCTTGTCTTAGTTCTTGTCGTTGTCTGTTGGTCAATCCAACGCAAATCAAGTCTTTGGACAGCCTTTAAAGCCCGGGCGCGCCATGATGACACAGCGCGCCCGGACCAAATGATGTTTCTACTTTTTACCTGCCGGCGGATTCACATGCAGCGGTGTCGGCTCTACCGGATTGAACTTCCTCGCCAGCACCGGTGTCGAATGAATCTCCGCAGCCGCCGGATGCGCGGCCTTGTCCACCTCTACCCCGAATACGTAACTCTCGCCGAACATATTGCTGGTAAAGATCACCAGCTTTTTATCCGGAGAAAATCGGACGTTCGGCTCCAGCCGGTAGTTGTGATGAGACATGTTCACCAGGTGCTCCGAATGAAAGACTCCGGGCTGCCAGAAATCCGGCTCGTTGATGCCCGTCAACTTCAGCATCTCCGGATGAAAGAGCTCGATCCACTCACCGTCCTTCGCCTTCGCCACCTGCCCCGGATCGCCGCCGTCGCCCGTGAACATATCAAGCTCAGGAGTCAGGTTGAAGTGAATCGACCACTCATCCCGCTGCATGTGGAAGGCCGTGCGCTTGTGCGTATCCAGGTTGTAGCTGGCCAAGAAAAAGTCCTCACCCTTGGGATACTGCCAGTCGTACCAGATGGTCTTGCCATCGAGCCCCCAGAACTCGTGCCCGGCAATCTCCATCGCCATCGTCCGCTTGTGGATCAGCGTATTGTGGGTGCCGTCGGTATGGATCATCCAGATGCGATCCACCTTCTGCCACGGTCCCTCATGGCAGTACATCAGCAGCGTCGGATCGGTCGGCGAGAACAGCAGATGATTCACCCAGTCCGTGCTGTGCAGCAGCGTGGTCATCTTGCCAGTCTGCAAATTGATTGTGAACAGCACCAGAGGAAGCCGCGCCGCCAAACGCTCTTCCATCATCTGTCCCTTGTTCTGCGGCTGCACTAGAAACCCCGGCTTGACTCCAGGAGGCGTCACCCGGCGCGCGCCGTAGTCCTCGCCCGCGGTGCCCTCGATGTAGGTGCCCGCAGCCAGCGTCTCGTCAGCGTTCACCGTAACCACACT
This sequence comes from Terriglobales bacterium, assembly GCA_041691575.1. GTDB lineage: Bacteria > Acidobacteriota > Terriglobia > Terriglobales > Acidobacteriaceae > Edaphobacter. Next base: position 208,750 of record JBEPUJ010000001.1, read on the forward strand.
CGCTCGCGGAGGCAGCGTCGCCAGCTTCTTCACCGCGCCCGTGTAAACATCGGCGGAGTAAATCGTGCTCGTCTTCGTCTCAGCGTCGAACCTCGAGAAAAATACGGTCGGAGTCTTTTTACCCACGACAATCGCGTGTACGCCCGAGCGAAAAGCGCTGGGGCTATCTGCATCTGGCGAACTCGGCGGATTGGGCACCAGCAGTCTGGTCTTGCGCGTCGCCAGGTCCATGGCATGAATCCCGTCCCGCGCGTTATAGACCATCTGCTTGCCGTCGGGCGTATATGCGTTGACATTGAAGTAGAAACCGGAGGAACCCGGCTCATTGGTGAGCCGGATCACACGATGGCCTGTATCTTTATCGACCCACGAGGTCGGCGGGTTCTCAGCCAACGCCAGCGGCGCGATCATGGTGGAGAGGGTGAGCGTCGATAGAACGAAACGGAAAATACGATGCATCAGTGAAGTACTCCTTATAGCGCCAATAGGCTCGTAGAGATCAATAAACAAGCGGCAGACAAATTGTGTTCCCGGCAATCACCCGGCATAAACTCATCCGGATAAATTGGTCCGACATCTATGCCCGCGAGAGATTTATACACCCCTCAAGGTGCAACTGGGAAATTATTCCCGGCTAGAAATATCTCATCTCGATCAAACCACCAGCCCATCATCTCGACCGAAGCCCGCAGCTTGATCGTGCGTCACAGCGAAGTTCCTTCGAACCGCTGCAATCATCTCCCTGCAACTCGTCAATTCGCCAAATCCCCTAAAATGAAAGCAGCCCATGACCGACCTCAGCACCGCATCCCTCACCGACGCCGGAACCCGACCCGACTGCGCCGTCATCTCCCTCAACGCAGTCACCCGCGAGTACGCCGGCCGCGCCGGAACAGTCCGCGCGCTCGACCATGCGGCATTCAGCATCGTGGCTGGCGAATGGGTCGCCATCACCGGCCCCTCCGGCTCCGGAAAATCCACACTGGTCAATCTCATTGGCTGCCTCGACCGACCCACGTCCGGCCAACTCCGCATTGACGGCGTCGACGTCGCCACTATGTCCGCCACCGAGCTCGACCGCTTCCGCGCCGATAAGATCGGCTTCATCTTCCAGCAGTTTCACCTCATCCCTTATCTGTCCGCGCTCGAAAACGTCATGCTGGCTCAGTACTTCCACTCCATGACCGATGAAGCCGAAGCCCGCGCCGCCCTCGCCCGCGTCGGCCTCGCGCCCCGCGCCGACCATCTCCCCAGCGAGCTCTCCGGCGGCGAGCAGCAGCGCGTCTGTATCGCCCGCGCCCTCATCAATAACCCGCCGATCCTGTTAGCTGATGAACCCACGGGAAATCTCGACGCTGCCAACCAGACCATCGTCGCCGAGCTGCTCCAGGATCTCCACCGCAACGGCCACACCATCGTCATGGTCACGCACGACCCCGAAATGGCCGCTCTCGCGCAGCGCAAGATCGCCCTCAGCCACGGCAAAGTCTTCTGCCACCCCATCGCCTCCCAGGTCGTCACCCTGAAACGCTGATTCCAGCAAAGCCCTACCGCTCTCCCCACTTCAACTTGGACCGCAGCACATTGAAGACGCCGTTGGGATGGTGCCGCAGCAGCCGGACACTGTATTGCGACCGGCAACAATGGACCATGTCTCCGAGCAGCAGCTCCATCGCCTCCTGACCGTCCACCGTCAGATAGGTCTGATTCGGAACCCCTTCAATATGAACACTTATAGAAGAATCTCCAGGTACCACTATAGGTCTCAGCGTCAACAGGTGGGGACAGATTGGCGTCACCACCATCGCATTCACATTCGGCATCACGATCGGCCCATTCGCCGCAAGATTGTAAGCGGTAGACCCCGTAGGCGTCGCCACGATGATTCCATCAGCACGGAACTTCGCCACAAACTGCTCGTCGATCTCGACCGTAAAGTCGGCCATGCGAGCGATGGTTCCTTTGGACACCACCACATCGTTCAGCGCATCCCACTCATGCAGCAGCTTTCCCTCACGATGAAGCTGCGCGTGCATCATTGCCCGAATCTCGACACTGGCACAGCCATCGCACCATGCCTGAAGCGTCGTATAAAGATCGCCCAGGGGAATCTCGGTAAGGAATCCCAAGGACCCCAGATTCACCGAAAGAATCGGCGTCGTCGTCCGCGCAAACGCCCGCGCCGCGGCCAGCAAAGTCCCATCGCCGCCCAGCACGATCACCAGGTTCGGCTTATGCCCTGGCATCTCCGGACGTTCAATCCCTCCCTCCACGCCCAGATATGCAGCGCTGTCGGGGTCCAGAAGATATTGATAGCCATGGCTGTCGAGCCAGGTGACAAGTTCTTGCAAAATTCCGGCGAGTTCCGGTTTCTGCGGCTTGGAGACAATGGCGGCTAAAGGCATAACGTTTAGTGTAACGGCACTTTCCCTTCGTGGTCTGCCAAGATCTCCCGCACTCCAAAATCTGCGTGAAGCAAATATTCATGGTTCCCTTCCATTCCATGAATGGGCGAGTCGATCACCTCCACCGCGCTTCCCCCTTGTTCAATCACGCACTCCTGAACCCGCTCGATGGCCAACTTTCGCGCACCATCATCGCGAACGATCCCTCCCTTGCCGACATGTACTCGCCCGGCCTCGAACTGCGGCTTGATGAGAATCACGCCCGTTCCGTTCCATTGCTGCGTCTCCGTCGATAACGCCCCCAGCACCGCCGGAAGCACCAGCGTCACCGAGATAAACGAAACGTCCATCGCAAAGAACACCGGAGCCGCTCCGCTCCCCAACAACTCGCCCTGCTCCAGCAGCCGCGCATTGGTGCGCTCCCGCAGCGTCACCCGCGGATCGTCGCGCAGCTTCTGCGCAATCTGCCCATAGCCGGTATCGACTGCGAGCACGCTTGCCGCTCCGCGCTGCAACATGCAGTCCGTAAACCCGCCTGTAGATGCGCCGATATCGACACAGGCCGCTCCCGCCAGCGCAATCTTCCAATACTCCAGCGCCCGCTCCAGCTTCAGTCCGCCCCGGCTGACGTACTTCAGGTCCGAGCCCAGCAGCCGGATCGCGACTTCTCCGCGCACCGCTGTCCCCGGCTTATCGACGCGTTGTTCATCGACCAGCACACGTCCGGCCAGAATCAGCGCCTGCGCCCTCTCCCGCGAGGCGGCATGCCCCTGATCGACCAGCAACTTGTCCAGACGAACTTTCTCAGCCTTTGAATTAGTGATCTCAGCCATCCTTTGCATCTATCTATAAGCGTACATGTTGAACGGGAGCCCGAATGAATACCTCACTTGAGACAATTTCAGGTAAAGTTGCATCTGTAATGAAGCCAACCATCGTTCAAACGGCAGACCCAGGCAGCCGCTGCGAATACTCCCCCTTCGCACAATCCGGCGCGGGCGCAGGCGCGTTCTATGTATAGAGAGACGCGAATCGTCAACACGCCACCGTCATCGACGCTCGATGATGCCGCCCTGCTTGGCCTGGTGCGCAAAGGCGACGAGCCTGCCATGGCGTCGTTGTTCGACCGCTACTCGAAGATCGTGTACTCCGTTGCCTTGCGCGTGCTGCGCGATCCAGCCGCGGCCGAAGATGTTTTACAGGAAATTTTTATGCAGATCTGGCGTAATCCTGATGGATTTGTGGCGACTCGCGGAAGCCTCGGCGGCTGGCTCGCCGTCGTCTCCCGCAACCGCTCCATCGACGCCCTGCGCAGGAAGCGGCCCGCAGACTCCATCGACGAGATGGAGCTGGCCTCGAAATACAACCTCGCCGAGGAGGCCGAGCGCAACCATATGATGGAGAAGGCGCGCGGCGTCATTGGCCAGCTCCCTGCCGAACAGCGCAAGACGCTGGAGATGGCCTTCTTCGACGGCCTCACCCACTCCGAGATCGCCGAGATGACGGGCGACCCCCTGGGCACGGTCAAGACCAGAATACGCAGCGCGCTCACGACGTTGAGAAAGGCCTTCACCGCATGAACTCGACCAGACATATTGAACGTGACGATCTGGTGCTGTTTGCCATGCAGTTATTCTCCCCGGAAGAGGCCGCCTCCGCCGCGTCTCATATCGAGGACTGCCCGGAGTGCCGCCGCGAGCTGGCGGAGGTACAGGGCGACCTGGCCGTCTACGCCTACACCGTCGATCTGCAATCGCCGCCGGCCGAGTCGCGGGAGCGCCTGTTAAAACAGGTGGCGCTCGAAAAGAAGACTCTTCCCCCTGAAATTGAGCCGGAACCGGAGCTTCCCAACCGCGGCTTTGGCAGCCGTTCTTCCTTCACTCCGTCTTCTCTGACAGAAGATGATCTCCCCCGGCGCAGCTTCGGCAGCAAGGTTTTCCCCTGGGTCGGCTGGGCGCTGGCCGCAGGTCTGGCTGTCACCTCCGGCAATCTCTATCTCCAGCGCGAGAGTCTGCGCGGCTCCACCGCGGAGCAGAATACCCAGATCGCTCAACTGAGCACCGACGCCGAGACGGCCCAGCAAGTGATGGACACCATGACGGACACCACTGCCATGCGGGTCACGCTGACTATGGCGCAGGCGCCGCCCGTTCCTCAGGGCAGGGCGATCTATGTCGCGGAGAAGGGCACGCTGATCTTCCAGGCCAACAATATGGCGCCACTCGAATCCGCCAAGGTCTACGAGCTTTGGCTCATTCCCGCCAATGGCGGCAACCCGATGCCTGCGGGAGTCTTCCATCCCGATGAGCATGGCAACGCCAGCATCATCATGCCGCCGATCCCCAAGGGTATCGAAGCCAAGGCCTTCGGCGTCACCATCGAAAACGCAGGCGGCTCATCGACGCCGACCCTGCCTATCATCATGGTCGGAGCCTAGGGGAGGCTTTGATTAAGTCAGGCTCTGTTAAACGCACGGCTTCAGCCGTACCCTTAAGTGACTTGCCCGCAATGCGGCTTTACAGGCTGCAGAAAAACTCATGTTTTGCTTAAGGGCATGGCTTCAGCCGTGCCGTAAGCGCTCTGCTTGCAGTGCGGCTTTAGCCGCTGAGGGCTCAATTTCGTGCCGTAACTGAGTTTTTCCGCAGCCTGTTTAGCCGCTGAGGGAATCTTCGGAGACTTAATCAGACCTTCCCTGGAACCATCTTTCTGGAACCATTTTCAAGGAGTAACTCTCTGCATGACTTTATCCTCTGCTCTCCTCCGGCGCACCACTGCCATCGTCTTCGCAAGCCTCCTCTGCTTCCCTCTCTACGCGCAACAGGCCTCCTCGGCCTCAAGGCACAAGGTCGTCGTCATCAGCCTTGACGCCTTCGGAGCCGCCAGTCTGCATGAACCGCAGCTACCCGCGCCGACGCTGCATGCGCTGATGAAGATGGGCTCCTATGCCGTCTCCATGCAACCTATCAACCCCACCGTTACCTGGCCGAATCACACCACGATGGTCACCGGAGTCAACGCCAGCCAGCACCATGTTCTCGTCAATGGACTCATCGTCAACCAGCGCACTGCAATGCCGCCGAAGCAGGACGCCGATACCCCCAAGTCGCAACTCGTCGCCGTTCCCACCGTCTACGATGCCGCGCATCAGGCCGGCCTCACCACCGCGGAGGTGGACTGGGTCGCCATTGGAGATGCAAAGAGCATCGACTGGCGATTCTCCGAGCGTCCCCATCCCGATGGCCCCATCGAGCAGGACCTCGTCCAGCAGGGAGTCCTCACCCATGAGGAACTCACCCACTTCAACAAGCCCTCGCAGGCATGGCGCGACACCATCGCCTTTCTCGACGACCGCGTGAAGGATGTGGTCGATGCAGTTCGCGCGGCGGGCGACTTCGACCGCACCACCTTCCTCATCGTCTCCGACCACGGCCAGCAAAGCGTCCACCAGATACTGCACCCCAATGTCCTGCTCAAGCAGGCCGGGCTACAGGGAGCTTCAGTGACCGGTCCCGTCTTCTGCATGCCCGATGGAGGCTTCGCATTGGTCTTCCAGCAACACGCCACGGAGGCATCGCGAGCCAAGCTGAAATCACTCTTCGCGGGCAAGCCCGGCATCCGCGCCGCGCTCACTCCCGACGAAGCGGCAAAAGAAGGCTGGCCGACACCGGCCCAGACCGATCAGGCTCCCGACCTGCTGCTCTACGCCGCGGACGGCTACTCCTTCAGCGGAGGCGACACCGGCAACTTCGTGACGGACACCAAAGAGGTAGGCTCGCATGGCTATCCCAACACCGTCCCTCTCATGCAGACCATCTTTATTGCCGCAGGCTCCGGCATTCAAGCCAAGGGCGAAATCCCGGCCTTTCCCAACCTCGATGTCGCGCCCACCATCGCGCATCTGCTCGGCATCTCCCTGGGCAAGGTCGAGGGCAAGCCGTTGACGGAGATATTGAAGTAGCTCTATTTCTTCCGTTCACAACTCCCGGCAAGCACTCGACCGCGCATGTCCAAGGCGCGCCCAGCTTCATGCCTATAAAGAGTTGACGCCCCACTCACCGCGATAAGACTGCGATGAATGAGGCGTCCGAAGAGCTATTACGAACACGCAACAGTAACGTGCTACGGCTTCGTCATGCGAACCGAGACACCCTTGCCTTGAAGAGGAATGATCGTAGAGACCGAATCCGTGTCGGTGCGGATGACCGTCATATTGCTCGACTCCGGAGAGGTAACATACACCTTTCCGGTCGGCGTTCCCGTGGTGACGGCAATATAGTTGGGATGAACGGTCTCCGGAACTGGAATCACGGCGGTTACCGTGTTCGTGTTCAGATTGATGACCGAGACCGTGCTATCCGCCTGGTTGATGACATAAGCCCGGGTGCCGTCCTGCAACACGCCGACCATCTGCGGGTTCACACCCACCGGCACCGTGGCGAGCACCGTGCCAAAGCCGTTGGCGTCCACCGGATTCGTGGCGTCGCAGTTGGGATTGCCGGGCAACGAGGTTGCCGAGCAGAGCGGAATGCTGATAATGCTGACCGAACCCGGCGTCGTCCCATTGCCTGCATTGGCCACAATCAGTTCGTTGCGGGTCGGAGCAAAGTCAGCCCACAGAGGCGCGGTGCCGACAGCAATAGGATTCGTCTTGCCGGTTGGCAGCACGTCCAACTGGTTGGTCTGCGCGTTGATGACGCTGACCGTGCCATCCCCCTTGTTGAGAATGTAAGCGCGCCTGCCATCTCCCGACATCACTCCATAAACCGGGCTCTTGCCCACCGGAATGACCGTGCCGTCAGGATTGTTGTTAACGGTCTCGAAGGGAGAGACCTGGCCATTTCCCGCGTTGTCCGAACCGATAACATACACGCGCGGAGAATTGGTCACCCCAACGACATAAATCGGGTTGGTGACAGGAAACTCCTGCTTCAGCACCGGCGGCGATCCCTGCAGCGTGGCGACCTGGTTCCTTCCCGGCTCCGCGATATACGTATTGGTGCCCTGAGGAAAGATGCTGACCGGATTCGCCCCTGCCAACAAAGTGGTCTGAGTAACCTCGCTGCTCAGCAGCGAGGGGCTGATATCGAAGCTGTTCACCGTCGTATCGCGATTGAGCGTGTAGCCGGTATTGCCGGGCCCATCGAGCACGAGATAGTAAGGGTCCACGCCGATCTTCGCTGTGATGAGCACCGTATCGCCCGAAAAATCGACGATGGTCGCCAGTCCAGGAGTGGTTGGCCCCGTCGTTGAAAGGGCGACGGCATACTTAAACGGCTGGCCCGCAGGCCCGACAGGGTTAATGGCAGTGACGACAGGCCGATACGTGTTGCCGCATCCGACGAGCGATGCCGAGGCGGCAGCGACCAGAGCGAACCGGGCGATAGACCGAACTCCGGATCGCGATACGAACCGCGCTACAGACCGCAAAGGACGCGATCCGTGTAGCTGTGTGTTTGCTTTTGATTCAATTCTTGCTAAATGCAAAACTGCTCCCGCCATGCTGCTGGTGTTTGGCCATGCTCAAGGTCTGATTGTAAATCAACGCAGAGCAGGAAGCTCGGGGCGGAAGAGGAAATGCAACTCTCAACCCGGCCCCAGACCAAACCAGGCTGTATCGCTGTACCCTATATCCATGTTCACCGGCCTGATCGAAACCACCGGAACCATCCTCGCCATCACGCCCACCTCGGGCGCAACCCGCATTACCGTCGCCGCACCGACCCTCGCCGACCGGCTCAACAGCGGCGACAGCATCTCGGTCAGCGGCGTCTGCCTTACCGCGCTCTCGATCGAGCCCAATGCCTTCCCGCCTCGCTTCTCCGCCGACCTAGCCGCCGAGACCATCACCCGCACCACGCTCTCCCGGCTCCAGCCCGGCTCCATCGTCAACCTCGAACTGCCGACGCCCGCCGGCTCTCCCCTTGGTGGCCACGTCGTCCAGGGCCACGTCGACGGCACCGCCACCCTGCTCGCCCTTGACCCCATCCACCCCGGCGCTCCCGCCACTGACTGGCGTCTCCGCCTCTCCCTCCCCGACGACCTGCTGCCCTACGTCGTCCACAAAGGCTCCATCACCATCGAAGGCATCAGCCTTACCATCGCCGCCCTCCACGGCAATGAGGTCGAGGTCGCCATCATTCCCCACACCTACGCCGCCACCAGCCTGCACACCCTCACCTCCGGCGCCCCGCTCAATATCGAAGTCGACGTCCTCTCCAAATATGCCGAGCGGCAGCAGCAGCCGGAACGCATCACCCTGACCGAGTCATACCTTCTCGCCAACGGCTACTGACAACCTCCACCAGCATCTGAACCTGCCCGTCTAAATCCTTCGTGTGCTATACGCACTCGTGGCCGGCATTAATAATTTTCACTGAGAGCCTATCCAAAAACTTGATTTGCGTTGGATTGACGAACAGGCAAAGACAGGAACAAAGACGGATACAGGGATCTCTCCACTCCGCCACGCGATGAAGCCGCGTGGCTCCGGTCGAGATGACGTGGTCTTTTTAGTTTGAGGACGTGAGCTTCTTGTTTTTGGACAGATTCTGAGAGAGCAGCCGCTTGAGTTTCAAGCGTGCACGGAGCCGCAGCCATGACAATAATGACTACAACCTATATCTACTGGCTCGTGGGAGTCTCCCTGTGCATGGCGATCATCGCATCCTATGCCGCCTTCAGCTTCGCGGAACGGATCACCGTATCCAAAGGAAGACGGTTCTGGGGATGGCTGACCGGGGGCGCCCTGGCGATGGGGCTGGGCATCTGGTCCATGCACTATCTCGGCATGCTTGCGGTTCGCCTGCCCGTAGACGTGACCTATCACGTACCCACCGTTCTGGCCTCCCTGCTGTTGGCGGTGGTGGCCTCGGCCGTGGCTCTCTCCGTCGTGAGCCGGCCGCGGCTGGGCCTGCCGCAAATTGCCATTGGCGGCCTGCTCATGGGCGCGGGCATCGGCGGCATGCACTATCTGGGGATGACGGCCATGCGCTCCAGCGCCATGCACCACTACAACGACAAATTAGTGGTGCTATCGCTCGCCGTCGCAGTTGTCTTCTCGTGGATGGCGCTATGGATCTCATTTTTCCTGCGCAAGGACCATGTACAGCAGGAGTGGCTGCGCCTGGGCGGAGCCATTCTGATGGGCAGCGGTATCGCCGCAATGCACTACACCGCTATGGCAGCGGTGACGTTTATGCCGGTCGAGATGCTGTACTCCCCCATAGGGACGATCCGGGTATCCACGCTGGGGATCGCGGCAGTCGTGCTGACAACCATCTTTGTGCTCTTCGGAGCTTTGTTGACCGCATTCTTCGATCGCATGACCTACCAGAAGCTTCAGACTTCGCATAATAGTTTGGTCACGGCACAGACTGCCCTCATCCAAAGCGAGCTTGCTCTTCGAGAAGCCAACCTCCAATTGAAGAGTCTTTCCATTCGAGATGGATTGACGGGCGTCTATAACCGCAGGCACTTCGATGAGACCCTCGAAGCCGAGCTGAAGCGAGCGGCGCGTACAAGGCTGACCGTCTCTTTGCTGATGATTGACGTGGATTGCTTCAAGAAGCTCAATGATCGCTACGGGCACCCTGCAGGCGATGAGTGCCTCCGCAACATCGCAGAGACGTTCACAGCCGGTATCCGCCGGCCGCAGGATATTGTGGCCCGCTATGGCGGTGAAGAGTTCGCGGTCATCCTCCCCGGCGCAAGCACAGAATGGGCCTTCGGTCTGGCGGAATCACTGCGTCGCGCCATCGAGCAATTGGAGATTCCAAACGATAGTTCGAGCGTAGGGCCGTTTGTCACGGTCAGCGTCGGAATCGACACGCGAAGACCGGAGATCGGTGAGCCAGTCACAGAGATCCTCGCTGCCGCCGATGCGGCCCTCTACCTGGCAAAAACTCAGGGGAGAAACCGTACTCAATGCACCACGCATCTTGGCCAGCCTGTTGAAAAACAATAAAGAAGCGCAACCGGCTGGCCGCGCCTCCTTTATTGTTTCAATCTGCTCGATAGGGAGCCTCTGATTAAGTCAGGCTCTGTTAAGGGCACGGCTTCAGCCGTGCCGTAAGTCACTTGCCCGCAATGCGGCTTTAGCCGCTGAAGCAATCTTCGGAGACTCAATCAGACCTTCGTTAGATCGAGCTCATGTTGTGCAGGAACTCCTGGTTATTCCGTGTCTTGGCCAGCTTGTCGGTGAGCAGCTCCATTGCCTCGACCGGCGACAGCGGATTCAGCACCTTGCGCAGAATCCATGTCCGCTGCAGATCTTCCTTCGGAATCAGCAGCTCTTCCTTACGCGTGCCGGAGCGCTGGATGTCGATCGCCGGGAACACACGCTTGTCCACCAGCTTGCGGTCCAGAATCACTTCCATGTTGCCGGTACCCTTGAACTCTTCGAAGATGACCTCGTCCATGCGCGAACCCGTATCGACGAGAGCCGTAGCAATAATCGTCAACGATCCGCCCTCTTCGATATTGCGGGCCGCGCCGAAGAACCGCTTCGGCCTTTGCAGCGCATTCGAGTCCACGCCGCCTGAGAGCACCTTGCCCGACGGCGGAACGATGGTGTTGTAGGCGCGCGCCAGACGCGTAATCGAGTCCAGCAGAATCACCACGTCGCGCTTGTGCTCGACCAGCCGCTTCGCCTTCTCGATCACCATCTCGGCAACCTGTACGTGGCGCGCCGCCGGCTCGTCGAAGGTGGAACTGATCACTTCACCTTTAACGCTCCGTTGCATGTCCGTCACTTCTTCCGGGCGCTCGTCGATCAGCAGAACGATCAGCACGATCTCCGGATGGTTCGACGTGATGCTGTTTGCGATTGACTGCAACAGCATCGTCTTTCCGGTTCGGGGAGGAGCGACGATCAGACCGCGCTGCCCCTTGCCCATGGGCGTCAGCAGGTCCATCACCCGGCCCGAGATGTGCTCGCGCACCGTCTCCATCTTGACCCGCTCCTGCGCGTAGAGCGGCGTCAGGTTGTCGAACAGAATCTTGTTGCGCGTCTCTTCCGGTGACTCGAAATTGATCGCCTCGATCTTAACCAGCGCAAAATACTTCTCGCCTTCATGCGGCGGGCGCACATTGCCGCTGATCGTGTCGCCGGTCTTCAGATCGAACTTGCGGATCTGCGACGGGGAAACGTAAATGTCATCCGGGCCGGGCAGATAGTTGTAATCGGGAGAGCGGAGGAAGCCATAGCCATCAGGCAGAATCTCCAGCACACCTTCCGCGAAGATGTGCCCTTCTTTTTCACTTTGCGCCTGCAGAATCTTGAAGATAAGGTCCTGCTTCCGCAGACCGCTGGTTCCTGCGATGTCGAGGCCGCGCGCAAGCTTACCTAGCTCCGCAATATTGTGTTCTTTCAGCTCAGAAATAGTCATGTTTTACCTGGATTTTGTTTGATAAGGAGGGATTGTTTGAAACGGAGGCGGGATCTGCTTGACAGAGGGGTCGTGCGGAAGGCCAGAAGTATAAAAGCAAGTTGCGGATGGGGGTTATGAGGCGGGTAATCGGTTGATAATAAAAGACTACAAGAAAATAAGAATAAAAACTACAGGAAAAGCCGCGCTTACGCTGCGCGGCGTTCCTGCAACTCTACCTTCTTGACAACGGTGTCGTCCGCCTCATTCATCGGAATCGTGTCCTTGAAACGGTCGAGCACCTCGTTGGTCGTGTCCTGCAACCGAGTGTTGGGCTTGTGCAGCTTACGCGTCGCCTTCGACGCCAGTTGACAAAGCTCGTAACGGTTGGTCACGTGTGTGAGTGCTCCAAAAATAAGATCTGAGCGCATATTTCTCCTCTTTATTTTCCTGCAGGCGTAAGCGTCTTGCTAGCGCTCACTCGCCCGAAATTTTCAAACTACCTAAACTCATAATGCGTCTGCTCTAGCATCCATTAGACGCAGAAAAACCCTCTTCGGACTCTCGAACCGTCCATATATCTCACTTCAGGTCTCATTCGCAATCACTTGCAGACAAAACCACTACGTTCGGTCGAAGCCGACATCCTCCAGAACTCGTCTCTTTCATGCGGTGCAGCGCAGTCCGCGCCCTGGCGTGAAACAGAAAAGCTAACCAGAAACCTCCTGGCAAGCCCTGACCTCTCGGTGACCATCGCCATTCCGGAGAACCCTGGACAGATCCCCGAGCGACTCGTCCCATTAGCAAAATAAATGGTCTAGGGCCAGAGGTCAATACTTATTTTGGGAAACTGGGAATAGTAATATCCTATAAATGGGATTTTCATCTCCGCGAGGAGCTTAACTCTTAATACAACAATCCCGCCTCCTATTTATGACCAGTAGCTTCTATCTAAAGTCCGGTACTGGATAGCTTCGGCGATATGCTTCACGGCAATATCCTGCTCTCCACCCAGATCGGCGATAGTCCGCGCCACCTTCAGGATCCGGTCATGCGCCCGGGCGCTTAACCCCTGCTGCTGCATCGCTCGCTCCAGCAAGCGCTCCGCATCCGACGAAAGCTCGCAATACACCCGGATCTGCTGCGTATTCATCTGCGAATTGGCGAAGATCTGCCGCGAAGCCCCCTTCGACGATCCCTTTGTCCGATCGCCTCCCTGGGCGAACCGCTCATGTTGCCGGTCCCGTGCAGCCAGCACACGGCTGCGAATCTCTTCCGATCCCTCCGCCGCCGCGCCGCCGCGCAGCTCCTTATATTGCACCGCTGGAACTTCGATATGGATATCGATCCGGTCCAGCAGCGGCCCGGAGACCTTGGAGACATAGCGCTGGATCATCGGCGGCGTGCAGCTACACTCCCGCGACTTATCGTTGAAGTAGCCACAGGGGCAGGGATTCATCGCCGCCGCCAGCATAAACCGCGCCGGAAAGCTCAGACTCATCGCCGCCCGCGCAATCGTCACCATCCCATCCTCCAGCGGCTGACGCAGAACCTCCAGCACATTGCGCGGAAACTCCGGCAGCTCGTCCAGAAACAGCAACCCGTTATGCGCCAGCGAAACCTCGCCCGGCCTCGGTATCATCCCGCCGCCGATCAGTCCCGCATCCGAGATCGTATGGTGCGGCGACCGGAACGGCCGGTGCGTCACCAGCCCCTGTTCGGCATCGAGCACCCCGGCAACCGAATGAATCTTGGTCGTCTCCAGCGCCTCTTCGAACTGCAACGGAGCGAGGATCGAAGGCAGCCGCTTCGCCAGCATGGTCTTGCCCGACCCCGGCGGCCCGATCATCAGAATATTGTGTCCACCCGCCGCCGCCACTTCGAGCGCTCGCTTCGCCACATGCTGCCCTCGCACGTCCTTGAAGTCGAAGGGAAAATGCTGCATCGCATTCAGCAGGTTCGACGTCTCCACCTTGAGAGGCTCGGCGGACATCGTGCCGAAGGATGCCGAGTTCAGCAGCTCCCGCACCTCCAGCAGACTCTTCACCGGATAGACATTCACCCCCTGCACCACCGCCGCCTCACGCGCATTGCTCGCGGGGATGATCAGATTCTGAATCCCCGTGGCCCGTGCCGCGACCGCAATCGGCAGCATCCCCTGCACTGCCCGCAGACTTCCATCCAGTCCCAGCTCCCCCACCAGCAGAAAATCGCTCAGGTCTTTGATATGCAGAGCGCCGTAGGCCCCCAGGATGCCAATCGCAATCGGCAGATCGAACCCGGACCCCTCCTTCTTCAGGTCGGCAGGAGCCAGGTTGATGGTGATCCTCGTCGGCGGAATATCGAAGCCCGAGTTCTTGATCGCCGACCGTACCCGGTCGCGGCTCTCTCGTACCGCCGCGTCCGGCAGCCCTACCGTGTTGAACTGTTCCTTATCTAACTTGACGCCGGAAAAATCGACCTCGACATCGATAACATGCGCGTCGATCCCATAAACAGCAGCACTACGAACTTTAAAAAGCATGAGGTGAGCCCGGTCAATCCTTGAGGCGGAATTTTCGCCGAGTATAGCACTCCCTCATCTATAACTAAGGGATTACCAGTAAGACAGTACGACGGAGCAACCATCCCATGCCAACACGCGCTCGTGTCCTTCGCCTCAGCAAGGCGGCCTTTCTCCCCACCCTTTTTCTTCTGCTCTCTTTTCCCAGCGCCCCGGCACAGAACAGTCCTGCCCCCGCCGACAATGAATCTCCCTCATCCGCCGACGCCAAGATCGTAACCACCACGGCGCAGCCTCAGAAAGGTGGCACCGAGCAGCCGACGACTCGCAACCGCAGCCACAGCACCGTCGCGGAGAACAACGACGAAGCCTGGTCGATGCTCACCACCGCCATTCAGGATGAGAAGCATTCCGACCTCCGCATCCAGGCGCTCGCCGCGCTGGGCACGCTCGGCATCAATCCCCGCAGCGAAAAGATGATCGTTGCCGCGATGAAGGACCCCGACGTCGACGTGCGTACCGCCGCCGTCCTCGCCGCCGGGCAGACGAAGAGCCGCAACCTCACCACCGACATCCGCAACCTGCTCGACGACAAGGAGCCGCAGGTCGCCTTCGTCGCCGCCATGACGCTGTGGAAGATGAACGACCGCTCCGGCGAAGATATTCTTGTCGCCGTGGTCAATGGCGATCGCAGCGCCAAGGCCGGCATAATGAACGGCACCATGCACAAGGTCAACAAGGACCTTCACCATCCCGCGACGCTGGCCCGCATCGGCGCTCTTCAGGGAGCGGCGATGCTGCTCGGCCCCTTCGGCTTCGGCATCGCCGCCATCGATTACATGCGCAAAAACGGCGGCGACGATGCCCGCGTCTCCGCCATTGAAATGCTGGCGCAGGAGAAGACCGCGCCCGTCCGCAACGAATTGATCGCCGCGCTCGGCGACAAGGACCCCTCCGTCCGCGCCGCAGCAGCAAAGGCACTCGGCGGCGACCGCGAGCGTTCGATCCCCAGCGCGCTGCTGCCGGTCTTCGATGACGAAAAAGTGCCCGTCCGACTCACTGCCGCTGCCGCGTATATCCGCGCCACGCACTATACCCCGCCGCGTAAAAAACGATAGGAGCATCCAGATGAAGGCCCGCGCCGATCTCTTTCGCCGTCTCGCCCTGGCTCTTCCCGAAACCGTGGAAAGCGCGCACATGGGCCATCCCGACTTCCGCCTCAACGACCGCATCTTCGCCACCCTCTCCGCCGAAGAGAGAGGGCTGGGCACGCTCAAGCTCACCGTCGAGCAGCAGCAATCCTTCATCACCGAGATGCCTGACCTCTTCGAGCCGGTGCACGGCGGCTGGGGACGCATGGGCATGACCTTTGTCGATCTTCGCAAGGCAGACGAGGCCACCCTCCACGGCGCGCTCGCAACCGCCTACAACAACCTGAAGTCCAAACAGGCAAGCAAGAAAGCTGCACGCACCACCAAACCAGCCAGGCCATCCTCCTCGCGCCTACAATAAGCCTGTGAACACCAGCCTCTTCGAACTCTTCAAGATCGGCATCGGCCCTTCGAGCTCGCACACCGTTGGCCCCATGCGCGCCGCACTCCGCTTCGTGCGTTCGCTCGACACCGCAGGCCTGCTCACGCGCACGGGAACCGTCCGCGTCGATCTCTACGGCTCGCTCGCACTCACCGGAATCGGCCACGGCACCGACCGCGCCATCCTGCTCGGTCTGCTGGGCGAAGCCCCCGACACCGTCGATCCCGCACTCATCGACACCCACCTCGCCGCCATCCGCACCACCGGAACCCTCTACCTCCTCGACACGCACGAGATCCCCTTCGTTGAGAGCAAATATCTCCTCTTCCACCGCAACCAGATGTACCCCGATCCTTCCGTCACCACGCATCCCAACGGAATGCGCTTCTCCTCCTTCGACGACACCGGCGCCCTGCTCGCGGAAGACATCTTCTACTCCGTCGGCGGCGGCTTCATCCTCTCCGGCAGCGAACTCCAGGCCGAACACGCGTCCGGTGGCAGCGCCCGCTCCGTTCCTTACCCCTTCCGCAGCGCCGCCGAACTTCTCTCCATCGCCGCCGCCAACAATCTGACTATCGCCGATCTTCTGCTCGCCAACGAAGTCGCGCTCCTCGCCGATGCCAACGTCTCCATCAACCGTCCCTCTCCCGCAGAACCGCTGCCGAGCGAAGCCCCGCCTGAACAAAAGATCAAAGCCAGCATCATGACCCTATGGCGCACCATGCAGTCCTGTACCGTACGCGGCATCGCCACCGAAGGCATCCTGCCCGGAGGTCTCAACGTTCGCCGCCGCGCTCCACGCCTGGCACAGCGGCTGGAGACAGAAGGCTCCAAAGATCCGCTTGCCCCGCTCGATTGGGTGACGGTCTACGCCATGGCCGTCAACGAAGAGAACGCCGCCGGAGGAAGAGTCGTCACCGCACCCACCAACGGAGCCGCCGGCGTCATCCCGGCCATTGCTCACTACTACATGCGCTTCGTTGAGGGCAGTGAAGCAGAAAAACAGGAAGGCCTCATCCGCTACTTCCTCACCGCCGCCGCCATCGGCATCCTCTACAAAGAGAACGCCAGCATCTCCGGAGCCGAGGTCGGCTGCCAGGGCGAAGTCGGTGTGGCCTGCTCCATGGCCGCCGGTGGACTCGTCGCCGCGCTCAACGGAACCAACGCGCAGATCGAACATGCCGCCGAGATCGCCATGGAACACAACCTCGGCATGACCTGCGACCCCATCGCCGGCCTCGTCCAGATTCCCTGCATCGAACGCAACGGCATGGGCGCGGTCAAAGCCATCAACGCCTGCCGCATGGCCATGCACGAGACCGGAGACCACAAAATCTCGCTCGACCAGGTCATCGCCACCATGTACCAGACCGGCCTCGACATGCAGTCGCGCTACAAGGAAACGTCGCTCGCCGGACTGGCCTTGAACATCATCGAGTGCTGAACGCTTCACTCGATTAGAGCGGTTCCAAAGCAGCTATACCCACAAATAAAGAAAGCGATACCCCAGAATATTGTCATCCTTCGCCGCAGGCGGAGGACCTGCTTTTCTCTTGGGGTACATCATATTTTGGAAGCGCTCTAGCTGAAGGCTCTTCTCCCTTGCCAGAGCAAGAATCTGCGCCTCATCGCTCCACTGCCAGCGCCACCGAATTCCCTCCCCCCAGACAAAGCGCCGCGACCCCCTTCTTCACATCCCGCCTTATCATCTCGTGGATCAGCGTTACCAGCACCCGCGCACCGCTGGCTCCAATCGGATGCCCAAGTGCCACCGCCCCTCCATTCACGTTCACGCGCGACGCATCCAACCCCAGCTCCTTCATCACTCCCAGCGCCTGCACGCTGAACGCCTCATTCAACTCAAACAGATCAACCTCGCCGATTCCCCATCCGGCGCGTTCCAACACCCGCTGCACTCCGATCACCGGAGCGAGCATCACCCAGCGCGGCGCAATCCCGCTCATCGCCTGTGCCCGGATCGTCACCATCGCCGTCAGTCCAAGTTCCTTCGCCCGCGCAGCCGACATCACTACCACCGCAGCCGCCGCATCGTTGACTCCGGGAGCGTTCCCCGCCGTCACCGTTCCACCTTCTTTGAACGCAGGCTTCAACGCCGCCAGCGCTTCCAGCGAAGCATCGTCGCGCACGCTCTCGTCCCGCGCAAAGATTACCGGCTCTCCATCCTTCTTCGGCGGCAACGAAACCGGCACCACCTCCGCATCGAACCGCCCTTCCCTCCACGCAGCGCTCGCCCGGCGATGCGACTCCAGCGCATAAGCATCCTGCTGTTTGCGGGTGATGCCATGCTTCTCGGCTACCAGTTCGCCGGTCATGCCCATGTGCCAGTCCTCGCACGCGCACCACAATCCGTCGCGCACCATCGAGTCCACCACCGTCGCGTCGCCCATGCGAAATCCCTTCCGCCCCTCGGGCAGAAGATACGGCGCGTTGGTCATCGACTCCATCCCACCCGCCACCACGATCTCCGCCGCGCCGGTCATCACGCTCTGCGCCGCCAGCGCCACCGCCTTCAACCCGGAGCCGCAAACCATGTTGATCGTCATCGCCGCAACCGTATCCGCAAGGCCGCCCGCGAGCGCCGCCTGCCGCGCAGGATTCTGTCCCAGCCCCGCCGCCAGCACACATCCCATCACGCACTCGTCTACATTGACCCCGGTGCTCGAAGCGTTGACTCCGGTGCTAGCAGCGTCAATCCCCGCTCTGCGCGCGGCTTCCCGCACCACCACCGCGCCAAGCTGCACCGCGCTCATCCCACGCAACGCGCCTTGAAACTTCCCAACGGGAGTACGCACCGCGGACACGATCACAACATCTTTCATCGCAACACCTCATCGCAAAATCCATTTGCGAACTCGAATTTCGAGCGCGTCTCGAACGCGCAAGTATACGGCTCGCCGCATCGCCTTCGTCCTCATCGAAGCCTTCGCCGACGAGTTCCGCTCCTCTTTTCCGCCATCTCTCCCGCCCATCTCGAAACTTCCGCTCGAAAAAAAATTACACAAACGCATAGATTTTTCTTGACAGTAAATTTCCATGAATCTATACCTTCGTTAGCTGCAATGCAGCGTGTTGCAGTAACGATGTCTAATCAATAGGGAGAATAGACAAATGGCAACGAAAAAGGCAGCCACAAAAGCAGCAAAAAAACCGGCGAAGAAAGCCGCGAAGAAGAAGTAAAAACCAACAGGCAAGTAGAACGGGGGACGCCATAAGCGTCCCCCGTTCTACGTCTGCGCTCGAATCACCGCCGCGCTATTGCCCGGCAGGTTGCCCTGGCCCCTTCGGCGTCGACAGATAACCGGACACGGTGTTCTTCTGGATGTCGTTGACCACCAGCTCGTACAACACGGGATTCTTGCCCGTATAGAACTGCACCGGCTCATCGAGATTCTTATCCTTCTTCTCGATGTTGCGGTCGTCCGCACTCACATTCAGCGTGAACCGCGCATGCTTCATGTCCACCTTCTTCAGTTGCAGCTTGATGGTCGACAACAGTATCGGCTTGTCACCCTTCTTCAGCGTGAACTCGAAGTAGTTGCGGTCGCCCTTGTGCTTCAGGATCTCAAGCTCGCCGCGATTGGTCGCGATCAGGCCGCTCATCACGCCCGCGTCGCCCACCACCCGGTTCAACTGCGTCTTGGTCGCCTCCAGATCAGACCGGGTCGACGCCACATCCGTCTTCACGCCGCCCACATCCGTCTTCACACTGGCTACGTCACTCGATACCGCGCCGATCTGCTGCTTGGTCGCCGCCTGTTCCCGTTCCAGTCTGGTCGTCGTCGCCGCCTGTGCCGCGAGGATGCTCTGCGCCCGGGTCTCGATCTGCTTCTGCGCGATGCCGACGCTCTGTCCCAGCGTCTCGCTCGTCGCCCGCAGCCGAGCGTTGGTCGCGTCCAGCTTCTCCTCCAGATCGACGTTCTTCTGGTCAGCCACGGCCAGCCGCTTCTGCGTATCGGCAAGGTGATTCTGCAATCCATAGCACCACACCAGCGAACCAAGCGCGGCCAGCAATGCCACAACAACCAAGGCAATAAACACTCCCGACATCGATCGTTCTGCTACGTATCCGTCTTCACTCATCGCATTCTCCTCGTACCCTGCTCTTCGTATCCTGCTCTTCGATTTATCTGAACCCGATTCTTCAGAACAAGCTGCTGGTCAGTCTCTCAAACTTACACCCCTCTGACTACCCCCAATTCCCCCTTTGACTCCAGCTTTTTCGAATCGCACTAAACTAGTTCTATGCAACACTCCGATATTTGTATTGCGGGAGGCGGCATTATCGGCCTCTCGCTCGCACTCGAACTCCATCGCCGGGGCTTCAGCATCACCGTTCTCGAACAGGGCCAGCCGCTCTCCGAAGCCTCGACCGCCGCCGCCGGAATGCTCGCAGCCAGCGATCCCGAGAACCCCGCGCCACTGCGCAAGCTCTCCGACCTCAGCCTCTCGCTCTACCCAGCCTTCCTCGACCGGCTCCACGAACTCTCCGGCATCCGCGTCCCCTTCCATACCAGCATCACCCTCCAATCGCACCTCGCTCCTCCCCCAGACACGCTCTCGCCTCAGGCGCTCACCGAAATCCTTCCGCAACTCTCTCCGGGCGATCGACACTTCACCCTCATCGACGAGCACAGCCTCGACCCCCGCCATCTCGCCGCCGCGCTTCTCGCCGCCGTCCAGTCCACCGCCATCGACCTGCGCTCCAACACCCGCGTCCTCTCCGCGCACTCCGTCGGCGACGCCGTAGAAGTCCACACCGCCACCGGCATCGTCCACACCGCGCGGTTCATCAACTGCACCGGCTCCTGGGCCACCGAATCCTCGCTTGCGCCCGGCCTCGCCATCGCGCCCAGAAAAGGACAGATGATGGCGATCGCTCTCCCGCCTTCGCTTCCACTCCACCTCGTCCTCCGCACCCACGGCATGTATATCGTTCCGCGCACCACCGGCCCCAACACCGGCCGGGCCATCATCGGAGCGACCATCGAAGACGTCGGCTTCGACAAGACCGTTCACCCCGCCGATATCGCCCACCTCCGGGCTCTCGCCAATGCTCTGGTGCCTGATCTGGCGAGTGCGACCGAACTCGAATCCTGGGCCGGACTCCGGCCTTCCTCTCCCGATGGTCTTCCCTTCCTCGGCTCCTTGCCGGACAGCCCCAACCAATTCGTCGCCGCCGGGCACTACCGCAACGGCATTCTCCTCACCCCGGCAACCGCCAGCGTCATGGCGCAACTCCTTACCGGTGAACCCACTTCGATCGATCTGGCCGACTACTCTCCGGCTCGACCGCTTCCCTCAACCCCCCTCGCACAGTGATGCCGATATTCGCGCACCCTGCCGTGACAACCCTTTCATCGCTGCGCTATAAACGATGTAATGTTTACCCCCTCGGAGAAGCCGCACATGACCACTGCTGTCGCACCTAAAGGCTTGGAAGGCATCGTCGCCACCAGCTCTTCCATTTGCTTTATTGACGGTGACGCCGGTGTCCTGTCCTATCGCGGTATCGATATCCACGAACTGGCGCAGCGCTCCACCTTCGAAGAGACCGCCTATCTCCTGTGGTTTGGCAAACTCCCCAGCACCTCCGAACTCGCCAGCTTCGCCACCCAGCTCACTGCCGGACGCCACCTCCATCCCAAGGTGATCGAGCTTCTTCACAGCGTTCCCGCCACCACGACTCCCATGCAGGTGCTACGCACCGCCGTCTCTCTGCTCAGCATCTATGACGCCGACGAGGCCGACAACAGCCACAACGCCAACGTCCGCAAGTCCTTCCGCATCACCGCGCAGATCCCCATGATCGTCGCCACCTTCGACCGCATCCGCAAGGGCAAGCCAGTCGTCGAGCCGGACCACAAGCTCTCGCACGCCGCCAACTTCCTCTGGATGCTCAACGGCGAGCGTCCCTCCGAGACTGCCACGCATGCCTTTGACATCGCACTGATCCTCCACGCCGACCACGAGCTCAACGCCAGCACCTTCGCCGCCCGCGTCATCGCCGCGACCCTGGCCGACATTCATTCCGCCATTACGGGAGCTATCGGCGCGCTCAAAGGCCCACTCCACGGCGGAGCCAACGAAGCCACCATGCGCCTGCTCTACGCCATCGACAAGGCCGGAGCCGACCCCATCGAATACGTGAAGCAGATGTTCGCCGAAAAGAAGAAGATCTCCGGCTTCGGCCACCGCGTCTACCACACCGAAGACCCGCGGGCCACTCACCTGCGCAGCATGTCTGAAGAGCTGGGCCGCGCGGCCGGCAGCACCAAGTGGTTTGACTTGTCACGCAAGATCGAGCTCTTCGTCAAGGAGCAGAAGAAGCTCAACGCCAACGTCGACTTCTATTCCGCCTCCACCTACACCACGCTCGGCATCGATATCGATCTCTTCACCCCGATCTTCGGCATCAGCCGCATCGCCGGGTGGGCTGCCCACGTCATCGAGCAGCACGACGACAACCGCCTCATCCGTCCCCGCGCCGATTATGTCGGCCCAGCCTATCCCTCGCCTTACATCCCTATCGCGGAGCGGTAAACTCACATCCTGCACCCGCTGCCAAAGCGCCTGGCCTTCTACGTTTTTCTTTTGTTGGCAATGCCTCTGCTCGTCTACGCGCAGATACCGGCATCCCCGGAGTTCACGCAGCCAAACTGTGCCGAGTGCCTGCCCTCCGATTCCTCGCAGGTTACCGGCAACTACGGGTTTTACAGCCCCGTGCGCGGATTCAACGCCGGCCTGACCGTTAGCGGAGTCCACGACTCCGCCACCGGCTGGGCCACCATGGCGACTCCCTTCGTCAGCTATAGCTTCAACCGGATCTTCTCTCTCGACGCCACCCTTCCCGTCTATATGTACCGGCTCGCCGAGAGCCGCTACCTTCGGCCCAGTCCCCAGGCTCATCTCGTCACCCGCCGCGGCAAGCCCACCGACATCATCTTCGGCATGAATGCCCAATTTTTCCCTGCCCTGCTCAGCTACCGGGTCACCGCAGCCGTCACCGCGCCGACCGGGGATCAGGAGTACGGACTCAGCACCGGCCGCGTCACCTACGACGTCAACCACCACTTCGAGCGCAGCTTCAGACGCTTCACCCCGAAGCTGGAACTGGGCGTGGGCGACTCCAGCAATCTTGTCAATCGCGCCGTGACCCGGCACTACACCTCACTCGGTCCGCTCGCTCACTTCCAGGTCGGCTTCATCCTCGACCTCTTCCATGGCGCGTACTTTCAAGGCGAAGCCTACGAACAGCTCCCCATCGGCGATCAAAAGATCTACGGCTACTCGCGCAGGCGCAAAGCAACCGTAGTCACCGGCCACAACGTCTCCGAAGACAATGGCTTCATCAGTTCGCTCGACATTCCCGTCAACCGCCACACCACGCTCTCCGGCTACTACAGCCACAGCCTCCGCCTCCGCACCGACATCGCCGCCATCGGCGTCAGCTATATTCTTCGCACGCCCGTTCCGATCGAAGATATCCCCCTCGACGACCTCTTCCGCTAAGTCGTCTCTCCCATTCAGCAGTAAAATAGTCCCATGCGCCATATCTACATGGACGCGAACGCCACCACCCCTCTTCTTCCCGAAGTCTTCGAGGCCATGCGCCCCTTCTGGATCGAGCACTTCGGCAACGCCAGCTCCATCCACCAGCAAGGCCAGTACGCCCGCGCCGCCGTCGATCAGGCCCGCGCCTCTGTCGCCCGCATGCTGCACTGCCGCACCTCCGAGATCGTCTTCACCTCCGGCGGCACCGAGAGCGACAACCTCGCCCTCTTCGGCGTCCTCTCAGCAGAGCCGTCAGACGGCAGCGAAAAGCCTCACCTCATCACCACCGCCACCGAGCATCACGCCGTCCTCCACGCCGCCGAGTCTCTCGCCGCACGAAATGTTGATGTGACTTTTCTCCCCTGCACCCCGCAGGGCCTCATCGAACCCGCCGCGCTCGAAGCCGCCCTCCGCCCCAACACCAAACTGGTCAGCGTCATCTTCGCCAACAACGAGACCGGCGTCATACAGCCCATCGCCGAACTCGCCCGCATCGCTCACGCCGCCGGAGCCCTCTTCCATGCCGACGCCGTTCAGGCCACAGGCAAGCTGCCGCTCGACCTCAGTCCGCGCGGCCCGCTCAAGGACGTGGACCTGCTCACCCTCTCCGGCCACAAGATTCACGCACCCAAAGGCATCGGCGTCCTCTTCGTTCGCCGCAATGTTCGCCTCGCTCCCATGCTTCATGGCGGCCCACACGAGCGCCAGCGCCGCGCCGGAACCGAAAACGTAGGCAGCATCGTAGGTCTCGGCAAAGCCGCCGAGCTGGCCGGGCAATGGCTCGCCGAAGACTCCCCCGCAAACGGCCCTACCCGCCTCGCCGCGCTTCGCGACCGCCTCGAACAGGGCATCCTCGCACAGGTGGAAGAGTGCGGCGTCAACGGCGGCGGCGTTCTCCGTGTCTCCAACACCAGCAACCTCTACTTCGATCACGTCGAAGCCGAAGCCCTCGTCATCGCGCTCGATCTCAAGGGCCTCTCCGTCAGCGGAGGCTCCGCCTGTCAGTCCGGCGCCACCGAACCCTCGCACGTCCTCACCACCATGGGCCTCAGCCCCGCCCGCGCCCGCGCCAGCATCCGCTTCTCTCTGTCTAAGCTCACCACCGAAGAAGAAGTCGACTACGCCCTTACGCTCGTTCCCACCGCCGTAGCCCGTCTCCGCGACCTGAGCCCCACCTGGCACAAAGCCGTAGCCGCAGTCGCCTAGCAAACCTCTTGATTAGGCCCAGTTTCTACTAGATCCAGTTTTGCTTAAGGGCACGGCTTCAGCCGTGCCGTAAATCTTATACTCTGCAATGCGGCTTTAGCCGCTGAGGTACGGCTTTTCTCCGTGGGACCACTTTGTTCAGTCTGATCTACAACTCTCCGAATAAGGAAAATGCCCGTCACAGATACCAGGGAATATTCACAATCACGATCCTCTGATTTCCCTTCAACAGAAGCATCAGCTTCAACAACTGCACCCGCTGCCCATGCAGCGCATACTCCCACCAGTGGCTGACCACCATCTCCGGCAGTAGCACCGCAACCTTCCGACCCGGGTTAGCGTCTTCCAGTTCCAGAATGTAGTCCATCAGCGGTGTAATCAGGAATCTAAAGTTCGACGGGATCGTCACCAGTTCCGGCTCCTGCAATCCTTCCTTCTGGATGGGGGCCAGCACCTTGTCCTCCCATATCCCCTCCAACCCCTCATCTCCCTCGCCGCCTTCGTTATCCGAGTGGATATGCACCACCTTGATCTCTTTCGACAGCAGCAGCCCGAAGCGCATCGCTTTCTCCGCAACCCGGTCCCAGCGCGCCATCGGGATCACCACAATGGGCTGCTCCAGATTCACCAGGTTCAGCGGAGTCATATCCTTCATCTCTCGCTTCACCCTGGAGTAATGCCGCTTCACGCCCATCATGATCAGGATCAGCATAGGGATCAACAGCGCCGTCACCCACGCCCCTGACGCGAACTTCGTCACCAGTACCACCAGCGTAGTCAGGCCTGTCGCCAAGGCGCCAAAGCCATTGACGAACATGTGCCACCAATGCCTTTTGTATCCGCCCTTCTGCTTCTTCCAGTGCACCACCATCCCCGCCTGGGACAGGGTAAAGGCGATAAATGCGCCAATCGCATAGAGTGGGATTAATTTATCCGTCACGCCGTCAAACAGGAAAAGAATGACTGCTGTAAATCCGGTGAGCGCATAGATGCCATGCGAAAACAGCAGTCGGCGGCCACGCAATAAAAACACATGTGGCAGGTACTCATTGGCGGCAATCGCACGCGCCAATCGCGGAAAGCCGGAAAATGCAGTATTGGCGCTGATGGGCAACGCCAACAGAATAGCTCCCATGGTCAAGTAATAAAACCATCCGCGCCCGAACACAGCCGACGTCAAAATGCTCACCACGGTCTGATAGCGGAGCGCGTCCGGCTCCATCGCCGTAATGCCATAGGCCCGGGTTAGATAGGTGATCCCAAATAGCAGGACAACCAATATTCCGATAATGACGGTGAGAGATATTTGCGCCTTCTTCGCTCGCGGCTCCTTGAACGCATTGACGCCGTTGGATACAGCCTCAACACCGGTCATCGCGGCGCATCCATTCGAAAACGACTTCAGCAGCAGCCACAGTCCCAGGTACTTCACAGTCGCGGGCAGCGGTGGGGGAATGGCTTCCACCGGTATCGGATGGCCGCCAGCCATAATGGTGTGATACACACCGACCCCAATCAGGACCAGCAACGTCCCGACGAACAGGAACGTCGGCGCGATAAACGCCGCTCCCGCCTCTTTCACGCCACGCAGGTTCACGATGGCGAGAATCGCCAGAAGCGCAAAACAGATCAGCAGAGTGTCTGGTTGCAGGCTGGGAAAAGCGGATGTCAACGCCGCTACGCCAGCCGATATTCCCACCGCCGCAGTCAGAATGTAGTCGATCATCAGCGCAGCGGCTGCCAGTAGAGCGGGGCCCACACCCAGGTTCTCGCTCGCCACGGTGTACGATCCACCACCATTGGGATAAGCGGAGATCGTCTGAAGGTAGCTGAAGAACACAATCCCCAGCAGGATCAAAATCGCCGCAATGATCGGAACAATGTAATTAAGTCCCGCCAGCCCCAGCGGAATCAGCAGCGTCATCGCCGCCTCTGGTCCATACGCCGCACTCGTCAGCGCATCCAGCCCAAAGATCGGGATTCCCGCAGCGACGCCGATATGCGCGGCGTGTTCTTCACTTGTAGCTAACGGCTTCCCAAAAAGGGTATCTGCAAACGACATCGTTTTTGTATAGTATCCCGTCTGTCAAATCGTGCATCTAACTTGTTTTGTGGCAGCATCCATTCTAAATGGTCCGTCCGCACCGCTCCTATAATCAAACCCAGGTCATCCAATCTAAAGTTCGCATTTCAAGCAGGAGTTTCCCTATGCCCGCCTCTACCCCCGTATCGCTCTACGACATTCCCCTGCAACGCATCACCGGCGAAGCCACATCCCTCGCCGACTATCGCGGCAAAGTCCTTCTGGTCGTCAACGTGGCCTCCAAATGCGGCCTGACGCCCCAGTACGATGCCCTCGAAAGCCTCTACACCCGCTTCAAAGACTCCGGCCTAGCCGTCCTCGGCCTTCCCGCCAACGACTTCGGCGGACAGGAGCCCGGCACCAACGAGGAGATCCAGACCTTCTGCCGCAGCACCTTCGGCGTCAACTTCCCCATGTTCTCGAAGATCGCCGTCACCGGCCCTGAGACCCACCCGCTCTACCACTCCCTCATCGAAGCCCAGCCCAAAGCCACCGGCGAGGGCCGCGCCGACATGCGCGAAAAACTCAACGGCTTCCTCGGCAAAAGCGGCTCCACCACCAACCCCGAACCCGGCATCCTCTGGAACTTCGAAAAGTTCCTCATCGACCGCCAGGGCAACGTCATCGCCCGCTTCTCCCCCGAAGTCGCGCCCGACGACCCCGCCATCGTCGCCGCCATCGAGTCCGCCCTCGCAAAATCCTGAACGATAGAGCCGCTCCGAACTTGATAGACCGAATGAACCCGCATTTGCTTCTGGGTACCCCAAGGCTTCAGCCTTGGGTCTCTCATATGAACCCCAAAAAGGGGCTTCAGCCCCTGGGGTATGTCCTCTCACGCGTGGCGTACGCGACAAAGCATTCGTCAGCCCATCTCAAAATCGCAGGCGTGGAGCTGTCTCCACGCCTTTTCTTTATTCATAAATTAATCCCAGCCTTGTTTCCCCCTCTCCCCGGCGTTACCCTACGGACTCACCGAAAAGCATCTTCAGCAATGACGTAGACGAGGTAATCGCCATGCTCTTGCAATCCATCCCGACCCGGCTGGCGCTCCTTCTCCTCGCCGGCGCTATCGCCTCCCCCGCCCAGACCATGTCAGCGCCCGCCGCGCCTACGCCTCCCGCCGTCACCTGGCCCACCCACGACGGCACGTACATCATCAAGAACTTCCGCTTCGGCACCGGCGAAACCCTCCCCGAACTGAAGCTCCACTACCTCACCCTCGGCACCCCGCACCGCAATGCCGCAGGTCGCATCGATAACGCGGTGCTTCTGCTCCACGGCACCGGCGGCAACGCCCACTCGCTGCTCGCTCCACAGTTCTCGACCGTCCTCTTCGGTCCTGGCCAGCCGCTCGACATCACGAAGTATTACCTCATCCTTCCCGACAACATCGGCCACGGCCAGTCCAGCAAGCCCAGCGACGGACTCCGCATGCGCTTCCCCCACTACGACTACGACGACATGGTCGCCAGCCAGCACACCATGCTCGTTGATGGCCTCCACGTCGATCACCTCCGCCTCATCTTCGGCACCTCCATGGGCTGCATGCAGTCCTTCGTCTGGGGCGAAACCTACCCCTCCTTGGTCGACGCCCTGATGCCCATGGCTTGCCTCCCCACCCAGATCGCAGGTCGCAATCGCATGATGCGCTACATGGCCATCGAAAACGTCAAGAACGATCCCGCCTGGGACCACGGCGAGTACACCACCGAGCCCACCGTCGGCCTGCGCGCAGCCAATGAGATGCTGCTGGTCATGGGCTCCGCTCCTCTCGTCATGCAGAAGGCCGCGCCCACCCGCGCTGCTGCCGAAGCCTACGTCGACAGCTACCTCGCCCGCACCACCGCCAACACTGACGCCAACGACCTCATCTACTACATCGACGCCTCCCGCAACTACGACCCCAGCGCTCGCCTCGGCAGCATCACCGCTCCCGTCCTCTGGATCAACTCCGCCGACGACTACATCAACCCTCCCGAACTCGGCATCGCCGAGCAGATGGTCAAACAGATTCCTCACGCCCGCTTCATCCTCATCCCCATCTCCGACGCCACGCGCGGCCACGGAACCCACACTCAAGCCGCCGCCTGGAAGGACTACCTCCTCGACTTCCTCCACCGGACCGAACCAAAATAAGCCATAGCAGTTACTCTGTGACCTGTGACTTTAACTCTCACCAATTTTTTCGGACTGCTCGGCGGGCTCCTGGTTCTGGCTTTTGTCACCAACCGTTTCTCCCGCCGCACCCGCGTGCCCGACGTAATCGTGCTGCTCGGCTGCGGAATCCTGCTGGGTCCGGTGCTGCACTGGATCAGCGCCGAGCGCTTTCCCGAGCTCATTCGCGGTGTCGGCACCCTCGCGCTCATCTTGATTCTCTTCGCCGCCGGCCTGGAGCTCGACCTGCGCCGCGCCTTGAAGCAGTTCACCGCTGGCATGACCCTCGCTCTCATCAGCTATGGCCTGACCCTGGCATGCGTCGCCTGGTTCTGCATGCATGTGCTCGACATGGCCAAGATGCCTTCGCTGCTCATCGCGGGAGCGCTCGCCTGCATGAGCAGTTCGATCATCCTGCCTACGCTCGATCAGCTCGATCTGCGCCGCGACCTCAAAACCACCCTGGTCATCGAAGCCTCCTTCGGCGACGGTCTCGGAGCCATCGGCGTCGGCGTGCTGCTCGATCTCGCCGGGCACCAGAGCGTCAACACCGGCAAGAGCGGCGGCGCCATTCTGGGCAGCGTCTTTGCCCTGTTCGTCTTTAAATTCCTGCTGGCATTTGTGGTCGCCATCGTAGCCGGATTCACCTGGGTACGGCTGCTGCCCCGCGTCTCCGACAAGCAGTTCTGGCAGGTGCTCACCTTCGCCGTCGTCCTGATCGTCTACTCCGTCACCAACCTGATCGGCGGCAGCGACCTTTTCGCCGTAATGGTCTTCGGCGCGACGGTCGCCAGTCTGCTCGATCCGCAGAACTCCATGCAAAGGTTCGGGTTCGAGATCCTGTCGGCTGGCGAAGGCGACAAGATTTATTCTTTCCACTCCGAACTGGCATTTCTCGTCCGCAGCTTCTTCTTCGTTCTGCTCGGCGCAATGATCCAATTCAACGGATTGAGAAACCAGCTCGTGCCCAGCCTCGGGATTCTGATTGTATTTCTGATTGCACGCTTCATCGCGGTTCTGTTGAGCAGGGTCGTCTGGCGTGGCACCTCCCGCCGCGAGCGCGAATTCGCCATCCTGATGATTCCCCGCGGCCTGATCACTGCCGTCCTCGCCCTCGAGGTCATCCAGACGAGACCCGAAGGCCTCACTTACTTCCCTTCGCTAACCTTCGCCCTCATCCTGTTCACGAACGTTCTGGTCCTTCTGGCATCGATTCGTGCTCAAGGACTATCGACCGCATCCGCCCCATCCCTCGACAAACCCGCATCGCCCTGATCTCCCGATACGACCTGATCTCCCCAGGTCGTATCGACATAAAGATGCTCTATAACTGGCTGCTCAATATAAAAACTATCCTCATAAAAGTTGTCATCCTGAGCGAAGTCTCTCGCAGCTTCATCGCGAGAGACACCGTCGAAGGACCTGCGGTTTCGTCGTACCTAACCGCTCCATGCTTATCTACTCCGCAGCAGTGGCAGTCGCCGCATGTATCACTTTCCCAGCAGCAGATCGCCAAACGGTGGAAACGTCAGCAGCAAACCAAGGGCCAGAAATACAAACGCCGCCAGGTTCACTCTTCCGATGGCTACAGTCCGCGTCCGCCATCGCATCGCAAGCACCAACCAGACCACAAGCCATAACAAGATGCCCAGCGAGCTGACGCCCGAGAGCGGCCCTGTAGGCCGATAAAACGTGAACAGGCCAGCCATCTTCTTCGAGCCGTCTCCAATCACGGCCAGCACTCCAATCGCAAAACAGCCAATCCCGGCGCTCAGAATCGCCGCCGCGGCAGGTCCGTTCCGAAGCTGCCCCTCCGACTCCATCGCATCTCCCTCAGTCGCTGTCGTGGTCGTCTTCATCTCCCACCTCCCATCAGCGTGACCGTTCCCCCACCCTCGACCGGTGCCGCCTTATCGATCAACGCGCCGAAGCCTCCCGCGATGCCGCTGGCCAGAAGCGCCGCCACCGTAAATGCAAGGACGGCACGTTTCACGCGAGCATGTTCCCCAATGCCGCCTCGATACTTCACCAGCACATACGCCACCATCGTCATCGCAATCGGCGCGAACCACGCCACATGCTCCTTCCACTCCATCCCCAGCGTGTGCCATTCGATGGTCGTTGCGCTCGACATCAACAGGCGTTGCGGATACGCGGCCAGGTCAGTTGCCCCAGCAGGCAGCGCCGCACGATACCACGGATACACCACGTAAGCGCCCGACAGCACCGCAGCCCATCCCAGCCCGGCCATCACGATCAGGTAGGCCCGTTCCAGCGAATACCCGCGCGCCGTAAGCTCCGGCGCCTCCTTCGCATACGTCGAGCGGCACAGCTCAACCACAATCCCAAAGATGGCCATCAGAAAAAATCCGCCGAACAATAAACCATGTACGCCGGACACAATACCCCGTACTGTCACTTCCATGAACAACCTCGCCAGCAATTTTGTACGCTATCGAAACCCGCCGCCATCCATGCCCCGGCGATCGAGCTTCGCATCGAACGACAGTGCTCCGCCGCCAACCATCAAAAGAAAAATCAGTCCCAGCAACATACTGACATCGACGCGAGCCTCGTGAAGGGTGCTCCAGACGCCATTCTTCCCCAGGAGCATGATCTTGGTCGTAGTCAACGCCACAAGAATATCAATTAGCAGCGGAACCGCTGCCAATCGAGTCACCAATCCCACCAGCACAAGCGTCCCGCAGACGATCTCCACCCCGCCTACAAACGGAGCGCTGAACTGCGGCCAGGGAATCCCGATCTTCGCAAACCGCCCCACACCCAGCGCGGCAGGAAACAGGAACTTCTGTATCCCTTCCGACAGGAACACCCAGCCAACCAGGATGCGGATCAGCACGGTGGCTTTTGCATAATCGTCGGTTGATATCTTCATGCGCTCCTCCATCCCTCCGGCCAATCTTCCAATTCGCGATGTCAATGACAATAGCATTCGCAATCGAGTGCGGTCTTCAGACCGCTCTAACGAAGATGGATCTTCTCCAACATACCCGCCGGAGAGCCCCCGTTCTCGCTCTTCGCATCTCTGCCCCACGTCCAGTAAAGCGCCAGATAGCTATACGTCTCAGGCCGGCCGGCAACAGTGCGCCCTCCCGCAAACAGCAGGTCGAACCCCGGCTTGAACTCATACGTCCCTCCCAGGTCCGCCATCGTCGAGTACCGTGTGCTTCCAGCCGCCTCACCCTGCGCTCCGTGCCCAAATATCTCCACGCCCAGCATCAGCTTCTTGTTCAACTGCCGCTGCACCAGCCAACCGGCAAATGGATAGTTGTTGTATCCCTCGGCGGGAACCACCGCCTCGCCCCCGCCGCCATAGCTCGTCCACGGCCCCCAGCTCTTCTGAATCCAAAGCGGCAGCCGGTACCATGTCGTCCCCACTCCCAATCCCCGCTCGGCATTCCCGCTGGGCAGCTCGACAAAAGGAAAGATCCCCACCTCCGGCCGATGTTTCGTCTCCTTCAGCAAACGGTACTTGGCCCCCAACTCCGTATCGCTGATCCCATAAGGAGTCGGTCCGCCATCCGACGGAATATTTGCTACCAGCGGCAGAACCAGATGTAGCTGCAGGTTCGGTGCCGCACCCCAGTTAACCTCATAGGCCGGGACCGATAACGACGTGCCTCCCGAAGTGATGTCGGAGAGCGCAAAGGCGTACATCTCAAAGTGGTGATACTCGACCGGTTCCGGATCGTCCGTCTGAAACGGCGGCCCGGCAAACGCTCTCGTCGCGCCAGCCAGCAACAGCAGCAGCACCCCACAACTCCTGCCAGAAGCGTGCAGACGAAGAAGCAACCCATGCACCATCGTTCCCTCCTGAGCCCAGCCTACCCCACCACCAATCTTAGGGTGCCCCATCCATCGCGCATTTTGCGATGGGTGGGATGTAAATTTATCGACCGCCCGCTTTTCACTTTTCTTTCAGCCCAACGCTCAAAAACACCAACAAAATCGCTTGTCAAGCCCATAAATCGCCTAACCGCAACAAAACAAGCCAGATAGAGGTTGGCATTTAGTTCCACCCAACCCGCTAGAATAGAGATAGTAGACAAAAGGTCCAGCAGCGACAACATTGCTCTTAACTCTTTTCGATGGAATACTTTACATCTAAAGTATCTGAAATGAAGACTTTACCTTTCAAGCCTCGCAATAAAGCACCTGAAATGAATACTTTAGGTACTTAGGTAGGGGGGTGGGTACCCTCTCAAAGGAGAACGCCATGACCGATTTCACCGCCCGTCGCGCCGCCTTCCGAAAGCTCCATGAGAGCGGCTGCTTCCTCCTCCCCAATCCCTGGGACGTCGGTTCAGCCCGCTATCTCCGCGGGCTTGGGTTCAAGGCGCTCGCCACCACCAGCGCCGGCTTTGCCTTCTCGCGCGGCCTGCCCGATGGGGACTGGGCCGTTCCCCGCGACGTCGTTCTCGATCACATCGCGACCATCGTGGCCTCCGTCGATCTCCCCGTCAACGCCGACTTCGAATCCGGCTACGCCCATGAGCCGGAAGCCGTCGCCGAAAACGTCCGCCTCTGCGTCCAGACCGGCGTCGCCGGGCTCTCCATCGAAGACGCATCCGGCGACCGCGAGGAACCGCTCTACGATCTGCCGCTCGCCGTCGAAAGAATCAAGGCCGCAAAAGCCGCCATCGTCGCCACCGGCGCGGATGTCCTGCTCGTCGCCCGGGCAGAGTGCTATCTCGTTGGCCATCCTGATCCATTGGCCGAATCCCTCCGCCGCCTCGAAGCCTACGCCGAAGCCGGAGCCGACGTTCTCTACGCTCCCGGCGCAGCCAGCCGCTCCGACATCGAGGCCATCGTGAAGGCAGTGCATCCCAGGCCGGTCAACATTCTGCTCACCTCCAGCGCCGGTCTGAAGATTCCCGAACTCGCCGAGATTGGAGTCAGGCGCATCAGCGTCGGCTCCGCGCTGGCCCGCGCCGCCTGGACTGGATTCATCCGCGCCGCCCGCCAGATGGCCGAGGAAAACAGCATGGCGGGATTGGATGGCGCAACCACCTTCGCAGAGCTGAACGGCTTCTTCCGCAAAGACCTGGCGGAACGGTCATAGCCCATATCTGCGAAAATAGGAGCAGTATGCCCGCACAAGACACTATCGCCGCAGCACAGACCATCGCCGTCGCCATGTCCGGAGGAGTCGACTCCTCCGCCGTCGCCGCGCTGCTCCGCGCTCAGGGCTACACGCTCGTCGGTCTCACCCTCCAGCTCTGGAACCAGCGCCGCCTCGCCGGTCACGAAGGCATGCCCGAGTCCGTTCAGGGCCGCTGCTGCTCCATTGACGACGTCTATGACGCTCGCCACGTCGCCGAGCAGCTCGACATTCCCTACTACCTCATCAACCAGCAGGAGCGCTTCGAGGCCGACGTCGTCAAGCCCTTCGTGGCCGAGTATCTGGCAGGCCGCACTCCGATTCCCTGCACCCTCTGCAACAACCACCTCAAGTTCGATCAGCTCCTCATCACCGCCCGGCAGATCGGCGCCGACCGCATCGCCACCGGCCACTACGCCCGCAATCACTTCGACGAAGCTCGCCAGCGCTGGATTCTCTCTCGCCCCGCCGATCATACGAAGGACCAGACTTATTTTCTCTTCGGGCTCACGCAGGAACAGCTCTCCCGCACTCTCTTTCCCCTCGGCGAGATGCAGAAGCCCGCTGTCCGCGAGATGGCTGCCGACGCCGGACTCGATGTCGCCGCCAAGCCCGATTCGCAGGAGATCTGCTTCATCCCCGGCGGCGATTACAACGCCTTCCTCAAGGCCTACCTCGACGAGCAGGGCGAAGCTCTTCCCGACTCCTCCGGCGATCTGGTCTCCAGCTCGGGAGAGGTCATCGGCCACCACGAAGGCATCCAGAGCTTCACCGTCGGCCAGCGCAAAGGTCTTGGCCTCACCTCGGCCGACCCGCTCTACGTTCTGGCCATCCATCCCGACAGCCACCAGGTCACTGTCGGCGCTAACGAAGACCTCATGTCCCGCGAGCTTCGCGCCAACCGCCTCAACTGGATCTCCATCCCCGAGCTGACCGAGGATATCCGCGTCACCATCAAGATCCGCCATCGCCACACTCCCGCTCTCGCCACTCTCAGCCGCGTCGACGACAGCACCGTCCGCGCTCTCTTCGACGAGCCCCAACGTGCAATCACCCCCGGCCAAGCCGCCGTCTTCTATCAGGAAGACGAGGTCGTCGGAGGTGGTTGGATTTTTTAGACGTTCTCAGTTCTGCTTAGAGGTTTTGCTTAAAGATCTATATCGTTTTCCCGGTAACTCCTGCTGGCTTCCCGGTAAGTGTGGCTGGAGCGGCTCGATCTCCCAAAGCCCTTCGCCCGTCCCACCAGAACATCGAGTCCGGCCTTCAGTCCATTCATCAAACCAGTGAACTCGCGCACGGGAACGCTGATGCCGTGTTGAATTGCGGTGACCGCCTCCGCAACGCCAGTCAGAACCGTGGTCGCAATATCGTCGGCCCGCGCCGCCTGAACACGCGCTTTATTGTTCACATCGCTCAACGTCGCATCGAACTCTTCAGCCTTGCGGCGAACAACGGTGCTGGTCTCCGCAAGGTTCTCGGCGAGCGTCATCAGCTTGGGTGCATAATTCCGCACGAACTCCTGCGTGCTGTCGATCGCGGGCATCGCCTTCGCCCGAATCTCCTCGATCATCGCCATCGTCCGCTTCCGCGCCTTGGCTGCGCCGACGGCCAGCATGATAAGAGCAATCGCCTGAACCAGCATTGCCAAAGCAACCATGCCAACGAAGATCATCAAGAGTCGAGAGTTTCCCGACGAAATCGAGTCAACGTCCTGCAGCCACATACCCGACATAACAATTTGCGCCGCTACCATGCAGCCTCTCTTTCAGTTCCACACAGAATTTCGGGCCCGATCCTCCATGGAGGATCGGGTCACGGAACAGCTTACGACTTGCCCAGTTCCTGCGTGGCGCTGGTATAGGCGTCCTTGCCTGCATCGATCGCAGCTGCAACCTTGCTCTGCTGCTCCTGCACCAGCCCCTTGCCCTTTTCTACATACTCCGCCCACTGGGTGCGACCGCGATCATAATAATCCTTGCCGCGATCGACATACTCGCCCACCTGCTGTTTGCCCTGCTCTGCCAGATCTGCGGCACGCTCTTTCCCCTGCTGCGCCAGAACTGCCGCCTTTTCCTTCGCATCGAGCGCGCCGGCCATGATGTCTTCGCGTGTCTCCTTGCCGGCCTTCGGTGCATACAGCACTCCTACGAGCGCACCAACACCCAGACCCGCCAGAAACCATCCCAATCCACCTACACTGTTGTCGTTGTCTGACATTTTTTTCTCCTCTTCTATGAATAAGTGCAAATCTGCTCTCAGCTTTTATAACTCATCTCGAACCGCAGTCGCTGATGGAGACTCCAGCATACCCGCTTCGCGCATAGAGTAGATGCGCGGTTGAGTATCGTCTTAGGGAAGATGCCCCTCTCACAGAATAGGTTGCGCGAACAGGTTGCGCGTTCTACTGTCAGATCGCCTTCGGTTCGACCTCGTTTCCTTTTTCAGTTTCATTCGTCCTATTCTCCAGCAAGCAAGCGGTTCGGCGTGCTCTATGCAGCCTCCGGACCAACCAGAGCATCTGATAGCAATAAGGTCAGTTACAGTGTTGGAAGCAGTTCTACCGCACACCGAGGTGAAATGCACGCCTACCGAATCCTCTCCGCATCACGCGCCATCACGTCCGCAGCTGTACTGGCGCTCGCCCTCAGCCTTGGCGGCTGCAAAAAGTCTGTGCCGCCACCCGATGACGCCGCGCTCAGTTCAGCGCTGCAAAGCCGCATCGCCGCCGACAGCGCCCTCAAGGCCGAATCCATCCAGACTACCGTCGAGAACGGCGTCGCTACCCTGAACGGCACCGTAAGCAGCGACGCAGCCCGCGCGCTTGCCGCCTCGGACGCCGCCCAGGTCTCAGGGCTCAAGACCGTAGTCAACAACCTCACGGTTCAGCAGCCGGTTCAAGCACAACAGCCAGCGCCCATTGTCACTCCACCCGCTCCTGCCCCGGTTCGAGCCGTCGAAAAGAAGCCCGTTCCCAAGGCGCGACCGGAGCCGGTCAGGAGTTCACCTGCTCCCATCGAGCGCGTGCCTCCTGTACAGCGCGCCCAAGCCGAGCTGCCTCCGCCACCACCCGCACCTCAACCGGCGGCACCGGCTTTTCGTGATGTAACCGTACCGGCGGGCACAACTCTCCCGATCCGCATCACCCAGACACTCGACAGCGCGACCACGCAGGAGGGCGAGAACTTCAACGGCACGGTCGCCACCGATATCATCATCGACGGCCTCGTCGTCATTCCCCAGGGGTCCGCTGTCACTGGCCGGGTTGACGTCGTACAGGAAGCTGCCCACTTCAAAGGCAACTCGCTGCTGACCATCGAACTCACCCGGCTCAGACAACGCGGCGAAAGCGTAGCGGTCGCCTCCGAGCCCTACAGCGTGGCGGGCAAAGGACGAGGCAAGAACACGGCAGCAAAGGTAGGCGGTGGTGCGGCAGTCGGAGCCATCCTCGGCGGCATCTTCGGCGGGGGTAAAGGCGCAGCCATCGGAGCAGCGGCCGGCGGCGGTCTCGGTGCCGGAGCCAACGCCGTCACCAAGGGCGAGCAGGTTCAGATTCCTTCTGAGAGCCTCATCCGCTTCCGTCTTACCAACTCCATTGCTCTCCGCGCCTCAACCAGCAATACCCGGAGCACGCCGGTCAGCCCCAACCTGCAGCAACGTCCCGATAACCAGCAGCAGCAATAACTCGATCCAGTATTAAAATCCACGTGGCGGCGCATCTTTTCGATACGCCGCCATTCAGAATCAAATTTTCGCGGCTATCAATCGTGTAAACTCGGTACAAGCGGCCAGCAAAACGTGCACGATGCTGTCTTTACCTAAAGAAATCACTTCTTTTGAGGTACACCGTCTTGACGAAGGCATCGCCCATTACAGCGGCCAGCACCAAGGACAGGCCAGCAGGCTTCCTTACTTTCACTCTGCACGCTCATCTGCCCTACGTCGTCAACCACGGCACCTGGCCTCATGGCATGGAGTGGCTCCACGAAGCCGCCGCCGAGACCTACCTCCCTTTGCTTCGCACGCTCAAGAATCTTGAGCGCGACAAGATCCGTTTCAACTGCAACCTCAATCTTTCGCCCATCCTGCTCGAACAGCTCTCGCACCCCGTCTTCATCGCGGAGTTTCCGAAATATCTTGGCCGCAAAATTGTCGCGGCGCAGGAGGATGAGGCCTTCTTCACCCAGTCCGGCGAGGCCCACTACGCCGAGACCGCCCGCTTCTGGCATCGCTTCTTCTCGCAGGCGCTCGAAGACTTCAACCACTTCGACCAGAACATCATCAAGGGCTTCCGTCACTTCAACGACATCGGCCTGATCGATATCATCACCTGCGGCGCGACCCACGGCTATATGCCACTGCTGGGGACCGACGAGAGCGTGCGTGCCCAGATTCGTACCGCCGTCGCCACCCACATCCGCCACATCGGCGAGCATCCCAAGGGCATCTGGGCACCTGAATGCGGGTATCGCCCGGCAGGCTTCTGGAACTATCCGGTCGGCAACGCCGACGGCTCTCCCACCGCTCCCGGCTTCGACCGCATCGGCGTGGAGCAGGCGCTCTCCGAGTCGGGTATCGACTTCTTCTTCGTTGACACCCATCTGGTCGAAGAATCGCACCGCGTCCCTTCGCCGTATGAGCTGCGCGACGGCTCCATCCCCATCGACGAACTGGTCGAGCAGATGACGCATCGCGACTATCGCCGTCTCTACCAGCCTTATTTCGTCGATGGCCCTTACGATAAGCGTTACGCCACAACGATCTTCCCGCGTGACCCGCGCACCGGCGTCCAGGTATGGTCGGGCGACTCCGGCTATCCCGGCGACGGCACCTATCTCGACTTTCACAAAAAGCGCTGGCCCGGCGGCCATCGCTACTGGCGCGTCACCGGCTCCAAGGTGGATATGGGCGACAAGCAGCCCTACTACCCCAAGGAAGCCGCCGAGCGAGTCAAGGCTCACGCCGCAAACTACGTTCATCTGGTATGGGAAGCCCTTCAGTCAGGCTTCAACGACTCCATTCCGCCGATCCTCTGCTCGCCCTTCGATGCCGAGCTGTTCGGCCACTGGTGGTTCGAGGGCGTGCTCTGGCTCGAAGCCGTGGCTCGTACCCTCCATGACTACGAGACTCGCATCCAGCTCATCAGTTGTGCTGAATACCTCGAGCGCTTCCCCCGCGCCGGCTTCATCGCCATGCACGAAGGCTCCTGGGGAGCCGAGGGCACCAACCACGTCTGGATGAATCCCGAAACCTCGTGGACCTACACGCACATCTATCCCGCCGAGCTGTACACCCGCGACGTCTGCACCGCCGGCCACTGGCGCAACAGCCCGCTCGGCAAACGCATCATGCAGCAGCTCTGCCGTGAGCTTTTGCTGCTTGAATCCTCCGACTGGCAGTTCCTCATCACTACCGGAGCCGCCCGCGACTATGCGGAGATTCGATTCCTCACCCATAACGACCAGTTCAACGAGGTCAAAGCCATCTGGCAGGCCTTTGAATCGACTGGCTCTCTCACTCCCGCTCAGGAAGCCCGGCTCGCCGAGATCGAACTCCGCGACAGCGTCTTCCCTGACATCGACCCCGGCCTCTGGGTCGCCGGAGCCCACGAGTCTCGCGATGCAACCCCGGCAACGATCCCAGCCGAAGCGACCGCCTGACTCCGTAGCCTTCACAGCCTGCCGCGAAGCTTGCCTTCTATAGCTTGCCGAAGACTGTCTTCAGTAGTGGCGTCACTTGCGCCGCAGGGTTGGTGCGTATCTTCTTCTCTTCCTGCCCCATCATCGTGAACATTCCGTCTACGCTCTTCTGCAGCACATAGCTGTTGATGTCCACCGAAGGCGTCTTCACAAAGGGCATCTTCGGCGCCGATCCCATTAACGCCCCAAACTTCGCCGACACTCCCGTGTTCGCCATCGCTTTCTCGATAATTGGGCGAAACGCCTCCGACACCTTCCCGGAGGTCGTCCGCTTGAAGTACTCCGTTCCCGCCGTATTGCCACCTGTCACAATCTGCCTCGCGTCATCGAAGGTCATCGACTTCAGCGCGTCCATGAAGATCGCTTTTGCCGCGGGCGCCGCCTGCTCCGCCGCCGCATTCATGCTGTGCTCAAACCCATCCACCTGCGCGCCCATGCCCATCGCCCGCAAGCCCTTCTCCACCGTTTGCAGCTTCTCAGGCATCCCAATCCGAATCACAGGATTGTTCTCGAAGCCTCCGGGCCTGCCCGTCTCCGCCACCGCCGCCGTCACGCCCCGCGATAGCGCCTCCTTCAAGCCGCCAGCCGCTTGCGCCGAAGTCAGCGACGACGCTTGAGCCTCGCTCGTGCGCACACCGGCGGCGCACCACATTGCCGCCGCGAGGATCACAACATAGGAGATCTTTCTCGTTTTCATGCTCAAGACAATACTCCCACTGCCTGTAATCCGCCAGGGTGTCAGGCGCGAAAAGCTGCTAAGCATTAAAATTAGGTGTGGCTGTGCTTTCTCCAACCCTATCCTCTCCGTACACTCGCGCCCTTGCCTCGCCCCTCCAACTCTGGCACCTTCTCTCTCTCGACGCCCCCACGATAGCCGCTGTCTGGATCTGGTTCATCGCCGCCGCCAACCACATCCGGCTTCCTCTCACGTCCATCGTCGCAATGTTCTTCGCGGTCTGGATGCTCTACGCCGCCGACCGGCTCCTCGACACGCGCCTGCTCGATAGCCAGACCCGGCAGGAACAACATCTCGAAGCTCGCCACTACTTCCACCACCGCCACCGCACCCCCTTCCTTGCGGGAATTCTGCTTACCTCGGCGGCACTCACACCTCTGCTGCTGCAACTCTCCACGGAAGCAATCCATCTCTATCTCATTCTCGGCGGCCTCCTCTTCGGCTACTTCATCCTGATCCACGCCACCCGCAGCGCTCACCGCTTCCCCAAGGAGATCGCCGTCGGCATCTTCTTCGCTGCCGCCACCTTCATCCCCACCGTCGCCCGCCAGCCCGAACTGCGCGTTGCCCTGCTTCCCCCGGCGGTTCTCTTTGCTACCCTCTGCAGCCTCAACTGCCTCTTCATCTACGATTGGGAACACGACCCTCATCACACTCCCATTCACGCTGACCACCCAACCCACGCCACCACACGCTTCGCTCTGCGCCATCTCCCTTTCCTCGCAACCGCTATCACTTTGACCGGCGCAGTGTTCACGTTCTTCGATCACCGCGCCCCATGGCCCATCCCGCTGGCGACTGCCCTCTCCGCCGCGCTTCTACTGCTGCTTCACGCTCGCCGCCGAAACATTTCGGCCCTGACGCTGCGGGCCGCCGCAGACCTCGTTCTGCTCACCCCGGTCCTTCTCATCCCCTTCCTTCGCCAATGAAGAGTGACGCCAACTTCAATCTCATCGCCCGTCCTTATCGTTGGCTCGAATACCTCACCCTCGGCCGTGCTCTCGAACGCTGCCGCCTGCACTTTCTCCCTCGCCTGCTCCATCAAAAGAGGGCGCTCGTCTTCGGCGATGGAGATGGCCGTTTCCTCGCTGCCCTGATGGCCGCCAATCCCAGTGTCCACGCCGACGCCATCGACACCAGCGCCACCATGATCCATCTGCTTCGCCAACGTTGCGGGTCCAGCGCCCTCAACGCGGCAGTTCGCCTCCAAACTCAGCACGCCGACGCTCTCGCCTTTACTCCCGACGGACAATATGACCTGGTCGCCACCCACTTCTTTCTCGACTGCCTCACGCAGTTCGAACTCGAAGCGCTCATCACTCGTGTCATTCCATCTCTCTCCCTTGACGCCTTCTGGATGGTCTCCGACTTCCGTGTCCCATCCGGGCCGATGCGCCTCCCTGCCCGCGTCGTCATCCGCACCCTCTACTTCGCCTTCCGTATCCTCACCGGCCTCCGCACTACTCGCCTCCCCGACCATGCAGCACCCATGATCCAGGCAGGGCTGGTTCTTACAGTCCATCACCACTTCCTTGCAGGTCTGCTGACGACAGAAATTTGGCAATACCAAAATAAACTCGGGGCATGATGACGACGCAGCCCTCTTCAGGAGAGAGATGAGTTACGCTGGATGCCGAGGAGAACGCACTCATGAAGATTCGCTTCCGGTCAATCTCTTTATCTCTTCTGCCAGCCGCAATTATGATCCTGGGTGCTTCCGTTTCCCTCAGCCAAATGACTCCCCAAATGACTCCGTCGAGCGTCGCCTTCACCAATAACCTGATGCCGCAACCGGCCAGCCTGACAGCGACCAGCGGCAGCCTTGTGCTTACGCCGGAGTTTCGCGCCGCTGCTTCGAAGTTCGACAACCCCCGGCTCGACGCCGCCATCGGGCGGGCCATGCAGCAGATAAGGCAGAAGACCGGAGTTCCTCTCCTGACGAAGACCGCATCCGCCGCGACCGAGGCTCAACTGGTGATTGAAGTCCAGGGCGCGGGTGAGAAGATTCAATCTATCGACGAAGACGAGGCGTACACACTCTCCGTCACGCCCACGGGCGCGCGCATCGAAGCGGCCACCGTCGTCGGCGCCATACACGGCCTCGAAACCCTCGTCCAACTGGTGCAACCTTCGGGCAGCGACTACGTGTTGCCGCTGGTCTCGATCCACGATTCTCCACGTTTCCGATGGCGCGGCCTGATGATCGACTGCGGACGCCACTTCGAACCGATGGATGTTCTCAAACGCTCCATCGATGGAATGGCCGCGGTAAAGCTCAACGTCTTCCACTGGCACCTCACCGAAGACCAGGGCTTCCGAATCGAGAGCAAGCTCTATCCAAAGCTCACCTCCATCGGCGCGAACGGCCTCTACTACACGCAGCAGGACGCGAAAGACCTCGTCGCCTACGCCCATGCACGCGGCATTCGCGTCGTACCAGAATTTGAGATGCCCGGCCACAGCACCGCGTGGCAGGTAGCGTATCCCACACTCGCCAGCGGGACACCTCCCTCCGCCGTCCGCACCGAGTTCGGCATCGCCCCCTTCGCCCTCGACCCCACGCGCGAGGAGACCTATCAGTTCATCGCGCGCTTCCTCGGCGAGATGGCTACCCTCTTTCCCGACGCCTACATGCACATCGGCGGCGATGAGACTCCGGCCCCCGATTGGAAGACGAATCCGCGCATCCTGGCCTTCATGCGAGCGCACCAGCTCAAGGACTCCGCCGCGCTCCAGGCTTACTTCAACACCCGGGTGCTGAAGATCCTCACCGACCTGCACAAGCACATGGTCGGATGGGACGAGATTCTCAACCCTTCGCTTCCCAAAGACATCGTCATTCAGTCCTGGCGCGGCGAGGCCTCGCTGGCGCAAGGGGCGGTGCAGGGATTCCAGGGCATTCTCTCCGCGCCGTACTATCTCGACGGAATGAAGTCCGCGGGCACGCATTACCTTGCCGACCCGCTGCCCTCCAGTTCTCCGCTCACGCCGGAGCAGCGCAAGCGCGTCCTCGGCGGCGAGATCTGCATGTGGGGCGAGCAGATCGACGAAGGCACGATCGACTCTCGTATATGGCCGAGGACAGCGGCCATCGCCGAGCGTTTCTGGTCTCCGGAAAGTGTTACCGACGTGGACGATATGTACCGGCGGCTCGACACCGTCTCCATCCAACTCGAAGGCCTCGGGCTGCAACACCTGACGCATGAGGACGCCAGCCTCCGACAACTTGCCGGATCGCAGAATATCGATCAGCTCCGCGTCTTCGCCTCCGCCTTTGAACCAGTCAGCTTTGGCGAGCGATATCACCAGCAGAAGACCTCGCAACTCACCGTGCTCGACCGCTTCGTCGATGCAATTCGCCCCGATCCGCCTTCGCGCTACGAAATCGCCCGGCTTGCCCAGAACTTCCTGAAGGCCCCGCAGTCCGACAGCGCAGATCAGGCGGCCTTGAATCACTGGTTCGAGACCGTCGCCAGCTCCGTCCCCGCCGTGGAGCGGCAGATGCAGCAGTCGCCGCTGCTGGCCGAGATGCAGACGCGGGCGCAGCAGCTCCCCGAGCTTGCGAAGACGGCAATGGACGCCCTCCATCTCCTCTCGACGGGAGCGAAGGCTCCTGCCGGTTGGAAGGTGAGTAAGCTGGCGGAGATCGAGGCCGCCAAAAAGCCGTCGGCCATCGTGCGCTTTACCTTCATTGATCCACTTACTTCATTAGTGAACGCGGTACAGGAATAGAGGGACCGATGTCTGACACTTCACGCAACCGATGGATGCTCTGGCGCGCGATGGCAGTCCTCGCCTGTCTTGCGCCACTCTCCTCCGCCATCGCGCAGAACTTCGTTGACATCAAGCCTAGTCCGGCGCAGGTCCAATGGCAGGATCTTGAGATCGGCGTCATCTTCCACTTCGGCACCAACACCTTCCTCAACCGCGAGTGGGGCGACGGCACCGCAGCCCCATCGGTCTTTAACCCTTCCCACGTCGATACCGATCAGTGGATGGAAGCCGCTAAA
Organism: Terriglobales bacterium; assembly: GCA_041691575.1. GTDB lineage: Bacteria > Acidobacteriota > Terriglobia > Terriglobales > Acidobacteriaceae > Edaphobacter. The sequence continues at coordinate 253,135 of JBEPUJ010000001.1, forward strand.
GCCGGTGGAGCGAGGTACGCCGTGCTGGTGTCGAAACATCACGATGGTTTCGCGCTGTGGCCCTCGAAGCAGACCGACTACAGCGTCAAGAACAGCCCGTGGCTGGACGGCAAGGGCGACCTCGTCCGCATGGCCTCCGACTCGGCGCACAAGGCGGGGCTTGGTTTCGGCGTCTATCTCTCTCCGTGGGACCGGCACGACAAGCGCTACCCGGACCCCAAGGCCTACGACAAGTACTACCTCGCCCAGCTTGACGAACTCGCCACCCACTACGGTCCCTTGACCGAGTTCTGGATCGACGGAGCGGGCAGCGCTGGACGCACCTACGACTTCGACGCCATCATTACCGAGCTGCGCACCTACCAGCCCAACACCATGGTCTTCGCCGATGTTGCGCTTTACAAGAACGCCGATCTCCGCTGGGTCGGCACCGAGAGCGGCGAGGTCCCCTTCGAGAACTGGAACGTCGTCGACCGCGCCGGATTTCTGCGCTGGCGTCCGGTCGAGGCCGATACGCCGCTGCATCGCGGCCATTGGTTCTGGCACCCTAACGATGAGTCCACCCTGCACTCCGTGGACGAGTTGCTCGACATTTATACCAAGACGGTCGGACGCGGCGCGCAACTGATGCTGGGCCTGGCTCCGGACGATACCGGCCAACTCCCCGCAGCCGACGTCCAGCGGCTACACGAATTCGGCACAGCACTGCACCGCATCTATAGCCGCAACCTGATCGCCGAGCAAGGCCACGCCGCTGTCTCTGAACACGACGCCATCGACAACAATCCCGACACCTTCTGGGTCGCGCCACCGCTGCACGGCACCCTCGAAGTTCGCTTCGACAAACCTGTTACCTTCGACCGCGCCGTCACCATGGAGCGGCTCAACGATGGCCAGCAGGTGGAAGACTACGCCATCGAAGCCTGGCAGAACGGCGCGTGGAAGCCTCTGGTTCGCGCCCACGCCATCGGGCATAAAAAGATCGATGTCTTCCCTTCCTGCACCACCCAGCGCGTTCGCCTCAATCTGATATCGACCACCGGGACCGCGGCCATCCGCGAGTTTCAGCTCTTCAATGGCGACTCAACACCCGTCCGATAGCGCTATCATGCGGACACTCCTAAAAGTGTCAACTCGGCGCTCCCGGTGTAGACTCGAAGCGGCAATCGGTTCTGCCGTGAGTGCCCATTTCATCGTTGATTCGTCATACTCTACAGTGGGTAATGCTCGATCTCAACCAACGGAGTTTCCGTGATCTCAAGAAGAACTTTCCTCGGCGGAGTCTCAGCCGCCTGTGCCGTTAGCGCTACCGGAACCACTGCACTGGGCAAGATGATTCCCCGTCCCAGGTCGGCCAGCGCGGCCAGCGATCCGGCCTCGCTGGTCGATGTCACGATCGGGACCGGCGGCCATGGCCACTGCTTCCCCGGCGCGGTTGTACCCTTCGGGGCGGTCCAGCTAAGCCCGGACACGTATAACGACGGCTGGGACTGGTGCTCCGGATATCACATCGCCGACACGTCGATCATGGGCTTCAGTCACACCCATCTCAGCGGAACCGGCTGCGGCGACCTGCTCGACATCCTCGTCATGCCCGGCACCGGCGAATCGAAGCTCGTCCCCGGTTCGCGCAGCAATCCCGATGAAGGCTATCGCTCGCGCTTCGACCACAAGGATGAACACGCCGAGCCCGGATACTACTCCGTCCTGCTCAAGGATTACGGCATCCACGCGGAGTTGACCGCCACCGAGCGCACCGGCCTGCACCGCTACACCTTCCTATCAGACGCGAAGAGCGGCCACATCCTCGTCGATCTTGAGCACGGCTACCAGGCGAAAGAACAGCCAACCGTAGTCACTGCATCGCTCCAGAGCACCGCTCCGGACACCCTCGCCGGAGGCCGCACCACCAAGGCCTGGGGAGATGGCCGCGAGGTCTACTTCACCATGCAGTTCTCGCAGAAGCCCACGCGCATCGCGTTCTACAAGGATGACGTCGAGGTTCAGGCAGGTGCACAGCCTCTGACCGGGAAATCTCTCAAATGCGTTCTGTTCTTCGATCTAACGCATAACCCGGTCATCTATGTGAAGACGGGCATCTCAGGCGTCAGCGCAAAGTCCGCCGGTAACAATCTGAAGGTGGAGCTCCCCGGCTGGGACTTCGAGCAGGTTCGCCGCGGCGCCCGTGAAAAATGGAACACGCAGCTCTCCCGCATCCACATCACGACCGATAACGAGGCGCATCGGCGCGTCTTCTACGCAGCGCTCTACCATGCGTCGCTTGGCCCGGTGCTCTTCGACGACGCCGACGGCAGCTATCGCGGCATGGACAAGCAGAACCACAAGCTCAGCCCCGGCCAGCGCAACTACACGACATTCTCGCTGTGGGACACGTTCCGCGCGGCGCATCCTCTCTACACCCTTATCGTCCCGGAGCGCCTGCCGGACTTCGGCAATGCACTCATCCGCATGGCCGAGCAAAGCCCTGCGGGCATGCCGGTCTGGCCGCTTCAAGGCACCGAGACCGGAACCATGACCGGCTATCACTCCGCCGCCGTCCTCGCCGAAGCCTGCAACAAGGGCATTACCGGCATCGACTACGAACGCGCCTACAAGGTGATGATGAAGCGCGCCATGGTCGACGACTACCGCGGCCTGGGCTACTACCGCTCCAAGCACTACATCCCCTGTGACCTCGAAGAAGAGTCCGTCAGCAAGGGCTTCGAATACTGCTACGACGACTGGTCCATCGCGCACGTCGCAAAGAAGCTCGGCCACACGGACGATGCGAAGATGCTGGTCGAGCGGTCGCTCAACTACCGCAACTACTATGACCGCAAGACCAACTTCGCCCGGCCCAAGCTGGCCAACGGCGAGTGGGCTCCCGGCTTCGATCCGCTGGGAATGGGCACATCGAAAAAGTGGCGCGACTTCACCGAGTCCAACTCCTGGCAGACCACCTTCGGCGTGCAGCACGACGCTGCCGGTCTCATCGAAACCATGGGCGGCCGCGAAACCTTTCTCGCCAAGCTCGACGAGCTATTCGACCAACCCTCCACCCTGCCCGCCGATGCTCCACCCGACATCGCCGGCTTGGTCGGCCAGTACGCCCAGGGAAATGAGCCGTCGCATCATATCGCCTATCTCTATGCCTACGCGGGCGAGCCGCATAAGATCCAACAGCGCGTCCGCATGTTGATGGACACCATGTACAAGCCGCTGCCCGACGGGCTCCAGGGAAACGAGGATGTCGGGCAGATGTCGGCCTGGTACATCATGAGTTCCATGGGCTTCTATCCCGTCGATCCGGTCAGCGGAAATTACATCTTCGGCACGCCGCTCTTCGACAACGTCACGCTTCAGCTCGGCAAGGGCAAGCAGCTTGAGATCGTGGCCCACCGCAGCGCACCCTCGGACCAGTACATCCAGTCCATCACCTTCAACGGCAAGCCGCACACGCGGTCATGGTTCAACCATCGCGAGATCGTCAACGGAGCCAAAATCGTCTTCGAACTGGGAAGTCAGCCCAGCCTCAAATTCGGCACCCAGTCTGCGGATATCCCGCCATCGCTTAAACTCGAAATCGCCTGAAGTTTCGTCAGGCGATAAACAGCATTCTCAATCTATCCGAGCCGCATCACGGGATGCGGCTCAGCTTTGCGCTACTTCTGAAGCCGCGCACGATACAGCGCACCCTTCACCGAATCGACGCTGCCCGGCACAAACTCCAACCCGGGATAGGTTGTCAACAATACCCGTCGCATCGTGTTGGATACTTCGCTGATATGCGCCAGGATTGATCCGGTCGAGGCAATCTTCAGCCCATTCTCAATTCCCCGTTCTTCTTTTGCGAGCCTGCCGATAACATGCGCCACCAGCGCCGCCAAATCTTCTCCACCACGTTGGAGCGTCTTCTGAGCCACGGAATCGCCATCCCGCGCAGCCTTCACCACGACAGGCATCAGAGACGCGAAAGAGAAGTCCAACGCATTCGCCACTCCCACCAGGTCGTCTCTCGTCTGAAGACCAAGATGATCGAGCACCCGGCGCAGCAGCAGCGGCTCCTCTCCAGCGTCAATCGCGGAAAACATGCTTCGCAGCGCCTGCTGTGCGAGAACGCAGCCCGATCCTTCATCTCCCAGAGCCGGTCCCCATCCGCCTGCGATGGTCGTCCATCCGCTGCCGTCGCGACCGATAACGATCGAGCCGGTCCCGGCAACCACAAGGATTCCCTGCTCCCCTGGAAATGCCGCGTCCAGCGCGATGACCTCATCGCCCACCAAAGTCAGCGTGCCACCCACACGGCTCGCCATCTGCTCGCGCAGCCAGTCGGTCACGTCGGGGACAGTAGCGCCCGCCGTTCCAATACATGATGCGGTGACATCAACCAGCGCCACTCCGCTCTCCGCCGACACCGCATCCAGCACCTCGGCCAGATGCACCGCAGCTTCCGCCTTGCCCACGCGAAGCACCTTCGCGCTACCGGCCTTGGCGCGACCCAGAATTTTATGTTCGTCCGCCAACGCACAGGCGGTCTTGGTGCCGCCAATATCCAGGCCGAGAAAATACTTCGTCATCAATGAGCCCCGCTACTTCGCAACCGTTGGCTTTGCCACCTTGATCGCAAAGACCGTCATGCTGTGCCCCGGAGCCAACAGCGTCTGATGCGGAACTCCCACGGGAATATGAATCACATCGCCCTTGCGCAGAATGTGCGACACGGCCCCTTCCACGCGCAGTCCGCGCGTCTCTCCATTCCCCTCATCTTTCGGTTCGACGACGGTGCCGCCAACCAGCTCCGTCCCCTCGCCGTCGAGCACCATCAGAAAGTCGGAATCGTTCGCATGGACCTCGGCGACGCCACTTTTCACGCGCGCTATCAGCATCGTGCGATGCCCCGGATAGGTCGCAAGAGTTAACGAGGCCGTCCCATTCGGGCTCTTTGCGGCTACGGCAAGCTGCTCCGCGCCGAGTTTGGCAAAGTCGCCCGGCGTCAGTACATCGGCCACCCCTGCGCCAGCTTGAACCTTCGTTCCCTGCGCCCATGCCATCGGCGCCAACGCACATCCCGAGAGTGCTACAACCCCAACAATCCTAACCAGTGAACGCATTCATCTTCTCCGTGGAACACCCCTCACCATACGAAACCCAACTCCCACCGTCAACTGAAGTCGGAATTCGCATGGTGCCTGAGGGTCCACGACCCAACCGGTCATGCTGTCAGGGCTTCGCTTCAAAGACCAGGTTGAAAGGCGTCTGCGTAGCGCGCCGGAAGCGGGTGAAGCCGCCTGATCGCACCACCTCGCCAATCCGCTTCTCTCCAGCCTGCGCGCCCAGCGCCAACCCCACCTCCTGCGAGATCGAGGCAGGCACGCAAAGCAGCGTCGACGCCGAATAGAACATTCGACCCACTGGGTTGTAATTTGACTCCGTTGCATCTTCCGCAAACGGCTCGACGATCATCCATGTTCCATCGTTCTTCATTGTCGATCGCACGTACGCCGCCGCTCCTACTGGGTCGCCCATATCGTGCAGGCAATCGAAACAGGCCACGAAATCGTACTCTTTCCCGGGATAGTCCTTCGCCGACGCCACCTCAAAGTGCAGCCGATCGTCCACGCCTTCGCGCTTCGCTTCGCGCCGCGCCAGTTCAATCGAGCCGTCGTGATAATCGAAGCCGAAGAATTGCGACTTGGGAAAGGCCTTGGCCATCAGAATGGTCGACGAGCCCAGTCCGCAGCCGATGTCGGCAACCCTGGCTCCCTGCCGCAGCTTTGCCTCGACTCCCTCCAGCGCCGGAATCCAGCTTGTGGTGAGATTCGCGATATAACCCGGCCTGAAGAATCGCTCCGTGCCATGGAACAGATCGTGATGATGCTCATGCCATCCGACGCCCTTGCCGGTACGGAACGCATCCTCGATCTTTCCTTCGTCGTTGAAACAGGAGGAGATAATCTGAAACGCGCCGGGAAGAAACGCCGGACTGTTCTCTACCGCCAGGGCTAACGCCTGTTCCGGCGGCAGGGTGTATCGAGCCGTGACCGCGTCAAACGTCATATACCCGCTGGCCGCATTCGCATTCAGCCATTCCCTTACATACCGCTCACTGGTTCCGGTGCGGGCAGCCAGTTCCGCGGGAGTCACCGGCAGCGAATCACCCATCGCCTTATACAATCCGAGCCGGTCGCCGAGGACGACCAGGACTGCGTGCATCGCAGCACCCATATCCCCTACGGCCCTGCCCATAAACGCATTCAGCTTTGATTTATCGATTGGAACGGACTTCCCCAAGGATCCCATAAGCGACTCCTTTGGGGCTGCATCTTAGGCTTCTTTCTTTACTCCTCGCAAGCGAAATCGCATGAATTTTACCGCGTTTACAGGGAATTCGCCGTCATCTCATCCAAATTGCCGCCCTCCAACCAAAGCACTCTCATTTGCCCTGCCTCCCTGCCCCCCGGTACATTGGGCCTTATCATGCAAAATATCCTCGACCTCTTCCGTCTCGATAACAAAGTAGCGCTCGTCACCGGGGCCGCCAGCGGTCTCGGCGCGGCCATCGCCATCGCTCTCTCTCAAGCCGGAGCCACCGTGGCCGTCCACGGCAACCGCCGCCCCGCCGACGAGACCGCCGCTGCCATCACCGCCGCCGGGGGCCACGCCGAGGCCTTCCAGGCCGATCTCTCCAGCACCACCGCAGCCGAAACGCTCTTCACCCAAGTCAAGCAGAAGCTCGGCCGCGTCGACATCCTCATCAACAATGCCGGTACCATCCAGCGCAACGCTGCCGAGGACACCCTGCTCGAAGACTGGCAGCAGGTTCTGCAAGTCAACCTCACCAGCGTCTTCCAGCTCTCGCAGTGCGCCGCACGCGACATGATTTCCCGCAGCGCGCCGGGAAAGAACGTTGGAAAGATCGTCAACATTGCCTCGCTGCTCAGCTTTCAGGGAGGCATCCGAGTCCCCGCCTACGCCTCCAGCAAAGGAGGAGTGGCGCAACTCACCAAGGCCCTCGCCAACGAATGGGCATCCAAAGGCATCCAGGTCAACGCCATCGCTCCCGGCTACTTCTCCACCACCAACACCGAAGCGCTACAGGCCGACGAGACTCGCAACCGGCAGATCCTCGAACGCATCCCTGCCGCGCGCTGGGGGCAGCCGCAGGACCTCACTGGAGCCGCTCTCTTCCTCAGCTCCAGTGCCAGCGACTACGTCACCGGCACCATCATCACGGTAGACGGCGGCTGGATGAGCCGCTAAGCCGCCGATTCCAGAGCCCTGCCTTCGCGCAGTTTGATCGGGTCAAGGCGGGGCCTCGTTGATCTACAAGGCGATCCCCGGCAACTCGACGCCGCCCCTCGCACTCGAGATGTAGGCTGCCTCTACCGTCCGCATGGTATCGATCGCGTCCTCCACGCCGGTCGGCAGCGTCTTTGCCTCTCCCTGCACATAAGCCTGAAGCGAGCCCATCGATCCCATAAACGCATCCGGAAACCAGTTTCCGCTCACCGGACCCTCGCTCCAGCCCGCATCGCCGCGAACGATGTACTCCAGGTTGTCCGGCAGACCCGCGGGATAGTTCAGATTGACCCCCATCTGCGCCCGCATCGCGCCCTCCATTCCCTCCCACTGCACGAAGCTCCGCTGCATCTTCGGGTCGAAATCGTGGCTGTGATTGGTCGCGATAAAGACGCGCTTGTCGTTCCCATAATCCAGCGTAATCACGCTCTTGGTCGCCGCAAGCTGCGCTGTGCGCGGACTCTTCACCGTCTTCGCATAAACGCCCAGCGGATTGCCAAACCAGCTCCTCACCAGGTCGACGTAGTGGATCGAGTGATAAAGAATCTCCAGCCGTGGAGCCGTATTCAGAAAGCTCCAAAGCTCCCACGGCATATGACAACTGAGCGACACTTCCATATCGTGCAGTTCCCCCAGCGCACCCGTCGCATAGAGTGCCCGCGCCGCCAGCATATTCGGAGCCCATCGCAACTGAAAATTGACCGCAGCCGTCAGTCCTTTGCTCCGGCAGATCTTCAGGATCTCGGTCGCCTCCGCCAGCGTCTCTCCCATCGGCTTCTGCATCAGCACTGCGGCTCCATCCGGCAACTGCGGCAGCACTGACGTCTGCGCCGGAGCCGGAACCGCGCAATCGAATACCGCATCCTTCGGCGCATAAGCGACCGCCTCGGCGATCGTCGACGCCACGAAAGGGATGCCAAACTTCCGCGCCAGCGCCTCCGCCTTCTCGCGATCCCTGTCCACCACTGCGACGACAGGAAATTCAGCCTTCCTGTAAGCCGGAAGATGCGCATCATGCGCAATCCCCCCTGCCCCCACCAATACAATCGCCCGAGCTACTTTTGGTCTTGGCGCTAGCGCCTCCCGCATCACCTTCTGCAGATCCATCCATTCTCCTTCACTAATGCAATAGCCATTCTATTGTTAAGGAGGGTTTCAGGTGCGCATCACGCCCTTGCAACCCGCCGCTCCACACCGTACCTTGGAGTGAGCATGACGTCCACGCTTGAGCTTGCACTCGTCTCCTGTCTTCTCCTTGGCCTCCGCCACGGCTTCGACTACGACCATCTGGCCGCCATCTCCGACATCACCAGCGTTCAGCGTAACTGGCGCGAAGGCATGAAGCTCGGCCTGCTCTACGCCCTCGGCCATGCTCTGACCGTCGCCGTTCTCGGCTCCGCCGTCATCTTTCTGCACCTCTCGCTTCCCCCGCACATGGACGCCATCAGCGAACGTCTGGTCGGTGCTACGCTCATCCTCCTCGCCATCTACGTTCTCGTCACCTTTCTCCGCCGAAAACCCGGCGCAGCGCATCATCACCACATCCCCCGCAGCCGCATCGCACTACTCATCTCCGGAGCACGATACACCGGCTGGCGCCTTCGTCGCCTGTATAATCCCGCCGCCGCCCAGCCCGAGCCCTTCTCCTTCCAGTACAACCAAAGCTCCGTCTTTGTGGTCGGCATCATCCACGGCCTCGGCGCCGAAACCCCATCGCAGCTTCTTCTCTTCCTTCTCGCCGCGAACCTCGGCGGCACCAGCCGGGGCTTCATTGGCCTGCTCAGCTTCATCGCCGGTCTGCTGCTGATGAACACCCTGATGACCGCCTCCGCCTCGGGCATCTTCGCCTCCACGACCAACCGCCCCCGAGTGCAGACAATCATCACCTCGCTGACCGCCGCTTACAGCTTCATCCTCGGTGCCATCTTCCTCTTCGGAGTCTCCGACAAACTCCCTCCTCTACTTCATTAATCGCAAAAATTCTATGAGCCAGACTCCCATCTACGCCACCTACCCCAGCCTCTCCGATCAGGTTGTCCTCGTCTCCGGCGGAGCCACCGGCATCGGAGCAGCCATCGTCGAACAGTTCGCCCTCCAGGGCGCGCGTGTAGCCTTCCTCGACATCGCCGACGCACCTGCGCTCGCGCTGGTCGACAACCTCGCGCAACGCTGCCAACATGCGCCGCTCTTCCTCCACTGCGACCTCACCGACATCACCAGCCTGCAATCCGCGATAGAGGCCATTACCGCGCAGCTGGACGCTCCGCGCATCCTCATCAACAACGCCGCCACCGACGACCGCCACCGTTTCGAAGACGTGACCCCGGCCTATTGGGACGCGGGCATGGCCACCAACCTTCGCCACCAGTTCTTTGCCGCGCAAGCCGTCGCTCCCGGTATGAAAGCGGCTGGCGGCGGCTCCATCATCAATATGAGTTCGATCTCGTGGATGATTCCCACGGCGAATCTCTCAGTCTACGTCACCGCCAAGGCCGCCATCATCGGCATGACCCGCTCCATGGCCCACGATCTCGGCTCGGCCAACATCCGCGTCAACTGCGTGCTGCCGGGATCGATCCTGACCGAGAGACAGCAGCGGCTCTACATGTCCCCGGCCCACGAAAAGGAACTTCTCGAAGGCCAGTGCCTCCACCGCCATATTCTGCCTGAAGACGTCGCTCGGCTGCTGCTCTTCCTCGCCGCCGAGGACAGCTCCGCCATCACCAACCAGAGTTACATCATCGACGGCGGCTGGATCTGATCCTGAGCGTGATGGATTGATGGATGGATTCATAATTGTAGACATCGCAGATGAAAGCCAATCAGCCCCTAATCCGCATCTCCGTCCTTGACTCCCATACCGCTGGAGAGCCTACGCGCCTCGTCATCGCCGCCGGCCCCGACCTCGGCACCGGCCCCCTCACTGAGCGGCTGGAACGCTTTCAGCGCCTCCACGACAGCTTCCGTACCGCCGTCGTCAACGAGCCGCGGGGATCGGATGTGATCGTAGGCGCGCTGCTCTGCGAACCGGTCGATAAGACCTGCGCCGCCGGTGTCATCTTCTTCAACAATGTCGCATATCTGGGCATGTGTGGCCACGGTACCATCGGCCTCGTCGTCTCACTGGCCCATCTGGGAAAAATCACCCCGGGCACGCATCGCATCGAAACTCCCGTCGGCATCGTAACCGCGACGTTACATCCATCGGGCGAAGTCGCCGTCGAAAACGTCCCCAGCTTTCGCACCCGCGCTTCGGTGGCGGTGAATGTCCCCGGACACGGCACCGTAACAGGAGACATCGCCTGGGGAGGCAACTGGTTTTTCCTCGTGGCAGACCATGGCATGACGCTCTCCCTCGAAAATGTCGACGACCTGACGGAGTACGCCTGGGCAATTAGAAACGCTCTTGCTGCACAGGGCATCACCGGCGGCAACGGCGAAGAGATCGACCACATCGAACTCTTCGCGCCCTCGGACACTCCCGGCATCGACAGTACAAACTTTGTACTCTGCCCGGGTAAGGCTTACGACCGCTCCCCCTGCGGAACCGGGACCAGCGCCAAGATCGCCTGTCTCCATGCGGACGGCAAGCTCGCGCCCGGCGAGATCTGGAGCCAAGGCGGAATTCTCGGCTCCGTATTCAAAGGCAGCTACCGCCTGCAGGATGGCAACGTCATCCCAAGCATTACCGGGTCGGCCTACATCACGGCCGAGGCCACCCTGCTGCTCGACCCAAACGATCCATTCTGTCTGGGGATAAGGAAGTGACCACGAGCTACGACGCGATCATCCTCGGCGCAGGAATTGTTGGTGCTGCATGCGCTCTGGAGTGTGCCCGCGCCGGAATGCGCGTCGCCATCGTCGAGCGCGACTCGATCGGCAGCGGAGCCACTGCCGCCGGAATGGGCCACATCGTCGCCATGGACGATTCGCCCGCGCAGCTTGCGCTCACCAGCTACTCTCGCTCGCTCTGGAATCAACTGGCCCCGGAGCTTCCCGCCTCCGTCGAATACCACGCCTGCGGCACGATCTGGGTAGCTGCGGACGATGAGGAAATGGCCGAAGTCCACCGCAAATTCGACTACTACGCTACCCAGGGAGTCGAGGCCGAAGTGCTCGACAGCAATGCGCTCGCCGTAGCCGAACCGAATCTGGTTCGGCCGCTCGCCGGTGGCCTCCTCGTCACCCACGACGCCGTCCTCTATCCTCCCTGCGCCGCCGGATACCTCGTCGAACAGGCCCAGCAGCATGGAGCCATCATCATTCTTGGGCGCGCCGTCACCAGCGCAGCGCATGGCCGGGTGCATCTCGATAACGGAACGGTTCTCCAAACAGCAATCATCGTCAACGCTACCGGCTCACTCGCCTCTCAATTGACACCCGGGCTCCAGATCAAACCGCGCAAAGGCCACCTCATCATCACCGATCGTTACCCCGGCTACCTGCACCACCAACTGGTCGAGCTGGGCTATCTCAAGAGTGCGCACTCTTCCACCAGCGATTCGGTCGCCTTCAATGTGCAACCCAGAAAGACCGGGCAGTTGCTCATCGGCTCTTCGCGCCAATTTGATTCTGATAACACGCGCATCGATCACAAGATTGTTGCCGCGATGATCGAACGCGCCGCGCTCTACATGCCCGGCCTCCCTTCTCTCTCCGCTCTGCGCATCTGGTCCGGCTTCCGCGCGGCCACGCCCGACAAGCTCCCTCTCATCGGCCCTACGGAAGATCCCACCGTCTTTCTCGCCACGGGGCACGAAGGTCTCGGCATCACCACCTCACTGGGCACGGCACGGCTGCTGGTCGATCATCTGCTCGCACGGCCCACGGCAATTCCACTCGCGCCCTACCTGCCCTCCCGTCTTCCCTCCACTCATCCTTCAGACGAGGCTATCCATGTCTAAACAGATGAGGTCTGAACAGATCCAGATCACCATCGACCAGGAGCCAATGACCGTCGCAGCCGGATCGACCGTAGCCGTCGCCATCGCACTAGCTGGCCTGCACTGCCGAACCTCCATCACCGGCGAACCGCGCGGGCCGCTCTGCGCCATGGGCATCTGCTTCGAGTGCCGAGCCACCGTCAACGGCATCGCCCACAGCCGCACCTGCCAGCTCCTCTGCGAGCCCGCCATGGATATCCGCACGCAATGACTCACTTCCAGACCCTCGTCGTCGGCAGCGGCCCTGCGGGAATCGCCGCGGCCACCTGCGCCGCCGAGGCTGGCCATCGCGTGGGCATCGTCGATGACAATCCAAACCCTGGCGGCCAGATCTGGCGCAGCCTGCGCGGACAGTCAGCGCCCGACACTTCGCACGGTGGCGGAATCCGAGGAGCGGCCCAGTGGTACGGCAGACTCATTGCAACCTCAGCCACGCAGCTTCAGGGCTGGTCCGTCTTCGATCAACACGAGCCCGGCATCGTGCGCGCCGAGCGTCAGGGCGAAACCGCCCATCTGCACTACGACAACCTCATCGTCGCCGCCGGAGCCCGCGAACGCTTTCTCCCCTTTCCCGGTTGGACCCTCCCCAATGTCATGGGCGTCGGCGCAATCCAGGCGATGGTCAAAGGCGGCCTGCCCGTCGCCGGCAAGCGCATCGTCCTCGCCGGGAGCGGACCGTTGCTGCTGGCCGTCGCCGCGACCCTCAAAGCGGCGAAGGCTACCGTCGTCTGCATCTGCGAACAGGCGTCTCTCCGGCAGCTCGCGCCCTTTGCCCTCGGCCTTGCAGCCGACCCCGCAAAGATCGTGCAGGGACTCCGATATAAAGCCGCGACCCTCGATGTTCCCTTTCGCACCAGCGCGTGGCCGGTAGAAGCCCGCGGCAATGGCGTCCTCCAATCAGTGACCATCTCGCACCACGGAGAAAAGCAGCAGATACCCTGCGACTACCTCGCCTGCGGATTCCACCTCGTCCCCAACACAGAGCTCGCCGCCATGCTGGGTTGCCGCATGGAAGTAGGCAACGTATCCGTGGACGAAATCCAGCGTACCTCAGTACCGAACGTCTTCTGCGCGGGAGAGCCTACAGGAATCGGCGGGCTGGAACTCTCGCTCATCGAGGGACAGATTGCCGGACTTGCCAGCGCCGAACGACACGAAGAAGCCCGCCTGCTGCTTGATAAAAAACGCAAGGCATCACGTTTCGCCGACAGGCTGGCTGCCGCCTTCGCGCTTCGTCCTGAACTCAAAGCTCTGCCGCAAGACACGACGATCGTCTGCCGCTGCGAGGACGTCCCCTACTGCGCATTGAAGCAGCACGCCTCATGGCGCACCGCCAAGCTGCATACCCGCTGCGGCATGGGTCCCTGCCAGGGACGCATCTGCGGCACAGCCACCCATTTTCTTCTGGGCTGGGACGCCGATTCCGTCCGCCCGCCGATCTTTCCCGTCTGCATCGCAAGCCTCGCATCGCTGGAGGCGCCCCTCAACCCAGACATCTCGAATGTCAATATTAAGATTAAGGAGACACCATGAACTGGTCCGGCGTAATGCCCGCAATCACCACCCCCTTCGACGAAGACCTCCAGGTCGACCACGCCTTCATGATCAAGCACGCGCAATGGCTGCTTGAAAAAGGCTGCACCGGCATCGTCGTGCTCGGCTCGCTCGGCGAAGCCCCAACGCTCACCTTCGAGGAGAAGGTAACCATCCTTAAGAGCATGGTCACCGCCGCCGAAGGACGTTCCCCCGTCGTCGCCTCCATCTCCTCGCTCTCAACCGCCGAGTCGGTCGCGCTCGCCAAGGCAGCCGCCGCTGCCGGGTGCTCCGGCCTCATGGTGCTTCCGCCCTACGTCTACCGCAGCGACTGGCGCGAAACCCAGGCGCACATGGGCGCAATCTTCGACGCGACTCCGCTCAGTTGCATGCTCTACAACAACCCCGTCGCCTATGGGACCGACTTTCTTCCCGAGCAGATTCACTCGCTCGCCGCCGCACACGCCAATCTCCACGCCGTCAAGGAATCGAGCACCGACGTCCGCCGTGTGGCTGCCATACGCGCCATCGACGACAAACGCCTGAAGATTCTTGTCGGCGTCGATGACGCTATCGTCGAAGCCATCTCCGTCGGAGCCACCGGATGGATCGCCGGACTGGTCAACGCGCTGCCTATCGAATCCGTAGCCCTGTTCAACTACGCCATGGAAGGGCGCGCGAAAGAGGCCTTCGAGCTCTACCGCTGGTTCCTGCCCCTGCTCCGCCTCGACACTGTGCCAAAGTTCATCCAGTTGATCAAGCTTGTACAGGAAGAGTTAGGCGTAGGCAGCGCCCGCGTCCGCGCACCTCGCCTTCAACTTGCCGGAGAAGAGCTGAAGGCCACGCAGAAGCTAATCCACGACGCGTTGAAGTCCAGACCCTCGATCGCAGGCTGAATCGCTAACGAGTCTTCCTAATGCAGGTAATCGAACAGGCTCGTCTTCTGCAGCGCGCTCATCACGCTCATCAATGCCTGATTCTGCACCTCGACTGACTTCAACTGGGTGGCCACGGAGACAGTGTCCGCGGCTACCAGACTTCCCTGCTGCACCTTGAGCTGCGTCTCTTCCGTCTGCGCATACGTGCTGGTCGCCCGCAACCTGCTCAGTGAGCTATCTAGGATGCTGCGTTGCGCCGTCAACTGGCCCAGCGCGGTGGTCAGCGCAGCAGTGTCCGTCGTAACAGCGGCAGTGGAAGCGCCGGTCGAAAAATCGGCGATCAACTGGTTCAGCGCTCCCAACACCCCAGAACTCCCCGAACCGAAAACATCAGATCCCACCAGATTCGTCTGTATCTTCTGCCCGCTCGGAGTTTCGATAGAGCGCAGCTTCGCATCGCCCGCGTAGAGGGTGGTCGCCGGAACGGTCGAGGTATCGAGCGTAAAAGGCGCGACCGATCCCTGGCTGCCGGCAAAGAGCGACTGCCCCAGATAGCTGGTATTCGCCAGCGACAAAACCTGATCGCGAATGCCGCTCAACTGCGCCGTGATGGTGGCAAGGTTCGCAGCGTTCATCGTTCCATTGCTTCCCTGCACCGCCAGCGACAGAGCGGAGGTCACCTGAGTCACGACCTCGCCCAGCGTCGAATCGGCGACCTGCAACAGGGACGCCTGCCCCGCGGCAGTCTGAACGAAGGTGTCGTCTTTGGCAATCGAGCTGGCCATCAAGGTACTCTGCGCCACCGCTGCCGGATTGTCCTGCAAGGACGTAACCCGCAACCCGCTCGAAAGCTGGTTGGTGAGTGCGGCTTCGGCGCTGGTGGATTGGTCAAGCGACGCCGCGAGATTGCTGACGTAATTTGGATCGACTCTCATCGAACGCTCCTGATCTGATTTCCTTGAAATCGTAAAATCCTTGCAACCCGCAACTTCACAAGCTACGAAACCCCGCCTTGCTTAAGGGCACGGCTTCAGCCGTGCCGTAAGTGCTCGGCTCACAGCGGGGCTTTAGCCCCTGAGGTACATCCCTCATCTCTCTAGGAAACTGTCGTCTGCACGCCCAGATTGAGCGCGCTCGCCATAATCGTATTGACGATCGAAAAGACCTTCGCCGCCGCCTCGTAGGAGCGCTGATACTGCGTCAAATTCGACGCCTCTTCGTCCAACGAGACGCCCGAGAGCGCATTCCTCTGGCTGGTAAGCTGCGTCAGCGTGGCCTGCTGCACGGTACTATCCGTAGCCGCCGCAGCCGTGTCATTCCCGATCTGGCCGAGAAACGAAGCCAGAAATCCTGTGGCCGTCTGGGTACCCACAAGGCTTGCCGTCGAAAGATCCGCCAGCGCAATCGCATTGCTGTTGCCCGCCGATCCTTCGCCGGGTACGGCAGCCGCAATCGCCTGGGGATCGCTCGTCGCCACCTGGATCGATGCTGCCGCGCCCGCCGCAGTGGGTGGAAGATTGAAGATCGCTGCTCCCAGATTTCCATTGCCGTCCGTTCCCAACGCATTCTGCGCATTCACCGCGGTTGCGATTCCATAGGCAAGGTTATCGAGCGCACTCGCGTACGTCGGCAACTGCTGATCTCTCGCCTGCAAGATCCCGCCCAGTTGCCCGCCCGTCAATCCTGAAGTCATATCCTGCCCGCCGCCTCCGGCAAGCACATGAACGGTCCCCGCCACCAGCGTCGTGCTCATCGCATACGACTGGCCGCCGCTGACCAGCAAAGCTCCGTTCGAGGTCGTCAGCGTGATACCGTTCGCCTCCGTCGTCATCTGATCCAGACCGATGTACTGAGACAACTGGGTAATGGCATACTGACGTTGGTCTTCGAGCACGCCCGCATCGCCCTGCAAACCGCTGCTGGCAATCTGCTGGTTCAGCGACGCAATCGTCGACGTCAGCGTGTTGATCTGTCCGGTCACGCTCACGATCTGCTGGTTCAGTCCCGACGTCACCTGCGCAAGCTGATTCGCAGAGGAGTTGAAGACAGACACAAGATTGTTCGCTGCCGCCAGCACGCTCTGCCGCGTCGCCGCATCCGATGGGTTAGCCTCAAGCGCCGAAAAGGAATTGAAGAAAGCATCGGTCGCCGAGCCCAGCGCCGTCAGGCTTGCCGAGATCGCCGAGGAGGTCAGGCCGAAGATGTTCTGTACCTGCTGCAACGCCGATTCGAGCGCGCCGCTCTGCGCCTGAGTCTGGGTCTGCTGCTGCACCCGATGTTCCAGAATCCGGTCCCGCTGCGATACCGCAGTCGACGTAATCCCGGTGCTGTAGGTCTGCCCGCTCAGGGTCACCGCATCCGTTTGCTGCCAGCTTACGACCTGGCGCGTATAGCCCGGCGTATTCTGGTTCGCCACATTGCCTGCGGTCACGTTGAGCGCCGCCTGATCTGCCATCAGCGCCTCGCGGGATAAGTCCATCAACGAGCTGAGTGTTCCCATTGGTCTCTCGTGTCTCTTCCGTACAGGCGGTTAAGTGCGTTCAGGTTGGATGCGCTGTGATGCAAAACACCTTCAAGCACATCTCTCCTGGCCCGAATCGAATCCATCCCTGCTTGATCGACAACCAGCATCGATACAGCCAGTCCGGCAATTCGTTTCTCCAGCGTTTCAAGACGATTCAGATCCAGCAGGCTAAGCGCCCTGACGGTCTCGTCCAAAACATCGGCAACGGCTTGATCGATCGCCATCGCTACTCCAGCAGAGACTGAATCATCTTGTCGGCCACATCTGCCGACGACACGTTGTAGGTTCCCGAAGCGATGGCCTGTTGCAAGGCAGTCACCTTGGCTGTCCGCGTATCGGAGCCTTCGAGCGCGTGCGCGATCAGCCCACTCGCAGAGCTCAGGCTGGTCTGGTCGGCGCGATTCCCTGCACTTGAAGGTGCAGTCGGAGCACTGTTCCGACTCGGCTGGTTTGCCGGTTCCGCCGGTTGCGTCGTCGTTGATGTCATCGAGTTGAGCAGCTGTTGCAAGCCCCCAACTCCATTGGTGTAACTCATAGTTCCCTCCATCTACATCAATGTATCGGCGTGGCCCCGGCAAACTTTAGTACCCGGTTGTCGCTTTTTCCGCATCCCGCTGATGCTCCAGCGTGACCTGCCGAATCACCTGTTTGGCGATGCCAAATCCTCCGCCCTTTGCAATGGCGGTGGCCACAGCCTCGCTCCCAAAACTGCTGATCGTGTCCATGGAACTATTCGAGCCATCCGAGCTATCGGACCCATCGCCGCCCCAGCTATCCTGTCCTGAGCGCATCGGCTTCAACATCTCCTGCAACAGCATCCCTTCAAATTGCTGTGCAGCCTGAGCCAGCTTTGCCTGCTTCGCCCCCTCCATCGCCGCATCAGTCGCGGTCGAAGCCTGCGTCGTCATCTCATGCGAAATCTTCATAACACCTCAATTTCCGCTTCCAGAGCGCCTGCGGACTTCATCGCCTGCAAAATCGAGATGACATCGCGCGCCGAAGCGCCGATCGTCTGCAGGCTGCGTACCAGGTCGTCCACGGTCGCGCCCTGCTTCAGTTCGATACGGCTCACCGGCTTGTCCCGCGCGTTGACCTGCGTCTGCTGCACCACCTGGGTTGATCCGGACGAGAATGGCCCCGGCTGCGACACCTCGAACTGGCTCACCACGTTGATTGCCAACCCGCCATGCAGGATCGACACCGGTTGCAGAACCACGGTCCCGCCGATCACAACCGTCCCCGTTCTCTCATTGACCACAACCTTGGCCCGGGGAAAGACCGGCACCTCAATCGACTCCACCTGCGCAAGCAGCTCGGGAATATCCTCTCCATGCGCCACCGAAAGATCGATCTGCCTGCTGTCGAGCGCATGAGCAGCCGTCCGGCCCAGCTCACGATTGATCGCCTGCGACACCGCCTCCGCGGTCCGAAAATCTGCGTCGTTCAACAGCAGCGCAAACTTGCTCTTCCCTTCGAGATCGAGCGGCACTCCACGCTCCACCATCGCTCCAAACGGAACCCGCGCCGTGTTGGGATGGTTGTACTGCTTCGTATTTCCATTCACGCTGACCGAGTAGCCGCCCACCACCAGTGGCCCCTGCGCCTGCGCATAAATCTTACCGTCAGCCCCATACAGCGGAGTCATCAGCAGCAGTCCGCCTTCTAGACTTCTCGCATCTCCCGCCGAAGAGACCGTGATATCGAGTTTCGTGCCCGGCCGCGCAAAGGGCGGCAACGTCGCCGCCACAAACACCGCCGCCAGGTTCTGCACCCGGATCGACGCCGCCGGCACGCTGACTCCCATGCGCAGCAATGTGGCCGCCAGCGTCTGCGTGGGGAAGGTCGTCTGCTGACTATCGCCCGTTCCCTGCAACCCAACCACGATGCCGTAACCCACCAGTTGGTTGTCGCGGATGCCTTCGATCGAGGCAATGTCCTTGACCCGCGCCTCTCTCCGCGTCGCCGGCACAACATCCGCCGCAAACCCTGAGCCTCCCAAAGTCAGGATCCCCGCCAGCAACAGCCCCCGGCAGACAAACCTTTCTCCCGTTCCCGCTCGCATTCTCAATCCACTCATCTCAACTGTCACCGTGCCTCCACTAGAAGATCAATATCCGTTGCAGAAGCCGGACAAGGACATTCTGGCGGTGGGTATAGTCGTTGATAATTCCCTTGCCCCGCACCTCAAGCTCCAGGCTCGAAATCGCAGTCGAGAACACCTGGTTCTGTTGCGAGATGTCCTCAGGGCGAACCAGCCCGCGCAGAACAATCGTCTGCGTCTGCTGGCTGAACTCAACCTGCCTCGCCGCCTCGATCACAAGAATTCCATTCGGCAGTACGGCGACCACCTGCCCGCCAAACACCGTGCTCAGTCTGGAATTGGTCGCGCTCGTTCCCTGTGCGTCGAGACCGGCGGCCGCATGTTGGTTGATTAAATTCTGTAATGCATTGCCTGCATGCAATGTTCCGACCAGGCCGGAGATCCCGGAGTTTGCGTTCGAAGCCCGCGAGTTTTTCACCGTCCCGTCGGTCGACGCAGCAAGATTTTCCTCAACCACCACCGAGATCAGATCGTGCGGCCTCATCGCGCGCACATCCGCGTTCATGCGCGTCAGCCTTCCGCTATCAGCCCAGATCGATCCCGGCTCCGGCTGAACATTCGAGTTCGCCGCCCGTACCCGCTCCAGATAAGAGTCCAGCGATGCCTCCGCGACATTGGGCTTCGGCTCCAGCGCCTTCTTGATGGCGTGCACCTGCGCATGCAGGCAACAGGCCGCCAGCAGCAGAAGCAGCGTAATCACCACCCCGGCAACGAACGGCCCCATCCCTCCGTTCTTCCGCGGTCGCGGAGTAAGGGGCGTAGTGCCGATTATCCTTTTGCTGATCGTCGGCCATTGATCCGGCCCTGCGCTGAAACCGGCCCATCCGAGATTATTCATGGCAGCATCTCCACATCCGACACCCCACGAACGATGCCGGTGAACTGTTCTTCCTTCGTTTGACTGTCCGTACTTCGCCGCAACAATCGCACCCGGATCTTTTTGCCCACTCCGCCGCTCTCTTCTGCTACTCCGGTCACTTCAATTCGCAGCAAATCTTCCCTCCGCCACAGACGAACAACATCGCCCGCATGAATTACCGCAACGAACGGAGATATCTCTGGACCAGTCCGATCGATCAGGCGGCCCGATACCGCCTTCATCGCTTTCACTCGAAGTGAAACTTCAGGCCACTCCGGATGCTCGCAGCTCGCAACCCTCGCCCAGTTCTGCCGCAACATCGGATCCCAATGGATGCCGGTCACGCGATAGCCCACGCCTTCTGCGCTTGTAGCGTTCAAAGAGGCCGCCCGGAACAATTCCACCGCCGCCGCTGGCGACCTCGCGCAATCTGTTTGCGCGAAAGCACTCTGCGCCCCTCCCGCTAAAATCAGCACTGCAATCCAGCAGAGAATCATCCTGCCCCACGAGTTAAGGTTGTTGCCCATCGCGCACCTACCGAATCATGCCGTTGATCTGCGAATACATGTCGTCGGCGACATGGACGACCTTGGAGTTGCTCTCATACGCGCGCTGCGCCAGAATCATCTGCACAAACTCGGCCACCACATCGACGTTCGAGTTTTCGAGATACCCCTGCTGCAGCGTTCCCATCCCGCTGGTTCCACCGGGAGTGTCGGTGATGGGGTTCCCCGAAGACTGCGTCTGCGTCATCAGATTGCCGCCGATCGAGTTCAGCCCGCCTGGATTCGCGAAGGTTGCCAGTTGAATCGTCCCCAACTGTGCCGGTGTCGTCTGCCCCGGAATCGTCGCCGACACGATCCCATACTGCGATATCGTGACGTTGAGCGCATTCGATGGGATCGTAATCGCAGGCAGCACTGTGTCGCCTTCCGCGGTCACCACCATCCCCTGATTATTGCGATGAAAACTGCCGGCTCGCGTATAGGCAATCGTCCCATCGGGCCGCGATACCTGGAAGAACCCTTCCCCTTGGATCGCGAGGTCCAACGTATTGTCGGTCTTGTTGAAGTCTCCCTGCGTCATGATCATCTCGGTCGCGGCCGACTTCGTTCCCAGCCCGATCTGCAACCCAGCCGAATCGGTCTGCGGGCTCTCCGCCGAGCCCGGCACGATCACGTTCTGATAGATCATGTCCTCGAACTGGAGCCGCCGTTCGCGAAACCCCGCAGTCGCCGAGTTGGCAAGATTGTTCGCCACCGTATCCAGATTTGCCTGCTGCGCGCTCATGCCGCTCGCCGCTGTATATAACGCTCGAATCATCGCCAGCTCCATCCCCTCAAGTTGATCGAGTCCTCGCGTTTCCAAAAGCCGGGGCACTCGATGACCGTGTCACACGCGCGGCAGATCTTCCGCCGCAACCTTGTCGAAACTGTTGTCGAAGACGCTCAGCGCCTTCTGCATCATCTCTGCCTGCCGCTGCACCAGCACCAGTTGCATGGTGCCGTGAATGGCGTCCTCATTGGACCCCTCGACCGAACCCTGAATGACAGTAGCGCCGCTCCCCACCGGCTTCACTCCATCCGCAGCAAAGCGATTGGTTCCTTCAGCGGTCAGTACTCCCCTGTCCGCAAAGTCGAAGATGCCCACCTGACCCACCAGTGCGTTGCCATCGGCAGTCGCCACCGAAATATTTCCATCCGGCCCGACATGCACCGCTCCGGTCGGAATCGTAATCGTCTTCTGATTGACATCGAGCACAGGCTCGCCCTGGCTGGTCTCCAGCACGCCCGCAGCAGACCGCAAAAATGCTCCATCCCGCGTATAGCGAATACCGGTCTTCGTCTGGATCGCAAAAAATCCCTGCCCCTGCAAGGCGAAGTCCAGCGGATTGCCCGTCGCCGCCAGTTGTCCCTGCCCCATATCCAACAGGTCGCCCCCCAGGATGCCGAAGCCGTTGACCGCCTGTCCTACCTGCGACGCGCTGGCCGAGGCATCCTGATCGATGCCCCCGGCCAGCACGCCGCTGAAGTAGTCGCGTTGCGCACGAAAGCCGTTCGTTCCCGCGTTCGCCAGGTTGTTGGCGGCGGTATCGAGCGCCTGCGTGCGCGCCAGCAACCCCGTGTATGCCGCATATAAGCCGCTGTCCATGCCAGTGCTGATGCAGGTAGGTGGCCGAAGCGGCGAGGGGATGGGTTAGAAGACGTTAATCACGCGGCTCAAGATTGCCGGCAGACCGCCGATACAGGCTAAAGATCGACATTGTGGACCGGAGGGTGGGTTGCGAGCTCTAATTATTGATGATTCAGCAGTCATGAGGAAGGTGATCGAGCGGGCGCTGCGTCAGGCCGGGCTCGAGCTCACCGAAGTCCTGCAGGCCTCCAACGGCGAAGAGGCCCTTCAGGCTCTCCGCGACGACGGCGGCAAGCCTCATCCGCTGGCCTTGATTCTCAGCGACATTAACATGCCCATCATGGACGGCCTCCAGTTTCTGGAGCAGAGGCGCGACGAGAAGCTGGCCGTCGGCGTTCCCGTCGTCATGATCACCACCGAAGGCAGCGAGCCGCTGGTCCTGCGCGCCATCTCCGCCGGAGCCCAGGGCTACATCTGCAAGCCCTTCACCGCCGAACAGGTCAAAGCCCGCGTCCTGCCCCTGCTGCGCGTCGCCTAGCTGCAACCGGACATCGGCACGACCATTGACTTGACTCCATATTGACTCGACTCCATTCAGAACCACTACGAGGCCCCATGTTGGCAACCGAAGATTCCACTCCGCAGAATGAAATTGTGAACCGCCTGGACTCCGCCGTCTCCGAGGTCTTCGAGATGATGCTCGAACGAAGCTGCGACCCGCTCGACGGAGACGTCAGTATCGTCGATGGAAGAATCATGGCGCGCATCCAGTTCACCGGCGCCATCACCGGCGAATGCATCCTCTACGCCAGCCAGGCTACAGCCGAGGTCACCGCCGAGGCGCTGCTGGGAGCCGTCTCACAACCTTGCGATCCCATGGTCGACGACGCCATCGGCGAATTATGCAACATGATCGCCGGAGGATGGAAGAACAAGCTCGAACACCCGCAGGCCTCCTGCCTGATCTCCGTTCCCGCCGTAACCCGCGAAGGGCTCGTCGGCCTCGAAGGCAAGTTCGGCACGAAGTTCAGCCGCACTTATTCCTTTCAAGGCAACGTCTTCGGCATCTTGCTGGCCTTCTAAAATCGTTCCCCCTGCGAGTTATTCCAGGCTCTTCGATTCCTATCTCCTCCCCTCGATCCGGTCCTTTTGACCGATCACCTCGCTCACATGTCGCCGTCAGAGATCGGGGCACGCGCTCTCTGCCAGTCCCTTCATGTGGCAGCTTGCGACTTGTCGCCTTACATACCCCCGCGCTGCAAAATAATTTAATCGTTGAATCAAACCCTCCGGAATGGTTAGTCTTGGGATGCACCTCGTTTGCTCTGCTCCCCGGCAGCAAACCTTTCATTCGGCACGCGGAGACTTTATGCCACAGAATCCTCCCTTCCATCCCGCCACGGGACAACTTCAGACTCGATCAGCCCAGTGTTCCGGCAGAAGTCCGCAGCAGTCCGCGCCTCCGCCCTACCGCCCCAATATGGCGCTTCCAGTCCAGCCCATGATGCACGCAGCGGCAAGGCAACAATCCGCGCCCCCGCCCTATCGCCCGAACATGGCGCTTCCAGTCCAGCCCATGATCCACGCGGCGGCAAGGCAACAGCCCGCGCCCCCACCCTATCGTCCTAACATGGCGCTTCCGGTTCAACCGATGATGCGCGCAGCGGCAAGGCAGCAGCCCGCGCCTCCACCCTATCGTCCCAACATGGCGCTTCCAGTTCAGCCTATGATGCGCGTGGCGGCAAAGCCGCAGTCCGCGCCCCCGCCCTATCGCCCCAACATGACGCTTCCGCTCCAGCCCATGATGTCCGCGACTCGTACTCCGCAAGCCGCTCCCAACACAGCCCAACCTCCTCAGCCTGGCACTGTAAATTCCAGCGTTGTGCAGCCCGCAATAGGCAAAAACAAGCGAATAAGGCGATCGCGGTACAACCGCATTGGCTATGACGACAGCCGCTTCAGAATCATTCGCCACCGGCGAAGGCTGCTTAGCGGCTTCATGACCAAGGCGAAGCTGGGTATCAATCTGTTCACCGTTAAATATTCCAAGAGCGGGAAGGCCTATTACCTCACCACGCGGTCGGTTCCATCGACTAACAAAGCCAACTTTCACCTCGACCCGGGGCACTCCGAACAGCGCTTCTCTCTCATACGCAGCGGTTTCGAGCAACGCCACAAACTCAAGCTATCCCAAATCGAATGGGCCGTTACCGAACGCGAACCCTGCGGATGCGGCCCCGGCATGGCCAACTGCCGCCACACCCTCTCCAATTTAGGCATACCCGAGGCGAAGGTGCACTACCTGTCCCCGTATCCCGACGGCGAGGACTACCGCACCAGTTCGTCACAATCCAAATCCAAGATCAATGAGATCGCAACCGAAGAGCGTGAACGTTATTCCCAAAAATTCTTGACCGAGATACAAAGTCTTCGAGATTCGGACTACCTCAGCGGCGACGACTCAGAAGTTGAAAGCGACATCGGGGCAGTCGAATATGAATCGGACAATGACGAGTACATTGCCCCACGCTCAAAACGAGGAAAATCGCGCCTCGGGGGAGACACGTACGGTTGGTGACCGGGCTCTTCCACGATGCTGCCTTCAAATCAATCCATCGAAGTCGTTCAGCAAAACTAGAGCGGCAGGAACAACCAAGCCGCAAAGAAACTTTGTTTTGCTTAAGAGCAGTTTTCAGTGAGGTATAGAGTCGAACCGTCAAGGGCCAACGGCCCGCTGCTATACCAGTATGGGCGAACCGGGGGGACCCCGGCGGACGGTTTTTGCCTGCCGGGTGGGAAGCCCCATGTCCTGCCACAGATGGAGCAAAGGGCTGAAGGAGGCTGCTGAAAAAGTCCAGTTTTGTTAAGGGCACGGCTTCAGACGTGCCGTAAATGCTTTGCTGGCAGTGCGGCTTTAGCCGCTGAGGGCCTCTTTGCGCACCGCAACGGAGTTCTTCAGCAGCTTCTGAAAGCCCGCCCTATACATCATCGAGGAAACCGCGTAAGGGCACGGCTTCCACCGTGCCCTTAGCGCTCTGCCTGCAATTCGGCCCCTACTGCAGCCGCCCCATCTTCCCTGCCTTGTAGTCCTCCATTGCCTGCACCAGCTCTTCGCGGGTGTTCATCACGAACGGCCCATAGCTGGCCACCGGTTCGTCGATCGGCTCGCCGCTGAGCACCAGCAGCGTGGAGTCCTCCTTCGCTTCGATGGTGACACTACCGCCCGCTGCACTCAGCGTCGCAATACGCGCTTCGCCTGTCAGCAATCCGGTTCCATTGATCGAGACATCCCCCTTCCTGAGCACGACAGCCGCATGATGCCCCTCCGGCAGAGCAATCTCGACACGCTCTCCCGCCTTCACAATCACGTCGAACAAATTGACCGGCGAAAAGGTCTTGGCAGGCCCTATGGTCCCGTTCAACTCTCCTGCAATCACGCGAACGTGCACTCCCGATGCCAACTCCACAACCGGAATGTCGGCTTTGGTAATGGCCTGATAGCGCGGCTTCGACATTTTGTACGCCTTGGGCAGGTTCACCCAAAGCTGCACCATCTCGAAGATCCCGCCCTTCTGCGCAAACTCCTGCTCATGCATCTCTTCATGCACCACGCCCGAAGCCGCCGTCATCCACTGCACGTCGCCCGGATAGATCACGCCCGAGTTCCCCGCTGAATCGCGATGCGCTACCGAGCCCTGATACGCAATCGTGACCGTCTCGAAGCCTCGATGCGGGTGCTGGCCCACGCCGGGAGTCTTGCCCGACGGCTTGAACAAACTCGGCCCCGCATAATCGAGCATCAGGAACGGATTAACTTCCGCTTCGAGGCCATTCGACGGAAACAGATTCCTTACCGGGAAGCCGTCTCCTACCCAATGGTTCGATCCTGCGCCGTAGGTGCCCAATACTTTCTTCTGTTCTGCGATGACTGCTGCCATGATTTATTCCTTCCGGCGTTTTTCAACGCCACCTGCACTTCATTTGCTTAAAGTTTGTCTTCCGCCAATCGCCCTAGCCGGCGCAGCGACTCAATCAAAGCCAACCGCTCCTCGACCGGAAACCCCGCGACCGCCTGCTCCATCGCGTCGCGGTGTTCGGCAAACACCTTTTCGATCAGCTCCCTGCCAACGTCCGTCAGGTGAATAATCCGTGATCTGCGATCATGGGCATCGTCCTGCCGTGTCACCAGCCCGCGAGCCGTCAGCCGGTCCACGGCTGCCGTCATAGAGCCGCTCGTCAGCAACACCTTCGCGCCCAGCGCTTTCACGCTCAACGGCCCGCGATGAAGCAAGGCTTCGAGAACGCCAAAATCGCTCTGGCACATATCGAATCCCCGAATACTCCGCTGCGCATGCGCTTCCAGCGAACGAGTCGCCTTCCACAGAATCAGCCAGAGATGGATACCGCTGCTGTCGGTTTCAGCTTCGAGTTGTCCTTGTTTAAACATATCTTGATATAAAGATGTTTTATATCAAGTAAAAGATTCAAGCTTCGAAACAACTCTTCCAATGCGACTTGCCCACAAACCTTGTCACCCCAAAAATATTGTCATCCTTCGCCGCAGGCGGAGCTGTGGCGTCCCCCCAAGACCACCGCAAACCCTGTCACGAGTCCAGCACCCTAAAAAATTCAAAGCTGAGCAAGCAAAACAAACAAAACAAACCACTTGTACCTCAAAAAATAATCCTCGAAAAGGTGTCATTTTAGTTCCATCCGATTCGATAAACTATAAGCAGCAGATAAATAAGGATAGGCCCAGCGTCGCCGCTGGGCCTATCTCGTTTACAATGAATACTTTACAAATAAACCATCTGAAATGAAGACTTTACGCGGAAAGTACCCAGGGGTACCCCTCTACTTAACGACCGACTGAAAGAGCGGCGACGTGAGCAGACTCGCGAACTCGCTGTCGGAGGAAGAGTAGTCCACCGTCAGCGTTCCCGAACTGGAGTCGATCGTGGTCCGGTCGAGCGCCGATTTTTCGAGCGGGCTGCCCGACGTCTTCTTCATAATGACCATGCCCTTCATCAGCGTGGCGCAGGTGGCGGCCGTAATGGTGTCGGACATGACCACGGCCAGGTCGAATTTAACGCCGTTGTCGAAGTCCATGGTGTAGCGTGAGCTCCTCATCCGGTTACGGACCGTGTCGTAGTCAGTCAACTGCGCGGCATCGCCGAGCACGCTCTTCATCATCATCTGCGTGCCCTTGGCGTCGAGCAGGCTCCAGATCGCGCGCTGGTCCACCACCTTCATGTCGTTGACCATCTCGCCGTTGGAGAGGAAGTTGGGAATCATGCCGTCGCGCGCGTCGAGTGCTACCTTAACCGCCGACCTGTCGCCAAAGATCATCGTGGTCTGGTTCAGGAAGACGACGCTCATGCCCGCCGAACCCATCGGGTAGATATTGTTGTTGCGGACGACGATGGGCTTGGTCTTGCTCTTGGCAAAACCAGCCAGAATGGCCTGCGTCTGAAACTGCCCCTGGGCGATGCCGACGATCCTCGATCCGCTTGTGCCCTGCGCGCCGGAATCGCGAAAGGCTGCGAAGGCGAGCACGTCGGCGTCCTTGTCGACATTCAGCTTGGCCGCCTTCAACGCTGACTCCAGCCGCTTCAGTTCAGGCGGCAGAATGCGCTCCTTCAGATCCATCGCGGCGCTGGAGTTCTGCATGGCGCGATAGTCGACGACGATCAGTTGCTGAACGTCTTTGGGAATAGCCGCCTTGCCGTCGCTCGAAAGCTCCGCTGCCTGAGAGAGCGTCGCCGAAAGCGCCAGAAATGCGATGGGGAGGAAGTGCCGGTACTGAATACGCAATGAAAGACTCCTTGAAACTCTTTGGCCGCGAACTTTTGCGGCTAACCTCTCTATTCTTCCGTGAAACACGGTGAGAAGCAAGCGGCCGCAGCCCACACTTAGGACGTATGGAAAGCAGGAAGGTTGGGTGAAGCGCTCATTCCATATCACTTCCGCAACATCGAGGCCCTAACGAATCTCCGGGCCTCGATGCCGCGTTCTACTTCGTGAGCGTGGCTCTCACCTCTGCCGCCGCTTGGCAGAGGTTTGTCAGCGCCTCGATCGTCTCCGGCCACGCTCTGGTCTTGAGGCCGCAGTCCGGGTTCACCCAAAGCTGTTCCGGACGAAGCACGTCGAGCGCAAGCCGCAGCAGTCCGGCCATCTCCTCCTTCGCCGGAACCCGCGGAGAGTGGATGTCGTAGATGCCCGGCCCGATCTCGTTAGGATAGCCATGGCGTTTAAACGCAAGCAGCATCTCCATCCGCGAGCGAGCCGTCTCCATCGAGATCACGTCGGCGTCGAGCGTCGCGATCGAGGGCAGGATGTCCTCGAACTGGCAGTAGCACATGTGGGTATGAATCTGGGTGCCGTCGCCGACGCCCGATGTTGCCAGCCGAAATGCCTTGACCGACCAATCCAGATACGCGGGCCAGTCGGACCGCCGCAACGGAAGCCCTTCGCGCAGCGCAGGTTCATCCACCTGGATGATGCGAATGCCCGCAGCCTCCAGGTCCTGAACCTCCTCGCGCAACGCCAGCGCCAGTTGCCACGCCACTTCCCTCTCGGGAATGTCGTTGCGAACGAACGACCATTGCAGGATGGTGATGGGACCGGTCAGCATTCCCTTCATGGGCCGCGTGGTAAGCGAGCTGGCGTAGCTGCTCCACTCCACCGTCATGGCGTGGGCGCGGGAGACGTCGCCATAGATGATGGGAGGCTTGACGCAGCGCGAACCGTAGCTCTGCACCCAGCCGTTGGAGGTGAAGGCGAAGCCTGCAAGATGCTCGCCGAAGTACTCGACCATGTCGTTGCGTTCGAACTCGCCGTGGACGAGAACGTCGAGCCCGATCTGCTCCTGTTGGCGAATGCACTCCTCGGTCTTCTGTTTCAGAAAATCGTTGTACTCGGCGTCAGAGATCGTGCCTTTCTTGTGCGCGGCTCTCTGCTGGCGAATGTCCTGCGTCTGCGGAAACGAGCCTATGGTCGTCGTGGGCAGAAGCGGAAGCCCAAGCTCCTGCCGCTGAACGGTTACACGTTCGCGGTAAGGAGAGTTGCGCCGGAAGTCTCCGTCGGCAAGCGTGGTCAGCCGTTCGCGCACCGCCCTGTTGGTGCTGCTCTCCGCAGCGGTGCGGTCTGCATGACGACTGCGGTTGGAGGCAAAAGCATCCGCCACCACTTCCGGTCCCTTTGCCAGCAGGACAAGCTCTTCCACCTTCTGCTGCGCGAAGCTGAGCCAGCTTCGCACATGCGAATCCAGCTTGCCCTCGTCGGCAGTGTCGTAAGGAACATGCAGCAGCGAACAGGATGGCGCAAGCTGCAATCGCGCCGCGCCAATCTTCGCAACTAGAGAAGCAATCATGTCGTGCAAAGCGTCGAGGTCCGCGATCCAGATATTGCGTCCGTCGACGCAGCCGAGGCTGAGCGTCTGCTGCGGCTGCAACTTATTGACAACCGCGGCAACCTGACCCGGTGCGCGAACGGCATCGATGTGCAATCCTGCCGTCCCCAGCGAGCATGCCAGATCGAGGTTGTCGCCGAGGTCACCAAAATAAGTTGTCAACATCAGCTTCAGCGGAATGCCGCTGAACTCCGCATAAGCCGTTCGGAAGGCCTCCGCATAGCCCGGTGGAAGATCGGTCGCCAGAGCAGGCTCGTCGATCTGAACCCACTCCGCACCGGCCTCAACCAGATTGCTGAGGACTTTGCGATAGGCATGGAGAAGACGCGGCAGCAGGTCGAGCGGGTCGCTGTCATCGACCGCTTTGCCCAGCAGCAACAGAGTGATCGGGCCGATCACCACAGGTCTCGTCGTGATGCCGAGTTGCTTCGCTTCGGCAAACTCTGCGAGGAGCTTGGTCGAGTCCGGAGTGAAGACGAGGTCGTCGCTCCACTCCGGCACCAGATAGTGGTAGTTGGTATCGAACCACTTGGTCATCTCCATGGCCGTCTGTTCATTGCTGTTGCGCGCCATCTGGAAGTAGCGATTCAGCGTAACCGAACCGGTTCCGAAACGGGCTGGCGTCGCGCCGACCAGAACCAGCGCATCGAGCACCTGATCGTAGAACGAGAAGTCGTTGCTGGGGATGACGTCGAGACCGGCGTCCTTTTGCAGTTGCCAGTTCCGCTGTCTCAAAGTCTTTGCGGTTGCCAGTAAGTCGGCCTCGGCAAGGCGGCCACGCCAGAAATCTTCGAGCGCGAACTTCAGCTCGCGCTGACGGCCGATGCGAGGGTATCCAATATTTGCAGTTGCAGGGTTTGCAGTGGATGGTGAAGGTGATGACGTTGACGACATTCGGGTTCCTCTCCTGTTAAAACGAAGGAACCACCCAAGCGCAGGCGACGTTGATCCGCCATGGCGGAGACAACGGAACATTGGCGACCGATCCATACTCGAGACCGGCATCCTCAGCGCAGCCGCGGTGGGAGACACGAGGTCTCTTCCGCGGTGGTGGCGGCGGGCCGGTCTTCGGACTTTGGGCTACCTAGTAAACGCCGCTTCCCATTCTTTTCAAGAACAGTGCGTGGCCCAGGGCCGTGCGTCGTTCGTTCCCATCACCGCTGCGAGTCAGCGCCGGAATCTCACCGGCTTCCCGTTTAACAAGACCGAGGTCTTGCACCTGCACACTTTCACTTTACATCAGGCCACGCGATCACACGGCAGGCCACGCGAGCGGCTGCTCCAGGCGGCGCTCGAGAACCTTGAGCGCAGGATCGAAGCCGGCGATCTGGCTAACCCACTCTGAACCGGGCTCGTAAGCCTCTTCTGGAATGAGGCCTATCAGTTCGGCGTCGTCAATAATAACGCCGTGTCCCTGCGCAAGATGCTGAACCGTCGCATGAATCTGGCGCATGGGCGTAAGCCGGAAGTCGGTGATGTTCATACTCACCTGAGCGCGTCCGTTGGCAACGACGCCTATCGCCTTGACTCCCTGGAGACCGCCGTTCGAAGCACGGATGCTGCGCGCAATAGCGCGGGCGGCGGAGAT
This sequence comes from Terriglobales bacterium, assembly GCA_041691575.1. Classification (GTDB taxonomy): domain Bacteria; phylum Acidobacteriota; class Terriglobia; order Terriglobales; family Acidobacteriaceae; genus Edaphobacter. The sequence continues at coordinate 284,404 of JBEPUJ010000001.1, forward strand.
GTCCGGCTGGTGCAGATGAATGTTGTAGGCAATGAGGAAATTGCGCGCTCCGACCGCCGAGGCTCCTGCCGTCTCATGCAGTTCGGGGCCACCGATATCGGGGCGGCGCGCAGCATCGCGGCGCGCAGCCTCGCGGAGGCCTTCGAACTGGCCTCTGCGCACATCTTCAAGCTGGACGCGGTCGGGCCGCGCGGCGGCTGCTCCGTAGAAATAAACCGGAACACCGTAGGTCCGCCAGATCAGCAGGCCCGCCTGCCGTGCAAGTACGGCACACTCCGCCAGCGTGACGCCGCTAACGGGAATAAACGGCACAACATCGGCAGCGCCGATCCGGGGATGAACGCCTTTCTGCTTCGTAAGGTTAATCAGTTCCGCTGCTTTGCCGACAGACTTGACCGCCGCCGCGATCACCGCTGCCGGTGGCCCCGCGATGGTGACGACGGAACGATTGTGAGCCGTGTCGAGCGACCAGTCGAGCAGGCTGACGCCTTCGACCTGCATCGCCGCGACGATCTTGCTGACCTTCTCCAGGTCAGTGCCTTCGGAAAAGTTTGGAACGCATTCGATGATGGCATCAGAGTTCATAGGGCCCGTCTTACTTCCACCAGGTATAGCCGACCGAGAATTGTACGCTGGCATTGACACCAGGGTTTTTGTCTCCGAGAGAGGCTGAAGAAATATGCACCGCGTTGGCGCTGAAGTCGATGGAGCGGCGCGGACGCACGAAGTAGTGCAACCCAACTCCCATCTGCGGCGTGAAGTTCCACACGCTGGCGTCTGTATTGGGACCGTCGTTGGCGAGATTGAGTGGAAGTCCGCCGAACGCGGGGTATTTGTGGTTGGTCCAAATAACTCCTCCAGCACCCTGTATCCATGGTGAGATGCGCCGCGTGCCGGTAAAGTTCCAGCGCAGAATGATGGGGGTGATGGAAACGCCGGAATAGGTCCCGCCCACGGTATAGAGCGGCGAGCAGGATAGGTCGATTGAGCCGGGGACGGCGCTGCACTGCGCGCGCTGGAACTTCGGCGTATAGGACTGCCAGAAGGGGAAGGCTTCGACCGCGTACTCGAAGTTGCTGTGAAGCGGCCCGGGCAGGAAGTTTCCGGTGAGTACCTTGCCTGCGTGAACTCCAGCCATCAGGAACTTGAAGCTACTGCGGTTCTGCGTAAGGCCAACGCCGCTCTGGACCAGGACACCTAACTCAAGCGGGCGCTTGGTCGAATCAGCGTGGAAGGGCGTTGCATCGGGATTTCCCACCGGAGCCTGCGCGGCAGCAAGGTGAACGGAGAGCATCTGGACAGAGAGGACAAGGGCCAACGTCCAGATGGATGGTCTTGCTATGCCGCGAACTCGATTGATCATGTCACTCCGTTTGACGTGTCTGGTGGCAGAAGAAAGGCCGCCGATGAGCGGCGGCCTCGTATAAATCGTCGACCGCTGCGATTAGTGTCCGTCGTTCGCCATGGCGGCTTCATCCATGTCGAAGTTGGAGTAGACATTTTGCGTATCGTCGAGGTCTTCGAGGACATCGAGGAGACGCATCATGGCGTTGGCCTGCGAACCTTCGAGCTTGGTGTAGGTCGAGGAGATCTTGGTGACCTCGGCATGCACCGGCGTGATGTTGGCGGCTTTAAGGGCGTTCGTGACGGCCTCGAAGTCCTTGGGGTCGCAGAGCACTTCCCAGTTCTCGCCTTCGTCGCTCAGGTCTTCGGCTCCGGCGTCGAGAACGATCTCGGTGAGCTTGTCTTCGCTGGCGGCGGACTTCGCGATCAGAATGACTCCCTTGTTGGAAAACATCCAGGAGACGGAGTTTGACTCGCCCAGGTTGCCGCCGTTCTTTGAGAAGGCATGGCGGATTTCGCTGACCGCGCGGTTCTTGTTGTCGGTGAGGACCTCGACGATCAACGCGACGCCGCCAGGACCGTAGCCCTCGTAGGTGATCTCCTCGTAGGAGACGCCTTCAAGCTCGCCGGTACCGCGCTGGATGGCGCGTTTGATATTGTCGGCGGGCATGTTCTCCGCCTTGGCCGCGACGATGGCACCGCGCAGGCGGGGATTGCCGTCCGGGTCGCCGCCGCCGCCGGTCTTGGCAGCGATGGTGATTTCCTTGATGAGACGGGTGAAAATCTTGCCACGTTTGGCGTCAAGCGCGCCCTTCTTATGCTTGATTGTGGCCCATTTTGAATGGCCGGACATGGACTACCTCAGTGGTGGTTTTGTGCGGGACTGCGAAGATCGGCGGGCTCACACGACGTTCGATTTTAGCATGTTGGCCCCGGAGGAGGATTCGGGAGGATTGTGGACCGATCAGACCCCGACAGGCAGGGTTTGGTGGCCGGGAAGTGAGTTTACATCCCACCAATCGCGATGAAGGGGGCACCCGAAACTCAGGGAAGTGTCGGGAAAAGACAGTTCTGGAGGGACGGCGAAGGCGCTCAGTCCAGAACTTCGGGGGCGAGGAGGTCGCGCATGGTCTCGCGGCGGCGGATGAGTTTGACCTTCGCGCCATCGACTAGAACTTCGGCTGGACGTGGCCGAGTGTTGTAGTTGCTGGTCAGGCTCATGCCGTAGGCTCCGGCATCGAGCAGCAGGACAAGATCGCCGGGTTTGACGGCGGCAAGGACACGGTCGCGGGCGAAGAAGTCTCCGGACTCGCAGACCGGGCCGACGACGTCTGCCGTGATGGAAGCGGCGGCGGCGCGAGGCTGTTTGATGGGAAGGATCTCGTGGTGGGCGTGATAGAGCGACGGACGGATGAGATCGTTCATCCCGGCGTCGGTGATGACGAAGGTCTTGGAGCCGTTCTTCTTGACGAAGAGCACGCGGGTGAGCAGCGCTCCAGCCTGAGCGACGATAAAGCGGCCCGGCTCGATGATGAGGTGGGCGGATTCGCTGGCGAGACCTTTGGTCAGTGCAGCAGCGTACTTCTGAACCTGTTGCGCCGGGTTGAAGGCTGCGGTGCCGTAGTCGATGCCGAGACCGCCGCCGGCGTCGATGTAGCGGATGTTGTGGCCATCCTTTTTGAGGTCGGAGATGAGGGCAGCGACGCGGGCCGTGGCAGCAGCGAAGGGGTCGACCTTGCGGATCTGCGAGCCAATATGGACGCTGACGCCTGCGGCATCGAGCCACTTCGATTTCGCCGCTTTGCGATAGATCGCGCGGGCGGCTTTGATGTCGATGCCGAACTTATGCTCGCTCAGGCCGGTGGAGATATAAGGATGAGTATCGGCGAAGACGTCGGGATTGACGCGAAGAGCGAAGCGGGCGCGGATACCGAGGGCTTCGGCGCGAGCGGCGAGCAGGTACAACTCGGCTTCCGACTCGACGTTGAAGAGCAGGATGTTGGCTTTGAGCGCGGCGTCGATCTCCCAGACCTGCTTGCCGACGCCGGAGAAGACCACTTTGGCCAGCGCTGGCTTATGGGCCTTGCGGACGCGCTCCAGTTCGCCGCCGGAGACGATGTCGAAGCCTGCTCCCTGCTCGGCGAGCAGACGCAGAATGGCCAGCGACGAGTTGGCCTTGACCGCGTAGCAGATGGTATGAGGCTGCCCTTTGAAAGCCGCCTCAAATAACTGGAAGCGGTCGGAGATCTGCTGCGCTGAATAGATATAGAGAGGAGTGCCGTGATCGGCGGCGAGAGTGGAGAGATCGGCTCCGTCGCAGTGAAGCATGCGGTTGCGATAGACGAAGGGGCGAGGACTTGGTTGCGGCGCGTTTTTTTTGGACAAACTAGGTGCTCTTTATCGGAAGTGCGTAGGGGGCTTCGGGAATGATGACCCAGGCGGCAATATAAGCCAGTGCGCCGACGCCGGTGAGAACGATGAACAGGGCGGTGATGACGCGGACCAGGTTGAGGTCCCAGCCATAGTGCAGCGCAAACCCGGAGCAGACTCCGGCAATCATGCGCGGCGAACGAGGACGGGTCAGCTGAGCGGCTGGGCGATAGGCGTCTGTTGTGAAGGGCGCGGAAGCAATGGTGGCTCCGCAGGCCGGACAGAAGCGGGACGACGACTCGATTTGCTTTCCACAATGACTACAGAACATAGGAGACTCCAGGAAACGACTTATCGGGAGACACTCTATTTTGCCACACCCGCGACTGTTTTATTTGGCGGTGTAGGGAGTTTTGAGATACTTGCGGGCGGCGTCAGCCTGAGACTGGTCGCCGCCGTCGGCGCTGGCCAGTTGATATTGCTTGATGGCTTCGGCCCGGTTGTGAAGAAGATCGAACATCTGCCCGGCGTTAAGCTGAGCGCGGCGGCGGAGCCAGTCACTGCAACTAGGTTGCGCTGCGGCCCGAAGATAGTTCTTTGCGGCATCTGCAATGTCGTTCTGCCCGCGCTGGGTGTCGGCGAGGCCGAAGTAGGTCATGTGGAGGCGAGGATCGAAGAAGTAGCCGGGTTTGTGGGCGTCAGCGAGGATAGCCTCGTAGGCGGCGATGGCGGCGGGACCGTTGCCTTCGTCCTTGGTCAGGTTGGCGACCTCGAGGCGGAAGAGGTAGTCGCGGGGAAACTCCTCGGCGAGTCCGCGCTGGACGGTCAGAGCTTCGGGGTAGCGAGCGTCGTGGCGGAGGAAGAGCGAGAGTGCGGTGCGCGATTCGACAGGAGTCACAATGCCCTGCGCGGCAGCTTCGCGGAGTAGATCAAGCCCTCTCTCCTTATTGCCATTGACACCGGCGATGCCGACCATGATGCGCAGGAGACGAGGCAGGCTGGCCACAGCGAACTGCTGGATGCCGACCGCCATCTTCGCATCGGCGTAGCCGGGATCGATCTTGAGGGCGTGATCGCTGTCGTTACGCGCCGAGAGGCCTTGATGAGCCGCGGAGATGTAGCTGTGGTCGACCAATGTGATGAACGCCGCGTGCATGCCGCGAGCGTAGCCGCGGGCAAAGTAAGCATTGGCATCGTTGGGATTGGCGCCAATCTGCTTACTGCAAAGATCGATGGCACTATCGGTAAGGTCCTCGATGCGCTGGCGAGTCTCCTTGGGGACGGGAACGTTGCGCTTGGAGGTGAGAAAGCTGTCGTGCGCGTAGTAAGTGGTGTCGAGCAGATCCTGGTGATAGAGCTCGCGGAAGATGACGGTCGTGAGCACGTAGTTGATGGCCATGGGATTCTGCGGGTTGGCCTTCAACACCGTCTCGAAGCGGGTCAGCGCGCCATCGTAATCGAGATTGTAGAAGTGGTTGCGGCCTTCGCGGACGAGTGGAGTGAGATTGATGGGATCGGTATGATGGGCAGGGTTGTGGGGCTGCGCACCGGCGCTTGCAGTGAGAATAGGGACGAGGACTGCGAGGATCGCGATGTTGATCGGCTTTAAGGTCATCGTTTCCGGGAAGTCATTTACGGATTCGGGCTGCGGAGGAAACCTCTGTATATTGGACGGGCCGTCACCGTAAACTATACAGTTGGACGCCTGGACTTCGTTCAGGTTGCCGGACGCGCTTCAGGACTGAACGGACTTTATGACAAGATTTCAACTGCTTCAACTGCTGGTTGCCCAGGCCCGCAGCAATGGGTTCGAGTTTCGCAAGTGGTACACGGTCAGTCTTGGGCTGCCGTGGCAGAACTCGCACCATGCGGTGGAGATGCTGTCTGCCGAGAAGCGTTACTACGTGTTGCTGTTCTCGCATGAGTTCGCTTCAACCTTCTGGAAGGGCGGCGAACTGATGACCTTCCAGGTTCCGACTCAGAGCTTCATGCGCAAGATGGCGGATGGAACCATCGGCACGGTGAACCGCAAGGCATATACGCGGCGCAGTACACGAGAGGACGCGTGGCGCTACCATCTGCGCGAGCTGGCGGTGTCGGAGGAGCCGTTGCGTTATATGCGGCGCTTTCTCCGCGTCGAGGACGATCTGGAAAACGAGGCCGTGCCGGAAATTGCAGCGAATCAGGGCAAAGGGTAACCATTCCAAAGAGAATGCACAGCGAACCAACCGCAGGTCCTTCGACTGCGTCTCTCGCGATAAAACTGCGAGAGACTTCGCTCAGGATGACACTTCCGTTTTTGAGCCAATCAAATTTGGAATTGCTCTGGCTGCTGACCGCGATTGCCTGACCCTCTAATCGAGATTTTTTAGTTCGATCTGTTTGTATCCTGCCGGGACATCGAATTTCGCCTGGTCGACGGATGCCTGGGAGAAGCCTGTAAGTTGCGTGTTCGATTCGACCAGCACAGCGGCGGTTGCGGGAGCGGCAGAGTCTGGAGTCGCTTCGGGCGCGGGATCAGCCTTCTTTTTCTTGTGCCCGAATCCGCCAAAGCCTCCGGCCAATCCTCCCAGACTCCCCATTCTGTTGCTGATTGCAGACGCTGCCGTCTGCTGAGCGACACTCTGCGCCACATCGCCCGCGCTTGGCATTGCAGAACCTGCTCCAGCCGGCGGCAGCGGAGCTTCAGAGGCCGCAGGCAATGTCGCTCCGTTCGCTGTCATGCCCATGCGCATGACCTGAAGCACGGGAGTGCCCTTGAGCTTCGACATCTCCTTGACCATGTCGGCCATTCCCTGCCCTGCACCCGGATATTGCGCCAACATGGCCGGATTGAGCGCGCCGCTGAAGACAATCTTCATCTTTTCGGCGTAGCGACGATAGAAGTCCTTGACCTCGTCGTATCCGGGAATCTCGGGGGCCAACCAGAGATCGTTGGTGATGGCCATCGAACCGGTCTGGCCCGAAGTCTTGTCGGTGGCATCCATCGCCATGGTGAGGATCGACTCGCTCGCGGTCAGGCCGACGAGCTCTTTAGTGGCTCCGGTGTTGCGGACGTGCACGTTGAACTTAATGTCCGTATTCGAAGCGGCGGTCTGATCGGGCTCGGGAGCTTTCTTCTGCTCCTCCTTTGCCTTCTGCATGGCCTTTTCCATCTGCCGGCGCATCTGGTCGAAGGTCATCACGGTGTACTGGCGCTTCTGGTGGTCGATGCTGGTGATGGTCTCGTGGTCGAGATCGATGATCTCGGTGTGCTGCGGATCGATGCGCGTCATCCGGTTGCCCTTGACGATGACGGTCGAAGCAATCGGCTCTCCGGCCTGCCGCGCCGTCTTGCTGAAGGTTCCTGCCATCTTCATGATCTGCATGATCGAGCCGCCCGTAATCTGGGTCGTCTCGGTATAGGTAAAGTCGGCATGGGCAGCGGCAGACACCGCCATGAGAAACCCGACAGTAAGGTACCCGCTGATCTTCTCGATCTTCGTCATCTTCATCGCAACATCTCCTGGGTAAAGTGGAACAGCGCCCGCAGCTTCAAAGTCAGATGGAAGACGCCTCACCCGCGCCGACAAAGCTGACGGGACGAGTGTACCCTCAGTTTTCTTTTGTTGTCACCTGCGTTTTCGGCGGTACTCTTTGAAGAGAGCCCCCTCCCCGGGTACTTTTTGGTAAAGTCTTCATTTCAGGCATGTTATTTGTAAAGTATTCCATCGAAATAGGTTACGGGCATGTTGCTCATTTAAAATAAGTTAGGCCCAGCAGTGATGCTGGGCCTAACCTGATTTCTCTTCTGCTTCTATTATACCGAACGGCATGAATCTAAATTGCCAATTCTGAAGATTTATTTTGTTCTTGTAAGTAACTGTTTTTGTTTGGGTTAGGTTGCGGACGGAACGGGGAAAGAATTGCCGGGGGGCTTGACACGTTGGAGCTGGGCCCGGGGTCAAAAGCGTACCTCGGCGGCTAAAGCCGCAATGCAGATAAAGCGCTTACGGCACGGCTAAAGCCGTGCCCTTAAGCAAAACCTACTTTCAGTACTCCCTAAAACATACTTTCAGCACTCTGGACGGGATGCGACCTGAACCCGGGCCGTTGGTACAGACCGGGACGGAGGCGCGATTTCGTTCAGGCGGCTTTTTCGCAGTTGATCATCCACGGAATGCCGAACTGATCGACCAGCATGCCGAAGCGGTAGGCCCAGAAGGTCTGTCCAAACGGCATCGTTACCTTGCCCTTCTCTACCAGGCCATTGAAGATACGCTCGGCCTCCGCCGGGTCGCTGATCGCGATAGACAGGGAAAAGCCCTGCGGCTTTTCAAAGTGGCTCGGAGGTGCATCAGACGCCATCAGGACTCCGCCAGAGAATGACAGGGTCGCATGAAGGATCTTGTCGCGCCACTCCGTCGACACCTGATGCTCTGCCGGAGCGTCCGCATGGGTCAACATCATTTCGATCTTGCCGCCAAACAGCTTCTCGTAAAAGGTGAATGCCGCTTTACAGTTGCCGTCGAATAAAAGATATGGGTTCAGTTGCATGAGATTGCTCCTTAGTAAGGTTTGGGGTGGGTGTTGGCGCGCCTGCTTAGCTCAGCACTGCCTTTTGAACGAAGAGCGGGGCAAAGTAGGTGCGCAATTTCCAGGCGAGGATGGCCCACAGCGCCGCAGCTACAATTCCCGGCGGCAGGCCTTCTAGTTGCATCGTCAAGTGAAAGACGATGATGTTTGCGATGACGGGCGCAAGCAGAGCCAGCGCCAGAGGCACGAACCGATTGATAAGCAACAGAAGCCCCCCGATGAGCTGAACTCCACCCACAAAGAGGACGTAGTGGGAACCGATGAGAGCGCCGAGGAAGGCCCCGGCGAATCCCGTGGTTGGCGGTGCGCCGGGAATAAATTGAATAAAACTGTTCAGGCCGAAGACAAAAAACGTCAGCCCAAGAAGAATTCGTGAAACGATGACAACGATTTTCATGTAGCTTGACTCCGCTTGTATTGAGATGGCTTCCCAAATGTGGATACTGTACACAATTACATGGAATTATGTATTCTGTCCACATAAGAGTTAAATATTTTTCATGCCCAAAACCCCAGTCAAACGATCGAGGCGAAGCACGTATCGCCATGGCGATCTGCGCCGCGCATTAATTGAAGCGGGCATTGAACTGGCGCGCGCCGGGGGGCCGGAGGCGGTCGTGCTGCGGGAGACGACACGGCGTGCGGACGTCGCTCCGAATGCGGCCTATCGGCACTTCGCCGACCGCCAGGCATTGGTGCAGGCGGTGTCGGAGGAGGCGATGTCTTTGCTGGCAAAGACGATAGAGGAGGAAGTGGGCGCCATCGGCCAACGCAAGGATGCCGCTGCCGCTGCCCGCGCCCGGCTGAGCGCGGTGGGAATAGGGTACCTGCGATTCGCGCAGGCCGAGCCGGGACTGTTTCAAACGGCATTCTCCGTTCCGGTCGATCTTCAGCTTGCCGCCAGCACGGCTTCGGCTGGGGAGAGCGGACTGACTCCCTTTCAACAACTCACAGCCGCGCTGGACGGACTGGTCGAGGCAAAGGTTCTGCCGCTGGAACGCCGGATGGGAGCGGAGTTCCTGGCCTGGTCGGCCGTGCATGGGCTGGCCATACTGCTGATCGATGGACCGCTGCGCGGTCTTGAACCGGAGCAGAAACAAGGTATTGGGGAGATGCTGGTGGGGATGGTGCAGCGGGGACTGTAAGAGGGGTGAAAAATGACTCCTGAAAAACGTACCTCGGCGGCTAAAGCCGCAATACCAACAACGCACTTACGGCACGGCTGAAGCCGTGCCCTTAACAAAACTGCTTTTAACAGCACCCTTGGCTGGAGTGGTGGCGTTATCTGGAATGGATTGTGCCAGTATTCGGCAGGTGAAGACTGGGGAGCGCGGGATAGTGGAGAGCTTAGCCTTGTGGCGAGGAGAGGAGGTTTTCTGGCAACACCGTAGAATAAACCGACACCATGAAGCCCCAGGCCAATCCCGCTCTCGTTCCTGTCCTGTTGCTCGCCGCTTTCGCCGTCGTTGGCCTGAATACGTGGCTTGCTTTCCGCTCGGTCGATTCCCTGATCGACAGCCAATACCAGGTGGATCATACCTGGCAAACGATCGATCAGGTCGAGCGCATTATGGGCCTGGCCAAAGACGCCGAGACCGGCAATCGCGGATACCTCATCACCGGCGAAGAGAGATATCTCGATCCGTACCTCTCGGCGCGGCAGCAACTGCCCATCGACTTAGCTCGCCTTCGATCACTGACATCGGGAGATTCGGCTGAGCGTACTCGCCTCGAAGAACTGCAAGTGGCGATAAATCGGCGGGTCACCCTGCTGGAGCAAGGCATCGAGATGCGCCGCAAGGGCAGCGTGGACAGCGTTCATGCACTGATTGTGAGCGGCACGGGCAAGACGGAGATGGATAACCTGCGCCGCATCGCCGACGAGATGGAGACCGAACAACATCGGCTGCTGGAGGTCCGCACGGTCATAGCAAGGTCGAGCGGACGACAGGCACGTGCCACGCTCGCGCTGGCGAGCTGTCTCGACTTCCTGCTTATCGTGCTGATGCTCCGGTATTTCGTTCGGGAACGACATATGCGGGTGGCTTCGGAGCTGGACGCGGAACGGCTGGCCGTGACGCGGGCCGAGGCGGAGGAGAGAGCCGACGAGGTGCGGTCGCTCAATATCACACTCGAAAATCGGGTGCAGCTACGCACCGCCGAGTTGGTGACGATCAACAAGGAATTGGAGGCCTTCAGCTATTCGGTCTCGCACGACCTGCGGGCTCCTCTGCGCACCATCGACGGCTTTAGCCTGGCGCTTGAAGAAGACTACGCAGGCCTGGTGGACGATGTAGGCAGGGACTATATCCGAAGGGTGAGAAATGGCGTTCAGCGGATGGGGCAGTTGATCGACGCGCTGCTGCAACTCTCGCGCATTACCCGAACCGAGCTGATGCGGGAAGAGTTCGACATGAGCGAGCTGGCGGAGTCGATCGCCGCCGAGCTGAAGGAAGAGAACAAGTCCGGGAATCTTACCTTTCACCTCGAGAGCGGATTGCGCGTCTTCGCCGATCCTCGGCTACTGCGCATCGGGCTGGAAAACCTGCTCGGAAATGCGGTAAAGTTCAGCTCGAAACGGCCTGCCTCCGTCGTCAACTTTGGCTGGGACGTGGAGCAGAAGGCCTGGTATGTCCGCGACAATGGGGCGGGCTTCGACATGCATTATGCGGACAAGCTGTTCAACGCCTTCAATCGCCTGCATGGAGACAAGGACTTCAAGGGCTCAGGCATCGGTCTGGCGACGGCAGCGCGCGTCGTCCATCGCCATCAGGGCCGTATATGGGCCGAGAGCGAGGTCGATCATGGCGCAACCTTCTGGTTTACGCTAGGATGAACTCCATGACGGACAGCTCGAAGCTCATTTTGCTGGTCGAAGACGACCCGGACCACGAACTTTTGACGATTCGCGCCTTGAAGAAGTCGAATATTGCGAACGAAGTCCGGGTGGCGCGAGATGGCGAAGAGGCGATCGAACTGCTCTGCGGAGCGAATCCGATTCGCCCCCAGGTCGTGCTTCTCGACCTGAAGCTGCCCAAGATTGACGGGTTGGAAGTGCTGCGCCGTATTCGCGAGTGCTCGGGCACTCATTTGCTGCCGGTCGTCGTGCTGACATCGTCGGACGAAGAGCGTGACGTGGTTCGCAGCTACCAATTGGGCGTCAACAGCTATATCCGCAAGCCGGTCAACTTCAGCGACTTTGCAGAGGCAACGCGGCAGCTTGGAATGTATTGGCTAGTGTTGAACGAATGTCCACCGAAGAATTAAAGTCCCAGATTTTAAACGTTCTCCTCGTCGAAGATAATGACGACGATGCCCTGCTTCTGGAGCGGCATCTGCGACGCCATGGATTCTCGCCACAGGTAACCCGCGTCGAGACCGGCAGTGAGATGATAGCCGCTCTGCAGGATGGAGCCATGCCCGATGTGGTGCTGGCCGACTATAACCTGCCCAACTTCAGCGGACCGGCGGCGCTGCAACTGCTGAAGAAGTCCGGCCTGGATATTCCTTTCATCATGATGTCGGGAGCGGTCTCCGAAGAGACTGCCGTGGATTCCATGCGGGCCGGCGCGCATGACTATGTCGCCAAGCAGAACCTGACGCGCCTTGTCCCCGCGCTCGAACGCGAATTGAAAGAGGCTTCGGGACGGCGCAACAAGCTGGCAGCGGAGGCAGCGCTGCTCGCCAGCGAAGCGCGCTTTCACAGGCTGGTCGAGGCGATGCCGCTGGGCCTGCTGATCAGCGAGTCCTCCTCCGGCCGCATCGTTTATGCCAACAACGCGGTAGAGCGACTGCTGGGTTGTTCGGATGACGACATCGCCTCCGGAGTGCTCACGCTCGATACGCTCTGCCCGTCGCTGACGGTGGCGCGTGGCGCTCTGAGCCGCGAGGTCACCTCGATCGAACCGTTTGAAGCTGTCTGCACCACGATGAGCGGAGAGACAATCACGGTGCTGATCGGGATTGCGCTTCTGAACCCCGAGGCAAGCAGCGAAGAACGACAGTTAGCGGCGTTTATTGCCGACCTGTCGCTACAAAAGAAGAGCGAAGAAGTGCTTCGCCGCACCGAGAAGCTCGCCGTCGCGGGACGACTTGCCGCCTCGGTTGCCCATGAGATCAACAACCCGCTCGAAGCGGTGACGAACTGTCTTTATCTGGCTGCGCAGACGGATCTGCCTGAGACGTCGCGGGGCTATATTCAGCTTGCGCAAAATGAGCTGGACCGGGTAGCGCAGATTACCGTGCAGACGCTGCGCTTCTACCGAGGGTCGACGCGCTCGGTTCAGACCGACATCCATGAGCTGATCGAAACGATCTTCACACTGCTTGAATCTCGCCTGCGCGGATTGCGGATCGACGTTCTCCGCCAGTTCCGGGCGAATGCCCCGATCTTTGCGCAGGACGGCGAGATTCGCCAGGTGCTTGCGAACCTCATCGGAAATGCGATGGACGCGCTTCCCGATGGAGGACGCATCGTGATCCGCACCTCTGCTGCACGCAACTGGAGATCGGAGAGAAGGGGTATCGCGGTGACCGTGGCAGACAATGGCACAGGGATGGACGAGGCAACGCTGAGCCGCGTCTTTGAACCGTTCTTCTCCACGAAAGGGATCACCGGGACCGGCCTTGGTTTGTGGATCTCCCACGAGATCATCGCCAAGCACCACGGGACCATGCGGGTACGGAGCCGACGCGGGGAAACTCGACATGCGGGTGGGACTGTCTTCCGGATTTTCATCCCAGCCCAGGGGGAATCGTCCTCCTCTAACTCCAATGGGCGCGATGTAAAGGAATTGGCTCAGGCGGTCTCGACGGTGGCGTAAATTGCCGCAGCAATTGAGGGTTGGTCAGGATTGGCATCAGAGTAAGGCAAAATGGTTTCCAAACGGCTTACAAGGGCTGCTGAAAACTCAGTTGCGACGCGGAAAGAGCCCTCAGTGGCTAAAGCCGCATTGCGGGCAAGTCACTTACGGCACGGCTGAACCCGTGCCCTTAACAGAGCCTGACTTAATCAGAGGCTCCTTAACAGAGCTGGATTTTCCCGGCAACCTCTTACAGTAGACGTATCCGTACTGCGGCATTGCCTGCGATGACCTAAACTAGAACTCAATGTCTATTCAAATTGTTCGCCCCGCCCGCACGCTGCAAGGCTCGCTTACCCTGCCCGGAGACAAGTCCATCTCCCACCGCTACGCCCTGCTCGCCGGCCTCGCCGAAGGCACGACACGCCTCTCGAACTTTTCGACCGGGGCCGATCCACATTCCTCGCTGGCTTGTATGGAAGCGCTGGGTGCGACCGTCGTCCACAAAGAGGACAAGACGATCGAGATTACCGGAGCCGCGGGGACATTCCGCCAACCGGAGCATCCGCTCGACTGCGGCAACTCCGGGTCCACTATGCGCATGCTGGCGGGGCTGGTCGCTCCGCATCCGCACACGTTTACGCTGATCGGCGATGAGTCGCTGACGCTGCGGCCGATGGAGCGCATCCGCCAGCCGCTCTCGAAGATGGGAGCGGAGATTCACCTTACCGGCGGCGACGGCGCCGTGGGCGGACACGCCCCGATGACAATCATCGGCGGCCCGCTCAACGCCATCGACTTCGATACCCCGATTCCTAGCGCACAGGTCAAGACTGCCGTACTCTTTGCCGGGCTTCAGGCCAATGGAACTACCACCCTCAGCGAATCCGTGCGCACCCGCGATCACTCGGAGCAGGCGCTGCGGGCCTTCGGCGTGACACTCAAACGGGAGGGAGACAAACTGAGCATTCCCGGGGGGCAGAAGCTCAAGGGCATCAGCGCGACCGTGCCCGGCGACATCTCTTCGGCTGCATTTTTTCTCTGCGCGGCGCTGCTCTTCCCCGACTCGAATCTCATCCTTGACTCGATCGGCATGAACCCAACACGCGCCGCGCTGCTCGATGTCATTACCGCGCTGGGCGGAAAGATCAAGGTACTCAACGTCGAAGAACACCACGGCGAACTGATCGGCACGATTCAGGTGAACACGGTTCCCGGCGGCTTCAAGGGCATCGAGATCGCCGGTGCGCTCTCCGCGCAGATCATCGACGAGCTGCCGGTCATCGCCGCCATCGCGCCCTATACGAGCGAGGGCATCCGCATCCGCGACGCCAAGGAACTTCGCGTCAAGGAATCCGACCGTATTGCGCTGGTGGCCAAAAACCTCAAGGCCATGGGAGCCGAGTTCACCGAGCAGGAAGACGGCATCACCATTCCCGGCAATCAGCAGCTCCACGGCGCGCAGATCGACTCCGGCAACGACCACCGCATCGCCATGGCATTCTCGATTGCCGCGCTGCGCGCCACCGGAGACACCGAGATTCAGGGCGCTGAATCGGCGGCAATCTCCTTCCCGGAGTTCTTCAGCTACCTCGACTCGCTTGCACAGCGCTGAGGGGGAATGAGATAAAGGCCAGGGCGGAAAACAGATTTTTGACGCAGCGGAGTTCGCCCTCAGGGGCTAAAGCCCCTTACAAGCAGAAGATTTATGGCACGGCTGAAGCCGTGCCTTTAAGCAAAACATGAGTTTTCCCGCAGCCTGGAAAGCCCCGATTGCCTGGCTGGCTGAGAGGGCAAAGACAAATGCAAAAGCAGATCCTCCGCCTGCGGCGAAGGATGACAAGTCAAGTTAGTTAGCTTAATTTAAGTTAGTTAAGCTAGTTACGTTAAAGGCAAAGGTAAAAGTAAAAGAGAGCAGGTTGAAGGGAAAGACAGCAATATGAGTGTGGTAGCGCTGATTCTGATCTAATCGATTCAGCACCTCGTTTGTGCCTGCATGATGTCGTCGCGGATAGTCGCCGTTCGAGACAAAAAGCATTCCAGCCACTGTGTAAAATGACACTCGTACAACTAAACAGCAAAATACGTACAGGAGAATTAGAGCAATGTCGAAGTTGACCCCAGGTAAGCTTGCCGGACTCAAATCCGTCTCCGACGCACGCGGCGTCATCGCCGCCGCGGCGATGGACCAGCGCGGCTCCCTTCAGAAGTCCCTCGCCAAGGAGCGCGGAGCAGCCGCCGACGCCCACGATCTCGAAGTGTTCAAGACCCTCGTGACCGAGGTGCTCACCCGCCACGCTTCCGCCATTCTGCTGGACCCCGAGTTCGGCCTTCCGGCCTCGAAGCACCGCAACGGCAAGGGCCTTCTGCTCGCCTATGAGAAGACCGGCTATGACTCCAATACCGCGGGCCGCCTGCCGGATCTGCTCGACGTGTGGAGCGTTCGCCGGTTGAAGGAAGCCGGAGCGGACTGCATCAAGATTCTGCTCTACTACACGCCCTTCGAGAAGTCCGCGATCAACGACCTCAAGCAGGCCTGGATCGAGCGCATCGGCGACGAGTGCCTGGCGCACGACATTCCGTTCTTCCTCGAATTTGTCGGCTATGACGCTGAGGGTGGCGATGAAAAGTCCCTCGCTTACGCGAAGAAGAAGCCCGAGATCGTCTCCGGAGCCATGGCCGAGTTCGGCAAGGCACGCTACAACGTGGACGTCCTCAAGGTTGAGGTTCCCATCGTGATGGAGTTCGTCGAAGGCACCAAAGCCTTCAAGGGCGAAAAGGCCTACACGCGCGCCGAGGCTCTGCAGCACTTCCGCGACGCCGAGGGCATGACCCACAAGCCCTTCATCTATCTCTCCGCGGGCGTCTCCAACCCTGTCTTCATCGAGACACTGGAGCTGGCGGGCGAGTCTGGAACCAAGTACAACGGCGTTCTCTGCGGCCGCGCCACCTGGAAAGACGGCATCGCCATCTACGCCAAGCAGGGAGCAGATGCCTTCCGCAACTGGCTCGAATCCACGGGCGTGGAGAACATCAACAACGTCAACGCAGCCCTCAAGACTGCCAGCCCCTGGTACCTCAAGTTCGGCGCTAAGAGCATGGACGAACTCGGCTAAAAACTTAGCTTGTTACAAGGCTACGCCGCGGCACATGTCGCGGCGTAGCTGTTTCTGCAGGATTTGCTGTCGTTTTCGACCACCTGGAATATTCAGCCTATATTCATTTTGAAGAGATATCATCTAGCCTAGATGATTCGTCGAAGCACCCTCCTCCTCGCTTTCCTGCTGACGCCACTCGCTTCCCAGTGCCAGACAAAGGCCTTCACGCTTCCTGCCGGGACTCCTCTTCCCGTCATGATCTATAACCATCTGCCCATGTGCGCCGGGCAGTCTATCCGCGCCGAGCTTATCTATCCCGTTTACGTCGACAACGAGATCGTCCTCCCCGAAAAAACCATCGTTGAAGGCACAGTCACAGCTCTTCGCCCCGACCACTCCCACCGCATCAGCTCCCGGCTGCGGGGAGACTTCACACCCTTCCGCATCCCCGTCGTCCGCTTCACTGGAATCCTGCTCGCCGATGGAACTACGCTCCCCATCACGACCGGAACCGCCACCGACGGCGCGCCCATCTACCGACTTGTCGCGCCGCCTCCGCGGAAGGGCGGTTTTTTTCATCAGCAGTTTGATAATGGTGTCCAGATCCTCCGCGACCAGATCGCCTTCTTCACTGCGCCGGATAAGCGCGACCGTTTCACTCAATTGCTCTACACTCAGCTTCCCTATCATCCGCAACGCATCCAGAAAGGGACTGCCTGGACGGTTGAGACCTCGGAGGCGCTCTCCATACCGCAGCAGCCGGTCTCCGCGCCTGCCCCGGCGGTCAAGCCAGCAGATCCTTCCATTTGGCTTATTAATGCCTATCTCGGCGATAAGCTAAGCTCGGCAACCTCCAAGCCCGGCCAGGCCATACGCGCCACCGTCGCCGAACCTATTTACAACGCCGACCACACTATCGCGGTTCCGGAGGGTTCAACGCTGGTAGGCGCCGTCACCCAAGCCAAAGCTGCGCGCCGATTCGGACGAGCGGGCGTGCTGCACTTCGACTTTCGCCAACTCGTGCTCCCCAGCGGCAAGACACAGAACGTTCAAGCGGCCCTCACCGGGGCCGACTCCGCCCAGGGACAAGACCTCGCGATGAACTCGGAAGGCCAGGTAAAGCCGAAGCCGCAGGACAAGATCGTCGTTCCCCTGCTGCTGATCGCGCTTGCAGCCAGTCCGCTGCATCAGGAGCGTGACGACGGAGATCTTGGTCTGTTTCGCAAAAATGCCGGTGCATCGAACAGCATAGGGCTGGCAGGCTTCATCGCGGGAACCGCGAGCGGCTCGGCCAATGTAGCCGCAGGTTTCGGAGCGTATGGAGCGGCGCTCTCGCTTTACAACCGCTGGATCAAGCGTGGCCGCGAAGTCAGCTTCGCCCGCGACACCCGCATCGTCGTGCAGACCACGCCGCGTCACGCCGCTGTTTTGAAGCCCAACACTCCTACATCAAGGCAATAGCTGCTACTCCCACTCGATCGTCCCTGGCGGCTTCGACGTGATGTCGTAGACCACACGATTGATGCCGCGAACCTCGCTCACAATTCTGCTGGAGATCGTTCGCAGCACCTCGTAGGGCAGCGGGGCCCAGTCCGCCGTCATGCCATCTTCGCTCTCGACCGCCCGCACGGCGCAGGTATTCGCATAGGTGCGTTGATCGCCCATCACGCCGACGCTTTTGACCGGCAGCAGGACCGCGAAGCTCTGCCACACCTTGCGATACAGCCCCGCCTTCTTGATCTCGTCCACTACGATCTGGTCGGCCTCCTGCAAAATTGCGACTCGCTCTGCCGTGACCTCGCCCAGAATCCGCACTGCCAGCCCCGGACCGGGAAATGGTTGGCGCTCCAGAATCTCTTCCGGCATGCCAAGATCGCGACCGATCCGCCGCACCTCATCTTTGAAGAGATCGCGCAGAGGCTCGATCAGCTTCAGCTTCATGCCTGCCGGGAGACCGCCAACATTGTGGTGGCTCTTGATCGTATGCGACGGGCCATGCACGCTGGACGACTCGATGACATCGGGATAAAGCGTTCCCTGCACCAGCCATGCGACGTCCTGTCCGTCGTGCTTTTCGGCATCGAAGATTTTTTTGGCCTCATCGTCGAAGACGGCGATGAACTCGTTGCCAATTACCTTGCGCTTCTTCTCCGGATCGGTCACGCCCGCCAGTTTCGTCAGGAACCGTTCAGACGAATCCACGGCGACGACCTTCAGGCCGAGTCCTTCGCGCATGGTCTTCTGAACTTTGGCAAACTCATCCTTACGCAGCACGCCGTTGTTCACAAAGATGCAGGTCAGCCGGTCGCCAATCGCCTTCGCCACCAGCACGGCAGCAACGGACGAATCGACGCCGCCGCTCAGACCGCAGATCGCATGGCCGTTGCCCACCTGCGCTCGCACCCGCGCCACTGTCGACTGGATAAAGTGCTCGGGTGTCCAATCCTGTTTGGCTCCGCAGATGTCGAGACAGAAGTTCTTCAGCAGCTCCATGCCCTGCCGCGTGTGCGCGACCTCGGGATGAAACTGCACGGCCCAGATGCGGCGCGACTCGTCGGCGATCCCGGCCACGGCATTCGCTGTCTTCGCCGTCAGCGCAAAGCCCTGCGGAAGCTCCAGCGCCTCGTCGCCGTGCGACATCCAGACTTCGAGGGTCTGCGGCAGGCCGCGAAAGAGAGGCGTCTCGGCCACCACCGTCACCTCGGCGTGACCGTACTCGCGCGCTGCCGCCGCCTGGACCTTTCCGCCCAGATGATGCACCACGAACTGTAGTCCATAGCAGATGCCAAGCACGGGCACGCCCATCGCCAGCACGGCGGGGTCGGCTGCCGGAGCATCAGCGTCGTAGACCGAGCAGGGGCCGCCCGAAAGGACTACGCCCTTCGGATTGAGCGCCCGCACCTGATCGAGCGATGCCGTGCAAGGCAACACTACGGAGAAAACATTGAATTCACGAATACGCCGCGCAATCAACTGCGTGTATTGCGACCCAAAATCCAGAATGACTATCGTTGAGGTATCCACCTACCCAGTGTAAATCGGAGCAGGCCGGTGCCCTCCCGGATCTTAGCTGGGATCTTTGTGCCGCGTGGTCTGCACCCCGGTCACGATGCCCATCCCCACGAGGATGATCACGCCAGCCGCAATATAAGACTGCGGAATATGCATCAGATGGGCCAGATACGCCACACCCACAATCAAAATAAGATAGCCAACCGCATAAATTCCAAACGACATGGAGCGCCTCCGGTAAAGACTCAGACCCTTTGCCTTATGAGATGCAAAAAATGCCGTCCAGTTCGTCTGCTATTTCAGAGACAACCCTTTATCGTCCTCATACGCGCGCCAAAGTTCCAGATATGCGACCTGCCGGGCTACGTGGAAGAAGTCCGATGCCACAAAATAGACCACCGTTACCCCGGCCCACCACCACGCCAAAAACGTCGGAGTAGCCACAGCCGTAAACGGCAAGGGAGTAGCAGAGAAGACCGTTGCCAGCACGATCAGGATAATCTTTACGATCCCCATCACCAGATTGAGTTCCATCAGCTTCGACTTCAGCGGCCCCAGCCGGATGGCTGCCGCGAAGCTTCCGCCAACTCCCAGGTTTCGCAACATGGCCAGCAGCGGAGCCATACTCAATCCCCAGCTGGCTATCGCCCAGAGCGAAAACACGCCCAGCGTACCTACAATGACCAGGGAAAAATAGCCCACGAGGTTGGGTTCGTTGCCTGCAGCGATGGGCGCGGCAACGGTCAAATCCGCCGCCCACTGCATGCCTCGAAACCATACTGCGAAGCTCCCCAGCAGCGCGGCCACGCGCACCGTCTGTAGCACCATCAGCGTTGCGGGCCGAGCGTGGAGACGGGGATCGACCCGCCGCAGGACTACCGTTCGTCCCAGCGACGAGACCACCACCCACACCAGCACCATGACCGGCGCAAGCCACGCCACGACATTGAGTATCGGAGGCAGCAGGAGCATCATCGCCTCTTCCAGCGTTCTGGCGGTTGCCATGGGATCGAGGACCGACATCTCCCTCAGCGCAAGCATGTCCAACGGCACTGCCCTCAGAATCTTCGTTCCCTGATACCACAGGACGGCCAGTGCGGGGATGCCATACACCCAGCGCCACAGTACCTCCAGCAGCGTCCACGAGGGTCGCTTCCAGCACTGCGACATTACATGCACAAACGACTGCGTTCCCCGCACGGTTCCGGCGGCAATCACCACGCCGTCCTGCGGCGAGGCCGCCACTACTTCACCACCAGATTGACCAGCTTGCCCGACACAACGATTACCTTCACCACGGTCTTGCCCTCCATCCGCGCCACAACCTTCGCGTCCGCCAGCGCCGCAGCCTTCACCACGTCTTCGTGGCTACCTACGGGAACCGTCACGACATTGACCAGCTTGCCGTTCATCTGCACCGGAATCTCCATCTCGTCTTCCTGGAGCAGCGCCTCATCGGCAACCGGCCACGGCGCGCGGAACACCACTCCCTGGCCGCCGATCTGTTCCCACAACTCCGCTGCCAAAAACGGGGCGAATGGAGCGAGCATCAGCACCAGGCTGCGCAACACCTCGGCTACTGCCGCAGCGGAGACCTCGCCGGCGTCGATTGCCGCTTCCGCTGCAACCGTCTCATTGACCAACTCCATGGTGGCAGCGATGGAGGTGTTGAAGTGCCATCGTCCGCTGAAATCCAGCGTGATCTTCGCAATCGTCTGGTGCAGCTTCCGCAGCAGCTTCTGCTCCACCGTGGAGCCGGCGCCTTCGCGTGAGATACCTTCCGCCGCGCAATATTTTGTCGTCAGCCGATGTACTCTGCTCAAAAAACGGCTAATTCCCGCGACGCCGTCTTCCTGCCACTCGAGATCTTTATCCGGCGGCACAGCAAACAGCGCATACATGCGCGTTGCATCGGCTCCATAGCGGGCGATCATGTCGTCGGGCGACACTACATTGCCTTTCGACTTCGACATCTTCGCGCCGTCTTTGATGACCATGCCCTGGGTAAACAGCCGCGCCGCAGGCTCGTCATTCTTAATCAGTCCAAGGTCGCGCATTACCTTGGTCCAGAATCGCGAATAGATGAGGTGCAGAATGGCGTGCTCGACGCCGCCAATATATTGATCGATCGGGAACCAGTAATTTGCCTTCTCGCTGGCGAAGGGAGCGGTGGAGTTCTGCGCATCCGTGTAGCGGTAGAAGTACCAGCTCGAATCGACGAAGGTATCCATGGTGTCGGTCTCGCGCCGCGCGGGTCCACCACAGACCGGGCAAATCGTATTCACGAACTCGGGCACGCGTCCCAGCGGAGAGCGGCCCTGCTGGGTGATATCCACCTGCGGCGGCAGCACGACGGGCAACGCGCTTTCGGGCAGCGGAACCACTCCGCCCGGTTCGACGCCCTCGTGTCCCTTTTCGCAATACACCATGGGGATGGGAGTTCCCCAATAGCGCTGACGGCTTACGCCCCAGTCTTTCAGGCGGTATGTAACCGTAGCCGTGCCAAATCCATTGGCCCTGGCGAAACCGGCCATCTTCTGCTGCGCTTCGGCGCAACTCTCGCCCGTCCACCCACCCGAATAGATAAGTACGGCATCCTCTTCCGCTGTGTAGGGAAGCTCGACCTTTTCCGCATCTACCCTGGGAGCGATGACCTGGCGGATCGGCAGACTATATTTCTGAGCAAACTCGAAGTCACGCTCGTCATGCGCCGGAACGCTCATGATCGCGCCGGTGCCATAGTCGGCCAGGATGTAGTTGGCCACCCAGATGGGCACGCGCTCGCCATTGAACGGATTGACGGCAAACCGGCCCGTGTCCACGCCGTGCTTCTCAATCGCGCCAACGTCCCCGGCCTCTCGAGCCAGCTTCTGCTGCGTCAGCAACTCCTCGATCTTCGCTGCCAGCGCCGCATCCTCAGATGCAAAGGCCTTGGCTACCGCGTGTTCGGGAGCAAGCTGCACTGAGGTCGCTCCAAAGATCGTATCCACTCGCGTGGTGAAGACTGTGATCTTCGTCGCGGCATCCTGTTCCCTGTCGGCGACTGAGAAGTCGACCAGCGCACCCTCGCTGCGGCCGATCCAATTGCGCTGCATGGTGCGGACCTTCTCTGGCCAGCCATCGAGCTTGTCCAGACCGTCCAGCAATTCGTCGGAATACTTTGTGATCCGCAGGAACCACTGGGTCAGATCGCGCTGCTCGACAATCGTGTCCTCGTGCCGCCAGCAGCATCCGGCTACCACCTGCTCATTGGCCAACACGGTCTGGCACTCGGGACACCAGTTGACCTTGCTCTTCTTCCGGTAGGCCAGCCCGGCCTCGTACATTTTCAGGAAGAACCACTGATTCCAGCGGTAATACTCGGGCAGGCAGGTCGTCACTTCGGTGGCCCAGTCGTAGCTCAGCCCCATGCGCTGCATCTGCTTGCGCATGGCCGCGATGTTGGCCAGCGTCCAGTCGCGTGGCGGCGTGTTGTTCTTGAGCGCGGCGTTCTCCGCCGGCAGCCCGAACGCGTCCCACCCCATCGGGTGCAGCACGTTGTAGCCGCGCATCCACATGTGCCGGGCGAGCGCATCGCCGATGGCATAGTTGCGCACGTGCCCCATGTGCAACTGGCCGCTGGGATAGGGCAGCATCTCGATGCAGTAGTACTTCGGCTTGCCGGAGTCGTGTCCCTCGGCAGCATATAACGCAGCATCCGCGTCCCATCGCTGTTGCCAGCGGGGTTCGATCTCCGCAGGGTTGTACCGCGCCTGCTTCTCGGTCTCATTGGTCTGGATTTCTGGCATAGAACTGATTGTAAAGAAAAGGACGCCAACCCTGTTGAGGTTCGCGTCCCTTGCTCCAATCGTCCGCCAGGATTCCGGGCAGTTTCAGCTTTGTGAGCCTTTGGCCTTCCAGGGGGCAAAGGCGTTATCTACCCCGCTCAGGGCCGGTGCCAGCGATGGGAAATGACGCAGCAGCACGGTGGAAAGCGTGCTGTCGGCGATCCAGTCCATGCCCACCTTACTGTAGACTTCCTCAGTAAAATCGGTGGTAAAGAAGCGGTCGCTGTTCAGCCGCCGCGATGCCATCAGCACAAAAATGCGGAAGGCTGTGTCGCTGAAACCAAACCCTTTGGGCGGCTTTTCGGCGAACAGGCCGACGATCAGATCGACCGTGTCGATGTCGTTGTTGTAGACGCGCCGTATCTCCTCGCGCCACTCGGGATTGTCGGTAAGCTCCTCAAAGGTCGTCACCGGCCGCAGACTCAGCAGTTCGCGGAACTTCGTATAGCGCGGGACTCCCAGCTCGCGACAGCGCATGATGTCGTGTGCCGCAAGGTCCATCAAAATGCCGTCCGGCCTCACGAACTGCTGCAACGTCTTGGGATAGTTATGCAGCACTACCGCCCCCGGATTCATCAGACCGAAGGAGTAGAACAGGTCGTCGATGTGGATGCTGTCGCAGATATTCTGCGCATCGTTACCCGCGATCTGCTGAAAATTGAGCTTTTGCAGCACCTCGCCGGTCTCCCGCGACCAGAAGGTGATGTCGTCCGGGATCAGCGGATGCATCCGGTAGACCGCCACAAACTCCTCGGTCAGCGAGTATGGAACACCAAAGTGGTCGGTCTCCGACCCCGGAATTCCGCTCACCAGCTCGCTCCCGCTGAGCCGGCCGAACAGGTTCTTGATCCGCTCCCCGGCCAGGCCCCACCAGTTCGCGCGCATGGCAATCTGCAGCGCCGGATGCCCCAGAATCGCCGTCGTCCACTCCACTGTGTGAATCTTCGCAATAATCGCGGCGTTGATGAGACGAGCGTGCTCGAACAGGTCGTCGTCGCCCCACTCGGGATACTCCTGCTTCAGACGGTCGCAGATCGCATTGTGCTCCAACGTAAACAGCGTAAAGAAAAGTTCGAGCCCTACCCACCATCCCACCAGCGCAGAGGACTGTAACTGCACCAGAGCATCGGGGTTCGGATGCACCAGGTGATCCTTGCCGATGTAGATCTTGCCGTCGACCCCGGTGCGCACCTTCGCCTGGTAGTCCGCTGTGCTGCCATAAAGCTGCGAGCCGTCCCACCAGTGCGTTTCGGTGTTGATATACGTGAGCGGCTTGCCGTCGTCGGCTGCCGTCCGCGTGGGGTCGGGGGCGATACGCAGAATCCGCATCGGGTCCTCGTGCCAGGTATCGTTCGGCGCCAGCGGGATCTGCCACGAGTCTTCCTTTGTGCTCTTGCCGTGGCTGAACCAGTC
The DNA here is from genome assembly GCA_041691575.1 of Terriglobales bacterium. Taxonomy (GTDB): domain Bacteria; phylum Acidobacteriota; class Terriglobia; order Terriglobales; family Acidobacteriaceae; genus Edaphobacter. Next base: position 308,845 of record JBEPUJ010000001.1, read on the forward strand.
GCGAATCTGAAACTGAAGCCACGCAGCCGCCAGCAGATTCAGCGTCGTCGCCGGGGTGAACTGGTTGCGCGTCATCAGCTCAAGGCTCACCACCCGGGGGCTCGGAGTCATCAGGTCAGGCTGCTTCTCCTGCCAGGTCTCATTCAGCGGAACATTTCGTCCAAATCGCGACCCCGCGCTGCCCATGAAGGGGCACTTCAGGTCATTGAACGTGCCGTCGGGTGTGCGCGCTGTCACCACATTCGGATAGACCGGCGGAGTTCCCGGCGCAGCGCCCGGCGTATTGGTGTCGGTAAGATTTTTTTCCCGCAGCGTGTTCCGCGCCCCGGCCAGCACCGCCAACGCCACCGGAACCGGCACCGCGGACCAGCCAACCTCTTGATCGAAACGCACACAGGCCCGGTTGTACATGTCCATCAGGGTGCGCTTGCATCGCGGACTGCGAAGAACCTTTACCAGCGCAAAGGCCGCGAGCGCACCCCCGGCCACAACTCCAGTCGCTTTCAGCACTTTCATGGCACCGTCCTCGTTGCACACCTATCGCTCAAACGGAGCGGACCCGAAACTGCATGGCAATACTAAAACCACACGCTCAACGAGGCAATCGAATTCCCTTCGAAGCAGTATTCACCAGACGGACACAAAAGGACTACACTCTAGCGAAGTCAGGCTGCGATGCGTATCGAATCCCGCCCCGGACTGCCAATCGGAGAACATCGTGTCCCTGAAATTTTTCAGGCTCGGGCCAGCAAGTCCGCATCACAGGCTCCGTGTCCTGCCCGGGATGCTTCGGCACTCAACGCTTATTTTTTCGATCCTCACCGTCTTCACTGTCTTCGGCTCGTTGCCTGGACTGGCAATGCCATTTCAGGAACAGACCGCCGAGACCATTGCCCTACCTGCAATCGCTGCAAGCATCCCTCCGCAACGAGAAGCGGGAGTCGCCGGAGAGGCGCATCCCTCCATCAAGCTGCCTGCAAAGGAGGTCACTGTGGCCTCCCCGGTCATCGTGATTGGATTTCTGGGAGGGCGCGTTAAGAAGGGCAATACCGTGCATCGCGAGGTGCAACTTGCGATGCGCCTTCGTCAGATCTATCCAACCGGAGTCTATGCGCAAGTCTTTCAAAATTCGCATGGGGACAAGGCATTGCAGGAGATTCGGCGGTTGTTAGACGTGAACCGCGATGGAGCGATGAGCCCCGAGGAAAAGCGAGACGCGCGAATCATCATCTACGGGCATAGTTGGGGAGCCTCGGAGACGGTGACGATGGCGCGGCAACTCCAAAGCGATGGAATCCCTGTCCTGCTGACCATACTTGTGGATAGAGTCTCCAAGATGGGCGACGGAGACCCGCGCATTCCGGCAAATGTTGCTCAGGCTGTTAATTTCTATCAATTGGATGGACTTCTCCATGGCCGCCGCACCATTCCCGCCGCCGATCCAGCCAGCACACAGATCATCGGAAACTATCAATTCGACTACAAGGACACCCACGTGGCCTGCGACGAATATCCCTGGTACGCGCGGCTCTTTATGGGGCCGCATATCCAGATCGAAAACGATCCGCGTGTGTGGAATCAGGTGGAATCACTGATCCGCGCAAAACTGCCATCAGGGGATGCCGTCACGGCTGCAACACTCACAAGCCCTTTACGGTAAATTGCGAAACCGATCCTCCTGTTTCGCGCCTCACCCCGCCGCCAGCGTGCGCAGCACACCGACATTGCGAGACTCGTCTCCTGGAGTGTCGACCGGAGTCTCGGCGATAAACGCCGCGTGGGCAAACCGCGCGTCGTGCAGCAGCCGCCGGAAGGCCTCCGCTCCAATCGTGCCTTCGCCGATATGCTCGTGCCGGTCCAGCTTCGAGCCCATCGCCGCCTTGGCGTCGTTCGAGTGCCACACCTTCACCGCGTCGAAGCCCACGGTCGACTCCACCAGCTTCATCGTCTCGATGTAGCCATCCGCTGAAACGATGTCGTACCCCGCTACATGCACGTGACAGGTATCGAGGCACACCGCCACTGGAGCGCAGGCCTTCAGGCATTCGACCAGCTCCGCCACCTGCTCCAGTTTGCCGCCCAGCGAGAACTCCGCGCCCGCCGTATTCTCAATCAGAATTTTAAAGTTCTTCCCCGCGAAGTCGATCCCGTCAATCGCCCGCTCAATCGACTGCGCCGCCAGCCGCAAGCCCTGCTCACGCGTCAGGCCTTTCCAACTGCCCGGATGCAGCACCAGGTACTCCGCTCCCAACGCCAGCGCCCGCTCCACTTCGCCGCGAAACGCCGCCGTCGAGTTCTCTCGGACGGTCTCCGTCTGGCTGCAAAGATTGATCAGATAGCTCGCGTGAATCGCCACGGGACCTACATCATGCTTTTCGCGCAGCGCTTGCATCTTCGCCGCGTCCTCGGGCTTCACCGGCGACGCCTTCCACATGCGCGGGCTGGCGGAAAACATCTGGAACGTGTTCGCCCCCGCCGCTACCGCCCGCTCCACCGCCGTCCAGCACCCGCCGGCCGTGCCAACATGCACTCCAATCCGCTGCTTCACTGAATCTCCCATGCTTAGAGCCTATCGCACCTTTGAGGTAGCCTCATCGGCGTAGAACTCCGCGATCTGATTCGCGTATTTCTTTTCCACCACGCGGCGCTTCAGCTTCATGCTCGGAGTCAACTCGCCCTCTTCAATCGACCACTCATCCGGCACCACGCACATCCGCTTCATGCTCTCGTAGCTCGGCAGCTCGACATTCACCTTGTCGACGATCTCCTGGTAGGCCTTCACCACCTTCGGGTCCTTCACCAGGGCGGCATGGTCGCTGACTGCGATTCCCTGCCCCTTCGCCCATGCTTCCAGCGTCGCAAAATTCGGCGATATGAGCACGCAGGCGAACTTATGCTTGTCACCCACCATCGCCGCCTGCGCTACCAGCGAATTCGCCTTCAGCTTGTTCTCAATCGGCTGCGGCGCAATCAGCTTTCCACCGCTGGTCTTGAGCAGCTCCTTCTTTCTGTCCGTGATCGACAGGAAGCCATCGCTATCCAGATTCCCAATATCGCCAGTCCTGAACCAGCCGTCGGCGGCAAAGACCTCCGCCGTATCCTTCTCTTTCTTCCAATAGCCGGGGAACACCGAGGGGCCTCGCACCTCCAACTCGCCATCCTCGGCGAACCGGCACTCCACATTGGGCAGCGCCTTGCCTACGGTCCCGATCCGGTGCGCGTTCGGATAATTGAGCGCAATCACCGGCGAAGTCTCCGTCAGCCCATAGCCTTCAAAGATGCGAATCCCAGCATCGGCAAACCATCCCGCTGTATCCATTCCCAACGGAGCGCCGCCCGAGATAAACACGTTCACCTGGCCGCCAAACGCCTCGCGAATCTTTCCAAAGACCAGCTTGTCGGCCAGCTTCCAGCCCAGACCCCAAGGGGTAATCCCCACCAGAGTCTTCGGGCGGTGTGCCTTGCCCGTGGCCAGCGCCCAGCTCAGTATTTTCGACTTCACCGGCGATGCAGCCGACTTCCCTTCCACCGCCTGCCGAATCTTCTCGTAGACTCTCGGCACCGCCACAAAGATCGTAGGCTTCAGCGCCTTCATCGCCGCCGGCAGCAGATCGAACTTCGGACAATAGGCCAGGGTCGCTCCACTGCACATCAACACGTAGTCCACATGCCGCGCCGTCACATGCGACAGCGGTAGAAACGAGATGCAACTGTCCTTCTCGTTGAAGCCGAACGGATCGGTAGAGACATTCAGATTGCTCGCCAGATTTCCATGCGTCAGCATCACGCCCTTGGGCTCGCCGGTGGTACCCGAGGTGTAGATGATCGTCGCCAGATCGTCCGCCTGCGCCCTCTTCGCCATGGCGTCGAACTCCGCATCGCGCTGCTGCTTCGCTTGCGCGTCCTGCATCAAGGCGGCAAAGCTCTCCGCATTGCCGAAGTCACCTGTGTCCATTACCACTACATACTCGAGCTCGGGCAGATCGCCTGCGGCCACCAGCTTCTCGTATTGTTCCTTCGAGGAGACGACTGCCACCTTCGCGCCGGAATCCCGCAGCATGTAGCCGACGTGTTCCGGCGTCAGGGTCGGATAGAGCGGCACATCTACTCCGCCAATCGCCAACGTGGCAAAGTCCGTCACCGCCCATTCCCAGCGATTCTCCGACAAGATCACCACCCGGTCGCCCTTGCCCAGGCCCCAACCGAGAAACACGTCCGCCAAGGCTCGCACGCGACCATACAACTCGACCGACGAGATCGGCTTCCACGCCCCAGCCGCATCCTGCCCCATCATCACGGTGCGGTCGCCCGGCCTCGTAGCCCGCACCAGTACATCATTCAAAGTTGTCAGATCAAACATACCTGTCCGCCTCGGTGCTAAAGTCTCACCCCACCATAAACCACCAGAACACTACCATCTCCGCTTGCTATTGCCGCGGCCCGCTAATTCCTAAGCCTGGTCTGTGCTCGCTGCCGCTGTAATCCCGTTCAGCAACACATCCATCACCTGGGCCGCCGTATCCTTCGCGTCATACTCCCGCCCGGTGAATACCGCCGAACTCAGCAACTCGTCGATTGCCCCGAACATGCAGTGCGCCACCACGCCATCGGAGACATCCTGCCGGAAGATCCCCTGCTCCTGCCCTCGCCGCACCACCTCGCGGACCATCTGGATGTACTTCACGAGGTGATGGTGCGAGAACTCCTCGATGAACTTCGCGCTCTGTCGCATCTCGGTCTGCATCAGAACCACCATGCTGCGGTTCACCGAATGACTCTCCAGATGTACCCGCGCAATATACTCAAGCTGCTCTCTCGGCCCATCGAGCGTTAAAAATGCCTCCGCCACCTGCTGGTAGAACTTCTCGAAGGTCGAGTCGATTGCGGTTCGCAGCACATCATCCTTGCTCTTGAAGTAAAGGTAGATCGTGCCGTCGGCCACCCCGGCCCGCTTCGCAATCGCGCTGACCGGGGAACAGAAGTATCCCCGCTCGGCAATGACCTCCACCGCCGCATCCAGGATGCGCTGATACTTCTCGTTCGCCGGTCCCGTCACGGGAACACTCTCCGCCTTCTTCAAAGCCGCTTTCATCCTGGCCTTTCCAACCCGCACGTCAAGAAAAACGGGGGTCAGGCCACTCTAATGAAACCGGCTAAGCCTTGCCAACAATGAATTTCGATTCAGTAGTCGAAATGCATTTTTATGCACACACACAAATTTCCACAACTTTTTCTACGCGGCAAAAGTAAGGGCCAGTCTCCTGAGGGAAACTGGCCCGAAAAACGCCTGCTCTTTGTTGCCAGAATTACTGCAGGCTACTCGTGCGCCAAACTAGGCCTGAGGCACTGGAGTCAGCCGGACAAATGCCGCAGCCTGCTTCGGCCAATCTGCCAGCATGGACTTCGCCAGACCGCTCGATGCTCGTTCCGCATGAGCCTCGATGAGTGCTTTCAGTGATTCCTGCGATTCCGCATCGACCGAGTTGAATCCTTCTGCTGTAATGAACTCCGGGTGATATCTCTCACCAGACACGAAGGTTCCGTCAGCGTCATAGACCCACGCCAGGCCGCCTGTCATACCCGCGCCGAAGTTCATTCCAACCCGGCCCAGAACGGCAACCACGCCGCCTGTCATGTACTCGCAACCGTGATCTCCAACACCTTCAATCACAGCAATCGCGCCCGAGTTACGAACCGCGAAGCGCTCGCCCGCACGACCCGCCGCGAACAGCTTGCCGGAGGTCGCGCCATACAGCGCAACGTTACCGAGGATCACATGCTGCCCGCTGTCCTTAGCCGCCAGACCGCAGGCGCGAATGACAATCTCGCCGCCGGAGAGGCCCTTGCCGACGAAGTCGTTAGCCTGACCATCGAGCACCAGCTTCATCCCGTCGGCAACGAAAGCGCCGAAAGACTGGCCCGCCGTTCCCTTCAGGTTGAAGGTAATGTCAGAGGGAAACTCGCGCTGTGCGCGCCGCAGAACCAGTTCTCCAGCCAGCCTTGCGCCAACCGAGCGGTCGCAGTTCGCGACCTTGGATTCGACCACATAGGGCTTCCCTTGCTCCGTCGCTTCCAGCGCAGGCTCGACCCATGGTTCATCGAGCGGCATGCCAACCGCGGGCTGATCATTGCGAATCCCCATCCATCGGCTCGCGCCATCCGAAACCTTGGCCAGCATCGGCTGAAGATCGAGATTGCCGTCAAACCGAACCTGTTCCAGCAGATCCGTCCGCCCAATCGCTTCATCGAGCGAAGCAAATCCGTAGCGCGCCAGCAACTGCTGCAAGTCGGAGGAAAGCTGCTCGAAGAACCGAACAACATGCTCCGGCTTACCGCGGAACTTAGCCCGCAACTTTGGATTCTGCGTCGCGATACCGGTGGGACACGTGTTCAGGTGGCACTGCCGAGCCATGTCGCAGCCCAACACCACCAGCACCGCAGTACCGAAGGCGTATTCGTCTGCGCCAAGCAGTGCCGCGATCAGAATGTCATGAGCTGTGGCCAGCCCTCCGTCCGTACGCAACCGCACACGTCCGCGCATTCCGTTCTGCATCAGCACCTGCTGCGCCTCGGCCAATCCAAGCTCCCATGGATTGCCGGCATATTTAATGCTCGACAGAGCCGCCGCACCCGTTCCACCGACATTGCCTGCAATCACGATGAAGTCTGCGTAGGCCTTGGCGACACCGGCGGCGACCGTGCCGACACCGCAACCGGAGACCAGCTTCACACCGACCGCAGCCTTGGTATTGACGCGCTTCAGGTCATAGATAAGCTGCGCGAGGTCTTCAATCGAGTAGATATCGTGGTGCGGAGGCGGCGAGATCAGCGGGACTCCAGGCTGAGCATGACGCAGCCGGGCAATCATCCCCGTCACCTTGTGGCCGGGCAACTGTCCGCCTTCGCCGGGCTTTGCGCCCTGGGCCACTTTGATCTCGATCTCTTCAGCGTGCGCCAGATACTCTGCCGTCACACCAAAGCGTCCAGACGCGATCTGCTTGATCTTGTTGTTCAGCGAGGTATGGACAGCCGGAGCCGCGATGATAATCGGCGCTGCCACCGCTACGGCCGTGCCGCCGCCTGAGCTGGCCTGCATGGCCAGTTCAGCCTCGACGTGGATCTTTCCGCCATCGACCGAGTCGATCTTGTATACCGCAGGGTCTTCGCCGCCTTCGCCCGTGTTCGAGCGGCCGCCGAGCATGTTCATCCCTTCGGTAATGGTCTGGTGCGCCTCCGGGCTCAACGAACCCAAGGACATGGCACTCGAAATGAACCGCTTGCAGATGCTCGTCGCAGTTTCCACTTCGTTCAGCGGGCGCGCCGGTCCTGCCGGACGGATCTTCAACAGGTCGCGCAACACAGCCGGGTCGCGGCCCAGAACATCATGAGTGAAGGTTGCAAACGCTCCTGCCGGGTCCGACGTCAGCGGAACATTGTGGGCCGTACCTACCACCGACTGCAGAGCCTTGACATTCGGTGGTTGCCAGGCGTGCGGCTCGGAGACAGTATTCTTGCGGAACCGCACCCAACCGTAGTCGGGCAGATCCGTTGCAACCGGAGCACCAGCTTGATCTGCATGCCACGTCTGCCGGAGCTGGCGGTCTACCTCCGCAAACCCAATCCCTGAAAGCGGCGCGGGCGTATCGAGGAAGCAGCGATCGACGACGCTCGAATGCAGACCGAGAATATCGAACAGATGCGCGCCCCGGTAACTGGAGACGACGGAGATGCCCATCTTCGACATGACCTTAGCCAACCCGGCGTCGAGCGCCTTCAGCATCTTCCGCTCATACGCTCCGGCATCGGTTCCGGCAGGAGCCACGCTCAACGCTGTTTCGAGCGCGAGCCACGGACAAACCACGCCTGCGCCGTATCCGATCAGAACCGCGACGTGGTGAATATCGCGACAATCGCCCGCTTCGACCGCAATGCCCGCAAGCGTGCGCAGGCCAGCCGAAACCAGCGCCTGGTGAACCGCTCCAGTCGCCATAGCCATAGGGACGGGCAGACGCTCAGCGCTGGCCGAACGGTCCGACAGCAACAGAATTCGAGCACCGTTTCTTACGAGTTGTATGGCCTGCATGCATAGATCGTCCAGCGCCTGCGCCAGCGAAATCTCAGGCTTGAAGACGCACTGTATCTCCGCAAAACTCAGCTCAGCGGCATGGAGATGCTGGCGTTTGCGCAGCGCCTCAACCTGTCCCAGCGAGATCATAGGCGAAGGCAGGGAAAGTCCGGGTAATGGGGAGTTCTTGTCCAGCAGATGCGCCCAGGGGCCTACCTGGGTATGCAGCGAGACGACGCACGCCTCGCGCAGAGGGTCGATCGCCGGGTTGGTCACCTGCGCGAAGCGCTGACGGAAGTATGCGTAGACGGGCCGTGGAGACTTCGCCAGAAAGGCCAGCGGAGTATCGTCGCCCATCGACCACACCGGATCCTTGCCGTCGGTAGCCATCGGCTGCAGGATCATCTTCACATCTTCGCGGGTGTAGCCGAATCCCCGATGTGCGGCGGCAAGCGCGGCAGCGTCGATGGATTGAGCCGGTATTGGGTCGAGCGGCGTCTCCTCAACCAACTCGGCATACGTCGCGCCCTCATCGAACAACCGCAGGAGCGCCTCATTCTCATAGAGCTTATGGTTTTCGAGATCCACCAGAAGCATCTCGCCCGGCCCCAGACGGCCGCTGTGCGTAACCTCTTCGGGATCGAGATCGACGAGACCAATCTCCGAACCGGCAACGACCAGACCATCTTTGGTCATCGCGAAGCGGCATGGCCGCAGACCATTACGGTCGAGCGCGGCGCCTACCACCCGGCCATCACTGAAGGCCAGCGCCGCCGGTCCATCCCACGGCTCGGCGCAATCCATGTGATAACGCAGGAAGGGCGAGGTTTGAGTTCCCACGACCGCAGGCGGAAGCAGCATTCTGACCGCCTCGGCAAGCGTTCTGCCGTTTTGCGAGAGCAACTCAATCGCCTCATCGAGACTGGTTGAGTCCGTTCCACCCTGGGTCAGGACCGGCTTGCACTCGATCGGCAGCGTTGAATCCCGCGACGCCATACGCGCGCGATTGCCCCAGACGGTGTTGATCTCGCCGTTGTGTCCCAGCTTGCGGCCGGGCTGGGCACGATGCCAGGTCGGCAAGGTGTTGGTCGCATAGCGCTGGTGAAAGATCGCAAAGGGCGTGACAAATTCTTCCGAAGCCAGGTCGGGATAAAACTTTGCCAGAAAGCTTCCGGCAACCATTGCTTTATAGGTAATCGTCTGCGAAGAGAGCGATGCGACATATCCGGTCACGTCCCCACGCTCGTGCGCCCGCTCAAACTGCTTCCGCGCCAGATAGAGCCTGCGCTCCATCGTTCCTGCCTCGGCCCTGGGCGAATCGATCACCAGAACCTGCCGAATCTTCGGCATCGTGCTGAGGGCTTCCTCACCCAGCCACTCGATACAAATCGGAACGTCACGCCAACAAAGCACCTTCAAATCATGCGTAACCAGGCACCGCTCCAACAGTTCTTCGGCGCGGGTCTCTTCCGGGGGGAGCAACAGCATCCCTACACCAAGCAGTTCTTTCTCATCGAGATCGAGATTTGCGGCCCGTAGCAGCAACGTCCGAGGAACGGCGGTCAGCACACCGACGCCATCGCTGCTCTTTCCATCCGCAGCGGTTGCGCCACGATGCGCCAGGCGGCCCAGTGCGGTCAACGCCTGCTCTAAAATTTTATGGGAAGGGACAGCATCGAGCGTCGCCACAAAACCGACGCCGCAGGAATCGTGATCGAACCGCTCGTCGAGCAAAGATGGGGGAACGCCGGAGGAAACGCTCAACAGATTCTTGGCAGAGGCATTAGCAGGGGCTGAAAAAGCGGAGGTCAACGCATTTGAAGAAAACCGTTCCATGCTTCACTATACGTCCGACGATAGGCAAATGTCGTCGGAAGCACCTTCCTTTTTGGCACGCTTTCAAAACGAGATGAGCGCGATATGCATAAATATACACGATGATGTATATTTATGCATCAAGGAAATATTTACCCAGGCGATCAGGTCCCTCTGGAAGACTTTGTTGTCACGGAACAGGTAAAACACTCATTATGAAGCAACAACGCCATACCGTAATTCGAGATCTGCTGGTCAAGACCACCGTCGCCAGTCAGGATGAGCTGCGGAAAAAACTGGCGGGACGGGGCTTCCATGTCACCCAGGCGACCCTGTCGCGGGATATTCGCGAGTTGCGGCTCTCCAAGGGCCCCACGGGTTACTCGTTGCCCGGCAACGGCGGTGACGAGGCGGGCGACGATTCCCTGCCCGGAATCCGCGAGGTGCTGCAAAGTTTCGGGCTTGAGGTGCGCCAGGCCGCAAATCTCCTTATTCTGGTTACAACCACCGGAAGCGCCCAGCCAATTGCGGCGGGCATCGATTACGAAGACTGGCCAGAGGTCGTAGGAACAATTGCGGGAGATGACAATGTGCTGATCATCTGCCCGGATGGCCAGCTGGCAAAGACAGTCAAGGCACGAATTGAAGGGTATATTGGCTAACCTCGAAACACAGACGATATCGGCGGCCACTTCCGCCAACTCCTCGGCAGGAGCGCACACGCAGCCGCCACGCGTCGCCGTGGCCGGTGTGAGCGGCTACGCGGGCGGCGAACTGGCGCGGTTGCTGCTGCACCATCCTGCGCTGGACGGAACCAGGCCTGTCTTCCTCGGACGTGCGGGCGAAGCGGAGGTTGACTCGTCGACCTCGCTCGAAGATCTTCATCCGAATCTGGCAACGGCAGCAGGCGCCGGCGCGAACCCGGTATTTCCCTTCAGTTGGAGCCGGATCGTCGACGCGGGAATCGAAGTGCTGTTTCTTGCGACGCCGCACGAGCAATCGCGCGAATGGGTTCCCCAGGCCATCGAGCGGGGGATCAAGGTGATCGACCTCAGCGGCGCATGGCGGCTCAAGGAATCCCGCAACCGCGACGTCTATCGGCTGAAAGATGCCGACCCGAAGCTCGCCGCCGCCTTGCAAACCGAAGCTGTCTACGGCTGCCCGGAGCTGCACCGCGACGCCATTCGCAACGCCCGGCTGGTTGCCAACCCCGGCTGCTACCCCACCTCCGCGATTCTTGCTCTCGCTCCCCTGCTGCGAGCGGGACTGGTCGATCTCGACCGGGGCATCATCTGTGACGCCAAGTCCGGCGTCAGCGGAGCCGGCAAGGCGCCCAGCGCGAAGACTCATTTCATGTACGCCGCCGACAATCTCTCCGCGTACAACGTCTTCGGCCATCGTCATGGGGGCGAGTTGGTTGAGCAACTCCATTTAGATGCGGATCAGATCCAGTTCACGCCTCACCTGCTGCCGATCCCGCGTGGGATTCTCACCACGATTTACCTGAAGCTCAAGGATGCAGCGGAGCCTGCGGACATTGCTGCCGTGCTTGCGGACTTCTATCGCGACAGCCCCATGGTCCGTGTCTACCCGACACCGCAGTTGCCGCAGATTCAGCATGTGGTCCGCACCAACTATTGCGATATCGGCTTTGAGCTTGCCAGCGATGGCAAGCGGCTGGTGATGGTCGCGTGTCTCGACAATCTTTTGAAGGGCGCATCCGGTCAGGCGGTTCAGAACCTGAACCTGATGTGCGGCTGGAAAGAAGAGGAGGGCTTGCTGTGAGATTTGTCGTCAAACTAGGCGGTGCGGCCCTTGAAGACAAGAAGATTCTTCACGGATGCGGCAAGGCAATCGCCGATCTCGTCGCCGACGGGAATCAGGTCGCGGTGGTCCACGGCGGCGGTGTCCAACTGACACGCACCCTTGCCCTGATGGGCAAGAAGAGCGAGTTCATCTCCGGCCTGCGCGTCACCGACGCCGAGACGCGGGATGCCGCGCTGATGGTTCTGGCAGGCCGCGTCAACAAATCGCTGGTTGCCGCCATCGGATCGCACGGTCAGGCTGCCGTTGGGCTCTCCGGCGGCGACGGCCACGTCTTTCGAGCGCGTAAGAAGAAGACCAACCCCGACCTCGGCTTCGTCGGCGAGATCGCCGCGACCGATCCCCGCTGGCTCGAAGCCATCTGGACCATGGGAGCGGTTCCCGTCATCTCTTCGATCGCGCTGGGCTTCGACGGCGAGTACTACAACATCAACGCCGACGAGATGGCCGCGGCGTGCGCCATCTGCACCCACGCCGACACGCTCGTCTTTTTGACCGATGTGCCGGGAGTAAAAGGCGCGGACGGGAACGTCATGCGATGGCTCACCCTGGCGCAGATTCCCGCGCTCGAAAAGCAGCAGGTCGTCTCCGGCGGCATGTTGCCCAAGTTGAACGCCTGCCGCAACGCCCTGACGCATGGGGTCAAGCGGGTTCGCATACTGCCTGCGGAGGCCGCGGGGCTGCTCCCCGATCTCTGCTCCACACGGGTCAACGATGGAACGGAGGTCATGGTCGCATGAAGCTTGCATCCATACAGGCGGCGGAGAGCAAACTGCTTCTCCATACTTATGAGCGCAACCCCATTCTTTTTGTCAGCGGACAGGGCGTCTATCTGCGCGATGAAGAGGGCAACGACTACCTCGATCTGCTGAGTGGGATCGGCGTCTCCGCGCTCGGCTACTCGCATCCCGTGATCGAGGAAGCCATTCTTCGTCAAAGCACTCGCCTGCTGCATACATCGAACCTCTTCTTCCATGAGGGCACGGCGACCCTTGCGCTGCGTTTGACCGAGATCAGCGGCCTCGATCGCGTCTTCTTCTGCAACAGCGGCACCGAGGCCTGGGAGGCCGCTTTGAAACTGGCTCGCTCCCATGCGCGACTGCTGCGCGAAAAAGGCCGGCAGATCGGCACCAAGTTCCTTGCCATGGAGCACAGCTTTCATGGACGCACGATGGGTTCGGTTGCGACCACGCACAAGGAGAAGTACCGCGAGCCCTTTGGTCCGGTCATGCCCGGAGTCGAGTTCGTGCGCTTCAACGATGTTGACGATCTGCGAGCGAAATTTTCCTCCGAGGTCTGCGGCATCTGCATTGAAGCTATTCAGGGCGAAGGCGGCATCCATCCGGTATCGCAGGAGTTCTTCGCCACCGCGCGCGAACTCTGCGACTCGACCGGGGCGCTGCTGCTCGCGGACGAGATACAGAGCGGCCTTGGGCGTACGGGAAAGTGGTTTGCCTATCAGCACTACGGCATCCTGCCGGACATCACCGCCATCGCCAAGCCAATCGCCGGCGGCATCCCCATGGGCGCGATGCTCTGCACCGATGAAGCCGCGCTCGGCTTCACGCCCGGCCAGCATGGCACCACCTTCGGCGGCGGGCCGCTGGCCTGCGCCGTCGCAAACGCCGTTCTCGACACCATGCAGCGGCAGAACATGCTGGCGCACGTTCGCGAGGTAGGCGAGTTCTTCCAATCGAAGCTGCATGCGTTGGCGACGCGTCACGACTCGATCGTCGATGTTCGCGGCAAGGGTCTGATGCTGGGTCTCGAACTCAACTCGGAAGAACTGGCAAAGCAGGTAGCAGCTCAAATGATGGAGCGCCGCATCATCATCAACCGGACCAGTGAGACAGTGCTTCGCTTTCTGCCTCCTTTCATTCTGGAACGGAAACATGTCGAGATTGCGGTCAATGCGCTCGATGAAATTTTGAAAGACCTTACAGCCTATGCCGGAACCGCATCGGCAGGAGAACAAGCCCATGGGTAGCAAAACTGTAGTGATGAATCCCAAGCCCCCGGACAGCGAAGAGATCTCGCCTCGCAAGGCGACAGCAACTCTGGGCATCCAGTCCGACACTGCCTTTGGCGAAGCGGTCAAGCGCCTCAGCGGTCGCGACCTCTGCTCCATCGCCGACCTTACGGTGCAGGAGATGGCGGCGATCATGGAACTCGCCCACGCGGTGAAGGCTAACCCGGAAGACTTCCGGCACGCGCTCGACGCTCGCCAGATGGTGATGTTCTTCGAGAAGGCCTCGCTGCGAACCCGCCTGACGTTTGAGGCGGCGATCAATACTCTTGGCGGCAACGCAATCTTCGTCGATCAGACTCAATCTCCTCTTGGAGAACGCGAGTCGCTTGCCGACATGGCCCACAACGTCGAGCGCTGGATGAACATCATCGTCCTCCGCACCTACTCGCACGAGACCATCACAGAGATGGCCGCCTGTTCCAAAGTGCCCGTCATCAACGCGCTCTCGGACCTCGAACACCCGTGCCAGGCGATTGCCGACTTCTTCACGCTGGAAGAGCGGTTCGGTTCAGCGGAAGGCCTGCGCTTCACTTATGTCGGAGACGGCAACAACGTCTGTCACTCGCTCATGCTGACCGGCGCGCAACTGGGCGCACACTGCACCGTGGCCTCACCCAAGGGATTTGCGCCCAAGCTCGAGATCATTCACAAGGCCATCGAGATCAGCGAGTCGACCGGCGGCAGCATCACCCTGATGCACGATCCAATTAAAGCGGTCACCGGAGCCGATGCCGTCTACACCGACGTCTGCACCAGCATGGGCTTCGAGCACGAAGCCACCAAGCGCGCACCCATCTTCAAGCCCTATCAGGTCAACGAAGAGCTGATGGCTCACGCCCAGCCCGATGCCGTCTTCATGCACTGCCTCCCCGCGCACCGCAACGCTGAAGTGACGGACGCCGTGCTCGACGGCCCCCAGTCCGTCGTCTTCGACCAGGCGGAAAACCGCATGCACGCGCAAAAAGCTCTTCTGCTGATGCTCCTCGGAGGAGCAAAGCGTATCTCCAACAGCCGCAGCCGCGGAATACAGCCCCGCAAGCGCAGCTAACCAGACTTTGATCCATGTCACTAGCAAGGCACGGTGGAGATGAAAAAGAAAATCGGTATTGCGGTTTTGCTCTGCGTCTTTGGCCTATTTGGCTATGGTTCGTACCGCAAGGGCTACTCGGACGCTGCGTCAAAAGCCGCCACAGAACGCGCAGCCGAATATGGAAACGATTCGAACGGCGACCCTTCCGTCAAACATTCAGCCTCATATTCGCTCGGATATACACGCGGGCACGGAGCCGGTTATGCGGAAACCCGTCAAAAAGATTTCGTAGAGTGCGGCGAAAAGCTGGCTCAACTTGCCGTAGAAACGGGAGATCCAAAAATCGCTGCGAGATTACTAGTAGACGGTTATGTTGCGCCATCGCAGTTAAAGGCAGCAGCAGCTAAACACAAAGAATAGCCCCTCAGATAGACTGAGCCTTCTGACACTGAGGGAAACGAAGCAGAAGACCCCCTGTATTTCGCTTTTCACCGTACCAACTGAGGCCACAAAGAAAATGTCCGTAATCCTCGAATCCCTGCCCGTCGGTCAAAAGGTCGGCATTGCCTTCTCCGGCGGGCTCGACACCAGCGCCGCGCTTCACTGGATGAAGCAGAAGGGCGCGCTACCGTACGCCTACACCGCAAATCTCGGCCAGCCTGACGAAGCCGATTACGACGAGATCCCACGCAAAGCCCTCGAGTACGGCGCGGAGAAGGCCCGTCTCATCGACTGCCGCGGCCCGCTCGTTCGCGAAGGCATCGCCGCGCTCCAGTCCGGCGCATTCCATATCACTACGGCCGGCGTCACCTACTTCAACACGACCCCCATCGGCCGGGCCGTCACCGGCACCATGTTGGTGACGGCGATGAAGGAAGACGACGTCAACATCTGGGGCGACGGCTCGACCTTCAAGGGCAACGACATCGAGCGCTTCTATCGCTACGGCCTGCTCGTCAACCCGGACCTGAAGGTCTATAAGCCCTGGCTCGACGCCGCCTTCATCGACGAGCTTGGCGGCCGCGCCGAGATGTCGGCCTTCATGCAGAAGTCCGGCTTCGCCTACAAGATGTCCTCCGAGAAGGCCTACTCGACCGACTCCAACATCCTCGGCGCGACCCACGAAGCCAAGGATCTGGAGTTGCTCGCGACCAGCATGAAGATCGTCGCTCCCATCATGGGCGCTGCCTTCTGGCGCGACGACGTTGAGGTCAAGCGCGAAGAGATCACCGTCCGCTTTGAAGAAGGCTTCCCTGTCTCTCTCAACGGGACAGATTATGCAGACCCTGTAGCCCTGATGCTAGAAGCGAACCAGATCGGTGGCCGCCACGGCCTCGGCATGAGCGACCAGATCGAGAACCGCATCATCGAGGCAAAGAGCCGCGGCATCTACGAGTCACCCGGCCTCGCTCTGCTCTTCATCGCCTACGAGCGCCTGATCACTGGCATCCACAACGAGGACACCATCGAGCAGTACCGTGACAACGGCCGCAAGCTCGGCCGCCTCCTCTACCAGGGCCGCTGGTTCGATCCTCAGTCCATCATGCTACGCGAAGCCGCAGAGCGCTGGGTCGCCAAACCCGTCACCGGGGAAGTCACCCTGGAGCTGCGTCGCGGCAACGACTACACGATACTGAATACCGAATCGCCCAACCTGACCTTCCACCCCGAGCGCCTCTCGATGGAGAAGACCGACTCCGCCTTCTCTCCTCGCGACCGCATCGGCCAGCTCACGATGCGCAATCTTGACATCACCGACACCCGCGCCAAGCTGATAACCTACGCCGAAACCGGCCTCATCAAGCTGAGCAAAGGCTCTGAGATGCCTCAACTGAATAGTGGCATTGACAAGGAGTAGCCTTAAACCGTCCTGAGGCAATGTCCTATTTTGTTGTCATTCCTTTGTTTGTCATTCCCGAAGGGAATCTGCGTTTAGCCAAAAGCAGCACAAAAGCAATCGGAGAGCACCAATGAAAAGACGCGACGACTACGAGTTCTTCGTCTACATCCTCTCCAATCGCTCGCACATCCTCTACATTGGAGTCACAAACGACCTCCGTGTCCGCGTTACTCAACACCGCAGACAAAAGCCGGGTACCTTTACCGCCCGCTATAAGATCACCCGGCTTGTGTATTTCGAGCGCTATCAGTACATCAACAACGCCATCGCTCGTGAAAAGGAACTCAAGCACTGGACGCGAACACAAAAAATTGCGTTGATTGAATCGACGAACCCGACTTGGGAAGAACTGATACCCGAGCAACCTGTGGCTGCCCAGCAACCTGCAAACGCAGATTCCCTTCGGGAATGACAAAGAAAGAAGAACAGCGTCAAATGCCGAACGAACAACAACCCGCAAAGATGTGGTCCGGCCGTTTCCGCGAACCCCTCAACGAAAAGTTCGAGGAATGGCAGCGATCCTTCCCCTTCGACTACCGCCTCCTCCCCTACGAGGTTGAAGCCAGCATCGCGCACGCCCGCGCCATCGCAGCCGCCGGCATCCTCACCAGCGAAGAACTCCTCCTGATGGAGCAGGGACTCCGAGCCGTCGCCAAACTCGAAGACATCGCCGGCAACGAGCAAGCCGAAGACATCCATCACTTTGTCGAGCTTGAACTCACAAAGCAGATCGGCGACCTCGCCCTGAAGCTCCACACCGGCCGCAGCCGTAATGAGCAGATCGCTACCGACATGCGGCTCTACGTCCGCGACTCCGCCGACCGCATCCTCTCGGGGCTCCGCCAGTGGGCGCTCGCCCTCGTCACGCTGGCCGAGCAGGCCGGCGAGGCCGTCATGCCCTCCTACACCCACCTGCAGCGCGCAGAGCCCGTCCTTGTCGCCCATTGGCTGCTCTCCTACGTCGGCATGATCGAGCGCGACCTCTCCCGCCTCGAAGACGCGAAGGCGCGCATGAACCGTTGCCCGCTCGGCTCCGGAGCCATCGCGGGCGCAACCCTCGCCCTCGACCGCGCAATTGCAGCAAAGGCACTGGGCTTTGATGCACCGACGGCCAACAGCATGGACGCCACCAGCGACCGCGACTTCGCCATCGAGTTCACTCAGGCTCTCTCGCTTCTCGGCCTGCACATCTCCCGCTTCGCCGAAGAGCTCACTCTCTTCTCCACTGCGGAGTTCGGCTTCCTCGACCTCCCCGAAGCCTTCTCCACCGGCTCCAGCGCCATGCCCCAGAAGAAGAACCCCGACCTCACCGAACTCCTTCGCGGCAAATCCGCCCGCCTCTTCGGCGCGTCCGCGACGCTCACCCTGCTCCTCAAGGGCCTGCCCCTCGCCTACAATAAGGACCTCCAGGAAGGCCAGGAGCCCGTCTTCGACGCCGCCGAAACGACGATTGGAATCCTCAGGCTTCTTCCCGCCTTCACCACTTCCCTGCGCTTCCGCTACGACCGCATGAAGGCCGCCGCAACCGCCGGTTATCTCAACGCCATGGCTGCCGCCACGTACCTTACGCACAAGGGCGTGCCCTTCCGCAAAGCGCACGAGAAGATCGGCCACGCCGTCCGTTTCGCCCTCGAAACCGGACGCGAACTCAACGACCTCACCCTGGCCGAACTTAACCAGTTCGGTCCGGAGTTCAGCGAAGACTTCTACGCATCGATTACTCTAGAAGCAACCCTTGATTGTCACGACGTCATCGGCGGGACGGCGCGGCACCGGGTCAGACAGGCCCTGATAGACACCCGCCAGCGCCTCGAAGCCGAGGCAGGAAAGATTAGGGAGGACCAATATGTCCGTGTTTAGTCCACTGGCGCCGGTGAGCGATTCGACGTCATCGTCGCGCCCTCGTGTGGGTGGAGCAACCGTCCGCAACGCCAAGTTGCAGGACGCGGTACATATCTTCGATCTGGTGAACTCTCTCTCGGGAGACGGGACCCT
Organism: Terriglobales bacterium; assembly: GCA_041691575.1. Taxonomy (GTDB): domain Bacteria; phylum Acidobacteriota; class Terriglobia; order Terriglobales; family Acidobacteriaceae; genus Edaphobacter. The sequence goes on from JBEPUJ010000001.1 coordinate 327,503, forward strand.
GTTGCGCCGGAATTACTCCGAGATCTGCGAGAACGTCCGCGACTTCACCGTTGCGGAATCTGAGAGCGGAGTCTTTCTCGGCTGCGGTGCGCTGCATCTGTATGGGCCGCATCTGGCCGAAGTCCGGTCAATTGTAGTGAAGCCGGAGGCCAAGGGCCAGGGAGCCGGTGGCAAGATACTGCGGGCGCTGCTGGCCGAAGCCGAAGAGCAGGGTATCGTCTGCGTCAGCCTCTTCACTCGCATTCCCGACTTTTTCTTTCACTACGGCTTCAGGACGGTTGACCGCACCACCCTGCCGGACAAGATCTACAAGGATTGCCAGAACTGCCCGCGGCTCTACGCCTGCGACGAAGTGGCGATGGCGCGTGGCGTTTTGCCGAAGGTGGCGGTCCTTGGGCCGAGCAAATTTGCTCAGCCGGAGCTGGTCAAGCTACAGGCCGGCGTGATCACGACTCACACCCCTTCCAAGCATTAATCCGCAACAGATATTGAATCTGCTGCCTGGCGGCCCTCACTTGCCCGGATACAGAACCCTGTACATCTCCCGGTTCCGCAAGACCGCCTGAACGTAGTCGCGCGTCTCCGTATAGGGGATCGACTGGACAAACTCGGGAATGTCCTTGTAGTCGTTGCTCGACATCCACCGCCGTACCGGGGTATCGCCCGCGTTATATGCAGCCAGCGCATACTCCGGCTGGCCGCCGAACCGGGCTAGCACCTGCTTCAGGTTCGCGGTGCCCAGTTCGAGATTCACCTTCGGATTCAGCAGATCGCTAGTCTTGAAGTGCTTGATGCCCTCCCTTTTCGCCACCTGTTTGCCGACGGATGGCAGCAACTGCATCAATCCATACGCACTCGCACGGCTCACCGCGCTCGGGTTGAACTCCGACTCCTGCCGGATCAGCGATGCCACAAAGTACGGATCGAGCCCGTTCTTCTTCGACTGCTCCACCAGGTCTGGCCAATAGGGATGAGGGAACAGCAGGTCCCAGTAGAGTTTCGGAACCTGATCGACCGGCAGCGCATAAAAAGAGATGCCGCTACGCTTCATCGACTGCAACGACCGCGTGTTCTCGCCGTAGGAGGCATAGATCTCGGCCTCCGCCAGCGCGCCCCACTCGTTCGAAGTTGCGCTCGCCTGAATCTCCGGGCCGATGTACTCGTTCAACGCCGCATTGGCCAGCAACCGCGCCTTGATAAGGTGCGGCTCATTCTCCGGCAACTCGCCGGTCAACTCCGGCACCTCCCGCGGCGGCACCGCGCTCAGCACGGGCGATGGAGTGGAGGGCCTCTGCGCACGCAGCACCGCCAGCCGCTGTTTCCCCAGATTCCCGTAATAAAAGTTCGTGTAGGTCGCCGTCAGCACACGGTAGTAATTTACGGCCTGGCCGAAGTTGTGCTCCTCGTCCTCGTAGATGCGGCCGCGCCAATAGAGCGCGCTCGGCACTTCGATGCTGGCAGGAAACATCTGGATGTGTTCATCCATTAACCGCGCTGCCTCAGCGTAGTTGCGCAGCCGGTAGTTCATCCACGCTGCGCGCCAGTGCGCGGGAGGAGCATAAATGCTGTTCGGAAACAGCTTTACCAGCAGCGAATAGTGATACGTGGCCTGCGTCGGATTATGCTTCAGCAGGTACATGTTGCCGCCCGAGAAGAGCGCCTCTTCCAGCCAGCGGCTGGTAGGAAAGCGTTGCACCATCTGGGCGATCAACGCGGCGTGGCCAGCCTCGTCGTTCTCGTTGCGCGACAGCTCCGCAAGCATGTAGAGCTTCAGCGCCGCGCCGTCGCCGGTCGTCTCAGGTAGCTGCTCCACCTGCTTGCGGCTGATGCGCTTCAGCTTCATATCGCACACCGCGGAATAAATCTTCAGCGCATCGAGATCGTTGGCACTGAGGCCAGCAGTGTTCTGCGCAATGGCCTGATACTCGCCAGCCGCCGCCGAATATTGCTTCGCGTTGAAGAGCTGGTCGGCGTGGGTCTTGCGCTCTGTCGCCGTCAACGGAACATTCATCGCCTGCAACTGCGTGCGCGCCTGCCCAGCCTCGAAGCTCAAAGGCTGCTTGAGGTAGATATCGCGATAGATCGCAGCCGCGCGCGCCGCGTCGCCCGACATCTGATAGGCGCGTCCGAGAGCGTAACGAAAATCAACATGCGCTGCCTGCTGTGTGCCGGTCAGCGGCAGCAATGTCTTCAGTGCCGACTGTGGATCAGTCTGTTGAAGGTAGGTATTGGCCAGCAACACCGGCGCATCGGAGTTAAAGATGCTTCCCGGATGACGCTCGGCGAAGCGGTCGAGCAGAGCATACGCATCCGCGCCGCGATTACCCTTCAACGCCGCCTGCGCCCCAAGGTAGTCGGCATAATCGTCGAGCGCCTTCCCGTTCTTTGCCGCCTGTTGATAGGCATTCACCGCGTCGTCATACTTGCGGTCAAGCGTGTACGCGTGTCCCAGCGCAAGATACGCGGCGGCGGCTCCCTCACCCGGATGCTCTCTGGCGTAGCTCTCGACCCCGCGATACGCTGCCGGGGATCGGGTTGCCGTCAACTGCTGAGCCATCGGCCGCAGCCGCTCCGTGGCCTTGAAGGCGCTGGTGAGCTTGATGCTCTGAGCCGTCGCTTTGGGGGCAGGATGATGCTTCTTATGCGCAACCGGATGATGGCTCTTTGCGCTCCGACTGGCGGCTGCGGTTTTGGCCGTCCGCGAAGCAGGCTTCGTTGGAGTCTCCGTCTTTGAAGGATGCTTGGACGGCGTCTTCTTCGCATCTGCGTGGGGCTTCTCTTTGGCAGCCACCTTCGGTTTGACTGCAGCCTTCTTCGTACTGCTGGCATGACCGGCCGTTTTAGCCGTCTGCGCGTCCGCGTCCCGGATCAGGACCATCATCGTTCCGGCCAGCAAAATCCCGGCCCCAACTGCCATCGAGCTTCTTACCCAACTGCGTAATATCAATTCGCTATCAACTCGCTCTTTATTTCCGCCACTTACTTACTCTAAGCGGTTCAGGCTTCCTTCAGGGCTGTAGACGCATTAGCGAACCAGCGCAGGTACACCGCAACTACCAAATCGTCCCATCTGCGTCGCACAATCAGGTTAAAAAACTAGGTGCCCCATGTCCCGATTCTGGGACGTGGGTTTTCCGCCACAAACCCCGCCCTGGTGCATCGAACCCTCTATCTTCCCCAACCTTCAGGTCCGCCAATCCCCGCGCCGCAAGAGGGTTACATCCCACCCATCGCGATGAAGCTGCGATGAATGGGGCACCCAAGCTTTTGTGATTCGTTGAAGGAGAACAGGCGACAGCAATAGCGCAAGGCAACCAATCTGTTCGGATGGACGCACGATCAGGCAAGGCCGCATTGCTCTCCCTTGCGACTGCATTTACTATGATGCAAGCGCTGGTTCCAAAGAATCGGCCTTCTGTTTTCGAACCTTTCCGCACATGCCCGCCATCCAATCTCCAGCGACGGAAGAGATTCATCCCGATGTAGCGCTTGTAGCGCGCGCTAAAGCGGGAGAAACGGCTGCTTTCGAGCAGCTCGTGCGGCAGTACGAACGCCAGATCTTCCGGGTAGCGCAGCATATTACCCAGAACCGTGAAGACGCTGAAGACATTACGCAGGATGCATTCCTCAAGGCTTACGAGAAGCTGGAGCAGTTCCAGGGAAACTCCAAGTTCTCGACCTGGCTGGTCCGTATCGCGGTCAATGAGAGCCTTATGCGGCTGCGCAAGCGCAAGACCAGCAAGACCGTCTCCATGGATGCGGACGTCCAGACCGAAGACGGAGCCATTCCCCGCGACTTCGCCGAATGGCGGCCCAATCCAGAGCAAAACTACAACCAGGCTGAGCTTGCCGAAATTTTGCGCAAGACGATTCAGGGACTCCCTCCGGGCTTCCGCACCGTCTTTACGCTGCGCGACATCGAAAATCTCTCTACGGAAGAGACAGCGGAGGCACTTGGCTTGAGCGTTCCCGCCGTCAAATCGAGATTGCTGCGCGCCCGCCTCCAGTTACGTGAGCGTCTCAGCCGTTACTTCCATAAGAAGGAGGGTCACTCCGCATGACCTGTACCGACTTTCTCAGCCAGCTTACCGATTACTTCGACGGCCAGATCAGTCCCGAACTGCTCGAAGAGGTTCGCGCCCATACCGCCGGGTGCAGCCACTGCGAAGTAGTGCTCAATACCACCCGTCAGACCATTGAGGTCTATCGCGACAACGAGATATACGAACTCTCCGGCGAGCTCCGCGAACGCCTCCACACCGCCATCATGGTGAAGTGCAGCAAGAAGGCGTAGGGCAGGTTTTTTCTTGACGCGAGACAAAGCACCGATTATCCTAATATCAATGGCAATCTTACGCGCATCCCGTTGTTGCATGTGTTGTTGCAACTCCGTGCGCCTGCGCCTTTGCCCCGTTTCGTAGAGACTGATTCCTCAAGTCCCGAACAATTTCAGCAAAGTCATAAGCGCCCACAAATCCAGTGGGCTCTTTTTATTTATGCTCCACCCCCAAAGGACTCCTTATAATGACTACCCCCGCCGCACCCGTCGCACCGATTGTCAAAGAGACCAAAGCCCAGAAGACCGAGCGCCTGAAGGCTGCCAAAAATCCCTGGGAGGCGTTTGACGAGATCCGCCAATTTGCGATCGATGGCCGCGATTCAGTTCCTGAAGAATGGGCGCTCTACTTCCGCTGGTGGGGAGTTTATTCGCAGGGCGATGGTCTGGGTCTAGCTGGCGGCAAAAATGGCGAGGGTAAGGCCACGGAGTTTTTCATGTTGCGCATCGCCCTGCCCAACGGCCTGCTCACCAGCCATCAACTCCGCGCCATCAGCGGCATCGTTAAAAAGTATGCCCGCAACATGGCTGACATCACGACCCGGCAGAATATCCAACTGCACTGGCTCACCATCAACGACCTGGTCGACGTGGTCGGTATCCTCACCGAGATCGGTCTCTCCCCCAAGGGAGCCTGCGGCGACGTTGTCCGCAATGTCACTGGCTGCCCTCTGGCCGGATTCAACGGCCACGAACTCATCGATGCTTCGCCCCTCGCTCTCCGCATATCCCAGGCACTCAGCGCCAACGACGCTTTCTACAACCTGCCTCGCAAGTTCAAGCTCTCCATCACCGGCTGCTCTCTCTGGTGCAACTACCCGGAGGTCAATGACGTCGCGCTCACCGCGACCAAACGCGTCGTCGACGGTAAAGAGGAGGTCGGCTACACCCTGCGCGTCGGCGGCGGGCTTTCGACCGAACCCTTTCTCGCTACCCGCGTCCCTGCCTTCGTCCGGCAGGATCAGGCCTTCGATGTAGCCAAGGCCGCAGCTGAGATATTCCGCGATGCCGACGTCCTCCGCGAAAACCGCATGAAGGCCCGCTCCAAGTATCTCTTCATGAAGTTCGGCTGGACCCCGGAGTCCTACCTTCAGGTTCTCGAAGAGAAACTGGGCTACAAGCTCATTGCCTCTCCCGACGAGGACGAAAATATCCCAGGCGATATCTATCGCGACCACATCGGCATTACGCCGCAGCGCCAGACCGGCTTCTCTTCTGTCGGCGCCAGCGTCCTCACCGGGCGCGTCTCTGGAGACCAGCTAGCAAAGCTCGCCGACCTCGCAGAGCAGTACGGCAGCGGACAGCTGCGCACCACCATCATGCAGAACATCCTCATCGTCAATGTGCCGAATGAGAAGACTGCTGCCCTCGTCATCGAGCTGAACACACTTGGTTTTCAGGTCGACGTCTCATCCTTCTGGCGCGGCGCCATCGCCTGCACCGGCACCGAGTTCTGCAAACTCGCCATCACCGAAACCAAAGCCTTCGCCAAGTGGCTGGTCAACGAGATGGAGGACCGTCTCCCGGGCTTCGACCAGCAGATCAAGCTGCATGTCACAGGCTGCACCAATAGTTGCGGCCAGCACTGGATCGCCGACATCGGCCTCGAAGGCAAGAAGATCAAGAAGGACGGCAAGCTCGTAGATGCCTTCCAGTTCTGCGTTGGCGGAGCCATCGGCAAGTACGCCCGGACCTCCCGCCCGCTCGGCTATCGCGCCGCGGCCGAAGACGTTCCCGATGCTATTGAGCGCCTGTTGCGCACCTACATCGCCGACCGCCAGCCGGACGAAGACCTCCGTGCCTACTTTGCCCGCCACGACGATGCTACGCTTCGCACGGTGCTCAACGGCGAGGTCATCGATCCGGTTGAGCGTGACGCCCCACCGGTAGGCGCTGGACGTTTCGCCCCCGGCGAATAAGCGCTGTTCATAACGGAAAATCGATGAATGCATAGAGGCGCGCTCTGTGGTGCGCCTCTACGCTCCGCTATCATCAAAGGAAGTGCCATGTCTCTCTTCCCTATCTTCCTCAAACTCGCTGGCCGGCCCTGCACCGTCATCGGCGCGGGACATCTGGCCGAGTCCAAGATCGAATCGCTGCAGGCCGCGAACGCTCAGATCACGGTCATCGCTCCTGAAGCCAACGAGCGCATCCGAGGCCTCGCTGCAGCGGGGGAGATTCAATACCGCCAGCGCGACTATGCCGAGGGCGATCTGAGCGGCAGCTTCCTGGTCGTGGCCGCCACCAATGTTCCCGCTGTCAACCGCGCTGTCTTTCGCGAGGCGACAGAAAGGGGCGTCCTCTGCAACGCCGTCGACGACCCGCCCTTCTGCGACTTCTACTTCCCTTCCGTGGTTCGGCGCGGCGATCTTCAGATCGCCATCTCGACCGCAGGCGCAAGCCCCGCCCTGGCTCAGAAGCTCCGAAAAGACATCAACGCTCAACTTCCCCTTAATGCGGGCGAATGGCTCACCGATCTTGGCAACCTGCGCCGCGAAGTGGTTGCGGCGGAGCCGCTCAACGACGAGCGCAGATGGCTGCTTCACCAGCTCGCGCAGCGTGAGGTATGCGGCTACGACCTATGCCCTTCGCGGCTGCTGGCCCGGGAACACGCCAAAACCAACCCGCCCCCGGATGATTCCGAGGGTAAAGCGTGAGTACCCCCGGCGAACCACAGATTACAGCCGCTTCAAAGGTAGCCAGCGTCATAAGAAGAGCGCGCTCTGCGGGAGCTGAGCGCGGCCATGTCTATCTCGTGGGAGCCGGTCCCGGAGAGCCCGACTACCTCACCGTACGCGCCGTTCGCCTGCTGGAGTCTGCGGACCTCATCCTTCCTGATGACCTGGTCTCCGTGGAAATACTTGAACTTGTACATGAAGGTGCGGAGATCATCCCGGTAGGCAAACGCTGCGGCCAGCCCCGCATCACTCAGGCAGAGATTCATGTCCTGATGATCGAGGCGGCACAGGCCGGCAAGTCGGTTCTGCGACTCAAATCTGGCGATCCGCTCGTCTTCGGCCGTGCCGGAGAAGAGATTCAGGCGCTTCGCGGTGCTGGGATTCCCTTCGAGATCGTTCCCGGAATAACGACTGCGTTTGCGGTAGCGGCTGCCCTCAAAACACCGCTCACCGATCGCAGTTCCTCGTCAAAACTGATTCTGGCAACAGCGCATCATGCCGCCGGCAAAGTCCAGCTCACACCACAGTGGGAGGGAGCCTTTCCGCAGGATGCGACGCTGGTCATCTACATGCCGGGTCGTAACTTCCGGGCGCTCGCCGATGATCTTATCGGCTCCGGCATCGCCCCGGACACGCCTTGCGTTGCCGTCTCCAAGGCAAGCACCCCCACCGAGCACGTCCATGCCGCGACTCTCGGATCGATTGAGAACTCCGCCGTCGGGCCTGCACCAGTCATCCTTCTGGTCGGCAAGGCGATCCAGGTTCGCTAGAGATGATGTAGATGTATAGGGCGGGCCTCAGAGGCTGCTGAAGAACTCCGTTGCGGTGCGCAAAGAGCCCTCAGCGGCTAAAGCCGCACTGCAAGCAAAGCATTTACGACACGGCTGAAGCCGTGCCCTTAACAAAACTGAACTTTTTCAGCAACCTTTTCAGCCCTTGTTTCATCCATCGCCAAGGGACACGGGGCTCCTCCACCCCAGCGGATAAAAACCGCCCGCCGGGGACCCGGTTCACCCATGCTGGTAGGGCAGCGGGCCGTTGGCCCTTGCCCCCTGGCATTCGACGGTTCGGCTCTATATCTTCAGAGAAACTGCTCTAACTCCTCAGAATCACTCTTCGGACGAAAGACGAGGCCCAAGAACCAGCCTTTTGCTGCCGGGTTGAGCAGATCGCTTAGAGCGAGACGCCTTAATCTTCCGCCGCACCGCAGTTGCGCCACCCACAAGTCCGGTCAACAAAAGGATCAGGCTTTGAGGCTCGGGAACGGGGGTGACCGGCGGCACTGGAGGAACCGGGGGGCCCGGAGGTCCGGGATACCCACCACCTCCGCCAAAGGGAGGTATGCCGCCACCAAACGGGGGTATATAGCCACCCGGCGTGGGATTCGTGGTTTCACCAGTCAAAGGGAAGGGCGGCGGTTCATTGAGGGCGATCAGTTGCCCACCTTCGGAGTCAAGAGGCGGCAAAGCGTCGAAAGTGCGGTGTGGCATGAAGTCTGCAAATGTCTCTTCCTGAATGTGGAGCTGGTCGGACTCTCTCTCCGGCAGGACTCCGCAAGCGAGGTTGAAGCGCCGGAGCATTTCTTCAGGAGTCATCTTCGGTCTGTAAACAGGTCGGACCCGAGGCCGCGGCCGGGCCACAGGCTTGGGTTTGACATATCCTGCCAGCTTCATGCGTGCGTAGCGCCGGGCTCGGGCCTTTGCCGCGAGCAGGCGCTTTGCAGCCTGTGACTGGGCCAGTTCATGCTTGTACGCGATGAACCACCGCTCGCAATCCGTCGATGCGTGAACACCTGTCGCTGATCCGGTAATCAGGAGTACGACCATCAGGAGTAGGAATATTCGACGACGCATCGGCAGGGCCTTTGAACGAAATGTCGTTCACTACCCTGAGTAGCAATCCGAGTGCCAGACTTGAAATCAACAGTTTTCTCGCGTTTATAAGGAAAAATCTCCCAACTTTCCAGGGGCTTCCACATTTCTCTAAGCCCTTTCGGCCCAAAGTATTCGCACTAATGTGCTAAATTTTGCATGTTTGACAAGAAATGCATAAAAAAGCATTTCTTTTGCAGTCTGAAGCCTGGTGGCCTTAATGGAGGCAAAAGCGGAACTTTTCCGCAGCTTGTGCCGTCTCTCACATTAGATCAATAAATAGTAGAAAACATGTTCCATTCTGTGGCCATGCCTGTCTCTGCATTTCTCCATGGAATTGCTGTTGTCTATTACTTTGATAGCATCATTGCCGGCGACGACGAGCGTCAGATTCGACCGTAACTCTCTCAACCGAAAACACGAGGAACAACCCTATGAGAAGTAAATTTCTACTGTCCCTGGCTGTGGCCGGACTCACTCTCACCGGTGCGGTGGTGCAGGCACAGACGTCCACATGGTCGATCGACCCGAACCACTCCAGCGTTCAGTTTCAGGTTCGCCATATGGGAGTCAGCAATGTTCATGGCGCACTCAACGGCGTAAAGGGCACGGTCACGCTGAACGATGCCGACATCACCAAGTCTTCAGTGAACGCGACGATTGAGACGGCCACGGTGTGGACCGGCGTTGCGGCTCGCGACAAGGATCTGAAGTCGCCACATTTCTTCGACGTGGAGAAGAATCCGGAGATCACCTTCAAATCCACTTCGCTGAGCCGGTCGGTTGGCAAGCTCCAATTGACTGGCGACCTTACGCTGTCGGGCGTGACCAAGAGCGTGACTCTCGATCTGGATGGGCCGAGCGCGCCCGAGACAGGCAAGGATGGGAAGGTTCGCAGCGGCTTTTCCGCTACCGGGTTGCTCAAGCGAAGCGACTTTAACTTCGCGTCGAACACCCCCGCCGCCGTCGTCGGCAACGATATCAAGTTCACCATCGATGTAGAGATCGACAAGCAGTAAGCAGAGGTTGTCGAGCGGTAACAAGGGCGAGAGGCTTCCAGTGGAAGCCTCTCGCTACATCTTTGCCCGCAGCGGCTGAGAGGGTTCGGTCGTCGACACCGTGCCGTTGAGTTCCTGGGTGTACTTCTTCAGCAGTTCATGGTGCAGGCAATAGAGCGCCAGTTCAAGGCGGTCGGAGACCCCTAATTTGTCATAGATCTTGCGCAGATAGTTCTTGATGACCTGCTCGGTGGTTCCAATCTGGTAGGCAATCTCTTTGTTCCGCATTCCCCGGGTAATACAACTGATGATTGCCAGCTCTTTTTTCGAGAGTTTGGGCTGGACCTTGGGATCGGTAAGCGTGGTGGCCTGTGCCCGGTAGGCCTCGATCACCCAGCTAATCGATTGATTGTCGATCCATGTCTCACCGTCGGCGATCTTGCGGACACACTTGACCAGCAGATCGGGAGAGATCGACCTTGGGACCACTCCACGGACTCCGCGGCGATAGAGTTCGACGGTATTTGACTCGTCCGCCTCGGTCACCTGAACGATCAGCTTCGCGTCGGGAGCCTTTCGCACCAACTCCGGAATAGCGTCGATGGTGCCTGCGATCAACTGCCCTTCGAGAACGACGACATCGGTGGGATAGCGTTGCAAGGCAAGGTAAAGGTTGGTCAGGCTCTCAACCTGAGCGACGACACGAATATCGTCCTCAAGGGCGAAAATCTTTCGGATTCCAACGCGGTAGATGGCCTGGGAGTCGGCCAAAATGACACGAATACCGGACGGGGCCGTACTCTCTTCCAGAACGTCGTCTTCCGGAGCGTCCTCTATCGTGCGGGTTTTATCGAAGTGTACAACCGTCATAGATCAGGCCTTTAGAAAGTATTCGTCGATCACAGCAGCGGCCTTTTTCTCGCAGTCCTGCAGAGAGTGGCGTACGACACGGCCTCTGCAATGAATGGTTACGTCTGTCGCAGACCCCATGACGGCCGAAGGCATGGCTATGGTGAACTCGATCTTGCTGTCGACATCCGGGAGGCGGTCGCTCACAAAGAGCAGGCCGTTTGCGGATATATTCTCAGTCACAGCTTCGATGTCACCCTCGTCGGTACGGATGTGAAGAGCCAGTCTCATAGGAAAACGCACTGCGTTGCGAACTGGATTCTCTCCATTCGGCTTTGACCGCTGGCTCACACATCCTCCTTCACCTAACTTCGCGACCGTGCTTTGGCCGCTTGGCTAACCTACAGGAGTCTATCGTACACACCGACTCATCCTCCAGGCTTTTCTCCAGATGGGTGCTCCGAGAGCTTTGAACTACCCAAGTCCAAGAAATCTGGGTATCGGGCGCCCGATTTACTAGAGACGAGTTTTGTCCGGCTTGGCCGTGGTCTTTTTGGGGGTAGTTCGGGTCGGCTTCGCCTTTGGCTTTTTGGCCGGAGCATCGGATAAAAGGGCCGCCCAGTGTGCCTGCAATGGAAGAGCCTCATCGCCGGACGCTGAGGATTGGGCCTTCTTTACCGCCAGCCTTGCCATGGCGTCGACGATCCAGCGAAAGTGGGGTTCGCCTACGGAGTAGAGATCGGCGTCGGGGACCGGGTTCATAAAGTCGATGGCGTAAGGAATTCCATCTTCGACGGCAAACTCAACCGTGTTGAGATCGTAGCCGAGCGCCCGGCAGAGAGTGAGCGCATCCTGCTCCATGCGCTTCAATAGCTGGGGATCGCAGGCGGGCGGATCGAGAGCATAAGAATGTCCGTATGGCTGAGCTGGGTCGTAGGTCATGATCCGAACCTCGGACTGGCCGACGACGAAGCAGCGGAAGTATTCCTGGTGCTCTATGGCGGTCTGAAGGGTCATGCACAGGTCTCGGGTCTGGTCGTAGGCGCTGAAGAACTCGTCGCGGTTATGGACGTGGAAAACATCGCGACCTCCGCCGCCGTTGTAGGGCTTGAGGAAGGCCGGAAAGCCGATGTGCTCGAAGATGCCGTCCCAGTCCAGGGGATACTCAAGGTTACGGACGGAACGGGTGTTGATCTGGGGAGGAAACTCCTTATGCGGCAGCAGCACAGTCCGCGGAACGGCGACGCCGAGCTTCGAAGCCAGGGCATAGTTGAAGAACTTGTCGTCGGCAGACCACCAGAAGGGATTGTTGATGACCTGGGTGCCGGTCAGCGCCGCGTTCTTGAGCCAGGCGCGATAGAAGGGCATCTCGTGCGAGATACGGTCGACGATGACGGCATAGCCGGAGGGCACGGCCATCTGGACTCCGCCTACATGGACAAACTCGGCGCGGATGCCTTCAATCTCCATCGAGTTGATCCGGTCGACCAGGGCGCTGGGGAAGGTATTTTCCACCCCGAACAGGACGCCAATCTTCTTCAATGCGCTCTCCTTACAATGTTGCCGAGACAATCTGCGGCTTTTTTATAGATAGGTCTGCATCATCCGTTGCCAGGTAGACCAATCGTGGCCGGCGTTGTCGCCCCATACATCGAGGTGGCAGGGAATTTCTTTGGTGTGGAGGATGTGGCCCATCTGCTGGTTTACTTCGCGACAAACGTCGTTGACGGCGGTGGCAAGGATGCAGGTATTGCGGCGGTATAGATTGAAGTACTGGGAATCATGCATGTTGGGCATGTAGTGGGTGGGCAGGTTGTAGTAACAGTCCTGATCGTAGTAGCCGGAAAGAAAGCGCGATGGGTCGAAGGCTCCCCCCATGGAAAGCACGCTGGTAAAGATGCCGGGATGCCGGAGGGCAAGGTTGAGGGCATGGTAACCGCCGAAGCTGCAGCCGATCGCGGCCAGGCTGGCCATTCCGTTGCAGGAGCGGACGAGGGGGACAACTTCGTCGAGGAGGTATTGCTCGTAGCGAAGATGCCGGGTGATGCGCGCACGGGGGACGACGGTACGGTTGTACCAGCTCTCCGCATCGACCGTATCGACGCAGAAGATCTGTAGATGGCCGCGCTCGATCTTGTCCTGAACCGCGCCAACCATGCCAAAGTTCTCAAAATCGAAGAAGCGGCCGCAGGAGGTAGGAAAGGCGAGCGCGGCAGTGCCGGCGTGTCCGAAGACGAGTAACTCCATCTCCCGCCCGAGAGCAGGTGATAACCATTTGTGATATTCGCGGTTCACTGACTCCATTGTAGCCAGTTGGGAGAGTGGAAATGACGGGGCTGTCCTGAGCTGCGGGCAAGTAACGGCGCGAGAGCAGGCGAGAGCGAAATTCCGGCGCTCGAGCATTGCGAAAAGCTGCACTTTCAGCCATACTTAGGTGTTGGGCAGTACAGATTCGCTTGTGGTAAATGCGCGAATTGCTGTTTCGCTCAAAATAAAAGTTTTGAAAGGCATTCCTAGTGTTGATGATCCGTTTGGCGCGCGTTGGAGCGCGTAAGCAACCCCACTACCGCATCGTTGTTATTGAAAAGGACCGCGCCCGCAATGGCCGTTCGGTCGAAGTAGTGGGCACGTACAATCCACGCACGAATCCGGCAACCGTCGACCTGAAGCGCGATCGCATCGACTACTGGGTAGGCAATGGCGCACAGTTGTCCGACCGGGTGGGGAAGCTGCTGGCGCAGGCTCCGGTTGCAACCGATACCGCGGCTGCGGCTTAGGTTATCGGGCTTAGGTCACCAGTCTCCTGAATCTTTGGGAACGTCTTTAGAGGTTCCCAAAGATTCTTGACGCAATAGATTCCTTTTATATCGCATCCTGTACATACTCGCGTAGACTTTCTCTATTGCAACGTTGTTCTATCGACGATGCAAGATTGGGTCGACGCTTTGGGATAGGTGCCCGGGCTCGCTCACAAACCGGCGTTTCGCTTGTTTCGGCACAAACCTGGAAGATCTCGCATCAGACGAGACAAGAGGTTTGAGTATAAGCGTCTCGCTGTGACTCCCAAGAGGTGTGTGTAATGGATGAAGCCATACAAGTGGCATCGGGTGAAGATTCTACGAAGCAGATGAGCGGCCTTGTGGCTCAACTTGCACGTGCGCTGGTAGACAAGCCCGAAGAAGTCTCCGTAGAGGTCATACAGGATGGCGAGGGCGTGCTTCTGCGGCTGCGGGTCGCGCATAGCGATATCGGCAAAGTGATCGGCAAACAGGGCAGGACGGCGCGTTCTGTACGCACAGTGCTGAGCGCGGCCAGCATGAAACTGAAGCGGCGCTTTTCGCTGGACATCGTTGAAGAAAGTGGCACGACCTAACGCGATGATCTCCGTCTCAGACTTATGATCGCAAACCCGGCTTCATGGATCGTGCTGGCGCACCTGCTGCGGCCTCAAGGCCGTAAAGGGGAGTTGCTCGCAGAACTGTTTACCGACTTTCCCGAACGCTTCCGTGAACACAAGCAGATCTTTCTCGCACCCTCCGGCTTCGATGGCGGAGACGAGCTGGCGCGTTCCGCGGAGGTCGTCTCGTTCTGGCTGCCCGTAGGCAAGAACGAGGGGCGCATCGTTTTGCAGTTTGCCGGCATCGACACCATCACCCAGGCGGAAGGTCTGGCCGGGCTTGATGTGCTGGTTCACGGCGAAGATCGAATGCCTTTGGACGACGACTCGATGTATATCAGCGAACTGGTCGGCTGCACCGTGTACGACGGCGCAACGGCAGTAGGAGTTATTACGGACGTCCAGTTCCCTACTACGGCGGACGGCTCGCGAAGGCTCGCGGAGGCGGCTCCGCTACTGGAAGTCGCCTCGGGCGAAGGCGACGAGATTCTCATTCCGTTTGCGAAGGCATTCATCGTCAGCGTGGATGTGGAGGCGAAACGCGTCAGCATGACCTTGCCCGTAGGGCTGCTGGAGGTGAACCGCACGCCGGAGCCGTTGGGCTCAGGCAGTGATGGGGATACTCCTGACGAGCCGACGCGGTAGGCTAATACGGAACTGACTTTTTCCTATGCGCTTCGATATCGTTACGATCTTTCCGGGGTTCTTCGATAGTCCCTTGGACTATGGAATCGTTAGCCGCGCTCGCAAGAAGGGGTTGGTGGAAGTCGCTACGCATGACCTTCGTAGTTTTACGCACGACCGGCACCGGACGGTGGACGATCGCCCGTTTGGCGGCGGCGAAGGCATGGTGCTGAAGCCGGAGCCGATCTACGATGCAGTGATGTCGCTGGGAATTACGCCCAAGGCGGAGCGGCAGCAGGAGAAGGAGACGGTCATTCTGTTGTCGGCGCAGGGAAGGCCATTTACCCAGGCAGTGGCGCACGAACTGGCAGCGACCGAGCGGGTGGTGATTCTCTGCGGACGCTATGAAGGAGTGGACGAGCGCATCAATGAGATGCTCTGCGACCGCGAGATTTCAATAGGAGATTATGTTCTATCTGGCGGAGAACTGGCAGCGGCGGTGATCGTCGATGCGGTGGTCCGGCTGTTGCCGGGAGCGCTGGGCAATCCTGACTCTTCGCGGTTCGAGAGCTTTGGGGCAGATGATGTGCCGGTCAAGGCCGATGCGACGGATGGTCCTCCCCGCAGCACCTACGGAGCCGGCGGTCTGCTCGATTATCCGCACTACACGCGGCCCGCCGAGTTTCGCGGCGTCTCGATTCCCGAGGCTTTGCGGGGCGGTGATCATGAGGCGATTCGTCAATGGCGGCGGCGGATGGCGTTGGAGAAGACACTGCGCAACCGGCCCGACCTTCTGGACCGAATCGCAATCAGCGATGAGGATCGCGAGTTGCTGGAGGAGCTTCGCCTGAACGAGGAAAATGGGCGTGAATAGGGACTTACAGGCGATATTCGTGTACACTGAAAGCTCTAGTCCAAACATAGGAAAGTTGTCATGTCGATCAATCCAATCATGCAGAAGCTGGCCGCCAAGTTAGAGCGGACCGATTTACCCGAGTTTGCCCCGGGCGATACCGTCCGCGTTCAAGTCAAGATTCGCGAGGGCGAGAAAGAGCGTCTGCAGGCGTTTGAAGGCATGGTCATTGCCTGCCGTAGAGGAGCCCAGGGCACCTTTACCGTTCGCAAGATGAGCTTCGGCCAGGGCGTCGAGCGTATCTTCCCTTTCAACTCCAAGGTTGTCGATAAGATCGAAAAAATTCGCTCTTACGAGGTTCGCCGTTCGAAGCTGTTCTACCTGCGAGGTCTGCGCGGCAAGGCCGCCCGTCTGCGCGAGGTCGAGCGCGCCAAGTAAGCTATTCCCTTCTTCGTTTCACTCGAAGCCACGACTGCGGTCGTGGCTTCGTTTTGTGCGGTGGTTATACACTCGTGGATGAAGCGTATGACCTCTGTTTCGTCGATTCGAGTCTTGAAAACCGTCACTGCGGCAACAGCAAAGCAGCGGATGCTGAAGCAGCTTGTTTGCAGCGATGCGCCGGAACAGGCCTTGCGCTACAACGGCTTCCGCAGCATCGCGGGCGTCGACGAAGTGGGGCGGGGCGCTCTGTTTGGGCCGGTGGTGGCGGCGGCGGTGATCCTGCCCGAACGTTTGAGCGGGCTGGCGCGCGCAGGACTGACAGACTCCAAACAACTGACGCGAGAGCAGCGCGAGCTACTGAACAAACGCATCCGGCGGATGGCGATTGCGGTTTGTGTCGCCGAGATCGATGCAGAGACGATCGATCGGGTGAATATCTACCAGGCGACGCGGTTGGCCATGCTGGCTGCCGTCCAGGGCCTGATGGTGGCACCGGATCATCTGCTGATTGACGCCATGCGGCTGGACCATCCCTGCAAACAGACAAAACTGATCTATGGCGATGCACTGAGCCTCTCGATTGCCGCGGCTTCGGTGGTGGCAAAGGTACACCGGGACGCGCTGATGCGAGACCTGGACCTGGTGCATCCGGGATACGGGCTGGCCTCGCATAAGGGCTACGGAACGCCGGAGCATCGGCGAGCGTTGGCGGAGCATGGGCCGTGTGCGCTGCACCGGCGAACCTTTGCTCCGGTGCGGGCGGCCGACCGGGACGCAGTGGTTGAAGAGAAGGTTGCAAGTGAGTTGTTGTTTAGCGATTTTGAATTGGAAGAGGGGTCAGAGTGGGCTTGAAATTAATGTGCGTGATCGCGCACCCGGATGATGAGTGCTTTGGCTTTGGCGGTGCGCTTGCGCTGGCAGCGGACCGTGGGATAGAGACGTATGTCGTCTGCCTGACCGATGGACAGGCAGGCTCATACAGGGGCAATGCGACCTCGGGCGAGGAGCTGGGGAAGATGCGGCAGCTGGAGTTCGCCGCGTCGTGCAAGGTGCTCGGCATAACCCGGTATGAGCTGCTCGACTATCAGGATGGGAAGCTGGTGCATGTCGATTTTTCTAAAACGGCGGGCCGTCTGGTGGAGCGGATACGGCAATTTCAACCCGACGTCGTGATTACGTTCGGCGGCGACGGCGGCCTGAATACGCATCCCGATCACATGATCGTTTCCATGCTGACGACAGCGGCGTTTCACTGGTCGGGACAGGTGAAACGGTATCCAGAGCTTGGCGCAATCTTTAGCCCGCACCGGCTCTTTTACCTGACCACAAACTTCTTTCTCCCCGGCAGACAGGAACCCAGGCCAATGCCATGGACGATCACGCTGGACATTCGTACGGTACAGGAGCGAAAGGCGGAGGCCTTCCGGCAACATACTTCGCAGATGCCGCTGGTCGATCAGACAAAGGCATTGTTTGAGAAGTATGGAGTCGAGGAGTTTTATGCGCTGGCGGCGGAGCAGCAACCGCGGGCAGCGTGGCAAGGGACAGACTTGTTCGAAGGATTGGCCGGGTAGCAGCTTAGACTTAGGTGGGGTAATTTATGAGTCTGATCGACGCGGAAGCGGCGACTGATCCGGTCACGCTGTTTCGGGCATGGCTGCGAGAGGCGGAAGCACGGGAGCCGAATGATCCGAATGCCGTGGCGCTGGCGACGGCTACGTCTGCCGGTGTACCCAGCGTGCGGATGGTCTTGCTGAAGGGACTGGATGAGCGGGGATTCGCGTTCTATACGAATGCGGAGAGCCGGAAGGGGATGGAGCTGGCGGAGAATCCTCGGGCGGCGATGTGCTTTCACTGGAAGTCGCTGCGGCGGCAGGTTCGCGTGGAAGGGCTGGTTTCAGAGTTGCCGTACGCAGAGGCAGACGCTTACTTCCACACCCGATCGAGGGGCAGTCAGCTTGGAGCGGTAGCTTCGCGCCAGAGCAGACCTTTGGCGAGTCGGGAGCTACTGGAGGAACGGGTCGACGCGGCGGAGAGGCGCTACCCAAAGGCTGTTCCGCGACCGGACTTCTGGCGCGGCTATGTGCTTTGGCCAGAGCGGGTGGAATTTTGGGTGAATGGCGTCGAACGGCTGCACGACCGGTTCCTGTTTGTGCGCACAGAAAGCGGATGGGCAAAAGAGCGGTTGTTCCCTTAGTCTGCAATCTGCCAAAACGCCCATCCATCGCACGTTCATTGCGAGGGATGGGCGTCTGGCAGAGTAGGTGGCTCAGATGACTCAGGACGGTTTGGTAGCGAGGACAAGCGGCGAAGGACCCGGTGCAGGCAGGGTACGCGGGTTCTCAAAGCCGGCTTCGCGTAGCCATGCACTGATCTCTTCGAAGGAGTAGGTATTGCCCTGATCGGTGTTGACGAGCATGTTGGCCGCGAAGAAGAGGCTCATGACAGGTCCCCTGCGATCCGGGTTGACGAGGAACTCTGCGATAGCAATGGTTCCGCCGGGTGCCAGCGCCTTGAAGGTTTTAGCAAGGAGAGTACGGCTGCGCTGCTCACCTTCGCTATGGAGGATGTGCCCAAGAGTGGCAACGGTGTGCTGGGTACCGAAGTCAGCTTCGAGCAGGTCTCCGGCAACAAAGGAAAAGCGCTCGTCAAGACCGAACTGAGCGGCAGTCTTGCGAGTGACGGGAAGAACGTCCGGCCAATCAACGGAGGTGACGCGTAGCTTGGGGGCGCTCAGCGCCAGCGCAATGCCCCAGACACCGGAACCGGCGGCGAGATCGAGAGCGCTCGAATCAGGCAGTGCAGCGAGGTTAAGGTGGTCAGCCAGCACCTGCGCTGCGGGGTAGGACATGGGGAAGATATCAGTGACTAATTGTTGGAAGAAGTCGCTGCCTTCACCTTGTTGGTTCACCGCGGCAGCAGGTTTGCCGGTGGCGACGATTTCATTCAGGTGCAGCCATTTGGGGAGCAGTTGCTGGCTGGTGTGGCGGAGAATGCCGCCCTGGAAGCTTGGCTTGGTGCTGACGAGGAAGGCGGCGCTCTCCGGGGTGAGCGAGTAGACGCCATGGTCGTCCTTGGCGAGAAAGTTGAGGCTGACCAGAATATTCATGACGACGGCGAGACCCCGAAGCGAGGCTCCCGTGGCTTCGTGGACCTGCTGGAGATCTTTGGGGCCACCATCGAGGACGTCAAAAACACGGTGCTTGATGGCGGTTTCGAGAATGAGAGGTGGGACATAGCCCCAGGCAAACTGCATGATGCGTTCAGGCGTAACAGGGGTTGAAGCTGGAGCTGTCATGAACTTCCTTTCGAGGTATCGATAAATCGAAAATTAAGAGCGGGTTTCGGGAACGATTCTACGGCGGGAGACTGGGCTCGTCTATATTTTTCAACTAAATAGCGTTGTCGGATGCCGGTTATCGGCAACAACCGCCCCTCGGCAACCCAGGCCCCGCTTGCGGTCTAGGCTCTGCTGATGACGGCAGCCGATCTTGCGGGGATGGGTTTGTGGCGACGCTTGAGGGCGGTATAGACGACGCGGGCGAGGAGCAAAACGATCAAAACGGCGGTGACTTTCCAGGGGGTGCGGACGCCGGTTTTGACCAGCCACCAATAATGAATGACTCCCGCAATGGCAGCGACGTAAATGAGGCGATGGAGTCGCTGCCAGTTTTTGCCGCCCATGGCCCGCATGATGAGGGCAGGTGAAGTGACGGCAAGCACGAAGAGGATGACCCAGGCGAAGAAGCCCACCTGGATAAAGCGGCGCTTGAGCAGGTCGTCGACGATATGGGGCCAGACCAGCTTCCACTGCGTGACAATCTCGCCGGGGTGATCCGTCCGGATTCCGGCGAAAACGGTGACGATATCGTAGCCGGAGAAGAGAAAGATGTAGGTGGAGAGGTGGAGAGTCGCGTAGAAGAAGGTGTAGAGGCCGATCATGCGTCGAAAGCGGACGATAAAACCGAGGCGGGGAGAGAGGCGACGAAGAGGCGTGATGGCCAGCGTGGAGAGCAGGAGGTAGAGCGTCCAGTTGCCGGTGAAGTGGGTAATGTAGTTGACCGGGTCGGGATCGAGCGCAAGGGTCCCGTCGCGATAGAGGTGAAGAAGATAAACGAAGGGGATCAGGCAGAGCAGATGAAGCAATACCTTGAGGGCGATGATGGATCGTTTCGACATGGAGGGATTATCTGGGATGCTGGTATCGGCTATCGATAAAGTCTGCTACGCCCTCTCTTTTCGGATTCCTATATCGAGGTCCGAGGTGGGAGGGCGTAGCGGAAAGAACCTTCGGCCTTGTGAGAAAGATTACAGATGAAGCAGTCGAAAACCTGTGTGAAAAAAGGCTAATAAAATTTTTTGAGGTCCATGCCCGCATAGAGGCTGGCCACCTGATCGCTATAACCATTGAACATCTGGGTCGGAATGGTTCGGGGAAAGGCGCTGGAGTCGATACGGCGTTCACGGGACTGGGTCCAGCGAGGATGATCGACCTTCGGGTTGACGTTGGAATAGAAGCCGTACTCGTTTGATGCCATCTCGTTCCAAAGAGTGTTCGGCTGTTTTTCCTTGAAGCTGATCTTGACGATGGATTTGCAGCTCTTGAAGCCGTACTTCCAAGGCAGGACGACGCGGATGGGCGCGCCGTTCTGGTTGGGCAGCTCCTGACCGTAGCAGCCGAAGGTCAGCAGGGCGAGCGGGTTCATAGCCTCGTCCATGCGCAGGCCTTCGGTGTATGGCCAGTTGAAGCCGCCGGGGAGGTCGGGCATCTGCTTGCGGTCGAGCAGGGTGGTGAACTCAACGAACTTGGCGCTGGGAAGCGGCTCGCAGAAGTTGATCAGCTCAGAGAGCGAATAGCCGTCCCAGGGAATGACCATGGACCACGCTTCAACACAGCGATGCCGATAGACACGGCTTTCAATAGGGCGATAGCGCATGATGGCATCGATGTCGAGAGTCTGGGGCTTCTTGACGAGACCATCGATCTTCACCGTCCAGGGACGGGTGTGCAGAGTGTGCGCGTGGCGCGCAGGATCAGATTTTTCGGTACCGAATTCGTAAAAATTGTTGTAGTTGGTCGCCTTGTTAATAGGGGTCTGCGCATCGGGAACGGTGTATTTGCTGGGGACGGTCTGTAACTGGGTCGCGGCGTGAACCGTTTCGCCAGGATGGAAGAAGCCCGGGAAACGAGTAGCTGCGATGGCGCCTGCCCCGATTGCGGCGGCTCCGGTAAGGAAGCGGCGGCGGTCTTGCCGGTGCTGCTCGAAAATTTCCTTCGGCGTAATGTCGGAGGAGGGGATGCTGGGTCCGAGGCTGTCGGACTTACGTAAAAGCATGGCGCTGTTCCCTTCCCTTGTGCCTGAGGCCTGGAAGCAGGCCAGAGGTTGTCACAAGTGCTGCTGTTTAGATTACGTCCGAACATTGAATTTAGATGCGTCTTTAGCTCTGGATACTGGAAATTAGATCTGAATAAGAATTGGACGAAGCGAACGAGGGTTTAGAGCGGAACCGCTAACGCAAGACAAGATGATGCAGGTTAGTGCAAACTATTTGCATGATTAATGGCGCTCAGCAACGACAGATGATAGATGCAGCGGATATGCTGCTCGACGCACGCAGGACAAACAAGCCAATCGCGGATCTTCCAGTAGACCTGCGGCCGCAGACAATGGAGGAGGCTTACTACGTCCAGGACAGGATGTCGCTGGCGTATGAAGCGATTGGCGGATGGAAGGTCGGCGCCCCCTCGGCGGATGCTGTCCCGATGTTTGCGCCGATGCCGCAGGCATGGATTTCCTGCAGCGGATGTGAGTTACGCGGAAGAACGCACCGGTATCGCGGGCTGGAGGCCGAGATTGCCTTTTTGCTTGGCGAAGACCTCCCAGCCAGGAAGACTGCCTATTCGCGGGATGAGGTTTTGAGCGCGATTGAGAGCTGCCATCCTGCAATTGAGATTCTGGAAAGCGCGTTTATCGACCCCGTGCAGGCTTCGCGTCTGTCAATGATTGGCGATATGCAGATGCATGGCGGGTTCGTTTATGGGCCGGCTTATCCCGATTGGCAGCGCATCGACTTCTCGCAGGAACGCGTCACGCTTGCCATCGACGGCGCGGTGCGGGTAGAGCGCACGGGCTCCAACACTTCAGGAGATTTTCTGCGACTGCTTCCATTCCTGGCCAATGAAGGAGCGTCACGAACAGGCGGGCTGCGACGCGGCAACTGGATTACGACCGGAAGCTGGACGGGAAATACGCTGGCTTCGGCCGGCTCGGCGGTGGATGTCCAATTCTCTACCGCCGGCAAGGTGAACCTGCGGTTTGGAGTAGACGGTTCCGCTCTGCCGGATTAGCCGGACGGGCATCTTTGGCGACAGACGGGGAATCCTAGACAGAGACGGGATTCCCCGTCCTGCGAGGTTCCCTGTGGCGCGTCCTTATTGGTCTGGGCAGATTCAGATATCGCTGGTTTCGTTTGGAGTGCAGTTGTTTGTCGCTACCGAGGCCAAAAGTGAGATTCGCTTTCACCAGATAAGCCGTAAGACCGGGGAGCGGATACGACACCAGAAGGTGCTCTCTTCTACTATCGAAGAGTCTCCCGATGAAGCAGCCGCACCCGTCGAAAAGGACGAGATCGTCAAAGGCTACGAGTACAGCAAAGGACAGTACGTCACGATCGAGCCCAGCGAGATAGAGCAACTGCGCGTGCCGTCCAAGCACACCATTGAGGTAACCCAGTTTGTAGGCGTGGACGAACTGGAGCCGGAGTACCTGGAGAAGCCTTACTTCGTCGTTCCCGAGAATGATGTACAGGCTGAGGCCTTCGCCGTGGTACGGAAGGCGCTGCAAAAAACGAAGAAAGCCGCATTAGGCAAGATTGCATTTGGCGGACGTGAGCATGTAATCGCCATTACTGCGCCGAGTGACGACGCACTGCCTGGAATGATGGCCTACACCATGCGCTATCAGGAGGAACTGCGCGATCCTGCTGAGTACTTCCGCGATATCAAAAAGGTTGCGGTGAATGATGATTCACTTGAACTCGCGGAGACTCTGATCAAAAAGAAGGCCGCGAAGTTCGATCCAGGCAAGTTTGCCGATGGATACGAAGCGGCTCTGAAGGAGTTAGTAGAAGCGAAGGTAAACCATGCTCAAATACCGAAAGAAGCTGCTTCGCCTAAACGCGGGAAAGTAATCAACCTGATGGACGCTCTCAGGAAGAGCGTAGGCAGCAGCGATACTTCGACGACAAAAAAGAAGCCGGTAGCCTCCGCCAGAAGCGAAGAGGGCCTCTCCCTTGTGACGCCAACCGCAACCAGCAGCAGAAAGCGCAAGTCGGCTTAGCCTGACGGATTAAGCGGAGGGGAGATGGCTGCAGCAAAGAAAACTGTCAGCAAGCCCGCGGTCAGAAAGTCGGCTGCTAAGGCATCGCTGCAAGAAGTCAAAAGCTCCGGCAAGGCCGCGGATGCCGTTGATGAACAGTTGGCGCGATATCGGTCGATGCGGGATTTTCATGTCACAGCCGAGCCGAGTGGTGGCTCTGGCAAAGCTAAACGCAAGACAGAAGATTTGCCGTTCTGCATTCAGAAACACGCCGCCTCGCATCTGCACTACGATTTTCGGCTGTGTTGGAATGGCGTATTAAAAAGCTGGGCCGTGGCGAAAGGGCCAAGCTACTTCACCGGCGACAAGCGACTGGCAGTTCAGGTGGAAGATCATCCCATGGAGTACGGCGGCTTCGAGGGAATCATTCCCACGGGCCAGTACGGCGGCGGCACAGTGATGCTGTGGGATCAGGGCACCTGGGAGCCGCAAACTGGACACGAAGATATAGACCAAGGATTGCGTGACGGCAGCCTTAAGTTCGTGATGCATGGCACAAAGATCAAGGGTAAGTGGGCACTGATTCGCATGGGAGGAAAAGCCGCGAACGAGCGTAAGCCGAATTGGCTCCTCATTAAAGAGCATGACGATTCTGAGCGCGGAAAAGACGACCCCTGCGTGACGGTAGAAGAGCCGGACAGTGCGGTCACGGGGCGCACGATGGAGCAGATTGCCAGCAACGAAGACCACGTGTGGAACTCAAAAGACACAGCCAGGGGGAAGGCCTGGTATCGCCAGACTGGCGGTAGCGGAGAAGCAGGCGCTTCGCCTTCTTCCATTCCCCACCAGACTAGTTCCGCATTCAAAAAGAAACGCGCAATGACGGTTAGCGCATTTGAGAAAAGCCTGCATGCGCTGCCTAGAGAGAGCCAACCGAGCTTCGTTGCGCCTCAACTGGCATTGCAGTCAATATCGCCTCCTGCCGGTGAGGGGTGGTTGCACGAGTTGAAACTGGATGGATACAGAATGCAGGCGCGCAAAGATGGTTCCGGCGTACAGATGCTCACGAGGAAGGGACTGGACTGGACCGTTAAAGTTCGTGCAGTTGCGAATGAAGTAGCGAAGCTGGCAATAGATAAAGTCACGCTCGATGGCGAGGTTGTCGTTCTGGCGGAGAATGGCACAACGAACTTCGCGGACTTGCAGGCGTCTCTTCAGGATGGCGCAAACAACATGCTGACCTACTTCTGCTTCGACCTGCTGCATGTGGATGGGCATAATGTGCGCGAGCTTCCATTGAAGCAGCGAAAAGAGATGCTGGAGGAAGTGCTGGAAGAAGCCGATAGCGATTTGCTGCGAGTGAGCGAGCATCTGGAAACAAACGGCAAAGAACTCTTTCGTAAAGCGTGCGAGCTTCACGCCGAGGGCATCGTTTCCAAGAAGGCTTTGGGGCGCTATGAATCCGGGCGCGGTAGCGATTGGCTGAAGATGAAGTGCCTGCATGAGCAGGAGTTTGTTGTCGGCGGATTTACACTGCCATCAAATGGAATTAACGGTGTAGGAGCGTTGCTGCTCGGATACTACAGCGATGGCAGGTTGATCTATGCAGGACGGACGGGAACAGGGTTCACACAGAAGACCCACAAATTACTTCGGGACAAGTTAGAGAGCATGCTTCAGACTGCGATGCCCTTTGTGAAGGTCCCCGTGGAGGCGAAGCGCGGCGTCAGATGGGTTAAGCCGGAACTCGTCGTTCAGGTGAGATTTGCTACATGGACTGCGGACAATCTGGTCCGCCAGGCGGCGTTTCTCGGAGTGCGCGAGGACAAGAGTGCGGAGGAGGTGGCGCGTGAGGAAGCTACTGTTCCTCCGCAACCGAAGCGCGCGGGAAATAAAGCTTCAGCACCACAATCTACGTCCCGCGCGAGCGCCGCGCATGGCATAAAAGCTCAAGTGCCATCCAGGAATCCAGCTATGATGGAACGCGCGCCGGTTCGCTTGACGCATCCGGAAAAAGTACTGGACGTCGAATCGGGACTTACCAAGCAGATGCTTGCAGACTATTATTGGACTGTCGCAAAAGAGATGCTGCCGCATATTGCGGATAGGCCGTTGAGCCTGGTTCGATGCCCCGGGGGATCTGGGAAACCATGCTTCTACCAGAAGCACGCTACATCAACACTGCCCCCGGGCGTTGGCAGTGTTGATGTAGCGGACAAGAACGGAAAGATCGAGCCCTACATCACACTTTCGACTGCGGAGGCGCTCGCTGGATTGGCGCAGATGGGTGTTCTGGAAGTTCATCCGTGGGGATCTAAGAATGAAAATCTCGAACACCCCGACCGGTTGATCTTCGATCTCGATCCTGACGAAGCTCTGGGATGGAATGTGCTGACGGAGGCCGCTGCGGAAGTGCGAAAACGCTTGAAGGCAATTGGACTGGAGAGTTTTCTAAAGACGACTGGAGGCAAAGGACTCCATGTCGTCGCTCCGATTGTGCCAGAGTTAGGATGGAGCACGCTGAAAGAGTTCGCGCATGGATTTGTAAGTGCCATGGAGAAGCTACACCCCGAGTTATATCTCACGAAGATGACCAAGGCGGCTCGCAAAGGGAAGATCTATCTGGACTATCTGCGGAATGAGCGCGGGGCTACATCCGTAGCTCCATTCTCTCCGCGAGCAAGAACAGGCGGTCCAGTCTCCCTGCCTCTGAAGTGGTCCGAGTTGAAGTTATCCGAGCGGCCGGTATTTCGCGTGGCGGAGTTTGGAAAGTGGAAAGGCCGCTTGAAGACCGATCCCTGGAAGGCAATGGTGGAGATGAATCAACATATAGCAGCGGAGGCTCTCGCAAGCGTAGGAATGAAAGTCCCGGCGTAGTTCGGCAGTTTTAGCTGGTTCTCCCACTGAGTTTCATCACCAGGCATTTTGCCGCTCCGCCTGCTTTGAGAAATTCGCTCAGTGCCACCTCAACCACGCGAAAGCCTTTTGATTTGAGTTGCTCTCTCAGTTCCCTGCTGACCTCATTGAGAATCACCGTACGATCCACATTGATGACGTTGCATGCAAAACGCAACACGTCAACCTCTGTGACGATAATGCGCTTGTCCGCCGGGTAATAGGCCTCTATCTTCTCAACGGAAAGTTCATCGAAAGCTTGTGGGTAGTACATGACGTAACCACCTTCGAGCGGCGCAAAACAGGTGTCCAGATGGTAGAAGCGGGGGTCGATAAGATGAAGTGAAGCCACCTCGATTCCCCACGCTTCACTTAAAAGCGGATGACTCGATTGAAGAGTGCGCGGCCCATACCCGGCCCAAAGTCGTAAGCCGTCAACTGCGAAGAGCGCATCGCCTTCACCTTCAAACGAAGTTTCGCGCGGGATATTCACGATGTCGTATCCGGCTTGCTGAAACCAGCGGCGAAAGTGCTGCTCTTCCCCCTGCCGCTCTGCATGAAAAAAGCTGCTGAGCACAACCGTCCCATTGCGTTCGAGGCCTGCATTGGCCGTGAAAACCATGTCAGGCGAGCCCGGTTGCGGCTCAACCAGAACGACGTCTGCTATCTGCGTAACTGCTTCGTAGAGATGCTGCCACTGCTCCGCAGCTTTGGCCCTTGAGGAGGCATGGACATTCCCTTCCATCCACGGATTGATGACGTAGTTCACGTCATATAGCTTCGGAGGACACATCAGAAAAGCGGCGGGAGTCGAGGCATGCGTATTGTAAGTCGGAGTTACTGAACTGCTATAAGTTGGACTTATACTGGAACTCATCGAAGTATCTCTATGGATGAGCTTGGCAGGTCCAACAACCTGCGTCAACATGAATGATTATGCGGTTTTAATGAATAAATTCCCGGACCGATATTGCATATTTATTTGCAATATCGATCCGGGAATTAACTTGTTTATAGTTTATAGCAACGACTTAGAAACCAATGCGCCCAGCACCTTCAATCCCGCATTTACATCCTTGCCAAGATGGACTCGCAACGCTCGCCGCCCACGCTCTTCCAACACCGTAAGGTCTCCGGCGGCCTGCGCATCAATGACCACGCCAAAGGTATACTTCGCGCCCGGAATCGCAACATCAACGGCATGGTCCGCAGTGATCTGTAAAAACACCCCAGTGTTGGGGCCACCCTTATAGTCCTGACCCGTCGAATGTAGAAACCGTGGCCCGAACCCGAGGCAGGTAGCTACCTTCTTTGCATCTCGGACCTTCATGCGGAAGCTTTGAATCTCGCTCTCATGCTCAGCGTTGTTCTGGATATACGCCAGCGTCGCAAAGTAATCGTGTGTCTTGATCTGCGCCAGATGGGCCTTGATATAGCCAGCCACATCCGCCTGTTTACCCAGCGCCGCAGCGTACTTCTCATTCGCAAAAACTTTGATGCCGTCCGTCTCCACCAGCGGAGTGTGTTCCGCCAGCTTCCCGGTTTTGGCATACGCATCGGTCAGAGCGCGCGTCGCTATCTTCGCCGCCTCAACGTCCGGCTGGTTGAAGGTGTTGATCCCCATCACGCTGCCCGCAACCGCAACCGCAAACTCCCAGGTGAAGAACTGTGCCGGCAAATCATAAACATCCTCGATCTCAAAGCGAACGACGGCCTGCCCAGCTTTCTCCAGCACCGCAACTCCGGCATCGAGAGCGGCATTGTCGCCAACCTTCAAGCGCACATAGGCAAATATGCGGTCGTCACCATAGACCGCAGGCGCGCCGATGGTCTCGCGATCGACCGGAGTAATCCCCTTCCCGATCTTCCCGGTAGATTCGGCAATCAACTGCTCCAGCCATGCGCCGAGGTCAAAGATCTCCGGAGAAGTGAAGAACGTGATCTTGTCACGCCCCTGGTTATGGGCCGTTCCCAGAATCAGCCCCAACGTCGCCGCCGCATTTACCTCTACGTCCGACACCTTGGCAGCCTCGACACCTTTGGCAGCCGACCCTAGAAACCGCCCCAGATCGAGCCCCGCCACAGCCGCCGGAACCAGCCCGAACTTCGATAGCGCCGAAAACCGTCCCCCAATCGTGGGGTCGCCATAGTAGATATGCCTGAACCCGTCCGCCTTAGCCACCTGCTCCATCTTGCTGCCCGGATCGGTAATCGCAATAAAGTGACTGCCGACCTTGTCCGCCCCCACAGCCTTCTTCATCTGTTCGAAGAAGTAGTCCTTCAGGATATTCGGCTCCAGCGTCGATCCCGACTTGCTCGCGACAATGCAGACAGTCTTTGCAAGATCGACGGCCTTCTCAGCAGCCAGCACCTGCGCGGGATCGGTGGAATCGACAATATGCAGTGCCGGATAACCTGCCTGCTTCCCGTAGGTCAACGAGAGCACCTCCGGACACAGGCTCGACCCGCCCATCCCCAGCAGCAGAGCATACTCAAAGCCCGCGGCCTTCACATCCTCGCTCAGCGCGGTCAGCGTCGCTATATCCGCCTGCTCGCGCTCCACGATATCCAGCCAGCCAAGCCACTTGCCCTCATCATCATTGGTCCACAGTGCGGCATCCTTTGCCCAAAGCCGGGCCAGCTTTTCATTGGCCTTCCAGTCTGCTTGTGCCGCCTGCAGACCACGCTTCAAATCGCCGGGGAGAGAAGATTGAATGTTCACGGGTGTATCTTCTCACAGCGTTCGGTACCTTCGCACATCTTGCATCAGCGCGAATGTGCGTTTATCGTATATAGAGTCCGGCTATCGCCCTCATTCTTTCCGCGACTACCGGCCTGGAAGGATTCCCATGAGTCTCGTCCCTCGTCGCCCTGCCTCCCCGATCGCTCCGCCGGCGATTGCCCCGCCGCCTGAAACGCCGAAGACCACTCCAGCCGCTTCGCTCGACATCTATACCGGCGACCCGAATTTCATGACGTCGCTGGCGCGCGGTCTCATCGTCATTCAGGCTTTCACGCAGCAGTCTCCACAGATGACCATCTCTCAACTCAGCATTAAAACCGGACTCTCGCGAGCCGCTGTGCGACGCTGCCTCTATACGTTGACCAAGTTGGGCTTTGCCGGGGCGGAGGATGGTTCGCGCTATTCACTGCGTCCGCGCATGTTGACGCTTTCCCATACCTACACAGCATCGAATACGCTTTCCAGCGCAGCCCAACCGATTCTGGAGCGCATGTCTTCTGCTCTTCGCGAGTCTTTCTCAGTAGCTACGCTCGATGGGGAAGATATCGTTTATATCGCGCGCACCACGGTCAGCCGCCTGATGGCTGTCGACCTGCATATCGGCAGCCGGTTGCCCGCGTATTGCACCAGTATGGGGCGGGTTTTGCTGGCTTACTTGCCCTCGGATCAGCTTGAGAGTTATCTATCCAAAATTGTGCTGACGCCTTATACGACCCGGACAGTGAACTCGATTGAGAAGTTGCGGCTACACCTGAGGAACATTCGGCGCAGCGGCTATGCCATCTGCGATCAGGAGTATGAGGTTGGGTTGCGGTCGCTTGCAGTACCCGTATATTCCCCTTCGGGGCGGGCAGTGGCGACGATCAACCTAAGCGGAAACGCTCAGCGGATGTCGGTGCTGGATATGCAGACGCGGTATCTGCCGCATTTGCGCAACGCAGCCAGCGAATTGAGCGTATTTTTGCGCTGATTTTTATAGGCCTGCCCGCAGTTTTGTATCACCGTGGCGGAGCTGCGCAGCGCATGAAAACGAGATTCTCTGCGGCATCCACAATCACCTTTTGAGATCCCGAGGCCAGGACAATCGCCTGTCCCGGCTCCAGCCCTGCTGCGCCACTGTCATTCCTTACGGTTCCATGGCCGGAGAGGCCCACGAGACAGGTTGGCCCCTCGATGGAGACGCTGGTTTCGCCGAATGGAACGTTGAAGCGGTCCACCGTGAAGTACTTCTGCTCGATCAGGCGCACAAATCCATCCATAACGCGCGGTTCTACCTTGCCTGCCCCTGTCTTTGCTCTGATGACGGCAATTCCCTGCTCCAAATGCAGTTCGCGGGGTCTGCCGTAGTCGTAGAGGCGGTAGGTGATATCGCTGGTCTGCTGCGTTTCGAGCAGCACGACACCGGGCCCGATGGCGTGGACGGTTCCGGCATCGACGAAGAGCATATCGCCCACAGAAACGGGCACCTGCTCCAGCAACTCTTCCATGGTGTTGTCGGCGACCGAAGCGGCAACCTCCGCAGCTCCTGCTCCAGCCTTGAGGCCCAGCGCGACGGTGGCTCGGGGTTCGGCTTCGAGCACGTACCAGCATTCGGTCTTGCCACGGGCTTGTCCGGCAGCCTGGGCCTGGGCATCATCGGGATGGACCTGAACGGAGAGCTTTTGATTGGGAAACAGGATCTTGACCAGCAGGGGAAATTCGCCGCCGATCTCGGGCGAGATCTCGGAGAGGGTTTTTCCGGCAAAGACCCCGGCTTCGACCACGCACTCCGGCCCGGTCAGCCACGCCTCGCCGACCGGTTCGCTGGTCCCGGTGGACGCGTACCAGGGGCGGAGATCGCTCTTGCCCCAGACACGCTCGCTGAACCATGGCTTGAGTCGAAAAGGGGCGAGCGCATTGGAAGTCAGCATCGAGAACATTTCTCCTATAGATAGATCTGGGACAAGTCTACTCGGGCGCAGGTTGGGACTGACGAATCCTTTCGAGGAACGCAGCGTAGGAACCTGCCTGGCCTGGAGCGGTCCCAAATCTATACCCGCAAATAAGAAAGAAAGCTATACCCCAAAAAAGTATTGTCATCCTTCGCCGAAGGCGGAGGACCTGCTTTTCTCTTGGGGCACATCCTATGTGGAAGCGCTCTAAAACCTGCGGCGGAGGTCGAACACCCATTTCCCAAGATTAACGAGATGGTTTAGTCATCGTCATCTTTGGATTTGATTGGATGAAGGAGCACTTCCGGAACCGGTCGATCGCCCATCGCGTCCTTCCACAGAATAATGTTCAACTTCAGTGCGTCGGCTCGGTCGGCATGGCGAAAGTCCATCTTTGCGCTGTCGCCAGCTCCGGGCGCGTCTTTTTTGTTCGCGGTGTAGATCAGACCATTGTCGCGATTCGTATAGTCGGCCTCAAAAGGCGGTTGATCACCGGGACCAGTGAACGAGGGCGTCATCGCGCTGCTGAAGGCGTCGTTGTTGTTCATCGGCGGAAGGCCCAGCACCATCTCCATCGTCCGCAGCATGGAGACCGTGGTGTAGAAATGGGTGTCTACAAATGCTTTGCCATCCGTCGCTCGAGGAGCGTACTTGCTGATGACCAATGCCATGCTGCGATGCGCGTCTACGTGGTCTCCACCGTTCTGCGCGTCGTCTTCGAGGATGAAGAATGCTGTGTCATTCCAATACTCGGAGTGCGAGACCGCATCCACGGCGCGGCCGATGGCCAGATCGTTGTCAGCGACCGAAGACTTCGGAGTCGGACCGCCGGGAGTCGTTCCCGCCGTATGATCGTCGGGCATCCGCAGCAGCACGAAGTCAGGCATAGTGTCGTTGCCCGCCTTGCGGTCGGCCACCCATCTTTCGAAGTGACGCAGAAAGACCGCGGCCCGAATCTGATCAGGGATACGCAGATTGAAGTCGGGCTGCTCTTCCGCGAAGTGCCCTACCAGCTCCGGCTTGGTGGCTACATTGCGCGCCAGCAGAGGAATCGCCCACGGCCATTGGTTAATTCCTCCACCCCATACCTCCGGAATCTTGCCCCCTGGCTCAATCGCTTTGGGCACGCAGACCTTGGTCGCGCCGGACATTGCTCCCTGCTGCGAACTGATCGCCTTCATCGCGTTCTTATCGCTACAGAAGGTCGATGAGATGAACTCGCCGAAGTGATAGAGGGTCTTTTTATGCGCCGCAAGGTTGCCCCAGATGTATCCGCTCGAAGGCTCGTTGACGTCGGGAATGTTTTGCAGGATGGGATAACCGTCGGCCACCATTCCTTCGAAATCGTAGGTGCGCTGGCTACGGCTGTAGTTCTGCTGCCAGGTCTTTTCGAGGTAGTCGGTGCCGATGGCGGCGTTCGACCAGACATGGCCCTGCCCGGAGACTTCGCCCGAGTCGTAGAAGTTGTCGATGACGCCGAACTGAAGCGCCATGCGGTGCTGGTTCGGAGTGATGTCCGCACCATACATGGTCAGACTGGGATCGCCGTTGCCCACCGGTTTGCCATTTTGCGTCAGGTCGCCGAACAACTGATCGTAGGTCCGATTCTCCTTGATGATGTAGATGACATGCTTGATCGGTCCCGCGCCCGAAGCGGAACCATTGGCAAATTCAATCTTCTGCTCCGCGGCCTTCATCCGGTTCGAGTCGATCACCTCCGTCGTCCATCGCGGAAGATCTTTCTCCATCGCAGTCATATCGAGCGAGACCATGGAGCCATAGAGCAGCGTCGCGATATAAGTAGTGGGGCGGCGCAAATGCGAGTCCTGCGCTTGTTCGGTGATGCGGGAGGAAAAGTTGTTCGGCCCCGTTCCCTTGCCCTTTGCGGTGGCCAGATAGAGCTTTCCTTGTGTAACGGCCATGCTTATCGGCTGCCACTCGGTGGGAATGAAGCCAATGGGCTCAACCATTCCCTTCTTGGCTGCGCCCGCCGTCAGTCTAGCCGTATCCATGACAGCGATGGCATCGGACCCGAGATTGGCGGCATAGAGGCGGCGTCCGTCCGCGCTCAGCGCCAGTGCCTGGGGCTCTGCGCCGAAGTAGCTCTGGTGAGGCAGTCGCGTATCGAAATAGCCCTTGACGGCGAACTGTGCTCCCTTGATATTGATCGCAGCTACAGCGTCACGGTTCGAGAGGGCGACGTACATCGTTCGACCGTCTGATGAGAGAACCAGGGCGCAGGGATGCGTTCCCGCCGCAGTAGGCTTGCTGGGCTTGAGCAGAGCAAGCTTCCGCCCCACAATGCCGCGCTTCAGGTCAAGCTCCACCACCTCGGACGCATTCCATAGCGCCACGAATGCACGCGATCCATCCGCCGAGACGGCCAGTGCCACCGGATAGGTGGAAGGCACGGCGTTACTCTCCGACAAGTCGAAGCGCTTGAGGATCGCGCCACTAGTCGCATCGATCAGGAGCACGTCATCGGAGAGATTATCCGCGACCAGAAGTTTCTCCGCACCAGCGCTGCCAACTACGGCAATCGCTGCGGGAAAGGGCACTCCCTTGTCGCCTTCCACTCCACCAACCAGCATAGTCCGGCGCGCGCCCGCCAACTGTTGCAGCGGGATTTTGAGCATGCGTTCGCGAACGATCTTTCCATCGCTGAAGCCATAGACGACTACCCCATTTCCGGTATCGTTCGCGCGTTCGCCGGTCGGATCGTTGGTCGAACCCATGCTGGCATAAATGTGCTGTCCATCGCGGCTGAAGGCCAACCCCGAATAAAGCGTCTGGTGCGCACCGACGGGTGTACGGTCGTCAGGAAAGTCCGAGATCCTGCCGGTCTGCGTATCCATCACCGCGAGCGATTGCAGATAATTCGACTCGAACGTTCCGTAGCCCGCATTCACCGTCACCACATAGCGCCCATCCGGGGAGGCAGCCATGGAGATAGGCAGACTATTCAGTCGCTGTGGACTTCCGGGGACAGGAGCCCCAATCTGCTTGCTGCTGGGCAGATTAATCGCTTGCCCCCATCCGCTTGCCACGCCCGCCATCACCATCGCCGCTATCAGGAATCCATTGTTTCGAATCATCCATACACCTTACAACCATGATGTTCCGCTGGCATTACAAAAGTTTTACAAACGAAAACGGCCCTGTATGGGGCACATTACAAAAGTCTTACACCCACGTCCTTTGAACCCTGATAGCGTGGATATCAGCAGTAAAAAGGACTGAATACACACATGACACCTACGATTACTCCCGGAGAAACGACGACGACCCAAGCGGCCGCCGCTGCTCGTCCCCGCGTCATTCCCGCCGTCGCCGAAGTCCAGCAGAAGGTCAAGCAAGACCTGCGCATGGGCCGCGAGTATCAGCAGGGACGCATCAACTGGATCACCACCATCGCCATGGGGCTGTTCCATGTCGGCGCTATCGCCGCGCTGTTCTTCTTTAGCTGGAAGAATCTGCTCGCATTCGTGGTGATGTACTTCTTCGCCATCAATGTGGGCGTTGGCATGGCCTATCATCGCCTGCTGACGCATCGCGGCTACAAGACGCCCAGATGGGTCGAGTACTTCCTGACCATGTGCGGAACGCTGGCGCTTGAGGGCGGCCCGATCTTCTGGGTGGCCACGCACCGCGTTCATCATCAGAACTCCGATCAGGAAGGCGATCCGCACACACCGCACGACGGTACCTGGTGGGCACATGCGGGCTGGATTCTTTCGGGCCGCGCCATGCACGCCGAAACGGCGCTGCTCGGACGGTACGCTCCTGACCTTACCCGCGATCCCGTGCATGTCTGGCTCAGCAAATATCACTGGGTTCCGTTGACGACATCAGGCATCCTGCTCGGACTCATCGGCGGCTTCGCCACGCATAGCGTAATGGGCGGCGTCACCATGGTCCTCTGGGGAACCTTCCTCCGCGTCACGATTGGCCTTCATGCGACATGGCTGGTCAACTCCGCCACCCACCTGTGGGGCAAGCGGCGCTTCGAGACCCGCGACGACTCGCGGAACAACTGGTGGGTCGCCCTGCTTACCGGCGGCGAAGGCTGGCACAACAACCACCATGCCCACCCGGTCAGCGCGCGGCACGGTCTCGCCTGGTACGAGTTCGATGTGAACTACTACGGCATCTGGCTGCTCTCGAAGATCGGTCTGGCAAAGAAGATCCAGGTTGCGAAGTTCGATCCGCACGACCCCAAGCCTGCCGGCATCTAAATTTCCCGGCAGCATGAAACGCGAAGGCGCGGAACCCAGGGTTCCGCGCTTTCGCTTGTTAACAAAAGAGATGCAGGATATCCTTTCCGGCGGAAGTCGTATCTAAACCTAGGGCAATGGGATTCGTTTCGCCAGAAACAAAATTCTTCTGAAAAGAGACACGATGACACGCATAACAAAGTCACTTCTGATCGCAGCGATCTTTGCCCTTTGTACCGTCTATGCTTCCCCGGCATCCGCAGCGCCCATCGCAGCAGCCTTTCAAGGCTATAACCAGGGCGGCCAGACCATTACCTGTTCCTCCAACGACGGCAAGCGTCACTATTGCGGCATCGATACCAGCCGAGGCGTTCAAATGAGCAGACAGATCAGCGGATCGGCCTGTATTCAGGGACAGACATGGGGGTACGATCGTCAGGGCGTATGGGTGGACCGGGGATGCCGCGCTGAGTTCTTCTCCGGTGGAAACGGCCAGGGGCGGCCATGGCAGCAGCAGCAGGGACAGATCTTCACCTGCTCCTCTGATAACGGCCGCAGAAACTATTGTGGAATTCCGTCCGGGATAAACCCGAACAGCATCGGAATGACGCGGCAAATCAGTGGTTCTGCCTGTATCCAGAATCAGACGTGGGGCGTCGACCAGCGCGGCCTTTGGGTCGATAGAGGCTGCCGCGCGGAGTTCGCCAGCCAAGCCGGCAACGGGTCGGGTAGTTGGAGGGGACAATCCCGGACACAGATCGTTACCTGCTCCTCCGACGATGGACGCAGAAATTACTGCTCTCTGCCCAACGGCATCAATCGCAACAACGTAGGTATGACGCGGCAGATCAGCGGGTCTGCCTGCATCCAGAATCAGACGTGGGGCGTCGACCGGCGCGGCCTCTGGGTCGATAAAGGCTGCCGTGCGGAGTTCCAGGTAGGACGCTAGGCAGAAGCCGGAGTGGAGGCCGCCTCCGACAGGACGAGCCGCTGCTCCGGCTGAACGCCTCGCACCGCTATACTTTCAGCAACGCCCATGAACATTACCCGACGACGCGGAGCCATCGCTTTCTTCATCACGCTGGGCGCGTTGCTCGTGGGGCTCTCGGTTGGGCTTAGTTTTGGATGGATCATCCTCAATGACCGCGCCGTTGCGCTGGCGGTGGTCGGCGTCATTCTGTTCAGTCTGCTGATTGCGGGGGTCGTGCTCAATACCGTGTTTCTGGTGCGCGAGATTCGCCGCAACGAGCGGCAGGACTCTTTTCTCAACGCCGTAAGCCACGAGCTCAAGACGCCGATCGCCTCGACGCGGCTCTATCTGGAGACGTTGCAGCGCCGCCCGGTAGAAGAAGCGCAGCGGCAGCAGTTCTATAAGATCATGCTGGCGGACTCGGACCGTCTCCTGGCCACGGTCGAGCAGGTGCTGAAGGCCGGCGAACTGGGCCAGCGCCATCGCCAGCAGAACCGTATTCCCGTCGACATAGAACCGCTGCTCGCCGAGTGCATCCATGTCACGCTTCAACGGCGCTCCCTTCCCCCGGAGAGCATCGTCCTCGATCCTGTGCCGCACGGCGTGGGGCTGCGCGTCCTCGGAATTCCCGAGGACCTGCGCACGGCAATCATCAACGTCCTCGACAATGCGGTGAAGTATTCGCCCGAAGGTGTGCATATTCGCTGCTCGCTGACCATCACGCGCTACACCTCGGTGACGCTGCGCATTACAGACCGGGGCATGGGACTGCCGCCGAATCAGAACAAGCGCATCTTCCGCCGGTTCTATCGCGTACCGGGACGCTCGGAGGTGAAGATCAAGGGAACCGGGCTGGGCCTCTTCCTGGTGCAAAACATCGTCCGCCAGCACGGCGGGGACGTCGCCGCGTCCAGCCCCGGACCCGGCCTCGGCACAACGATTACGATTACGCTGCCTCTCGTCGCTCCCACGGAAGGTCAGGATCGCCATGAATGAATCGACTGCTCCTCTGATTGCCGTCATTGAAGACGAAGAGCACCTTGCCCAGGGACTGATCTTCAATCTACAGGCCGAAGGCTATGCAACCCATCACGAGGCCGACGGCGATGCCGCACTCGCGTACCTGCTCCATACCGAGGACGATATCGCCGCAGTCGTTCTTGACTGCATGCTTCCCGGCACAGACGGCTTCGACATCGTGCGTGCTCTGCGCGAAGCCGGGCGCTATACCCCGGTGCTGATGCTGACCGCGCGCACCCGGCCTGAAGACATTCTGGAAGGCATCGAGGCAGGTGCGGACGACTATCTCCCTAAGCCCTTCGACTTGAGCATCCTTCTGGTGCGATTGAAGTCGCTGCTACGCCGCGCAGCCTGGCAGAATACGGCCAAGCCGCCGGAGGCGCCGCCGGACGAATACGTCTTCGACCATCGCACCATCCGTTTCGACCTGCTGGAGCTGGTCGCGCCCAATCGCACCACGCACCTCACGCTGATGGAAGCAGATCTGCTGCGCTACCTGACCGACCGCGAAGGCCAGATCGTGCCGCGCAAAGATATCCTCGAGCAGGTGTGGCAGGTCCACGAAGACACGGATACGCGGGCCATCGACAACTTCATCGTCCGGCTGCGCCGCTACATCGAAGACGACCCGGCCAATCCCCAGCATCTGCTAACGGTGCGCGGCATCGGATACCGCTTCGTCGCCAATCCCTGAAAGTGTCTAAAAACTCTAGCGAGCCTCTGATTAAGCCCGGTTTTGTTAAGGGCACGGCTTCAGCCGTGCCGCAAATGGTTTATCTGCAATGTGGCTTTAGCCGCTGAGGGAATGTCGGAGACTTAATCAGACCCTCCCTGGTGCAGATTTGTTTGTCATTCCGTAGCGCAGCGGAGGAATCTGCTGTTTGGGGTACCTACACACCATCGGGAACCCCGCTCTAGTAGCGAAGAAGAGCTTTCAGGTTGCGCTCAAACTCCTCGAGCACCTGCTGTTTACCGAGATGCTCGACGGCATAGCGGCGTGCGGCCTCGCCAAACTGCTGGCGGAGCGGTTCATCATCGATGAGGCGCTGAACGGCAGAGTGGAGAGCCGAAGCCTCTTCGGCAGGAACAACCAGCCCGCAGCCCTCGACGACATGGGCTACCTGCGTGCCGGCATCGGCGGTGGCGATGACCGGGCGGCCGCTCGAGAGCATTCCTGTGAGCTTCGAGGGCATGACCAGGTCGGCAGCTCCGGCACGTTGGGGCAACAGGTGGATATCGGCGGCGTTGAGCAGATCGTTCAGCCGGGCAAAGGGTTGCAGAGGCAACAGCGTTACGTTGGGACGGTGGGCGACGAGCGTCTCAAGCTGGGGACGGAAAGCTCCGTCGCCGCAGAACAGGAAGTGGACGCGGCCATCGCTCTCGAACGTTTCAGCAAGCGGTGCGAGGAGCTCCAGACCTTGTTTGGCTCCCATGTTGCCCGAGTAGAGGACGATGATCTTTCCTTCAAGCCCAAGTTCGCGGCGAAAGCTGTTAGGCACGCTTTGCGGCTGGGGGTGAATCTCATCGACATCGACCCAGTTGGGGAAGAGGATGGTGCGGGATACGGGAACGCCCTTGATGAGAACGCGCTCGACCATCTTGTGCGAGATGCTGGAGACGCGGGTGAAGGCCTGGGTAAAGAGCTCTTCGAGTCCAAGCGCGAAGTCATGGATGAGGCCTTTGGCCGGGAGCAGGCCGAGGTCGAAGGCAGCGTCTACTTCGAAGTCCTGCACATGCAGCCAGGAGGCTGCGCCTGAGGTTTGCGCGACCAGAAGCGCCAGTGGAGCGCCGAAGAAGGTTGGCTCGACGGTGAAGACGATCTCCGGTTGCCAGAAGATCTGGCGAAACATCACGGGCAAACTGCCAAGCATGAATGAGAAGAGGTGCACCATGCGCTTGAGGCCGGTAGGCTTGGCCGGGACGTAAAGAGGCGTGCGGTAGACGATGGGCTCGCCGGGGATTTTTTCCGTGTGGTAGAGCTTGCCGCGATAATCTTCGCGGATGCTCCATGCGGGATAGTACGGCGGGGCGGTAACGACGCGGACTTCGTGCCCTCGCGCAGCCAGCCAGGAAGACATTTCACCCGTGTATTTGCCGATGCCGGTCAGCTCAGGGGCGCAGTTGAGCCCGTAGATCAGAATTCGCAAACGTACCTCTCTGATTTCAATGATACGCAGTGAGTAAGTCGCGACCACGGATGGCGCAGATATTCGCGGATTAAAAATAAAACACTATTGAATCGCGGACTCACTTCTGTATCAAATTCATTGCGTACTTTGATGAAGTGTTTTGATCCGTGCAATCCATGGCCGATTGGCCTTGCGTTCTATCGGCCTGTGGCCGCATTCTGGACTGGATGAATACTGACATCATGACGGCGCGAACAGGGCTGCTGCAACGCTCGAAGCAGCAGCCGCTGGCTGCGCTGGGGATTGTCCTGCTGGTGCTGTTTCTAATTTGCGCGTTGTTCGCGCCCTGGCTGGCTCCGTATGATCCGGCCCAGCTGGACCTGACCGGGCGGCTGGTGGGGCCGAGCGGCGCGCACTGGTTCGGCACCGATGAGCTGGGGCGGGACATTCTTTCGCGGACCATCTACGGAGCGCGGATCTCGATGATCGTCGCGGTAAGCGTGGTGGGGCTGTCGCTCGCACTGGGACTGGTCGCCGGATGTCTGGCGGGGTTCTACGGCGGCGTGACCGATACGATTTTGAATGTCTATGTAACTAACGCCTTCATGTCGCTGCCCGGAATTTTGCTGGCCATTGCTTTTGTCGCCTTCATGGGGCCGGGACTGGTGAATGTAATTCTGGCGCTGGCGATCTCGGGCTGGGTGGGGTACGCGCGGCTGGTACGCGGTCAGGTAATGGCGGTAAAAGAACGCGAGTTTGTCGAGGCGGCACGGGCTTTGGGCGCATCCGATCTGCGAGTGTTGTGCCGTCATATTCTGCCGAATATCGTGCAGCCGCTAATTGTGCAGGGTGCGATTGGCATGGCCGGGGCCGTGCTCGCCGAAGCGACCCTGAGCTTTCTCGGGCTGGGTGTTCCCCCGCCGACGGCCAGTTGGGGATCGATGCTGAACGATGCGCGCTCGCATCTGTTCGATTCGCCGCACCTGGTCTTCTTTCCGGCCATGGCGGTGATGCTCTGCGTGCTTTCGTTCAACTTTATCGGGGATGCGCTGCGTGATTATCTCGATCCGCGGACGCGCATGGAAGCGGGATTATAAGAGCCGGCTCCGCTGTGCTGTTGTAATCAGATATGCTTGAAGCTGAGGTCTTAGGGCGTTTATGCGTAAGAGTATCGTTTCACCTTCGGCAGCGGCTGTAACTCCGATTCGGGATAACTGGCGCGACCTGGAGCGGATTGCGCGGGTGGAAATTACGTCTGAGGACCCGGCGTTTCCGATTGAACACGCGCTGGGCAAAACCGAGACCACCGGCTGGCGGGCAGAGGGAACAGGGCCGCAGGTGATCCGTCTGCACTTCGACGAGCCGCAGACGATTCGCCGGATTCAGGTGCACATCATCGACAAAACGGCGGAACGGTCGCAGGAGTTTGCCGTATATGCAGGCTCGGGAGCGGAGCTGCGCGAGGTCGTGCGGCAGCAGTTTACCTTCAGTCCGGGTGGCTCGACAGAAGAGATTGAGGACTATACGGTGGCGCTCGACGGTGTGACAGTGATGGAGTTGAAGATCGATCCCGACCGCAGCCACGATCCGCAGCAGAGCCGGAACTATGCTTCGCTCCAGAGCCTGCGGCTGGCCTGAACACGATGCTGGTTGGCGTCATCTCGGATACACATGGGTTGCTGCGGCCGGAGGCGCTGACCGCGCTGGCCGGAGTGGGGCATATTCTTCATGTCGGGGACGTGGGAGACCCGCGCATTCTCGACACGCTGCGCGAGATCGCTCCAGTCACGGCAATTCGCGGCAATGTCGATCAGTGGGGCGAGTGCGCCGAGCTTCCGGCGACCGACGTGGTGGAGCTGAGTGGGCGGCTGTTTTACCTGGTGCATTCGGTGACGGATCTGGATATCAATCCCCGTGTCGCTGAGGTAGCGGTGGTAGTGAGCGGCCACTCGCATCAGCCATCACTTGAGTCGCGGGATGGCGTAGTGTTCCTGAATCCGGGCAGCGCAGGGCCGAGGCGATTTAATCTGCCGGTTACAGTGGCGCTGGTGACGGTGGGTGAAGATGGAATTAAAGCCCGGATCGTAGAACTTCTGCCGTGATAAGTTACTGGCTGCGCATGCGTGGATTGGCGATGGTGTAGGCGACGTCCGTCAGCAGATTGATGGCAACGTAGGTGAGGCCGACGGCGAGAATGCAGCCCTGCACCAGCGCATAGTCGCGGTTGGAGATGGCCGACAAGGTAAGCCGCCCGATGCCCGGCCAACTGAAGATGGTCTCAGTGACAATTGCTCCCGAGAGCAGCGAGCCGAATTGCAGGCCGATGACCGTCAGCACAGGGATGAGCGCGTTGCGCAGAGCGTGACGGTAGACGATCCTGTTTTCGCTGAGGCCCTTGGCGCGGGCGGTGCGGATGTAGTCCTGCCCCAGTTCTTCGAGCATCGCAGTGCGAACCATGCGCGTGAGGATCGCAGCGAGGCCGAGGCCAAGGGTAATGGCCGGAAGAACGAGGTGGAGTAGAAAATCGCCTATGCCTCCGGTTCCTGCGGTAGAGACGGGCAGCCAGCCGAAGTAGATCGAGAAAACCAGAATTAGGATGGGGCCAAGCGCAAAGTTAGGAAACGAGAGGCCGACCAGCGA
The DNA here is from genome assembly GCA_041691575.1 of Terriglobales bacterium. Taxonomy (GTDB): domain Bacteria; phylum Acidobacteriota; class Terriglobia; order Terriglobales; family Acidobacteriaceae; genus Edaphobacter. The sequence goes on from JBEPUJ010000001.1 coordinate 369,411, forward strand.
GACGACGCCAAGCGTCCTGTCCTGCCAGCGATTGGGATGCAGCGCGGAGAGGACGCCGGCGGGGACGGAGAAGGCGATACCGATCAACAGCGCGGCGAGCGTCAGCGCGAGTGTGTAGGGGTAGCGCTGCAGGACCAGATGCGTCACCGAATCATGAAGCCGAAGCGACTGGCCGAGATCGCCGTGAAGGATCCCCCGCCAGTAGTGCGCGTACTGCTGGCTAAGTGGAGCGTCGAAGCCGTAGGCGTGGCGCAGCGCGGAGATATCGGCCGCAGACGCGCCCTCGCCGAGCATTTGGACGATGGGGTCGCCGGGAACAAGGTGAATCAGCAGAAAGACGACCGAGACGACCACCCAAATAACCGGGAGCGTAAGCAGAATACGGCGGATGGGGTTCCAGAAGGCGGGCTTCATGCCGTCGCTTCCCCGCCTTCAGATTCGAGCGCCTCTGCGGGCGTGATGGTCTGGACGGTGACGCGGCTGATGCGGCGGCCGGACATTTCGGCGACGGTATAGCGGCGGTCAGCGTGCTCGATGCTCTCGCCCACGACGGGGATGTGGCCGAGATGAGCAAGGATGAATCCGGCCAGCGTTTCGACCCCGGCCTCGCGCGGGAAGACCCAGTGGAGTTGGGTGCCAAGGTCGCGGAGGGTGGTGCTGCCGTCGAGCGACATAGCTCCGGTAGAGCTGAGGAGATGGCTGCGCGGCGCGATGTCGAACTCGTCGTCGAGTTCGCCGACGATCTGCTCAAGCGCGTCCTCGGCAGTCACAAGGCCGACCGTCGACCCGAACTCGTCGACAACGATAGCCATCTGGCGGCGGCGCTCCTGAAACTCCTGAAGCAGTTCGACGGCGAGCTTGGTCTCAGGGACCACCGTAAGCCGATGCATGACCTGGCGTAGAACCAGCCCCGATTCGCCCTTGCCTCCCAGTGCCAACGCGACGCTGCGGAAGTGCATCAGCCGGGAGATATCCTTGGAGTAGACGATGCCAATAATATTCTCCGGGCCACCGGCGGGATCGTAGACCGGAATGCGCGAGTGCTGCTCTTCCACGATGCGGGCGCTGGCCTGCTCGACGGCGAGGTCGGCGGGGAGAGAGAAGATCTTGCCGCGAGGCGTCATGATCTCGCGGACGGTGACGTGGTTCAGCTCGATGGCGCGATGGATGATCTCTTCCTGAAAAACGGGCAGGAGGCCCATGCGGCGGGTAGCCGTAGCAATGAGCTTGATCTCTTCGGGAGAATGGACGGCGCCTTCACCGTGCAGCGGAGCACGGAAGAGTTTGAGCACGACAGTGGCGGAGCTGTTCATCAGCTTCACCGCCGGGCGGGTAATGCGGATGAAGACGTCCATGGGCCCGGCGACGGCCAGCGCGATGCGCTCGGCACGCTGCAGGGCGAGGGACTTGGGGACGAGTTCACCAAGCAGGACTTCGAGATAAGTAATGATGGCGAAGGCGATGATGACGGCAACCGTATGCGCGTAGATGACGGCGTGCGCAGGCATGACGCTAAGCCATCTGTGTCCGAGCTGGAGAATCATCTGGGCGACGGCGGGCTCGCCGACCCAGCCAAGCGCGAGCGCAGCAAGGGTAACTCCGAACTGAACGGCAGGGAGAAACTCGTCGATGTTGTGCTTCAGTTGAAGAGCGGTAGTGGCGCCGGGACGGCCGAGCGCAATGAGTTGCTGAATGCGCGTCTCGCGGACGCTGACGAGAGCGAACTCCGCGGCGACAAAGAAGCTGTTGGCCAAAATAAAGAAGGCCACCATAATCGCGCGGAAGAGCATCCATTCAGGCATTAAGAAAGTGTACGGCAGGAGCGCCGGTCGGTCTGGTTTTCCGTCAGTATCAGGACAGACAGCCGACAATAACAAAAAGAAACGGCCCGAAGAGGAAGCTCTTCGGGCCGTTCAAAACACCGTGCGTAATTTACGCGAGAACTTTGAGCACCGACTTGTCGATGGTGTCCTTGGGGACGTAGCCCACGATCTGCTCGGCAACCTGGCCGCCCTTGAAGATGAGCAGCGCGGGAATGCCGCGGATGCCGTAACGCGCGGGCGTTGCCGTGTTGGAGTCAACGTCCATCTTCATGACCTTGAGCTTGCCCTGATATGAGTTGGCCACTTCGTCGACGATTGGCGCGAGCGCTCTGCAGGGACCACACCACGCGGCCCAGAAATCTACAAGCACGGGTTGATCCGACTGAAGGACCTCTTTTTCAAAGGATGCATCATCAATGTTTGTTACGAACTGTCCTGCCATGTACTTCCCTCCGGGTGTTCTGCCTCGTCTAAAGCAGCCTACACAATAATAGATGCTCAAAGGGGCGGAGAGTTTCAAGCGGGCGGGAATGGGTACTTAAAGAGCAAACGCCCGGACCTCTCGAAAGAGGTCAACGGGCGGCGTAGCAGCCCTCCCCAGAACTGCCCACAGGAGATAAGTTACGGAGGAAGTGACGAAAGGTAAAGGAATCTTAGGTAACTTGTTGAGAGATTACCTGGTTCGGCTATTTCTGGACGTAAGCTCCGTCAGCGATAGTGGTCTGGATAATTTCCAGATCAGGGTCCCCGGCAGCCTGCCGGATGATCTCCGGAAGTGTGGCTACAGCATCACTTCCCGTGATAATGAGGACCGAGGGACCGGCTCCGCTGAGGGCAACTCCGAGCACACCGGGGGTCCCATTAAGCGGGAGCAGGCGAGCCAGCAGCGGACAGGCCTCCATTCGATAGGGCTGGTGGATGCGATCCTGCATGGCGGTGCGCAACAGGTCGCCCCGGTCGAGCGCGAAAGCGGCAACCAGCAGGGCCGTCGATTGAACGTTAGCGACGGCATCGGCACGGCTATAGGTCGGCGGCAGAAGCGCCCTCGCCTTCTCGGTGGCAAGACTGGCGGACGGCAGCGCAACCAGCAAGCTCCAAGTGAGGTCTTTTCCGCAAGTTGCTGTTGCTACATGCTTTTTATCATCCAGCGAAGCTGTCATTCCGCCGAGGTAACAGGCGGCTACATTGTCGGGGTGGCCCTCGCGGCGGCATGCTTCTTCAAGAATCTGCTGGCTGGTCCAGTTGAGACCGCCGAAGTGATCTGCCAGCAGGACTCCGGCCAGCAGCGCGGCAGCGCTGGAGCCGCAGCCCATCCCCAACGGAATCTCATTGTCGAGATCGAGATGGAGCGGCGTGACCGGCCGATTGTTCGCGGACAGGACGCTCGCGTAGGTGGTGAGGATAAGGCTGTTGGCGGAGTCGCTACAGAGGTCGGCGTTACGCCCCCTTGCCTCAATGTGAAAGCTGTCCGCAGCCACCGCGTCGATAGTGAGATAGAACGCCATCGCCAGGCCCAGGGCATCGAAGCCCGGGCCAAGATTGGCGGAGGTGGCTGGCAGGCGCAGGTGAAGCTTTGCCGGCGCGGTCATGCGTGCTGAGTCATCTTCATGTGCGACTCCAGGGCGTGGAGCACCACGTCGGAGTCGGCTTCAAGAACGATGGGAGGCTTGCGCAACGCAGTGTGCTGCGCCTGATCGGCATCGCTGATCTGGACCTTCTCCGCATCGGTGAGCAGTTCCCCGCGATGGTAGTCGATGGTGTACTGGGAATCCTTGAGAGTGTGACCGGTAAGAATCAGGACCACGCGCTCTTCAGGGCTGACCTTGCCCAGCGCAACCAGCTTTTTGAGCCCGGCGAAGGTAACGGCAGAGGCAGGTTCGCAGCCGACGCCCTCGGCGCCGATCTGGGCCTTGGCGAGTGCGATCTCCTGCTCGGAAGCCTGCTCGCACCAGCCGCCGAGCGCGTCGATCACGTTGGCGGACTTGCGCCACGAGGCAGGGTTGCCGATGCGAATCGCGGTGGCACGAGTGTCGGCCTTGACCGGACGCATGATGCGGTTGGCATCCATAAACCAGCGATAGAGCGGATTGGCTCCCTCAGCCTGAATGATGCTGATCTTCGGCATACGCGGGATCAGACCGAGGTGATGCATCTCGATAAATCCTTTGCCCAGCGCCGCGCCATTGGCGAGATTGCCGCCGGGAACGATGATATGGTCGGGCACCTGCCAGTCGAGCTGTTCGAGAATCTCGAAGGCGGGGGTCTTCTGGCCTTCAAGCCGGTAGGGATTGACCGAGTTGAGCAGATAGATGGGAAAGCGCGTCACCAGATCAGTGAGGATGCGAACGCAGCCGTCGAAGTCGGTCTTGAGCTGGATAGTCAGCGCGCCGTAGTCCATCGACTGCGACAGCTTGCCCCAGGCGATCTTGCCTTCGGGGATAAAGACGATGCTGCGCAGCCCGGCGCGGGCGGCATAGGCGGCCATGGCTGCGGAGGTATTGCCCGTCGACGCGCAGGCGACCCACTCGAACTTGCGATCGGCGGCAACCGAGAGTGCAGCAGTCATCCCGGTGTCTTTGAAGGAGCCGGTAGGGTTCATGCCCTGGTGCTTGGCGAACAACCAGTCGAGCCCGACGGCCTTGGCGCAGCGCGGCATCTCGTAGAGCGGCGTGTTGCCCTCGCGCAGGGTAACGATGTTTTCGGGGTTTTCGACGATGGGAAACAGGTCCCGGAAGCGCCAGACTCCGCTCTGGTCGATCGGCAGGGTCGAGGTGCGACGCTCCTGCCAGAGCCAGCGGAGAGCGCTCGGATTTGGCAAATTGCTGTTGGAGATGGCGGTCGTGCCGTTGGGCGACCAGGGGTAAATTACGTCGTAAAGACCGTTGCAGTCTGGGCAGCGAAATATGCTATTAACAGCGTCGCCGGTGATCACAGCTCCGCATTCTGTACATCTAAGGTTATGGGTCGCGACTTTCATTGTTCTCTCTAGGTTACCGTAATCGAGTGGAGTGAGCCAAAGATGACTAAGATTCTTGTTTGTCTGGCAGTATTGAGCGGCCTGTTCAGCACGTGTACGGCGCAGGGCCAGAAGGAACTGCACGTAGCGGCAGCAGCAGACCTGCAACCGGTGATGCCGACGCTCGCCGCTGCCTACCAGAATGCCACCGGAATCAAGCTGGTAGTGAGTTACGGGTCCTCCGGGACGCTCACGACCCAAATCCTGAATGGCTCCCCCATGGATATCTTTCTGGCGGCGGATTTCGTGTTTCCAGAGAAGATCGTCGCTGCCGGATTGGCGGACATGAAGGCTCCCGTCGCGTATGCCAAAGGGGCGCTCGTGCTGTGGGCACGAAAGGACTCTCCGTTGCAGCCCTTGAGCATGGACCGGCTGACCGACCCGAGGGTGAAGCGAATTGCCATCGCCAACGAGCTTCACGCCCCCTATGGTCGGGCAGCAGTAGCCGCGCTAAAAAAGCTGCATGTCTACAACCAGGTAGCTACAAAGCTGGTGGTCGCGGAGAACATCGCGCAGGCGGCGCAGTTTGTGGAGTCCGGCAACGCTCAGCTTGGCTTGATCTCGTTGACGGCGGCAAGCTCCGAGCACTTCCAGCAGATCGGGACTTATGTCCGCGTGCCTACCGTCTATCCGGAGCTGCGGCAGTGCGCCGTGGTGATGGCGAAGTCGAAGAAGCGCGCCGAGGCCCATGCTTTCCTCAATTGGCTGCTGACGCCCGCAGTGCAGGAGAATCTGAGCACGATGGGGCTGGCGGCGGTGAGATAGCGGGGTGGCCCTTCCGCTCTTGATTTCGCGCGGAAACGTTTTGCTGGAGCAGAGCCCGTTTTCGGGGATCGATTGTGTTGTAACTACTAATCGAATGCAGAAAGCTATCCGCCCTCAATCTAAAATTATCCATCGTATATTTCATCGAACTGCATAAACAACGCGGTGTTCACTCGCTCTATCCAATCCAATAGCTTTTGCAGTTTTTCGTCATAAGCGTCGATACGCTGAAGCCATAGCCGGTACGGCTTGTTCGTGAAGAGTAATGTCGGTGATACGAAGCGAATATCTGCGGCGTGAGGAAAAGGAAAAGTCGAGAACGTACCGTCGTCATTCTTATTCAGACAGAAATCCATCGCCTCATTCCATGAGCCATGGATTGACTCAGACATCATGCCATACGTTGCCGCATAAAGGTCGCCATGCTCCACTTCGGCAAAAATGTCATAGAAGTTTTTCCCTTGGATTTTCCAGCGGTTCTTCTTTTGGACCTCGAAGTCCTGTAGGGTGAGCTTCTCGAAGTGCATCTTCTCCTGCACGGATTTGATGAGTCGCTGTCCGGCTTTAGTCTTATAAAATGCCGAGCCCGTTTGGGAATTGCGAAGTAAGCGCAGACGGTCCTTGTAAGAACACTTCCTGTAATCCTCGACGATGCTTTGGTCGCTCCTAATCAAGTACTGAGCAACGACAGCCGCCTCGATCAGAGGGCGCTCTAGGATTCCGATGATCTCGGCGTTGTTATCTTCGTAGTAACGGATGATTTCCTTCAACAACTTCCAAATCCGCACGAGCAGGCCGAGGATGGGAGCGTCATTGAGCGAGAAACCTCTTGGATTGCGTTCGGCATTCCTTATCCGCGTGATGCAGTCATAAATCTCTGCAACATCTTTGTAGAAGGTTAGTGCAAACTTGTTCAGCGCCTCGACGGAGCTGATTGAGTCCTTCCTTGATAAAAGCTTGATCGTATTTCTCGGTAATATCCAGAATCTCGTCCATTGAGGATGTTTATACCAAACCTGTAGCGCACCGCTCTCCGGTGTCGGAGCGGGCGGGTGACCCCGGCCTTCGTCAAGTTCCAATTGATGGAACCCCGGTTCCTCGCATTCCTTGCTCGTGCAGTCCGGTGACACCGTGTCCTACGATCCAACCCGGTTTAGCTGGTGACTGGCAATTTCGGGGCAAACCACCCATTGAATCGGATTAGTAAGGACAAACGCGCATATCGGTAGCTACCTTGCCCCCAAAACACGCATGATAATGCCCTTTATCGCTACGCAAGCGATAGAAAATATTCTGCGGATTGAATTTGCCCCAACACCGAAAGATGTTCCACGTGGAACAATTGACAAATTTGTGCTACAATCCGCCGACTTGAATCTCTAGACTGCCAAAGAGCGTGGTTTCAAAATAGAGCTGCAAGCTCAACCGGCAGCTTTTCTCTCTCTTCAACCGGCACCTGCCTCCGGATTGTGAGTCCTGAAACGGTAGACTGGCGCTGTATGGATTTCGAAGCGCTTTGGTTGACATTGCGGCTGGCCGCCGGCACGACCGCGATCCTGTTGGTGATCGCGCTGCCGCTAGCGTGGTGGATCACCTCGGGCCGAGGGCCGGGCCGCGCCGTCGTGCAGGCTCTGGTCGCGCTGCCGCTGGTGCTGCCGCCGACCGTGCTGGGATTTTATCTGCTGGTGATGCTGGGGCCTTTGACGGCTCCCGGACGTATGCTGATGCGGGTGTTCGGACATTCGCTGGCCTTCAGTTTTTCCGGATTGCTGGTGGGCTCGGTGATCTATAGCCTGCCCTTTGCGGTGCAGCCGCTGGTGGCGGGGTTTGGGTCGGTGGACTGCGGCTATGCCGAAGCTGCGGCAGGGCTGGGAGCTTCGCCGTGGAGAACGTTCTGGACCGTAGTAATGCCGCTGACACGCGGTTCCCTGCTGACCGCCGCAGTGCTGGCGTTTACGCATACAGTGGGTGAGTTCGGCGTGGTGTTGATGCTCGGCGGAAATATCCCCGGAGCGACGCAGACGCTTTCTATCTCGCTCTACGACCAAGTGCAGGACTTCAACTATGGCGCGGCCAACCGGACAGCGCTGGCGCTGGTGGCGATCTCGCTGGCCGCGTTGATTTTGATCTATTCGCGGCGCGGAGGCAGGCTGGGGCGAGGTGAACTTGTCTGAGCGGGCACACCTGAGTTTTGTCATGCAGCATCGGCAGGGAGCGCTCGCCTTCGATGCGGCGTTCGAGCTGGCCGAGCCGTGGACGGTGCTGTTTGGACCTTCGGGAAGCGGAAAGACGACCGTGCTGCGGGCGATTGCAGGCCTGATGCGTCCGGCTGCGGGCCGCATCGTTCTGGGCTCCGCTACGCCTACAGTATTGTTCGATCGCTCAGCAAGAGTTTGGATACCTGCGCATCGGCGTGGGATTCGGCTTGCAGCGCAGGTGGCAACTCTCTTCCCGAACATGACGGTGCGCGGAAATATAGCGTACGGAGTGACAGCCGATTCACGCGAAGTCGTAGGAGAGGCATTGCAGCGGTTTCGTCTTGAGGGACTAGCAGACGCGATGCCATGGAAGTTATCTGGCGGAGAACGTCAGCGTGCAGCGGTGGCCCGCGCAGCCTCAGCCGCAGTGACGCTGGGGGGCGAAGGACTGCTGTTACTGGATGAACCGTTCGCAGGACTGGACTTTCGGCTGCGAGATGAGCTGCTGGAAGATTTGCGGAGTTGGCTGGCCGTGATGAAGACTCCTGTGCTGTCGGTCACCCACGACGTCGGCGAGGCGTTTCAGTTGGGAGCCGAAGTCATCAAGTTTTCCGATGGGAAAGTCTTGCGCCAGGGGCCGGTGGAGGCTGTGCTGGCGGAAGAACGAGAGCGGTTGATGGGACAGCTCTCGCGCAGCGTGCGCAGAGACGAATTCAAACCGCTCTAATTTTCAAAGAGTCCTGAAAATCGCCCCTATCGCTGCTCGACAGATGTCTGCGACTTTTTCAAGTCATCTCCGAGCACGATGGCATCGGCGATCTCGCGCATCGAGATCCGGCGCTGGCGGCTCTCCCGCTGCATCGTCCGATAGGCGTCGTCTTCGCTCATCGCCAGATCGCGCTGCAGAATTCCCTTGGCGCGATCGACCGCCTTGCGCGTCTCCAGGCGTCCGGCCAGTTGCAGGTTCTCCGTCTCCAACCGGGTGCGCTCAATCTCCGCGCCCACCAGAAAGCCCAGCATCGAGAGCAGCCTGATCTCGTTTGCCGTATGTTGATAGCTCATCTGGTGTTGTAGATTGATGACGCCGACCACCTTGCTGGCGCAGAGGATCGGGGTGCACAGGATCGCTTCGAAGTGGTCTTCCGGCAGATTGCGAAAGAGCACGAATCGCGAATCGTTCGACGCTCCGGATGCAATGGCGACCGGTTCGCGGTGCTCGGCCACCCAGCCGGTAATTCCCTGCCCCAGATGCATTCCGAGGTTGTCTACCAGATCGGCGTGGGGGTTCTTCGATGCGCGAAGGACGAGTTTGTCATGCTCCATGACATAGATAAAGCACGAATCACAGGGGATCACCGTGGTTACAAAATCGACGATGCTCGTCAACACCACATGGAAGGAGTCCGCCGCTGCCAACCGGCTGCTGACCTCATGCAGAAAATCGATCGACGTCAGGCCGTCTCGGAATCCTGCCATCGTCGGCGTGGAGGGCGCAACGCGGCGCACGCCCGAAGCCGGCTTCTTTGCCTCTGCGCGAATCTCCGGAGCTGCGGCCACGCTCGCGCTTCCACTCCGCTTTCGCTCCAGGATCTTGCCAGAGTACTGCGCTGCCTCGTTCACCAAAAAGCCCATCTTTGGCCGCGACGGCTCAAAGTCCGGTGTGATTCCATAGTGAGCAAGCTCTTCCGATGTCGTCGGTCCAATGGAAATCACGACCATGGAGCGGAGTCCGGCGCACAACTCTTCGCGCAGGCTCATCTCTTCGGCAACCTGGAACAGATGAATCACCTGCACCGCGGTCATGAATAGCACCACGTCCACGCTGCCGTTGGCGACGCCCAGAACACACTCCCGCAACGGTCCAACATCTTCAGGCAGCGTCCACTGGTAGACGGGAACCTTGGTGACTTCGCCGCACTTTACCGTCAGTTCCGAAAGAAATTCTGGGTTCGACGCGCCGTACTCCTGCACCGCGACCCGCATCCCGCTCAGACGGTCGCCAAACTCTGCTTCCAGCGCCTGCATCATCTCGCGCCAGGTATTCGGCTCCGGCGCCGTCACCGTAACGGGAACCTTCAGGTCCCGCAGGGCAGCGACCGGCTTGGGTCCGCGCGCACCAATCTTTACCGCGCGCAAAGCCTCGAGAAACTTCTCGCGATCATATTTTGTCTGTGCGATGTCCAACAGGGCGCGAATGCCAACGCCGGTCAGAAAAATTACGAGGTCGAATTTACCGTGCAGCAGCCCATCCACAAACTCCAGCGCCGGTTTGTTCGATTCGAGGGGCGCCTCACGCATCGCGGGCACGACAAAGGGTTCTCCGCCATAGGTGCGGATCAGTTTCGCAACCTCTTTTTCTCGCCGTGATTCAAGCGACAGGACCCGCAACCCATCAAAGCTCGCGTGAGTCATTCATCTCCCCCAGCCCGAACTGCGATTGCGAACATCTTTGAGCCGGACTGTCATTCATAATTTTAGCGGCTTTGTATCGACAATCACAAAGCCGCTCATAAAATCACGCGTCTCTTTCGCTAAAACGTAAGGCGGCCAGACAATACGAGGCCATGATTATAGGCATGGAAGGTGGAGGTAGCGATCTGCATGCCTCCGCCAAATACCAGCCCCAGCCTGTCCGTCGGGTCTCTTCGCAGCTTGATCCTGCTGATCATCAGGCCCGGAGTGATGAAGGTCTGGTTCTTCCCGTTATTCGGCCCCAGATGGAAGAAGCTCGAATTGACCTCGATCTCTGGCCAGAAGATCTTTCGTATCTGGTACTGCGCCACAGTATTCCACACGATCGTTCTGCCAATGGTGTGGATCGAGCCCACCGGCAAAGTGCCTCCCAGGCTCGACTGAACGTCGAACCTTCCAAACCCCTTGCCCACGATCAGCGCGGGATTGATGGTGGTCCTCGCGGTTCCGTTCTTGTAGCTGCCCGTCGCTCCCGTCGCCGCAATCTGGAAGGCCGTAGAGTAATTTCCTCCCTCCGCGTTTCCGGCAAACGGGCGGTACTTCAACACCATGGAAAAGTCGCCCGCGCCATCGGTTACCTTCGAGCTGTTGTGCTCGATATACGGCGGAAGGTTCACATCAATCTCCGTCTTGTAATACGGAATGAAGTTGAAGCCCTTGCTGTTGCCGTAGTTCCACGTCGAAGTGTGGGTCGAGGTCCATTGGTGCAGCACGTCGATGCGGGCAAGCTGCACGATACCGGACGAAGCAGTCACCACCGGCACCGCCCAGCCCGGCTGCCGGGCAGACGTCTTGCGAACCCGATCCTGCCATTGCGTAAAAAAGTTCTTCTGTGCGATGCACAGTGAGCCAGGCAGCGCCTGCATGACAAAAAGAATGGCCAAAATAAGACGTTTCATAATTTCTCCCTTGGGCGCTTTGAAGACAGCGGTGCGCCCGGTTCAATGACCGTGGGTGGATGCCAGGTTGGCGTTTTTTTGCTCAGGCTTAGAGCTTAGAAGTCCGAACGAAGCCGGACGAGGAGCACGTCAAGGTGCCGTATATCTCTGGAAGCGGTTATCAGTTTGTAACATCGCGACGCCACAGGATCAATAAAGGAGTAGCCGTATAACAAAAACTTCTGCGGGTTATCGAACCTTTGTTTGCAGCGCATAATCGCGCACTCGCCGCTTGCAGTCTCGCAAAGCGCACAGTACTATCAGTTCACCGAAGGCACTCAGACAGCAGCCTTGAGCCCTCGGAGCAGCAAGTCCGGCACCATGCCGTGTTCCGGACTGAACCTCCACTCACAACTTCTTGCTCCTTGACGAGCCTTGAATCCATCGCATTTGAGTTATCTCAAACGCTGCGATGTTCGATTTTGGCCTCTGTATCTGGCTGCGCTTCTCTGCATCCAGATCGCGTCCTCGACCTTTCGTCCGCCCTTCCGCTTCTTTATCTGGCGGAACCGCACAAGGAGCTTCAGCATGGAAGTGCAAGCCAACATGACCCCGGCCGACGCGGCAACCCTCTCCGGGTTCTCCCTCGCGCAGAAGGAATATCTGCAAGGCTTCTTCGCGGGCGTGGCCCAGCGTAGCGTCGTGCCATTCGCCGGTCACACTGCGAGCGGCCAGATCACCAACGATCCGAACTCTGCGCTCGCCGATCAACAAGCAGCTGAAGAGTCCGAGCCGACCTGGTTCGGCACGCCAGTCTCCGAGCTCTGCAAGGAGGAGCGTTGGAAGCAGGAAGAAAACTCACTCGACATCTGGGAGAGACTCGTCGCGCACGCCAATGAAGACAAGGCCCCGGCACCCGACGATCTCTTCCGCTTCAAGTTCCACGGCCTCTTTTATGTCGCGCCCGCGCAGGACTCGTTCATGCTCCGCCTGCGGGTACCGGGCGGCATCCTCAGCGCGCACCAGCTTCGCGGCCTCGCGCAGATGGCCGCCGACTGGGGCGCAGGACGCGCCGATCTCACCACGCGCAGCAACCTCCAGATACGCGAGTTCCAGCCCAGAGACATCACCCGCGTCCTCAGTAAGGTTCAGGACCTCGGCATGTCTTCGCGTGGAGCGGGCGCGGATAATATCCGCAACATCACCGCATCGCCCATCACCGGCATCGACCTGGAAGAGCTTTACGACGTGGCTCCGCTGGCCGACGCGCTCAACCGCTACATCCTGAACTCGCGCGATCTGTATGGCCTGCCTCGCAAGTTCAATGTGGCCTTCGACAACGGTGGCTCCATCAGCGTGGTCGCGGACACCAACGACATCGGCTTTGTCGCCGTGCAGGTAAAGGACGGCCACGGCATCCCCGCAGGCGTCTACTTCCGCGTGCTGCTCTGCGGCATCACCGGCCACAAGCAATTCGCCGCTGACTCCGGCCTGCTCCTTCGGCCCGATCAGACGGTCGCCGTAGCTGCTGCCATGATTCGCGTCTTCGCGGATAACGGCGACCGCACCGACCGCAAAAAGGCTCGCCTCAAATATCTCGTAGATAAATGGGGCGTTGAGAAGTTCATCGCGAAGACGGAAAAGCGACTCACGTTTCCGCTCATCCGCGTACCGGCGTCCGCCTGCGAACCGCGCAGGCCCATCCACCGCGCTGGACACATCGGCGTGCATCCCCAGTCGCAGACCGGTCTTCACTACATCGGAGTCTCCGTCCCGGTTGGACGCCTGCCGGTCGATCAGATGCTTGCGCTCGCCGCCATCGCGGAGACCTATGGCGCCGGCGAACTGCGGCTCACCGTTTGGCAGAACCTCATCATCCCCAACATTCCTGCCGCCAGGCTCGAATCCGCAAAAGCAGCGATTCTTACCGCCGGGCTCGCCTTTGAAGCAGGAACCGTGCTGAGCGGCACCGTCGCCTGCACCGGCAATAAAGGATGCCGCTACGCCGCAACGGACACCAAGGCCCACGCCGTCGCGCTCGCAAATATGCTCGATAGCCGCTTCAACATTCAGCAACCGGTCAATCTTCACGTCACCGGGTGTCCGCACTCCTGCGCTCAGCACTATATCGGCGACATTGGTCTGATGGGCGTAAAAGCCGGTGGCGAGGAGGGCTACCAAGTCGTCATTGGAGGCGGCTCCGATCAGGATCAGAGCATCGCGCGCGAGCTGATTCCGGCAATCAAATTTAGCGATCTCCCGCCGGTCATGGAACAGCTTTTTCACTCCTACACCACGCAGCGCCACCCGGAGGAGTCCTTCCTCGACTTCAGCCGACGGCATTCCATCACCGAGCTTCAATCTTTCTGCGCGACAAAGGAGCTTGTATGACGATGCAAACCAGCAGTCTCCCGGCCCTTGTGCCCTACATTCCCGATAACGCGCCCTTCAGCGAAGACCAGCGCGCGTGGCTCAACGGTTTTCTCGCAGGCATCTTTTCCGCGGCCCAGCCCGCCGCAGTTGCCGACGCTCCGCCATCGTTGAAGATTGCGGTGCTGTATGCCTCGCAGTCCGGAACCGCCGAAGGTCTGGCTCGCAAGGTGGCAAAGGAGCTGAAGTCCAAGGGCCACATTGCCTCACTCATCTCGCTCGAGGGATACACGCCCGCTGCGCTCGCGGAAGAGCACTATGCGATCCTCATCGCCAGCACCTACGGCGACGGCGACGCTCCCGATGCCGTCCAGCCGTTCTACGAGAAGCTCTGCGTCGAACACTTCCCTCGTTATCAGGACCTCTCCTACTCCGTGCTGGCGCTCGGCGACTCGCACTACGAACACTTCTGCAAGTTCGGCATCGATCTCGATAACAAGCTTGCCTCGCTTGGCGCCGTCCGCCTCCATGACCGCGTCGATTGCGATGTCGATCTCGACGATGCTTTCGCAAACTGGAAGCAGGGACTCCACTCTCGTCTGGAATCCATCGTCGCTACACGCCCGGCAAAGAGTGCCCCGCCCTCCTCTATCAAAGCGGCTACGTCCGCGCCTACAGCCACATCCAGGCCGAACGATGCAAGTGGCTCCACCTACACGCGCGACAATCCCTTTCTTGCGCCTCTGGTTGATAAGCGCCCGCTCACCCGCGAGGTCTCCAGCAAACTCACCATGCACATGGCCTTCTCCATCGCCGACTCGAATCTGAAGTACGAGGTCGGGGATGCCTGTGGAGTCATCCCGCAAAACGATCGGCGACTTGTCGAAGACATTATCTCCATGCTTAACTTCAGCGCACAGGCGCCGGTGCAGCTTCCCAAATCCGGCGCCACGACACTCGTCGACGCGCTCACCAACCACCTGCAGATCACTCGGCTGACGCGCAAGATGATCGAAGCCTACGCCACCATCGGCAACTGCCATACTCTCTTCGGACTACTGGTTGCCGAGCAGCAGGCGCACCTCGAAAAGTACACCTGCGACCGCGGCCTCATCGACCTGCTCCACGACTATCCCGGCGTCCTGCACGATCCTGCGGACCTCGTGGCCATGCTGCCCAAGCTTGCGCCGCGCCTCTACTCCATCTCTTCGAGCCCCTACGCTCACGCGGGCGAGATTCACACCACCGTCGCCGTTGTTCGCTATCGTGCGCACAACCGCGAGCGCGGCGGCGTCTGCTCCACCCTGCTCGCCGACCGCACCAACACCGGCGAACGACGGCCGATCTACATTCAACCGAACAAAAAGTTCCGCCTGCCGCAGCAATCCGATGCGCCGATCATCATGATCGGTCCGGGCACCGGGATTGCACCCTTCCGCGCCTTTCTGCACCAGCGGCGCGCGCTCTCCGCCACCGGAAAGAACTGGCTCTTCTTTGGCGAACGCAGCGCGGCAACCGACTTTCTCTATCGCGACGAACTCGAATCCATGCTCAGGGACAAGCACCTGACGCATCTCGATCTTGCCTTCTCGCGCGATCAGGAACGCAAGGTCTACGTGCAGGACAAGATGCTCGAACAGGCGCCACGCTTCTGGTCGTGGCTGCAGGACGGAGCCAGCATCTACGTCTGCGGCGACGCCGCGCATATGGCCAAGGATGTGGATGCGACTCTCCACAGCATCGTCGCACAACAAGGCGGCCTCGACGCCGACGCGGCAACCGAGTATGTCCAGACGCTCAAAGACGATCATCGCTACCACCGCGACGTTTACTAGCTCTCAACAAGGACTGCACGCCACCTCGAAGAAAGGAGAGCCCCAGTGTCCCTGCCACTTCACGAACTCGCACAATCCGCCAGCGCCGACTCCATCGTGCGGATGACCTTCGCCGATCTCGGCCAGCTCTCTGCTCCTGTAGCTGTACCTGTGGCCACGCCCGCGACTGTAGTAACGTCGCTCATCCCCGCACGCGCTCTCGAAGCCGGTGAGCAGTACCGCTTTCATTTCGACATGACCAAGTGCATCGGCTGCCGATCCTGCGAGATTGCTTGCAACGAGCAGAACGGCAACCCCGCCGATATTCGCTGGCGGCGCATCGGTGAGATCGAAGGCGGCACCTATCCGGATACACTGCGGCACTACCTCTCCATGGGCTGCAACCACTGCCTCGATGCCGACTGCGTCAAAGGCTGCCCGGTTGACGCCTACACCAAAGATCCCATCACCGGCATCGTTCTCCACTCCGCCGACGCCTGCATCGGCTGCCAGTATTGCGTGTGGAACTGCCCTTACTCGGTCCCGCAGTTCAATGCTGACCGCGGTGTCGTCGGCAAGTGCGACATGTGCCACGGACGGCTTACCGACGGCCTCGAACCCGCCTGCGTCAACGCCTGCCCCGAAGCCGCCATCGAGATCGAGATCGTCGACACCACTGCGTGGCGCATCGACTACGCCGCTGCGGAGTCTCCCGGCATGCCCGCAGCGGGCCACACCATCTCGACCACGCGCATTACGTTACCGCCGAACACTACGACCAAGCTCGAACGCGTCGACACCGGCCGCATCCAGCCCGAGCATGCCCACCTCTCTCTCGTCTTCATGACGACGCTCATCCAGTCCGTCACGGGCTCGCTGATCTTTGCACTTATCTTTCGCGGAGCGCAGCCCTTGCTACTTACCCTGCTGCTGTTCATTACGGTTATCGCGCTGAATATTTCGGTCTTCCACCTGGGGCGTCCGGCTTACGCATGGCGGGCCTTGAAGATGTGGCGTCGCTCCTGGTTGAGCCGCGAGGTTCTGCTCTTCGGCCTCTTCTTCGCGGCCATCGCAGCGTTCACGTTCGTCTCGTGGCTCGAACACTTCCAGTTGATGTCGCTGGCTCCGCAACTGTATGCCAGCGTCGGCTGGACAGCCGTACTGCTCGGCATCGCGGGCACGATCGCCAGCGCGTTTATCTATCTTGTCCCCGCGCGTCCTGCGTGGAAC
The DNA here is from genome assembly GCA_041691575.1 of Terriglobales bacterium. GTDB lineage: Bacteria > Acidobacteriota > Terriglobia > Terriglobales > Acidobacteriaceae > Edaphobacter. The sequence goes on from JBEPUJ010000001.1 coordinate 385,977, forward strand.
ATGATCCACACGCCGATTGATTTCCTCCTCAGCTGCATCCTCATCGGTTCGACGCTTCCCGTTACGCTCAGTTGGATCGCCGGAACCCCCAGCACCTATCCAAGCTGGGCAACGGCGCTTGCCGCCATCCTATGGATCTGCAATCACGCCATTCGGCTCGTTCGGCTTAACCACTCAGACCTCTTTGAAGGCCGAGCCACAGCGGAACTTCTCAACACGCAGAACTTTCGTCCTGCGCTCATTGCCTCTTTTGCGCTCGCCGCTGCTGCGGGCCTGCTCTCCTTCTGCGGGGCGTTCGCCTTCGCCACGCTTGCGACCTTCGCCGCGGTTCTCATCGCACGTTATCTCTTCTTCGTCTCCGTCGTTCCGTTGAACATGGCACTCACCTTCACTCGGGGAGGCTCGCATTAATGCTGAAATATATCCGCCGGGCTCTCGGCATCGACACTCTCCAATCCGAATACACCTTCCAGCGCGACCCGCGCTTCGGCCACATCGCCACGGCACGCGTCGCAGACACCTGGGTCAAAACCACCTGCGGCTACTGCTCCGTCGGCTGCGGAATGCTGGTCGGCGTCAAGGATGGCAAGGCTGTCACCGTACGCGGCAATCCCGATCATCCCGTCAACCTCGGCAAGCTTTGCCCCAAGGGGCTTAGCGAGCACCATATTCTCGATGCGCCCGGACGCGCGAAGCAGCCTCTGCTGCGCAAAGACGGCAAGCTCGTTCCCGTCTCATGGGACGAGGCGCTCACTGTCATGCTGGAGAACTTCTCCGCAGTCCAGCAAAAATATGGCAACGATGCGCTCGGCGTCATCGGCACCGGCCAGCTCGTCACCGAGGAGTTCTACACTCTCGGCAAACTGATTCAGCTCGGCTTCCGCAGCCGCAACTTCGACGGCAATACAACGCTGTGCATGGCCTCCGCTGTCTCCGGCTACAAGATGAGCTTTGGCAGCGACGGTCCACCTGGGTCCTATGCCGACATGGAGACCGCCGACGTTATCCTGCTGATCGGCGCGAATATTGCCGACAACCACCCCATCCTTTGCCAGCGTCTCGAACGCAACCGCCAACGCAACGCAGACTCCACCGTTATCGTCGTCGACCCTCGCGTCACCAAGACCGCGATGATGGCAGACATCCATCTTCCGATCAAGCCGCGCGGCGACATTGCCCTGCTCAACGGCATCGCTCATCTGCTCATCCGCGAAGGCCACATCAATCGCGAATACATCGAGCAGCACACCACAGGCTTCGAAGAATTCGCCGCCTTTGTCGCAGACTTCACACCGCAGCACGTTGCCGAGGTCACTGGCCTCAGCGAAGAGACGATCATCAATACGGCCTATCTTTACGGCAAGGCAAAGGCCGCCTTTATCGGCTGGACGATGGGCGTCAATCACTCGACTCAAGGCGCGGCGACCGTGACCGCGATCAACAACCTGGCGCTCATCACCGGCAACCTCGGCCGTGCGGGAGCCGCGCCGTTTTCCATTACCGGACAATGCAACGCCATGGGGACTCGCGAGAGCGGCTTCGCCTCCAGCCTTCCCGGTTATCGCAAGTTCGACAACCCGCAAGATCGCGACGACCTCGCCCGTCTATGGAACATCGATGTGGATCGCATCCCTACTGCTCGCGGGCTTGCCTACCCCGACATCATCGAGGCTGCGGTTGCGGGCAAAGTCAAAGCACTATGGTTTATTGCCACCAATCCTGTCGTGTCCTTCCCCAACCACTCTGTCCTTGTGCAGGCGCTCCGCAGCGTCGATTTTCTGGTGGTGCAGGACGGCTTTTACCCCACGCCCACCAGCGAGTTCGCCCACCTTGTTCTCCCTGCCGCCATCTGGGGAGAAAAGGAAGGCACCTACACTAACTCCGAACGGCGCGTCAGCAAGGTCAACGCTGTGGTTACGCCGCCCGGCGAAGCTCGCACCGACTTCGATATCTTTCTCGACATCGCCGAGCGCCTCGGCGTGCGCGAAGATCTCTATCCGGGCTGGCTCACAACGCACGACGCCTTCAAAGAGTGGCAGCGCGTCTCCCAAGGCCGCATGTGCGACTACAGCAAGTTCACCTGGCAGGAGCTTGAAGATCAGGGCGGCATCCAGTGGGGCGGCGAACGGCTCTACGCCGACGGCGTCTTCCCTACGGCCAGCGGCAAGGCTGTGCTCTACAGCGTTCCCTGTCTGCCCTTCGTCGAGCAGCCCAACGCTGAATACAACCTCATCTTCAACACCGGGCGAACCGTCGAGCACTGGCACACGCGGACCAAGACCGCCGAGGTCAAGATGCTCGACAGCATGGTGCCGAATGCGTGGCTGGAGATGAATCCTGTCGACGCCGCGCAACTGGAGCTTCGGCCTCACGATAGGGTCAACGTCGTCTCGCGCCGCAGCACGGTGAGGAATATCGAGCTGAGGATCACCGGCATCGTCGCTCCGGGACAGGTCTTCATGCCCTTCCACTTCTCCGAGACCAACTCCAACCTGGTCACGCTGGGAGCCTTCGATCCCATTTCGCGCGAGCCCAACTTCAAACAATGCGCCGTTCGCGTTGAAAAATTCTTCAAGACGTTGACGTAAGGGCAATCACTCACTCTCAGGAGAGCTACCCATGGCAAATCTCAAGACATTCATGAAATCCGGACACCCACCTACCCTGTTTGCGGCTTTCCTCTACTTCGATTTCAGCTTTGCGGTCTGGGTGCTCAACGGAGCGATGGGGCCGTTCATCTCGGAGCAGTTCCACCTGTCGCAGGGCCAGATCGGCCTGATGGTCTCGGTTCCGACGCTGGCGGGAGCGTTCATGCGCTTTCCGCTGGGCGTTATCTCGCAATATATCGGCAGGAAGAACGCCGCGATCGTCGAGATGTCGGCCATCGTGTTCGCTCTGTTATACGGCTTCTTCTTCGTCAAGACCTTCCACGACGTTCTGGCCATGGGCGTCCTGCTGGGCATCGCGGGAGCCAGCTTCGGGGTTGCGCTCTCGCTGGGCTCGGGCTGGTTTCCCAAGCAATACAAGGGGCTGGCGATGGGGATTGCCGGAGCGGGCAACAGCGGCACTGCGTTGGCCGCGCTCTTCGCTCCGCGGCTTGCGACCCACTACGGATGGCAGCATGTTTACGGCTTTGCCGCGGCGATGATGCTGCTGCCGCTCATCGTCATGATCGTGTTCGCGAAGGAACCACCGGATATCGAGCACCAGAGCCTGGGGCAGCATCTGAAATGCCTGTGGGAGAAGGATGGCTGGGCCTTCAATCTCGTCTACATCATCACCTTCGGCGGCTTTATCGGGCTGGCTACCTTCCTGCCATCGTTCTTTGTGAAGCAGTTCCACGTCTCCAAGATCGAGGCCGGCAGCCTGACGGTGCTCGCTACGCTGACCGGCAGCGCGACCCGCGTCCTCGGCGGCTGGTTCGCCGACCGCATTGGAGGCATTACGACGCTGTCGGTGGTCTTCCTGATTGCCATCGCCGGACTCTTCGGGTTGGTTGCGTCGCCGTCGCTGCTGGTGACCACGCTGCTGTTCATGCTCTGCTTTGCCGCGCTGGGTGCAGGCAATGGAGCGACCTTCCAGCTTGTGCCGCTGCGCTGGCCGGTGACGACGGCTATCGCCGGGGGCATGATCGGCGAGATCGGGGCGCTGGGCGGAGGCATTCTGCCTAACCTGCTGGGCCAGTCGAAACAGCATACCGGCTCCTACTCGGCGGGGTTTATTGCTTATGCCACGCTGGCACTACTGGTCCTCATCCTGTTGCGGGTGGTCTCCAGACAGTGGATGAAGACATGGGTGGGCGCGGGCGGGCGGGCTCATGTTCAGCAGCGGTATGCGGAGGATGTTGGAGTTGAGAGTTTGACGTAGCATTTCCGGGGGATACTACCCCCGGTATCCTGGCTGACGTAAAATCATACATTCAAAGGGGTTACGTCTAAAATCCTATTTTTGAAGGAGTTAGAGCGATTTTCTCGATGATGTATAGGGGCGGGCGTTCAGCGGCTGCTGAAAAACTCAGTTACAGCGCGGAATGAGCCCTCAGCGGCTAAAGCCGTACTGCAAGCAAAGCGCTTACGGCACGGCTGAAGCAGTGCCCTTAAGCAAAACATGAGTTTTTCCGCAACCTGTTCAGCCCTTGCTCCATCCATGTCTAAGGAACATGGGGCTCCCCCGCCGCAGTTGGCAAAAGCCGCCCGCCGGGGATCCCGGTTCGCCCCATGCTGGTATGGCAGCGGGCCGTTGGCCCTTGACGGTTCGACTCGATGCCCTCGCGGAAAATGCTCAAGGCCCAGCGTTGCCGCTGGGCCTTGGTCTATTTCTCTACTGTTTTTAAGTGTAGTGAATTGGGTAGAACTAAGATGCCGTCTTTCCGGATTTATTTTCGAGGAAGTAAGTGGCTGTGACGGCTTGGGTTATGGGTGTGGAGGTGAGATGATTGCGGGCTTTGGGGGCTTGACAAGAAAAATGGGGGATTCCTTCGGCTGCGTCTCTCGCGGTCAAGCTGGGGAGGGCAAGGCGAAATACAGGGATCTCTCCGCTGCGCCGCACGATAAAACTGTGCGGCTTCGGTCGAGATGACGTTGGGATTGGGGATGTGGAGGTTTGTAGAGATTTGGGGCGGGGTATGCGGGGGTATGTAATAGATGAGGGAATCGAACGTCTACACACTCGAAGCGAGGAATGAATGCCAACCCAGGAAGAACAACTCTCGATGAAGACAGTGATCGATCCGGTCTGCGGAATGAAGGTGGTCCCTGAAGATGCCAAGTGGAAGACGGAATATGCGGGCAGGACATGGTACTTCTGCGGACAATCGTGCCTGAAGAAGTTCGAGGCGGAACCACAGAGGTATGACGGCTCCGAAGCCGCGGCGGTGAAACCTGCGGCTGCTGCAAGCGGCGGCGAGTATACCTGCCCGATGCATCCGGAGGTGCGGCAAAAGGGACCGGGGAGTTGCCCTATATGCGGCATGGCGCTGGAGCCGGTGGATGTAACCGCCGGAGACGACTCCAATCCGGAGCTGGAGAGCATGACCCGGCGATTCTGGATTGGAGTGGCGCTGACGCTTCCGCTGATGGCGATCATGGTTTCGCATCTGATGCCGGGGAATCCGTTGCAACGCTACCTGGGCCACGGGTCGGGGTGGGTGGAGTTCGCGCTGGCGACGCCGGTGGTGCTTTGGGCCGGGTGGCCGTTCTTCGAACGGGCGTGGGCCTCGATCGTTCACCACAGCCTCAATATGTTTACGCTGATCGCCATCGGCACCGGGGCGGCATATCTCTACAGCGTAGTTGCCGTAGCCGCGCCGCAGGTGTTCCCTGCTTCCTTCCGCGATGGGTCGGGCGAACCCGGCCTGTACTTTGAGGCGGCGGCGGTCATCATCGTGCTGGTGCTGCTGGGGCAGGTGTTGGAGCTGCGGGCTCGCAGCATGACCGGGAGCGCCATCCGGGCACTGCTAGAGCTGGCGCCGAAGACGGCTCGCCGCATCGCCGGCGATGGGACGGAGGCGGATGTTGCGCTGAGCGAGATTCGGGTGGGAGATCGAATTCGCGTTCGCCCGGGGGAGAAGGTGGCGACGGACGGGACAGTTCTCGAAGGGCGAAGCGCGGTCGATGAGGCGATGGTGACGGGCGAGCCTATCCCAGTGGAGAAGGTCGAAGGGGCCTGGGTTACGGGCGGCACCATCAACGGCACGGGAAGCCTTATCTTCCGGGCCGAGCGAGTGGGGGCGGATACGCTGCTAGCGCAGATTGTGAAGATGGTCAGCGAGGCGCAGCGGACCAAGGCTCCGATCCAGAGGCTAGCGGACAGGATTGCTTCCTACTTTGTGCCGGCTGTGTTGGCGGTGGCGGCGATTACGTTTCTGGTTTGGGCGTTCTTCGGCCCTGAGCCGCGTTATGCCCATGCGCTGGTGAATGCGGTGGCGGTGCTGATTATTGCCTGTCCGTGCGCGTTGGGGTTGGCCACGCCGATGTCGATCATGGTGGGGACGGGGCGGGGAGCGCATGAGGGGATTCTGATCAAGAACGCGGAGACGCTGGAGACGTTTGAAAAAGTAGACACGCTGGTGGTGGACAAGACTGGCACGTTGACAGCAGGCAAGCCGCGGCTGACGGCAGTGGTGGCGGCAGAGGGCTTCGATGAGAGGCAGCTTCTCGGGGAGATTGCCAGTCTGGAAAAGGCGAGCGAGCATCCGCTGGCGTCGGCCATCGTTGCCGGGGCAGAGGAGAGAGGGATTGAGCTGGCGGCGGTCACGGACTTTCAATCGGTGACTGGGCAAGGGGTGACGGGCATCGTTGCGGGCAAGCGGATTGGGGTGGGCAACCGCGCCATGATGGATGCGCTGGGCGCCAAGGATGGGGCATTGCAGGAGCGGGCCGAGGAGATGCGCGCTGCAGGGCAGACGGTGATGCTGGTGGCGAGCGAGGGACGGCTGGCGGGGCTGGTCGCGGTTGCGGACCCGCTGAAGGAGTCGGCGCTGGGCGCGATTGAGCAGTTGAAGAAGGACGGCATCCGGGTGGTGATGGTGACGGGCGACAATCCTACGACGGCGGCGGCGGTCGCGGCGAAGTTCGGCATCGAGTATGAGGCCGATGTGCTGCCGGGGAAGAAAGCTGAGGCGGTGAAGAGGTTGCAGGCCGAGGGGAAGATCGTGGCGATGGCGGGGGATGGCATCAATGATGCCCCGGCACTGGCGCAGGCGAATGTCGGCATCGCGATGGGGACGGGAACGGACGTGGCCATTGCGGCGGGAGGGATTACGCTGGTGAGCGGCGACCTGCGCGGCATCGTGAAGGCAAGGCGGCTGAGTCAGCGGACGATGAGGAATATCCGGCAGAATCTCTTCTTTGCGTTTATCTACAACACCGTGGGAGTGCCGGTGGCGGCGGGGATTCTGTATCCGGCGTTCGGGCTGCTGCTGAGCCCGATGATTGCGGCGGCGGCGATGAGTCTGAGTTCGGTGTCGGTGATCGCCAATTCGCTGCGGCTGCGGAGCGCGAAGCTTTAGCGGGCCATATGGAGGAAGACGGGATCGACCGCGGATTGGCACGGATGAGGGACAGATGAGAGACGATCTGTGTTTATCCGCGCTTATCCGTGATCATCCGTGGTCGCGTTTTAGAGCGCTTCCAAATACGATGTGCCCCAAGAGAAAAGCAGGTCCTCCGCCTACGGCGAAGGATGACAATATTTTGGGGAGCCATAGATAACTGCCGAAGACACGTCCACATCCCCTCCGTCTGCGGCGAAGGATGGCAATATTTTGGGATATAGCTTTCTTATTTGCGGGTATAGCTGCTTTGGAACAGCTCTAAGGAATGACAATATAGCGTGGTTTGACAGTTGCCGCGCGATTCAGCTAAAACGTTTTATTCTGATATTTAGCTACAATGACTCGTTCCATGTGCGTGTCTTTTCCGGTCGTGGTTGGGGAAGATGCGCTCGTTTCTGGACAAACAGCTGACGGAAGGTGAGATCAACGATGCAATCATTGTCGAACAAAGGCCCGGTTACTTCGCACTTTAAAAAGAGCCTGCTGATGGGGTGGGGGGCGGGATGCCTGGCGCTGGCTGCAATCGCAGGCAACACGATGCAGGCACAGGGAAAGATGGAGCTGAGCCGTGGCGAGGCAACCGTGGTGGTGGAACCGTATGCGCCGAATATCGTGCGCGTGACGCTGAGCCTGCGGAAGGGCGATGCGGAGAGCGGGCCGGGGTACGGTGTTGTGGCGCACGCTGCGCCGAACGGCTGGACGCAGGAGAGCGGCACCCGCGGCGATGTTTTGAAGTCGTCGCGCATGGTGGTGACAGTGAGCCCGGAGAGCCACTGGACACCGACAGGGACGTCTGCCGATATTGCGAAGTTCTTCAACGGCTCGACGCCGGGGGTGGGGATTTCGATCAAGACGCCGGACGGGAAGCAGCTTGTGGATATGCAGGGATGGCAGATGTCCGTGCCGAACCATAAGGACGGGAACGCGGATATTCTGTATGACCGGAGGCCGACCGATGCTCCGTTCTTTCAGGTGGGGGCGTCGTTTCATTCTCCGAAGGACGAGCATTACTACGGGCTGGGACAGAACCAGGAAGGGTATATGGACCGGCGGGGTCACGTGGTCCGGTGCGCGCATGACTACAACGCGCCCGCTGGGCAGAGCGTTTGTGTTCCTTTTGTGGTTACGAATTATGGCTACGGCCTGATGTGGGACAACCCTTCGCGAACGACTGTTGCGTTTGGATTTAACGACCAGACACGATGGACCTCGGATGTGGGGCAGAGGGTTTCGTTTTTCGTTATTGCGGGGAAGACGTATGACGAGATCTATGAGGGGTACCGGCTGCTGACGGGATCGACGCCGATGCTGCCGAAGTCGGCTTATGGGTATATCCAATGCAAGCAGCGGTACACGTCGCAGCAAGAGGTGCTGGACGTGGCGAAGGGCTATCGCGACCGGCATCTTCCGGCGGATGTGATGGTGGTGGACTGGTTCTACTACACGAAGATGGGCCAGATGGATATGGACCCGGCGAAGTGGCCCGATCCGGCGGAGATGAATCGGCAACTGCATGCGATGGGATTTCACAGCATGATCAGCGTGTGGCCGCGGTTTGTGAAGGAGTCGCGGTTCTACGACATGATTCTGAAAAATGGATGGTTCATGCATCAAGCCGACGGGACGCCGACCAACGGGCTGCCCTATGACCGTGCGGGATCGGACATCGACACGACGAATCCCGAGGCGGCGAAGTGGTATTGGGGCACGGTTCGCGACAACTTCGTGAAGAAGGGCTTTGATTCTTTCTGGGCGGACGAGACGGAGCCGGATCTGCCTCCGAATGGAAGCTACTTTCATGTAGGGCCGGGAACACAGTTCTTCAATATCTATCCGCTGTTCCATACGGCAGCTTTTTATAACGGGTTTCGCAGCGATCTGAAGACGCGGGCGCTGATTCTTTCGCGCGATGCATACCTGGGGGCGCAGCATAACGGCACGATCTTCTGGTCGTCCGACATTGCGCCGAACTGGGACACGCTGAAGCGGCAGGTGCCGACGGGGATTAATTTCGTGGCGTCGGGAATGCCGTACTGGAGCACGGATATTGGAGGGTGGCAGTATCTGCCGGGAGTGCATAAGCCGGAGCATACGCCGCTGCTCGATCCGTCGGATGCGCGGGATAATGTCGGGAACTATGACGACTATCCGGAGCTTTATACGCGGTGGTTCGAGTATGGGGCGTTTCAGCCGAACTTCCGCAGTCATGGGAGTAGGAAGCACAATGAAGTGTGGTCGTATGGCAAGCAGGCAGAGCCGATTCTGGAGAAGTATCTGCGGCTGCGCTATGAGCTGATGCCCTATATCTACTCGCTGGGTTATGGGACGCATGAGACCGGCGCTCCGTTTATGCGCGGGTTGTTCATGGACTTTCCGCAGGATGAGCGGGTGGCGAATATCGGGGATGAGTACATGTTCGGGCCGGCTTTTCTGGTGGCTCCAGTGACGGAGCAGGGGGCGACGAGCCGGTCGGTCTATCTGCCGGCGGGGACGGACTGGTACAACTTCTGGACGAATGAGCGGCTGCATGGAGGGCAGACGGTAACGGTGGCCGCGCCGATCGATACGCTGCCACTGTTTGTGCGGGCGGGATCGATTCTTCCTCTGGGCGAGCCGGTTGAGAGTACGAATGAAAAGCAGCAGATCGCGAAGGTACGGGTCTATCCGGGAGCGGATGGGGACTTCCGGCTCTACAATGACGATGGGTCGACCTATGACTATGAGAAGGGGGCGCATGAGATTACGCGCCTGCACTGGACGGACAGGAGCGGGAAGCTGAGTTCGACCGGCGCGAAGGCGTGGACGAAGCCGGATTCGCAGATCGTCGAGGTGGTGGGTAGATAGCCGGGAGCCGCCTGCGAGGGGCTCTCTGATTTATCATCAAGCCTTAATGGATTCCACAGTACAAACCCTGCTTCTCTCCGGCGCGCAGCTTACTGACGCGGCCCTTGAACGCCTTCTGCCCGCGACCGACACGCTGCCTCACTCCATCCACCGCGCCATGCGGCACAGCACCTTCGCGGGCGGGAAACGCCTGCGGCCGATTCTCTGCATGGAAGCTGCGCGGATGGTCAGCGAAGGCGCCGATATTCCCGAAGGCGCGGCCGACCTGGGCGCGGCGGTCGAGATGCTGCATACCTACTCGCTGATCCATGACGATCTCCCGGCGCTCGACAACGACGACCTGCGGCGGGGCCAGCCGACCTGCCACGTCGCTTTTGGCGAAGCGATCGCGATCCTCGCAGGCGATGCGTTGCAGACACTCGCCTTCCAGACCATCGCTTCCCTGCCCTCGCCGCCTGCCGCCACGGTGGCGATTCTTCGCGAGGTTGCGCTTGCGGTGGGCACGGGAGTGGGGCGTGTGGGCGACATTGAGACGGCGCTTCCGCCCGGCATGATCGGCGGCCAGGTCGTCGATATCGAATCCGAGGGCAAGCCGCCTACCGCCGAACTGGTGGAGTCGATTCACCGCGCCAAGACTGGGGCGCTGATTACGGTCAGCATCGTGGCCGGAGGACTCTATGGAATGGCGGCAGTGGAAGCCTCCGCCGATACCATCGCGCGGCTGCGCACCTTCGGCGAAAAGGCGGGGCTCGCCTTCCAGATCGTAGACGACGTTCTCGACATGACGCAGGACTCGGCGCAGCTCGGCAAGACCGCAGGCAAGGATACTGCCAGTATCAAGGCGACGTGGCCCGCGGTCTACGGCATCGACCAGTCGCTGAAGGACGCCGAAGAGCTGATCGCCGACGCGTTTGCGGCGCTGGCACCCTTTGGGTCCGCAGCAGATCCACTGAAGGCGCTGGCAAATTATCTCGTCGAGCGCAAACACTAGATGCTCACCGAAGCCGAAGTTCTCACTGCACTGCGCGACTGCTACGACCCGGAGCTTCCCTGCAACATTGTCGATCTGGGGCTGGTCCGCGTGATCGCCATCACACCGGACGCCGATGCGCCCGGAGCGGGGATTCCCGGTGTTCCTGAAAAGCATCGGGTCCAGATCGACGTCATTCTTAGTAACCCCACGGAGGCCAGCGAGGCTCAGACTCTCGCGCAGATCGGTAACCGGCTCGCGGGGATGGAAGCCGTGAGTCGAACGACGGTCACCATCCTCTCCGCTCCCAGGTGGACGCCGAACAACATCACGCCTGAGGGGCGTCGAATCCTCGGACTCGAAGGCAACCCCGGCCTCGTCCAGATACTCTAGGCCATGCGCGCAAAGCTCATTCCGATCCGCCCACGCGACCTGCTTAAAGCGACCTCCATTCCCGTCCATCCCTTCGACCAGATTCACGGAGTGGAGACCAGCGGGCTGGTCCCTGCGGCCAACCTCGTCACCGGACATCCGAACGACGAACACGTTACGGCCTACTACGGGGTCGCTCCCAGCATTCTGCGGGCGCTGATCGACCTGTGGCGCGAGACGCCGCCGCCCAGCCCCATCCATAGCTACACCTTTGTCGATATCGGCGCGGGTAAAGGCCGGGCCATGCTGGTGGCCAGCCAACTGGCGTTCCGTCAGGTGATCGGCATCGAACTGAATCCGGCCATGGTCGCCATCGCACAGCAGAACCTCGACCACTGGCGCAGCAGCCACGACGCCGATAGCACAGCCTCGCGGCTCGCTCCTACACAGCTCATCGAGCAGGACGCTCTTACCTTCGACTTTCCTCAGACTCCCACGCTGGTCTTCCTCTTTCACCCCTTCGAGGCTCCGGTGTTCAAGGCGCTGCTGCGCCGCATCGAGACGCAGTTTGCGAAGCGTCCGGGGATGCTCGACATTCTCTACGTTAACGCCGAGTGCCGTACCGTCCTCGATAAGCATCCCGCGTTTACCCGACTCTTCAACGGCGCGGTCGCCATGTCGCCGGAAGACCACGCCGCCGACCTTGCCGCCATCGCACAGCAGGAGGAGTACGGCTCGACCGGGGACGAGGAGTGCGCCATCTACCGCTACACGGGCCGATCAATGTAGCTCAGGCTCAGCATCCCTTATTGGGAGATCTCCGGCGGCTCTCGAAGCTGTATAAAGGTTCATGTTTCGCGGACACCAACGATTCCTCGTTATCGTGGCCTTGGCTTTCATCTGCGCCGCACTGGTTCTTCCCACCGCCTTCTCACAGACGACAGGCACAGACCTCGCCTTCAGCCGCGCTAAAAATCTTCGGCGCGGCATTAATGCGAGCATCTGGTTTGCGCAGTCGCCCAATGACTACAGCGTGCATCGGCTGGAGACGTTCACGACTGCCGACGATATCGCACTGATGGAAGAGCTGGGCTTCGATCATGTGCGTCTCAGCATCGATCCCGATCCGCTGCTTTCGTGGGTGCGCAGGCCGGAGAGCGTGACTCCATTCGTGGCGGAGCTGGACAAGACGGTGCGGACCATACTCGCTCACCATCTCTCCGTCATCATCGATATCCATCCCGAGAGCAGCTACAAAGCTCCTCTGCTGCATGGCACGGCATCGGTAGAGCAGTTCACTTCTTTGTGGCGCGTCCTCGCTGCTCACTATGCGACTCTTGATCCGGAGCACATCTTCTTCGAGCTCATGAATGAGCCGGAGCAGGACGATGCCTTCCGCTGGCAAGGCATTCAATCCACCGTTGCGGCGGCGATCCGCCGGGTTGCGCCGAACAATACGCTCATTGTCTCCGGGGCTCATTACTCCGGACTCGACGATCTAATGCAGCTACAACCTATTGCGCAGCCGAACGTGATCTATACCTTCCACGACTACGAACCCTTCCCCTTCACTCATCAGGGCGCGACGTGGACTTCTCCTGAGGTTCGGCCGCTGCGCGGCATCCCGTACCCATCCAGCCCCGAAGTGATCGCGCCGTTGCTCCAACAGGAGGCTGATCTGCACAGCCAGCTCTTCCTTGAACAATACGGTCTGGGCAGATGGGACGCCGCGCGGGTTGATGCGACCATCGGCTTCGCCGCGCGCTGGTCGCAGCTTCATCACGCTCCGGTCTACTGCGGCGAGTTCGGCGTTCTCAAAGATTTCTCGCCACCCGCCATGCGGGCGCAATGGGTCCACGACATGCGGGTTGCGTTTGAAAGATACAACATCGGCTGGGCGATGTGGGACTACCAGACAAACTTCGGCGTGGTCACAAAAACTAACGGCGCGGCCTTACCCGATCCTGCAATCGTCGAAGCGCTAGGGCTTCATATGCCGTCTCATTGATTCACGATTAGGGCGGTTTCCTCGATGATGTATAGGGCAGGTCTTCAGAGGCTGCTAAAAACTCAGTTACGACGCGGAAAGATCCCTCAGCGGCTAAAGCCGCACTGCAAGCAGCGCATTTACGACACGGCTGAAGCCGTTCCCTTAAGCAAAACATTAGTTTTCCGCAGCCTGTAAAGCCGGACTGCAAGCAAAGCGCCTACGGTATGGCTGAAGGCGTGACGCTAGCAGAACTGGACCTTTCAGCAATTTCCTTCAGCCCTTGCTCCATCCTTGGCCAAGGAACATGGGGCTCCCCACCCTGGTTCGCCCCATGCTGGTATGGCAGCGGGCAGTGGGCCCTTGGCGGTTTGACTCTATATCTTCGCGGAAGCTGCTCTAATCGCTATTCTTTCCAGCGCACAATCAAGCCTCGCTCGTCGCCTTCGCCGTGCTCCATCGCAATCTCTCCATCGGCCAGCTTCACCACGCTCTCGAAGCGCTCGCCCCACTCCACCAGCACCAGCGCATTCGGCTCGGCCATCATCTCCTCAAGGCCCAGCACGGCAATCTGCTCCTCGGTCTCCAGCCGATAGAGGTCCAGATGAAAGAGGTGCACCTTAGGGCCGTCGTACTCATGCACGAGGGTAAAGGTGGGGCTGGTCACATCGTCCTCATAGGCCGCACCCAGCGCCGCTGCAATGCCCTTGACCAGTGTCGTCTTCCCTGCTCCGACCTCGCCCCGAAGGATCACCAGCCTGGGTGCCTGAAGCATCTCCGCCAACGTCTCGCCCAAGGCCAGTGTTCCCGCCACCGACCGCGTTCTGAAGCGTTTCTCCCGTAACTTTTCTTTCATCGTTCCATCCCATGTTCTCTCGACTGATGCTCGTTCAAGCCACAAATCCAAGTCAGGCCATCCATATCTTTCACCCGATATCGAAACGCATTCGAAAGATGTGTAACCGTATCGGTTGCAAGGACTGTGTGCTCGTCCATCGCATGGGCCGCGAAATCTCCGGCCAGTCCATGGAGATAGACCGCAGCCTCCACCGCCCGCGCCACGTCGCTGGGAAACTGCGCCAGCATCGCCGCCACGATGCCTGCCAGAATGTCGCCGCTGCCGCCCTTGGCCATCGAGGGATTTCCAGTGGTATTCACCGCCACGCGTCCGTCGGGATGCGCCACCAGAGTCCGCCAGCCCTTCAGGACCAGCGTTACCCCATGCCCGGTCGCAAAGCGCCGTGCCAGACCGACGCGATCTGCCTCAACTTCCTTGACCGTCATCCCTGCCAGCCGCGCCATCTCTCCCGGATGAGGCGTCAACACCAGCGTCCGCCCCGCGTGTTTCAATAACGCGGTCTGGCCCGCAAAGGCGTTCAGACCGTCTGCATCGATGACCGCGGGCACGGTCGTCTTCGACACGATCTGACGCGCGAATTCGGGAGCGCTCTCGGCTGTCCCCAGACCGGGCCCGATTGCCAGAACGGTGATCCCTTTCATCAATCGGTCGAGCGGATCCTTTTCAAGATTGGCCAGCGAGACTCCGCCGCTCTCGGCCAAGGGAGCCACCATCAACTCCGGAGCAATCCCTGCGACAAGCCCGACGATGCTCTCGACGACGCCAGCCGTCACCAGCCCTGCGCCCGCGCGCAGAGCGGCCAGCGAAGCCATCGCGGGAGCACCCGCCTTGCCCCAGCTTCCACCGACCACCAGCACATGCCCAAATCTTCCCTTATTCGAATTCATCTCCCGAGGCGGCTCCGCCAAGGCCTTCGAGATACCTGTCCACATCAAACCGGTCTTCGACTGTATCGCCGCATCAGGCGATCCAATCTCTGCCACCGCGACTGGGCCAAAGGTCTCCGCCGTCAAATGACCGAACACGTGCGCCAGCTTCGGAGCGGTAAAGGTGACGACGGCATTCGCTTGAAAGGCTCCCTCTGCCGTCTGCGCCATCGAATCTGCGTCCCAGCCGGAAGGCAAATCGACTGCCACCACCGGCACATCTACACTCTTCAGCAGATTGCGAACCGCAACTGCAAGGCCGCGCAAAGGAGGCTTGAAGCCGGTGCCTAAGACGGCATCGATCAATAACTCTGCTCCGTCCAACACGCTCGGCAGCGTGGCCTCATCCACAACTTCGAGAAAGGCAACGGCGGGAGCCTCGCTCTGCAAGCGGGCCAGAGCGGCTGCCGCCTCGCCTTTCAATTCACTTCTCTGCCCGAGCAGAACCACTTGTACTGTCTTGCCCGCGCCCGCAAGTTTCCGTGCGGCAACCAGGCCGTCGCCACCGTTATTTCCCTTGCCGCAAAGCACCGCCACCCGCTCTGCCGCCGGATACTGCCGCAGGCAAAATGCAGCCACTGCTGCGCCGGCCCGCTCCATTAATGATCCAAGCGAAACTCCGAACTCTTCCGCCGTGCGGCGATCCACCGCCTGCATCTCTTCCGCCGTCAGAATCTTCATTTATCTCTTCTACGCCAATCCCTGCGGCAAGCCAAGGGCGACTCGAGGGATTGAGGTATCTCTTCGCTGCACCGCGCGATGAGAGGATGCTGAAAAAGTCGATGGCTGAATGAAGACGTACCTCAGCGGCTGAAGCCGCAATGCAAAAAACGCTTACGGCACGGCTGAAGCCGTGCCCTTAAGCAAAGCGACAAATAGCGTGTGCGGATCGAGATAGTAAGCCGTCTGCATTCCGGGGAGCCAGATCGAAATAAGAGTAAAAGGCGAAATACAGGGATCTCTCCACTGCGCCGCACGGTAAAACTGCGCGGCTTCGGTCGAGATGACGTGGTTAAGGTTGCTTTTGGGGGAATGCACTCTCTGGACGGTGTTATACGTCACACAGATCGGCAGCTTGACGGAGCGAGGTGAACGGGTCGCCCGCCGGCACAAATTCATGCGCGACATAGCCGTTGAATCCCGTTGCCAGGATGCCCCGCATAACGCCGTCCCACTGTACTTCCTGGGTGTTGTCGAGCTCGTGCCGGCCGGGGACGCCGCCGGTATGGAAGTGACCGAGCCACTGGATGTTCTCCTGGATGGTCCGGATGATGTCGCCTTCCATAATCTGCATGTGGTAGATGTCGTAAAGCAGCTTCACGTGAGTTGAGTTCACCTGCTTCATGACGTCCACGCCCCAGGCGGTGTGATCGCACATGTAGTCCTTGTGGTTAACCTTGCTGTTGAGCAGTTCCACGCAGATCGTGACGTTGTTATCTTCGGCAATCTTCTTGACGCGGTTCAACCCGATCACCGTATTGCGAGCGCCTTCTTCATCGGACATGCCTTTGCGATTGCCGGAGAACGTAATCACGTTGGGGACCTTCGCCTTTGCGGCGAGGGGAATGTTTTCGCGGAACGCCGCTTCGATCTTGTCGTGGTTTTCGAGTCGATTGAGGCCATTCGGAATGTCGCCCGCTCCGGCATAGCCCATGCTACAGACAAGGCCATAGCGCTGGGGGATCAAATACTCCTCCGGCTTGAGCAGATCGACGGCCTTCAATCCGATGCGCGCGGAGTAGGCGCAAAGGTCTTCGAGCGATGCCTTCGGATAGCACCAGCGGCAAACGGACTGGTGAATGCGGCCCTTTCGCTGGACGGGGGCATCGGCCTGAGACAGGGCTGATTGCGAGGTATAAGCGAGCACCGTTCCTGCAACGGTACCTTGGATCAAGCGGCGACGAGAGATGTTGGACATGATTGGCACCGTAAGTGTATGCGAGAAAGGCTGTGACGGAAAGCATCTTCCGAATATTTTGATCCGCCGTTGTTTTTTTATTACCTCGACAACCTGCCGGACCTAGTGATGCGTGTTCGGCAATGCCCAGGCAAACAGCACGCCGCCGCTCCCTGTCACGACATACTGGCGGCCATCGAGCTCGTAGGTAATCGGGGATGTGCCGATGTATGTTCCCGTATTCGCATGCCAGAGAGTCTTTCCGCTACTGGTTTCGAGAGCAAGCATGTTGCCGAAGACATCACCGGTAAATGTAACGCCCGCGGCGGTCGTCAACACACCCGCTCCGGGACTGCCCTGGCCGATCTCATGACTCCAGCGAATCTTGCCGGTGTTGTAATCGATCGCTTCGACGACTCCCTTACCCCACAGGCCGTAGTCCGCGCCTGCCCAGCCGTAGGTGCCGTCTGCAGGCTTGGCGAAGTAGATGCTCCAACTGGGATGCGCGGTCACGATGAAGAGTCCGGTTTTGGGATCGAAGCTAGGCGAACGGAAGTTGGCAAGCCCACCCTCATCCGGAGCAATCAGACGGCCGTCGGGAGTCGGCTCCTTGGCTGGATTCGGAATGGGGCGGCCTTGCTTGTCGATGCCGAGTGCCCAGTTAACGGGCCCGAATGGAACCGTCAAAAGACTTTTGCCGTTGGTGCGATCGAGCACGAAGAAGTAACCGTTGCGGGAGGCCTGCATGAGCATCTTGCGGGGCTTCCCGTTGAAGTCCGCGTCGACCAGCACAGGAACCTCGGCCGCATCCCAGTCATGGGTATCGTGCGGAGAGACCTGAAAGTCCCAGACTAGTTTTCCGGTGTCGGGGTTCAGCGCCACGATGCTGCAGGTGTAGGGATTATCGCCGGGACGAGTCGTGCCTTTGAGCACAGGCGTGGGATTGCCCGTACCCCAGTAGATGAGATTGAGATCCGGATCATAGGTCCCCGTCATCCAGGTCATGCCGCCGGTCGTGCTGTTCGGCGTTCCGGCAGGGGGCGTGGAGTACCAGCTCCATTGCGTCTTGCCCGTCTCGGGATCGACGGAGCGGAGGAAGCCGCGCAGATTATCGAAGTCGCCGGAGACGCCGACGAGTATATGGTCCGAGACGACGAGCGGAGCCATCGAGGTCCAATAGCCCAGATTGACGTCGGCAACGACCACGTCCCAACGGACTGTGCCGTCCTTCGCGTTAAGCGAGATCAGATGGTCATCGGGCGTCATGAAGTACAGCCAGCCCTTGTACATGGCGACGCCACGCTGCCCGATGTGCAGTCCCTTGTTGGGCGGGTAGGTGTAGCGCCAGATCATGTGGCCGCTACGCGCATCGACCGCCCAGACGTTATCGGGAACGGTGAAGTACATCACGCCATCGACCACCAGCGGCGAGGACTTGATGCCCGCGGACTGGTTGGTCTGGAATGCCCACGCGAGGGTGAGATTCTGGACGTTGTCGGTCGTAATTTGAGTCAAGGAGCTATGGCGGCGGCCAGTGTAGTCTCCGTGATAGGTAGGCCAACTGTCGGTCGACGGCTTTAAAAGGCCGGCGGCAGACAGATTCTGGGCATTCATCCGAGGGGAAGATGCGACAGCCAACAGCATGACTGCCGCAACAAGGAAGAAAACGTTTTTCAGTAGCCGCATGTCGATACGTAGCCTTTCAGGTCAATGCTTCAAACCGGGGCAAAGCGGCTAGCGCAGCGTCTGCATATATGCCATCAGGTTATGGATGTCTGCATCGGTGTACTTCGGAAATTGAGCCACATGGGCGTCAACAGGAGAATCGATCGCATACTTTACGGTGGCGGTTGGCCACGAACGGTAGGTCCCGCTCTTGTCGGTCAGCCCGATGGTGAACTCATCCACATAGGCCACAGTGCCGTCGACCTTCTCTCCCGAAGGCAGAGTTACGACGACCGTCGACTTGGCGTTACGCGGATAGAGCATCCGCATCTCCAACTGGAGGCCCTCGTAGCGCGATGCGACGTGCGCGAGGTCGCCGGTGGGCGAGTGGCACGACGAGCATCCGCCAGCGCCTTCGAAATACGATTTTCCAGCAGCGACATTGCCGGTTTGCAGGTCCGCGACATCGACTCCGCGACGACCTCCGGGTCGGATCGCAGCTTTGCGGGTCTGGTCATGGATGAACGCGGCGAGGTCTGATATCTCGGCCTCGGAAAGCTTGAAGGCAGGCATCTTCTTGTCGCCATCGGTCAATCCGTTGAGCACCACTGCCCGAATTTTGTCGCCGCCTTTATCCGCAGCGACCAGCTTGGAGCGTGTGAGGTCAGGGCCGCTCTCTCCCCCGGCTGCATCACGGCCATGACAAAAAGCGCAGTTCTGCTGAAACAGCGAGCCACCGGCTGCGAGGGGACCCGAAGCGGGGTGCGTGGCGGCAGGAGAGACAGACGCGGGCGCTGGTTTTGCCTCCGGCATCTTTCCTTCGTTCAGGAAGTGGAGGAGAGAGGCTAACTCTTCGCCTTTGATCTGCGGGAAAGCGGGCATGACTCCCTTGCCCTGATGAATCATGGCCTCTTCCTGCTGCACGCTGAGCCGGTCACCGACGCCGATCAGAGACGGAAATGTCGGAGGGTGCCCCTGACGATTTTCGCCATGGCAGACTGCGCAGTGCTGCTTGAAGACCTGAGCGCCGGGGTCGGCTCCCGGGGCCGGGGCCGTTTGAGCAGCCTGAGCGGCTGCAGCCACGGGCGCCGCATAGATTGGTAATAGCTTGTTTCTGGAAGCGGCAAAGATCATTACAACTGTTGCGACTGCAATTACCGGTATTTTTTTCATCTGCTCGTCAGCGACCCCGTCAATTTAAATCTCAATGCGTTACCTGCACCTATATCGATAAGACTTATACATTAGCTGGTTTTGGTTCGATCTGTCTCTTGCGGCAACAGTCTTACACCCACCACGCCGCCGTCGGCTTCTCTTTGATAACGATTTCGTCCAGAAAACCTGCTGCCCGGGTGAGGCCTTCGTCCGGCGAGAGCAGGCTGTCCTCATGCTCGATCGAGAGCACATCGTCGTATCCATACATGCGGAGAGTGGAGACAAACTCCTTCCACCACTCGGCTCCGTGGCCAAAGCCGCAGGTGCGGAAGATCCATCCGCGATTACGCTCGTCGGTGTAGGGCTTGGTGTCGAGGACGCCGGTTCTCGAAAGATTGACGGGGTACATCTGCGTGTCCTTGGCGTGGACGTGGAAGATGGCGTCGCCAAGAACCCGGATCGCCGCGATGGGATCGATATTCTGCCAGAACATATGGCTGGGATCGTAGTTGCAGCCAATCGCAGGCCCGGCGACGGAGCGGAGGCGAAGCATCGTCTCCGGACTGTAGACGACGAAACCGGGATGCATCTCGATCGCGACTCTGACGCCATGCTGCTCGGCAAACGCCCCCTGCTTCACCCAGTAAGGCTCGACAACCTCTTTCCATTGCCAAGCGAGAATGTCGAGATACTCCGGAGGCCAGGGGCAGGTGACCCAGTTAGGAGAAGTGGAGTTGGCGGAGCTTCCGGGGCAGCCGGAGAAGTCGACGACAGTCGACACGCCGAGTTTCTCGGCCAGGAGAATCGTCTTCCGGCTTACCTCCTGCGCCTGTGCCGCCTGCGCTTTGTCGGGGTGCAGGGAATTTCCGTGGCAGCTCAATGCGCTGATACTGACCTGGTGGCGATCGAGCGTCTGCTGGAACTGCTTGAGCGCAGAGGCATCGTCCAGCATGGAGAGCTTGCAATGCGCGTCGCCCGGGTAGTTCCCGGTGCCCAGTTCCACGGTGCTGATACCGAGCGACTTCAGTTTTTCAAGCACGGCGTCCAGCGGAAGCTGCCCGAGTAACGGTGTAAAGACTCCCAATTTCATGCTGTTGCTCCTCCATATCCGGATGTTAGTTTATCCAGCAAAACTAATGTTTTGCTATCTGCCCTGCATTATTTCTTATGGAACCCTGCTTCAGGATAGATCAGGCGACATAGCGGACCTTCTCCCATACTCCGCCCGCGGCATGGCTGCGGAGCATCGCCTCGATCACGCAGGTCGATCGGTAGCCATCGTCGAAGGTCGCCAGAGGCGCTGGCTTGGACGCAGGGGCCGCGCCCGCACGAATCCAATCATAGGCATCGCGAATGACGTTGCAGAAGGCGTCGGCCCAGGATTCCTGGTGACCGCCGGGCAGGTGAACATAGCGGCGAACCTCCGGCAAGACCAGCGAAGGATCTTTTGCCATGGTCGCGTTCGGCTGATCGTGATGACCGATCCAAAGCTCGTTCTGTTCTTCCTGACGCCACTTGAGCGAAGTTTTCTTTCCGCTCAGCTCCAGTTGCAGATCGTTTTTGTGGCCTGGGAGTATCTGGCCGACGGAGAAGGCGCCTTTGGCTCCGCTGTCGAATCGAAGCAGCACGCTGGCCAGATCTTCGCTCACGATATTGACAGCGGTCCGGTCGCCGGTGCGCTCCTGCGAAAATGCCTCGGCGGAAGCGCCCGACGAGTAGCGGACCGGGATCACGGTGGTCAGGTCGGCGAGGACGGAGTCGATCTTCAGCCCGGAGACATGCTCGGCGAGATCGCACCAGTGGGAGCCGATGTCACCAAGCGCGGAGCTTGCGCCGCCTCGGGCCGGATCGGATCGCCAGGAGTAGACATTGGGGTCGGTCATCCAATCCTGGAGGTAGTGGCCGTGGACGAAGGTGACGCCATCGGTATCGCCTTTGGCGACCATGGAGCGGGCCTGCTGAACGAGCGGGTTTCCACGATAGTTGAAGGTGACGACATGGGCGACCCCGGCGGCGCGGGCTGCATCCCGCAACTGGCGACCTTCCGCTGAGTTGAGTGCCAGGGGCTTATCGGAGATGACGTGCTTGCCGGCAGCAAGCGCAGCCATCGATACGGGAAGGTGCAGATTGTTCGGCGTGGTGTTGTGGATTACATGGACATCGGGATCGGCGATCAAGTCCTTGTAGTCGCCATAGGCGCGATCAACCTTATATGCGCTGGCCTTGCGGTTTGCCGACTGCTCGCTCGAACCGGCGAGGGCCACAATCTCAACATCGCCCAGCCGTCTGACGGCATCGATATGGTGCTCTGCGATAAATCCGGGGCCAACCAGGCCCATTCCTAAAGTTCTCATGCCAAATCCTTGTCTACGTGTGAGTTGCGATCAACATCGCCGCATTTTGTAAATTACTCCGGGAGAGATGTTCTCCCGGAGTACCGCGTTCTGCGGCTGACGCATGTCCTAACAATATCTTGAGATGGGCAAATGAGGTAGGCTGTCCACCTATTTCTGCCGAATCGAAGGCCGCTATGCCAGCATGACTACTTTCCGGTTTGACCTGCGGGACGCGCATGGGAAGCTGTGCTGCCTTCCGTCATGCCGAGAGCCCACTTGATCGCCTCAAAGTACATCTTCTGAATATCGGGGTCATTCCACGACTCTTCCGTATGCCCCAGTGTCGAGTAGAAGACGCGGCCCTTGCCGTACATCTTCGACCAGGCTATGGGGAAATCGTGGTCGGTGCGATGCACGCGGGGATTGTTCTCGTAGTTCAACTTGGTGTTATCCAGACTGAGGAGAACATTCACCTTGTCCCGCGACCAGGCCTTGGGCTGATAAATTTCGTCATACTTCACGAACGCAGCGGGAAAATGACGTACCGCGGTGAAATCCGGAGCTTCGTTGAGGATGGGCGCGTTGAACGTCATCCAGGGGTGCTGGTCGAACCAGCCGCCGATCATCTCACCGTATTCAGGCCAAGTGTAATTGGTATCGAGCGCGGCATGAATTCCGACAAAGCCCTTTCCATCCTCTTTAATGAAGGACATCATGTCCTGCTTCTGGCTGGCATCCATATCCAGTTCGCCGGTAGTACTGGCGAAGATCAGGACATCGAAATAATTGAGGTTCTTCGCATTTCGCCCGAGATCCTTTTTGGTAAGCAGCTCGGTATCGGTGCGCATGGTCGTGTCCCACAAGCCGGTGTCGTGGCCCATCTTGTAGACGGCGGCCATCGCAGTAGAGACGGAGTCATGCTCGAAGCCCTTGGTCTGGCCGATGACGAGCACATGCTTCAGATGAATCTGCTTCGCGTGAGGAGGGGGTGGCGGCATCGAGCTCGAAGTGGCCTGCCCCTGTGCGGGAGCCAGTTGCACGAGGAACATCGTTAGCAGCGAGGCAGAAATTAATCCGAACTTCCGAGTGGGGCGCACATTATCTCCTTGAGTAGCTCGCATTTGTACCTGCGGACAGGTTCCGCAATTTCATCCAGATGGGTAGCATCGTTGATCCATGCCTATTCGTGCCAATTCATGCCGGTCAATTTGTTCTGCGCTAATTCGATTGAATACGCCGATTGAGTACAGATACCGGACACAAACACCGTATGAAATAAACCATCCCGTGTCAATCCATCCCCTCCCGAATGGGAAAGAACGCCTCGCATGCGGCGGCGTTTAGCGAGCGGAGCCTTCCTGAGGACGAACTTCGATGATGCGCATCATCTCCTGGTACTGAGTCTCGTTTTTGCTCTTAATGTCGTCGAAGCGTTTTGCCTGCTGCTCCCTGCGGCTGTCGCCGGTGCGCGCATAGAGCTGGAGCAAGCTGAAATTGGCGGCATAGTTATCGGGATTGATGGCAAGCGCCCGGCCTAGCTGCTTTTCCGCCTCGGGGTAGTTGCGAGTCTGGATGTCCACCTGGCCCAGCTCCGCGAGGGCTTCCGCCTGATCGGGCTTGAGCGTCACCGATTGGTTGAGTTCGGCCAAGGCATCGTCGAGGCGCCCCTGCAGACGCGCAATGCGTCCCAGATAGTAGTGCGCGGTGGCTGCGGTTTGAGAATTTGTAGCTGCCTGCTTGAGCCAGGTGGTCGCGGCATCGAAGTCCTTGGCGCGAAAAGAGGTTGTTCCGAGTGCCAGTATTCCCGCAGGATTCTGCGGGCGTAAGGCATGGTACTTCTTCAGGTAAGGCAACGCCTGCGTCGGGTCCTGGGCGAAGGCCGACACGATGCCCATGGCGAAGTTATAGTCCTGATTTTCCGGGGCAAGCTGCACGGCTTCTCCTAACGCTTTGCGAGACTCCGCCAACAGGCCGAGGTCGAGCGAGTCGAGCCCGAAGTAGTAGGGCAGGCGGGCATCGGTGGGAGCGAGGTCGCGGGCGTGCGCCAGATATCCCAGGGCGCCGCGAAAATCCTTTTGCGCATGGGCTACGCGTGCGAGATCCACCAGCACCGCGGTGGATGCGGGATCGGCGGCAAAGGCTCGCTCCAATGTACTGCGCGCCTCGCCAAGATTGCCGTTGTATTCCTGAGCCAACCCGAGGGAACGTAGGCCCGAGGGCGAAAGCGGCGCGTGCGCTGCCGCTGCGGTGAGAAGCTGGACGGCGAGATCGGATCGGCCCGCAGTTCGCAGCACCGGCAGGATTTCGATTACGTCCGCTTCGGTGAAATCAGGATGAGTGGCAAGCGCGGCGGCGGCTCGTTCCGATTCCTGCTTATGCCCGAGCGCCGCGTGGTTGGCACACAGCAGCGCTAATGCTCCGGGAAGGCTCTTCGCCTGTTGGCCCAGTCTTTCAATATGGTCGAGCGAACGTTGGTAGCTCTGCGCATGCATGAGCAACACGGCAACCTGGTAGTTCGCTTCAGCGTTCGCAGGGGCAATGACAAGGGCGCGTTCATACACGTGCAACGCCTTTACCTGCACTTCCTTATTATTGGTCGCCTGGAGCATGTAAGCTCGGCCGAGGTTGAGATAGGCGCTGACGAGCTTCGGACTATGGCGAATGGACTGGGTGAAGGCTTGCTCCGCTGCGTCGGAATGACCTTGCTGAATCTCCACTACCCCGAGCAGGTTTTCGAGGCCGCCGTCCGCTGAATACCGCTTAGAGGCCTGAGTGAGCAACGTGTGAGCGCCGTCCAGATCTCCACTCTCAATATGCTGCTGAATCGTGAGCAGGGTGACTTGATAGGCAGCATCTGTGTGCTGTGCCAGGGTCGGCGTAGCGAAGGTCGTAACGAGGAACGTTGCAAGGAGCGTTGCCAGCAGAGCCGTCGAACGGGCTACATCCATATGAAGGACACGGGATTGAATTTTTTGTATGGCTACCACCTGCCTCGTGATCGGCACTTTCTCTTCACTGCTCCTGTCCACTACACTACTCTCCAAGATGCCGCAAAATAGCAGGACGCGATCGGGATGGGTGCTGGCGTTCATCCTCACTGTATCTTCGGCTCGGCCTGCTGCCAGCCAGACGACGAGCGCCGAGCCGGAGCCTGCTTCTTCTCCCATCGGTGCGTTGGGCCTGCCTTCTGCTGAGGCCTCGCAATTGACCCAGGCCCTTGCGGCCCACGACTATATCGCGGCGGAGAAGCTGCTGCTGAACGAGATCGATCGCGATCCTCACTCGCTGCGCGCCGGCCGCCTGCTCTCGTTTGCCGGGCGCGTGTATTTTCTGAACACAGATTATCTGAATGCCGCCATTGCGTGGAATAAGGCAGAGGCGATTGCTCCTCTGGATGCTTCGGCCCGGTTCTCGCTGGCCATGGTCTACATCAAGATGGGCCACTCGGCGTGGGCACAGCCGCTGTTGCATACATTGGCTGCCGAACAGCCGAAGCAGGCGCTTTATCCTTATTGGCTGGGCCGTCTCGACTACGACGCACAGCGGTACGATGGGGCAATCGCTCACTTCCAGCAGGCGATTGCGCTGGATCCAAAGATGGCTCACGCGTATGACAATCTCGGACTTTGCTACTTCTATCAGAACCACAATCAGCAGGCGGTCGAAAGCTATACGAAGGCCATCGAGCTGGAAGCAACGTCGCCGCATCCTTCGGCATGGCCGCACCTGAATCTGGCGATTGCACTCCAGTTTCTTAACCGGCTCGACGAAGCTGAAGCTCAACTGCGCGATGCCTTGCGGCTCGATCCAGGGCTGGCGCAGGCGCAGTATCAGTTGGGAACAGTGCTCGAAGCCCGAGGCAAACTGGACGCAGCAGTAGGGGCGCTCAAGGAGGCCTCCCGGCTGGATGCTGCCTATGCCGAACCGCATTATGCGCTGGCCCGCATCTACCGCAAACTCGGTCAAAAGGAACTGTCGCAAGCGGAAGTGAAGACATATCTGAGTCTGCATGCGGAGACGCATCCAGCGGCCGATTCACAGGATCACAGAAAATAAACCACCCGGCCAGAGGACTTGGCCGGGTGGAGATGGAAGTACACCGGAGGGATCTTTAGAACTCAATCCTTCCGGCGAACTGAATAGTGCGCGGTGAGGATACTGTGCCATTCCACTTGCCAAAGTCGGGAGCCGCGATATCAGTATTGAACGCATACCCGACGCCGCTGGAGCTATTGCCCTGGCTGATGAAGTAGTGATTGTTGAAGGCATTGAAGAAGTTCGCCCGAAGCTGGAAGTTGACCCTCTCCGTGATCCGGGTATTCTTTGTGAACGAAACATCTATGTTCTTGTAGCTGGGTCCATAGATGGTGGTCACGACCGGGCCGGTGCCGGTGTAACCGAACTTGGAAAAGTCAGTCTCAAAGGCGGCGGGGTTAATCATCTGGCCATTGTTCTTGCTCGGGTCGAAGCCGTTACGGCCATTCGGAAGGACTTTGACACCTGCAGCAATGCCGGGGATGCAGCCTTCTCGGAATTGCGAGACCGCATTGCAGTTGCCGGATTTGAAGGCGAACGGGATGCCATAGCTATACTGCCAGATCGGACTCACCTGCCATCCGCCGACGAACAGATTGCTCAATCCCCCACTGCTCAGGTAATGCTTGTTGAGCCCGAACGGCAGATCGTATACCACCGCAATGGTGGTATTGAACGGCACATTGTCGGCAGCGATGGCGTATTGACGCTTGAGGTTGAAGGGTGAGATGACGCCGGTGCCGGAGTTGCCCGACGAAGCCGTGGCCTGGGTGTTGTTTGATGCATTGGTGTAGAGGCGGGAGTAGGTAAACGAACCCAGCACATACAGACCGCTGCGCAGGTGCCGTTCGACCTTGCCCTGGAAGGAGTGGTAGATGGAGGTGCCATGGCCTTCGTTCAGGCCGGTAAGAGTTGAGCAGTATTGAGGGAAAGGCAGCAGCGCCTGCGCGACCGTGGCCCCGCAGTTGCCATTGACCTGATCGTACCAGCCGGCGTAAGGAGCAGGGACGCCATCGACCATGGTGTCGTTCGGGCCGAAGGTGTCCCTCAACTTGGAGGTGAGGCCGTCAGGCGATGTAAACGCCTGAATGTTCGAAGAGAAGGGATTCAACACATTGATGGGGTTGTTCTGCGAAGGCAAGCGAGTGCCCTTGGTGCCTACGTAGGAGAGGCTGACGTAGAAGTTCTGCGGCAGCTCGCGCTCGACGGTGAGGTTCCACTGCGACGAGTAGGGACGTTTGTTTCCATCGGCGGGGCGATAGAGAGGCGACTGCCCGTTATCGAACCCTGATGTAATGTTCGACGTGTTGCCAGGAGTGGGGAAACCGCCCTGGAGATACATGGCCGGTATGACACCCTGACCGACGCGTACTTCGCCGATAGTGTCGTTGAGGTTGAAGCCATCGAGGCTCATGCCTCCGCCCCAGCCGGGATAGAATGCCTGGCCGACGTAGATGCCATAGCCGGCGCGCACTACAGTCTTGTTGTCGAACGCATACGCGGCCCCGACACGCGGCGCCCAGTTGTATTGCTGCTGCTCCGGATAGCGCTTGCCGAAGCTGGCCTCACCGTGCTTGGATCCGGCAAAGGCAAGGCTGCCCTTCAGCGGTCCGCTTGGCCCAATTGCGTCTTGGTTGAGTCCTTTGGGGTCGAAGAACGAGAGGTTATTGCTCTTCTCGTAGGCAGGACTGATCGTGTCCCAGCGCAGGCTGTAGGTAAGGGTCAGTTTGGGAGTGACACGCCAGTTATCGCCAACGTGGGCGGCCCAGCCGATCTGGCGGGGATAGCTGTTGATCACGTTAAGGAACGAAACGTTGGCACTGCTGGCCGCGCCCAGATAGAAGCTGGCGATCGCACTGCCGGTAGGGTTGGTGGAGGACGTAAGGCCGGTGGTGCTGCGATCGAAGGAGAAGGTTCCACCCTGATTGCTTCCGCTATGGATATTGCCGCCAGCGTTGCGCCACTCCATGCCCACCTTAAGTGTGTGCTTGCCCATGACGCGCGTAAGCACATCATTGATGGCGTAGGTGGGGCGAGTCGTGATCTGGGCAGGGCCATTGGTGCTTCCAAGGCCGGTGTATCCGTCGCTGAAGCCGAAGGCGGGCAGATAATCCGTGCTTGCGACTCCGGCGACCAACGGCAACTTAGAACCGAGATTGAGCGAATAGTAACCTTCGTTTCGGTTGAGATAGCCGAAGGTGAAGTGGTTGGTCATGGATGACGAGAAGGTGTGTTCCCAGTTCAGGCGTTCGATTGGAGAATTTTCCGGTTTGGCCGGGACCGCGGTCGAGATCGTCTTGGGAAGGTCGCTGGCCAGGTTGGGCGCTGAGTACTGCCGCCAGTAGGTGTAGTAAAGGTGGTCGCTGGTGCCGAGACTCAGGTCAACGCGGAACATATATACGTTGTCGGTACTGACGAGCGAACCCTGGCCGGCGTGGGGAACGAGATAGTTATTGGTCTCGTTGCTGTTGGTGGGAGTGGGCAGTTCAGCCATCCACGCCTTGGCAATCGGGTCCTCCAAGGAGGGATCGATGATATTGCCGGGGAAAGGATTTCCTGTCTTCGGGTTGTAGATGGGAATGACGTTCCCATTCGAGTCTTTGTAGTTGCTGAAGTCGCCATTGCGCGCCCGGAGAGAAGGGATGGAAAGCGTCGGCGGATTCGCAGCGCCGTGGACCTTGATCGCCTCCCAGTTGAAATAGAAGTAGCCCTTCATTTTGGAGTTCGGCCCGTGGAGATGTGGAAGGAGAATCGGACCGCCGATGTTGGCGCCGTAGTTATTTTCCTTGTCGGGGCTCGGCTTTTGGTGCTTTGGCGTGCCGTAGGACGTGGCATTCAGATAGTCGTTGCGCAGATACTCGAATGCAGCGCCGTGGAATTGCTCGCCGCCGCCCTTGCTGACGACAATCAGTTGGCCGGAGGTGGTGGAACCATACTGCGCGTCATAGTTGGCGGAGAGCACTTTGACTTCGCTGACCATATCCGGCGACATTTGGAAGTCACCTTGCAGGCTGACCATGCCGCTCTGGTTCATGAAGCCTTCCGTCATCGTCGCGCCGTCCAGCAGCGCCTCGTCGCCCGTCACGATACCGCCGTTGACGCGCGCGTTATACGCATTGCCCGTGCCGCCCGTACTAACGCCGGGCATCATGGTCGCGAGACTGATGGACGAGCGCGGCGCGCCGGCAACGGTCAGCGGCATGTCGTTCAGAACTTTGGGAGAGATACCAGCTTCAATGGTCGGGTTATCGTAGTTAATCAGTGAGGTATCGCCCTGAACCGTGACCACCTGGGATTCCACACCGAGCGTGAGATGGATATCGGCACGCGCCGCCTGATTGATGGAGAGCACAAGACCGCTGTGAACGGTAGATTGAAATCCCGCCGCCGACACGTTCAGGTTATAAGTGCCGGGCGTGAGATTACGGAACGTATATTGGCCCGTGGAATCCGAGACATAGTTCGACGTAAATCCTGTGGCTGCATTGACCAGGGATAGCTTCGCGCCGGGAACCACGGCAGCAGTCTGATCGGTTACGGTGCCGCCGAGCGAAGCGTTTGTATCCTGACCATAGCTTTGGCTTGGCACGGCCAGCATGCACATTCCGAGAATGGGCAAGAGCACATAGCTGAAGATTCGTGACAATCGTTTTGCTTGCCCTGTTATGTCGATTTTCATATTGCTCTCCAATTTATTTACGTAAAAGTTCACTGACCGTCCGGTTGATGCAAATGGATTCTTTGTCCACTAAATTCCGTTGCAGGTCTTGAGTTGTCACGATCGTTTTAGTTGCTTTGTCTTCCAAAGATGCCCTTCTTCCTTTGTTTTCCTGCTTTTAGTCAGGATGAATCGAAATAAATCGAAACCAAAATGAATGAAAACGCTTACATCCTCAGCGGGGAAAAGAATACGGCTTCTCTGTGCAAGTTGCAACAACATTTTTTTGAGAATGAAAATGAGACCCAATATGCAATGAGCGCGAGTTTAGCCCGCGCCTGATTAATGCCTAAAAAAGCGGTGCTGTCCTTGACTTCGACATGGAGCAGGCCACCTCTGAACTGCGATCGGTCTCGGGTTGTATATTGTTCGTGGAGAGCCGATGGCGGGTATGACCAGACGACAATTGCTTACCACCCTAGCCGCCGGTGTTCCCTCCCTGGCGCTTCATCGCGCCTTTCCGTTTGCGCCTGCTGCCGCTGCTCCGCGAATTCTTTTCGAGCCCATGCCCGCCTCCGCGACCGGAATCTCCTGGACGCACTCAAGTGGTCGCTCCCCCAGCTACTACCTTCCAGAAACTACCGGCGCCGGTTGTGCCTTTCTGGATTACGACAACGATGGGTGGATGGATCTCTATCTGGTCAATAGCGGCGCCTGCGACTTCCTGGCTCCGAAGACGTCGTTGCGCAACGCTCTCTATCGTAATAATCGCGACGGTACCTTCACCGATGTAACGGAGAAGGCTGGGGTCGGAGGTGCGGGGTACGGGATGGGCGCGGCGGTCGGCGATTACAACAACGACGGCTTCCCCGATCTCTTCGTCACGGGATATAACCGCTGCATTCTGTACCGCAACAACGGCAACGGCACTTTTACGGACGTTACCGAGAAGGCCGGCATCGTGACTCCAGGATGGGGATCGAGCGCAGTCTGGTTCGACTACGACAACGATGGCCGCCTCGATCTCTTTGTCTGCCGGTTTGTGGAGTTCAACAAGGCGGCTAATAAATTCTGCGGCAACGAAAGGACCGGGGAGCGCTACTACTGCATTCCCAGCGCCTATCCGGCGACGCGCAGTTGGCTGTTCCACAACAATGGCGATGGCACCTTCACGGATGTATCCGAGAAGACGGGCATCGCCTCCGTGCTGGGCAAGGCCTGGGGAGTCGTCGCCACCGATGTTAATAATGACGGATGGATGGATCTGTTTGTCGCGAATGATACGGTCCCGAATTTTCTCTTCGTCAATCACGAAGGCAAGTTCAAAGATCAGGGTCTGGAGGCCGGGGTCGCCTACAGCGCCGATGGGCGGGCACGCTCCGGAATGGGCGTCGACTCTGGCGATCTCGATCAGGACGGCTGGCAGGATCTCTGCCTGACCAATGTCGATCAGGAGATGTACTCCATCTACCACAACAACCACGACGGCACCTTCGAAGATCTAGCACCCTCCACGGACCTGGCGAACGCGAGCCGCGAGATGAGCGGGTGGGGACTTCGTTTTTTTGACTACGACAATGACGGAAACCTCGACCTCTTTATCGCCAACGGGCATCCCGACGACCAGATCGAGAAACACTCCACCAGTGTCACCTACCGCGAGCCTCTTCTGCTCTTCCACAACGACGGCAAAAAACTCGTGAACGTGACCGGAACAGCCGGGCCGATCTTTCGCGTCCCTCTGGCTGCACGTGGGCTGGCGTTGGGAGATTTCGACAATAATGGCGCGGTTGACGTGCTCATCGCCATCAACAATGGCGCTCCCCTACTACTGCGCAACCAGGCAGCGCAGGGAAACCACTGGCTGGGATTGAAGCTGGTGGGGACTAAGTGCAACCGCGATGCGGTGGGAGCGCTTGTGACCTGGAAGACGGGGACGCTCGAACGGTCGCGGCTGAAGACTGGCGGGGGCAGCTATCTCTCCAGCCATGATCCGCGCATGGTTCTGGGATTAGCCGAGAATACCAAGGTCGATCAATTGGAGATACGCTGGCCACAGCCAAGCGGCCATGTGGAGACATTCAAGAACCTCCCGATCGACCGGTACGTGACGATCATCGAAGGCGAGGGCAACGCAAGGCAGTAGCTCATGCGGAGATAACGCTTCGTAACACGCTACAGGCGCGGCGCAAAAAGCGGAGACAACGGACAACGAGTTCTTCACCTTCGCAGGGGGAGTACGTCTTATGGACTTTTTAGGATAGAAAAGGCGTGCTCGCGGAGCAGCGCTCCTGCCCGCTTCAAATCTCCCAACCGCAACGAATCAACGATCGGTTGGTGAACCTCAGCCAGAGAGAGCAACCTATCTTCGTTCTTCTCCAGGTTCAGCCGGGATCGCATTCCAATCTCGAACGAGTCCCAGACCTTCAGCAGCATCTGGTTCGATGCCATGCTAACGATCCGCCGATGGAACTGGGTGTTTGCGCGAGCAAAGCCATCCAGATCATGGAACCGCGCCGCCATTTGCATCTCAGCCTGGAAAGCATTGATGGTCTCAATCTCATCCTTTAGCTTGTCCGAGGAAATGAGTTGCGTTGCGATCTCTTCGAGGTATCCACGCAGTTGGTAGATCTCCTGCGTCTCCTGCCACGAGATCTCCCGAATGCGGGTTCCCCGATAATGTTCGGAGACCAGAACTCCCAGGGTCTCCAGCTCGCGGAAGGCCTCCCGTACCGGAGCCTGACTCACTTGGAATTCACGCGCCAACGCCAGCTCCTTGAGGCGCTCCCCGGGCCGATATACGCCTTCGGATATCCGCTTCAACAAGACTCCTCGAATACGATCGCGAGCGGATTTGTACGCCTCGGCCTTAGCGATCTGCGGTCCACCCGTCCGCAGACTCTGGCGCGAAGTCGATAAGTCTTCCGATTTGACGATGGTTGTCTTGGACATTATTCAGGCATGCTCCGCCAGACATCTGGGCCGATTACATCTGTGGCATCTGGCTTCTATCCCAGCCGCCGCCGAGAGCTTTGATCAGTTCAACGCTGGCTGTCATCCTCCGGGTCATCAGGTCGGCCGCGGTGCGCTCATTCGCGAGCGCCGTGCTCTGGGCGGTAAGAACCTCAAGATACGTTGTAATACCGCGTTGATAGCGCGTAGTGGAGAGCGCAACCGATCTGCGGGCAGCGATCACCGCAGCCTGCTGTGTCGCCACTTCCTGCTCCAGCAGCCGCAGCGCCGCCAGGCTGTCTTCAACCTGCTGAAAAGCTTCGAGCACGCTCTCACGGTAGCCGGCGACGGCTGCCGCATGATTATCGCGGGCCTGCTGCGTTACGGCCCGCCGCCGTCCGCCGTCGATCACCGTCTCGATTGCGGAACCGCCCACGGCCCACAAAGCGCTTGGCCCCTGCAGGAGCGTTCCAATGGCAGAGCTCTCGACACCGCCGGTCGCGGAGAGAAAAATCTGCGGATAATAGGCCGCGATCGCAATCCCGATCTCGGCATTGGCCAAGGCGACTCTGCGCTCCGCTGCCGCAATGTCGGGTCGCCGCTGCAGCAGCTCCGAGGGCAGGCCTACAGGAATCTGCGGCGGCAGCGCTGCCAGAGGAGAGTGAGGAATCGAAAACGTCGAGGCTGTCTGGCCGGTCAAAACCGCGATGGCGTGCTCGAACTGAGATCGCTGCACCCCGGTCTCAATATACTGAGCGCGCGTTGTCTCCAACTGAGCCTGGGCCTGAGCCACATCCACATCGGACGCAACGCCTCCCCGATAGCGGACTTCGGTGAGATGCAAGGTATGCTCAAAGTCGATCACCGTCGCATCCAGCAACTGCTTTTGCAAATCCAGCCCGCGCAGGGCAAAGTAATCGGATGCCAGTTCTGAGTGCAGGCTCAGGCTGGCATTCTCGAGATCGCCCGCGCTCGCCTGTGCGTTTGCACGGGCCGACTCGATCGTTCGCCGCACCTGTCCCCAGAGATCGACCTCATAGGAAAGGTTCCCCTGCAAAACTGTGTCGCTGTATTGGCGTTGAGAGGCTGCGTTGAAGTTCGGCCTGTTCTTCGAGAGCTGAGTGCGAGAGCCGGAGGGTTGAACCGCGAGGGTCGGAAAGAGCTGCGAACGAGCCTGCTGAACAGCGGCTCGCGCGCCCATGTACTGCTGGTAGGCTATTTTCAAATTCTGATTGGAGACGGCGATCTTTTCTTCGAGCGAGTTAAGCTGCGGGTCTCCATAGACCTCCCACCACTTTCCTTTCGGCAGTTGATCCTGTGGGTTTGCCTGCTTCCAGTTCGACGGAGTCTCCTTGAAGGCCGGTGGCGGCGGCGTAACCGTTGGAGGAACGTACTTTGGCCCCACCATGCAACCGCCAAGAAGCACAAGTCCACAGATCGAGGCTAGAGAGACCACGTCGGTGACGATGGCGCGGTCATATTGACGGAGCTTCCTCATTGGTCGTTGCCCTGTTCGATGGCTCCGGTTACCTGCTGCCCGTCGACCTTGATGTCAAGCCGTTCTCCATCGATGATCGAATCGGGCGGGTTCGAGACGACACGCTCCTGCCCCGTCAATCCGGTGGAAACTTCGACAAAGTTTCCGAAGTCGCGGCCTAGTGTAATGGGCAATAGCTCCGCGGTGTTGTCACTCTTCGCCACCACAACCCTCAGTCCTTCCTGCCGAAACAGAAGCGCGCTCACGGGGATGGTCAACGTGGGAACCTCTTTCTTTAGCTTCAGATGAACCTCGGCGAAGGCTCCGGGGAGCAACTCTCCCTTCGCATTATCGACATCAACTTCCACATTCAACGTTCGAGAGATGGGATCGATCGAACGCGATGTACGCGCCAGCCTGCCCTGAAAGCGGCGGCCGGGAAACTCCGCAAAGGTCAGATCCGCGGTGAGTCCGGGAGTGGCCAGCTGCGAGTAGATTTGCGGCACGTTGATAAAGACGCGCAGTTTATTGATGGCTGCGACCTGAAACAGAGAGCGCGCCTGTCCGCCGGTAGCGCCGGAGTCGATCAATTGTCCGATATCCGTGTTGCGTGCGGTAACGACGCCATCGAATGGAGCATAGACCTTCTCAAAAGCGACGAGTTGTTTAAGCCGGTCTACATTGGCCTGCGCCGACTTGACCGCAGCATTTCTTGCGGCAAGATTGCTCACGGCATTATCGGTGTCCTGCTGTGAAACGGCATTCTGCTTCAGCAGATCGGTATAACGGCTTGCGGTCACCTGGGAGAGATGAGCGTTCGCTAATGCTGTTCCGAGATCGGCCTGAGCCTGGGATAACTGGTGATCGACCTCTGGCGATTCAATCTCGGCCAGCAGTTGGCCCTGCTTGACGTGGGCTCCAATGTCGAAGTACCAGTGCTTGAGATATCCATTGGTTCTGGCGTAGATCGGCGCGTCGACAAAGGCCTGAATATTGCCCGGCAGAAGAATCTCCTGGGAAGGAGCGCCCCGTTTGGGCTGAACAACAAGAACGGTTGGCGTCGCCAGCGTGTCGGTCTCCGCAGCCAGAGTCTTGCTGGCCCGTAGACGGGGAACGATTCCTGTGATGACCAGTACCGCAATCCCGAGGAGGGCGAGCAGCAGGATCACCACACCCCAGGTCCGCGAATTCTTGCCGTCAGATCCTCCCGGAGCCGTCACCGTATCGCTGTTCCCTGCACCGGCATAAGACTTCGCTTGTTGTTGTTCTTCATCGTTCGTCATGATGTTTCTCCCTGCGGTTGTCGCCGATATACGACACGGAATTAATCGTTGAATCCTGCCGGCCTGGGTTTACGCCTTGCATGAATCAGGCTGAAGAAGGTCGGCACCAAAAACAGTGTGGAAAGCGTTGCCAGCAACAGACCGCCAATGACGGCGCGCCCCAGAGGCGCATTCTGCTCGCCGCCTTCGCCCAATCCGATTGCCATCGGCACCATGCCGATGATCATCGCCAGGGCCGTCATCAGAACGGGCCGAAAGCGCGTAAACCCGGCTGCCAGCGCGGCTTCGGTCGCGCTCATCTGCGCTTCCATCTGCTCCTTCGCGAAACTTACGACGAGAATGCTATTTGCCGTCGCCACGCCCATGCACATAATCGAGCCAGTCAGCGCCGGGACGCTGAGCGTCGTATGGGTAAGGAAAAGAATCCACACGATACCGGCCAGCGCGGCGGGCAGTGCGGCGATGATGACAAACGGATCGGTCCAGGATTGGAAGTTAATGACGATCAGCAGGTAGACCAGAATGATGGAAAAGACCAGGCCACCCAGTAGTCCAAGGAAGGAGGCTCTCATCGTCTGCACCTGACCCCGAACCACCACCTGCGTTCCTCGCGGCAGGTCTTTCCTGCTCTCGGCCAGTATTCGATCGATATCTTTCGAGACACCACCGAGGTCGCGCCCCTGAATGGACCCGTAGAGGTCGAGCACCGGCTGCACATTGTAGTGCGACACCGTGGCCTGCTCCTGTCCGGGATGGATGGTTGCGAGGTTGTTCAAAATCTGCGGCGGCGCTCCCCTTGAATTCGAGATCGGGAGATTGCCAAGACCCTGCAAGGTATCGGTCTCATACTGCGGCGTCTGGGTAGCAACGCTGTAGCTCACTCCCGTCTTCGGGTTCAACCAGAATGTCGGGGATGTCTGAAAGCTGCCGCTCAGCGACACCAGTAGATTGGTTGCGACATCGCGAGCTGTATATCCGGCTTGCTGCGCCTTGATGCGGTCGATATCGACCTGAAGCTTGGGCGCGTTGAAGGGCTGCTGCACTCTCAGGTCCGTCATGCCTGGGATGTACTTAATTTTGTTGAAGAGTTGGTTGGCGTACTGCCGGTTACCTTCGACATCCCGTCCGATGATCTGAATGTCGATGGGCGCCGGCAGACCGAAGTTCAAAATCTGGCTGACAATATCGGCTGGAAGAAAGTAGAAGGTAAGCCCCGGAAACTCTCTCGTCAGCTTGCCGCGAAGGATATGGATGTACTCCTCTGTGGGTCTGTGCTTCTCCGCCAGAGAGACTTGAATATCAGCGTCAGCCGGTCCGATTGCCGCCGAGTTGCTATACGAGGTATTGATTCCCGAGTAGGGCAGGCCGATATTGTCCAGGATATTCGTCAATTCATCCTTGGGAATCTCCTCTCGGATGCTGCGCTCCACCAGATCGCATAATCGCGCAGTTTCCTCAATCCGGGTGCCGGTCTGCGCGCGGATGTGCAATTTAAACTGCCCGCTGTCGACGGAGGGGAAGAAGTTCTGTCCGAGCCATGGGAATAGTGCGAACGATGCCAGGCAGGCAGCGAAAAAGCAGATAGTGAAAAGCCCTGGGTGCGCTATCGTTCGTTTCAGCAGATCGTGATACCCGCCTCTCATCCTTTCAAAACCGCGGTCAAACGCAAGCTGAACGCGCATCAGTGGACTGCGCTTTTTCGCGCCTTCCTCTGCATCCGAGCTGTGAGCTTGCAGCAGATATTTGGCCATCGTCGGAATGAGCGTGCGAGAAAGCGCATACGAGGCGAGCATGGCGAAGACAACAGCCTCTGCCAACGGGACAAAGAGATATCTGGCGACCCCGCTCAGAAAAAACATCGGCACAAACACGATGCAGATGCTGAGTGTGGAGACGAAGGCCGGCAGCGCAATCTGAGCCGACCCGTTGAGAATGGCCTGTTCTACTCCTTCTCCTTCTTCGAGGTATCGTTCAATATTTTCGATTGTGACCGTCGCGTCATCCACGAGGATGCCGACCGCCAGCGCCAGGCCGCCCAGCGTCATGATATTAATGGTCTCGCCCAGTGCGCTCAGTGCAATGATCGAGCACAGAATCGACAAGGGGATGGAGATTGCGATGATGATCGTGCTGCGCCAGCTGCCCAGAAAGATCAAGATCATGATGGCGGTCAGGCACGCCGCGATAATCGCCTCCCTCACCACACCGTCGATCGAGGCCCGCACAAAGATCGACTGATCGCCGATGGGAGTGATGTGAAGCGCCGCGGGCACGGCCGTCTTGATCTGTGGCAGCAGATTATGGATTCCCTTCACAATCTCCAGAGTCGACGTGTTGCCGGATTTCAGAATCGACATCAATGATCCGCGTTGCCCATCGGAACGAACGATATTGGTCTGCGGAGGAAAGCCATCACGCGCATGGGCGACGTCGCGCACAAAAATGGTGGCCCCGTTGACCACCTTGATGGGAATGTTATTTAGATCCTCAACGTCCGTAGGACTGCCGTTGATCTCGACATTATTTTCGAACTGCCCGATCTTGGTTGTGCCCGACGGCAGAATCAGGTTCTGATTCCCGATGGCATTGGTAACGTCGGACGCCGCCAAGCCCCTGGCCTGCAACGCCTGCATGTTCAGGTCAACTTGCACCTGCCGCCGTTTTCCGCCATAGGAAAAAGGGATTGCCGCGCCTGCGACCGTGATCAGTTGAGGGCGAAGAAAGTTTTGCCCCAGGTCATTGAGATCCTGCTCGGAGAGTCCTTGTCCGGACAGGGCCAGCTGCAGGATGGGCACGCTCGATGCATTGTACGCAATCACCAACGGCGGGGCCGTGCCAAGTGGCAGTTGTCTTAGTTGAGTCTGGGAAATGGCCGTGATCTGTGCGATGGCCGTGCTGATGTCCACATGGGGCTGAAAGAAGACCTTGACCACGCCGATGCCATTCATCGACTGCGACTCGACGTGCTCGATATTGTTTACCGTCGTGCTGAGCGCACGTTCCGTGATCGTCACAATCCGGTCGGACATCTGATTGGCAGAGAGCCCCGAGTACTGCCACACGATACTGACTACAGGAATGTCAATATCGGGAAAGATGTCTGTCGGCGTCCGCAGAATTGTCACCGGCCCCATGATCAGGAGCAGGATGGACAGGACGACAAAAGTATAAGGACGACGTAAGGCTAATCGAACAATCCACATGAAATTTCCTTGCAATCGAGCGAGTCGATCAACAGGCAGCGGCCGGGTAAAGGCGGAAGATCACGAACAGCGCAAGGTGAAACGACTGGAATCGAAACCGGTCTTCTCGATTTCCCAGGCGAGTTCCATTATCTCAAAATTATCGATAATTCTGATATTGTAGACGTCTCGATCTTCGGTAAAGACTCAAAATTCAATGAAGAAGCTGGTGTACTATTCGCCGTTTTCTTGGGGCTCTCTTCTTCGGAACATGAAGGACATCCAGGCGCACCTGCGTGCTTGATATGGGGCCGGTAGTTCCGCGCCAGAACTGCTTTGCCGGTGGGTTCGCCCTTATATCCTGCGTTGGCGCACAGATGCTGCGGCTCCCCCTTGCGGGGCTCGGGACGTTGACACACGATGTCGTCCAAAGTTGCGGCAAGCAAATTCATGTCATGCCTGTTGGCTCCGCTGACGGCGAGTGACAGCGGGATGCCGCGCGCGTCCACCAGCAGGCTGCGCTTGCGCCCATTTTTCCCCTCACTCGGTCGGGTTCGGCCCCACACATTCTTGCGCCAAAGGAGCCTTGCCCATGGCGCCATCGATGCTCTGCCAGCGCCAGGCGGTACCCTTCATCTCGTCGTACTCGGCCAACCCTGCTTGTCAGACCTTGAGAAAAAACCTCCCCCCTGCCAGCGCTGAAAATGCGCGTGCACCGCGTTCGCGCTGCCTTACTCCCCGGGCAGTGCCTTCCACTGGCAACCGGTTCGAAGCACATAGACGATGGCAGAAAGCACCTGCCAGGCAGGCAGCGGAGGGATTTGGATGAAGAAGAAGCATTTCTCTGTGGAACAAAACGACATCCTAGAACGATTGCTAAAGCCGACAACCGGGCCAAATCAAATATCTCTTGGCTGGGTCTATCGCGCAGAAACTCTTGTTCGTTTCGCGGAACGACGTTAGAGTGGTACGGAGGCGAACCGATGCTACGCCGCGAGACTATTTCGAAATGATCCGAGTCAGCGCGATTTTTGTTCTGGGTCTGATCGGTTTGTCTTCCCTTGCAATTCAAGCCACGAAACCGAAGTCGACCGCATCCGCCACACGGGCAGATGGCTCAAGTCAGCATGAGGCTGACGCCGGCCGCGCTCACTACGTCGGTGATGCGGCCTGTGTCTCTTGCCATAAGGAACAGGGCCTGTCTTACATGCACACGTCGCACCACCTTACCTCGCAGCCGGCGAATAAGGAGTCGGTGCTGGGTTCGTTCCAGGAAGGATCAAATGTCCTGGCAATCGTCGATCCGACTACAACAGCAGAGCCTTTCCTCTATTTCAAGATGGAAGCAAAGGACGGCGGCTACTATGAAACCGCAGTGACCGGCTGGGGCAAGCAGGTGCAAACTCGAACCGAGCCGATAAATATAGTCACTGGCTCTGGGGTCCGGGGAGCGACCTACCTTTATTGGCAAGGTAACGAGTTGTATGAGCTACCGGTAAGCTACTGGACGGACGGGCGTCAGTGGATTAATAGCCCTGGCTACGAAAACGGTTCCGTTGACTTCTCGCGGCCAGTCAACCCCGGTTGCCTGGAGTGCCATGCGAGCTACATCCGGCCGCTCTCGCAGAATCCGAGGACGAATCGTTATGACAGGGACAGTCTGGTGACCGGAATTTCGTGCGAGAGATGCCATGGTCCAGGCGCCAAGCATGTGGCAAGACAGAAAGCTGGTTCAGCTTCCGCATCGACTGGGCAGGCGATCCTGAACCCGGCGAAGTTTTCTCGCGACAGGCAGGTGGATCTGTGTGCGCTGTGCCACAACGGTGTTCAACGTGAAGCTACCGCACCATCGTTTTCCTATGTGCCGGGTAAGCCGTTGAGCGATTACTTCAGACTTTTGCAGACAGATGCAGCAGAGCATCCGGATGTTCACGGCAATCAGGTCGGACTGCTGCAGAGAAGCCGTTGCTACTTATCGTCGCCGAACATGACCTGCTCGACCTGTCACGACGTGCATGCAAAGGAGCAGCCGGCTGCAGCCTATTCAGCGAAATGCCTGACCTGCCATCAGTGGCAGAGCTGTGGTCTTTCAAAAACTATAGGACATTCCATTACGAATAATTGCATTGATTGCCACATGCCCGTTGAGCCGACAAGGGTGATCGTCTCAGAAACGGCGGATAAGGTCGTTCGAGCGACCATGCGGAATCACTGGATCAAGATCTATCCAGGCACCGGCAAGCGGTGAGACAACACTGAGCGCTAAGTGGAATGCTGATTCCAATAAATGAGTCCTGCGCTTGCAGGATTGAGACAAGAGGCGTTGTGACGTACGACCTGTACAGGGTAGTGGAGAAGAAGATACCTACTGCTGTGGTGCCCGCTGAGATTCAAGGAGCTTCTCGTAGAGGGCGTGGCTTGCCTGAAGTGATTCTTTGTTCATCGTGCTTGCCTTGGCGAACTCTGCTTTAGCATCCTCTTTTCTTCCCATGGATTGATACAACTTCGCCAGCCGCCAGTGCGGGGCGACGTCTTTCGGATCGAGCGCAATCGCCCTCTGAAGCTCGTCGATTGCATCGTCCTTTCGGCCCTCTTCCCCGTATACAATTCCGAGATCGAGGTGCACAAGGGCAAAGGACGGATCGGCAGCAACGGCCTTTTTCAGCTCTGGCAGCGCCTTTGCGTAGTCGTTCAAGTGAACATAACAATCTCCAAGATAGGCTCGCGCCTGGAGATGCCTGGGATCATTGTCGAGCTCGGCCTGAAACTCTCTGGCTGCTTCCGGAAATTGATTTTGAGCCCAGAGGAGATAGGCCAGCCCGAAGTGGGCGTTCGGCTCTTTGGGATTGGATCGAACGGCCGCGCGAAATTGTTCGGTAGCTCCCGCGTTATCGCCCGTCTCGTCGAGCGCTTCACCTGCCAGCATGTCCGCCTCTGCTGATTCGGCATTCAGGGCGAGAATCTGCTTGTAGACATCGAGAACGCACTGATTCTGTTTGCTCCACAAGCAACTGTGGGCGAGCGCCAGTAGGAGAGGCAGGCTCTGCGGATCTCTTTCCGCCGCCTTCCTTAGATATGGAATCGCCACAAAATAGTCGCCCATACCGTAGTGCGCCATGCCGAGCAGGATTGTAAGGCGCTGGTCGTCAGGATGCTTGTTGAACTCAGTGGTGAAGGGTTTGATGGAGTCCTTGAAGTCTTTGGCCTTGAAGAGCGCGAGGCCGAGATTCATCTGGAGCCCCGGCAGCGCAGGATTGAGTACGAGCGCTTTGCGGTAGTTGGCGATGGCGTCGTCGTAGCGTTCCTGGCGGGCTTCAATCAGGCCAAGATGTGCGAACGCCTCTGCGTTCCGCGGATTGCTGAGAGCTATGCTTTGCCATGCCTGCTCGGCTTCAGCGTTCTTCCCCTGCTGCTCGAGTGCCAGGGCATTCTGGCGGGAACCGTCTTGAGCTGAGAGGATGGCGGTTCCGGAGATTCCAACCCACAGCGCTCCCAGCAGCAACCATGTTCGACTTTGGCGCTTCACCTTGTCCCTCCCAGCAGGGGTACTTCGGGACGCAAAGTTTTCATAATAAAAATTATAGGTTCGGACTGGGGACTACGACGCATCTCAATAAAGATAACCTTAGTAGCAGTGCACGACGGAGCTAAGAAGAGGCCCCGGTTGGGAACTGGGCCTTTATTTTTCCACTGATTTAATTTTTAAAAAATTGGTGGGAATGTCATACGGTTGCGTTTGTTTTGTTGGTTAAGCGGTTTTGAGGTTTGACAGATACTATTGCCGACAAATTTGGCGAAAAAGATTGCACCTCATTGAGGTGTTAGTAGGTTTATGCAGAGATGTAAACCGATTCTGATAGCCCTGACCTTATGTGATATTCAAATTCGCCCTGCTGCCCCTGCGAAATGAAAAAGCGGCGCGGCAGGGTTGCTGCCGCGCCCGGAGATGGAAGCTGGTTTAGAAGATGAACTTGCCTCCCAGTTCAAGTGTTCGGGGGTCATACGTACTGGTGACCTTACCAAAGCTGCCTTGGGAGCTTCCATCACTTTTGAAGCCGTTGAATTGCTGGCCGATGTTGTTGAACTGCGTGTGGTTGAAGGTGTTGAAGGACTCCACGCGAAGCTCGAAGTGCGCCCGTTCTGTCATAGCAAAGGACTTGTAGAGTGAGGTGTTGAAGTTGACGCGGCCCGGACCGATGACTGTGTCCTTGCGAGCGTTACCGAAGCCCTGGTTCACACCGCCTGCCCACGCCGGGGTGGGCGCTGCAAAGGCGGATTGATCAAACCACTGATTCTGTTTCTTGGGGTAATGGATCTTGCCCACAACATTAGGCCGGTTGGTGTAGCCGCCGCCCAGGCCGATGGTGTCGTATCCGATGTTGAGGCTTGGACCCGCATTCGCGCCTCCGGCATTGATGATGCCGCCCGTCTGTAAGTTTGCCGTACCCGCAATCTCCCAACCTCCAAGCAGCGAGTGTGTGAGACCTGAACCCGATCTGAAGATAGGCAATTTGTAGATGTAGTTCAGGTTGAGGATGTGGCGACGGTCGAAAGCACCAGAGCCCTTGTCATACTTGAGGTTCCAGGGATTGCCGACACCCTGGTCGTCGTTGCTGGAGATGTCGATCTCGTGGGAGTAGGTGTAATCCACCTCGCCCGAGAGACCCCAACGGTTCTGCGCTCGAATGCCGACCTGGAATCCGTTGTAGTTGCCGTTGGTGGTGTTCTCCTGCTGGTTGATGGTGTTAAACCCTTGATAGGTACGATAGAAATCCCCGTTAGACAGCGATTGGTGGTTCGGGTTTGTTCCGGAGTTGTTGCTTGAGTCTCCGCTATTAGCACGGATGCTCATCGGCGTGTCGAGAGGATAGTTGTTGATCTGGCGCCGTATGTTCTGATGCCAGGCCAGGTTACCAACATATTGGACTACTGCCACGACTGACGGTTTGATTTCGTGCTGCACACCCAGGCTAAACTGGGCAATACCTGGCGGTGGGAATGTACGCGACAAGGAGGTCAATCCCTGAGGACCAAAAGGTAGTGCTGCCGATGCACCCGTTACATAGCTCGTGCCCGGATTCGTTAGGTAGACATTCGATGCACTCGGGGTATTGGAGAAAGGAACACTGGGAGCAACATCGTAGATGTCGTTGCCCTGCAAGCGCTCGTAGAAGGAGCCGATGCCGCCACGCAAAATGGTCTTGCCGGTTCCGAAGATATCTTCGGAGAAACCGACGCGCGGCTGCAAGGTCCTGTAGTCGTTTCTGGACAGACCCTTCGGTTCACCGTTCTGTCCGGCGAGGTATATGCCATTGAGGTAATACCGCTGACCGTTCACGGTTGCAAATCCAGGTCCGTTAGGATCGAGAGAGCTGCTTCCCGGTACATAGGTTGGGGCCTGACTGGATATATACAGGTTGGGATCAAAGTTGGCTACGTAGTTTCCACGCTCCCATGCGGACGGCAGAGCGTCGTAACGAAGTCCCAGCTGTAAACTGAGGCGTTGCGTTACTTTCCAGTTATCCATCGCATAGACCGATGTCGTCTGATTGACGTAGTGACGGATTGGCAGGCTCTGCGTCTGCGAATACTTGCTGGAAAGGCCCAGCAACATGTCCATAAACGGATCGCCAGAGTACTTTGTGGTTCCTACGGTTCCGCCGGTGACGTTGTCGAAGAAGAACTCGCCGCCGGGGGCTCCGAAGAGCTGCTGGTTCTTGGTGTAGCGGTTATAGCTGAAGCCGAACTTCATGGAGTGCTTACCGCTCAAATAAGAGACATCAACCCTAGGACTGTAGTCTTGGGCGGCATTGTGCCATGGAGCTGAGCCGGGGTTTTCCTGGGTTCCATACTGGCCGTTCCAGTGCATGTTGGGCACGTTCTTGGAGCTGTTGTTGAAGAACCGGTTGACACTGAAGCCGGAGGGCGCCAGCGAATTCGGACTGTTGACGATATCTATGACGTTGCCGTCGTAGTTCATGCTGACTTCAGCCAGCAGGTTTGGAGTGATGCTTCCAGTGAGTTTGACAGCAGCGCTGTTGGAGGGGGTAACGATTGAGCTGGTAATTGTGTTATAGCTCGCGCCGGACCACCCCACCATAGGTCCACCCTGCGCCTGCGTGACGGAATCGTGCAGGTAGTGAGCGAGAAGCTGCCATCTGTCGTTAATGCGATGGTCGACTCGGACGACGTCGTCGCGCACATTAAGAGGTGTCTGCGCGGAACTGGCGATCTGATCGTT
The DNA here is from genome assembly GCA_041691575.1 of Terriglobales bacterium. Taxonomy (GTDB): domain Bacteria; phylum Acidobacteriota; class Terriglobia; order Terriglobales; family Acidobacteriaceae; genus Edaphobacter. The sequence goes on from JBEPUJ010000001.1 coordinate 430,870, forward strand.
GGATAGATTCGGCTTTGGAACGATTCCGGAGTTGAGGTAAGCTACGGCGTTCGGGTCGAACAGTGCTGCGGGAATGGTGTTGTTGGGGAAGGGTTGTCCTGGAGTCAGTCCCAGCCCTGCAAGTTTAGCCGCATAGTTTGGATCGCCTACATTGCTGGCAGAAGGAACAAGAATGGCTGAGTTGGCCGCAAATCCAGGCGCCACATACTTCAAATTCTGACCCGCAGTTGGGAAGTCGGCGGCAGGGAGCGTGTTAACGATGTTCGGCGAGTTGCCCTGCTTGATCTTGCGCCACTCCTCGTTCCAGAAGAAGAAGGTCTTCGACCGGCTTTTGTTGTAGAGGCCGGGAATCATGACCGGGCCGCCGATGTTGAAGCCGTAGATGTTGTAGTTCAACACCGGGCGCTTTGTGCCGCTTTGCTTGTTGAGGAAGTAGTTGGCGTCATAGGCCGTGTTTCGGTTGAACTCCCAGAGCGAGCCGTGAAAGTCGCGAGTGCCGCTCTTGAGGCTCAGCGATATGGTTGCGCCTGACGAGATACCGTAGTCGGGCGGGTAGTTGCTGGAGAGGGTCTGGAACTGGGCGATGGAATCCTGGGAAGGCATAATCTGCATGCCGCCGGCTCCGCCACGATCGTCAGACTCGCCACCGTCGATGAGAAAAATGTTGTGGTTCTGACGGAGGCCGTTAATGCTGAAGCTGAAGCTGCTGCCGCCGGCTCCAGCGGACGGCGTATTGTTGTCGGGCATCATGGAGCTGGCACCGAGCCCGATTGCAGCGAGAGCGGCGAAGTTCCGGTTCTGGGTGGCGATTTCGCTGATCTGTTCGGAGCTGATGAGCGAGCTGACAACGTTGGAATCTGCCTGTACCGTAAGTGCGTTCGCCGAGACGGTCACCGTCTCCGTGACGCTGCCCACAGACAAACTAGCGTCGGCTCTTAAAGTCTGGGAGACATTCACTTGCAGCCCCTTGGCGACATAGGTCTGAAAGCCGTTCATGCTGACCTTCAGTCCGTACGTGCCGACGTTCAGCGCAGGAATGCTGTAGATGCCGGCGGAGTTAGTCACAGTATTACTGACGAAACCCGTGGCGTCGGCAGTAACAGATACCTGTGCACCAGCAATCGCTGCCCCCTCGTTATCGGTTATGGTTCCGGTTATCACTGAGTTCTGCTGTGCGTTGCTAACGACCCAGGCGAACAATAAGAACATCACTAGTGTGAATATCCTGGTTCTTCCGCGATTCATTACGATGTGCCTCCTCTAAAAATTGCAATTCCCGATTTGCCCCTTATTCCAACGAACTAAGTCAGGCTGGTACGTTCCCGTGAGATTTCTTGACGTCTGTTCATACTGCAGCCCAGCTTGATTCATTGGTTTTGGTGTCTGTTCAGCCTTAATACGAGAGCTGAAGACAGTTCAGCCCACAGCCTTCTAAAACGATTTAACATTGCGAAACGCAACAATATTAGCAAAGGTGAGACAGTGTCAAGGAAATTCTTAGGCTCACGTTTCCCCACGAAATAACGGAGGCTCCCTCATCTTTTTAGGAGTAATGAACTTCAGTGTGTGGAGATTCCCAGTCACCCAATCCGACGGTCCACCCACAAATTCGACCTACCATGCTACTCGGTCGCATAGGCTTGGCCGCAATGGTGGCCTTGACGTGCGCTTCGACCTTCACCGCGTAGCAGCTTGGGTCGGTACATTATGTGGAATCTGAGCAACTGGCAAGTATTTTCTGTTCGCTCGCCACCGACAGGCTCGCCGCGAGAAGTGGAGTTATTCAAGTAACCTGGTCGATCTGGATTCCGATCCCGATCTTAGCTGCTTGAAACCCGAAAGGTGTGGATTGGCGGTGACCTACTCGGAACCCGCAAAAACCGCTACACCTAGGCAGTATCGACATATAGACTTTGCAAGGGGTTGAGCTTTTGTTGTTCTGTGGGTATGGGAGTTAGTCGTTACGAGTTGAGCGATGTGCAGTGGGAGAAGGTCAAGGATTTTCTTCCTGGCCGGGTGGAGAGCGTAGGGCGGACAGCGGTGGACAACCGCGTCTTCATGAACGGTGTTCTGTGGGTGCTTCGGTCTGGGGCGCACTGGCACGATCTTCCGGAACGTTATGGCAAGTACAAGAGCCTGCATAAGCGGTTCAGCCGCTGGGCGGCGAGCGAGGTCTGGGAAAAGGTCTTTCACGAGTTGGTGCGGGACCGGAAGAACCAGTATCTGATGATCGATTCGACGATCGTGCGGACTCACCAGCAGGCGGCCACGGGCCGTAAAAAAGGGACGAAGACAAGGCTCTGGGGCACTCCCGAGGAGGTCTGACGACGAAGATCTACCTGCTGGCCGATGAGTTGGGTCTGCTCGTCGACTTCCTCGTCACCGCCGGACAGGTCAACGACTGCACTCAGGCGGTGGCTCTGCTGGGCAACCGCAAGGCCAACCGGGTGCTGGCCGACAAGGGATACGACAGCCAGGCGATTCTTGATCACATCGAGACCACGGGAACGGTGGCCGCCGTGCCGTCCAAATCGAACCGGAAGCTACAGCGCAGTCACGACAAAGAACTGTATCGACAGCGTAATCGAATCGAACGCTGCTTCTCCCGCCTCAAACACTTCCGCCGCTTCGCCACACGATACGAAAAACTAACTTCAAAGCACTCGTCGCCCTCGCCTGCTCTTGACTTCACCTTCAGCTATCTGTCGATACTGCCTAGCGGTACGATTCGAGCTTTGGCTGATCGGCAGCTTGAATCTTCTGGGAGATTTGCGCTTCGCGAGCGGCGTCTTCGGTGCGGCCCACCATGCGATACGCCTGACCGAGCAGACTATGGGTGATGTAGTTGCCGGAGTCCATGCGTTCGGCGCGCTCCAGATACATCATTGCGTTGACCGGGTCCTGGCGCTTCAGGAGCACTTTACCTAGCTGAATATAGGGGCCGGTGGAGTTTGGCTCCAGCAACAATGCCTGCTGCAGGGACTGCTGGGCTTTGATGTAGTCACCGGAGCGGGTGTAGGCGTCGCCGAGCCGGTCGTAGACGCTGCCGTCGAGGGGATTGCGAAGGCGCTCTTTTTCAAACTCGGCGATGGCCTCCGGTATGTGCTCGCCGGCAAGCGCGATCTCGCCGAGGAGCGCATGGGCGAGGGGTAGCTGCGGATCGAGTTCGAGCGCCTTGCCGGCGAACTGCTGCGCGATGGGGAGATACTCGCGGCGGAAGAGCATGCGCGCGGCCAGGAGATAGGCGGGGGCAGAGTCGGGTGGGAAGCCGTATTGCGTGGCGAAGGCCTTGCGCGCGTTGTCGTAGCTGCGGGTGTCGATGTAGCAGAGGGCGAGCACATAGCTGGGATCGGCTCGCGTTTGCGAGGTCCAGTTATGGGCAGCCTCGAGGAGAGGGATTGCTTCAGCGGGGCGGCCGAGCCGGTAAAGTGTCAGGCCACGCATCTGCGTAGCCTCTTCATCGTGTGGGTCCAGCTTCAAGGCACTGGCGAATGCGGCGTCGGCTTCGGGAAAACGGTTCTGCGTGTAGAGGGCTACGCCGCGGAGACGATCGATGCCGGGTTCGGCGGGTTGATGGGCGGCCAACTCGTCGAGCTGCCTGAGAGCTCCGGCTGTGTTGCCACGATCTATCATGCGGCGAATTTGCAACAACGCAGGTGCGTCGGCTGAGGTGGCGCGGGTCGCGGCTTCGGGAGCAGCTGTCGATGCGGGCGAGGTTTGCGGAGCCAACCCGAAGACAGGTGCGCCTGCGTGAGCGGGAGGAGTCGCGATTGCGATGCAGCAGGAAAGAGCAATCGTTCTGGCGAGGGGATACATGGAGATTCGCCCAAGTGTACATGGAAGAGGGAGCCGAAGCTCTCCTCGTTTGTGAGTTCAACGCATGTCAGCGCTAGAACTGTACCCGAGCCGAGAATTGCAACTGACGCGGATGAGACGAACCATCTGGGAATGGTCCGTTGCCGATCGCTCCATCCTGGTCAATATTGCCGCCGGGTAAACCGTAGTTTATGTGATTGAAGACATTGAACGCATCTATACGGAACTGCACTGTCGCCACCTCGCGGATGGGAAAGTCCTTCTGGAGAGCCAAGTCCGTGTTGAACATGTGCGGACCAAAGACACTGTTTCTTCCTACGTTTCCGATCTGATCCAGACCAGGCACCGAGAACGTCGTTCCCAGCGTTTGTGCCTTGAAATAGACCAGACCATTCCCGGGAAATCCGGAGAGGTGAGACTGGAAAGCGCCGGGGTTTCCGTTGATCTGACATGGAACGCCGCCGGGGATCTGATTGCCGCACGTGCTATAGCCGAGTGTAAAGGGCAGTCCACTGGAGTAGTTCAGCACAGGGCTGAGCTGCCATCCTCCGATGATCTCGTTGGTCAAAGTATTTGCATGCCCAATGAACATCTTGTTCTTGCCAAACGGAAGCTGATACAAGCCATAGATGATGATCTGCTGCTGTCTAAGCTGGCTGTCGCGGCCTTTGACAGCGGCCTTGCTCCAGGTGGAATAGCCCGTGGCGTAACTGGTTGCGCGTTGCCAGGCGTAGTTCGCGTTGAGCGAGAGTCCTTTGGAGAACTGCTTGGCAAGGGAAACCTGCATCGAGTTGAAGTGTGAGTCGAAGTTGTTGCTGTAGTCGGTGATGCCGTTGGTCCAACCGCACTGTCCACTGGAGATGAGCGGGTCGCTTACATGGTAGTTGGCGTCGGCGCAGGCGGGTAATTTGCCTCCGTAGTAGCGCTGCAAGTAAGTCGAGTTTTGGGTTCCTCCGGTGAGGGAGATACCGGGTATCGGCTGACCATTGAGTGCATGCGCTCCATAGTTTGTTCCGGGGCTTACCGAAGGATCGTAGTAAAGTGTCTGCCCTGTGATGCTGTACTGCGCCGGCAGGAAGACCGCGGTCTCGTTGGGATTGGTTGTATTGCCGCTACTGTCGCCAAGGGTATGGGTTCCCTTGTTGCCGACGTAGGCGATCGTCAATGAAAGAGTAGGTGTCAGCGACTGCTGCACGCTCACATTCCACGCATCGAGGGTTGGAAGGCGAAGCGGGTTGGGGCGAGCACGGGAGTTGACGGCGTAACCGGGATTGGGAAGCAAACCATTGGAAGGCACAGGGGTCGGCGTTGGAGCAGGAGGCCCTTGATCCAGAGTGAACGCTGAACTTAGATAGCCGCCGGTTGCCGTAATCTCCTGGTTGGAGAGGACGGGAAGGTTCTGTGTTGCAGCGTGTCCAAAGATGGAACCGAAGACGCCTATATCAAAGCTGCGTCCATACCCTCCACGAATGACCGTGGTGGGGTAGATCTGGTAGGCGACACCAATCCTTGGACTGTAGGTGTTCGTGTTTCTTGCCCAGTTCATATTACTGGCGACTCCGCCAACACCGGCCACGCTGAGGTAGCCGGTAGCCGGGTCCAGGAGAGCACCATTGCCCTTGGAGTTGATCGTCTCCGGGAAGTAGAACTCGTAACGGAGACCATAGTTCAGGGTCAGCTTCGATGTAACGCGCCAAGTGTCCTGAGCATAGAAGAAGTCGCGTTTCTGAAACTCCTTCGCATTGGTCGAGGTGCTGACGTAGCGTTTGAAGCCGGTGACCTTGCCGAGAGCGAATGTTGCAAAGCCCAAGCCACCTGTGGAACCGTTCGAGGTCGGCTGATTGCTGAAGTACAGGATTCCGGTGCGGTCGTTGTCGCTGGGCACGCGCAGGTTGCGGGCATAGCGGAGATCCGCTCCGAACTTGATGGAATGGCTGCCTAAGATTTTGGTCCAGTTGTTGACGATCTGGAACTGATCCTCGCGCTGGATGAGAGGGCAGTTGCAGCGGTCCACGTTCAGACCAGCGCCGTACTGCGGTCCCTGGTTTTGGCCATTTGAGGGCTCCGCTCCCGTGCTGGCCCCCACCTCAGCCAGTTGGAAGCTCGGAGCACCGCCCGTGATGCTGTCTCCCATATTCATGCCGGGAATTCCAAGCTGTGTCGCAAGCTGGACGCTCTGGTTGTACTTCGAGGTATTGATGTTGTAGCGGAAGTAACCGAGACGGACATCGGTGACGAGCTTGGCGTTCAATGCGACGTCGGTGCCGACGGCCAGGCTGTCGTTCGCTCCCTTGGAGGTGCCGCCGTACCCTCCCAGGCCAAATCCGGCTCCTCCGGCGAGCCCAAACATCGTAAGGCCTGTCAGCGTATCGGTGAACCGGCTGAAGCGTCCAAAGAAGTGCACCTTCTCGTTCATCTGGTAGTCGCCGCGGACGTCCCATTGGTCACTGTTCAAACCGCCCGTGCCGGAGCCGGAGTAGTTATTCTTAAGGCCGCTGAGACTGCTCTGCGGATTGTTAGGCTTGTAGGGTTCCAGCAGAGCGAGGAAATTCTTCGTCTGCGTGGAGACCTGTGACGCGGGAATCACGTTGCCTGGATACGGCGTTCCGTTTGCCTGGTAGATCGTTCCGACCGCGCCAAGCGCGGCGGAGTATTCGCTGAAGTCGCACCCGGGAATCCCACTTGGTCCTACCGTCTTGCCAAGGCAGGTTTCCATCGCAAGGGCCGACGGCACCGTTTGCACGTTCGCAGTTCCAACCTTTTGCCGAACCCCCTGATAGTCGCCAAAGAAGAACACCTTGTCCTTGATGATCGGCCCGCCGATCGATCCGCCGAACTGGTTTTTAAGTGCCGGAGGAATGGAGGCTCGCCCGGGCCCCTGCGTAAATGGGTCCTTCGCAAGGTTGGCAGCACTCTGACGATAGTCGAACGCTGAACCGTGGAACTTGTTTGAACCGGACTTCGTCTGGGCCGTCACCACGGAGGAGACAGCCTTGCCAAACTCCGCGTCGAAGTTCTGCGTTGTGATCTTCGTCTCGGAGAGTGAATCGAGATTGGGATTGACGACGATGATGCCGAGGATGGGGTCCTGATTATCGGTGCCGTCCAGCTCGTAAGCGACTCCGGCAAAGGCCTGGCCGTCGACCATGATCTGCTTGCTGCCCTGGGGGTTCTCGCTGGCTGCGTGGCTCCAGCCAAGTTCCTGTGCTCCGGGGAGGAGAAGCTGCAGGCCCGTGAAGTTGCGGCCCGGTACCGGGAGATCCTGAAGCTCCTTCGAGCCAAACACGGTCGAAACATCGGCGCGGTCTGTCTTCAACAAGGGCACGGAGTCCGCATTAACCTCGACGATCTGGTCGGAACCGCCGACGGGGAGGACGACAGTAACCTTGATGGCAGTATCGGCAAAGAGTTGGACGCCCTTTTGCTGAAAGCCCTTGAAGCCGGCGGCGGCGACCTTGACGTCATAGACGTCCGGGATGAGGTGGTCGGCGGTGAAGTCGCCGCTGCCGTTGGATTGGACATTGCTCGATGTGCCCTTGGCCACGTCGGTCACAGTGACGCTGGCGTTCGGGATGACCGCGCCAGTAGAGTCTGTGACGGTTCCGTAGATAGATCCGTAAACTGCCTGCCCGAAGCCCGCCGGTGTAAGCGCAAACAGGCAAACAGCCAATAAAGATAGATTGACTCGTATCCTCTGCATATCACTGCCCTCCAAAATGGCGCCCATCCGTGATTGCGTGATTGCCTGTTGCATCACTCTGGCCACCAGTTCAACTTTTACGAATCGGGCGGTTCCGACTTATCTGAACCAGCCTCGTATAGAAAGGTGTGGGACTTGATGTCCCGCCAGTTGTTGCGAAGGATACGTCCAAGGTGGGCAAATGTCAATTCATTTCAATGTCATATTTAATACATTAGCGGCAGAAATGATATTTCATATCATCGGAGGGTTTAATGACTTATGTGGTATGACCGGACGGAAGGAATCGGGCTCCTTCCTGGAGCAAGAACAGGGCCATTATGAAGGCAATAAGGATCGCGACCTCATGGAACGAATCCTCGCGGACAGGGGAAGAGGAGGGGTAAAGGTTGACCACTTTCTTGTTCATCCCATCAAGCAGCCTTGCATATCCGATCAAATTGTCTATACCTTATCGTTACTGAATTTCTTTTCTCTACCCTGACTGGAGTTTGCATGAAGATGAAATCGCCATTCGTTAGCACCCCGCGGTACAGGCAGATTTACGAAGAGCTCTACGCCGCCATTCAGAAGGGCTCGCTTCGGCCCGGCGATCGACTGCCGAGTGAGGCTGAACTCGGAAAACGGTATGACACGTCTCGAATCACGGTGGCCAAAGCGGTGAACGAACTTCAACAACAAGGCCTGGTGACGAGGCGGCAGGGATCCGGCACCCATGTGCTGGCTCCGGCAACTTCAACCGGTCATGTTTTTGGCCTTCTCATTCCGGACCTGGGACGGACAGAGATCTTCGAGCCCATCTGCCGGGGGATGATGCAGTCTCCGCTGTCGAAGCCGCACTCTCTGTTGTGGGGTCACTCGATGCCGGATGGTGCGGAACAGGAGCAGGCAGCGGAGCAACTGTGCCATCAGTATGTGGTGCAAAAGGTGTCGGGGGTTTTCTTTGCTCCGATGGAGCTAACGCCGACGAAAGATGCCGTAAACAAGAGGATCGTTGCGTCGCTCGATGAGGCGGGAATCGGCGTGGTGCTGCTGGACCGATGCCTTGCGCCCTATTCGAACCGGTCGAAGTATGACCTCGTGGGGATTGACAATCGGCGAGCAGGCTTTTTGATCACGCAACACCTTCTTCTCCATGGAGCGAAGCGGATTGCGTTTATTGCAAAGCCACGGTCTCGATCCACCGTGCTGGCGCGCATCGCGGGATATCGAGAGGCTTTGCTGGGGCATGGGATCCGGGCACAGAAGGATATGGTCTGCTTTGGAGATCCGGACAACCCGGACTTTCTTCAGAAGATGCTGACGAAGTGCAGGCCGGACGGGATCGTAGGAGCGAACGATTTTATGGCCACGCGAGTGATGGCGGGCCTGGCAAAGATGGGTGTCAGAGTGCCCGAGGAGATACGGATCGTCGGCATTGACGATGTGAAGTACGCGAGACTGCTGCCGGTTCCGCTGACGACGCAGCACCAGAATTGCGCGGATATTGGGGCGATGGCGATGGTGACGATGTTGCAGAGGCTACACTACCCCGATCTGCCGACACGGGATATTCTGCTACAGACGCATACCGTGGTTCGCCGCTCGTGCGGAGCACATCTTTCCACCCAATCTTGATTCCTCTGTGAGGCTCATGCTGCGTGAGCAGGCCATGCCGAGGGCCAACTTTATTGCCATGTCATTTCACCGTTCACGGCGTAGCTAGTGCTATAGTGATGCCAACTTCTGGAGACATGCCGTGAACATTAACCGACGCTACCGCATAGGAACTTCCGCCTGGAAGCCTTTTGCAATCTTCGGCATTCTTGCCTCGCTCTTTGTGAGTGCGGGAAGGCCGGCATTTGCGCAAACGCAGAAAGCGCCTGCTACGACTTCACAGGCGAGTGCAAATACCTCGAAGAAGAATGGGCCGTGGTGGAAACATGCTGCCCTCTATGAGATCTATCCGCGCAGCTTTCAGGATTCAAACGGGGACGGTATTGGGGACCTGAACGGGATTACGCAGCGGCTCGATTATCTACAGTCGCTGGGCGTCGATGCGGTGTGGCTGTCGCCCATTTATCCTTCGCCTCAGGTGGACTTCGGCTATGACATCTCCGACTACGAGGATGTCGATCCGCAGTACGGCACGCTCGCCGACTTCGACAGGCTGGTGGCGGAGGCGAAGAAGAGGAACATTCGCATCATCATGGATATGGTGATGAACCATACGTCGGACAAACACCAATGGTTTATCGAGTCGGAGAGCTCCAGGACAAATCCGAAGCGTGACTGGTATGTGTGGCGCGATGGAAAAGGGGTGGGAGCCGATGGCAAGCCGCTGCCGCCGAACAATTGGGTCAGCCTCTTCGGCGGGTCGGCGTGGGAGTACGACGCAAAGACGAAGCAATTCTATTATCACGAGTTCTACAAACAGCAGCCGGACCTGAACTGGAGGAATCCGGAGGTCGAGAAGGCGATGTTCGCCTCTGTGCGTTTCTGGCTGGACCGCGGAGTGGCGGGCTTTCGGCTCGATGCGATTCCGACTCTGTTTGAAGATCCGCAGCTTCGCGACGAGCCGGCCACCGGCGGGACCAATGCACAGGGCGACCCAAACCTGAGCGACATTTATACGAACAACCTTCCGGAGGTGCATGGTGTGATGCGACGGCTCCGCGCGATGGTCGAGAAGTACCCGGGGGATCGCGTACTGATTGGGGAGACGTATCTGCCGAATGTCGAGGAACTGGATAAGTGGTATGGCGGCGCGAAGCACGACGAGCTGCACCTGCCCATGGACATGCGGGTGGGCTTTGCCAACAAGCTGGACGCTCCCCTGTTTCGCCAACTGATCAAGGATGCGCAGACGCGGATCAACGGCAATCAGCCGCTGTTTGTCTTTGACAACCACGACAACGTCCGCAGTTGGAACCGCTACGGGGACGGCGTACACAACGCGGCCATCGCAAGGCTGCTGGCGACGGTGCTGCTGACGTCGCGCGCGACGGCGCTGATGTACTACGGGGAGGAGTTGGGCATGGTGACGACGACGCCGACACGAAAGGAAGACGTGAAGGACCCCATCGGCATCACGGGTTGGCCGAAGGAGAAGGGCCGCGATGGCGAGCGCACGCCGATGCAGTGGGACGGCTCGAAGAACGCGGGCTTCAGTATTGCCGCTACGACATGGCTTCCTGTTGCCGCGGATTATCCGGCCACGAATGTTAAGGTGCAGGAGAGTGAACCGGACTCGCTACTAAACTGGCATAAGAAGTTGATTGCCATGCGCAGAAGCAATCCGGCGCTACGCAAGGGCAGGCAGGTGATGATCGATGAGACCAATCCGTCCGTCCTGTCATATGTTCGTGAAGGCGTGGGGGGTGGTGCGGCGGTTGTGGTGGCGCTCAACTTTACGGGCGAACCGCAGACGATTTCGCTCGATGCTTCCAAGGCTGGGGTTACCGGCAAGACTGTGAGCACGCTTATTACAGATGCTCCATCGCTCCGGCAGACGGGCAGTCTGCAGAAGATGACTCTGCCGCCGTATGCGTCGTGGGTCGGCAGCATCCAATAGGGCACGATAACGGCCAACGTCAGGAGGGACAGTGAATTACAAAGTACGTACCTGCGCGTCGTTGCTTCTCGTCGCTTTTCTGTTCGCGGGTGCAGGCCGTTGTCAATCGTCGCGATCCGACACCACTAAGAACGATAAGATCTTGAGCTACATTGATCAGGGCTGGAGCAGCCTGTCTCGTTCGATGAGCGATTGCAAGTCGTTGAGCGATCCGAAGGTTGCGACGACACCCATCCTCTATTTACCTGCGGATATGCCAATTCCGGCTACCGTGGCGGAGGCGCAGAAGCAATGCAAGATCGAGGTTCGAAATCTTCCCCGCAGAATTCAGCGGATGGGTGATGTGCGCGTGGCCGAGATTCCGGACGAGGGGCTACTTTATCTTCCCAACACGTATGTCGTGCCCGGAGGCCGATTCAACGAGATGTATGGATGGGACAGTTACTTCATTCTGCTCGGTCTGGTCGAGGACAAGCGCACGGACCTGGCACGCGGCATGGTGGAGAATTTTTTCTACGAGATCGAGAACTATGGTGCGATTCTGAACGCGAACCGGACGTACTACTTCACGCGATCGCAGCCCCCTTTTCTGAGTTCGATGATCCGCGAGGTCTATGAACACCCTGCAGGGAAGCCGCTTTCCAAGGCGTGGCTAGCGAAGGCGTATGGCTACGCACAGCGCGACTATGCACTGTGGACTTCGCCGATCCACCGGGCCGGGGACACGGGGCTGGCACGCTATGAGGACATCGGCACGGGGCCGGTTCCTGAGATGGCCGACGACAGCAATTACTATCCAGACGTGATCCGCTGGCTGCTGGCGCATGCGGACGTCCATACGGACTACCTCGTTTCTGCACCGGATGATCCGACGGCCTCCCAGGCTGCCGAGCTTGCGCAGACAAGCTGCGGCATCGAGGCCTCCAAGGTGTGCGCGAGGGCGTATGTTGAGGGGCACCGCCTCAGCAGCGATTTTTACAAGGGTGACCGTGCCATGCGCGAGTCGGGCTTCGATCCGAGCTTTCGCTTTGGGCCGTTCAGCGGGTCGACGGACCACTATGCGCCTGTTTGCCTGAACAGCCTTCTCTATAAATACGAGCGCGACATGGCTCACTTTGCCAGACTGCTGGGCCGCGGAATAGAGGCTGCGCAGTGGGAGCGGCGAGCTGCCAACCGGCGCGATGCGATGAACAAGTACCTTTGGAACCCGACGACGGGGATGTTCTACGACTACGACTTCACGACGCATCAGATATCGAGGTACAACTACATCACCGCTTTTTATCCGCTGTGGGCAGGGCTTGCGAGCCGACAACAGGCGGCAGCGGTGGAGCGTCATCTCTCCCTGTTCGAGCATGAGGGCGGACTCGCGATGAGCGACATCGACTCCGGGACGCAGTGGGATCTTCCCTTCGGCTGGGCTCCGACGAACTGGCTTGCGATCAAGGGGCTGGATCGATATGGCTTCACGAAGGATGCCTCCCGGCTAGCCGGCAAACTCTCGCGGACCATTCGCACGAACTTCGAGCATGACGGCACGATTCGCGAAAAGTACAACGTGGTCAGCGGCTCCGCCAACGTTGCAGTCGCTACGGGGTACAAGAGCAACGTCATTGGCTTCGGCTGGACCAACGGCGTTTATCTGAAGATGCAGGAACTGCTTGTTCGGCAGAGGGCGGGCCACGCTGGAGCAAAGCTTACCAGCGCACGATGACCGTCTGTTGCTGATAGCCGCTGCCGGTAGGGAACTTCACCGTCAGCGAGTCTAGGCTAGGCTGGTTCTCAATAGGCGCCATGCTTGCTCCCTCGGCGCGGACGTTGAGATGAGGCGCGTTGCAGCGAAGTTTGAGGACGGCTACGGTTCCGGCTTCGGCCTCCAGATCGAGCTTCAGCGAGTGCGGCGACAGCTCTTCGGCCAATACTTTCATCTGGGATGTGCGGGCTCCGGGCAGCGGCACGCCGTGGGGGATAGCTACTTCCACGGGCGGCAGGGGGAACGCGATCAGTGCGCCGTCGGCTGAACTCCGGGCAGTTTTTACCGAGGTTTGCAGGCGAACTGCCGGGCCGGAGATGGTTGCGAGCTTTGCGACGAGACTCTGGCCCTGGCGTTGGTAACTCAGCGTGCAGAGCGATGGGCCGACGTGCAGCCTTTCGACGCTTGCAGTGTCCCAGTCGGCTGGGAGGTGGGGCTCGATACTGATGGTGTGCGACAAGGCATCCACGTCGATGCCGAAGAGGCCGCGCATTGCAGGAGTGACGACCATGGCGGAGGACCAGAGCTGATGCGTGGTACTCCGGCCAAAGGGCTGGAAGAAGGCGCCGGATAGGAGTTCCGTCACAGCCCCCAAATCCTGCGTGGTGGTCTGGTCTGCGTTCTGCATGAGATGCGCGTAGCCGGAGAGCGCATGGCCGGCACGGTACTCAGCGAGGGAGGCCCAGCCGGTGAAGAGCGGCCATACCGAGCCCTGGTGATAGCTGATGGGATCGTAGAGGGCGCTGCTCTCTGCGACGTCGCGGAGGCCCCAGTCGGTTGAGAAATCGTGCGAGGCCCAGCGCTGGAAGCTGGCCTGTGGATGGGCCAGCCCTGCTCCGCCATCCCACCAGGCGATGGCGGGATAGATTGTGGGAGTACGGTCGAGCGTTCCATCCATGTTTCTGCTGAAGGCGTACTCCTGCTTTGTGGAGTCGTAGTACTCCGACTCGATTTTGGTGGCGAGATCTGCGGCGCGGGCTGCGGCTGCGTCGGAGGTTGCCTTGTCTCCTAGCAGGGTGGCGAGCTTCGACATCGCTGTGGATGCCTGCTGGTCGAGTGATGCGAGGTAGATCTCCTGATGGGGCATTCCGGTTGGCCAGCTTTCGACCCAGCCTGTGCCCTGCGAGTTGTCGTAGATGCCGTCGCCGTCGGTGTCGTGAGTCGTTTCAAAGTGCCAGGCTTTCTCCACGACTTCGCGGTGTTGGCGGAGAAACTCTACGTCTCCGCTGCTGCGCACGTAGTCGAGCATTGCGGTCAAGAAGAGAGGCGTCGAGTCAGCTGCGGCGTAGGTGTAGGGGAATGCCTTCCAGTCGAAGTAGGCCGCAGTCTGCGGGTACTCGTGCATGATCTTTCCGTCGTCGCGCTGACGCTGCATCAGAAACTCCAGCGCTGTGCGAGACAGCCCGAAATCGCCAAAGCTGTTCACAGCGTAGAGCGAGTAGAGGGTGTCGCGGCCGAAGAACCAGCCAAATCCGGGCCGCGCGGAGTCCCCGGAGGAGTAGTAGCCGGCGACGAGTCCGACCTCGCCGCTGGGCTGGGCCTTTGCCTTCAACTGCTCGATCGATATCTCCGCCCAAGCGAAGTCATTGTTTAGACCGGCGTCCGGAGTATGAATGACCGTCAGCGAATCTTCCATCTGCTTGTAACGCGCAGCGTGCTTCGCGTAGATCTGCGGGAGTGCAGCGTTCAGGCGCTCGATTTTTCCCTGGAGCACGGTATCGGTTGCCGTCTCGGGTGTGGTACCCACCGCCATCAACAGGGGGAAGTAACGGTTCGTATCGCGCTTCGGGTCGTAGTGAAGCTTCAGCTCCAGAGGATGAAACTGCGGCTTTTCCTGATAGGGCGCCATGATTCCCGGCTCGGCGCGAGGCATGGCAACGGCACCGGCGAGGTTGGGAAAATCCGTGTGCAGGACGTAAAAGCCGCTGTCGACGTGATGTACCCATCCTGCAGACGGTGTGCCCTGGCTGCGCTGCGGCCACATGGGGCGCATCTCCGGGGTAAAGCTGAAGGTGAGATCCATGGAGCGCGTCGAATCGAACTGAAACAGGATGACCGCGCCGGTGCCGTCCTCTGCATCGTCGAGCGCAAACATAATTTGCCTGACGGTGAATGCAATATGCGAGTAGGTGATGACGGTGTGGTCAGGAAAGACTTCGATCTCGGCGGCGTTCGCGTTCAGATCGATGGGAACGGCATAGCCCTCGACGTTGGCGTGAATAGCGAGGTGGCTGAGCAATTTGACGGGCAACACCCAAGCTTCTAATGTGCCTTCCTGTTGCCCTGGCAGGACACCGCGTGCACCCGCAACCGTAAAAGGCTTCCCTGCCTCGACGTGCCGTCGAATGGCGAGGCCATCTTCTTTAAGGGGAAAGACGTCGAGGGGCTGCAACGGTGAAGACTGTGCCGCCGCGATCCCGCAGAGCATGACGACCAGGGCAGACGCAGCGCGCATGTTGCCTCCTCATTCGAAAAAGAACCACCAGTCTACACAGTGCGTCAAGCCTGCTGTAGTGTGGCGTGTTTACAATCACGCTAAGATGCGATTCTTCCGCACAGGTTCGCTGTTCCTGTATGGCGCGCTCGCGGTACTGCTTCCCTTTGCACGGGCACAGCATTCCACTGATCCGGCCGTGGGTGCAAAGACCTCTGTCTCCGCTCGATTGAAGTCGGCGAATGAGGCGTTTCGCGCTGGGTCCGCGGCTTATATTAAGAACGATCTGCGCTCTGCGCACGCGCAGTTTGCGAGAGTGATCCAGCTTGAACCCGGTGTCGCCGCAGGACATAGTGCGTTCGGAACCGTGCTGCTGGCTGAAGGCGATGCGCAAGCGGCCGCAACGCAGCTTGAGCTGGCGCACCAGCTCGACCCACGCGATACCGGGGCCATTCTGCATCTTGCGATGGCTTATTCGCAGCTTCGGAATTATGCGAAATCGGTGAAGATGTTTCAGTTTTTCGATCAGGCCGAGAGCGGCAGTGCGGAGGCGCTCGCGCCGGAGGCGGTGATTGCCTATGCAGCTGCGCTGACGGCAACGGCGGAGCCTGACGATGCACGCAAACAGTTGGAGGAGGCGCTCCAGGCTTCGCCCGATCATGCAGCGCTGCATGATGCCCTGGGCGCGGTGCTCGCGCAACAGGAGCGCTACGACGAGGCAAGCGCGGAGTTTCAGCGCGCGCTGGCGCTCGATCCCGCGCTGGCGTCCGCGCACTATCACATGGGGTCTGTCTACCTCAATCAAAACCGGCTCCCCGCGGCGATCGCTGAGCTTGCGCAGGCAGAGAATCAGGCCAAGGACAACATCGCGTATGCTCTACAGCTTGGCCGGGCGCTGCGTGCGGACCATCAGGACGCATCGGCACTTGCAGTTTTGCATCACGCGTTGGCGCTGGACCGGGCGTCGATCGACGCAAAATATGAGCTGGCCCTCACGTTGCAGGCCAACGAGAACGCTCACGAAGCACTGCCTCTCTTCGAACAGGTGGTGGCGGCGCGGCCACGGGACTTTGCCGCGCTTACGAATCTCGGACTCGCGATGGTACAGACGGGCGATGCAAAGGGCGCTATTCCTCTTTACTATCGCGCCATTGCGTTGAATGCGAAGAGCGCGACACTGCACGAGAACCTTGGCGTTGCTTACCTGCAACAGAGCGACCTGAACCACGCGATCGAACAGTTTTACGCGGGGCTCAGCGTCGAGCCGGGCAATGCGCAGCTTCACTACGACCTCGGACTTGCGCTCAAGTTAAAGGACGATGTGAACGCCGCAATTCCGGAGTTCAAGCAGGCCGAAGCGCTCGATCCGAAGTTGCCCGATCCGCCTTACACGCTTGGCGTTCTCTATATGCAGTTGGGACGATTTGCGGAGGCCCGGAATGAACTGGAGCGTGCGACCGCGCTCCACCAGGAGAACGGAGAGGCGTGGGCGATCCTGGGGAATGTCTATAAAGAGACAGGCGAGCTGCAGAAGGCAACCGATACACTGCGGCGCGCGATTGAGTTGTTGCCGAATCAGCCGAGTCCGCACATCAGTCTCGCTGCGATTCTGAGCCAGCAGGGGGACCGCGCTGGGGCTCTGGCGGAGCGCAAGAAAGCTGCCGACCTGAGCCGCATTGCTGTAAACCGGCAGCGCGCCAGCTTCTCGCTCGATACAGGGCGAGCTTTGCTTAAGAAGGGACAGGTGGCCGAGGCTGCCGCCCAGCTGCAATCGGCGGTGGAGGCCGATCCGAGCGATGGCGAGGCGCACTCCGCGCTGGCCGACGCTCTGGAGCGGCAGGGGAGGAGTGCCGAGGCTGCGCTGGAGCGGCAGAAAGCTCAGAAGCTTGCGCCTGAGCGTCCTTGATGAGAGATCGGTTGGAGTTCAGAGGCATTCGTTGCCTATGCAGCAGGAGCTTCTCTATACTCAGTCCGTCACTCTCGGAGCCTTTCGCAACGGACTGATTAATGTCCGTAATGTCCGTAGAACGATTGATGTGGCAAGCGTCCGCCATTGGATGCCGGACCGAGCAGGCAGCCTGGAGGGTACTCTTGAGTTGGTCTCGCCGCAACTTCCTTACCTCGCTCTCCAGCACGGCGCTGGTCCTCTCGCTCGACGATGTTCTCGCTCTGTCGGCTTCGCTGACCCATCAAGTTGCGCCGCAGGTGAGAGCGCGGCCTACGTATAATGTGAAGCCGCGCCCTGCGCCGAAGCGGCTCCCCTCTCCTGTGGCTGGGATGCCTCTGGGCGTGAGTTTTCTTGACGTGGCACGGCAGTCTGGTTTGAACGCAAAGACCATCTACGGGGGCGAGCACAAGAACCGGTACCTTCTCGAAACGACGGGATGCGGCGTGGCGTTCTACGACTATGATCACGACGACTGGCTCGATATTTTTCTTGTCAACGGAACGCGGCTGGAGGGGTTTCCCAAAGGGCAGGAGCCGGTCTCCCGGCTGTTCAAGAACAATCGCGACGGCACCTTTACGGATGTAACTTTGAAGGCCGGGGTCGCGCGGACGGGTTGGGGCCAGGGTTGCTGTGTGGGCGACTACAACAACGACGGCTGGGACGATCTCTTTGTGAGCTACTACGGCCAGAATGTGCTCTATCGCAACAATGGCAACGGAACTTTTACCGACATCACGGAGAAGGCGGGGCTGCTGCAATCGAAGACGCGGTGGAACTCCGGTTGCGCGTTTCTCGACTACGATCGCGATGGGCATCTGGATTTGTTTGTCGCCAACTACATCGACTTCGATATCAAGACGGCACCGCTTCCGGAGGCGGCAGGGTGCTCGTACAAGGGGATTCAGGTGGCGTGCGGGCCGCCTGGTTTGCAGGGCGGGAAGAACATTCTGTATCACAACAACGGCGACGGCACGTTTACCGACGTATCCGAGAAGAGCGGGATGTGGGAGACGATCGGGACCTACGGACTTTCGGTCGCGGTCTCCGACCTGGACGGCGATGGCTGGCCGGATATCTATGTTGCAAACGACTCGACGGCGGCGACCTTCTATCAGAATCAGAAGGACGGGACGTTCAAGGATGTAGCGATCGAGGCGGGCATTGCGTTCTCACCCGATGGGAAGCCGCAGGCCGGGATGGGCGTCTCTGTGGGCGACTTCAATCGCGACGGACGCTTCGATCTAGTCAAGACGAACTTCGCCGGCGACACGGATTCGCTGTATGTCAATCTTGGCGACGGGAGCTTCGACGACCATACTTACTTCGCTGGGCTGGGCGTGAATACTCGCCTGCTCGGCTGGGGGGTTGGGTTCTTCGATATGGATAACGATGGTTGGCCGGACATCCTTGTGTGCAACGGACACGTCTACCCGGAGGTGGAGGGGACCAGCGTTGACGCGCCCTACGCTCAGCACAAGTACCTGTATCGCAATCTGCGCAATGGGCAGTTTGAGGAGGTGACGGAGCAGGGCGGCCCGGGCATCCTTGCGGCTGCGCCCGCTCGCGGCTGCGCGTTTGGCGACTATGACAATGACGGCGATATGGATGTAGCTGTCAACTGCGTCAACCATCTACCGCAACTTCTGCGGTGCGATTCGACGACGGGGCGCAACTGGATCAAGATTCGCGCTGTCGGGACGAAGTCCAACCGGACGGGCATTGGCGCGAAGATCAGCGTGACGACGGCAACAGCGGACACCGCGAAGCCCTTCGTTCAGATCGATGAAGTCCGCAGCGGTGGCAGCTATTACTCGCAGAACGACCTGCGTATCCACTTCGGCCTTGACCGCGCTGTGAAGGCGGACTCGGTTGAGATCCGGTGGCCGTCCGGTGCGCAGAATACGCTGGCCAACCTGGCCGCCAATCATCTTTATGTCATTCAGGAGGGCGGGAAGATATTGAAGGCGGTCGCGATGGGCAGTCCCGCGTTGCCGCCTGCGAAAGACTCCGCTCCGCCCCCGGGACCATGATGCGGCTACGCTCAGTTATCGCGGGCGCTTTCCTTTTCTCTGCCGCGGCGTCCTTCGCGCAGCGGCCTTATCCTGCTACAACCGATCACGCTCCTCCCGCGTGGTTCGTCGATGTTGCGTCAAAGGCGGGCATCACGGTTCGAGACGTCAACGGCAACGTCGAGACGAAGCGCTACATCATCGAAACTACAGGGTCCGGGGTCGCGATCCTCGACTACGACCGCGATGGCTGGCCCGATATTTTTATCGTCAATGGCACTATGCTGCCGGGCGAAACTGCGGCGGACAAACAGACTAAGCCTACGAATCACCTCTTCCACAATAATCATGACGGAACTTTTAGCGACGTCACGATGAAGGCGGGGCTCGCTTCAACCGGATGGGGGCAGGGCGCTTGCGTTGGCGACTACGACAACGATGGATTCAGCGACATCTACGTGACGGGGTACGGCAAGAATCGCCTCTTTCACAACCAGGGCAATGGGACGTTCAAAGAGGTGGCCGAGCAGGCAGGCGCGGCGAGTACCGGGAAGGAATGGGGTACCGGCTGTGCGTTCGTCGACTACGACCGCGATGGCAAGCTCGACCTTGCTGTTGCCAACTATGTGCACTTTGACCTGGCCAACACGCCCGCGCCGGGACAGGCCGCGGGATGTATGTGGAAAGGGGTTCCGGTGATGTGCGGGCCACGTGGACTGGCGAGCGCGGCCAACGTGCTCTATCACAATCTTGGCGGCGGAAAGTTCGAGGACGTCAGCAGATCGAGCGGATTCGAGCACACCAATGGGCACTACTGCTTCTCGATCACGACGCTTGACTACAACAACGATGGCTGGCCCGATCTCTATGTGGCGTGCGATTCAACGCCTTCGATCCTCTACCGGAACAACCACGATGGGACGTTTACGGACGTCGCGAGGGATGCGGGCGTGGCCTTCAACGAGGATGGGCGCGAACAAGCGGGCATGGGCTCGACTGCCGCCGACTACGACGGCGACGGAAAGCTGGACCTGTTCAAGACGAACTTCTCTGACGATACGTCAACCCTCTACCGGAATAATGGCGACGGCACTTACACGGATATGACGTTTCCGGCTGGTCTTGGCATCCACACAGACGCTCTTGGATGGGGCACGATGTTTGCCGATGTGGACAACGATGGCTGGCCCGATCTTCTGGTCGTCAACGGACATGTGTACCCGGAGGTCGACTCCGCCCGGCTGGGCTCGTTGTATCGAGAGCCACGCTTTTTCTACCACAATATTGGCAACGGAAAGTTTCGCGATAGGAGCAAGGACTCGGGTCCAGGACTTGCAGATCCGCGCTCCGGCCGAGGTCTTGCGATTGCGGACATCTTCAACGATGGCCGGATCGAAGCTGTGGTTAACAACCTCGGCGACCGGCCCATGCTGCTCGTCAACTTTGCCAGGAATTCAAACCACTGGCTTGGGTTGCATCTCACCGGAACATCATCCAACCACGATGCAATCGGCGCGAGAGTGACTCTTCGCTCGGCAAAGCGGCTTTGGGTTGATGAGGTGCGCAGCGGATCCAGCTATAACTCTTCAAGTGATCTGCGGCTTCATTTTGGTCTGGGCGCAGAGACGCGGCTTACAGAGATTCGGGTTCTCTGGCCGAATGGGGAGAGTGAGAGCTTCGACCCACCTCCAGCGGTGGATCGCATCCTCGAGTTGACCGAAGGAAGAGGCCAGCCGGCGGCGGACGAAAAGGCGCCGCGAAAGCATCCATAATCGCTGCTGAATCCACGAAGCGATTCTGGAGGATGACCTGGTCGCGATACACCGCAATTTCAAACAGTTTGGGCCGGAATTGCGAACGGCTAAGTTCATCGCATTTAGGTAGTCTTCATGCTGACTTTGGTTGTTGACTATGCCCCGATCAGTGCAGCCGATACACTACGCCAATTTGTGCGGAAATACCTGGATTGGGGAATCCCAGATACTCATGAAATTTTGCATTGAAGAGATTGTCAGCCCTGGCGTAGATCGAGGCGTGTTTCAAGCCGTAATATCCGAGCACCAGATTTGTTGTTGAGAATCCTCCGACTGAAGTGATTGTGGGCGCCGGAACCTGGAAGTCGTGGCGGCGGCCCACCCAGATCGTTGTGCTGGAGGCCCTGATTGCTTTTGGAAGCCTGGTTTCAATCGTGAAGCCAGAATTCCATCTCGGTTGGTTCCGCAAGGGCTCGCTCGAAGATTTGACCTTCCAATTTAGAAACGCCCCCCAAGCATTTATCTGTGTTCCGCGGGTTAGGGCGAACGAGGCTGTCGTTTCGACACCTTGCGTCCGCACCTGGGTGCGATTCACCAGGCGAAAGGCGACTGCGCTGAAATCGATGAGATCTGAGAAGAGGTTGTAATAATAAGTGCCCGCTACGCTTACTCTTTGTCCGAATTGATGCCGTACTCCAATATCCATTCCGGTTAACTCTTCCGGCCGAAGATTGGGGTTGCCGACGTTTGGATTTCCGAGCGCATATAAAGATGGGACCTTGAAGGCGCGGCCCCAGCTGACCTTGATCACGGTGCCTCTCCCTGCCGGCACAGCGGCCCCGACACGCGGAGCAAGCTGCACGTTGAATCCTGACGTTTTGTCAATTCCCAACGCAACCATTCCCGTCATTGCGGGCGTGGAGTAGACCAGATCGGCGGCAACATCGGAGATGGCCCTGTTCTTCCTGAAGTGGGTTGGGTATACCCGCTCAATAAGGGTGCTGTTCTGTCCTGCCTCATCAGCGCCTCGCAGATTCAGATGAGATTGCAGCCGGGGATGCAAGTCGAACACGTTTTGCAGAGCAAATCGAGAGCGGGTAAATCGGGTCCGAGTATCCGTGCTGGGCTGAGAGGCCGGAGATGGATGAGGGCCGTCGAGGATCGCAGGTGTGTAGGCGTGTTCGCCTCGCGTGAAGACATCGACGTTGATGCTGGCCGTCCAGAGATTGTTAACGCGGTGTTGAACGAGGAAGCCGCTGAGTATATTGCCGGAGTTACTGGTTTTGGGAATCCTGAGAATGGAAAGCTCAGGTCCTCCTCCGCCTTCAGGAAATCCCGAACGGTCGAATTGGATCCACCGCGCAGTCCAGCTAAAGATCGTGTTCAAGCTCTGGCTGTAGTCGGATGTCAAAGAGAAGGTGCTGGTCGAGAAAGCGTCGGACTTGACCTGTTCTCCCACGTGGAGGAACGACCCTGACAACTTGTATCCCAGCCGGCCTTGTAAACCTTCGGCTCCGAGGTTCAAGCCGCCTTCTCCGAAGGAGCCGGTCTCGACACCGGCAAACAGATTTGATTCGTAGTGCGTCGGCTTCGTGATCACGTTGATGACTCCGCTTACGGCTTCTGAACCATAGCCGGAGGAGAGCGGTCCGCTTACTACCTCAATGCGCTCGACATCATGGACGAGAAGGGTGGAGAAATCGAAGGCTCCACCCAGCAGGTTACTGAGATCGTTCGCTGGAATGCCGTCGATCATCACGAGAACGAGATTGGGCTTGCCTCCGCGGATGGTGATGGTGCTAAGCGAACCCAGACTTCCATTCTGTGCCAGGTACAGGGTAGGGATGGTTCGCATGATGTCAACGGAAGTAAGGGTGTGGGCACTTCTAATCTGTTCATCATCAACAATATTGGCCGAGGCGGGAGCCAGCGAGATCGCGAGGGGCTCACCTGTCACCGTGATGACAGTCTGCAGGGTGGGTCTAGGTGCGTTGTTCGAAGCTGCTTTATTCGCGAATGTTTGAGCAGCCGCAGGCGGAGTTGGTGTCTGAGTGTGGCCCAGTGGGATAAGGGCCGCCAGAGAGAGAACACCGAGCGCACACGGAAGACGGTCGATCGTCATCGCGTCAGATCCAGTCCCATCGCCTCACAGCCGATGCGATGTCAAGCTTCGCCTCTCTGCCGGCTCGATACAATTCCGATTCGTCACCGTTCATTCCTTCGATTCGAATGAGAACGGAACCGGCAAAGGCAAAAGCCGCGGCCCCGTTCCTGTTTTCCGCCGCAAGAGCCGCACGGGCGGCAGGATCACCGGCTACGGCGGAGAACGGCGGATGATGATCGACTGCACGTCGCCCCTTCGCTCGGAGTGTCGTATGGCGGTCACCACGCTGCGCTCCTCGAATGCGGCGCGGACAATCTCGAGCACACGCCGCTCCCGACTTTGGAAACGCCACAGTTCGCCTCGCCAGGTTTCGATAACGAAGCCTTCAAAATCTCCGAAGTGATCGAAGATAATTCCGTTGACTTTCCCGGTCACCTCATGATGCTCGTGATTTTCCTCTCCGTCATGGCATGGCTGAACTGGCACATTGCCGGTTGGTGACGGGCATATCTTACCGGAGTCGCCGCCGAAGCCGGTGACGCGGCCAGCCAACTGTTCGATATAGCGCTGCATGACCGGATGCCAACGGCTCTGCGGCTGAACCTTGCCTGCGATCCAGCGGAACAAGGCCAACTGATGTTCTTCGGGCAGCAACAGCTCCTCCTTGGTGCTGATTGGAATATCTATCTGGAAGGCTCCCAAAACGCGTCTCCAAACCAGGGTTGAGGGTGGACGCCGCTTCGCCTGGGCCTTCTTCCTTGCATCTTGATGGTTACCGCCCCGGCCGATTTCGGCTTGGTTCAGTCCTTCGTAGCCGGTCAGGAACTTGACGGCTTCGGTTATCTGACGGACAACGATTTTGTAAACATCTCCTCGGCGAACCCCTGGAGGCAACGTCACAGTCAGCAAGCCGGCGAGGAGACCGGTATTTGCCGGAATGGGAACGAAGGACACCGGACCCGACTGGACTGCGATCGTGTGCATGTCCTGCATGGTCAGCCCGTGATATGGGTAGAGACTATCCGCGAGCGCAATAATCTCGCTGGCTGCAACTCCGGGCAGGTAGATGGATCCGGTACTGCCAGCCGGCGTGTTGCCCCACGAGATCATGAGTTCGTCCACATGCTTCGCGGTTGATTTGCTGGCCTGAAGCTGGAAAGGATGCGGCATACGGCGAGAATCGACATTGCCCGGATTAGGACCGTCGATATAGGCAAGATTGCGCTGCGCAAGCTTGTCGGAGGTCGAAGCGTCCGCGTTTTGTGGAATCGGGATATCGTCGAAGGCTATTTCGGCGATGAGGCATTGATGCGGTGCTCTATTGAATGACGCGTTGATCGACTGGATCGTGAATGTGCCGGTATTGAAGTACCCAGTCCGATTATCAAAGTCGCCGGGCTGGGCAAACTGTGGGAAGAGCGGCGTCGGCTGGTTCATGTCGAGCCAGCAGCCGTAGTATGTGTCGACCTCCATCCCCGTTATCGGAGAGATGGTCTGCACATTTGGCGCATCCGGAGGTTGCGTGGTGAGGTCGGCGGGACCGGCAAGATTGACCCGATCGACGGCAAAGAACGGGATTGTGATGAACTCTTCCTGACCCATGGAGTCCGTCTCAACTCCCAGCAATGGAACCCGGGGACTGACATCGGGTGTGCCAATCGGGGTCGAGCGATAAGTGGTGGTGGGGCTGAACGTCGACACCGTGGTCTGCGCCTGGAAGGCACGGAAGAAGACGCGGCAATTCTGTGCTTGCGTGGTGAACGGCGGCGGGGCGTTGGGAGGCGTTGTGCCTCGTATCCGCACCCGGCAGACGGCGAAGTTGAAAGCGGCCTTCCCGCTTCGCGGATTGACTTGCAAATATTCGAGCTGGTCCCGATTCGCAGCTTCGACCTCGGGGAGGCTGCTTTCGAAACTGTCTGTGCCGGCCGAACCGCTGGGGGTTAGACGCTGGATGAGATCGGCAATGTACGCCGTCGCAGCCGTCGAAGCAGCGGCTGCCGTTACCGGATACTGCGCAGCGACCGCGCCTACCGGGTAGAAGTCGCTGACTCGTTTGCCGAAGAACAGTTCGTCGTCATCCACCTTGAACACACGCAGATCGGTGCTCAGCCAGGAGGTGTATTGATTGCCCGCATCGGCATCGATCACATAGGGATTGGCGGCAGTGGTCAGTTCGAGCGGGGCGGAGGCGTTGTATTGTTTGCCATTGACGGTAGTGCTTGCCGTGAGCGTTAGAAATTCGTCCTGATTGACGAACCCATCGGTGCCGGTGAATTGGATCGTGAAGGGGTAGAGAATGCGCTGCGGCGTACTTGTCGGCGGTAAGGCCGTCGTGTAGACCGCGCCGCTAAACGGCTGGATTTGAAGCTGGTGCAGCGTCTGCAAAGCATTCACGATCACCGCATTTGCATTCGCAGGCGGGTCGATGGAGAAGGTGACGGTCGGCGGGTTAGGAGGATTGGTGAGATTGTCGCTGGCGTCAATTCCCAGTTCAGAGGGGAAAAATCCATCCATTACCACCCAGAACGCAGATGGGAATGTCGCCGGCAATCCCATTGAGATGAGTTCGTCCTTGCCGAAGGTGCTGTTCTGGAGTTGGAGCGAGCACGTCTTAACCAAAGGGGCAGCGGTGTTAACACTAAGGCTGCCGTGAACGTACCCGTCGAGTTCATCGGAGTGGAAGGTGAAGAACTTACCGAAGAATGAAAAAGCTGTGTAGCCCGCGAAATAAGCGAGAACGGTCGATGCATTCAACTGGATCGTGATGCTGTCATTGACCTTCCCGCTGTACTCCTCCTTCGAGGACCAGGCCGGCACTTCGGTGGTATTCGCTGCGAAGTGGTCCATGCGCGTTTTCAGGTTCCGGCCCGCCACGGTGCCTGTCTGATTCGCAGGTGAAAGCGCGTTATACGCGTCTTGCAGTTGCTTCAGGCGCTCCGTGTCGAATGTGCTGAGAGGGAAAAACGCCTTCGCCGTGGAAGTCTTGGGGTCAATAAACTGGACGATTGCTTGTTCCGCGGCATCCATGGGGACATAGCCTGCGGCGGTAGGGCGGTCCGTGATCGTGGCAGATTTCCCCGAAAAGAAGCCGTCGATGTGAAACTCGAACAGGTTCATCGGTTCGTTGCCTTCGAGATTCTGCTCGTAGGGTGGGGGATCACTCGGGTTCGCCGGTTGATTGGCCGCGAGATAGGTGTTCGGGCCAAGATTCGCCGTCGCACCGAATACAGGATCTCCTGCGGTAAACACCTCTGTCCCGGTCATAGTGGAACCTGAGATCTCGTTGACGGTCGTCCCGACGGGCGCCGCAAACGGGCGCAGAGCGACCGGATTGTTGAGCCGCACTACTCGTCCCACAGGTTTATCCAAAGTCGTTGGAATGCTGTTAAGGACCCCGTGTGAATCCACGCCTGACGGGACAAAATCCGGCTCGCCTTCCAGCGCCCAAGTCCATCCGGGGTTTGGCCCAATCATATCGTTATTGGGGTCATGACCCGGAGTGCCTCCGTCGGTGCCTCTCGGGTTGTTGTAATAGTCTCCGTCCGTCGGGAAGCGGGCTTCGAAGCGGCCGCGGAACCAGATCACGGGATTGCTGATCGCCGTCAATACGAAAGTCCTAGTCCCCCCGCCGACGTGCACGTTGATCTTC
This sequence comes from Terriglobales bacterium, assembly GCA_041691575.1. GTDB lineage: Bacteria > Acidobacteriota > Terriglobia > Terriglobales > Acidobacteriaceae > Edaphobacter. Next base: position 457,590 of record JBEPUJ010000001.1, read on the forward strand.
GTATCGCCGCGGTTGTTGCTCACGGCTGTCGCGTTGATGAGGATGCTCGTCACCGCCGGGCTGACGATGATCGTGCCTCCCGGCAACGTGACTCCGGCCCCGTTTGGAGTGGCGTCGACCGTCGCATTCACGGTGGTGCCATCGTCGGTGCTGAGATTCAGCGACACCGAAAAGGTGCGTCCGTTGTCGGGCGCTATGAGGAAGCCATCCCCCGCACTGCTGCCATTGACACGAATGACGATTGCCATGGTCCACTCCTCTCAGGTAAAAGGCGTTGAGAGCGACACTGCCACGGCTGATCCTGCGGGCCTTCAGGACACCTGAATCATACTTACGGGGTGAACCTGCGACTTCGGATCAGAACCGAACAGCGAACTGGCGACGAATCGGGCCCGGAGCCTCTTTCAATTGCTTTTGCGGGACGGTCATGCGCTCCGGCTCAGACGCAATTGCTTATAGGTAAGTCCCTGGTGGATGCCGTTTCCAATCAAGCAAAGATACCGTTCTACCTGGGAGAGCTCGGTGCAACTGCACTTCTCTGAAGTGCTAGCGGCACATTATACACAATTTCTATAAACCTGTCCCAAGAAATTCACATCTGAAACTATTCGTTAAATAATATTGCATCGGCAGCTTACTCGCGTGTACAATCCTCGCCTGCTGATTGGCAGACTAGCTCTGTCTGCCCGGAGAGAGAGGTGGAAGTATGGCATTCGACGTCAAAGAACTGATGATCGACATCACCAAAGTTAGCGGGCCCCTCATTTGCAACCCCACCGCAGGATGTTACGCATCGGGCGGTGGCTGCTATGCCTCCGGAGGTGGATGCTATGCCTCGGGAGGTGGATGCTATGCGTCAGGTGGCGGCTGTTATGCTTCGGGTGGCGGTTGCTACGCCTCAGGCGGCTGCCAGCCTACGGTCATCTGCCGGCCGACGATCCATTGCCTATGTACAGTTAACTGCACGTACGGCGTACTCACACACTGCACGCCGTCAATCCTGCCGTGCAAGTTCGGAACCTACACATGCCTGGACACGAGGATCACGTGCGGCGGAACGATCTTCTGTGCAGGCACAGAAAATCGAACGATCCTTTATCAGGGCATCGAACGTGAGGCCCTGGCCGAGGTGAAGGAGCAGCTCAACACCGCCTTAAGGGAGATTGAGCAGCTCGAACATCGAGTGGCCGAGGAAGGGAAAGAAGCCAAGAAAGCGAAGTGAAATGCACGCAGCGAACCTGTCATAATGGCGCTTCGTAGTTCCTGATACGAGGAACTGTTGGGAGCTAATTGAGCGGAAGCCATGTTAGATATAGCTTCCGCTCAATCGCGTAGTACTCACTTGTCCTCGAGTCGATTTCGATATGAAGAGTTCTCCGTTGAACATTTCGGATTTAGTGCTCCGTGCAAATCCGAGATATGAATTAGTGTTGTTCGATCGGTTGCCGCTCGAACAGCGCGAGATGCTGAAAGACTTCCGGAAGGACCCAGACTTCTATGGGCTTCTTCAGCCGCCGGCGGAGTCAGGTCTCGGCGCGAAATCGGTCTCACGAGATATCGCTCTGCTTTACCTGACACTGCAGCAGCCAGGCAAGGTCCCTGAATATGTGCGCGAGAGGCTCGGAGAGCAGTGCAATCAGGAGATCACGCGATTGGTTCTTGACAGCGTGCTGGCGGTCGAGAAGGAAGGAAAATTCCTTTGCGGAGCGGATGCTGCCGAGTTGATCGCTGCAGGAGATGAAGAAGCTGCTACCCTCGCCGGGGCGGAAGGATTTCTCGAGCGCCTCTCGCTGGAAGCGCTTCGTTATGGACAGGCTTTGGGCCTCACGGACCGCATGACTCTATCCAGCCGTCTCTATAACTACAACCGCACGCCGCTCTCACCTTTTTGGAAAGAAACTCTGGGTGGACCCAGCGGAATTGCTGAATATTTAGAGATTCAGGACGGTAGAAACCAGGAGCTGCTTGACCGCGAGTGGTCGAAGATCTCCGACCCCGCCCTTAACGAAGGCTGGCTTGCGTGGCAATCACGCAGTTTTGGCTCACGCACCACTTTCGGCAAGCCGACGAGAATCGGATGCAAGCTTTACATCAGTCCTAGAACAGACTGCTTCCACGAGTTTTTCCCTACGATTCTTGCGATCCTGAGCCGATGCCGTGTGCTCCATTTCAAGATCGGCAAAGGCGCTCAGGGATTGCTGCGACCCGACAAAATGGTGGCCTACTTCAGCAGCTACGAGGATTTGATTGCAACAGCAGAGCAACTAAAGGGGGAACTGGGTGGATGCCCGGCGCAGGGGGTGCCGTTTACTGCCGAGTTGGGCGGGGATGGCTTGCTGTCATGGGGAGTGGATCCGCCAGCAGAGAAGCAGGTATTGCCCTGGCTGGGCCGTGAGAGCTGGCGGCTGTGGGTTACAAATCGTCTCGCCGTGGCGTTGATCGCGGCGAGTACGGAGAACATGGCAAAGCTGGAGCCGTGGCAATTCGCCCTGCGACGGCTACAGCTTGAGGGCGTCGATACGCGCTCCTGGACGCCGGCAGGGACAGATGAGAAGCGCAGCTTTGACGCGGAGGCCTATCCTAAATGACCATCACCGATCCGTGGGTGCTACCCAAGGGCATCATCATTACTCCCGTCGAGGAACTTGCGGCTAAACTGCGTGAGCAGGTGGAGGCCAATGACGGCGACTTCGCTATCTCACGGCCCCAGTCCCGCACCCCTTCCCGCATTCTCGATTCGCAGTCCGCGGCGTTGCTGCGCGAGTTTGGAACCCCGCGAACGATTGGTCAGGCCGTGGCCTATTACAGCCACGCGGTGGGAAGCGACCCGGAGCGCACTCTGGAAGATGCTCTTCCTATGCTCACCCAACTGATTTCGTGGCGACTGCTGGTTCCACCCGACTCCCCGGACGCAGAAGAGATTCAACCGTCGGTGCAGGCTGGCGCGACCCTGGCGGGCTGCGAAGTGCTGCAATGCTTTCAAGCTCTCGAGGACAGCGAGGTTTACCAGGTTAAGCGCGCGAGCGGTCAACTTGCTGCGTTGAAAATACTGCGCCTCAGCGCACCTGCGGAGAGCAGCCGCATGTTCCTTCGCGAAGCTGCAATCCTCCGCCAGCTGGCCGGCTCGGTGAGCCCTGCCCTGTTAGACGAAGATGTCTGGGAAGATCGTCGGTATCTTCTCCTGGAGTGGTGCAATGGGGTTGATGCGGGAAGTGCCGCCGCCATGCTGAGTCAGGAACGCAGTGCGGATGCTCAGCGTAAGCTGTTTGACCTCTGTTACAAAATTCTCCGCGCATACTCCCGATTACACGATCAGGGAGTTACGCACTCTGATATTCATCCCCGCAATCTTCTGGTAGACGATGCGAACAAGGTTACAATCGTCGATTTCGGTCTGGCCTGCGAGGAAGATGTCAATCAACAATTTGGCGAACCATCGCGAGGAGGCGTTGGTTTCTACTTTGAACCGGAGTACGCAGCAGCGGTCCGGCAGGGCCGCCGACCTCCCTCCGCCAGCCTGCTTGGCGAGCAATATGCGGTAGCGGCGTTGCTCTACTCCCTTCTCACCGGCGTAAATTACGTGGACTTCTCCCTGACACGCGATGAGATGATGCGCCAGATCGAGGAGGACGGTCCCGTGCCGTTTGAGAAACGGGGCATGGCCAGTTGGCCCGAGGTGGAGAGTGCGCTCGGCAAAGCGCTCAGCAAAAGCCCTTCGGCGCGTTTTATCTCAGTATCCGAGTTCGCCGACGTTTTCAGCGCCGCTCAGGTGCCGGAGGGTGGCTGGATGCAGAGCGCTACCACCGTTGACGCGGCAGCTTTGGACCGTGTGCTGGAACGTGCACTTGACCGGGTCGGATACGCAGGAGATGTCATGCACTCCGGTCTATCTACCGCGCCTAAGGCTTCGTTGACGTATGGCGCCGCCGGAATCGCTTACGCACTCTATCGCATTGCGTGTCGACATCAAGACGCTGCGTTACTTTCTCTCGCCGATGTATGGTGCCGCCGGGCGCTGTCGGAACCGGAGAGCCCGGATGCTTTCTACAACTCCGAAATTGAGATCACTCCGGAGATCGTCGGACAGATTGCCCCTTATCACACGTTGAGCGGAATTCATGCGGTGCATGCGCTGGTAAGTCATGCGATGTGCGACGTCGCCTCACAAGCCGCCGCGCTGGAAGGCTTCATGGCGGCTTCGCAGAAACCGTGCGACAACGTCGACCTCGCTCTCGGACGCTCCGGCACGTTGCTCGTGACCGCCCTTCTGCTAGACACTTTGGAAGAAGGAGACGTATTGCCACGTGCCCCGCTGATGAAATTTGGCGACCACACCATGCAGTCGGTGTGGCAGGAGATTGAACAACAACCTCCAATCCGCGAAGGGACGGTGATCACTTATCCGGGGATTGCGCATGGCTGGGCCGGAATTCTGTATGCCGCACTTTGCTGGCATGAATCATCGGGATCAGAATTGCCATCCGGGCTGGAGGAACGACTACAACAACTCATGGAATGCGCTGAACCGTGGGGAAGCGGTGTCCGCTGGCCCTGGGTTCTTCCCCAGGGCAGGAAAGGCGCCGCGGCGAGCTACATGCCGGGTTGGTGTAACGGCACGGCGGGCCACATCTTCCTGTGGACGGCGGCGCACCGCAGGTTCCATGACGATGCGTATCTGCGGATTGCGGAAAAGGCTGCATGGAACGCCTGGGAGACCTCCAGTTCCATCACTAACCTATGTTGCGGTTTCGCGGGACAGGCCTATGGACTATTGAACTTTTACAAGCACACAGGAGAAAATGTCTGGTTAGAACGCGCTCGCGAACTGGCTTCCCGCGCCGCAGCATGGAACTCCGAAAACTATACGGCGTTCAAGCTAGCCCCGGAGAGCCTCTACAAAGGCGAGATGGGAGTTGCGGTGCTGGCTGCCGATCTGTCTGCTCCCCAAGCCGCCTGCATGCCATTCTTCGAGCCGGAAGGGTGGCCCTCACGACGTCGTACTGCCGAGTCATAACCTCCCGCCTGGGGCACCCAATGGATATCCGGTTCTGCGAGAGCAGGGACCATCAGCCGAGAGGCTTACTTGCGTACTGTGAATCCTGGATGCACAGCAAAACGCGCTCTCCCGAGCGCGCCCGAATACTCCTGATTCAATTAATAGAATGCGGCCACAAGCCTATCAGACGGTACAGACCTAAAAAGCTCTATCTCATGCCCGTGTCACTCCTCAGCACGACCAGCCTAGAGCCTGCTACTAAGTTATTTATTTGTAATGGTTTATGGTGGGCACAGCAGGATTCGAACCTACGACTTCCACCGTGTGAAAAGCAGGCTGCATGTAGTTTGAGCAACATAGCCTAAACAGGTGAGTGGCTTAGACACTGTGAATGAATCCGCCGCAAGCCTTATTGCTCCTGTATTGTTCCTTCGTTTGTTCCTTCGCTGGTATTCGCATTGCAACCGCAGCGCGAACGGCTACCAGCTAGGACATCCTTTAGGCGGTTGACTGGTAATCCAAGATTCTCTTCACCTGTACCGCAGACCATTGCCCGATGCCCTTTTTACCATTGACTCGCGGAGTCTCTATGCCTCGCTCATTCAAGACCGCCGCTATCTGTCGCAGAGATTGCGCGTCCTTCTGAATTGTCCGGATGACTGGCAGAAGATGCTTGGCTTTCTCAGCGGCTTTACTTCGTCGTGCTTCCGCACTCGCCGTCGTGCCGAGACTGGAGAAGGCAGCGATTGCGCCATCACGACGACCGAGAAGCGTACCCCGCATCCTCGCCGTAGCCATCGCCTTCTTGGTTCGGTCTGCAATCATATCGGCTTCTTGTTCGGCAACTGCGGCCATGATGTGAACCGTAAACTTGCTGGCATTCGGCATATCGACTGCAACGAACTCAACTCCGCTTTCCATAAGGTTCGTGACGAAGTTCAGGTTACGGGCAAGCCTATCCAGCTTGGCAATGATGAGTGTCGCGTTATAGGCACGGCATAGCCCCAAGGCTTCGACCAGCTTGGCGCGGTTCCTGTTCTTACCACTCTCAACTTCTAAGTACTCGCCTACTTGTTTGCTGTAAGCCTTGCCCTCGCCACTCAGGTAGGAACGTACAGACTCCTGTTGCGCTTCCAGTCCTAGACCGCTTGCGCCTTGCTTCCGTGTGCTCACTCGGTAATAAGCAACATATTTGCCGTTTGCCATTCTCTTTCCTCCTGTTACATAAGCCTTGATGTTCGACTAGGTAAACGTAACAGCGTCTCTTGTGACTGTCAAGCGACTAATTCCACCGCATTATGTGCAGAGTGAAAATAACAGTTGACAAGTGTTCTGTTTGTGTGCTTGCTATGTTCGCCCATCTGGGTTAATCTTCGATGACGCCAGAATGTATCGGCTCACGGAGATAACACACGATGCAACTTCTCGATTGCCCGATTGACAGAATGAAACTCAGCTTTGCCCCAAACGAAACTCTCTCATTGACAACCTGTATCCACGCTCTGGTCAGCACCGGATGTTATGAGTCAGACGACGCATACCGAGTAGCATCAGACCTGCTCATGGGATTGGATGACCTTAGCCGTCTCCCTGCAACAGCGTAGACGCTCTACAACGTGGCACATGCCATCATCGGGTGTGCCACCTCGTAGCAGTAGCGTGGTGAGCCTCTGGTGAAGCGTAGCAGCGGCATCGTAATCAATGCCCGGATACCATCTAGGAATGTCATGGTAGGGCATAGCGAAGACGTAGATACACGCGGTACTACGTTGGAAGTTTTGTAACGATGCAAAAACCGTGTCAACCATTGTTGCTGCACACTTTGCAGCCAATCCCATCCACAACCCAGAGAACCAATAACAAGCTCCTCCAATCGAGAGGGGCAGGAGCGAGCACACATGAATTTAGCTAGCGCATACCGGATACCAGACCTCGACGAATTGGAAGCAATGAGACCACGCAAAGGCGATATTGTGTGCCACGGCGAAGACGAAGAGTTATACGTCGTCGATGAGATCGGAATGCGGTACTACATCTGCCACAAACAAGACAATCCCAAGGCGCAGCGATGGTTCAAGCACCATGAGGTTTTCAAGTGGACTCCTCCCGATGACCAGCCCACCAGCAGAGAGCCTCTGGACCTAACCCAGATATTCTCAGGCATTGGGCCACGGGACTAGGTAGCTGGCCCAAACTCCTCCCGTAGCAGCCCTCCCAAACAAGAGCCAGAGAGAGAAGGCCTTGGAGGGGATATATGAAGGGACCAATAGGGGCAGGTCTATTTTTTCATCGTGCTGCATCGTCACCGCTCTGCACAAACGTGCGGCAAGGTGACACGCCGGGGAGCGCTGTAATCAATGTGCCTATGCCTACTTGAAAACCGTTTCCACGCGGTACAAGTGCCCCAAACCCTGATTCAGAGGCATTCCAGATTCTATTTCTGGAGTGAATATGCGAAATTGCTTGGAGTTTTGACGATGTAGCACCATGAAACACGCCGTACTCCCATTGAATCCCAACATTATCGGCGCATTCGCCATAAACCTTAAGTATTGATACCAGAAGGGTTAGTAGAAATTCCAATCGTCTATGTCTAGGTGCTATTTGCGCAGATGGGGTCCGCATAGTACCGATAACATGCCCCTAAATTCAGAATCCAGCGGATTGTACACCAATTTTTGTTGACACGAAAGTAAATAATTGGTACAATGTATAGAGATGAAGACATCACCTGCTCCACGACTCCAGGCAGCGCATGCACTATACGCGCCTGAAGGTTGACTGTCAACACTATTTAGTGTATAATGTATTGAGAGTGGTCTTCCGCTCGCTCAATGACGGGCCATCTACCAAGTCGCCTGTTCGCTCCGTTGTTCGCTGACCCTTGGCTACCCCGCTAGGTCGTCTTCTGACACGAGAGGTTCTCACTCTTGCCGATGCGATGTATAGACGCATCCCAGAGCAGCACAGCTACATATCAATATAGGACAACGTTTGGCACAGTGTCTCACCATGGGCACAGCCAACCGCTATTGTTTCCAATAGCTTAACCCTTACTGACCCTCATTGGGTACGGAAATACGAATGCTCACCACCTTTACCCCCACAGTGGGGTATCCAGACCATCTTGCGCCTGTAAGACAGATGGTTCTGGATTCAATAACGAACGAGACACACGAGCGGAGGAAACTCTCTTCATGCAGCATACGTTCAGCTTGCAATAGTCCCTTATGCCCATCCTGCCGAGGACGGGAGGCTCAACACCAGAGCAGGAGGCTACTCGAATCAGCGGCCCTGATACCAGAGAACAAACTCAAGCTCATCACCAGCGCGAATGTTGAACTGCCCGAACTGAGGGAGGCGACCAGAGCAATCACCCACGCCACCAAAGCAGCATTGAAGCTGCTTGGCATTGAACACTGTGCGGTGAGATCAGAGTTTTCAGTGGATGCCCTGATTGACTCGTATCATCCGCACACACACGCAATCGTCTCCACCTCTCCGACAGGTCGCGGGTACATCCCCGCCGATGATTGGCACGGCGCATGGATAGCAGAGTTACCAGTGTGGCTTCATCCCATCGAAGGCGGCACACACACAGAGCGCGTGTACGACGTGGCAGGGATATGCCGATACGTTTGCAAGAGTCCCTATGCCAACGCCAGCCCAGGCACGATAGGCCAGATCGTCGCGGGCATCGAAGCCACCAAAGGACTACGACGCTTCGCCACCAGCGGAGCTTTCAAATACCAGAATTGAGATTCCACCAACGCTAATTGCAGGTTTGTTTCCTTACTGCGTTAGCAGAGGTGGACCAGTGGACGAGTCGTAGAGCGGCAATAGAGGTATTGTCTGCGCTCCTCGTCCACGCTCCTAATCTTCGCGGAGTCCTCCCCTAGAGGCTTCGCCAGCGTGTCCCGCACCTCCAGGCACGCTCAACAACAACCGCATCATTCACCAGTAAGAACCATAGGAAACTAAATGTCGAACACACCTGAAACAATTGCCCAGACTGACGCGCTCATCGCCAACCCAACCGACGCCACACAAGAAACGCCAGAGCAGCGCATCGCACGCCTAGAAATTGCATTCGCTGAAGCGCGACAAGGGAATTTAACCACGCCCGTTGATATTGGCGAAGACAAACCTGTCTCGATAGATTCGATATTCAACGAGCTGAAAGCCTTTAACGAAGAAATGGCACTCAAAAAGGAAGAGTCGCGCCGCTACTGGGAAGAAGAAGCCCGTAAGAGTCCCACGGCGTACAGCACACCCGATGGTGGCCTTGAGTACCGCAGCATTCCACGCGTTGCAGAGAAGTCGCTCTACGGCGAAGAGAAAGACGCCGAGGCACTGGTAGGACGCACTCGTTGGGCCAAGTTCACCGCTACCCAGAAAGCGCAACTTCGGAGTATCCGCCCATCTGACCTCGAACGGATGGACGCATCGCAATACTTCGGCAAGACTAGCGATTCCCTGAAAGCCCACCAATTGAGCCAGACCAACTTTGGTTTGTATAAGGCTTTGAAAGTGAAGGCCATCCGCGAAGGAATTTTCTAAGAGGTCGTCACTCGTCGGATAGTGACCACAACGAAGCACGATGAGGCCGTGCAAACCAGCCGCCTCATCGTGGCACAACGTCCACACCTCACCCGAATTGATAAAGGAATACACAATGGGAAACCAAAAAGATTACATCCCTAATAGTCGCTCCTCTCGCCGCGCACATCGCGGGATGTACCGCTTCGCTGACATTTACAAGCTCGAAGTAGAACCCAGATGGAAAGAGTTTCCGCAGTTCCTTCTGGACATGGGAATGAGGCCAGATGGAGCCGTGCTCACCCGCAGAGACGAATCGAAGGGCTTCACTCCATCAAATTGCTCATGGCAGACCCTTCCCGTAGTTCCCGAACCCAGCCGCTAACGAACACTATGCACCACTTTGAAAGGCCATCCGTGATTGCGTCATTTGAACCGCTACTAACTGCCGCACAAGCCGCCCCGTTGCTTGGCATCCACCCGAACACGCTTCTGCTATGGGCGAGGGATGGAAGAACCCCTTGCCTTCATCTTGGTCGCCGTGTCGCCTTCCGTGCCACACAACTCAACGCTTGGCTTGAGTCGGGCTACACTGTCAGTGCCGTTCGCGCTGCCTAAAACCTGAAAGTGAGGGCAGCATGAAACACACACGAAAACGCTATCAAGCGGGATGTTTGACAACTGAAAAGCGCCGGACAGGTTCCTCCGTATGGGTCTACCGATGGAGAGAATCTGACACAAGCGGTAAGCAGGTAAACCGCAAGCTGGTGGTAGGCGATAAAACAACCTATCCCAGCAAGGCAGCGGCACTCAAAGCCGTTGACGGTCTGCGGCTGGAGATTAACAAAGAAGCTCCTACCGGGGTCTACAAGCCCCTCAGCATCGGACAGCTTGTCCAGCACTACCGAGAGGTGGAATTGTCTGATGCTGCCCCAAAGACGGCCAGAACAAAGGCTGTCTATGGTCAGCATTTCGACGGTCACATTCTTCCCAGGTGGCAGGAGTATCGGATTCAGGATGTCCGCGCCGTTTTGGTCGAGGGTTGGCTGGCAGGTCTGCCACTTGCACCCGGCACGAAGGCAAAGACACGAAACATCATGTCCGCGCTCTTTGAACATGCCATGCGCTATGGATGGGCCACACTGAACCCCATCAAACAGGTACGCCAGAGTGCCAAGCGTCTTTCAGAACCGGACGTGCTGACCGTGGAGGAGATCGCTGCAATCCTTGTACGACTGACGGAACCATCCCGCACCATCACTCTAGTGGCTGCCCTTACCGGACTCCGCCGTGGTGAACTGTTCGGCCTGCAATGGGATGACGTTGACTTCGACAACAACATCATTCACATTCGCAGATCGTTAGTGGATATGGTCGCAGGGGAACCAAAGACTAAGGGTTCCAAGCGTCCGCTGCCCATGAGTCGAGAACTTTCCGAAGCCCTCGTGCAGTGGCGGCAACTCACGTCATACGCAGAGCCGGAAGATTGGGTGTTTGCAAGCCCAGCAAGCCGGGGTGAGCATCCGTATTGGGCAAATACCCTTATGGTGAAACACATCCAGCCCGCAGCCGTTGACGCAGGGATTACCAAAACAATCGGCTGGCATACGTTCCGGCGGACCTTCGCTACCCTGCTCCAATCGTCCGGGGCAACGGTGAAGACGACGCAGGAGCTTATGCGCCACTCGACTCCAGTGATGACATTGGGAACATACGCCCAGGCCGTCACTGCGGACAAGAGGGAAGCCCAGGACAGGATTGCAGCGATGATTCTGCCTCATCCGGTAGCGGAAATGGGATCACTAGTTGCTTAGTGTTCCCTTCCGTTCCCACGGATTCCTTATTGTTCCTTCATTACGCTTGTAAGTTGTTGATTTTATGGTGGGCACAGCAGGATTCGAACCTACGACTTCCACCGTGTGAAGGTGGCACTCTACCGCTGAGTTATGCGCCCAATCGCAGCAGAAGGAACCTGAAGTCCTTCCGGCGAATCTCTGCGTCCAGAATATCATCTGCCCTCTTCTTCCAGCTAGATATGTCTCCCTCCGACACAGGATGCCCTCTCCCGATGCTGCTCTCACGGCGGTACAATAACCCAGCAGCATGCCCGCTATCCCACCTCACTCCGGCTCTTCCGGTCCTCTGAACTCTCCCTCCTCCGGAAGAGGAGACGAGGGTTGGTCAGAATTTGATCCGGAAACGCAACCTGCGGACGAAGCCGGGGTTAAGGACGATATGGCTACGTTGGCACTCAATCCGAGACTTCTTGAGAATCTCCAGGCTGCCGAAACTCACCATGCTGCGGGCGATTTCGGCCAGATGGACGATGCCGCCATCATGTTAGCGCTGCGCGACGGCGATATGGCCGGCTTCGACTTCCTTATCCAGAAGTACCGCAAGCCGATCATGCATTTCATGTACCGGATGGTCCATAACCAGGCCGTCGCGGAAGAACTGGCCCAGGAGGTCTTTCTCCGCGTTTACCGTTCCCGCGCCACCTATCGTGCCGAGGCGAGGTTCAGCACCTGGCTTTACCGCATCGCCACCAATCTGGGCGTCAACTATGCCCGAGACAACCGGCATGAGCGGAACGCTTCGATGGTGTACCTGAACGAAGTCGATCCCGAGACCGGCATGACGCCCGATGTGGCCGACACCACGCCAAGCGCTGAAGCCAACCTTCTTCGCCGCGAACGCCTCAACGCTATTCGACAGCACGTTCTCGCGCTGCCCGATCGGCAACGCATGGCTGTTCTCATGCACAAGTACGAAGGCATGGACTACAAACAGATTGGAGACGTTCTCAAACTGAGCGAATCTGCCACAAAATCTTTACTCTTCCGCGCATACCAGACATTGCGGGACAAACTGAAGTCTTTCATATAGCCCTTCGGGGTATTAAGACGCGCATTGCTTTGATTCGACGCGTTCAGCAAAAACGAACTATTGGAAAGGGTCACCATGATCTGCCACGACTGCCAATCCGCTCTTCCGGAACTCCTGCTCGACCCGGCTGCGCCATCCAACGCTGCCGCTCGCGAGCATTTGAAATCCTGCCCTACCTGCAACGAGGAGTTCCAGTCTCTCGAAGCCACCTTCGCCCTGCTCGATAGCTGGGAGGCGCCTGAGCCGTCGCCTTATTTCGACCAGAAATTGGCTGTCCGCCTGCGCGAAGAGCAGGCGCTGCCTCCTGCCGGATGGTTCGAACGCATGCGCAGCCGGTTCCTCTTCAACACTGGAAGGCAGTTCCGTCCGGCGATGGCGGGTGCGCTTGGGCTGGTCTTGCTGCTTGCAGGTGGAACCTTCGCCGATCTTTCCGGATTCCCCCACTCGTCCAAAGCAAGTGTCTCAGCTACGGTGAACGATCTACAGATTCTCGACAAAAACGATCAGGCGCTGAAAACGATGAGTCTTCTTCTCCAGGACGATAGTTCAGGCACGGACAACGCCGCCGCTCCTCCTATCACTTAGATCGATATGCGTATTTTTTCCGTGTTGTATTCTTTGGTGTTTATTATGAAGAGGATGTAGAAAGCGTTCCTCTGGTCAGGCCCCAAATGTCGTCCGTTCGCTCACCAATCCCTCGGCCCTCTTAATTGACATGCTATTTTCAGCCAAATTTCGGTGTGTCCTCCAATCGGCGCTGGTGGCGCTGGTTCTTGCGACAACCGTGCCCACCCTTGCCGCCCCCCCGGGGGGTGGTCCAAGGGGAGGAGCTGGTCAGCGGTCCATGGGAAATCAGACGCGCCCAAGTCAGGGACGGCAGGGACCGGGCGAAGTACGTCGCGGGCCGAGGCAACAGGAGCATCTGGAGCAGTGGATGAGCCGCCACGGCAATCTCCCGCTCGCGCAGCAGCAGCACGCGCTGGAGAATGAGCCTGGCTTTCGCCAGCTTCCCGCCCAGACACAGCAGCATCTGCGCAACCGGCTTACCCAGCTCAATAACATGCCTCCGGAGCAACGGCAGCGTCTGATTGAGCGCAACGAAGCGATGGAACGTCTCGCGCCGCCGCAGCGCCAGCAGGTGATGGGAGCTATGCGTCAGCTCGGGGGACTTCCGGAGGACCGCCGTCGCGTGGTCGCCCGTACCTTCCGTGAGCTTCGTGAAGTGCCCTCTTCGCAGCGCCAGTCCGCTCTCAACTCGGACCGCTACCGTGGACAGTTCTCCGATCAGGAGCGTAAAACTCTCTCCGATCTGCTGGCCATCGAGCCCTATCTGCCCGCTCCTCGAGCGAACGAAGCCTCCGCGCCACCGAGATAAATCTTCCTTCGTAATCACCTTCCAGACTCCTTCAGTTTTTGAAGAAGTTCCGCGCGAGGAAAAGCAAGTTCGCCGGACGCTCAGCGAGCCGCCGCATGAAATACGGATACCACTCCGGTCCGAAGGGCACATAGACGCGCACGCCGAATTCGTCTGCCGCTAACTGCCGTTGCAGATCGCGTCTGATTCCGTAGAGCATCTGAAATTCAAAGGCGCTGCCCGGCACATGATTCTCACGTACAAAGGCGAGCAGAGTCTCGATAATTCTCTCGTCATGGGTCGCAATCCCGCAGAAGACTCCCTTGCCATTTTTGGAAAAGGTGACCAGACGCTTCATCAGTCTGATGTAGTTTGCGTCGACTTCGGCCTTCTCCGGAAAGGCCACGTCGGGCTCTTCGTTGTATGCGCCCTTGCACAACCGGATGCGAATTCCCTGCTCCAGCAATCGCTCCGCATCCGCCGCTGTCCGATAAAGGTAGGCCTGCAACACAGCTCCCACTCGATCGGGAAACCGCGCCGCCAGCCTTTCGGTGATGGCAAGCGTGATCTCCGTATAGTGCGAATCTTCCATGTCGATACGCACGAACGAGCCGGTGGCCGCGGCATGCTCCACGATCTCGCCTGCAATGCGCTCCGCCAGTGCCGGATCGAAGTCCATCCCCACCTGCGAGAGCTTTAAGCTGACGTTGGCATTCAATCTCCGCGCCTGAATTGCATCGAGCAACTGATGATAGACGGCCGCGGAGGCGCGAGCCTCTGCCTCGACGCTCACACTTTCACCCAGCGAATCCAGGCTGACCGCGATGCCTTCGCGGTTCACGCGTTCGCAGGCTGCCAGTGCGTCCTCGACCGTCATCCCCGCGACAAACCGGCTCGACAGCTTGCGGCCGGTCGAAGAGCGCTCGGAGAATGCCCGCAGTCTCTTATTCTGGGAGAGCGCAAGGAACGCAGATCGCAACAAAGACAACCCCCCATGCTCAATCGGAGTCCTGATCCTCTGGAGTCCCGATTCTCAGGAGTATTGTCCCATGCTGCCCGCATAGCCGACGAAACCCGGCTACGGTCTCCGGCCAAGCGCCTTGTTCTTCACCGCAAGTTGCAGAGGAACCGTCGTTGGCGAAGCCGCGCCGATGTATTCAAAGATGCTGTTCACGTAGTTATCCGTCGTCCAGACGTTCCCGGACGCGTCCAACGCGATGCCGACCTCGCCGGTTGCCCCGGCAGAGATATACCCTGTTGCGGGTGAGATGCGCGCGCCCGTCGCCGACAGCCTGCTGATGGACCCATCCGTATTCGCGGTCCAGACGGTGTTACTGCCATCGACCGCAACAGCGCTGACGCTGGCAGGAGTCGCATAACCCGCGCCGGATTTCGGAGTTCCCGCGCTGCTGAATTTACTGACCGAGGCGCTGTTGAAGTTTGCCACCCACACGTCGCCGTTCGCATCGACCGCCACGCCCACCGGTCCAGCCATTCCTCCGCCCATATAGCCGGTCACGGTTGGCGATGTGCCGCTGCTGTTGAACTTCGAAAGGCTGTTGCTGCGTCCGTAATTTGCAGCCCACACGTTCTGCGAAGAATCAATGGCAACCGCATAAGGGACATCGAGGCCGCCACCGGTCAATCGAGCCACCGGAACTCCCGAGGCATTAAACTTCGTCAGCGAATTATTAGCATTCGCCGTGAAGACGTTACCCGACGCATCGAGCGTAATCGCAACGGGCTGGGTCAGCCCGGTAGCGGTATAGCCTGCAACACCGGAGAGTGGAGTTCCGCCGGAGGTATGCTTGCTGACACTGGCGTTCCCCTCATTGGCGCTCCATATATTTCCAACAGTATCCACGGCGACAGCTTCGGGATAACTCAACCCGCCACCGCTGAATCCTTTTGCTCCGGAGAGCGGCTCGCCCGTCGGGCTGAACTGGCTCAAAGTTCCCGGATCGACCGCGTTCGGCACCCAGATGTTTCCCAAAGCATCGATCGCGGGCAGTTGCGGAGCGTTCAACCCGCCGCCGGTGTACTCAATACTGAGCGTCCAGTCCGAAGGCGCTCCCGAAAGACTCGGCTGAAACATTCCCTTGACGCCCTGAAGGGCATACAACTTCGCCACGTTATTCCCGGGGTTCAGCGCAATATCGAGCAGAGCCGACAAGGTGTCCGTCGGAGCCTTTCCGCCCGGAGGAGTCGCCAGTGAAAAGAGTTGCAGGCATACGCCATCTCCCTTTGTATTCACGCAGGCCGCCATGATATTTGCCAGCGCATTGATGGTCGCCTGCGGCACCGTGCCATTTCCCGCCGGCGTCCTCGCCCGCGTCAATCCAGTGGTGACATCGATCAGATTGGTCACCGTCGAGAACGCATTCACCAGCCCCCGAACGTTAGTGCTGCTGGTTCCTACCGCCGTGCTGCCGGGCGTCATAAACTGAGCCAGAGCGTAGACCGATGCCACCGACGAGGCCTCGCTCACATCGACGACTGCGCCGGTCTCCAGGTTACCGCAGCTGCCCAGTGCCGCCATCTGCACCGCCGCGTTATTCGTACCGAATCCCGCATCCCCGCCCGTGGCCACTACATAGATCTGCGCATCCGGCGAGGGGCAGGTGAAGTTATCCGGAATACTGAATTTTCCCTGCTTGTCGGTCGTCACCGTGCCCGAGCCAGTGATCAGCGACACCGCACCTGTGCCATAGCCGGAGGTGCCCGCCGCATATAAATTCACCGTCGCCCCCACGACCGGCTGCTGTCCGCCCCGCACCATGCCTGTCAGCGCAGTTCCCAGTACTAACCCGCCACCGCCGCCGCCACCTGGCGCGATTCCGCCGCTGCCACAACCTGCTAGTGCCAGAGTCGCACCTAGCCCCAACACCACGCCGATTCCATGAAGGAAGGCCCGAAAACTCATAAAGCTCCTCAGTAACGATCAGTTGTTCAGGACTTACAAAAGAAACATCAAGTCGGACGAAGTAGATCAAAATCCAAGGTAGCAATAAAGTCTGCCGACGGCTGTCCCACGTTCGGACAGATGCTGTACAACCTTCGGGTAACGTGAGTCGCAAAAGCTGCTCCGCCCCATCTCAAGAATGCTTGAAGGATGCTTGCGACAGGCAAATGGGCTCAGGCTCAGATTGTACGTCAACGGCACAATCAGGAAGAATTGTTGGCTGTCTCAGCGACCTTTGTTACCATCCTCCAGACTACAAGATCAACAGGAGTGCCATGACATACCAACCCAATCGTCGCAGCTTCCTCATCGCAGGAGGACTTACTGCACTCGCCTCTACAAAAGCTTTCGGAGCAAATGACAGGCTTCGGATCGGCGTCATCGGCGCTGGCGGTCGCATGCGACAGTTGCTCAACTCGGCCGAGAGTACGGGCATGCCCTTCGAGATCGTGTCGGTGAGCGATGTGTACACGCCACGGCGCGACGAGGTGAAGACGAGGCCGAGCGCGACGACGGCAACGACGCACATGGATTACAGAGAGGTGCTGGACGACAAGAGCATCGATGCAGTCATCATCGCGACACCGGACCATTGGCATGTGCGGATCGCCATGGCGGCGCTGGCCGCGGGCAAAGATGTCTACCTGGAGAAGCCGGTGACGCATACCCTTGAAGAGGCTGCGTCATTACAGAAGAGCGTGCGATCAAGCAAACAGATCCTGCAGTCTGGAATGCAGCAGAGGAGCTGGCCCCACTTCCGCAACGCGGTCGATCTCATCCAAGGTGGCGCGCTGGGGCAGATCACTCAGGTGCGGACGTACTGGTGGCAAAACTACGGTCTCAACTGGGTGCCGAAGCCGGTTGATGTGACGCAGCTTGACTGGAAGCAGTGGCTTGGAGGAGCGCCGGATCAGCCGTTCAGCCTGGAGAAGTACAACCGCTGGCGGTGGTTCTGGAGCTTTGGCGGCGGTGCGATGACGGACTTGTTTACACACTGGATCGACGTCGCGCAGTGGGCGATGAAAGCGGATGAGCCGACGATGGCGCTGATGCTGGGGAACAAATACGTGTTCAAGGAATGGGATTGCCCGGACACCATCCAGGCAGCTTTCCACTATCCGGGTTTCGATGTGGTGTACGAGGGGATGATGAGTTCGTCGATCGACGATGGAGGACTCGAGTTTCGGGGTCTCGAGGCAACGCTGAAGATCACCCGTGCGGGAATGAGTATCTTTCACGAAAATGTGAAGGGCGATCGAAACCCCATCTTGAAGGAAGAGAGCTTCGAGGATGGCACGATATCGCACATGAGAAACTTCTTCGACTGCATCAAGACGCGCAAGGAACCGAACGCACCAGTCGAGGCGGGAATCGCAGCAGCGAGGGCGGGACATATCGGAAATCTGGCGTATCACCGAGGAGGCAAAACATCCTGGCCGGTAAAGTGAAGATCAGCCGGCCATCTCTCCCCTATCGCTAGAGCAGAATCAGGATCACTGTACCCGCTGTCCACCTTTGTCTTTTTGCATTGTCATCCTTCGCCATCCCACCTCAGCGAGCGCTTTTTGTTCCCCGGGGTGGGGTGGCGAAGGACCTGCTGTTGATTTCGCTTTGCGCTGTTTTGGCACACCAAAACTGATTTTGCTCTAGGGAGCCTCTGATTAAGTCAGGCTCTGTTAAGGGCACGGCTTCAGCCGTGCCGTAAGTGACTTGCCCGCAATGCGGCTTTAGCCGCTGAGGGAATCTTCAGAGACTTAATCAGACCTTCCCTAGCGAAGTTCGGCGCTCACCTTGGTCACATGCTCGACGGTCACATGTTCGACCTGCGGCGTCACCATGGAGCTGGTGTCCTTCATCGCTGCGATCGCCTCGTCATACCGTCCGGCGAGCGAGTTCGCGCGAATCTTCGCCATATCCTCAAGCATCTTGATACCGTCTTTCAGATAGCTCATGCGGCTGCGCTCGTCGTGTCCCCAGGTCACGGGAACCTCGCGAACGACATACTTCAGCTTGCGGGCGATAAACAAAATCTCCGGATCGAAGCCCCAGCGCTCGATGGTCTGCAACCGGAAGATGGTCTGCGCCACAGATCGCTTGAAGGCCTTGAACCCACACTGCGTATCCTTGAACGGAAGCCCCATTACGGTGCGCGTAATCCAGTTGAAACATCGCCCGAAGAACTGGCGGTAGAGCGGCTGGTGAATCGTCTGCCGCGTCCTGTCCATCCAGCGCGACCCAATCGCCACATCGGCTCCCGCGGCCAGCGCGGCCATCAGGCGCTCCGCCTCTTCCATAGGCGCCGAAAGATCCGCATCGGTAAACATCACAATCTCACCCGCGGCCTGCAACATGCCGTTGCGAACGGAGTAGCCCTTGCCTTTGTTCCCCGGATTCTGAATCAGATGCAACCGCGGATTGTTCAACATCCAGCGATGCACGATCGCCGCCGTATCGTCCTTCGATCCGTCGTCCACCACCAGGACTTCGGCGTCCCATCCCCGTGCCGCGATACAGGACAACACCCGTTCGAGAGCGTTTTCGATGCGCGCTCCCTCGTTATAAGCGGGAATAACAATACTTAGCTGCGGATACGCCATCGGACTACCGAACTTTCGGCCAAACAGGTTTCTACTGCGCGAACTGGTTGCGGGGAGCAATCGGACTGTCGTCGTTCATCTTACTGCAATAATTAGACGCCCGGACAACCATTTAGGTCGCAGGTCATACAATTTCGCAGGGATATCGTTTCCCGCCAATTCCCCGCTTCGGCCCGGTGTCTTTGCTACACTCCTCACCATGCCGGAAGATTTCGTATCCCAGTCGCCATCGCAGACTCCACCCCAGTCGCCGCCACCCCCACCCTACGCCGCGCAGCCCCAGGCCTACCCTCCTCCTTATCCCATGTATCCGCCCCAATACGCTCCGCCCCGCCGCCGCTCGCCCTGGTTCTATATCGGCATCATTGCAGGTTCCATGGCTGCGGTAGTCCTGCTCTTCAGCTTTATGGTGTGGATGACTGTGCGCTCCGCCACCGGCTCGGCAGGGCTCGACCTGGGCGGAGGAAGCCGCATCGCCGTCATCGATATCAACGGCGTCATCCTCTCGGCCGACGACATCAACACGCAACTACGCAAGTTTGGCGAGGACTCCTCCGTCAAGGCCATCATCCTGCACATCAACTCTCCCGGCGGAGGCGCGGCGGCCTCGCAGGAGATCTACCACGAGGTTCTCCGCGTCCGGAAGGAAAACCACAAGAAGATCATCGCCTCCGTCGAATCCGTAGGAGCCTCCGGCGCCTACTACATCGCCAGCGCCTGCGACCGGATCTACGCCAATAATGCCTCGGTCGTCGGCTCCATTGGCGTCATCATGGAGTGGACCAACTACGGCGACCTGATGCACTGGGCCAAACTCAAGAGTGTCGCCATTCACGCCGGCGAACTCAAGGACGCAGGCGATCCCAGCCGCGACATCACACCCAAGGAGCAGGCCTACTTCCAGTCGCTCGTCGACAACATGTACGGCCAGTTCATCCACGACGTCGCCACCGGACGCCACACCAGCGACGACAAGATTAAGCCGCTGGCGACCGGTCAGGTCTGGACCGGCGAGCAGGCACTTCCGCTTGGCCTCATCGACAAGGTAGGCGGCTTCCGCAATGCGCTGATCGACACCGCCCGTAGCGTCGGAATCTCCGGCGAACCCGGCATCGTGCGCTCCCCAAAGAACAAGCGCGGCCTGCTCGCCCTGCTCAACGGAGACGCGGACGACCTCTTCCCCAACCCCAGCCAGCTTCTCAACCGGGCCCCCGGGTTTTACTTCATGTGGAAGTAAAACCAGCTCCATTCGCCTTTACCGGTCTTGCCTGACAGGGATCTCAGAGCCCCGCAGAAAAAAATGAGGCTTTTTTCTCTTTTTGCGTGACCCTTTGGCCCGATTCTGCATCTGAATCCATGCAGGTTAGCTTGTCATTTTTCATTGCGATTTCGCTCTGCGGATCGCCTCCATCCCGTCTACAATCAACGAGAAGGAAACTATCTTGCATCGAAACCTTATCGCCCTCCCAAGTACGAAAGGAACCCGCTCATGACCAAAGCTGACCTCGTAGACAAAGTGGTTGCACTAGGCGACCTAACCCGCCGCGATGGAGAGGTCATCGTCGATACCCTCTTCGAGTCCGTCATCGGTGCTCTCAAGTCCGGCGACAAGATCGAGATTCGTGGTTTCGGAAGTTTCCGCACCCGCCAGCGTAACGCCCGCACCGGCCGCAATCCCAAGACCGGCGAGAAGGTCGATGTTCCGGCCAAGCGAGTTCCCTTCTTCAAACCGTCGAAGGAACTCCGCGATTCGGTGAATCCAAATTCGTCGTCTGCCGCAAAAGCCGCAAAAGCCGCAAAAGCCGCCAAGGCCGGCCAGGCCGCAGAGGCCAAATCAATCGATCCCCACCATCCTCCTGCCATGTAGAAGCGTGGCATTGACCCTCTGTCTCCATACGGAACAAATGCATGTCCGCTAGATCGCACACGCATCCTGGAGAATCCGGAATGGGGAAGAGGGTTATCTCTTCTTCTTGAGCAACAATTCCTATCCAGTTGCCATCGTAACGACTGGTGTGCATCTCCCCTATCGCTCCAAACGCGTCATATGGCCAGCCCGTACGTCGGCTGGTAGCATACGTCCTATGGGCCGCATATCGAGTCTCGCCTTCATTCTCTTCACGGTCATTGCACTTCCGCTCACAGCACAGACCAGCGCGAGCCCTTCTGCCGCCACCCCCGGTTTCGATGTCCTCGCTACACCTTCAGCCTCCGCTAGTCCATTCGCCGAACCCACGCTCTCCCCGGGCGTCCTTCTGCTTATGGAGCTTGAGGGACGATTTGCGAAGTCCGTCGCCGCCGGTGGGGGCAAAGCCTTCGCCAGTTGGTTTGCCGACGACGCCGTCACCCTCAACAACGGACGTCCAGCAGTCCTCGGACGCACCGCCATCGCTGCCCAGGCGCAATGGGACCCTAAGACCTATCAGCTTACCTGGACTCCTCAAGGCGCCCAGATGGGGCCTGCAGGCGACATGGGATTCACCTGGGGACACTACGAAGGTCACTCCAAAGATAAAAATGGAGAGCCCGTCGTTATCTCCGGGCGGTACTTCACGGTGTGGAAAAAAGTCGCCGACGGAAGCTGGAAAGTGGCACTGGACGCCAGTGCAGACGAGCCTCCAGCCGCAGGCGATTGCTGCACATTACCTAAACCTTAGTTCTCCCCGCTACCCCAAAAGTAGCAGTGCCAGCACTTACGGCTTCCCCTACCATCGAGAAGCCAGATGACCCCTCTTGAGATCCAGGACGATGCTCTGCGAATCGAAACCCTCCGGCAATATGAGGTTCTCGACTCAGCGACGGACTCCGCCCTCGATGACATCATCCGGCTGGCCGCTCAGATCTGCGACGCTCCCGTTGCCGCGCTATCCCTCCTCGCCAGCGACCGAATCAGGCTGAAGTCGCGTTTCGGCGTCGAGACACTCGATCTTTCTCTCGGCAGCCTGCCCTGCGAGACCACCATCCTCGGCAACTCGGTCTACGAGATACAGGATGCTCATCTGGATACGAAGTTTGCTCCCCACGGCATTCTCCTTGAAGGCCAGACTTACAGCTTTTATGCAGGTGCCCCCGTTACTACGCTGGGCGGCGTCGCGCTCGGGGCACTCTTCGTCCTCGATTCCCTGCCCCGCCCCCTTACTCCGGCCCAGTCCTCCGCGCTCAGCATCTTAAGCCGCCAGATCACGACCCGGCTCGAACTCAAGGGCAGAATCCGCCAGATCAACCGCGCCGGCCGCTACCGCCAGCGCGTCGAGTCCGCGCTCACCGCCGAGCGCAACTTCGTCTCCGCGGTCCTCGACACCGTCGGCGCGCTGGTCATGGTCATGGACCCTGCGGGCCGCATCGTCCGCTTCAACCGCTCCTGCGAGATCGCCTCCGGCTATGACTTCGCCACACTCGTCGGCCGTTATGCCTGGGACAAGCTCCACCCCCGCCATGCCGTCCCCGAGGCGATCGAAGCCTTCGAGCAACTCCGCTCCGGCGACTTCCCAACCACGTTTGAAAATGAATGGCTGAACCGCGACGGCAGCCTCCGCCGCATCGCCTGGAATGTCACGGCGTTGCGCGACCACCAGGGTCAGATGACCTTCATCATCGCCACCGGCATCGACGTCACCACCCAGCGCGCTGCCGAGTCCACGCTTCGCGAGAGCGAAGCTCGTTACCGCCTGCTCGTCGAAGGCTCGCTCGGCATGGTCTGCACCCACGACCTGCGAGGCATTCTTCTCTCCGTCAACAGTCACGGCGCAGAGGCCATCGGGAGATCTGTATCCGATATGCTCGGCCACTCCCTTGAAGAATTCATCGTTCCCGGCCGTAAGCATCTCCTGACGGAATATCTGGAGCAGATCGCCGAAGCCGGTGAAGCGCAGGGCCTCCTCCATCTCTCCCATCCTGACGAGGAACCGCGCGTCATCGCCTATCGGAACAAGCTCATCGTCACCCCCGGCCGCGACCCGTACGTCCTCGGCTTCGGCGTGGATATCAGCGAGCAGGTTCGCGCCGAAGGCCGCCTTCGCACCCTTACCCATCAGTCCGATTCCATCCTCGAATCCATCGCCGACGGCATCTACGGCGTCGACCTCGAAGGCAGGATCACCATCGTCAACTCCGCAGCCGCTGAGATGCTGGGCTACACCCGGGCTGAGTTACTCGGCCGCCAGATGCACCGCCTCATCCACCACACCCGCGCCGACGGCACTCCCTATCCGGGCAAGGACTGTCCTATCCAGATGAGCCTCGCCCACCTCGACACGGTGCGCGTCTCCGACGATGTCTTCTGGCGCAAGGACGGCACCAGCTTCCCGGTCGACTACGTCGCCAAGCCCCAGATCGATCACCAGGCATTCGGCGAGGAAGGCACCAGGGCCATCGGCGCTGTTATCGCCTTCACCGACACCACCGAACGCCGCGCGCTCGACCGCATGAAGGACGAGTTCATCTCCACCGTCTCTCACGAGTTACGCACGCCGCTCACCTCTGTTCGAGGAGCGCTCGGCCTGCTCGCAGGCGACGCGCTTGCCAGCCGCCCCGATAAGACCCAGCAGATGCTCGATATCGCCATCAGCAACTCCGACCGCCTCATCCGGCTGGTCAACGATATTCTCGACCTCGAACGCATCGGCAGCGGCAAGGCCGACCTCCAACCTATCCAGTGCGACATCACGGACCTGCTCCGCCGCGCCGCCAGCCTGCAACAGACCCTCACCCCGAAGCCGGATGTTCGCATCACCCTGGCCTCCAGCGGCGTCGATGTCTGGGCCGACCCGGACCGCATCCTGCAGGCGCTCAACAATCTCATCTCGAACGCCATTAAATTCTCATACCCCGGCGGCGAGATCCATCTCACCGCCAGCCACCTCGACGTAGCCGAAGTCATCGTCGAGATTCGCGATCAGGGCCGCGGCATCCCCGCCGACAAACTGGAAAAAATCTTCGACCGCTTTCAGCAGGTAGACGCCTCCGACTCCCGCGCCCTTGGCGGAACCGGCCTCGGACTCGCCATCTGTCGCAGCATCGTCGCTCAGCAGGGAGGCCGCATCTGGGCCACCAGCAACGCGGACAGAGGCACCACCTTCCACTTCACCCTGCCCACCAAACCCGCCAATCACCTCAGATGAAGCATCGAGAATCCATCTCTATCAGGATCTGAGTATCCAACCTGCGTTCAGAGCAGCATGCAATATCCTAATGATCCGGATAGGCCGCGCACTGGCATCGTAGACGATCAGGTAATTCTTGTGTGGATTGGCAATCCAAAACCGCAGTGGCCGATCTGTTAAATCCCTACGCAGGTGGCCGGCGTTCGGAACGCTTGAAAGGAACTCAAACGCCCGATAGATAGCTGCCTCAACCTCGTCCGCAGCTTTGAGATTGTCTGCCGCGATGTATCCCCAGATTGATTCAATATCTTGTTTCGCTCTTCGGGTAACAACGAAAGGATCAGGCACTCTTGCGCTCTGCCATCCACTTCGCTTTCATCAAGGTCATATCGCACTTCACCTGATCCCCATCGATCAATTCACCACGCTCTGCCTCTACCCAGCCCTCTTCGATCGCAGTTCTGATTCGCTCACGATTTGTCGCAAACCACTCCTCTTGCTCATGAAGCATCGTGACCGCCTGTTCGAGATAATCCTCGACGCTGCGGTAGAGGCCACGCTCCAGATCCTTCATGACGAGTGTTTCAATCTCGGGGCTGAGTTGAACCTTCATAACGACAGGATACTACTCCTCCCCTTCCCGCAACTTCGCAATCACAGCAAAGTCTTCCAGCGTAGTCGTGTCGCCCTTTACATCGCCGGTCGAGGCCAACTCCCGCAGCAAGCGCCGCATGATCTTCCCGCTTCGCGTCTTAGGCAGCGCATCGGTAAACCGCAGATCGTCCGGCCTCGCCAGCGCGCCAATCTCCTTGGCAACCCACTGCCGCAGCTCCTTCCGGAGCTCCTCGCTCGGTTCATGTCCGGATTCAAGCGTGACGAATGCGGCGATTGCCTGCCCCTTCATCTCATCGGGACGGCCCACCACCGCAGCCTCAGCCACCTTCGGGTGAGCCACCAGCGCGGATTCCACCTCCATCGTTCCCAGCCGGTGCCCGCTGACATTGATGACGTCATCCACGCGTCCCATCAGCCAGAAGTAGCCATCGGCATCGCGCCTGGCACCGTCGCCGGTAAAGTAGCTCCCCGGAATCTCGTTCCAGTAGGCCTGCTCATACCGCTCCTGATCGCCATAGATCGTCCGCGCCATCGAAGGCCACGGCTTCCGGATCACCAGCAGGCCGCCCTGCCCATCAGGAACCGGCGCTCCCGATCTTGTAACCACTTCCGGCACAATCCCGAAGAATGGTCGCGTCGCCGACCCCGGCTTCGCAGGCACCGCACCCGGAATCGGTGAGATCATGATCGCCCCGGTCTCGGTCTGCCACCACGTATCCACAATCGGGCAGCGCTCCTTGCCGATCTCGCGGTGATACCACATCCACGACTCGGGATTGATCGGCTCGCCCACAGTTCCCAACAGCCGCAACGACTCCAGCGAGTGCTTCGTTACCCACTCGTTGCCCCACTTCGTAAACGCCCGGATCGCCGTCGGCGCGGTATAGAACACCGTCACCTTGTGGTCGTCGATCAGCTTCCAGAATCGGTCATTCTCCGGCCAGTTCGGAGCGCCCTCATACATCATCACCGTCACTCCGCACTGCAACGGCCCATACACCACATAGCTGTGCCCCGTCACCCAGCCGATATCCGCCGAGCACCAGTAGACATCTTCCTCGCGCAGGTCGAACACGTACTTGCTCGTCAGATAGGTCTGCACCGCATAGCCGCCGGTCGTATGCACCAGCCCCTTCGGCTTGCCTGTCGTCCCCGACGTGTAGAGCAGGTACAGCGGGTCTTCCGCATCCATCCACTCCGGAGCGCACTCGTGCTCGGCTTGCAGCATCGCCTCGTCCCACCAGATATCGCGCCCTTCCTTCATCTGGATCTCGGAACCCGACCGCCGGTACACCACGACATTCTTCACCGTCGGACACTTCTCCAGCGCCTCATCCACAATCGCCTTCAGCTTCACCTCATTGCCGCGCCGATAGCTTGTGTCCTGCGTCAGCACCGCGACGCACTGCGAATCGTTCACGCGATCCACAATCGCATGAGCGGCAAATCCACCAAAGATCACCGAATGGATCGCGCCGATCCGCGCACACGCCAGCAACGCAATCGCCAGCTCCGGACACATGCCCATGTAGATGGCGACCCGGTCTCCACGCTTGATCCCCAGCCCCTTCAGCACATTCGCAAACCGCTGCACCTGCCCCAGCAGATCGCCGTAGGTCAGCCGCCGAACCTCGCCCGGCTCCCCTTCCCACAACAACGCGACCTTGTCCTTGCGCCCCCCCAGCGCATGACGATCCACGCAGTTGTGCGACAGATTCATCTTGCCGCCAACAAACCACTTCGCATCCTTGCCTTCGCCTTCGAGCACCTTCGTCCACGGCGCAAACCACTCCAGCTCCGCCGCGGCCTCCGCCCAGAACTCCTCCGGCTGCTCGACGCTGTGCCGATACATCGACTCATACTGCTCCAGACTCTTTACATGGGCCTTCGCCGCAAACTCCGCCGGCGGGGTGAATACCCGATTTTCCCTCAAGGTTGATTCCAGATTCCTGCCATCTCCCAACGTCGTCACGCACAGCCCTCCATCGATTTATCTAATCCCAAAAAGGTACGCTATGCGCAAGGAGCGCGGCAACCCGCGTCCATAATAGCGTCCCATTTCGCGCCCTACTTCAACAACTCCAGCGCAGCATCCGACATCGCCGTCACTCCTGTCCGCAAAGTCGGCTCCGGCAGCGGAGCAAACAGGGGCGAGTGCAGCGAGGGCAGCGCAACCCCGCTCTTCCTGCTCTCAGCGACCTTAGCCGGATCATAAGCGCCCAGCCAGAAGATCACGTAAGGGATCTTGCCCCCATCGCCGAACATGCCAAAGTCCTCGCTCGCCATAATCGGCTTGGTCTCGATGACATTGGCCGCGCCCAACTTCTCTGTAAACACCTTCTGCAGCCGCGCCGAAAGCGCCGCGTCGTTGATCGTCGCCGGTGTCGATTCATCTTCGAGCACCGTCACCACCGGCATCCTGTCCTCCGTCACGCCCGCGGCAATCGCCACGCCTCGCGCCGTCCGCTTCACTCCTTCGATAACCGTCTGACGAACCTCTTCGCTGTAACTCCGGGTCGTCAGCTCCATCTTTACCTCGTCGGGAATGATGTTCCGCCTCGTCCCTCCGTGGATATCTCCCACCGTCACCACTGCCGGTTGCTGCGGAGGCACGGACCGGCTCACCACCGTCTGCAACGCCACCACAAACTCGCTCGCCATCACAACCGGGTCCTTCCCCGCCTCGGGTGCCGACCCATGACCTCCCACGCCGCGCATAACCACGTCAATCGAGGTTGAACTCGCCAGCCCCGGTCCCGGCACTACCGAAACTTCACCCGCCGCAAGGTTGTTATCGTGCAACGCAATCGCCATATCCGGCCTACCGAATCGCTCATACAGATGATCCGCCAGCATCGCTTTCGCCCCGTCGATCGTCTCTTCGCTCGGCTGCCCGATCAGCATCAGCGTCCCATGCCACTGGCTCTTCAGCGCCGCCATCGTTCGAGCGACCCCGATCATCGTCGTGATGTGAATGTCATGCCCGCACGCATGCATCACCCCCACATCCTGCCCTGCGGGGTTCTTCGCCCGCACCTTGCTCGCATACGGCAGTCCGGTCTTCTCCTCCACCGGCAATGCGTCCAGGTCCGTCCGCACCAGCAGCGTCGGCCCCGCTCCATTCTTCAAAATCCCCACCACTCCATACGCCTGCGAGCCATCCGGATATCGCCCCACCCGCTCCGTAACCGTATATCCGGCCTTGCGCAACTCCGCCGCCAGCAGCGCCGATGTCTGCACCTCATGGTGCGACAACTCCGGAGCCTCGTGCAGCCCCTTGTAAGTCGCCACCAGCCCCGGCAACTGCTGATTCACCAGTCCCGCGACATCCTGCCCCAACGCCGTCGCCGCAACCATACTCAAACCAAACGCAACGGCCCATGGCCTCATATCACTCGCCTTCCCTTAGGAACTGTAAAAACTCTAGAACACCGTCATCTCGACCGGAGCCGCGCGGCTTCATCGCGCGGCGGAGTGGAGAGATCCCTGTATTTTGCCTTTGCTCCTGCCACTGCCTGTTCTTCCCTTCAAAATCGATGACCAGGCAAAGACCAGCCAAAGCAATTTCAGGATAGGTTATGAAATGCTCTTCCGTATCAGCCGCAAACTTCAACCATCATGAACTATTTCCGACCAGCCGTCATCTATTTATTTCCTTTTCTTTTCTTTTGCTTCTTTTAAAAGAGAATAGTAAACGCCACCCTCATCGAAAACGATTCGCCACAGCCGCGATAAACTTGCACATCATGCCCTTTTACTGGACAGCCTCCATCGGCTTCTTCCTCGGCTTTTTCTTCGGAGTAGGCTGCGCGCTCGCCGTCATGTACTCCATCTATATGGGAGGCTACCGCGCAGCCCTACAGGACGCACAACTCCCCGTCGCGCCTGAGCGCTATCAAAAGGCGCTTAAAAAGCTATCAGCCCTCCAGAACAAAAAGGGCTGACACGCTTCTACTCTCTCAATCAACTATTCAGGGCTGCCTGAAGTCACCAGCCCGCGCTCTTTCAGCATCGGCTCGACGCTTGGCTCCTTGCCCAGCCATGCCGCATACATCTTTGCCAGGTCCTCGGTGTTACCCCGCGAAAGCACCATGCGGCGCATCCGGTCGCCGTTCGTCCGAGTCAGCCCGCCGTTGTCCTCAAACCACTGGTACGCAGAGTCATCCAGCATCTCGGTCCACAGATACGCGTAGTAGCCCGCCGCATAGCCATTGCCCCAGATATGCATGAAGTAGCTGGAGCGGTAGCGCGGCGGCACATAGCTGATCGCCAGATGCGTCTTCTCCAGCGCCTCTTTTTCAAACGCGTCCGGCTTCTGCAACGGAGCGTCGGCGGCCAGCGTGTGCCACTGCATATCCAACTCCGCCGCGGCCAGCAATTCGGTCAGCGCATACCCCTGATTGAACTTTGCCGCCTTCTTGATCTTTGCCGCCAGTTCATCCGGCATAGGCTCGCCAGTCTTGTAGTGCTTCGCGTAATGCTTGAAGATCGACGGATAGCTCGCCCAGTGCTCGTTGAACTGCGATGGAAACTCGACGAAATCCCGCGGCACATCGGTTCCCGAAAGGCTCGGATACTCCGTATCGGCAAACATGCCATGCAGCGCATGGCCGAACTCGTGGAACATCGTCGTCACGTCGCTGAAGCTGATCAGCGCTGGCTCGCCCGCCGCCGGTTTGGTGAAGTTCTCAACGTTATAGACCACCGGCAGCGTTCCCATCAGCTTCGACTGGCCGACGAAGACGCTCATCCACGCGCCGCCATTCTTGTTGTCGCGCTTGAAGAAGTCGCAATAAAACAGCGCCAGCGGCGTGCCGTCCGCGTTGAACACCTCGAAGACGCGCACATCCGGCTGGTACACCGGAATGTCCTTACGCTCCTTGAACGTCAGACCATAGAGCTGGTTCGCGGCATAGAAGACGCCATTCTCCAGAACATTATTCACCTCGAAGTACGGCTTGACCTGCGCTTCATCGAGATCGTACCTGGCCTTGCGCACCTGCTCGGCATAGAACTCCCAGTCCCACGGCTGCAACGTAAAGCCGCCCTTCTGAGCGTCCGCGGAGCCTGTCTTTTGGGAATCGATAACATCCTGAATATCCTTCGCCTCCGTAGCAGCCTTCGCCGTCGCCGCCGGAACCAGCGCGTCCATAAACTTCAACGCAGCTTCAGGCGTCTTCGCCATCTGGTTCTCCAGCGTCCAGGCAGCGAAGTTCGGATAGCCCAGCAGCTTTGCCTTCTCCGCCCGAACCTGCGCCAGCCGTGCAATGGCGGCACGCGTATCGTTCGCATCCCCGCGTTCAGCCCGGTTCCATGACTTCTCGAACAGCGCTTGGCGCGTCTCGCGATTGCTCAGCGAAACCAGGTCAGGCTGCTGCGTCGTGTTCTGCAGCGGAAGCACCCAGCCATCCTTCTTGCGCTCCTTCGCCGCCGCAGCCGCAGCGGCAATCTGCGAGTCGTTGAACCCCGCCAGCGCGGCCTTATCCGTCGTCACATAGGCAGCACCCTTGGTCGCGGCCAGCAGCTTGGTGATGAAGTCGTTCGAAAGCGTCGATTCCTCTTCATTCAGCTTCTTCAGCTTCACCTTGTCGGCATCGGAGAGGTTCGCTCCGGAGTGAACAAATTTCTTGTAATAAAAATCCACCAGCCGCAATGACTCCGCATCAAGCTTCAGCGAATCGCGCTCCTTGTAGATCGTCTCCACGCGATGAAACAGCTTCGAGTCCAGATAGATGGCATCGTCGTGCGCCGCCAGCTTGGGCGCTTCAATATCCTGCACCTTCTGCAGCACCGGATTCATATTCGCGCCGGTCACACCGCTGAACGCCATCATCGCGCGATTGAACAACTGGCCCGTCTTCTCCATCGCGACCAGAGTGTTCTCGAACGTCGGCGCAGCGGGATTGTCGAAAATCGCCTTCATCTCTTTCAACTGCTGCGCCATCCCGGCTTCGATCGCAGGCTGGTAGTCGCTGTCCTTGATCTTGTCGAAGGGCGGCGCCTGAAACGGCAGCGTGCTCTGCGCATAAAACGGATTGGACGGCCCGAACGCTGCATCAGCAGCCAAGGCAGGCGAAACACCGGAACCGAATGCAACAACGCTAGCGGCAGTCAGAATACACATCCTCGACATCGTGGACTTGTTCTTGCGCGGACGAATTGTGCTCATAGCTGGTCATGTCCCTCACACCCTCGATTGTAGAGGACAGGCAATAACGCGCCAATTCAACGTGAGACCATCAACTCGCAGAGAAGCCTGCCGCGTCGTCAGCCGGTATATTCCTCTTCCTGATTCGCGGCGACGGCAAAGATCCTATTGCTATGGTGAGCCGCCATGTGCCCCAGCGCTACCGAGCCAAGGCAAAGCACGACCGACAACGTAACGTTGGCCAGCGCGCGGCTCCACTCTCCTGTCCGCAACAGATCGAAGGTCTGCAAGCTGAACGAAGAGAAGGTCGTAAACCCGCCGCACAATCCGACCATCACAAACAGCCGGATATTCTCCGACGCTTCAAACCGGCTGCCCGGAAAGGTCAATGTGCCGAAGAAGCCGATCACAAAGCAGCCGAGCACGTTGATGAGGATCGTTCCCCAGGGGAAAGTCGTGCTGCTGTCGAGAGTTAATCGCGTGAGCGCATAGCGAAGCACCCCACCCAGTGCGCTGCCCAAAGTAATCCAGAGATAGGTAGCCATTCCTGCCCTCGTCGTATGCTCCGCCTTGGCGGAAGCGTATTGGCAGGAGTCATCAGCCTCTCGGCGGTTTCGGGAGACCCCATTCCCTTCACACCGATGCTACCGCTCGAAGCTTCCCATCGCAAACAAAAATTGCAGCCGTCTACCCCGTCGCCCCTCTCGCCGCCAGCAGCACCTTCAACTCCTTCACCTCGGACGAGAGCGACCTCACCAGCTCCAGCACTTCCTTCCGCTGCGTGTCGTCCGAACTCGGAGTCATCGCTTCAACATAGAACGTGCCATTCGGCTCCAATACGCACTTCTCCACCTCGGAGTAATCGTTGAGTCCCTGTTTATGAATCACGGACTTCAACTCCAGGTCGGTCAGCGCCTCTTTCTCCATCGCTGCTTGATCCACCCTGCCATGGCGGATCAACACCGTCTCCGTACCCTCAACGATCTTGTCCAGCTTTGGCGCCTTGAACAAGATCAGCGTCAGCAGCCAGTTGATCGCCAGCAGCGCAAATGCCCCGATGATCCCTCCCGTTACCGAGTTGTCGTCCCCGATCATCGCGTTCTGCACAGTATTCGACAGACTCAGCAGTACCACCAGGTCGAACGGATTTAACTGCGCCAGCTCCCGCTTCCCAAACAGCCGCAAAAAGCCGATCAGGAACAGGTAGACGATCATGGGCCGCAGCAGCTTCTCCAGAATCGGCAGGTGGAGGTGAAACATGCTCTCGATCAAAGGAGTCTCCTTTTTACAGCTATCGATTTACCGCATCCAAACCACGCTTGCCGTGCAGAGGCCCATGTTCACTACGCCAGATTTTTACGAATACCGCTGCTGGTGCCACTCCCACGCGCTGGCAATAATCTTGTCCAGCTCCGCAAATTGCGGCTTCCATCCCAGCTCCGCCTTGATCTTCTCCGAACTGGCCACCAGCACCGCCGGATCGCCCGCCCTGCGCTCATGCTCTTCCACGGCGATAGCCTTTCCCGTCACCCGCCGCACCGACTCGATCACCTCCAGCACCGTGAACCCCTGCCCATTCCCGATGTTGTAGATCAACCGGCTCTCGTCTTTGAGCGCATTCAGCGCCAGCAGATGCGCCTCCGCCAGATCGCGCACATGAATGTAATCCCGGATGCACGTCCCGTCCTTGGTCGGGTAGTCCCTCCCAAAGATCTTGATGTTCTCCCGCCGTCCCAGCGCCACATCCAGGATCAGCGGAATCAGGTGCGACTCCGGCTCATGCGCCTCGCCATAGCCCTCAATCGCTCCGGCAACGTTGAAGTAGCGGAGACTCGCATACCTAAACCCATGGACGAGGTTCATCCATCGAAGCATATGCTCCACAAGGAGTTTGCTCTCTCCATAAGCATTGGTTGGCTGCAACCTGGCATCTTCCAGAATCGGCGTCGTCTCCGGCTCCCCATAGCAGGCCGCCGTCGAACTGAAGACCAGCCGGTCGTGCCCGGTCCCCAACATCGACTCCAGCAGCGTCAGGGTCGAGGCCGTATTATTCCGAAAATAAACCTCCGGCTTCTTCATGCTCTCGCCCGCCTCGATCAGGGCTGCAAAGTGCATCACGCCATCAAAATGGCCATCCCCAAGAGTTTTTTCCACAAGGACCCGATCCGCCAGGTCGCCGAGCACAAACTCCGCCCCCTCAGCCACTGCGGATCTCTTACTGTGGCACAGGTTATCGAACACCGTCACCGAGTGCCCGCGGGCCAGCAAAAGCCTCGTTACCGTGCCTCCAACGTATCCCGCGCCGCCCGTCACCAGAATCCTCATAACCTCTCCCCTGTTCTCTACTTGGATACCACAAAAGTACCAGTGTCAATCAGATAGCCTTCCGGCACTATACTGGCAGTAGACACTTTACAGAGCTCCGGCACGTGAACAGAAATCACTCCCCAATGCACAGAGCCTGTTACAACCTTTTACTCCTGTTTTCTCGTCTGTCTATATAAGCTCCAGCGGCGGTCGCAGCATTGACTTGTCGTCTTATCAGTTTATCGGGCAGATCGACGAAGTTCGATCACTCGACGATTCTCTGGCGGGAATGCACGGAGTTGGAACGATTGCCTCCGGTTGCACCGGCTTCGGTACAGTCGCCGAAGTTGGCCTCATCCTCCGCCTCCCTTAAGGGGGGCCTTTCGAAGGATTTTTATGACGGTAAAGCCGCTTCGCAGTGATAACCCAGCGCCGCAGAACATTCAATTTACCCACTTTGGCGTCCTCAACGACGGCAACCAGAGCAAGTCATCGCTCTACACCTCCGTCGCCATCAACGTTGTCCTCGCCATCGTCATCATCATCGTTGGCGCCGCGGTAAAAAATACCATTGCCCCGCCGGAGAAGCACGCCACGCTGATCGAGCTTCCGCTCAAGCAGCCGGAACCTCCCAAGATCGTCCCTCCCAAGCCGCTGCCGAAGCCACCCGTGCTCAAGGCCGAGGCTCCCAAGATCAAGCTGCCGGAACCCAAACTTCCCGAGCCGAAGATTCCTCCCGTCAAGATGGCGCAACCAGTCCCCGTCGTGGTGCCTGCTCCGCCAAAGCGCATCCAGCCGCCTCCCGCGCCGCGCGTCGTCAATCTTGCCCAGGCACGGCCCGCCGCCGTAGTGAATAACTCGCCGCATCCAACCGCCGTGGCGCTGGGACGTCCCGATAATCCAATCGCTCCCTCCAACCGTCCTGCGGTCGCCGATATCAATCTGGGAAATCGTGGCTTGGCGGGCATGCCTGCATCGAACTCAGGCACGGGTCCCGCGGCCAAGGCAGTTACACTCGGCTCCGGTTCAGCCGGCAGCCAGAACATGAACGGCAGGGACAACGCCGCCAATGCCGTGCGCGGTGTCAAACTCGGCGTCGCCAACAGCACAGGACCGATGAACTCCCACGGCCAGGTTGCCGCTCCCGTCAATATCGGCCAGCTCGCCCCGCCTCCCGCTACCCGCTCCGCGGCTCCGTCCTCCGAGCGCACCGGAGCGGCTCCCAAGGTCTTATTCAAGCCTCGCCCGCAATACACAGCCGAGGCCGTCAAACTTCATATTGAAGGCACCGTCTCAGTTCGCCTTCGCGTCTCTTCTTCCGGTTCGGTCCATGTCCTTGGCGTCACGCGCGACCTCGGCCACGGACTCGGCGAATCCGCCGTCCACGCCGTAGAAGGCACCCGGTTTTCTCCAGCTACTGACGCATCCGGCCGACCAGTCGATTGGGAGGGCGTCGTCAACGTCGCCTTCCAGCTTGCCGGATAAACTTTTTCCTGGTTGCTGTTCGACCAGCTTGCATCACCCATTCACGAAGGCTGACCGCAAGGTCGCCGCAGGAGCCGCAAATAATGATCTTCGGGAAACAGTCTACCGCCGGTGTGTTGCTGGCGCTTTTTGCCTTAACCACACTCCCCGCCAGTGCAGCCGCAGGCTTCCCGCACTTCGGAAAGAGCAAGCAGAATCAGAATCTCCTGCCTGCGCGCAAACTCACCCCGGCGCAAACCGCGCTGATCGACAAGGCCATCGCCCGCGAGAAAGTGGTCATCGCCACGCTCAAGGAACGCACTCCTCTGGTCGAGACCTACATCCAGAACATGAAGCCTGACGATGTTGTCAACCAGGCGCCCGAATCCGACCAGCACTTCCTCGGTCGCGTCGACTTCGGCAATGTTATCGGAGACAGCTCCTACAACACCAATAAGCCATCCCGGGGCATAGGTGGGTTCTTCAAGAACTCGGCCTCGTACATCACCGGCATCGGCAGCAGCCTGCACCTCAATTTCAACTCCACCGGCTTTGTCCAGATGCTGCTGATCGACTCCAACGACTTCGATCGCCAGAACTACGCCTTCGGTTTTGTGCGCAATGAATTTCTCGGCAATACCCCCACCGCCGTCTTCGACGTAACCCCCATCGACGGCAAAAACTCCAGAGGCCGCTTCTTTGGCCGCATCTGGGTCGAGACCGGCGACGGCAACGTTGTTCGCTTCAACGGCGACTTCGCCGGCAGCGAGAAGGGCTATAGCGAGTACTATCACTTCGATAGCTGGCGCACCAACGTTCAGCCGAATCTCTGGCTGCCCACCTCGGCCTACGTGGAAGAGAGCGACCCCAAGAGCCCCTCCCACACCCTGAAGTTCAAAGCCATCAGCCATATCTGGGGCTACTCGCTCAAAGTGCCGACCAAAGACTCTGAAAACACCTCGCTTGAGGTCGTCGGCGCAACCGATGTCAGCAACGATGCCCAGGATATGAGCCCGCTCGGCGCACAGCGCGCGTGGGTTCAACAGGCAGAGGACAACGTCGTCGAGCGTCTCTTTCAGGCCGGTCTGCTCGACGCTCCCAGCGACTTCGATAAGACTCTCGGAGATCTCGCCAACAACATCCTCGCCTATAACAACATCTCCCTCTCCCGCCCCATCCGTGTCCGTACCCTGCTCACGGAGCCCCTGGAGTCGCTTGCCATCGGCAATACCATCGTCATCTCCAAGGGCCTGCTCGACACCACCGGCATCGTCACCCAGGACGGTGCGCAGCAGACTGGGAATCTCAATGCCATTTTGGCCTTCCAGATCGCCCATATCATTCTTGGCCATCGTCTCGATACCAAGTACGCCTTCAACGACCAGCTTCTCTTCCCCTCCAACTCGGTCTTCAGCCGCATCCCGATGCATCACACCGATGCCGACAACGAAGCAGCCGCAAAAAAAGCCATCGAGCTTTTGAACGCGAAAGAACTGGTCAATGGCCAGCAGTATTTTGGCCTCTACCTCCAGCAGCTTGAACAGCGCATCAAAACGCTGCAGGCCCTCAATCAGCCTCTGATCGGCGACGGCCTCGTCAAGAGCGACAAGGACTCCACCTTCTGGCTGCAGGCGCTGGAAAGCAAGAGCCCCAAGCTCGACATGAAGGATCTCAAGCAGCAGGCCGCGGCGCCGCTTGCCGCGTTCCTCCGTTTCGATCCCTGGACCGATCAGGTTACCGTGATGCACACCGCCTACGAGCCGCTACTTAGCCCGGCGGACAAGATGCCGTTCGAAGTTGAACCGATCTTCTACAAGCTGAGCTACTACCAGGCACCGGCACCCGCTGGCGCAGCAGCACCGGCTCCCGCGCAACCCCAACCTGCGACACCGCCACAACAATAGATCCAGGCGCGGGAGATCAGGCTTCTGAAGCCATCTCCCGCGCTATCCATAGCACGCTCTGCGTCTTTGAATTCGGCGGTATCCTCCGCTCACAATCCTCCCCAGGAGACGATCCCACTTGAAACTGCACACTCTTATCGGCTGTTTTGCCTGCGTGCTTGGCCTCGCTACATGGTCGAACGCACAAGCTGTCCCCGCTGCTTCCCGCTCCGGCGGTCTGCAGATCGGCGGCGGCGTAACCTATGCCCGTCCCGACTACGACAGGCCAATCAAAGGTCTCACCATCTACGGCGACTACGATTTCACAAAGTATTTTGGTATTGAAGGTGACATTCACTTCGTCAATCTCATCACCCCGGGAGATATCGGCGAGACCTCCTACCTCCTCGGACCGCGCTACCGCCGCCAATATGGACGTTTCACCCCGTATGCCAAAGGCATGCTCGGCATCGGGCGCTTCCAGTATCAATACCCCAGCCAATATCCGAAGGCTGCCACCTACACCTACAAGATCTACGCCCTTGGCGGAGGACTCGATCTACGGGCCACCAAGCATATCAACGTCCGCGCCTTTGATTTCGAATATCAGGGATGGCCGGGCTATGGAAAGAACGGTCTTACGCCGATAGTGATGACAGTAGGCGTGGCGTACTCTTTCCGCTAGTTCTTTTATCGCCTTATGACGATAAGGCCGCCAATCACACGCCACAAGCAGACAGATCGCCAGCACAGGCGATCTGTCTACTTTCAGGGAGATGTACTTGTTCACAAGAGTTCTTACTTTCATGGGCCTGCTCGCTACGGCATCCATGCTTTACGCTCAGGCCACTCCGACCGCGACACGGCGCGCCGATTTCCAGATTGGAGTCGGCTTTACCAACGCCAGCTCCGACTACGTGCCCAACCGCATCAACGGCGGCGCCGCTTATTTTGATTTCGACTTTACCCGCCACCTTGGCATCGAAGGCGTCTTCCATTTCGTCAAGGACGGAAATGGCTCGGACGTCTATGAAAAGACCTACGAGATCGGCGGACGCTACCACCTGACCTATGGGCGCTTCATGCCCTACGGCAAAGTGATGTATGGCCGCGGGGTCTTCAACTACCCCGCCTACCCTGGCTATCCTCATGCCAACCTCGCCTATAACCTCGTCGCAGGAGGTGCAGGCCTCGACTACAGGCTCATGAAGCACCTGAACGCCCGGGCTGATTTCGAGTATCAGCGCTGGTTTGGCTTCCCCCAAAACGGACTCACACCGAATCTCCTCACCATCGGCGCTGCCTACCACTTCTAGGGAGCCTCTGATTACGTCAGGTTGTGTTAAGCGCACGGCTTCAGCTTACGTCAGGCTCTGTTAAGGGCACGGCTTCAGCCGTGCCGTAAGTGACTTGACCGCAATGCGGCTTTAGCCGCTGAGGGAATCTCCGGAGACTTAATCAGACCTTCACTAGAGCAGTTCCAAAGCAGCTATACCCCAAAATATTGTCATCCTTCGCCGTAGGCGGAGGACCTGCTTTTCTCTTGGGGGACATCCTACGTGGAAGCGCTTTAGACCCTAGTCCCTATTCCCTGTTCTTCCCTCAGACCCGAATCACCACATGCCCCGGACAATGGTTCGCCGCCTCAGCCACCAGCCGCTCCACCAGTCCTTCCCCATGCCGCGCCACAAACCATACCCCGGCCACCAGCCGCTCCTGCGGATGCCCCTCGGGAAACAGGTTCAGCGTAATCGCCGCCGCATGTTTGCCCAGGCTGGCCTCCTTCTGTAGTTCGAACGCCGCCGCCATCCTCCGCAGCCGGTTCATCTGATACCGCATCTTCGACCCCGAAACCTCCGCCGTCTTCCCCAGCGACTCGTCGATTCCACCCAGATACTCCGTCGCCGCCGTCAGCGCCGCATCGAGCGCATTGCCCGCCGCCGCCAGCTTCCGCTTGGCCTCAATCGGCATCGCCCGCGCTCCCAACCGTTGCGCCAGCTCCTCCGCTGTCGTCATCGCATCCGGCAACTGGACGCCATGCGTCTCCATCACCGTCGCAATCGCCGGCTCC
This sequence comes from Terriglobales bacterium, assembly GCA_041691575.1. Classification (GTDB taxonomy): domain Bacteria; phylum Acidobacteriota; class Terriglobia; order Terriglobales; family Acidobacteriaceae; genus Edaphobacter. The sequence goes on from JBEPUJ010000001.1 coordinate 496,514, forward strand.
AGCAGAGTTCCGCTCAGCCGGGGCAGCACCGGAGTCATCCGCCCCAGAATTGCCTCATACAACACCGCGCTCTGCGCAAAATAGGCAATCTCCGACGGCCCGCCGATATAGGCTGCCGTCGGCAGAATCGTGTCCTGAAACACCGGCCTCAGCAGCGCATTTGGGCTCAGCCGCTCCGGCTCGCTCTCCAGAATCGCCAGCAGACTCGCGGTCGAATAAACGTGCCGCCCGGCCTTCCATCCGCCGTCCGCTGTCCGCCGCAACGCCAGACGTTCTCCATCCACGTCGGAGACCAGGAAGAGCAGACTCATCTCCTCGGCCACCTTCACCTGAGCGTGATAGCCCAACGCCTCAAGCTCCGCAGTGCGCTTCAACAAACCTGCTTCCAACTCATCGGCATGTTCAATCGCGTGCCGCAAGGTTCCCGCTGCCAGCGCATGAAACTCGCGCGAAGCCGCATCCATCACAATCAGTCCCTGCTCGGCAAACAACCGTGCCATCAACCGCGCAAACGCTCCGCCCAGCGTCTGCCCTGCGGCATAACACTCCTTCAGCGTCTCCCAGATCGGCGCAAACGCCAGCAGTTCACCCGCCTGCTCCAGCACCTGCTCCATCTCGGCGCCCAGAACAATTCCGCCCACCTCAACCGTCGCTTTGTGCTTGAACTCCGCCCGCAGCGTCTCCACCGTGGTCTTGGTCAGCAGCGAAGCCTGATTGACCTCGGCCAGGTCATGGTCCTCGGTCGCCAGCCAGAACACCGGCACATGCTCCACGCCCGAGACCCGCGTAGCTTCCTTCGCCCTCGCCACCGCCGTCGCAGCTTTCATCAGAGTCAGCAGCGGCCCGCCGAACAGGCCCACCTGCTGGCCCGTCACCACAGCCCGCGCCCCGCCGCGCAGCTTCTCGATATTCGCCATCGCCGCCGCGCCCGCGCCAAACCCGGCGCTCTGTTGCGCCAGCGCGTCCGCCAGCCGGGAGCGATCGGCCCCCACAGCCGCTTCAGCAGCACGCATCCATCGGCTCGCTACCGGCCCATCTCCATACCACCGCCGCACCGGCGACTTCGCCGGACTATCGCCCATGGCAAGATAGCCGCGATAAAGCTGCGACACATGCGGCAACATCGTGATCGGGTAACACTCAGTGCTCATCGCAGCCACAATCCTCGTGCGTCAACCTGGCCCCGGCAAAATCCGGCACCTATCCACCTTACTATCTTCATGTATCCGTTGGATGCCCAACCCTCAACTCGCGATGCAGGATGATACCGTAGCTTTATGGCCACCTCGACAAAAAGACCCCTCCCCCCCAAGCCCAACTCCCCTGCCAGCAAGTCCAAATCCCCCGCAAAAAAGAGAGCGTCCGCCACTAAAGCCACCGTTCTCTCCTCCAAACTCGCCTACGATGGCAAGGTCTTCTCCATCTTCACCGAAAAAGTCATCGAGCCGGGCTCCCTCACACCACGATCCCGCGACGTCATCCATCACAATGGCTCCATCGTCGTCCTCGCCGTCGACGAGTCCAAAAATCCCAAAGACCCCGACATCATCCTCATCCGCCAGTATCGCCACGCCGTCGGCCAGTTCCTGCTCGAACTCCCTGCCGGGCGCATCGAGCCCAACGAGGCTCCCCTCGCCGCCGCCAAACGCGAGATGATCGAAGAGACCGGCTTCCGCGCCAAACGCTGGACCGTCCTCACCAAATACTTCGCCAGCCCCGGCTTCCTTGGCGAATCCATGCAGATCTATCTCGCCCGCGATATCCGCGAAGGCGCCGCAACCCCCGAGGAAGACGAGCACATCGAAATCGTTCGCACCCCCCTCTCCCAGGCCCTCGCCCTCATCGCCGCCAACAAGATCCACGATGGCAAAACCCTCATCGGCGTCTCCCTCTACGCCGCCGCCCGCCGCGAAGGCCGCCTCTAACAAACCGTCTCCCCATCCGTCATCTCGACCAGGCCGAGGCATGGGGGCGCTAAAGCTGCGAAAACTAACCACCTCCCCATAAACACGTCATCTCGACCGGAGCAGTGGGCAGCATCACCGTCCACTGCGGAGTGGAGAGATCCCTGTATTTTGCCTTGTCTTTGTCCTTACAGCTTTAGACAGCCTCACTCCCCATCGAAACCACGTAAAATCGGCCATCTCGCCAGACAAAATGCACCTCCGGCCCCGAAAAAAACTCCCGGAAAACTCCGCGCCCAACTCCTGCGTCTGACTCAGATAAGTCGCGGCAACGCGCATCGCCTCAAAAAGGGAGTTGCTCAAAGTGGCACAATACAAAGGCACCGTAAAGTGGTTCAATAACGCAAAAGGCTACGGATTCCTCGGCCGCGATGACGGGGCCGATGTCTTCGTTCACTACAGTTCCATCCAGCGCGAAGGCTACAAGAGCCTCAAAGAAGGCGACGAGGTTGAGTTCGACATCATCGAAGGCTCCAAGGGCCCCCAGGCCGACCAGGTTAATCGCCTCAAAGAGGCTGTCTAATCGATATCTTCGCCCGGCCCGCCCGTATCAACGTGCATCCGCACCACCCGCCGTTGCATACTGACTGAGCAGCCGGGCGAAGACTGCCATCGCAGCAAAAAAAAATCGAACAGGCCCGGCTCCCCCTCTTTCATGGACAACATCACCATCGCCCGCCTGCTCGACGAAACCGCCGCTCTGCTCGAAATCGATGCGGCTGACCCCTTCCGCATCCGCTCCTACCGCCGCGCCGCCGAGTCCGTTGAGCAGCAGACCACCCAGCTCTCCACCCTGGTCGCCGAACCCAAACAACTCCTCGCCATTCCCGGCATAGGTAAAGGCATGGCCGCCAACATCGTCGAACTGGTCGCCACCGGCACCATGCCCCTCCGCGCCGAGCTTCTCACCAAATACAAGCCCACCATGCTCGAACTTCTGCGCCTCCCCGGCATGGGTCCCAAGACCGTCGCCCTCATCTGGTCCTCCCTCCAGGTCGCCGACATCGACGCCCTCGAAGCCGCCGCCAAGGCCGGACACCTCAACACGCTTCCCCGCATGGGCGAAAAATTTACCACCAAGCTCCTCAAGGGCATCGAAGACTACCGCAAAAACTCCAGCCGCTTCCGCATCGACCAGGCTTACGACCACGCCGAAAGAATCTCCGCCCTCATCCGCGCCTTCCCCGGCATCGAGACCATCACCCCCGCCGGTTCCCTCCGCCGAGGCCGCGAGACCGTAGGCGACCTCGACCTCCTCGTCACCGGCCCCGCCTGCGAGCCCGACGTCGTCGCCGCCGCAGTTGAGCACGTCGCCACCCTTCCCCTCATCGACAAGCTTCTCGCCCGCGGCCAGAACAAGGTCTCCTTCACCCTCCGCAACAACCTCCAGGTCGATGTCCGCCTGCTCCCCCGCGCCAGCTACGGAGCCGCCCTGCAATACTTCACCGGCTCCAAGATGCACAACGTCGCCCTGCGCCAGCGCGCCATCAAGCGCGGCCTCACCCTCAGCGAATACGCTCTGCTGCGACTGGAAGACAACAAAATCATCGCCTCTGAAAGTGAAGAGGCCATTTATAACGCTCTCGACCTCGACTACATCCCGCCCGAGCTGCGCGAAAACGGCGGCGAACTCGAAGCCGCCGCCACCCACACCCTGCCCACGCTCATCACGCTGGCCGACATTCGCGGCGACCTGCACATGCACACCAACGCCACCGACGGCCGCGACACCATCCGCCAGATGGCCGAAGCCGCCCTCGCCCGCGGCCTCGCCTACATCGCCATCACCGACCACTCAAAAAATCTCGCCATGACCAACGGCCTCGACGATGCCCGCGCACTCGCCCACATCCAGCGCATCCGCGAAGTTGACGCCGAACTCCAGCAAGACCTCGCCGACTTAGCCGATGCCCTCTCCAACGACACGCCACCAACTGACGCCCGCCTGACTCACCTCTATCAAACCCTCAAAACCGGTCACCCTTCGTATATAAATTGTCACCCTTCGCGCAGCGGAAGACCTGTTTCTGTTTCAGCTATAGATTGTCATCCTTCGCGAAGCGGAGGACCTGCTTTTCCTCCCCTGACCTTCCGCATCCTCCCCGGCATCGAGGTCGACATCCTTGCCGAAGGTCAGCTCGACCTCGACGACAGCACCCTCGCCCAGATGGACATCGTCATCGCCAGCGTCCACAGCCGCTTCGATCAACCCATCGAGCAGATGACCGACCGCATCCTCCGCGCCATCGAGAACCCCCACACCCGCATCCTCGGCCACCCCACCGGCCGCAAGGTCCTCAGCCGCGAAGCCTACGCCGTCCACATCGACCAGATCCTCAAACGAGCCGCCGAACTGGGCGTCGCCGTCGAACACAACGCCTCACCCGCCCGCGCCGACCTCAACGATCTGAACCTGCGCCTCGCCAAACAACACGGCTGCAGGATCACGGTCAACACCGACGCCCACGCCACCGAAGAGCTCGACCAGATGCGCTACGGCATCACCCAGCTCCGCCGCGCCTGGCTCACCCCCGCCGACCTCCTTAACACCCAACCCACCGCCGCATCCCTGCTCACCCAACTCCGCCCCAAACCCTGACGCAACCAACCCAAGCATCCGCGTTTAACTAAGGAGCCTCTGATTAAGTCAGGCTATGTTAAGGGCACGGCTTCAGCCGTGCCGTAAGTGACTTGCCCGCAATGCGGCTTTAGCCGCTGAGGGAATCTTCGGAGACTTAATCAGACCTCCCTAAACATCTACTTCGGACCGAATATCTGCACTGGCTTATTCTTTTCGTTTTGTCATCTCATTAAATAAATACTTTGTCATCCTTCGCCGTAGGCGGAGGACCTGCTTCTGTTTTTCTCGTCCACCCCAAATCTTGTCTTCCTGAGCGCCGCGCGAAGCGCAGTCGAAGGACCTGCGGTTTCACAAGCCTCCTCCCGCTATGATTTACATTCCCAAAATCTGTCAAGCCCTCAACCCATTGAAACCCCCTCTAACCTACACATAACAAGCCAAATAAATCGCGCACAAACATGGCATATTAGTTTCCCCCCTTCCGGTAAAATAGAAATAGAGCTAAAGCCCCGGTGACTCAACCGGGGCTTTTCCCTTTAGAAGTGAATCCACACATAACCCAAATAAAATGAATACTTTACATATAACACATTTAGAATGAAGACTTTGAAAACTAAAGCCTTTAGATGGAAGACTTTGGAGCCAAAGTACCGGGGGTACCCCAGCAGGAAAGGAAGCCGGATGAGGAGCAACGCCGACCCGAAGTGCCAACCAACCCTGCATCCTGGCTAAGACATCCAGCAGCTTCACCCAACTCTGCCCGACAACGCCTGAGACTCTCTCGCCGCCCAGCCCGCGCCAAACAATCCACGCCATACGCTGTATCCTAAAAATGTGGCAACCTCCGCGACAACCGATCACGTTCTGGCCCCCGCCAAAGCCACGCCCTCGCTGCTCGCCGACTACGCCACGCTCTTCAAGCTGCGCGTCTCCGCGATGGTCGTCATCACCGCCGGAGCCGGTTTCTATCTCGGCAGCCTCGACAGCGGCATCAGCCCCTTCCACGCCGGCCTCATCAAGGCCATCGGCGGCATCGCCGTCGTCACCTGCGGTTCGGCCGCCCTCAATCAGGCCCTCGAGCGCAAGACCGACCACCTCATGCGCCGGACCTCCAGACGGCCCATGGCCGCTGGACGTATCAGCCTGCCGCACGGCCTCATCCTCGGCTTCGCCGCAATTTTTCTCGGCAGTCTCTACCTCGCCGTCGCCACCAACCTGCTCACCGGAACACTGACTCTTCTTACTGCCATTCTTTACGTCGGCATCTATACGCCACTCAAGCGCTTCACCGTCATCAACACCTTCATCGGAGCCTTCCCCGGAGCGCTTCCGCCGCTCATCGGCTGGACCGCCGCCCGCGGCATCATCGAGTGGCCCGGCGTCGCGCTCTTCGCCATCCTCTTCGTCTGGCAGTTCCCTCACTTCATGGCCATCGGCTGGCTCTACCGCGAGGACTACGCCCGCGCCGGAATCCGCCTCACGCCCACTCAGCCCGACGCGCAATACGCTGCGCGCAGCACCGTCATTCAGTCGCTCTTCTACGCCATTCTGATGATTCCCGTCAGCCTCTGGCCCACCTGGCTCGGTGTCACCGGAATCCCTTACGCGGTCGCCGCAACTATCCTCAGCATCGGCTATCTCTACTACACGATTCGCTTCGCCCGCATCGCCCGCGATCCGCTCTCCGAGGTCTCGCGCCGCTACGCCCGCGATCTCCTCCGCGCCTCGGTCATCTATCTGCCTCTACTGATGGCCGCTCTGATGCTGGACGTAAAGGGACGACTCCTCTTCTAAATGACGCAAATGACCGAACCAGTTCGTAACGATCTTCGCCGCAACGACCTTCGCACTCCGCCCGCGACGATCGCCGCCATCATCGCGCTCAGCGTGCTGGCCAGCGCCTTCATCTGCTGGCTCGTCTACTTCCACACGCCGACCGATGTCGCCGGAACCCAGCTCCGTTCCCTGCCACTGGTCAATGCCGTCCTCAATGGCCTCTCCACCATCGCCCTGCTCTTCGGCTACCGCTTCATCCGCGCCCGCCGCATCCCGCTGCATCGCGCGGCCATGTTCACGGCCTTCTTCTTCTCGACTATCTTCCTCGGCTCCTATCTGGTGAACTTCGCCCTCCACGGCGAAACCCACTTCAACCGCCTCAGTCCGTGGTGGCCGTTCTACTGGAAGCTGCTCGCCTCGCACATTATCCTCTCCGTCTTCGCGCTTCCAATGATCCTGATTACGTTCTTCCTCTCGCTCAGCGGTCGTTTCCCGGCCCACAAGCGGCTCGCCCGCTACACTTTCCCCATCTGGCTCTACGTCTCCGTCACAGGAGTCATCGTCTATGCCATGCAATCCCTGATCCACTAACGGAGTTCTGTTTCTGCCCTATGCAACCAGATACACGCACACTTCTCCGCTCCGGCATCGGCATCTTCTCCACGGGAATCATCGCCGCTCTGCTCACCATCACGCTCTTCGGCGGCATCAGCCGTCATGGGCCTCACACTGACGCCGGCTGGCTCGCCCTGATGCTGGCTCTGGGATGCCTTCCGACCGGCCTCCTTACGCTCGCTCTCGCCATCGCAAAAGTCTTCGGCGATCGCCGCCACTAAAGTGCCCCATCTGCTATCCTCAACTTTTCGAATCTGGAGTTAAAAAATGGCAAAAGGTGTCAACAAAGTATTCCTCCTCGGCAGGCTAGGCAAAGATCCTGAGATGCGCGCGACGGCCAGCGGCATGAACATCGCATCGTTCACTCTCGCCACCTCGGACCGGCAGAAAGATCAGCAGGGCAACTGGCAGGACAAGACCGAATGGCACAATCTCGTCGCCTTCCAGCGCACAGCCGAGATCGTCCGCGACTATTGCAAGAAGGGCTCTCAGGTCTTCATCGAAGGTAAGATCCAGACGCGCTCCTGGGACGACAAGGAATCCGGCCAGAAGAAGTACCGCACCGAGATCCTCGTCAACGAGCTAAGCCTCCTTGACAGCAAATCCGGCGGCAGCGAAGGCGGCGGTTACTCCAAATCCAGCACAGCCAGCTACGACCAGCGCACGCCTGCATCCCAGCCCGACTACGCCGACACCGGCATCACAGACGACGACATCCCCTTCTAGGCATTGAGCGCGTGTCGTACCGCAGGTCTCCAGCTTGAATGCGGATGACCGTAACGCTCTCCCACACGAGAGCGTTACGGTGATACACCTCTAGGGAGCCTCTGATTAAGTCAGGCTCTGTTAAGGGCACGGCTTCAGCCGTGCCATAAGTGACTTGCCCGCAATGCGGCTTTAGCCGCTGAGGGAATCTTCGGAGACTTAATTAGACCTTCTCCAGGGCAGATGACGACCTCTATGCAGACCTTACTTGCCGACTAAAGCGGACGATGCGGGGCGGAGATTCTTCGCATCCTGCTTCAGGTAAGTGGCGAGCGCCTCGTACTGGTTGGTGGCAATAAAGTTGACCCCGGCTGCGATGGCTGCCTTCCAGCGCAGAATAACCGCCTCGCGCGAACCGAAATTATAGCTCGATCCCCAGCCCTGATCCTCGGCGGGAGCAAACCCATCGAGCGCATAAAAGCGCACCCAGAAACCCATCGCATGTCCGTGGTCGACGAGCGCGCGCAACCGCTGGTTGTCGGCTGCGGTCCAGTCACCCGCGCGCGGTTCACCGCCTTCTTCCACCGTGTACCAGGAGCTGTTCCACCAGCGCCTGTAGTTTGTAGGCTTCTCGCTCAGCAACTCTTCGGGGGTGGCGGTCACCGCCCAATGCATCAACTGTTCCTTTGTCATGTTCTTTGGCGTGGGATGCGTGTGTGCCGAACCGAAGAGACGCAGATGCGCGCCGACGGGCAGATCGTCGTAGAAGACCTTCTGGTGTTCGTTGGCCTCTTCGGTGACCACCAGAATAGGCTTGCGCTCAATCGGCGAAAGTTTAGCCGGATCGCTCGTCTTCACCGCGGTCGAAAGCCAGTCTTCATGTTGGCCGAGTACCTGCCAGACAGCCTGGAGCAACGCGGTCTGATTGTCCTTGAAGTCGAAGTGCAGCACGATGACCGGCCACTGGCTGCGCTTGTTTTCGGCGATTGCCTTCTTCACAACCGGGCTCACCTGCTTGAAGAAATAATCTTCGAGCGTCGGCTCCTGGCCGCTTGGGTGCGGCGAATGGGAGACGACAACGCGGCCTTTGCCGGTGGCTGGATCGACGTACCAGGCAAGGTCCTGCTCGATCGACACCGGAAAGCCGGAATCGAGAGCGCGCTGAATGCGATCGTTCCACTGCCCCTCATACGGATAGCAGTTATGCGCATCCAGTATCGGCTTATTGTGATTCAGAAAGTCCAGATCCTGAGCATGAGCAGAGAAAGAGGTCAGGACGAGTGTCATGAAGAGAGCGACAAGAGAGGTGGCTTTGTGACGCATGGCTGAAATTCCTTTTCCTGGATTGCAATTCCTAAACATGTTCGATGAAGCGCTGCTGGATACGTTCCAGTAGTCCATGATCGGCGCTCTTCCATATCTCTTCGTTAAATATCTCAACTTCGATTGGCCCGTCATAGCCCGCGGCATCTACGGCCTGCCGCAACTTCCTCAATTCGATGACACCATCGCCCATCATGCCGCGGCCCATCAGGATGCCCGGCAAGGGCACCGGCCAATCCGATACGTGGAAGCCCGCAATCTTCCCTCGCGCACGTTCGATCTGGGGCATCACATCCGGATCCCACCACACATGGAAGACATCGATGACAACCTGTGCAACTGGGCTCGCAAGCCGGTCAGCGAGATCGTTGGCCTGCTTCAGGGTCACGACCACCGAACGCTCCGCCGCATACATCGGGTGCAACGGCTCGATACCGAGGATGACGCCGGCCTTTTCCGCGTCCGGAAGCACTTCCTCCAGCCCATCCAGCACCGTGGCCCTTGCGTCATCGAGCGTCTGCCCATTGGCTGGGCCGGAGACGATGACGAGAACAGGAGCGCCCAGCAGCGCGGCCTCCTCGATGGCAAGGCGATTATCTGCGATGCGCTTGCGGCGTTCCTCGGCGGTAGGCGCCGAGAACCACCCTCCACGGCAGAGGCTGGACACGCGCAGACCTTCGCTGCGGATCAGCGCCGATGCCCTGGCCGCGTCGCCGTCAAGCTTATGACGCCATGCACCTATGTAAGGAATCCCTACCTCGGAACAGTTTCGGACCGTCTGTTCGAGCGACCAGGGATCGGCGGTCATCTGGTTGAAGCTGAGACGTTGCAGCAGACTCATGCGACACCTGCCAGCAGCAGGAAGCTGCGCATCCGGCGCGTTGCCAGTTCTGGGTCACGCAACACTCCAGCCTTGTCTGCAAGCACGAAGAGCTCGCACAGATGTGCTGTTGACCGTGCGCTCTCCAGGCCGCGAACCATGCGAAAGTGCGATTGAAATCCATTCAGGAACGCCAGAAATACGACTCCCGCCTTATAGTGTTGAGTCGGCGATGCGAAGATGTGCCGGGAGAGCGGCACGGTGGGCGCAAGCAGTTGCTGGTAGCGAGAGATGTCACCGGCGTCGAGTGCAGTCAGCGCCAGCGATGCAGCCGGAGCGATGGCGTCGAAGATCCCGAGCAAAGCGTCGCTGTGGCCCTCGTCGTCGCCGAGAATCAGTCGGTCATAGTTGAAGTCGTCCCCGGTATACATCCGCACGCCGGATGGCAGGTTCCTGCGCATCGAGACTTCGAGTTCTGCATCGAGCAACGAAATCTTGATGCCGTCGATCTTTTCCTTGTGGGCGCGGATCACGCTGAGGCAGTTCTCCATCGCTGCGGGGATAGCGGTTGCGCCCCAATAGCCTTCGAGCGCCGGATCGAACATCGGCCCCAGCCAGTGCAGGATGACCGGCTGCCGCACCTGGGTCAGCACAGCGGCATAGACCGATGCGTAGTCCTCGGCATCGCGGGCGATAGCCGCCAGAGCGCGGCTCGCCATCAGGATAATGCGCCCGCCCACCGCCTCGATGGCTTCACATTGTTCCAGGTAGGCGTTGGTTACATCCTGCAAAGTGAGCGTTTGATGCGTGGGCAAATGATCGGTGCCTGCGCCACTGGCCACCAAAGCTCCGTGCGCCTTCGCCGCTGCTGTACTGCGTTTAATAAGCTCCAGCGCCAGCGGCCAGTCCAGCCCCATCCCTCGCTGTGCCGTGTCCATCGCCTCGGCCACGCCAAAGCCAAGCGACCAGAGATGTTCGCGGTAGGCGAGCGTTGCCTCCCAATCCACAACCGGGTGCGTGAGCGGCTCTGCCGTGCGCAGCGGATTGACTACAACGTGAGCCGCCGCGAAGGCGATACGCGTCTCGAAGCGAACCCCCTGCGGAGACGCAAGCGGCTCATGGGAAGGAGTGTAGTTATAGGTAGACCCGTCGGGCCGCACCAGCTTCACGGATGTTTGCAAGCCTACGCCTCCAATTCCGGCACATCGATCCAGCGACGCTCTGCCCAGGACTTCAAGCCAAGCTCTGCCAACTGTACGCCGCGAGCGCCTTCCACAAAGTCATGAGGGAAAGGCCCATCTTCCGCAACGTGCCGGAGGAACAGCTCCCACTGTACTTTGAACCCGTTATCGAATGTATGATTGTCCGGCACATCCTGCCAGTGCTCGCGGAAGCGGAAGGGATTTTCAACGTCCGGGTTCCAGACCGGACGCGGCGTGTTCACGCGATGCTGCGTCTTGCATTCACGCAGACCCGCAACGGCGCTGCCCAGCGTGCCATCCACCTGCAGGCTGAAGAGCTCATCCCGGTAGACGCGAAACGACCACGATGAGTTGATCTGCGCGACGATGCCGCCATCGAGTTCAAAGGTCCCATAAGCAGTGTCCTCCGCCGTGCACTCATACCGCTTGCCCTGCTCATCGACTCGCTCCGGAATCGCCGTCCCGCCCAGGCACTGCACCGCGCGTACTCGACCAAAGGTGTGGTCCAGCACATAGCGCCAATGGCAGAACATATCCACGATGATGCCGCCATCGTCCTGCTTGCGATAGTTCCAGGAGGGACGCTGCGCAGTCTGCCAGTCGCCCTCGAAGACCCAATAGCCGAACTCGCCGCGCACGGAAAGTATTCTGCCGAAAAAGCCGCTGTCCACCAGGCGCTTCAACTTGCGCAGGCCAGGCAGAAAGAGTTTGTCTTGCACAACGCCATGTTTCACTCCCGCCGCGTTAGCCTGAGCCGCCAGCCGCAGCGCCATGGACGAGTCGACGGCCAGCGGCTTCTCACAATAGACATGCTTGCCTGCGGCGATTGCCGCTTCGACGCTGGGCGCTCGGAGCGCAGTCACCTGCGCGTCGAAGTAGATGGAATCATTGGGGTCGGCGAGCGCTGCACGCAGGTCGGTGGTCCAGCGTGCTACACCGTGTTCTTTGGCGATCTGCTCCAGCTTGGCGGCGTTGCGTCCCACCAGAATCGGATCAGGGATGAGACGCGATCCATCGGCTAAAGCGACCCCGCCTTCCTTCCGAATCGCCAGAATGGAACGGACCAGATGCTGATTCAACCCCATGCGTCCCGTGACGCCGTTCATGATGATGCCGATCCTTCTCTCGTTCATGCTCTCTCCTCAGCATCGGGGCCGTATGGCCCGGTTATAGATTTTCGCAAGTGCAACACTCGATCGCATGCCATTATTCAAGAAGACTAATGTTTCGCTTCCCGCATAAAGCTGCGATCCCGAGCCTCCGGCCCTACCCAGAAGATGACGATCATCAGCACGATAACTACCACCTCAAACATCGTCAACGCCCACGGATATCCAAAGCGGTCTCGCAACAGGAATTCGATTGCCGTAGCCGGAGAGGCGATTAACACTCCAAGCTGATAGACAAATCCGGAGAACAGGCTTCGCACCGCATCGGGGGAAAGCTCGTTCAGGTGCGCCGGGATTACGCCGAACGCGCCTTGCACCCCAACCTGCATCAGGAACGACCCGGCCACCAGAACGCCAAGCGTCGTTCCGAAGGCCCATGCGGGAATGGATAACAACGCAATCACGAGCGACAGCATAATGGCGTAGCGCCTGCCGATCTTCTGCGATAGCTGGCCGAAGATGATGGCCCCAACAATCGCGCCGATGTTGTACAGAATCGGTATGCCGTACAGTGACTTCATTCCGAAGACGGTCTTCATCGCGAGTCCGGGAACAGACTTCAGGAAGTCGGGGTACAGGTCCTGCGTGCCGTGCGACAGGCACAGCATCACGCTCATCATAAGCAGCAGGTACAGGAAGATCCTTTTGTGCTCAAACATCGAGCCGAACATCTGTCCCACGGACGTCGGCCGATGCTGCTTCCATGCCTCGGACTCCGGCGCAAACAGCGTCAACACCACAATCAGAACAGCCACCGGCGCACCGATGAAGAAGACCGACCTCCAGCCGAACGCCGGCGTCACAATCTGCATTGCTACCGCCGCTAGGAGGTAGCCCATCGGATACCCGGCCTGGATCAGCCCGGAAAGCACCCCCCTGAACCGTCGCGGCGAACTCTCCATCGCATAGGACGCGCCGATTCCCCAGTAGCCTCCCATGCCGATGCCGTACAGCGCTCGGCAGACCACAAAGAAAGTGAAGTTTGGCGCCAGCCCGGTGAGCACCGTCAGGAGCGAGAAGTAAAGCACGCAGAAGATGAGCGAGTGCTTGCGGCCGAACCTATCCGCGAGCGCCCCGAAGAACAACGCGCCCAACGGCCGCATGGCCAGCGTCAAAGTCAGCGTGTACACCACCGCCGCCTTCGATACGTGGAAGTGCTCTGCCAGGGTGTCGAATAAGAAGACCAGGACAAAGAAGTCGAACGCGTCCAGCACCCAGCCCAGAATGCCCGAACTCACGGCGAACTTCCAACCTTTTGTTTCCCGGTCGATTCCCGTGACCGTTCCGGTTGATAGCGCCATGTCTTGTCCGCTGTCTTCACAACCATCCAGGTAGTTGTGGCGACGATGAATTCAATGCCTGTGGAGTGAAGAAATTGTATACCGCAGTTGGCCACGAACAAAAATTGCCTATCTAAAATTTCAAGCTGAGCGACTTTCGACGGCTCACGATAGGCAGCATGAAAGCAGGCTCTGAAGGCCGGGCGCATGGGCAGCGCGCTTCGCAGGAATTAGATTGATTTCCCAAAGAGAAAACGTTCTCTTGACCACTTTGCATACGAAGGAATAGAACTAAGGATCAAGATTTTCTTCCGAGGGCTTCCCATGAAAATCCCGCTGTCTCGCCGCACCTTCATCGCCTCCGCCGCAGCCTCGATTATCCCGTCTGCCGTCACGTATGGACAGCCAAAGGGCGGAGGCCTTCTCTCGCTCCTCCCACGCGAATCGCAGTCGGCGGGTGATGCAAAGACCGACTGGAAGAATGCCGGGGTGATCGACCTGACGAACTCGCCCTATGCCAAGCTGAAGACGGTTCCGGTCAAGGCCGTGACTATTCAGGATGGGTTCTGGTCGCAGCGCCGGAAGACCAATGTCGCATCGAGCATACCGAGCATGCACGATGAATTGCTGGCTCATGGGCGCATGGATAACTATCTGCGGCTGGTGGGAAAGTCCTCTGCCCCGCAAAGAGGACCTGTTTATTCCGACTCGGATATTTATAAGTGGACCGAGGCTGCCGCCTTTGTCTTGCAGACAGAGGATGAGCCGCAACTGAGGAAGACGGCTCAGGAGATGATTCGCGAGATCGTTGCAGTTCAAGAGCCGAGCGGGTATCTGAACACCTATTATGTGGGGGACAAAAAGTCCGAGCGAATGCTGTACGAGACGCAGGAGCGGGGACACGAGCTCTACGATATCGGCCACCTGCTGCAAGGAGCGATTGCATACTACCGAGCCACAGGCGACCCCACGTTGCTCGATGCCGGAATGCGCTTCGTCGATAATTTCCTGATCCCCAACTACGGTCCCGGAAAAAATCAGAAAGGCATCGTCTCCGGCCATCCGGAGATTGAAATGGCTCTGATCGAGCTTTATCGCACGACCGGCAAGCATCAATATGTCGATCTCGCAGGCTACATCCTGCACGGCGATGAGAGAATTCCTTTGACGCGCCAGCAGACGACGTATATGTTCTGCGGCATTCCTTTCACCTCCCGCACAAAACTCGAAGGGCACGCTGTGCGCGCGATGTATGCGTGCTGCGGCGCCACGGATTACTACCTCGAGACCGGCGATCCGACCTACTGGAAGACCTTGAATGCGCTCTGGCATGACTTGAACTCGCATCAACTCTACGTTACCGGCGGAGTAGGAGCCAGAGAGAGCGGCGAGTCGTTTGGAGACGCCTACGAGCTGCCGAACGCACGCGCCTACGGCGAGAGCTGCGCCGCGATCGGCAATATGATGTGGAACTCGCGCATGCTTGCCGCCACCGGACAAGCGCGCTTTACCGACGTCATGGAGCGCGCACTCTATAACGGCATCAACTCCGGCATGTCACTTGATGGAACGACCTATTGTTACCGCAACCCGCTGGCGTTCGAGCCGTCCGGCGACTCCAGCGACCGGCACTCTCCCGAGGGTAGGATTCGCAATCCCTGGTACGACACCACGTGCTGCCCGCCCAATCTGGAGCGAACCTTTGCCTCGCTGCCCGGCTATTTCTATAGCACCAGCACCGACGGCGTCTATGTGCACTTCTATGACAACTCCGAGATGAACTGGCACCTGCACGATGGCACCGGTCTGAAGATTCAGCAGAAGACCAACTATCCCTGGGATGGCGACATCGCGATGACGGTCAGTCCGGCAACGCCGAGCGAGTTTACCGTCTACGTTCGCATCCCGGGCTGGTCGGTAAACAACACGGTCAAGGTCAACGGAAAGCCGCTCGATGGAGCGACGCGCGGAGAGTACTTTGCGATTCGCCGCCGCTGGTCTGCGAACGACAGGGTTGAACTAAGCTTCGACCTGACCACGCATCTGCTCAAGGCGAATCCCGCCGTCGCCGATGACCGGGGCCGGGTAGCCTTTCAGCGCGGCCCTGTCGTGTTCTGCATGGAGCATCTCGATCAGCCGGATCAGGGCGAGGATAAAGACCTGACGCGGTACAGGGTAAATATTGCGGCGAATACAACGTCGCAATTCGATCCTCACCTTCTGAATGGTGTGATGGTGCTGGAGCATCCGGGCTACATCGGTTCGGCGCATCCAAACCTTTACTACTCCTCGGCTACGGCAGAGAAGCCACAGGAAAGTCCCACGACCGTGAAGCTGATTCCATACTATGCCTGGGCCAACCGCGATCCGGCTGCGATGCAGGTCTGGATTCCATACGAACGCACCTAGATCGCTCCTGGCCATTCTCAACGTAAAGGCGAACATGAGAGAACGAGTTACGCGGCGCGATGTGCTGGCTGGCATGGTTTTGGGGACATCGTATCTTTTGTTCGCACGAAGTATCTGTGCTGCCGAGGTCTTCGGCCCTGAACAAGGTGTTCCGGCAGTCGGCAACTCTCATCTGCTGACTCTCACCGCAATCAGCGCTAAGACGCTGCGATTGCGCGTTGTTCAGCAAGGCAAGCATGGACCCGCGAATGAAGTTGGCATTGTTCCCCGCGTGTGGCCGGAGCCTCTCCCCTTCGGCCAAGACGACAGAGGACACAGCACCGTAACGTGGGGAAGCTACAGTATCGGCATAGAAGAAAAGCCCTGGCAGGTCACCATTCAGGATGCGGCGGGAAAGACGCGACAACAGCTTCGCCTCGATCCTGTCAGCGGCGCGATTCATTTCGACCTTGGGACTGGTCCCATCTTCGGCCTTGGTGAGGGCGGCCATCCTCTCAATCGCCGCGGCACATCGGACTCCATGCGCAATGGTCAGCACGAGCCCGATCTCGCAACCTATGGCGCTCGCCAGCCGATTCCGTGGCTGATCGGGACGGAAAATAACTGGGGAATATTCTTCGCTCATCCATGGGGCACATTCGACCTCAGCGGCCAGGACGGTACGTTCATCCCGACTGAAAGTACACCGACCCGCGATATCTTTCTGATGCTGGCAGACACGCCCACGGAGTTGATGCGCGAGTGGGCCGAGCTTACCGGATATCCGCACATGCCGCCCTTATGGGCGCTGGGCTACCAGCAATCGCACCGCACTCTGGCAAGCCGGGCTGAAGTGCTGGATGAAGCAAAGATGTTTCGGGACAAGAAGCTACCCTGCGATGCGATGATCTATCTCGGCACTGGATTTTGTCCCTCCGGATGGAATACGGGACATGGATCGTTCACGTTCAATCCGCAGGTCTTTCCCGATCCCTCCACCATGTTCAAGCAGATGCATGATGAGCACTTTAAAGTTGTGCTCCATATTGTGAGCGCTCCTGAAGACCTTCATGGCGAGGTAGGCGATACAGGCGCGGCGCTGAAGGACCCCAGCGATGCCGCTGCCTATTGGCCGAAGCATCGAGAAGTAGAGCAGGCCGGCGTCGATGGATGGTGGCCCGATGAAGGAGACGAACTCCCGCCGGCATCCCGGCTCGCGAGGAACCGGATGTATTGGGAGGGTTCGCAGCTCTTCCAGCCGAACGTCAGGCCCTTCGCGCTGCACCGAAACGCGTATGCCGGCATACAACGCTATGGGTGGCTGTGGTCGGGGGATACGCTTTCAACCTGGAAGACGCTGGCCGGGCAGATCATGGTAGGCATCAGTGTGGGCCTTAGCGGCATACCGTATTGGGGCAGCGATACCGGGGGATTCGTGCCGACGAAGGAGTTTACCGCCGAACTCTTTGTTCGCTGGTTTCAATTCAGTTCCTTCTGTCCCTCCTTCCGTTGCCATGGGCGAACATGGAAGCTGCGCCTTCCCTGGGGTTGGGATTTGGGAAGCTACGAGCCATCGGAGTTCACCAGCCAATTCGCAGCAGACATTCTGCCGAAGCCTCAGGACCTGCACAATACCGCTGTAGAAGGAATTTGCAGAAGATATCTGAACCTTCGTTACCAGCTTCTGCCCTATCTCTATTCGATGGTTGCCGAGACCCACGCAACCGGACTGCCGTTGATGCGCTCCCTCTGGCTCGCTTATCCGGAAGATGCAAAGGCCGTCGCTACGGAAGATGCTTACCTTTGGGGAGATCGCCTTCTGGTTGCTCCTGTTATAGAACAAGGCGCAAAACAAAGAACTACCTATCTTCCGCGCGGAGGGTGGTGGGACTACTGGACCAACGACCGCATCGAAGGAGGCAGAGAGGTCGCTCGCGATGTCGATCTCGATACGCTACCGCTTTACGTGAAGGCCGGAGCCATCTTGCCGATTGGTCCGATCAAGCAGTACGCGCAGGAAGCAAGTACCGAACCGCTGACTCTAAGGATTTATCCCGGTGCTGACGGAACGCTGTCTCTCTATGACGACGATGGCGCCAGCTTCCGCTACGAGCAAGGCGAATTTACTCGCATCGAGTGCTCCTGGAATAACTCGGACAGCATGCTGACCTTGAAGACAACTACTGGCGGAAGGCCGCCCACGAACAAAGCTCTGTCCGTTGAGGTAGTTGGCACTCCGGGAAGCAAACAGGTTACGTTCTCAGGACAAGCGATTTCGATTCGGTTGTAACCGGAGATCAAAACCATCTAGGTCAGGATCGGCGAGACGACTCCTTATGTCTGCTGATAGAGACGATATCGCTCTTCCTTGATGGAAGGATACGGAAGCATACGAATCTTTTTCGCTGCCGTCGTCACCTCCCAGTCTCCCGAGGAGCCAGTGCGCTGGGCTGCCAGTAGTTGCTTCTGCGTGATGTTTTCGTTCCCTTGTTCAATCGCAAATAAAGCCACGGGGCCGGATAGAAGTGCGACGACGTGAGGATGCTGTTCATCGATCGGCGCCAGCCGCAGCGGCATATCCAGCGTAAGTTCGATGCGATCGCCATCCTTCCATGTGCGATCGATCTCCGCCCAGCTTCCCGGAATGAGTTGTGTCTCGATGCGCTTTCCGTTAACCGTAGCCTTCGTCTGGCGGCCTGCCCACGCCGGTACCCGCAGCGCAATCGTGAACCGTTCGGGCCGCGTCATCGCGAATTGCATACTGCTATCGCCGTTGGCTGGATACTGTGTGTGCTGAGTAAGAGTCACCCGCGTTCCACCCTGCTGCCAGGAGATGCGCGAGGGAACATAGAGATTGACGTTGATGCCCTTTGCGCTGCGGAAGTATGAACTGATCCCATAGTCCGCGGTGAGCTGCGGGAAGGTGCCTGAACAGCAAGGCCACTTCTGATCGTAGTAGAACTTCGACGCGCCGCTGTTGTTGTAGTCGGCGTAGTAGAAGCTGACGCCATCAGGCTGGATCGGCTTCGCGCCAAGGATCGTGTTGTAGAGCACCGTCTCCATGCTGTCGCCATATTTGCTGTCTCCGGTAACGCGCATAAGGTAGCGCGTAATTTTAAAGTGACCGTAGGCGCCGCAAGGTGTTTCGAAGCTGTGATGCGTTGAGGTAAGCGTGTCGGCGAGCTGGTTTGTTCCCGGAGTCTTAAAGCCTTCATTCGGCCCCCATCCTCCGGTGGCAAAGCTCTGCTGCTGAACGAAAGAAAAACCGTTACGCGCGGCGCGAAGATGCTTCTCACTGCCATCCGTCAGATAAGCCTGCATCGCCGAACAGAGCGCATTGACATGGCTGTAGGCATGTTGGCCAGGAAGCACATTGCGGTTATCTGCCAGCGGACCAAAGTAGGTGTCGTCCTGTAGAAAGCGCTTTGCAAGTTGCCGATAGCGTGCGCCTGCGCCGCGCTGGTAGGCAAGGTAGAAGTTCTCCGGCAAGGTATAGGTCTCATCCCAGGTATAGGCAATGTTCTTGTGCGGACGAGCCATCATCTCGGCGCGGTCGAGCGCCTTCTCAGGAAGATATGGAAGAACCGCATCGGTTGCATGGTTGAGAACCTCAAGAGCACGGGAAGCGCCCGCATACTGATAGGCGTCGATCAGCCCGCAGTTGGTCTTATCGAAGGTATACGCCGGGATACAGTAGTCGCGATAGAACTTCTCGCTGACAGTCGGCGCAAAATCGGTGACCAGGCGATGCACCTTTGCCTGCGTCGCTTTATCTCCCGTGACGGCATAAGCACGAGAAAGACCGGAGAGATATTGTCCGAAGCTGTGACCGGGAATGTATCCAGTCATGTCCTTGGGCGGGTCGAATTTATCCGATGGCGAATACCAGCCGCCCATATCTTCACCGGGTGCGGGCAGGCCTACAAGTTGGCGAAACGGCTTGAGCAATCTGTCGTCGTCAAGGTTCAAAAACAGGCTGTGATTGTGCTTGAACTGCTCCAGCATCGGCCCATCGAGAAGTTGAACGTCCTTGTACTCAAACTGACTGAGCCGCGTCGCAGACTTCGAGGCAACGTCCGGAGCCGCAAGTGCCAGAGCATTGCGAAGAACGACTGCACCCGCGGCAAGCGCTGCACCGCTTTTTAGAAAGGTTCGACGATTTTCTTTCTGCATGATCCTGCCTGCTTCCTTATGTTCTTCGAAAGTTAGTTTGGGGTTGTGGAAGAGGACTTTGCTTCCTGAAGAAGATACTTCGTTCTTCCCTGCTGGTTGTGTGCCCTTACCTCTTGTAGCCGCTTGACCAGTGCCTGCGACTTATCCAGATGTTTCAACTTATGTTCCGCAAGCACTTCCTGATACAGGGCAACTTCATCGTAGGGGTCTCGTCGCAGAGCCTCTTCGGCCTGTTCGACGACATCGTTGAAATCGTTATGGCGCAGCAACAGGACGCACAGGAGATCGCGAGCGGCCTGATACCCAGGCTCGAGCTTTACCGCGTGCCTGGCGACTTCAAGAGCCTTATCCAATATCTTTGGGCTTGAATTTACGGCAGCTTCCGATAGCGCTTCCGCGTAGAGATACTGCACCAGCGCATCGTTCGGATGAAGCTGACTCTGTTGCTCGAAGAGCGCAAGAGCCGCGGCTGAGTCATGATTTTGCGTAAACAGCATGCCCTGCGCGTCCCTGGCAAACGATAGTTTCGGATCCAGACGATGAGCCTCTTCGAAATCGCGAAGAGCCATGTCCGTCTGCGACGCCTGCACCTCCAGAACGCCACGCGCCAGATAAAGCCGCGCCTCCCGTGGCAGTTGACCGATGCCGAGATTGAGGAAATCGATGCCAACCTTGAACGACCCGTGATTGAACGAGATCTCGGCAAACGCAAGATAGACATCCACATTGTGAGGATCGACTTCGATCGCTCTTCGCAACCACGCGACCGCATGCGGCGTATCGTTTTCGGCTTCAGCCAATTGAGCCGCCAGCAAAAAAGCGGTGCTATCGCGCGCATCAGGTGCCAATAAAGGTTGAAGCGTTGCGAGCGCGGATTTGGAGTCGCCCGCTTTATCTTGAGCGTGTGCCAGCGCCACCCTGCTCACATTGTCATTCTTCAGCGCCAGAAGCTGCGTCAGCACCGGCACTGCTTCCGCAGTCTTATCCAGAACGAGGAGACAACCGGCATATTGTCTGAGCGCGGCCGTATTCTCATTGATCCTGCTCGAAGCTTTGCCATAGTTTTCGACGGCTCCCGCACAGTCTCCCATGCGAGCATCCACTGCGCCGAGCATGGCGTAACTGGTCTCATCTCCGGGACGAAGCGCGAGAACCATGGAGAGCAGGCCTTTGGCATCCGGGCGATTGAGCAGAAATGCCGTCTCCGCCGCGCCTTCGACAACAGCAAGCGATCCTGGACACCGATCCAGCGCCGCACGGAAGGTTTTATAGGCCGGCTCCAGTTTTTCCTGGCCACGCAGAGACAGGCCGAGCATGGCCTTGGCAGAACAATCTTCGGGATGCGTTTTCAGATACACGGTTGCAGATTGCTCGGCCTGAGGGTAGCGATGCGTTTGGAGAAGATGATAGATCTCCTGCTTCTGCGGCGGCTCTGCGCGCGACATCTGCGGTGAAGCGAGAAGGAGCAAAGAGCCGAAAACGCCCAGAGCCGGAATGAGTGTTCTCTGGCAGATCAACGTCATAGCTCCTACGATAAACTGATAAGCCCGATAAACCGCGGGCAGCCGAGGCCGACCCGCGGTATCGCCCTGCCCGCATCAGAAGGTGAGATTGCCGCCGATCTGAATAAAGCGCGGCACTGCCTGACTGGTTGCCTTGCCAAAATTTCCATCAGCCTGATTGGTGATGACATTGGTCAAGTTGGGGTGGTTGAAGAGATTGAAGAACTCGAAACGTAGCTGGAAGGCCACCGACTCTCGTACCCTCGTATTCTTGAGCAGCGCCGCATCCCACTGCTGGAAGCCGGGTGCGCGGAAGCTGTTGTACTTCTCGTTTCCTTCAGTGCCAAAGGCGGGGTTGGTGAAGTTTGCAGAAGTGAAGATTCCCTTCAGGTAGTCCTGCCTGCCATGCTTGTAGTTGTAACTGGCGACATCCGGGAAATCGAAGTTATCTCCATCGGCGTTATAGTCTCCGCTTCCGGGTGCGTATCCAATGAACTTGCCGTTCGTATCTTTCAGCGGATTGAAGGCAGCCCTTGTGTACACATTGATTGGATTTCCGCTTTGCAGAATCGTCGTCCCGCTCAGTTGCCATCCGCTTGCTGCTCTTCCAACCAGACCTTTCGCCCCGTTGACCTCAGGAAGCTCGTAACTCCATGCCAGCGAAAGCCGGTTCGGAGCGTCCCAAATTGAAGGACCGTAATACTGGTGCGGATTGAGATAGGTCGGATAAACCTGCGTGTCGTCTTTCGATGCTGAACGCGTATAAGAAGCATTGAAGAAGGCGCGGTGGAAGCGTCCACGCAACGCAGCGATGAATGCGTTGTAATTAGACTCGCGATCGTTTTGCGTGTAATAGACCGATCCGAAGCTGGTATTGAGCCGCGTCGGAACGGTGCTGTTGTGCAGAATCAGATCGCCCTGCTGGACGTTGATGTCCTGCCCATAGCTGACGTTGTAGACCTGCCCTCCTCCCGAGAGGAGTTTGCGAGCCGTTGCGCCGGAGTAAGCCAGCGTTGCCACCAGCCGCGAGGAGAGTTCGCGATCCACCGATGCAGAGTAAGTATAGGAGACCGGCGAAACGAGGTTGGGATCGATGCCTCCAATGTTGAATTGGAGTCCTTCGATGCCGCCTTTCGGATTGAGAGGACGGGCTGGGAGTTCCGGGTAAGGAAAATTGAATGGCTTGTCATTTGAAGTTCCCAGACCAAAGATAGGCGCAGGGGTCTGGCCTCGATAAAAGGTTGGAAAGATATTTCCGGGCGGGTTGCCGCGATACTGCTCCTGTAGATTGGCGAGAGTCGGCCAGTTATGGAAGGTACCCGCGCCGCCTTTGACGAGCCACTTTCCGTCGCCTGTGGGATCCCACGCGATACCCGCACGAGGACTGAAGACGTCGGTGATAGAGCGATTGAGGGCGTGATGGTGCTGGATTACTGAGCCATTTGCAATCTGCTCCTGCAAGTTCGCGCCCGGACCGTAGAAGAAGTTTCCGAACGCCGTGTTCTCGCTCCGGGAATACGGATTGCCATAGTCATCCCATCGCAGGCCATAGTTCAAAGTCACCCGCTGGCTGATCTTCCAGGTGTCTTCGACAAAGACACCGTGAGTCACTCCGGCCGCATTCCAGTCATATTGCGTCTTCTTGCCGCTAACCGGGTTGTATGCGATCCCGGTCTCTGTATGCACGTTGTCCTGAGCCAGATCCAACAGGCTATCGAACGCGAAGGTCGGCTGATCGTAGGGCCCGTTGAATACCTCAACGTCATCGGCGAAGAGTCCCTCGTACCCTAACTTCACATTGTGCGATCGGAAGGTGTGGGTCAGCACATCGCGCCAGTGATAGTTATGCTGGATAAAATCTCCCTGCGCAAATCCAGCGCCGAAGCCCTGTCCCACGCCGGTTACATTCACCACCGGAACGCTGAACAGGCCCGTGGCCGGTTGGACGCCCTCAACCCGCATCGCGGCAAACGCCGCTTCGTTTAGCGTATTCGGGCTGAAGGTGTGGGTCTCGTTGACCTGGATTGCATATTGGCTAAAGGTGTTTGTAGTTTTGAAAGCGGCGCGTGGATTGGTCCCGTTGCTCTTGAGAGTCGTTCGATAGTAGGTGCCGTACAGGCGGTCGTTGCTGAAATTTTTATCCAGACGCACGTTGTATTGAAGCCCGTTGCGAAAAGACGTATCCGAATAATTTGCCCTGTCCAACATGGCCGTGCTGCACGGCAAATTGAACGTAGAGGGTGTACCGCAGATCGGCGTGCCATTTGTGTTTGCCGGATAGAGCGATGCCGCGGTGGCTGCGACCTGTACATTGGAGACATTGCTCACCGGATACGTAGTAAGCAGCTTTGTTCCGATACTGTTAGGGAAAGCCTTTGCCGCAAAGGCAGTAAACGCCGGATCTTCAAAGGTGACGCTCGCCCCTGTAGCATTCGAAGCCCGCAGCGGCTCTATCCCAAAAAAGAAGAAGCCGTCGTGGTGCGGGATAATGGGGCCGCCGATCGTAGCTGAGATGTTATTGCTATGGAATGGCTTATTGTTCTTCGTAAAATGAGTGGCCGTAAACAGCTTCTGATAGGTGAAATAGTCGCTCGCATTGCCGTGATACTGGTTCCCGCCAGACTTCGTCGTCATCGTCATCTGGATCGAACTGGCTCGACCGTAATCGACGTTGTAGGTATTGGTCTGGATCGTCGCTTCCTGAATCGAATCAGGATTTGGAGTCATATTCAGAACGCCGGGGCGAATCGAACTGCTGACATCCAGACCATCGACGATGTACATGTTGCCGACTGCGCCCTGTCCGTTTGCGCTGGCGTCGACCTGCGTCTCGGTAGAGAAGTTGTCACGGCCCGATCCGGGACTTCCGTTGGACGTGATCCCCGTTCCGGTAACGCCGGGGGCCAGAGTAACCAGCGAAATCATACTGCGGCCGGCCAGAGGAAGCGCCGATAGGGTCTGGGTTGAAAGCGTTTCCTGAAGACGGGTATCGGCTGTATCCAGCAAAGGAGCGCGCGAGGTGACGTCGATAACCTGGGTCGCACTGCCCACGGCAAGGCTGATCGGGACATTGAGCGTCTGATTGGTTTGCAGAGTCACCGTAATTCTCGACGCGCTAAAGCCGCTCATCGCCGCCGATAACTCATACGAGCCCGGCGCCAGACTGACAAATTGGTAGACGCCGGAATCAGTTGCAACAGCGCTTCGTTGCTGGCCGGTTGCGGTATTGCGAAGGGAAAGGGCAGCTCCGGGTAAGATCGCCCCGCTGGGATCGAGAACGATGCCTGAGATCGTTCCGCTGAACTGCGCTTGTGCGTGGTGGACAGCAAACAAAAAGCTCAAAAGGAAACAGAGAGAGAAGAAGCGCTTTGTTCGAACCATTTTTACAACCTCCATCATTCTTGACCAGATACAACGAGACTTTCGACTCAATAACGCATTTTGAGAAAGCGTTTTCTTCAAATCCTGAAAAACACGATTAATTTTTCTGGAGCAGAGTAAGACACACCGCAGAGTTCGTCAAGAAGAATAATCCGTAAATTAATTCGGTCCCCTGAAGCAGGCTGCGAGGAATAACCTAGAGTAGCTTCGGAGAATCGCAATCATGCGGTTGAGCCTCCTGCACATTCCTACGCCTTTCGCCATTAATGATGTAACGCTTTACATCGACCGGCTTTTGTCGTTTAGTGGTAAACGACTGCTGCATCGGCCTGTCGGCTTCCCGAATCCTCCGGCGGCATAACAGCCGGTATTCAACCGCTATGCTCGTCCCCAGGTCCAAGGATTGGAGTCTTCATTGAGATACCTCGCTCGCGTCGCAGCTCTGTTGGCCGTTCTCGGTGGCCTGACTGTATATTCCGTTGCCGCCGACGATATGCCGCGGCTGGAGAAGAAAGATGGCCGCTTCGCGCTGATGGTTGAAGGTAAACCATTTCTCATGCTCGGAGCCCAGATCAACAACTCCAGTTCCTGGGCCAGCGAACTGCCCAAAGCCTGGCCTGCGCTCGAGGAGCTGCACGTCAACACGGTCGAAGCCCCCGTCTACTGGGAGACCATGGAGCCGGAGCCCGGAAAGTTCGACTTCTCGACTGTCGATCTGCTGGTCGACGGCGCACGGGCGCATCATCTGCATCTGGTGCTGCTCTGGTTCGGAACCTGGAAAAACGGCCAGGCGCATTATGTGCCGGAGTGGGTGAAGAGTGCTCCTGCGAAGTATCCGCGCGAGGTGAGCGCCTACGGAAAGATTCTTGACGTCCTGTCGCCCAATTCGGCAAGCAATCTGGAGGCAGATCGACACGCATTCTCCGCGCTGATGCACCATGTCAAAGAGATCGACGCGACTCAGCACACCGTCATCATGATTCAAGTTGAAAATGAGTCGGGATCGATCGGCTCCGTGCGCGACTTCTCCGCCGCGGCACAAAAGGAGTTTGACGGTCAGGTCCCCGCGAGTCTGACCCGTGCGCTGCACATGGAGAGCGGCACCTGGTCGAAGGTCTTCGGCGCCGACGCCGATGAGCGCTTCGCCGCGTATTCAACCGCGCGCTATATCGGCGAAGTAGCGCGCGCCGGCAAGGCAGAATATCCGTTGCCGATGTATTGCAACTCGTGGATCACTTATCCCGTCGCCGCGCTTGAAAATCGCGACCATCCCAGCCCAGGACAGGAGTATCCGAGCGGCGGCCCGCAGCAGGGGAATATCCCGATCTGGAAGGCAGCGGCGCCGTCGATCGATATCCTCGCTCCGGATTTCTATTCCGACAATATCGACCTCTACCACGCGGTGGTTGCCGCCTATCATCGCGACGACAATGCGCTTTTCATTCCGGAGACCGGAAGGGGCGCGAACTTCGGCCGGTACTTCTTTTACGCCCTCGGGCATGGCGCGATCGGCTTTTCTCCATTCGGGGTGGACTATACCGGCTGGTGGGGCGCGGAGCATAAGGTGCCTGAATCCTTGTCGGAAAACTTCGCCCTGTTCAAGCCGATGGCCGCGGAGATTGCGCAGCTCAACTTCGACGGCAAACTGCAAACTGTCGTCGAACAAAAGGGAATGCCGCGCCAACGGCTCCACTTCGATGGAGTCGACGCGATTGTGTCGTTCGGTTTCCCGCAACGCGATGGAGAGATGCCTCCGGGGACGTCGGACGAGCATGGCAGAGCGATGATCGCTCAGTTGGGGCCGCTTGAATTTCTGGTAACCGGCTTCGATGCAAGCGTCAGTTTCAGCGTGTCAACCTCATCTGGCGCAGCGCCGAAAAATCAGCAGATCGAGATTCTTCGCGCCGACGAGGGAGAGTACGTCAATGGAAGCTGGCAGACCGCCCGCATCTGGAACGGTGATCAAACGGATCGCGGTCTCAACTTCAGGGGAGTAAATAAGTCCGTAATCCGCATCCGTCTGCACACGCTTCCTCTCTATAACGAAAATATCCGAGACGGCAGATAGCGGCTGCGAGTCACCTCTCGATCGTTCCACGGGACCTTGCAGGCGTCGAAGAGACTTCGTGATTAGCAGTACCAGTATGAATCCATCGGACTTTGCAGTAGAGAGCCGATGCAACGGCAATAGCGATTGGAGAACTTTATGTTGAGACGTGACTTCATCAAAACGACAGGCACCCTTCTTGCTGCGTCCACCCTTCCTGCCACCGCGGCCTTCGCTTCAACAGAGAGCGAACAGACGCGCTCTGTTCTACCCATCAATCGTGGCTGGCGCTATCATCCCGCAAAGGTGGAAGGGGCGCAGTCGCCGGAGTTTGACGACTCCTCCTTTGAGCGCGTCGTCGTTCCCCATACCAATATTCGTCTTCCCTGGCATAACTTCGACGACAAGGACTACGAATTTATCTCCACCTACCGCCGCCGATTTAAATATCCTCAAGGGGCTCAAGGAAAACGCATCTTCGTCGACTTCGAAGGCGTGATGACGGCATCCACTGTCTGGATCAATGGGGTTGCCCTCGGCGAGTACAAGGGCGGCTTCACGCCCTTTTCATTTGAACTGACGCCGCATCTTCATTCCAACGCCGAGAATGTGCTGGTCGTGCAGGTTGACTCGACCGAGCGCGCTGATATTCCGCCCTTTGGCTATGAGATCGACTACATGACCTTCGGCGGAATCTACCGCGAAGTTTCTCTGCGCATTGTTTCGCCAATCTATATCGACAACATATTTGCTCATCCCAAAGATGTTCTCAGCAGCGCTCCGTCTCTCGACGTGGACTGTTTTCTCGCGGGCGCGCCCACTGAAAGCGGACTTGCCCTGGAGGTCGAACTGCGTGACGGCGACAGAGTTTTAGCCAGGCAGAGTCAACTCGTTAGGAAGTACATCGCCTCACCCGATCCGGCGTCCTCGCTTGATCCAACGACCAGCGCCCCCGTCTATGCCGGCACGGAGACTGCTTCCGATCCTTCGCGGCATACCGTGACTTTGAGCAACTTCGGCAAGACTCAGTTGTGGGATCTTGAACATCCCCACCTCTACAGCGTTCGCGTGAAACTGCTGCGCGCGGGCGAAGTCGTCGACGAAGATACCCGGCGCATCGGCTTCCGTGAGGCGATGTTCACCGACCATGGATTCTCTCTCAACGGAAAGATCGTCAAGCTGCGCGGCCTTGACCGCCACCAGATTTTCCCTTTTGCCGGCCAGGCGATGCCCGCTCGCGTGCAACGCAAGGATGCCGAGATCCTGCGGAAAGGCATGCATTGCAATATCGTCCGCACCTCGCACTACCCGCAGTCCAGACACTTTCTGGATTGCTGCGACGAGATTGGCCTGCTCGTTCTCGAAGAGATTCCCGGCTGGCAGCACATCGGGCCGGAACCATGGAAGCAGATATCCATCGACAATGTCGGCAGAATGATCCGTCGCGACTGGAACCATCCGTCCATCATCCTGTGGGGCGTGCGCATCAACGAATCGAAAGACGATCACAGCTTCTACACCCGAACGAACGCGCTCGCACACGCGCTCGACAAAACCCGGCAGACTGGAGGCATTCGCTACTTCCAGGAGTCCGAGTTTCTCGAAGATGTCTTCACGATGAATGACTTCGGGTTTCCGCTGAAGAAGCCGAACCATCCCAAATATCTCAACACCGAGTTTGTCGGCCACACCTTTCCGACCAAGACGACTGACGATGACGAGCGCCAGCGCGAGCACACGCTGCGCCACGCTCGCATCCACAATCAACTCGCGTCTGATCCCCAGTACGCTGGAGGGATCGGGTGGTGCGCGTTCGACTACAACACCCATGCCAACTTCGGCTCCGGAGACCGTATCTGCTATCACGGTGTTGCCGATATGTTCCGCGAGCCCAAACCAGCGGCAGGCTTCTACAAATCGCAATGCGATCCTTCTGAAGAAGTAGTCCTTGAGCCTGCGTTCCATTGGGCGCGGGGCGATGAATCTGTGGGCTTTTCAAAGGCCGTCGTCTGTTCCAACTGCGATCATCTGAAGTTCTACCTCCGCGAGCGCAGTCTTGAGAGCAATCCCTGGAAGCTGGCCGCGGAACTCGATCCGGACAGAACCGAGTTCGATCACCTCACGTATCCTCCCTTCATCCTCGACCTTTCAAAGATAGACCTGAAGCAGTTTGAATTTCCGTGGGGAGATCTTCGTATCGACGGTTATCTGAAGGGTAAAAAGGTCATCTCAAAATCGCTCTCCGGGAGGGGCGTCGATACCAGATTTCTGTTGCTGCCGGACGACCGCAGTCTTTCGGCCGACGGAGCGGACACTACCCGCGTAGTGCTTCGCGTAACGGATGAATTCGGCGCCGTGCGCACCTACGCCAACGACCCCATCGAGTTCACGCTCGAAGGACCGGCGGAACTCATCGGAGACAATCCGTTCGCATTGATCGGCGGAACCGGCGCAGTATGGATTCGCGCAAAGGAGCAGGCCGGAACGGTGAAGCTCACAGCCAAACACCCAAGGCTCGGATCGCAGACAGTCGAGTTCAGCTTGACGGCTGGCCCTTCCGAACCTGTTTAGCCTGCGCCTTAACCGGGATCCGGGCAACCGGCCCGGTTGATTCGCGCAGGATCAACGCAGGCTGAATGTCGTAATCCTGGCCAATATAGGGCTTCTTCGCCTCCGGCTGCACCGAGTTGTAGAGAGCGCGAAATGCTGCGTTCGCAATCTCGGCTCGCGGCAGCCGCAAGGTAGTCAGCGACGGCTGCGTGTACGCGCTCAGTTGGATGTCGTCATAACCCACGATCGAGATGTCGCCGGGGATGCGCAATCCGTGCTCGTGGATAGCGCCCATAGCGCCAATCGCCGTCAGGTCGTTTGAGGCGACAATCGCTGTCGGCTTTGCTCCGGAATTGAGGATGCGCTGCATGGCATCATGGCCGCCATCGGCACGATGGTTGGCCTCCTGAATGAGAGCCGGATCGCGCTTGAGACCGTGACGTTCGAGGCTCTCAATAAATCCCTGAAAGCGCATGCGGGCGGAAAAGAGGTCAAGCGGACCGCTGATGAAGGCGATCTTACGATGGCCGAGAGCGATCAGATGCTCCATCGACATGGCGACTCCGGCAGCATGGTCCACGCGAACCCGGCTCACTCCCGGCCCCGGCGCGCCCACGTCCATGAAGACCAGCGGGATGTTCCTGTGATTGAAGACCTTAATAAGTCGATCTTCCATCTCCGAGGTCATGATGGCGACGCCATCCACCTTGCGCTGCATCATCCGCGTGACACAGCTCTCCATCCGTGCGGGATCGTAGTTGGTGTTGGCGACCAGCACTTCCTGGCCATGCTCGACGGCAATATCTTCGAACGCCTTTACCAGCTCCGGAAAGAAAGGGTTGGTGATGTCGGAGATGATGAGGCCATAGAGGCTGCTTCGTCCCGAGCCGAGAGACCGGGCGTTGGTGTCAGGGTAAAACTGCAGAGCTTCGACCGCTTGGCGAACACGTTCCGCAGTCTCCGGCGTAACTTTGTCGGAGCCGTTGATTGTCCGTGAAACGGTGGCAGTAGAGACCCCTGCTCTGAGGGCGACAGCTTTGATATTCATTTGGACGATCCAGTCCTATGCCACCACCTGGCACAGGAGGATTTCCCCGTGAATACCCCAGCTAGGTGTAATAGGTGCAGCAAGATGGCATCGTCTGGCCCTAAAAGGGTGCAGTTAAACAGGTTAAAGCTAAGGTTCTCTTTCTAAAATAGTTGGGCTCAGCGTACCCGCTGAGCCTGCGCATGACTCTCTATTGCTTCCATCATAACTTACTCTCTGATTTCAGACGTTTAGAGCGGTTTCCGCGAAGATATAAAGTCCAACCGTCAAGGGCCAACTGCCCGCTGCCATACCAGCATGGGGCAAAGCCCCATGTTCCTTGGCCATCGATGGAGCAAGGGCTGAAGGCCCGCCTATACACCATCGAGGAAACCGCTTTAGGTGGCATCCAGCTCTTAACTAAACAGATTTTCGGCCAGCCGCTCCCCCCCGGGACACGACCGGCACTCACAGCTACGCATCGAACGAGCCACAGGTTCCCTTCCCCTCTGCATAAGAATCTGTTTTAAAATTCAAGAAGAGACGTCATCTCGACCGAAGCCGCGCAGTTTCATCGCGCGGCGGAGTGGAGAGATCCCTGTATTTCGCCCTTGTCTGCTGCTGTCATATCTCTGCAGGCAGAAATACGTCATCCTTGAGAAAGTTTTAACAGGTCTTAAAAACAAGCCCTTCTCTCGCCCGGCAGTTCGCGCGAGCTTTGCTAAGCAAGAGAGATCGAGCACCCCTCCCCTCGCTCTGCTAGCATCGAAGTCTAGCCATATCATGACAACCAACACCATAGAAAACAGTACAGAAGCCCCTATCCGCGTCCGCATCGCTCCCAGCCCCACCGGCGACCCACACGTAGGCACCGCCTACATCGGCCTGTTGAACTACATCTATTCCCGCCAGCGCGGCGGAAAATTCATCCTCCGTATCGAGGACACCGACCGCACCCGCTTCGTCCCCACCTCCGAGCAGATGATCTTCGACACCCTGCGCTGGCTCGGCCTCGGCTGGGACGAAGGCCCCGACGTCGGTGGCCCCTATGGCCCCTACCGCCAGTCCGACCGCACCGAAATCTACCGCGACCACGCCGAGATTCTGCTCACCAACGGCTCCGCCTACCGCTGCTTCTGCACCGCCGAAGAGCTCGACGCCGCCCGCAAACAGCAGATCGCCGCCAAGCTGCCGCCCCGCTATCCCGGCACCTGCCGCCACCTCACGCGCGAGCAGATCGAAGCGAATCTCGGCACCCAGATACCTAAGCCCTTCGTCATCCGCATGGCGGTCCCCACCGAAGGCTCAACCACCTTCCGCGACGAGTTGCGCGGCGACATTACCTTCGAGCACAAAAACGTCGACGATCAGGTACTGATGAAGTCCGACGGCTTCCCCACCTATCACCTCGCCAACGTCGTCGACGACCACCTCATGCGGATCACCGACGTCATTCGCGCCGAAGAGTGGATCTCCTCCACGCCGAAACACGTCCTGCTCTACAAGGCCTTCGGCTGGCCGCTTCCCCGCTTCTGGCACATGCCGCTCTTGCGCAACATTGACAAGTCCAAGATCTCCAAGCGCAAGAACCCGGTCTCGCTGATCTACTACCGCGAGAGCGGCTTCCTTCCCGAAGCGCTCATTAACTTCCTCGGCCTGATGGGCGGCGGCGTACCGGCAGACCTCAACGGCGGCACGGAAAAGTTCACGCTCTCTGAGATGGTCGAGCACTTCGTCTTCACTAACATCCGTCTCGGCGGCCCCGTCTTCGATCTCACCAAGCTCAAGTGGCTCAACGGCGAGTACCTCCGAGCCATGACGCCCGAAGCCTTCTACACCGCTATCCGCACCCGCGTCTTCGGCGACGAAGCCATCCGCCAGATCTCCGTCCTGATGCAGCAGCGCATCGAAACCCTGGCCCAGTTCGGTGACCTCACCAGCTTCTTCTTCCGCGACGACGTCCTCCCCGCCGAGGCAGTCTTTCTCCCCAAAAAGCGCACCCTCGAAGAGACGCTCGCCTTTGCCGCCGAGCAACTCACCGTGCTCGAAGCCAGCGACTGGACCCACGAGGTCATGGAACCCGCCCTCAAAAAACTAGGCGAAGAAAAATCCTGGTCCGTCAAAGAAAACTTCATGCTGCTCCGAGCGATCATCACCGGCAGCACCATGTCGCCACCGCTGCTCGAAAGCCTCATCATCTTCGGCAAAGCCCGCTCGCTCGACCGCGTGCGCCGCTTCCTCGACACTCAGAAGAAGCTCGTCAACACAAAGAAATAGCCGGGAGCTACGCCCCTCCCCACGGAGCGTAGCTCCGTGGAAGCCTCTTCTGGTTTCGCCGTCGCTCCTATCAAAACGAAACATACACGGTGGGCCAACCAGCCGATCTTGCCCGAATCATCACGAAACTGCTAAAGTCCAATCTTCAAAGGACCACCATTCCCGATCCTGTTTCGTTGAGGAATTGCCTCCATTGACCTCAGTTTTCTTCCCCATCCTATGGTTGGTGCTTGCCATCATTTTGTTGCTTGTCTTGAATATCTATTTCAAGGTCAGCAGTCTGCTTGCCCTGATCGTCACGGCAATTCTGCTGGGATTGCTTGAAGGGTTGCCGATCGACAAGCTGATCGTCTCGTTGCGCACCGGCCTTGGCAGCACCTTGGGAGATTTAGCGCTGATCATCGCCCTCGGGGCCGTGCTCGGCAAGCTGATAGCGGATTCGGGCGCCTCCCATCAGATTGCCCGCACGATGGTCAGCAAGCTTGGGCCAGGCAAGGCACAATGGGCCATCATGTTGGTTGGCGCGATCTTCGGCTTTGCCATGTTTTACGAAGTTGCGTTTCTGGTGCTGGCGCCATTGGTCATCAGCGTTGCAGCGGAAGCCAAGGTGCCGTACATGCGGTTAGCAATCGGGGGCGTTGCCGCAGCCACCACGGCACATAGTCTGTTCCCACCCCAACCGGGTCCGATGGCCTTAGTCACCGCCTACCATGCCAACATCGGCGAGGTGTACTGGCTCGCATTGGTGGTGGCGATTCCCAGTATTGTGTTTTCAGGATATGTGCTGCCGAAGTTCCTCGGTAACCTGGATTTTCCGGTGCCCGAGTTGCTAAAGGGCAGCGAGCTGGACGATAGACCAGCGCAGGCGTTGCCGTCGTTCCGGATCAGCGTCTTGATCCCGGTGCTGCCTGCGATCATAATCGGTCTGTCGATGCTGTCCGGTTTTCTTCTGGATAAGACCACGCTGCTGTATCGTACGATAAGCTTTGTCGGAACCGGCGAAATCAGCTTGCTGATCACCGTATTTGTGGCGATCTATGCCTTCAATATCCGGCGCGGGCAAGGTATGCCGGTGGCAATGAAATCGCTCACCCATGCAGTCGAGACGATTGCCTTGGTGATCATGGTCATTGGCGCTGGTGGTATGTTCCGGCAAGTCATTCTGGACTCCGGGCTCGGCACCCATATCGCAACCGTAATGAGACACACAACATTTTCGCCAATCATTATGGCTTGGGTGATCACGGTTTTTCTGCGTCTGGCAACCGGTGCGGGCACCGTGTCGGCGATTACCGCGGCAGGCATCGTAGGGCCCTTGATCCCAGAGTTTCATATCAATCCGGCAATCATGGTGTTGGCCACCGCAACCGGCAGCAATACCATCACGCATACGAACGATGCGTCGTTCTGGCTATTCAAGGAATTTTTTGGCCTATCGATCAAGGATACTTTCAGAACCTGGGGACTCCTGGAACTCTGCAATTCGATCGTGGGGCTGATCGTAGTCTTAATTTTGAGTATGTTCGTGCATTGACAGGGCAGGATTGTTGTTTTTCTTGTTGTCCCTCCCCGAAGAGGACGTACAAATCCAGGAGTCGATGACCAATTCCCTGAAGGTATTGAGGCCTTATCTTACGTCAGCTTATGACTTCGTCTTGCGCCCGCGAATTATCTTTTGCGTTTTTCGGCCAAAATCGCATGTCAAGCCCATAAACCGTCTAAGTGCCTAAAAGTAAAAGAATTAGCCTTGGCATACGAGTTCCCGCAAATCATTTAAAATAAAACCAGCGACAATTGAAAAGCCCCGGGGAGAAAGAAACCCCGGGGCTTTTCAATTGGACTTCCAACCGGAAATACAGACTTAACCCTCTATTTTAGAAGACTTTGCGTACTTAAGTACGGGGGGTACCCCTACCCCGCCTTGAACATCTGCTTGATTCCACGCAGCGCCTGCCGGGTCCGCTCCTCATTTTCGATCAGGGCAAACCGCACATGCCCGTCGCCATGCTCGCCAAAGCCGATCCCCGGACTGACGGCGACCTTGGCCTCCAGCAGCAGCTTCTTCGAGAACTCGACCGACCCCAGAGCCCGATACTGCTCAGGAATCTTCGCCCAGGCGAACATCGTGGCCTTCGGCAACTCCACCGGCCATCCCAGCTTGTTCAGCCCCGGCACCAGCACATCCCGCCGAGCCTTGTAGTTGTCGCGAATCTTCGCCACGCACTCCTGCGGCCCTTCGAGCGCGGCAATCGAAGCCACTTGAATCGGCGTAAACGTCCCATAGTCGAAGTAGCTCTTGATCCGGCCCAGCGCTGCGACCAGCTTCGGATTGCCGACCATGAAGCCGACCCGCCAGCCCGGCATGTTGTAACTCTTCGAGAGCGTGAAGAACTCGACGGCAATGTCCTTTGCGCCCGGAACCTCCAGCACGCTCGGCGCGCGATATCCGTCGAACACGATATCGGCATACGCCAGGTCGTGGACGATATAGATTCCCAGCTCCTTGCACAGCGCAACGATGCGCTCGAAGAACGGAAGATCGACACACTGCGTCGTCGGATTCGCCGGAAAGTTCAGAATCAGCAGCTTCGGCCGCGGCTGCATCAGCGGAAGATCGTGCACCAGCTTCGCCAACAGAGCGTCCGAATCGCCATCGAGCAGAGGAATACTCTGCACCTTCGACCCGGCAATGACCGGCCCGAAGATGTGGATCGGATAGCTCGGATTCGGCACCGCAACCGTGTCCTCGTCATCGAGCACCGCCAGGCAAAGATGCGCGATGCCTTCCTTCGAGCCGATGGTCACAATCGCTTCCGTCTCCGGATCGAGGTCGACGTTGTAGCGCCTCTTGTACCAGTTGCAGATCGCCTTCCTCAGCCGGGGAACGCCGCGCGACAGGGAGTAGCGATGCGTCGCCGTGCGCTGTGCCGCTTCGATCAGCTTGTCGACGATTGCCTTCGGCGTCGCGCCGTCGGGATTGCCCATCCCGAAGTCGATAATGTCCTCGCCGCGCTTGCGTGCCGCGGCCTTCAACTCGCTCGTAATGTTGAATACATACGCCGGCAGCCGTGTCAGCCTTCTAAACTCGTCCATTGCGCCCTGCTCGCTCCCACTTAAATTGTCTTAGTTGATGATGCCACGACCGCGCCGCCGAAGCAGCGGCAGCCGCCAAACATCTGCTCAAGCGGAATCCGTCCCGCCACTACTTTGCTGTAAAGATCACCTGCACCGGAAGATTCTTCGGCGGATAGCAGGCTGCGTGATCGCATGCCTGATAGCGCAGCGTCCCATCGACCGTATGCGTTCCCGCAGCAGCGATCACCGGCAGCTTCACCGTGAAGTCTCCGGCATACACATCCAGCTTCTCCTTCGGACTGAAGCTGAAACTGTAAGCCGTGCCTGCCGGATACTCGGCTGCCTCTGCCTTGACGCCCGCTGTCGGTGGCAGAGTGAGCTTGGTGGGAATCAGGATCTCCGACTTCGGCGTATTGGAGTTCACATGGAATCCGTTCAACACACGGAAGTGCATCTCCACCACGCTCCGCTTCCCTGCCGTTACCACCTGCGGCTCCGGCGCATAGGTTACATACGACTTCGGCTTCGGAGGAGCGTTGAGGTTGCCCATCTGCGCTACCAGCGTTCCCGCTCCAAACACCAGCGCGGCCAGCGCCACGCTCAGCCGCATCACTGGCCGCCCTTCACGGCAGCCGTCGTTCCCGAGGCGATTGCCTTCTTGATGTTTGCTTCAATCTCGTCCTTCGATCCCAATCCTGCGGTCACCTCAACCACTGTGCCGCTTTTGTCCACGTAGAACGACATCGGCAGATAATCCAGACCGCCGTAAGACGTCTGCACCTTCCCGTCCGTCAGCAAAATGGGGTAAGTTACGCCCGTCTTCTGCACTACCTTCGAGATCACATCCTTGCCTGCATCGGCGTCGTCGGTGAGACCGAGAACCTCAAATCCCTGCGCGGCATACTGCTTGCGCAACTCCTCGAACCACGGCATCTCGATCTTGCAGGGTGCGCACCAGGTCGCCCAGAAGTTCACCAGCACAGCACGACCTTTATAGTCGGCCAACGATACCTTCTTGCCGTCGAGGTCTTTCAGCGTAAATCCCGGAGCCGCTTTTCCGCGCAGCTTAATGCCGGGAATTGCGCCGCCATCGTCGTCATCATGGCTCATCTGGCCAGGCTGACCAGCCTGCCCCGGAGTCATCACCATATGAGTCGACTGGGCCTTCTGCATCGCAACGCGCCGGGCCCGCAGGTTATGCCATCCCGCCCACAACATCAGGGAGATGCCAACGATCATCACACCAAGAACCAGCGCATTCCGCTTCACTTTGGTTGGATATCCTTTCGGCGAGCGCTCCGCGCAGGCCTCTAGATTCAGTTTAGACGCAAATCCGTCTCGAAAGCCGCGCTGCGCCGCGCCCTGCTCCCTCTGCTAGCATCAAAATGGTCCTGTAACGATGCCCGATAAAGCCCTCAATCCTTCAGATATCCCCCCTTCGAGCTTTGTTCGCATCGAGGCCGCCGCCTTGAGCGATCTCGCCCAGCGGCTCGACGGCGCCATGCTCGCTCCTTTTACCGCCGCCGCCGATCTGCTGATCGAAGCAGCCGACAACCGGCAAAGTGTTGTCGTCACCGGCATCGGGAAAAGCGGCATTATCGCCCGTAAAATTGCGGCAACACTGCGCTCCACGGGCACTCCAGCCAACTTTCTGCACCCCGCCGAAGCTCTGCATGGCGACCTCGGCATGATCTCCCACGGCGACACTGTCCTCGCCCTCTCCTCCAGCGGGGAGACCGAAGAGTTGCTCAGCCTTGTGCCCACGCTCAACCGCCTGGCCGCGAGACTCATTGCGTTCTGTAGTTGCCCGACCTCGAGCCTTGCGCAGTCCAGCGATATTTTTCTTGATACCAGCGTCGATACCGAGGCCTGCCCGCTCAACCTCGCGCCCACGGCCTCGACCACCGTCATGCTCGCGCTCGGCGACGCGCTGGCGCTCGAAGTAAGTCACCGCCGCGGCTGGAAGGCCGAGGACTTCGCCGATCTCCATCCCGGAGGCCGTCTCGGCAAACGCCTCGCCCGTGTCCGCGATCTCATGCACGCCGGCGATGCTCTGCCCCGCGTCTCTCCAGACACTCCCCTGCCGCAGGTGATCCATGAGATGTCGCACAAGAAACTAGGCATGACCACCGTTTTAAGTAGCAATGGCAAGCAGAATAATTCCCTGCTCGGCATGATCTCCGACGGAGACCTTCGCCGTCTGCTGGAGCACGACGGCCCCCACGCGCTCCAACGTTCCGCCCATGAAATTATGAACGCGCATCCGCTCACCATCGATGGCAACGCCTTTGCCTCCAGCGCTCTCGCCCTGATGGAAGAGAAGAAGATCACCTCGCTGATCGTCACCGGCAGCGACGGTCAGGTCGAAGGCGTGCTCCACCTGCACGACCTCTGGACGACCAGCCGGTCCTGAACGGGGACTCCTCCTGCTACGTCATCAACGATTGCGACCACCCATGACGCAACCTAACGGCATAAGTCGGAATGCGCACCCTATCGGAAATACGCAACATAGATGTGTCATCCTGAGCGGAGCGCAGCGGAGTCGAATGACCTGCGTTTTGTTTGATTCGGCAAGTTATTAGCCCGTTTTTAATATGTAAGGAATGAAGGATTCACCACGATCAATCCACGATAAAGATGGTCGCTCCATTTTTCGAAAGAACTCGATGCGGCGGTCCACCGTCATCTGCCACGTAATAGGTCATACCAGGAGTCAACGTATACGTCGTACCGTGCTGGTGTTCGATGACAAGCTGCCCGGCAACGACGAACACGATGTGCCCCTTCCCACACCAGTGATCGGCAACATAGTTGGCACTGTAGACCACAAGTCGAAGTTGGATATTTCCAAGTTCGTGCGAGCGCACTATGGCTGCGCCCGATTCACCCGGATGCGCGGATTCAGACATCCGTGACCAATCAATGAGGTTTGCAGCAAAATTCTTGAGTTCCATCCCATTGCCTCGGAGAATGCGGCATTCTGTTGAATTTAGCCTACTAGGTCAAGGGTTCAAACTGACCCACTACTCTTGCCTCCATCGCAGACGGCCAAACCCGCTCAGTTAGAATGGAGACTCATCCCCCATGCCCGCACGGCACACCGGAGCGGGCCGGAAAGTGTTTTCTTTGCCCATGCATCGCTGGTCCACACTCTTCATTCCCACCCTCCGCGAAGCACCCGCAGACGCCGAAGTCGCCAGCCACAAACTCCTCCTCCGCGCCGGTTATATCCGCCAGCTTGGAGCCGGAATCTACAGCTACCTCTTCCTCGGCAACCGGTCGATCAATAAAATTGTCGCCATCATCCGCGAAGAGATGAATAGGATCGGCCAGGAGTTTCTGCTTCCCGCACTCAATCCCAAAGAAGTGTGGGAGGCCAGCGGCCGCTGGACCGTGATGGGCGACAATATGTTCCGCCTGAAGGACCGCAAAGGCGCGGAACTCTGCCTCGCCATGACCCATGAAGAGGTGATGACCGACATCGCCCGCAAGGAGCTGCGCAGCTACAAACAACTTCCCCAGATCTGGTACCAGATCCAGACCAAGTTCCGCGACGAGCCCCGTCCCAAGTCGGGCCTGCTGCGCGTGCGGCAGTTCATCATGAAGGATGCCTACTCCTTCGACATCGACGAGGCGAGTCTCGACGCGAGCTACACCAAACACCACGACACCTACGTCCGCATCTTCAAACGCTGCGGCCTGAGCTTTGTCGCCGTTGAGGCAGACTCCGGCGCCATGGGCGGCTCCGGCTCGCAGGAGTTCATGGTCTACACCGATGCGGGCGAAGACCTCATCGCCAGCAGCGCCTCCGGTTACGCCGCCAACCTCGAAAAGGCCACCAGCGTTCTGGCCCCGGTCGAAGACCTCGCTCCAACCGGCGACGGCCAGCCCGAGTTCGTCTCCACTCCCGGCATGGGCTCGATCGCCGACGTTACCGCGTTCTTCGGCATCCAGGCCTCGCAGGACATCAAGTGCGTAGCCTTCATGGGGATGCGGGCCGCCGTCAAGGCAGATGCTCCTCTTCTTCCTGTCGTCGCCTTCCTCCGAGGCGACCATCAGGTCAACGAAACCAAGTTGATGGCCATCGCCGGAGTCTCTGAACTTCGTCCCATGGTCGCCGAAGAACTCGAACTGCACATCGGCGGCCCTGCCGGATTTCTCGGCCCCATCGGCATCCCCGAAGTGATGACCCAGGGCTCGCTCAACGGTCTGAAGTCCGGGAAGGCGCTCGAGCAGATCAAAGGCGTCTTCCGCGAAGACATCCAGAATCGTGTACTTAAAACCATCGTCATTATGGACGGCGGCCTCGAAGGCCGCAAGAACCTCGTCGCCGGGGCAAATAAGCTCGACTATCATCTGCGCAACGTGACCCCCGGCCGCGACTTCAAGCCGACGCTCGTCGCCGACGTTCGCAACATCAACGAAGGCGAAGGCTGCCCCATCGACGGCAGCCCACTCCACATCGGCAAGGCGGTCGAGATCGGCCACATCTTCAAGCTCGGCTACAAGTACTCGAAATCCATGGGAGCCTCCGTTCTCAACCGCGACGGCAAAGAGGTCACTCTCATCATGGGCAGCTACGGCATCGGCGTCGAGCGCATCCTCACTGCCGCCATCGAAACCTCAGCCGCAGCCAACGGAGGCTCTGCCTACGCTCTGCACCCCGCCATTGCTCCATTCCACGTCGTCGTTACCATCACCAACATCGGCGATGCTGCCCTGCTTGCCGCAGGAGAAAAAGTGGCGGCAGAGCTTGAAGCCGCCGGTCTCGACGTCCTTCTCGACGACCGCGACGAGCGCGCCGGAGTCAAGTTCAAAGACGCCGATCTCGTCGGCATCCCCTATCGCGTCAATATCGGGCGTGGAGTAGCCGAAGGCAAAGTCGAATTTGTCGACCGCCTCCAGAACCAGAGCAGTGACATTGCCCTGAATGAGATAGCCGGTCACGTCACTACTCAGATAACCTCTGCGCTGCGCACAGAGCTCCCCGCAGCCATCCAATAAGCGTCCAACGAAAGAGCCTCTTGCCAGTCAAACTCAAATACGGCAGCAATCCTCGCTCCAACTCCCGGCCCGGCTTCGGTTCCAGCCTGTTGCGCGGCCTTCTCCTCGTCACGCTGGGCTGTCTTGCCATCGGCGTCGCGATCTTCGGCTACTTCTACTTCCACTACCAGCGCGTCGTCGACGACCGCCTCGCCGCCGGTCCCATCTTCGCCAGCGTCTCGCAGATTTATGCTGCGCCTCGCGAAGTCCGTCCCGGCCAGAAGCTCACCGCCGACGCCATCGCCAGCGACCTGCGCCACGCCAACTACAACAACAACCCGCAGATGGGCACCTTCAGGCTCGACGGCAACAGCATCTTCATCAAGCCCGGCGCGGAGAGCTACCACAGCACCGACGGCGCCACCATCACCACCAGCGGCGGCATCGTCCAGAAGATCACCGCTGAAAACGGTGTCGCGCTCGCGGCCTACGATCTGGAGCCGCAGCTCATCACCGCGCTCTCGGAGGACAAGAGCCGCACCAAGCGGCGCATCGTCACCTACAAAGACATTCCCCCGCGCATGATCGAGGCCGTCACCGCCATCGAAGATCGCCGCTTCTTCGAGCACTCCGGCGTCAACTTCGTACGCATTGGCAAGTGCGCCATCGAAGACCTGCTGTCCCGCCGCCTCTCCTGCGGCGGTTCCACTCTCACCCAGCAGCTTGCCCGAGGCTTCTTCCTCTCGCCGGATAAAAAATTCATCCGCAAATTCCGCGAGATCATGATCACCTTCCAACTCGAAGCCCGCTTCAACAAGAAGCAGATCTTCGAGATGTACGCCAACGAGATCAATCTTGGCCAGCGCGGCAGCTACGCGATTAACGGCTTCGGCGAAGCCTCCCAGACCTACTTCGGCAAGAACCTCCGCCAGCTCGACACCGCCGAGTGCGCCCTGATCGCAGGCATCATCCAAAGCCCGAGTCGTCTCAATCCCTACCGCCATCCGGAACGCGCCATGGCGCGCCGCAACGTCGTCCTCGACTCCATGGTTGAAACCGGCGCGCTCACCGCCAGCCAAGCCAGCCGCTTCAAAGCCGAGCCAGTCCATCTCGCTCCACCCAATCTCGACGCCCGCGAAGCCCCTTACTTCGTCGACCTCGTCCACGACCAACTCGTCCGCAAGGTAGGCGATCAGGACCTGAGCCGCCAGAGCCTTCGCATCTATACCTCGCTCGACCCCGACCTCCAGCACGCCGCCTCCGAAGCCGTCGAAGAGGGGATGAAGAACGTCGATGAGCTCGTCCGCAAACGCTATAAAAAAGGCGCGACCGACATCACCTATCCGCAGGTTTCGCTGGTCGCCATCAATCCCCACACCGGACAGGTCCTTGCTCTGGTCGGCGGACGCAACTACACCGCCTCCCAGCTCAACCACGCCATCGCCAAACGGCCCACCGGCTCCATCTTCAAGCCCTTCGTCTACGCCGCCGCCTATAACACCAGCCTCAACGGCCTCTCGCTCGGCGGCAATGGTGTCTTCACCGCGACTACTATACTCAACGACGTTCCCACCACCTTCACCTTCGACAACGGACGCCAGACCTATACCGCGCACAACTACAAGGACGAGTATCACGGCAACGTCACCGCCATCTATGCCCTGGCGCACTCGCTCAACAACGCCACTATCTCGCTCGGCCAGCAGGTCGGCTTCGATAACATCGCCGCGCTGGCCCGAGCGTCTGGCGTCACCGCTGCCCGCGGCACACCGTCCGTCGCTCTCGGCGCTTATGACGCCACTCCGCTCGACATGGCGGGGGCATACACCGTCTTCGCCAACAACGGCGTCCACCTCGACCCCTGGCTGCTCGCTTCGGTGCGCAACGCGAATGGCGACATCGTCGCGGATTTCGCCCCGCAGGCCCGCCAGGTCATGGACCCGCGCGCCGCTTTCCTTACCCAGTCCCTGCTCGAAGGCGTCATGAACTTCGGCTATGGATACGCTGTCCGCCAGCGTGGCTTCACCGCTCCGGCAGCGGGCAAAACCGGAACCAGCCACGACGCCTGGTTCGCCGCCTACACCTCCAACCTCATCTGCATCGTCTGGATCGGCAACGACGATTACACCGACGTCAAACTCTCCGGCGCCATCGCCGCCGCTCCTATCTGGGCAGAGTTTATGAATCGCGCCATCAAGCTCCCCCAGTACTCCGACGTCAAACCCTTCTCGCCGCCCGAGGGCGTTACTGAAGCCCGTCTCGACAAGACCACTAACCTGTTGGCCGACGCCACTTGCCCCAACGACTACACCGCTGCATTTCTCGATGGCACCGCCCCGCAAAATTTCTGCAGCCAGATGGGCGAAAGCCCGCAGAACTTCGTACAGCGGCTCTTCGGCATCGGCGGCTCCAAACCGAACGTCCAGCCGAACACTCAGCCTGAATCCAGACCTGGATACCAACCCGGATATCAACCCGGCCACCAGCCCGCTCCTGCAACCAATCCACAAGTGCCCCACAGGCCCAACGCGGTCCCCGTACCCGGCGACGCTTCCGAAGGCAACGCTCCAGAAGCAACACCGCCGCCACAGCCCAAAAAGAGAAACTTCTTTCAGAAGCTCCTGGGAATTGGCGGCAACGACAACAACAAGCAACAACAGTCCGCACCGCCTGAGTAACTATTCAGGTAGAAGCTAGTCTAGCGGTCCGTCTGCGCAGCCATCTCTTCCACCCACGGCTGGCACCGAGGACACCAATAAGTCGACCGCGCCTGCACGCCCTGCTTCCGCATCATCACCGCTGCGCCGCATCTTCGGCACTCCTGACCCTGCCGCCTGTACACCCAAAGCCGCTCCTTCCGATCCATGGCGTGTGTCGTCCGTCGATTCCCTGAGTAAGTCACAATGCCATCGCCCTTCCCCTCTGCGACATTCGCTTTCATATAACGCTGCGCGAACTCCACCAACAGCTCCATCTCCTTCTCCGTAATCGTCCGCAGGGCGCGAAACGGATTCACCCCGGCGGCAAACGCAACCTCGCTCTTGTAGACATTGCCCAGCCCCGCCAGTACCCGCTGGTTCAGCAGTGTCACCGCAATTTCTGTATCGGGATGTTCCGCCGCATATTCTTTAAGCCTTGAAATGCCGCCGGCGACCGTAAACTCCTCCGACAAAATATCCGGTCCCAGTCTGGGCACCTGGCTACTCCGCGCCAGAGATCGCGCCGAATGAAACTCTGCGATCGGCACATTGAAGGCCACCGCCTCCCACTCCGCTGTGCGAACGACCACCCGCATCCGGCTCCGTCCCATTCGCCACCGCTCGCCCGTACGGTAGAGATGCCAGCTTCCGCTCATCAACATATGCGTCACCAGAATCAAGTCGCCACTGAAATAAATCAGCAGCCACTTCCCTCGCGACTCCACCTTCTCCACCACCCGCCCTACCAGCGTCGCCTCATCCTCCACTCGCGCCAGCATTGCCAGAGCAGTCGCAAATCCGGTCACGGCCTTGCCCCCGATCGCTCGCTGCAAAGCTCGTGCCGTCCGATAGATGGTATCGCCTTCCGGCATACAACTTTCTTCCCACTCGATGGCCCAATCAGGCTGTCCCACTTACCTGAACGTGCAATTCCAGAGAACTGGATCTGTAGTTACTCTAATCCACAGATAGTTCTTACCTTCTCATCATAGTGGAAGCACTCAGGGAGTTAGTTTCATGTATAAGTTGAAGTTCCTAGCAGTTGTATTCATTGCCTCTACCTTGGCTGGAGCCCAGTCGGTTACCGTCGGCACCCTCTCCTCTGTGCAGGATGGCAGTACGACTACCATTACTGTCCCCGTCTCCGTTGCCGTGCCCCCCGCAAGCACAGTCCCCGCAGCGCCCCCACTCGCCTCGCTCATCGTCAATGCAAGCAACACCGGGGGAGTCCTCAATGGAAGCACCAATTTCACCACGGTACCCTTGAACAATGTAGTTATTGACACAGCGGCAGCCTGGAACTGGACCACTA
Source organism: Terriglobales bacterium (assembly GCA_041691575.1). Lineage (GTDB taxonomy): Bacteria > Acidobacteriota > Terriglobia > Terriglobales > Acidobacteriaceae > Edaphobacter. The sequence goes on from JBEPUJ010000001.1 coordinate 541,366, forward strand.
ACTCCTACGTCATTCCTACCACTGGGACTTACCTCATAGTGTCGCATGTCCGCCTGGTCGATGGAGCGCCCGCTGGAATCAGTTATGGTCAAGGCGTAGATTCAATGAACGCCGATAGTCCCAGCTTTCTCTGGGTCACTACAAATGGAACTAGAAATGTAGTTATGAACACCCGGATCATTCAACTTACTGCCGGTACAGCCGTCCGGTTATTCACTTATGTCGATTCTCCTTCTCCCGTAAGCGTAATCGGCGCGTCGCTCAGCATACAGCAGCTCCCCTAGGAGGCACCTCGTGAAATCGTTTTTGGGGTTGCTTCTTATGGTGGCCGCACCGCTCGCCGCACAAACCTCTTCGTCACATACGATCGTCTTTAAGGTCGTACTTACTACCGTAGCCGGTTCGTCGGTCGAGCATCCTCCGACGGTTGACCCTGGCCAACCACCAGTCATTGTTCCTGATCCTCCAACGGATCCGCCGACTGATCCTTCAACCGACCCACCAACCGATTCGGGCCAGGGCTCAACCACCGCTCCACCCATCGGCTGCGGCGGTTATTCGGGTGCAGTTACTGCAATGAATCACGTCTATGCAAACCTGATCTACGCACAACAGCTCTACACAGCAGCGCAGGCTACAAATCCAGCGGACGCCGGCATATACAACGCCAACAACAACACGCTGGTACAGATGCAGCTTTATAGCCAGGATATTCGAGACATCATCCGTATCGGAGGTCCGACGGAGATCATTGGACAGGGAGTCTCTGCAATCTCCAGCAACATCGCAAAGCTTCCCACGCTCCTGTCCGGCAAACAGGAATTGCCACTCACTCCACTGGTTGCAGACATGCAATCCGGCTTGACGAACGTCAATAAGCTGATGAATACAGGCTCCTGCGCCGAATCGATTCCGTAACCGACTGATCGAGATGCAGCTTGTACGACTGACGGGTTGGAGATCTCACGCGAGATCTTCAGCCCGTATATTTTTTACCCGGATGTTGTGCGAAGCTCCCGGCCTCACACATTCGCTCTCACCTCTCCACGCGCACCCGGCAAAGGCGGCAGACCGCGCCGCACATTGAACCCCATCGCGCCCGCTGCAAAGCCCGCGTCCAGCAACGCCCGCGCCATCGGATGCTCCGCCGCCGCCACTCCATTAACGGAAGCAATCAGCATCCCTGCACGTCCATTTTCATCTTCCTGCACCTGCGCCCGGCGCACCAGAAACTCTGCCAGACTTCGCATTACATGCGATCGCTGCGGCTCCTCTTCCGGCAGAAACACCTGCACATTCGGATTCCCCCGCCGTAGATAGGCCACCAGCGCCCCGTCGCACAGAATCACCTGCGCCCCCACGCTTCGCGTCAGCGACGACCCTGCATCCGGAGGCGCGGGCCACCGCAGCAAACCTCCATAAGGATTGGCCGGATCGGTCGCCGCCAACTGCAATATCTCCGGCTTATCGGGCTCCGTCTGCATACGCAGCGAGCGCAGTAGATCAACCGCCGGCAGCATGGCAAATTGTGTAGCTCCCAGATCCGCCGCAAAGTATCCACGGCGAATCTTCCCGCTCTCTTCCAGCGCCTTCATCACGTCATAGATCGCGGAGAAGCCGCCCGGCAGATTCTCCGCATGGGCGGTCTCACGAAACACCACACCATAGCGTGTCAACAACTGCTGCGCCATCGCATGACTCCACGCGGTAGCAGAACGATTCTCCGCAAACGCCGCTGCCTGCAAGGCCCACCGCCCCTGCGCCGTCGGTGGAGTCGTCCGTCGCGAACGAAATCCCGTCTGCTGATGTATTCGCCGTTGCTTGCGCGCGCTCGTCGCAGGCCGCTCACAATAAGCCCGCAGTGCCGCCATCCCATCGTTCGTCATCAGGCCTTTCCAAACCAGCTCCCACAACGCATCCAGCGTCTCTCCCGGATACCCTCCGCCAACCCCGTCATGCAAATCCTGAAAGAACGAAGCGCCCCGCCCACGCAAATAGCCGATGACCTTCTCCGCCCGTTCACTCACCTCTGTTCCCCGATCTCCATTGCCCGTATTCCAAAGCTCCGGTAGCTTCTCCGCCAGATAAAGCCCGATCCGCCCATCCCTCTCCCCAATCGGATCAAGCCCAACCCACACCACCTCGCCTGCCGCAATCAGCGTGTCAAGATCAGAAGACTTATACCCCGTCAGCCGCGCCGGAAGAATCTCCGTCTCCAGAATCGAAGCCGGCAGCGGAGCGCCCTGCAAGTTCTCAATCACATCAAGCAGAGCATCCAACCCCCGCCGCGGCTGCACCACACCCTGCCATCGCGTCAGCAGTCGCGCCAGCGTTCGCTGCTCCACCGGCTCGACCTCCTTGCGCAACCGCGCCAGCGACTTCCGCCGAATCGTCCGCAGCACTTCGTTGTCACACCACTCGCGATGAATCCCGCCAGGACGAAATCCCCCCTCTACAATCCGCCCTGCCTGCACCAGCCTCTGCAACACCGCATCGACGCTCTCCATCGGCAGATCGAACCGCGCCACGGCATCATGCGTCGTAAACGGCCCATGCGTCCGCGCATACCTCCGCAGCAGATCGACCATCGCCTCCGGAGCGGCTTCCAGAAATGCGGAAGGCAATCCCGGTGGCAGCGGAACCCCAAGCGCATCGCGATATCGCGCCGCATCCTCCACCGCAATCAGCCGTTTCTCTCCGGCGAACTGCACCTCCAGCACCCGACGCGCCCGCATCAGCTTCGCTACACTCTCCGCCACCGCATCGTTCACGCATCGCGCCAGCAACTCAGTCCGCGTCAAATCCCCCAGCCGCAGCAGCAGATCATGTACCCCATCCATCGTCCTCGCCTTGTAGTTCTCGACGACGCATTGCAACTGCTCTTCCGTCTCCTCAATCGCATTGACATCGAGCAACTCGCGAAGATCCGCATCCCCCATCAACTCCCGCAACTGGTCCTGATCGATCGACAGCGCCTGCGCTCGCCTCTCCGCCAACGGAGCGTCTCCGTCATAGATGTAGTTCGCCACATAGCTGAATAGCAGCGCCGACGCAAACGGGCTCGGCGTCCGCGAGTCCACCACATGCACGCGCAAGGACCGGTTGGCCATCAACCGCAGCGTCTCCATCAACGCCGGCATGTCAAAGACATCGCGCAGACACTCTCTGTAAGCCTCCAGCAGAATCGGAAACGAAGCATACCGGCTGGCCACGCTCAACAGGTCGTAAGCTCGCTTCCTCTGCTGCCACAGCGGCGTTCTGCCATCCGCTCTTCGTCTCGGCAGCAACAAAGCCCGCGCCGCGCTCTCGCGAAACTTTGCAGCAAACAACGCCGTCGATCCTAACTGCCGCAACACCAGTTTCGCCGCCTCCTCCGGCGGCAGCATCAGCGCGTCCACACTCGGCGGCTCATCGCTCTCCGGAAAGCGCAGCACAAATCCATCCTCGCTCCACATCGTCTCTACGTCGGGCCCGCCTGCCGCGCGAATCTTCGCCGTCGCCGCCATCGCCCATGGCGCATGAATCCGGCTGCCGAACGGCGTCAGCACGCACACCCGCCAATCGCCCAGTTCATCGCGCACCCGTTCGATCACAATGTTCCGGTCATCCGGCACCACTGTCGTCGCCAGTTCCTGGTCCGCCAGATAGCGCAGCACATTCTCCGCCGCACCCGGCTCCAGATCATGCTCCAGCGTCAGCCGCGTCACCGCCACGCTGCGAGGCGTCTCGCGCAACTCTCGCACCAGCGCGCCGATCCTGCGGCCAAACTCCAGCGGCCTGCCCGCCCTGTCTCCATGCCAGAACGGCATCTTCCCCGCCTCACCCGGCGCAGGCGACACCAGCACCCGGTCATGCGTAATCTCTTCAATTTTCCACGCGGAAGCACCCAGGATAAACGTGTCGCCGTTCCTGCTCTCGAAGACCATCTCTTCATCCAGTTCACCCACTCGAACCGGCTTACTCCGCTCCGCCAGAAAAACTCCATACGTCCCGCGATCGGGAATCGTCCCTCCATTCAGAATCGCAACCCGCTTCACCCCCGCGCGCGGCGTAATCCAGTTCCGCGTCCGATCCCACGTCACCCTCGGCCGCAGCTCCGCAAACTCATCCGACGGATACCGTCCCGCCAGCATATCCAGCACACCATCGAAGACGCTTCGGCTCAACTCCGCAAAGGGAGCCGCGCTACGCATCAGCGCCAGCAACGCGTCATAGCTGATTCCCGGACTCTCCTCCTCCTCCGTCCTGTGCGCCGTCCGCCTCTCCGCATCTGCAACGCCCAGCGGCGGATGCGCGATCACCGCCACCATCTGCTGCGCCAGCACATCCAGCGGATTCCGCAGAAATCGCGTCGACTCCACATGCCCCTCATGCATCGCCCGCGTCACCGCCGCACACGCAATCAGGTCCGCACGATACTTCGGAAAGATAATCCCATGCGACGACGCTCCCACCTGGTGTCCCGCCCGTCCAATCCTCTGCATCCCGCTCGCCACCGACGGCGGCGCCTCGATCTGAATCACCAGATCGATTGCACCCATATCGATGCCCAGCTCCAGCGACGAGGTGGCGATCAACGCCTTGATCTTCCCCGCCTTCAGCATCTCTTCAATCTCGCTCCGTTGCGCCGCCGCCAGCGAGCCATGATGCGCCCGCGCAATCGCCTCCCCCGCCAGCTCATTCAATGCACCGGCAAGCCTCTCCGCCACTCGCCGCGCATTCACAAAGATCAGCGTCGACGTCCGCCCCTGGATAATCTCCAGCAGCCGCGGATAGATCGACTGCCAGATCGAAGTCCTTTTCGGACCCTGCGATGCAGGCCCACTCTGCAGCTCCTCAAGCTCGCCCAGCCGCGCCATGTCCTCCACCGGAACCTCCACCCTCAGTTCCAGAGCCTTCCTCGCACCCGCATTCACCACCGTTACCGGACGGTATCGCGCCCCAATCCCACCGACATCCGCCAGCACGTTCGTAATTTCATCTTCAACCACCACCGCTTCTGTAACTATTTCCGCTACATTCTCCGCAGCATCGCTTCTTCCAACTCCCTGCCCTTCCGCTCCCCCGAGAAATCGCGCCACCTCCTCCAACGGTCTCTGCGTCGCCGACAACCCAATCCGCTGTAACCGCCGCCCGGTCAAAGCCTCCAGCCGCTCCAGCGACACCGCCATATGCGCCCCGCGCTTGCTCGGAACCAGCGCATGAATCTCATCCACAATCACTGTCTCGACGGTTCGCAGCGACTCCCCCGCCTCCGAAGTCAGCAGCAGATACAAGCTCTCCGGCGTCGTAATCAGAATCTCCCCCGGATGCCGCCGAAATCGCGCCCGCTCCTTCTGCGACGTGTCCCCGGTCCGCATGCTGATCTCGGGAATCCGCACCTCCACGCCATCGCGCTTCGCCATATTGGCGATCCCCGCCAGAGGCGACCGCAGATTCCGCTCCACGTCCGCCGCCAGCGCCTTCAGCGGCGACAGATACACCACCCGGCATCCCCGCTCCGCATCACCAGCCGTCCGCAGCATCAGCTTGTCGAGACACCACAGAAACGCCGTCAGCGTCTTGCCCGTTCCCGTCGGCGCCAGAATCAGCGTCGACTCCCCACGCGCAATCGCAGGCCACCCCTCTCTCTGCGGAGCCGTTGGCGCATCGAAGACAGCCTTGAACCACTTCTCCGTGATCGGATGAAACAGCGAGAGCGCAGCGTCCGCATCCGACGGCTTCGCTGCAATTTTTTTCTTCGAACTGGAGGAAGCTCGCGGCATCGTCAATGTGCTCTCAGCAGCATTCCCTGCCGCACATTTATAAGATGCTCCCAAACCCTTCTGCGTCCCTAATCAGACCTCAGCGACGACCGGCCGATAGCAGTACGAATTCGACGCAAATTCCACCTCGAAGAGGTCCGACGAATCCTCCGCCTGCTCGGCATTGCCCAGCACCAGGCACCCATCCGGAGCCATCTGCCGATGCACATCGCCAAAGAGATAGCTCCGGTCCTGCGGCGGAAAATAAAGCAGCACATTCCTCAACATCACCAGATCGAAGACCGGCAGCTTCGGCAGCGCCTCGCACAGATTCGCATACTGAAACTCGCACATCGAGCGGATCCGCGCACAGGCCTCCCACTCCTCGCCGTCCTGCACCATGTACTTCAGCAGCATCCGCGCCGGCAGACCGCGGTTAACTTCCAGCCTGCGATAGCGTCCTCGTTGCGCATAGTCGATCACGTACCGCGAAATATCCGTCCCAATGATCTTGATGTCCCACCCCGCAACTCCAGGAAAGTGTTCTGCGATCAGCATCGCCACACTGTATGCCTCCTGTCCTGTCGAGCTGGCCGCGCTCCAGATGCGCAGCCGCCGCTCGTCTCTCCGCTGCTCGATCAATCGTGGAAAGATCGTCTCCCGCAGCATCTCGAACGGCTTCAGATCGCGAAAGAAGCTGGTCTCATTAATCGTCATCGCCTCGGCCACCGCGCGATGCAGATGCGACGCCCTCTCCGCCTTCAAGATGCTGACGAAATCCTTGAGCCCATTTGCCCCCGCCAGTCGCGCAATCGGCTTCAGCCGTGTATCGAAGAGCGCATTGCGTGACGGATCGATCCGGTTAGCCGACTGTCGCAGCACCAGCTCCCGCAGATACTCATAGTCCGATTCAGAGCAACCCATGCGTCCCCTCCCGCCGCGAAGCCGCCGCAGCTACTGCATGTTCGCCGGACGCCGCCCGCATCGCCCGGCCCGCGTTTACCCTCTGTTTCAACTCGCCTGCAATCGACTCCAGCGGCAGCACGGCGCTGGCAATCCCGGCCTCTGCTACTCGCCCCGGCATCCCCCACACCGCGCAGGTAGCCTCATCCTGCGCCAGCACCACGCCACCTGTTTCATGCACCGCCCGCGCCCCATCCAACCCATCCGCGCCCATCCCGGTCATCATCAGAGCCAGTGCGCCCGCTCCGTACAATCGCGCCGCCGAATGAAACAAATAATCCACCGAAGGTCTGCAATGGTTCAACGGCTCCTGCTGATGCAGCTTCACTCTGGCTGCACGCCCGGTCGTACTTCCATCGTCGGTCCCGAATCCCAACCTCCGAACCGCTACCTCCATATGCGAATCCCCCGGAGCCAGCCAGATCGTTCCCGGCACAATCGGCGCGCTATCGTAGGCCTCCTTCACCCGCAGCGCACAGCACTTGTCCAACCGCTCCGCCAAAGCGCCGGTGAAGAGCTTCGGCATATGCTGCACGATCAGCACCGGCACGGGAAAGTCTCGCGGCAACCGGGGCAGCATCTGCTCCAGCGCCGACGGCCCTCCCGTCGACAACCCGATCACCACCACCTCAATCGGCGCTCCCGTCCGCTCCGCCGTCTCTCCACCGCGACGCGTTCCCGGCGCAGTCTCCACGATCCCGGCTTCGCTCCGCCGCCTCCGGCCCCTGGCCAACGCCGCAATCTTCGGCAGCAACTGCTGCTCCAGCGACTGCAACGCCGCCGCCAAATTACGCTGTTCGCTCGGCTTCATCACATAGTCGGCAGCGCCGCGCGCCAGCGCCTCCAGCGTCGACCGGGCACCGCGCTCGGTGTGCGAGCTGCACATAATTACCGGCAGCCCCGGATTCTCCTCCCGCAGCCGGTCCAGCACATCCAGCCCATTCAACCGAGGCATCTCCAGGTCCAGCACCAGGACATCCGGCATCAACTGCGCCACCGCTTCAAGACACTCCACCCCATCCTGCGCCACTCCGCACAACTCCATCGGCGGCAGCCTGCTCAACCGATCGTCTCCATGCATCGCAAACAGCTTCCGCATGATCTCCCGCATCACAGCGGAGTCGTCGGCCGCCAGCACGCGAAGCGGCTCTTCCCTTGAGATCCCCATGCCTTATACCCTTTTCTAAATTTTGTTCAGGCCGCTGCGAATCCAAGCAGAGCCATCTTTTCGCGCAGGCTCTCCGGAGTAAAGGGCTTCATCAAAAACTCGTCCGCGCCGTTGTCCAGCGCGGTTGCAATGAAGGTATGGTCGGCCTCGGTCGTCACCATCATGACCTTCATCTCAGGACCCAGGCGCGCTTCGCGCAGCGCCTTGACGCACGCCAGCCCATCCATCACCGGCATGTTCACATCCAGCAGCATCAGGTCGAAGGCCTGCGCCGCCGCCAGCACCTCCAGCGCGTTGCTGCCATTGACAGCCTCTTCACACGCAATCCCCATCCGGTGCAGAAGCTGCCGGAGATAGTCGCGGATAAAGCTCGAATCATCGACGATCAGTGCTCGCATCCGTAGCCCCCATTGCTCCCATCACACACTGTTTGAACAGCCCCGTCTCCGCCAGTCTCGATGGGCGAAGCCGTTTCGGATCGAGCTGCACCATCAGCCCCGTCTGTAACTTGTAAGCGCCATCGAACAGCCATTTCCCGCGCGCCTCCAGCGTGCACGGATTCTCTTCGAGCATCCGCCGGCTCACCGTCACCACGCCGCCCACCTCATCCACCGCCAGGCCAAACCGCTCGCCGCCTTCATCGTCCTCCAGCACCAGCACGCAGCTCACGGCAGAGTTATCCTCCATGCCCAGCAGCGCGCGAAAGTTCACCGCCGTCAGCACCTCGCCGCGATACGGAACCACGCCACCGATATACGCCGGTGCCATCGGCACCCGCTGCAACTCGCGCTTGCCCAGTACCTCACGAATCTTCCTGGTATCGATGCCGAAGCTCTCGCTCCCCGCAAACAGCGAGCACAGCGACACCGCATCGCTCTCGTCCTCGATCCCATCGATCCCATCTATCTCACTCTTCGCACTCTGGCCGACAAGTTTCACGCAACCTCCTTCCAACCCGCCGCAGCTTTTGCGCCGAACTGATGATGCACCATCGTCAACTTCTCTTTAACCAGCGCCAACTCCATCCCATCCACCGACGCATCTTTCTCCAGCATCCTGCCCGAAGAGACATCGAGTACCCGCCGCACCACCATGCCGATCCGATGCCGCCCGCCCGCGCCCGCATGAGCGCAGATCAGCACCGTCACCAGGCTGCCATCGCCCAGCTCACCTTCTTCCATCTCTGCCAGCAGATTGCCGTCATCGCGCAGCGGCAGCAGCGCGCCTCGATACTGCAACAGCGGCCGTCCACCCGCATATTCAATCTGCGTCAACGGCACGCTCTCAATCCGTTCGACCACGTCGAGCGGCAGCGCCGTCCGCTCTTTCGCCCGCTCTTCAAAGACCATGAACGATACATCCTCCGCCTCGTCGCTCTTCACCTCCACCAGCGCCACGCCCTCGGCTGCCTCTTCCGTCGGCTTCACGCCCGCGCGGGCAGCTGTCGCTCCAATATCAAGAATCAGCGCCAGCGTCCCATTGCCCAGCACCGTCGCTCCCGAGAACAGGCCAATCTCGCGCAGCACCGACGACAACGGCTTCACCACGATCTCCTCCGGGGCCAGCAGGTCATCAACCACCAATCCATAGCGGCAACCTTCCGCCTCCAGCACCGCCAGATAAAACCCATGCGCCTCCTCCGTGTAATGGCTCTCAAGCCCCAGCAGACGGTCCAGCCACACCATCGGCAGCAGCCGCTCCCGCAGCCGGTAAAGCTCTGCCGCGCCGATCTTCTCCACTGCCTGTTCCGCCTCACGCTTCGGCACATAGACCAACTCCACCAACGCGGTCTGAGGCAGCGCGAAGCTCTGCCCGCCGCTGCGCACCACCAGTGCCGGAACGATCGCCAGCGTCAACGGAACCCGCAGCCGCAGCGTCGTGCCCGCGCCCATCTTCGACTCCACTTCGACGCTGCCGCCCACCTTCTCGACGTTGGCCCGCACAACATCCATGCCGACACCGCGCCCCGAAACATTCGTCACCGCCGCAGCGGTCGAAAACCCCGGCAGAAAGATCAGTTGCAGCGCCTCCCGCTCCGACATCTCCGCCGCTTGCTCCGCCGTCACCAGGTTGCGCTCTACCGCCTTGGCCAGCACGCGCTCGATGCCAATGCCCGCGCCGTCGTCCGCCACCTCGATCACCACCGAGCCGCTCTGATGAAACGCCCGCAGCCGCACACATCCTTCCGCCGGCTTGCCCGCCGACACGCGGAGATGCGGCGCTTCAATCCCATGATCGACGGCATTCCTCACCGCATGGGTCAGCGGATCTTTAATCGCCTCCAGCAGACTCTTGTCCAGCCCCGTCTCCTGCCCACTGAACTCGATGCGCACATCGCGCCCGCAGGTTCGCGCCAGGTCTCGCACCAGCCGCGGAAACTTGCCGAATAGATTGCCCACCGGCTGCATCCGCGCCTGCATCACCGTCTCCCGCAGGTCCGCCGTAACGCTGTCCAGCCGACGCGCCAGTTCAGGAAAGTTCGCTGCCTCCATGTTGCTCTGCAACATCTGGTTGCGCGTCAGCACCAGCTCGCCCACCAGGTTCATCATCCGGTTCAGCACGTCCACATCGATGCGCAGCGTCTTATCGGTACTTCCCATCGCAGCCGCAGGAGCCGCCGTCGCCGCCACATGAATCTCAACACTCTCCGCTTCATGCTGCGGCGCCTCCACCTCCGCCACGTCCATAGGCAGCGGCGCACTCCCGTTCAAAGCCGCCAGCTCGGCGATCAACTCCCCATCCTCGTCGCCCGATCTTGTCCCCTCGCCGCCCGTCTCCTCAATTAGCGTGAGAATCGCGCGCAGTCCATCGAGCAGGCTCAGCAGACCGCTGATCAGCTCCGACGTCACCGCCAGCTTGCCATCCCGCAGCGAGCCCAGCAGATGCTCTCCCGTGTGCGCCAGCTTCTCCAGCCGGTCGAAGCCCAGAAACCCCGTCGTCCCTTTGATCGTGTGAACCGAGCGGAAGATCTCTCCCACCAGCTCCCCATCATCGGGCCGCACCTCAAGCTCAGTCAGGCACCGCTCCATCCGGTCCAGTCCTTCCTGGCTCTCCGCGATAAACTCTCTCGTCAGGTCGTCCACTCTTCTCTTATCGGTTATTGCATCTAAATCATGAGCAGCCACCGCTTGCCATGGATCGAAACACCCGGTAACCTCGCAAACATCATGCCGTCGAACCCCGCCATCGAACTCCCCGCCCCGCTGATCGAGCAACTCCAGCAGCGAGCCACCGCCGTCGCCTACAACGCCTACGCTCCCTACAGCAACTACCGCGTCGGAGCCGCCATTCTGCTCACCGACGGAACCATCGTCACCGGCTGCAATGTCGAAAACGCCTCCTACCGCCTCGCCTGCTGCGCCGAGCAATCCGCCATCGCCTCGGCTGTCAGCCTCTATGGTCCATCCATCCGCATCCGCGCCATCACCATCGCCAACCTCAACGACGCCGCCAGCCAGCCCTGCGGAGCCTGCCGCCAGACCATCCTCGAATTCAGTGCCCCGGACACCGTCGTCTTCTTCCCAAAAGAGGACGGCACCTTCGACCAGGCCACCATCACAGAACTCTTACCCGCAGCCTTCTTCCTCAATCATCCGTAAAACTGGATTTCTCCAGCAAGCACCGGGTACCCCAAGGCTTCAGCCTTGGGTCTCTCAATCGCGCAAATGAATACGGGGCTTTAGCCCCTGCGGTATGCTCTCTCCTATGCTCCTTCCACATCTTTCGTGGAGCAATACTTCACACGCCTTGTCCCCTGACCAAATGACCCAAGCCATTCATCCCATCGACGTTATCCTCCACAAGCGCGACGGTCTCGCCCTCACCGATGCCGAGATCCAATCCTTCATCCATGCCGTCGTCCATCGCACCTCCGACAAGCAACTTGCCCCGGATCAGGTCTCCGACGCCCAGATCGCCAGCTTCCTCATGGCCGTCTTCGAGCGCGGTCTCGATGCCCGAGAACTGGCCACCCTCACCACCGCCATGCGCTTCTCCGGCGAAACCTTTAATGCTGCCCCACTCAATACCTTCACCGTGGACAAGCATTCCACCGGAGGCGTCGGCGACAAGACCTCGCTGCTCATCGCCCCCATCCTCGCCGCCGCCGGGCTCGCCGCGCCCACGCCCGCAGGCGTCCCCGGCATCTGCGTTCCCATGATCTCTGGAAGAAGCCTCGGCCACACCGGGGGCACCTTAGACAAGCTCGAAACCATCCCCGGCTTCAACACCCAGCTCAACCTCAGCCAACTCCTCGATACGCTCAAACAATGCGGAGCCGCCCTCATCGGCCAAACCCCCACCATCGTTCCCGCCGACCGCATCCTCTATGCTCTTCGCGACCACACCGGCACCGTCGAATCGCCCTTCCTCATCTGCGCCAGCATTATGAGCAAGAAGCTAGCCGAGAGCCTCAACGCCCTCGTCCTCGACGTTAAAGTAGGCAGCGGCGCGTTCATGCCCACCTTCGATCAATCGAAGTTCCTCGCCGAACTCATGGTCAGCACCGGCGAAGCCTCCGGCACCCGCACCGTCGCTCTGCTCACCACCATGGACGAGCCGCTCGGCCGCTTCTCCGGCAACTGGCTCGAAGTCTGGGAGTGTGTCGACATCCTGCGCGGCACGCGCCACCCCATGTCTGCCGACCTTATCGCGCTCTCGAATATCCTCTCCGGCTGGATGCTCCATCTCGCCGGCCACACCGACACTCCCGCAGCCGGCGCAGCTCTCTCCGATCAAATTCTCCACAGCGGAGCAGCCTACAAGGCGTGGCTCAAGATCGTCGCAGCCCAGGGTGGAGACACCAGCATCTTCGAAGATCTCGCCTCATTCCACAAACCCATCGCCACCCGCACCGTCACCGCGCCCCAAAGCGGCTATCTCTCCAGCATGGACTGCAAGCAAGTGGGTTGGGCCGTCCAGCGCCTTGGAGCAGGCCGTGCCAAACCCGGCGATCCCGTCAGCGCCCATGCCGGCATCGAGATGCACGCCAAACTGGGCGACCAGCTCGAAGAAGGCCAGCCCCTCGCTACCCTCTTCGCCGAAGACGCCAGCCTCCTCACAGAACCCGAAGCCATGCTCCGCGAAACCCTGACAATCTCTGCCACCCCACCCAAACTCCACCCCCTCATCCGCGAAGTCATCCAAGCTCACTAGCGCCGATAAGCCGAATCTCATTTCGAGCCGGGTGCCCCATATCTCGATTTTGAGATGTGGGCGTTCGCGAAGCGAACGGCTTGGTCCTAACTTCCGAACTCCCCACCAAGCTCTCAGGAGCCTCTGATTAAGTCAGGCTCTGTTAAGGGTACGGCTTCAGCCGTGCCGTAAGTGACCTCGCACAAGCGATCGCAGCTTATCACCGGACCATACGACCTCGCCGAACGCGAAACCGGTTCAGCGAGTTACACTCGGCACCCACTAAGCCATTTTGTGGAAAGTATCACAGCGTGGTACTCCGCGTCATTTCTGTTGACAGGGGAAAAAGCGTGCTGTGGAATTGCGCCTGTATTCCGCAGTCTATATTAGGGCCACTAAAGTCAGGATCACAAATCACAATCCCCGGCCACGGCCTAGCTCAAACAGAGAGAGACCTGGCTACTGAAAATGGCACGCATTTGGAGGAGTTCAGATGAAGCAAGTATGGAATAAAATTTTCGATCTCGTGCCTGTAATCCGGGGACGAAATCACGCCTGGGTCAAAAGTTTCGCCTTTCTTGTGTTGGTAGCAGGTATCACCGCGTCCGCACCCGCTCAGCAGACCAACGCTACAATCGTTGGCAATATAACCGATGCTTCCGGCGCTGTTGTCGTAGGGGCAACCATCAATGCAACCAACAAGTCCACCAATACCGTGCGTACTTCAGTCACAGATGGCTCAGGACAGTATTCCCTTCCCTCCCTGCCTCCAGGTGTCTACTCCCTGAGCGTGACGCTCACCGGCTTTCAGAGTCAGCGCATTGAATCGCTGATCCTTCAGGCGAGTCAGACGGCCCGCCAGGATTTCAACATGGCGGTCGGAAAGGTGAGTGAAACCGTCACCGTCGAATCCGGCGCAGCCGCTGCCCAGCTTCAGACCGAAAACGGCGCTGTTGGAGCTGTCATCGACGCCAAGAAGATTGTGGACCTTCCCCTCAACGGCCGTAACTTTGTGCAGCTCGCACAGCTCCTTCCCGGCGTGAACAGTGGAACCGAAGGTTCGATTACGGTACGCCGCGCCCGTGGAGCCGTTGCGGCAACCGACGCGACCGGAGGTTCGATCTCCATCCAGGTCAACGGACAGCGCGACACGCAGAATCGATATTCGATCGACGGCATTGAGTCGATGGACTACGACGCCTGGACGTACAGCTTCTCGACCTCGGTCGACGCCATCGCGGAGTTTCGCGTCGACACCAGCAGCAGCGGCACCGACTCCGGCGGCGCTGCCGGCGCCAATGTCAACCAAATCATCAAGTCCGGAACCAACCGTCTCCACGGAACGCTCTTCGAATTCAATCGCAACGATGCCTTCACCCAGACCTACGACGCCGTGGCCAAGGTCGATGCAAAGCCACCGCGCCTGAACCGCAACCAGTTCGGCGGCAACATCGGCGGCCCGGTCTACATTCCGCATATCTACAACGGCCACGACAAGACGTTTTTCTTCTTCAACGCGGAGACGGGTTACGGTCTGAACGGCGCCACGCCTCAGCAGGCAACCGTTCCCGACGACAGTGTGCGCGCCGGAATCCTCGACGCCAGCATCTTCGCCGGCCCGACAGACCCAGTGACTGGACAGCCAAAGGTGTTGGTCGTCAAGGATCCATTCACCAATCAGCCATATCATGTTGGAGACAAGATCACCCTCGATGCCAACTCGGCCATCATGTTGAAGCCGTCGGTTACGCCCAGCGCAACCGTCCCGGGCGCGCCTATCGTCGGCTCTCCGACGACGACGAGCAATTACTTCACGACGCCGGTCAAGACGCTGAACTATCAGCATCAATACATTGGCCGCCTGGACCACAATATCGGCCACCACGACACCCTGAGCGGCCACTATATCTACGACCAGACCTATAGCAATGGACCGTCATTTTTCGGAAACGATTACGACAACAACAACGCGATCACCAAGCATTTTGCCGTCTCCGAGACCCACGTGTTCTCGCCTGCCATCGTGAACGAGTTTCGCTACGGAAGGCAGAAGTTCGAGGAGTTCGAGACCTTCGGCTCGACCAACAAGAAGGCCTTCGATATCGCCAATGGCATGATGCAGATTCCCTTCTCTTCCTCCGACCCGCAATTTTACGGCGCGCCCAATCTCTCGATTAATGGTACGGGCCAGTCCTACAGGACGTATACCGGTCTAAGAGACATCGGCCCCCGCAACCGGGCGAATGGCATCAATCAGTTCGTCGACAACCTCTCCTGGCAGCGCGGCAAGCACTTCATGAAGTTTGGCGTCGACCTTGGCCATCGCACCGATTACTTCAGCCAGGCACGCGATCCACGCGGCCACTTCGGGTTCGATGGCCGATATACCGGCTCTGCGCTGCTCGACTTCCTGCTCGGCTATACCTCATCCCAGAGCATCAACCCCACCGTGACCAGGACCAATATCGCAAGCTGGATCCAGGCCTACTCGATCCAGGACAACTGGAGCGTCACCAACACCCTGACCCTGAACCTGGGCATCCGCTGGGATCATTTTGCCCCCTACACCCAGGACGACGACAAATACGCCGACATCTACATCGCGGCGGACGGGATCAACCCCGGCGCCGTCTTCACCCCGGCAAACTCACCCTACGGTCGCGGTCTCATCAAGCCCGTCTACCATGACTTCCAGCCGCGATTCGGTTTTGCATATCAACCGTATGGCCAGAATAAAGTGGTCATTCGCGGCGGATACGGCATCTACTTCACTCCGGAGATCGATAACGCCTGGTTCGCCATGGCCGAAGGAGCGCAGGCCCAAGCCGGCGCCGCGCTGATCGGCAACCCCGGACTGACCGGCAATACTCCGTCATCGAAGCTGCCCAACTACTTTTTTCAATCTCCATTTCCTGGCGTAACGACAGGCGGACCTCTTACCTATCCCTTCGCGATCGCCATGGATCAACACCTGCAAGACCAGATGACGCAGCAATTCAACCTGGTCGTGCAGACTCAACTCCCCGGAAAAGTCACTGGTGAAATCGGCTGGGTGGGTGCGCGAGGGACTCACAACTTCATCACTTACAACACTACCAACACCCCCAGGCCCGTCGATCCGGCCAGCACGACTCTCTCCGTCAATGCAAGACGTCCAAACCAGAACTTCCTCCGCAACGTACAAACTGACTTCTCGAATGGATCCTCCACCTATCACTCGCTTCAGACCAAGCTCGAACGGCGTGTGGGGCAGGGCTTAAACGTCCTGGCTTCCTACACGTGGTCCAAGTCCATCTCTGGCCCCGGCGATATCGGCGGTGCCGTCGGCGGCGGCAACTTCGGTGCGAGCCCGCTCAATCCTTACGATCCTCGCTCCGATCGTTCCATCTCCTTGTTCGATATTCCGCACCGCTTCGTCGGAACCGTACTGTACGATATCCCGTTCTTTCGGAACTCGACGGGAATCAAGAGAGCGTTGCTCAGTGGCTTCCAGGTATCGACAATCCTGACCGCGGTCTCCGGCGATCCTGCCGCAGTCACCGATACCGCCCAGACCACCGCAACCGGCATTGCCTCTCGTGCCGATCGCGTCGTGGGACAACAGCCCAACCTTGCCCGCGGCTCAAGAACGCCCACGGCGCAGTTCAACACCGCGGCATTCACGCAGGCCAAGGCAGGAGAGTTCGGAACTTCGCCACGCACCGGCGCCGTCCGTCTTCCCGGAGTGTTCAACGACGATTTTTCCGCAACCAAAGGATTCAAGTTCGGCGAGTCGGGGAACCTGCAGCTTCGCGCAGACTTCTTCAACGCGTTCAAGCACTACAATCCCGATCCATCGACAATCACCCTCGGACGCAATTCCGCCAACTTCGGAAAGATCAACAATGGGCTCTCCGGAGGCTTTGCAACTCGTATTATCCAACTGGGCGCAAAACTGTATTTCTAAGGAGCCTCTGATTAAGTCCGGTTTTGTTTATGGCACGGCTTCAGCCGTGCCATAAGTGACCTGTCTGCAATGCGGCTTTAGCCGCTGAGGGAATGTTCGGGACTTAATCAGACCTTCCCTAAGCCGATTGAACCGCTACGTGCGCTGCGACTTCGCAGCGCACGTAGCACTCCATTTTGAAGCATCCACATCGATCAAAAGGGCCCTCCATGCAGCAAGAGAACGACTTCGCTTCCCTCTCCCGGCGCACTTTCCTCCTTGGTTCAGCTGCACTTGCAAGCACTACCTCCCTCTTCGCTCAGGATGCCGCCGCGCCCATCGATTGGGCAGCGCCGCGAGGCAAGCAGCGCAACCTGCTCTCCAAAGCGTGCAGCCCCGACAAGCTCAGGCAATCTTTACTGCCACGGGACAAGTACCGCCCCTTCCCCACCATTCATGACCGCGCAGCCTGGGACGGTCTCCGACAGCAAACCCGCACCAGCTTCCTCACGTCCGGCGAAAAATATCTCGGCTACAAATGGCCCGAGATGCCGGCCACGACCTTCCTCGAATACGCCAGGATGGGAAACCGGACCCACTATCAAAGCCTGCGCGACGCTCGCCTCAACGCTCTAAGATCTCTCGTGCATGCTGAGTGCGTCGAAGCCAAAGGCCGCTTCCTCGATGACATCACCAATGGCATCTGGGCAATCTGTGAAGAGAGCTTCTGGGGTGTCCCCGCGCACCTCTACATTCAAAAAGCAGACCTCGGCCTGCCCGATCCCAACGACCCAATCGTCGATCTCTTCGCCGCTCAAACCTCAGCCTTGCTCGCTTCAGCGGTATATGTGCTCGATTCGACGCTCGACACGGTCTCCCCCCTGATTCGCGAACGCGTCTACTTCGAGGCAGAGCGACGCATTCTGGACCCGCTTTTAAAACAAAACTTCATGTGGATGGGCCTGCCCGGCGGTAAACCTCGACACGATCTCCCCTGGATCGAAGTTCCCGAAGGTCAGGTTCAGCCGGTCAACAACTGGGACTCCTGGATCTGTTGGAACTGGCTTACCACGGCTCTCTTCCTCGATCAGAACGAAGATCGCCGCTTCAAGAGCGTTCAGAAGGTCACCGTCTGCCTCGATAAATTCATCAACACCTATCCCGACGATGGCGGCTGCGAAGAAGGCCCCGGCTACTGGAATATGGCTGCGGGCGCAATGTTCGACGGCCTCGAGCTGCTCCATTCCAGCACCGCGGGTGCCGTCGATATCTATGGCAATCCCCTCATCACCCAGATGGCCCTCTACATGAATCGCGTCCACGTAGCGAACTCGTATTACCTCAATCCGGGGGACGCCAGTCCAATCATTCATCCCGATACGGACAAGGTGTACCGCTTCGGCAAAAGGCTGAAGAATCAGGATCTGATCGCTCTCGCCGTCTCCAGCATTCCGGCGACGTATCTTCCCTCGACGCTTCCTGCAATCTTCCATGAGTCTGAGCTGCGTGCCCAACCCCCGGCAAAGGCCCGTCTCCTGCGCGATACCTGGCTGCCCGACACCCACCTCATGGCCGCGCGGCAAAAGGACCAATCAACCGATGGCCTCTATCTCGCCTGCATCGCCTCCGACAACGGCAAGAGCCACAGCCACAACGACACCGGCAGCTTCTGGGTCTATTCCCAGGGTCTTCCTGTGCTCATTGACCTCGGCGGAGAGACCTATCAGAAGAAGAGCTTTGACGCCCATCGATACGAGATACCCTCAACCCAATCTGCTTTTCACAACCTGCCAACCATAGGCGGTGTCCAGCAAGGCGTCGGGCCGATGTTTGGCGCCACCGACCTTGCCTACGAATCCAATGACCGCTCAGCTCAACTCGGAATGGAGCTGGCCCACGCCTATCCTCCGCAGGCAAAACTGAAAAGCTGGCGGCGCACGGTCAAGCTCGACCGCATCGCCAACCGCATCGAGATCAACGAGAATTATTTTCTTAGTGAGCCGGTGTCGGACGTTACTCTCAACCTCATGACCGCATGCAAGGTGACGCAGAGCAACAAGGGCGAGCTTACTTTGATCTCCGCACAAGGCGCACCGCCTACGCTCATCTCATTTGACCCGGCGGTGCTGACGGCGAGCGTCGAAACCGTTCCCTTGGACAATGCAGAGCTGAATGCAAACTGGGGCGCCGAGGTTTACCGGATCCTCTTGAAGGCCCCCGGCTCCCGAACCTCGGGCAAATTGAAACTCACGATATCTACGCGCTGAACTTATAAGTTAAATCGAAAATTCACGGTCGGATGAGGACACAAAAAACTCCCGGCTTGGTTAAGGGCACGCCTTTAGCCGTGCCGAAAGAGCCTCATTTGTAATGCGGCTTTAGCCGCTGAGGTACATTCTCCTTCGGGTCGCCGCTACTTCAGCTCTCCCCTGAAGCCCCGCCGTATCCTTCACCGATCTAGCCGGTATCGACCTGCATATGCCTTATAAGTAGATTCTCAATCTAAAAAACTGTCATCCTGAGCGAAGCCTCTCGCAGCTTAACCGCGAGAGGCGCAGTCGAAGGACCTGCGGTTTGCTCGTGCCGCCAAAATCTTTCACCATCTTCGATACAGCCTAGTATCCAAGGCTGCTGCTGATATCCGCGCAGCATGAAACCAGCCGCTTGGCGATCGACGGCACCCGATGCATCGTGATGCGAAACGTAGGACCTGAGAGGCTGATCGCGGCCACCGGCTGGCCATCGGCGTTCAGGATAGGCGCACCGATACAGCGGACACCCTCCTCGATCTCCTCATCGTCGATCGCATATCCGCGTCGGCGAATCAGTTCCAGGTCGCGCAGCAGCGCTTTGCGACTCGCATGTGTCTTCGGTGTAAGACGTTCGTACTTGATGTCCGCGAGAATCTTTTCCTGTAATTCGCTGCTGCTGAAAGCCAGCAATGCTTTTCCCACCGAGGTGCAATGCACCGGGTTCGTCTTCCCAATCCTTGACGTCATGCACACGCTGCGGCTGGGAGCGATCTTGTCCAGATACACCACCGCATCTCCCTGCATCACGCATAGATGACCTGTCTCCATCACCTCAGCCACCAGCATCCTGAAATGCGGCAGCGCGCGGTCACGCACATCAAACTGTTGCAGCGCCCGATTGCCCAGGTCGTTGAGCCGCAGCCCCAGCGTGTACCGCCCGTTCGTATTGAAGCTCACAAAGTGATGACCTTCAAGCACGCGAAGAAGACGTTGTGCAGTGCTTTTATGGAGCTGAAGTTGGGTGGAGATCGCGGTCAGGCTCATCGGCACATCGCTTCGCGCCAGAAGGTTCAGCATCACAACTGCTCGATCGATCGCCTGCACCTTATAAGGACCAGAGGCGGTGTGCTCAGCCGGGAATCGTGCAAGTCTCGTGGCCATTGGTTGCGCCAATGTATATCGCATTAACGTCGATTGTCCATAGCTTGTGTCATGTCGTGATACACCGGCTCATTTTTGTTTCATACCTCATGGGAAGCACTCTCTAACCACGTCATCTCGACCGAAGCCGCGCAGTTTTATCGCGCGGCGCAGTGGAGAGATCTCTGTATTTCCGCCTTTGTTCTTGCTTTTGCCTGTTCCTGACCGCTGCAATTCGCTCAGCTTT
The DNA here is from genome assembly GCA_041691575.1 of Terriglobales bacterium. Taxonomy (GTDB): domain Bacteria; phylum Acidobacteriota; class Terriglobia; order Terriglobales; family Acidobacteriaceae; genus Edaphobacter. The sequence continues at coordinate 561,938 of JBEPUJ010000001.1, forward strand.
CAAACAGATTCTCAGAACTGTCATCCTGAGCGAAGCCTCTCGCAGCCTTACCGCGAGAGACGCAGTCGAACGACCTGCGGTTCACTCGAAGCACATCATCGTCACTCGTATCGACTCCCCTCGTGGTCAACCTTCGCTGGTTCTTAGAGCGGCTTCCGCGAAGGAAGAGAGTTGAACTACCAAGTGCCAACGGCCCGCTGCCATACCAGCATGGGGTGAACCGGGGTCCCGGCAGGCGCTTTTTGCCTGCTGGGGTGGGTGAAGCCCCATGTTCCTTGCCCATGGATGGAGAAAGGGCTGAAAGAGGTTGCTGAAAAAGTCAGGCTTTGTTAAGGGCACGGCTTCAGCCGTGCTGTAAATGCTTTGCTGGCAGTGCGGCTTTAGCCGCTGAGGGCTCTTTACGCACCGCAACAGAGTTCTTCAGCAGCCTCTGAAGGCCCGCCCTATACAGCATTGAGTAACCACCCCAGGTCGATACCGCCTGAAACCCTTGACACACCCGGTATAATTAACTCAGGGAAGCAAGCAGAGATCAGAATCCGGCCGATGCCGGATTTCGTATTTAATGCAGATGTTTGTATCTCAAAGTCCAACCCTAAAGTCTCTACTTCGAAGACTTTAGTACTTTTTAGGAGGGAGGGGGGTACCTCACCCCCCACAACCGAGAGTCCAAGGAGAATCTGGTGTCGCCCAAAACCGAAAAGGAAAAAATGCTCTCCGGCGAACTCTACAACGCCGACGACCCCATCCTCGACGCCGGTCGCAACTATGCCACCGCTCTCCTTCATCAATACAACTCCACGCCTCACCACCCTGTCACCCACGCCGCTCTGCTCGCCGAGCTCCTCGCCTCCTGCGGCCCCGGCTCCGTCATCCGGCCGCCGTTTTTCTGCGACTACGGCTACAACATCCGCATCGGCCGCGGCGTCTTTCTCAACTTCAACTGCGTCCTGCTCGACGTTACCTCGATCGAAATCGGCGACCAGACCCAGATCGGCCCTGCCGTCCAGATCTACGCCGCCGACCATCCGCGCGATCCCGTCGCCCGCCGTGCCAACCTCGAAAGCGGCCGCCCCGTCCGCATTGGAGCCAACGTCTGGATCGGCGGCGGGGCCATCATCCTTCCCGGCATCACCATCGGAGACGACGCCATCATCGGCGCCGGCAGCATCGTCACCCGCGATGTTCCGCGCGGAGCAACGGTCGTAGGAAACCCCGCCCGGCAGACGAGACCATCTGTATCTATATAGATAGGAGGGAAGTAAAAACAATAGCCTGTTTTCCCTCTATGCCCCATAATCACTAAATTGGCAGTATCCAGGAAGAGGTTCCAGAGAGAACCCGTTTAGCTTGAAAATCTCTGAAGCATAAGTGCGGATGCACGGAGCTTGATGAATTACGCCTTCCTTCCCGATCTTGCCGCCCTGGCGATTCTTATCGCCCTGTTCCTGCTTCTGCGCCGCCGTCATCCCCACCATCAGGCGGACATCTGGCTGCTCGGCCTGCTGATTACCCTGATCGAATCCTCTTCCCATATTTTCTACGGTCAACAGGGAATGCCCGGTCGCGTCTTGCACGTCATCGTCATCGACTGCTACCTCATTGCTGGCGCGATCTTCACCTGGGACGCGGGAGATCATCCTCTCTCGCGCAAGGTCCGCTTCCTCTACCTCACCCTTAATGCCCTGCCTCTGCTTGCCGTCAACACTCTCTATGGCCTGCACATCTATACGCCGGAGGCATACTATCCGTCCATCGCCGCCGGTCTTCTCATCGCGGGAGCCAGCACGCTTTATCTCCGCCGCACCTGGCGCGTTACGGCTCTGCATCTCGCGGGATGGCTGGTCATCGGCTACCTCGTCCGCGATCACAAGTTCCGCTATGCCGTCTATTGGAGCCTCTGCGCCGTGTACGCCGTCGCCGCGTTCAAGTTCCAGCATCGCCTCCCCGGCAAAAGCACCGGACGTCTGGCCATCCTGACCGGCTTCTACATCTGGGCACTCTGCTTCTTTATTCACCCCTTCATCGTCACCTATCGCGACTATGCCGATATCGCCTCTCATGTCTGGAACATGCAGAAGGCTCTTATCTCTCTAGGCATGATTCTCGTCATGCTGGAGGAGCAGGTCTCCAACAATCAATGGCTCGCTCTGCACGACGATCTCACCGGCCTGCCCAACCGCCGCTCCTTCGAGGATCACCTCAACCACACGCTCGAACGCTGCCGCCGCCACAAAGGCAGCCTCGCTCTCCTCCTGCTCGATCTCGACGGCTTCAAGCGCATCAACGACTCCCTCGGCCACCAGGCTGGAGATGAAGTTCTGCGCGGCGTCGCCAATAATCTCAGCGAAAGCCTCTCCGCCGTCAACACCCTCGCCCGTCTCGGCGGCGACGAGTTCACCCTCGTCGCCGCCGGGCTTGAAGACCGTCGCGCCGTAGACCATCTGCTGAACTCGGTACGCAGCGCCGTTGAAAAGCCTCTCCTTATCGATGGCCAGACCCTCTCCGTCACCGCCAGCCTCGGCGTCGCCATCTATCCCGACGACGCCGACAATGCGACCAGCCTGCTTCGGATCGCCGACCAGCGCATGTACAAGCTCAAGCAGCGCCCCGCCTTCCGCCCCGAGGCCGAATTCGACATCGCTCCTTCCCCCTTCCTCCAGGGCACCTCGGATTAGGACTCAGATGTACGCTCAGAGAGAGCGTTCCCCTCATGTACCGGCAGACCGCTAGTGTCCTGAGTCTGAAATGCGCAACATAAATGTGTCATCCTGAGCGGAGCAAAGCGTAGTCGAAGGACCTGCGTTTTGTTTGATTCAGCAAATTATTAGCCCGTTTCTAATGTGTAACGAATTAAGGATTCATCACGCTGGATAGCTTCCCCCTGCACCCGTTACACTCATCGAGGCAGCGCAGGAGCATCCACTTGGCTCGATTCACCGGATTTCTCGGACTCTTCGTCTTCATCGGCATCGCCTACGCCTTCTCCACCAACCGCCGCGCCATCCGCTGGCGCACTGTCGCCTGGGGCCTCGGGCTGCAATTTCTCTTCGCCTTCATCGTGCTCGATTCCACCTACGGACAGCGCTTCCTCGCCGCCGCCGGCAACGCCGTCAACAAGCTGCTGGAGCACTCCGTCGCTGGTTCCATGATGGTCTTCGGCCCCCTCGGCGGCAACAACTCCACCGTCGCCATCTTCGCCTTCCGCGTCCTGCCCACCATCATCTTCATCTCCGCCTTCTTCGCCGTGCTTTACTACGTCGGCTTCATGCAGCTCGTCATCCGCACCTTCGCCTGGGTCATGCAAAAGACCATGGGCATCTCCGGAGCCGAATCCACCAACGTCGCCGCCAGCATCTTCATGGGACAGACCGAAGCTCCGCTCACCATCCGTCCCTTTCTCAACGGAGCCACCTACTCCGAACTGATGACCATCATGACCTCCGGCATGGCGCACGTCTCCGGCGGCATCATGGCCGCCTACATCGCCTACGGCATCCACGCCGCCGACCTGCTCGCGGCAGTCATTATGACCGCTCCCGGAACCATACTCATCTCCAAGATGCTCGTCCCCGAGACCGAAGTCCCCGCCACCGCCGGCATCGTCAAGATGCCGCCCAATGATGAGCACAGCAACGAGAACTTCATCGGAGCCATCGCCCGCGGCACCATCGACGGCGGCGCGCTCGCCTTCAATGTCGCCATCATGCTCATCAGCTTCCTTGCCCTGGTCAGCCTCGCCAACGGAATGTTTGGCGGCGTTCACAACCTCCTCGCCCCACACCACATTCCCTTCCCGTCGAGCCTCAATGCCGTTCTCGGATTCTTCTTTGCGCCCATCGCCTGGCTGATCGGCATTCCCTGGCACGAAACTAAACTCGTCGGCAATCTGCTCGGCACCCGCACCGTCCTCAACGAGCTGATCGCCTACACCGACCTCGGAGCCCAGCGCGCCCTGCTCTCCCCCCGCAGCTTCACCATCACCACCTTTGCGCTCTGCGGCTTCGCCAACCTCAGCTCCATCGGCATCCAGATCGGCGGCATCGGCGCCCTCATCCCCGAGCGCCGCAACGACCTCGCCCGCCTCGGACTCCGCGCCATGGTCGCCGGAACCCTGGCCAATCTCATGTCCGCCGCCATCGTCTCCATGCTCATTAAATAACTGTTGCAGTAGAATCTCGCATATCCTTCGTCGCGAAAGAAAACATCTCAATGGCGTTCATGAAGCACAACAAAGACAGCGATGGCTACAAGCGACAGGTCCGGGCAGAAGAAAATCGAACCGAAGGATTACTCAACGTTGTAGTCGTCCTCGCCATCGCCGCCGTTGCCTATACCGACTGGTTTGTCATAGCCAATGTCTCACTCGGCTATCTCTACCTCCTTCCAATTGCCCTCAGCGCGCTGGTCAACCCACCTTCTTTTGCGATTGGCCTTGCCGTCCTCTGCACCGTCCTGGCCGATCTCTTCGGTCCCGCGGCCGATAACCTCCATCTGCGCATCGCCCGCGCCGCGATCAATCTGGCCGGATTCCTCATCGTCGGATTTCTCGTCACCCGCATTACGAAGCAACGCCAGCGCCTGATCTCGGAGGTACGGCGCCAGCGCGACGAATACGAGCTCGATCTCACTCTGGCCGCCCAGGTCCAACGCCAAGTTTTGCCGAAGCCTCCGATCGTTCCCGGCCTCGAACTGGCTGCCTTTATGCAAACGGCGAGACTTCTCGGCGGCGACTACTACGACTTCTTCAAGGTCTCCGATGACATCGTCGATGTCGTCATTGCCGACGTCTCCGGCAAAGGCGCCGCGGCCTCTCTCCTAATGCCCTCGCTCGCCGTGGCCTTGCGCCTTCGCGCCCGGGAGCTCAGCGGCCCGGCTGCCATTCTCAAGGACCTCGACGAGGTCCTGAAGCAAATCACAAACCCCGCAACCTTCGTCACCATGTTCTACGCTCGCATCAACCCCACTCTGCGAACATTGGAGTACGCCAGCGGAGGTCACAATCCGCCGCTGCTCATGCGCACCGGCACCGGTGAGACTCTTCTTCTGGAAGAAGCCGGCCCCATCATGGGGATTCTCCCCGAAACCCGGTTCGTGAACACGGTCATCAATCTCGAATCCGGAGACATCCTCGCCCTGTTCACCGACGGTGTCACCGAACAGGAGAACGAGAGCGGAGAAGAGTTCTCCCTCGACCGCCTTGAGAAAGTCGTCCTCAGCCGCGAAGAAGAACCCGCGACCTCCATGGTCACCAACATCGCCGAAGCAGTCGCCGCCTTTGCCGGAACCAGAGAGCAATCGGACGATCTGACCACCGTCGTGGCAAAGGTTCTATAGAGCACTATCTCTTCATATACACTTGCGCTTGCAACGCGCATCAACGGAGGCGTGACTTGGACCGACGTGGATTTATCAAACAACTCGGACTTGCAAGCGCCGCGCTTGCAACACGAAAGAGCATCGCGCTTCCAGACACCCTGGCCGGCAAAAAGCCCAACATCGTCGTCATCCTGTCCGATGACGTCGGATATGGCGATCTCGCCTGCTACGGCGGCGTACGCGTCCATACACCGCATATTGACGGTCTGGCCAAAAGCGGACTGCGCTTCACCAACGCCTACTCCGACGCCGCCACCTGCACCCCCTCGCGCTACGCAGCCTTAACCGGAAGCTACGCTTGGCGGCACGACGGCATCGCCATCCTCCCCGGCGACGCACAGTCGCTGATCAAGACCAGCCAGCCGACCATAGCCTCCGTGCTCAAGTCCGCAGGCTATACGACTGGCCTCGTCGGCAAATGGCACATCGGTTTAGGCGACGGCCACATCGACTGGAACGGAGAGATTAAACCCGGCCCCTGCGAACTCGGCTTCGACGACGCCTTCTTCTTCCCTGCAACGGCAGACCGCGTCCCCACGGTGTATATCCACAATCACCGCGTCGTGAACCTGGACCCCAAAGACCCCATCCAGGTCTCCTATGCAGAAAAGATCGGCACCGAGCCTACCGGCAGCGAAGATCCCGAACTCCTCAAGATGAAGCTGAGCGAGGGCCACGACGGCACCATCGTCGATGGCATCAGCCGCATCGGATTCATGACCGGCGGCCACGCCGCGCGATGGAAAGATGAGGATATCGCATCGACCTTTACCGACAAAGCCTGCGAGTTTATCGAAAAGCACAAGGATGAACCCTTCCTGCTCTACTTCACGCCAAGCGACATCCATGTCCCGCACGCGCCCATGGATCAGTTCGCAGGCAGAAGCGAGTGCGGCATCCGCTGCGACACCATCAACCAGCTCGACTGGTGCGTGGGCCGCGTCATGGAGACGCTCGAACGCGCCGGCGTGGCCGACAACACTCTGGTTATCTTCACCTCGGATAATGGCCCCGTCGTCAACGACGGCTACGATGACAACTCCACCGAGATGCTCGGCGATCACAAGCCCGCCGGTCCGCTCCGCGGCGGTAAATACACCATCTTCGAAGGCGGCACCCGCATGCCCTTCATCACCCACTGGCGCGGCCATATCGCGCCCGGCGTCTCGTCTGCCCTGATCAGTCAGGTAGACCTGCTGAGCAGTCTCGCCGCCCTGGTCCATCAGCCGGTTCCGCCGGGCGGCGCGCCGGATAGTTTGAACGAACTGCCCGCGCTCCTCGGCCGATCGCAAAAGGGCCGCGACACGCTGGTGGAAGAAGCGACCGTGCTTGCCATCCGCGACGAGCGATGGAAGCTGATCGACCGCAGCCAGCGGCCCGGCCTGCATCCTCAACCACTCAAGGCGAGAGAAGGTATTGCTGTCCAGCGCATCATGAAAGGCCACGATTACCCCCAGGCGTCTCTGGAGCTATACGACCTGCAAAACGATCCCGGCGAAACGAAAAACGTCGCCGCGGAGAACCCCGAGATCGTTGCCCGACTTAAGAAAAAACTGGAGCTGCTCCGCACGCAGGGGCATAGCTAGCCTTCGCAATTCTTCGCAATCGCTCATTCAAAGCCTATCTTCCGGCTTCTACATGTCGTCCAATACCCCACCGCCAAACCCAGAGCCATCAAGGAGACGAAGGGAACCATGACGGAGATCTACGCAAAGGCGCAATCCGCCGTCGCCCACATCCGCAGCCTCACCTCACTCACGCCGCGCCTCGGCATCATCCTCGGCTCCGGCCTCGGCAACTTCGCCTCGCAGGTCGAAGATCCCGCCATCATCCCCTACGCGGAAATTCCCCACTTTCCCCAATCCACCGTCGAAGGCCACTCCGGCAAGCTCGTCCTCGGCCACATCGCCGGAGTCCCCGTAGCTGTCATGCAGGGCCGCGTCCACGCCTACGAAGGCTACCCTCTCGCCGAAGTCACCTTCCCCACCCGCGTCCTCGGCCTGCTCGGCTGCACGTCCCTCATCGTCACCAACGCCGCCGGCGGCATCAACACCAGCTATCAACAAGGCGGACTCGTGGCGATCTCGGACCACATCAACTTCACCGGCTCCAACGCCGCCCTCGGCCCCAACGAACCAAAGTTCGGCCCCCGCTTCTTCGACATGACCGCCGCCTACTCCCCCGCACTCCGCGCCCTGGCTCAGGCCGAAGCTGCAAAACTGAACATTCCCCTCGCCGAAGGTATCTACCTAGCCGTCCTCGGCCCCAGCTACGAGACCCCCGCAGAAATCCGCGCCTTTCGCACCCTTGGCGCCGACCTCGTCGGCATGTCGACGGTCCACGAAGTCATCGTCGCCCGCCACATGGGCATCGAAGTCCTCGGCCTTTCGCTCGTCACCAACATGGCCGCCGGTGTCCTCGGCGAAGCCATCAATCACGAAGAGGTCATGGAGACCGGACGCCGCGTCGAGCGGCAGTTCACCAGCCTCCTCACCGCTCTCATTCCTCAGATTGCTTCCCTAAATAGTTCGTCTTCTAGATAGTTTCCAACATAAATAATTTAGAAGCTAAACTAAAACATTTTCTTCAGTATGCACAACGTAAAGGATGAGTGCTGTCGATGTCAGTCTGCGTCGTCTTCCATTACAGAATGTTCATGCCCCGGTGAACATTCGTTGAATCAAAAATGGTGCATTTACCCAGCTACCTCCCGGACCTCCGTTGCCGTTTGCCCTGCCGCTTCCGTTGCCGTTTGCCTTCCCGCTTGCTCCTGCAACGCCGCCACCGCAAACCTGGCCTCAATCGCCGCCATCTTCCGGTGCATCACATCGCTCGAAAACCTGATCGGCCCCTCCGCGAACCTCACCTCCGCCCGCATCCCGCGCAACCCCAGCAGCCGGAAGATATGCGGCAGCATCTGCGCATCGCCCCAGTAGCAGACATCGTCCGCCACCGTGACTCCCGCATCATTCCCCTCGCCCAGGCTGTAGCGCAGATAAGTCGCCGTAACCGGTTCTCTCTCCTGCATCGCCTGCGCCAGCAGACCCGAATGAAACTTCAGCAACCCGCTCCCATTCGTCGTTGTGCCCTCGGGGAAAAACACCACCGGCAGACCCGCGTCCGCCGCCGCCTGCATCCCGCTGCGCGCTTTCACCGCCGACCCGCCATGTCCGCGCGCAACATAAACCGTCCCCGCCATGGTCGTCATCCACCCCAGCACCGGCCACTCCGCAATCTCCGCCTTCGACACGAACACGCAAGGATGCAGCGCGGCAAACACCACGATATCCAGATAGCTCAGATGGTTCGAGATCACCGTGCCCCGTTCAGGAAACCTGCCCACCACATCAATCTCAATCCCCAGCCTTCGAATCGCCCGCGCCGCAAACCGATGCAGCCAGTCCGCCCTCGCCTCCCGCGTCGCCGGATGCCGTACCAGCAGCTCTGCGCCCGCCTCCGCAAACATTCCCGCCAGCCAGATACTTCGCCCTAAAGACCGCAGAAAACTCACCAGACTCGACCCTCGCCTCTCAAATAACCGCCCCGCACCTTCGTGCGCAGTCTATCCTGTTAACAGTGAAGCTGAGCGAAGCGAATCCTGCCGACACCCCGCAAGGGCAATCACGGCTCCACCACAACTGGGCTTACCGCCGGGTCGCTCTCCCCATCTTCGCACTCCTGCGCATGGGAGCCTCACCGCAAAAGCTGGCATGGAGCATCGCCGCCGGCCTGCTCATCGGGATCAACCCCATCCTCGGCAGCACCACCGTCTTCTGCCTCGCCGCCGCCTTTGCCCTGCGTCTCAACGTCGCCGCCTCGCAACTGGCCAACCACGTGGTCTACCCGCTCCAGCTCCTGCTCATCATTCCCTTCATCCGCCTCGGCGACGTCGTCTTCCACACCGGGCCGATTCCCTTCTCCGCCCGCACCCTGATTCACGCCGCCCGCGCCAACCCCATCGCCCTCACCCGCCAGCTCTGGCGGTGGGAGTGGCATGCCTTCCTGCTCTGGCTCTGCCTTGCCGCCGTCGCCGTCCCCACGATTGCGCTGGTCATTACGCCTCTGCTCCGCCGCCTGCTCACCCGCGTCGAGCACCACCAATACCCGATCCTTCCGGCCTCTCATCTCTCGTTCGAACGAGCCGACTCATAGCGACTGGCGAACCGCAGTTTGTGCTAACGAATCGATGTTTCCGCGTCTCGCTTCTGGGTACGCCAAGGCTTTAGCCTTGGCCCTCTCAAACGGCCAGACGAACCTGGGCTTTAGCCCCTGGGGCATGCTCCCATGCGGCTATCCATTAAACTCCTGCACCGGATCGGCGCTCCGCAGCCACGCCGTATAGATCATGTCCCGCAGCTCGATCGCACCCGCCGCCAGACACTCCTCCGTAAACGCCTTGCCATCCGCAGTCCCCGCCCCGTTGAAGCCGCCCGCTTTCTCAACCTGATAGGTCTTCTCCACCCGCGAATGGGTATGCCGCAGATACGTCATATAGTCCACCCACTCATCCGCCAGCACCTTCGGCTGCGCTGCCGCCACCAGCGGAGCCACATCGGCGGCCTTCACATTCGCCGCCACAAACGCGCTCTCGAACTGCGAATGAATCCGGTGCTCGGTCGTATAGCCATTCGGGTTCGGCCCGGTCCAGCCGTTGTACTGAATTGACGTATGCAGCGGCATCGACCCATCGCCGACATAGTGCCCCAGCCACCCCGCGTAGAAAGTAATCGCCAACTCCACCGGCTTAGTATTTTCATTATTTGCAACAAGTTTCCGATATTCCCTAAACCCAATCTTCAGCCTTTGGTAGACCTCCTCCACCTGCCACGGCTGCATACCCACCTTGTCCGGAGCCAGCGTCAGCTGCGGATGCTCCCTCTGCGCCTTCGCCAGATCACGAATAAAGTCATACCGCCGCTTCGGCAGCGTCCCCACTAGATCGGCGAACTCCAGATCGATGAAGTGGTCCGGAGCCTGCACCGCATTCAGCTCACCCTCGGCCCGGCTCCGCCAGCGGTCCGGCTCCGGCCCCAGATACGCCATCGCATCCAGCGCGCCACCGTTCCTCAGAAATGCCGGAACATCCAGCGGCAGGTTCGCCGCCGCCAGCCGATTGATCATCCTGTGCCCATCCGCTCCCCAGCCGAATGAAGGCTGCACCATCATCAGCGGCATCAACCCCGCCGCCACCACAAACCGCACCACGCCGCCAATCTTCATCATCAGCGCAGTATATCCGGCCCGCGTGAAGCCTCACCGTCGCTCGCCCAGAAACGCGGCCTTCGCCGGTTTGCCGGATGCCAGCCACAACTTCGTAATCTCAAACACAATCACTGTCGTATAGGTAACGGCGATCCACAGCCCAACCGCCTCGATCGGCAGTCCAGACCAGGCCCCAACGCGTAGCCCCACCATCTGCCGGGACTGATACCCCCACCAGCCATAAGGAACGGCCAGCGTCGCCTCCCAGATAAGACTCACTAGCACCAGGATGACCAGCGTCAAACTGAAGGCGCGCCAGTTGATGAACGGCCGTGCCGTCGGGAAAAATCCGCTCGCCGGCACAAACGCCGCTGCCACAAGAAACGTGAAGTATGCGGGAAAGCCGTCAGGACTTGCTGAAAAAAACTTCTTGTAAACAATGCCCGCAACGATCAGAACAACACCCAGGATCACGGACGTTGGATGGAACCGGACCAGCCGAGGGAGTTGCTTCGCTTCAGCCCGATAATCCGGAACGTTGTACGCCGCCAGCCAGAATTCATCCAGCCAGATATACATCAGCAGAACCACAAGAAAGCCCGTCAGATAGAAGACATACTCTTCCACGGGGACCTTCCCGCCCAGCGCAGGCGCTCCAATCTGCAAGGTCGCCCCCACATTCGAAAACGTAAAGAAGCGGTTGGCGAAGAAAAAATCTGTCGCGAAGCCAAGCGGCGCCAGCATCCCAATCGTCCGCCAGAAGGCGCCGCGCGGAATCTCAATCCCCTCGCTGGGCAACATCCACCATGCGATCACCACAATGGGAACGACGAAGAGCAGCAAGCTCCATGTGTAGCCGTATGGGGTAGGATTCGCATTCACCATCTGGAGCGTCCCCGGGAAGCGAACCGTATTCAGCATGATCGCCGCCGGAATTGCCACCATTGCCAGTATGGCAAGGGCGATCCACGCGCTCTGCCGTTGGCTCGGGGGATGACGAAGCGTGGGTGCGGACATAGAGCGAGATCCTCCCGTCGCGGCAGATTCTACTCCTTCAAACCACTACCGCCGCCCCCTCCACCTCAACACTCCCAAACACCCGCCGATACCGCGCAATCTCCTCTGCCGATCCCGTCGATTTATGCGAATTGTCACTCAGCTTCACCGCCGGCCTTCCCTCGACCGTCATCAGCTTGCATACCAGGCTGATCGGCTCCAGCGTATCCTCCCCTCGCGGATGGCATCCCCTGAAGTCGTTGGTCAGCAGCGTCCCCCATCCCGCGCTGAACCGAATCCGCCCCCGAAAGTAGGCGTCCAGCCGCACAATGTCCTCCACATCCAGCCCATCGGAGGCGATCAACAGCTTGGTCCGTGCATCGCGTCCCCGCCGCATCAGCCACGCAATGTACTCGTCGCCTGCCACCATCGGGTCTTTGCTGTCCACACGCTGCCCGGTCCAGTCCGCCACCCAGTCGGGAGCGCCCTCCAGAAACTGCGTCGTCCCAAACGTATCCGGCAGCATCACCAGCAGCGCGCCACCATAACTCCGCTGCCACAACTCCAGCACCTTGTACTGCGACGCCCGCAACTCGTCATCGTTCGTCGCCAGCGCCGCCAGCGCCATCGGCAGTTCATGCGCGTTGGTCCCCATCGCTTCCAGGTCATGCTTATAAGCCAGCGCCGTGTTCGACGTTCCCGACAACCGGCTTCCCAATCCCGCCCGCAGCGCCTGCACCGCATACTCCTGCCACAAAAAGCTGTGCCGCCGCCGCGTCCCGAAGTCCGACAACTGCAGATCCTTCACCCCGCGCAGCCGCTCGATCTTGTCCCACAGCCGCGTCTTCGCCCGGGCATAGAGAACGTCCAGATCAAGTTCGCTCAGCTCCGCCAGCGCCGACCGCGTCTTCAACTCGCTCACAATCGCCAGCGCATAAATCTCCCACATCGTCACCTCGGTCCACAGCCCGCTGAACCGCAGCACGAGTTGCCCCTCGTGCTCGATGACCTCGTAGTCACTCAGCTTGAAGTCCCGCTCCAGCCACTCCAGAAATTTCGGCTCAAAGATGGTTCGCGTCCCATAGAAGGTATTTCCCGCCAGCCACACCATCTCGCTTTTGCGAAACCGCAGGCCGCGCACATGCTCCATCTGTTCGATCAGAGCCGCCGCACCCACGCGCTCCGCCAGCCGAACCTTGATGGTCCGGTTCACCACCTCGCTCGTCACCCGAATCTGAGGAAAGTTCTTCCAGATAAACTGCAGCATCAGCAGCTTGTAGAAGTCCGTATCGAGCAGCGACCGGACGATCGGGTCGAGCTTCCAGTTATGGTTATGCGCCCGCTCGGCGAAATTAACATTCATGACCCCAGTCTCGCCTCAGACGCGACAACGCGCAAACTTTTATCGATCGGTCCACATCAAGTACAAGCCTTGCTCGATCGGGCTACAGATATGTGGCCTTCAGACAGAGGCACCTTCCCAAACAAGAGAGCGGGCCACCCATGGGCGACCCGCTCTTGTTCTGAATGCTCTACTGCACACACATCTCACCGGTCTGGAACCAGGCCGACCTTAGGCTCAAGCCAGAAAGCGACGACGAATAAACCCTGCGGCGCCCAGCAGTCCGGTAGCCATCAGACCCAGCGTTCCAGGCTCCGGCACAGGACTGGAGTCCGAGATCGACACGTTGTCGAGAATTGCGCCGATATTCTGATTTCCGAGACCGTTGCTGAGGAACTGCAATTGAGTCGGCCCACCGGTAATGGTCACAGCCTGGTTAATCACGATACCGCTCGCAATGTCGCCGCTTGTCAGCAGAAACGTATGAGAGTAGTCCCCGAAGTTAACCGTGGTCGAGGTATCCTGGCCGCGCCCGGAACCAATCAGGTCGAAGCTCAGATAGTAGGTTCCCGCCGCCAGATTCAGTTCGTTCGTCAACCCAAGGTTGCCTGCCGCATTTCCGCCCGAGCCGCCCAGGTCGACGCATTGTCCGGACGTCGGCCCGGAGCAGAGATAACCGAAGGTCGCGCCGCCAAGCACATCTATGTTGGTTCCATTTTGCGCAGAGAAGGCGCCGGCAGTGGTAACGTCCAACCCAACCGTTGCAGTCTCGAAGTTCTCAGAGAAGATGGTCGAGGCATAAGCCGAGGCTGGCATCATGCACAAAACCGGTAAAGCAATGCCCAGTACATACTTCACAACAGATACCTTCATGACTGCTCCAGAGTTGAATTGATTTGACTAAGCTTTCGCTGCTATAACAAGCACTTTTGTGGCCAAAGCTCTTAGTGATGCTGAATTTGCGAATCCCTGCGTGACTGCCGGCCCGCAAGCTCACTGAACGTTGAATAATGGCAATCTTTGTCTGTTCACCCGTGCCTTGATTCGCGCATCGGCCTCGCCCCAAAGATGCAACTGCCTGCACGGAAGAATGGGTAAAGCTTTTCTTACTTGCGCGGAAGAATAGGTAAAGCCTTTCTATGAGAGTCCACATTCCTGGATCGCTCCGACGCTCTACCTCCAAATCTTCGGGCGTGAACGTTCAGCCGTCGAATTACCGAATCCGCACCTCTCGAACCTGACTGCCTTCAAACCCTCTCCCCGCAAGCAGCCGGAACTCCAGCCGTTTGCCCTGGCGCACGTTATAGACCAGCGTCGGCCTGAAGCAGACGATGCACGTCCCGCCCTTGTGCCTCACGCTCGGATAGACGATCCCATTCGACCGCTCCGCCAGGAGCGACGCGGCAAGCTGCTGCGAGTCCGCATAGCACTCCGGAATCGGCTCCCCCTTCAGATAGCGCCGATACCGCGGACTCTGCCCCCGAACGTCATGCACGTCGGTCGTAAAGTCGGCAAGATAGTCGTCGAAGGTCGAGATCTCCTCCTGCTCCCAATCGACCTCCTCAAGCTGCCTCAGCTTATGAAACGCCACCTCCGCCACCGAGGTCTCCCGCTCCAGCCCGCAATACCATGCACCGCGCCCGCTGTTATTGAACCGCCCCCCGAACGGCGCGGCATGGGTAAACGCGGCGTTCACGATGTGCGCGTACCGAACGCCATAGAGCAGCTCATGCACGCCGATCCCCGGCAGCAGCCCTTCCTCGCCCAGCAACCGGTCATTGGTCGCGCCATCCAGCTCCATCAGGTCGCCCAGGCTGCCCTCATCCATGTCGAGCCGCGAAAGCACGGTGCCGCTCTCGCTGTACTTCGACGGAATCAGCCGATGCGTGTCGGCCACCCGCAACTCGGCAACCCGAAGCCCTGCAAGCGGCGAACTCACTGACCACCGCGCCGCGCATCCAGCAGTTGGCGCACATGCAGCATCCCCGGCTGCCCGCGCTGAATCATGTAGGCCAACGGCGACACACCCCGAAACATCGGATTGCGATTCGGCAGCGTGATCCACGCATCGGCCAGCGCCGGACTATATAGGATGTTCAACGCTTTGAAGATCCCCACCAGCAGAGAGATCCGCGTCAGCGTGTCCTGATCGAGCGTCCGGTGCTTCGGCTCCTTCTTCAGCCCGTAATAGGAGCCGGAGGAGAGCCCGCCCAGCAACTGCCGCGCATCCGGATCTTTGATCGCCCACTTCTCCATGATCCGCAGAAAGCCCTTGATCGCCGAGGGACTCAATCGAACACGCGTCGGTGGATGGGATAGATCAGGAGAGGCGTCCAGCGCGTATCCAACGATATGGGGAAGAACAAGAGCCGCAGCCATAGCATCCTCCAATATTGATTCAATATATCATCATATTTGACGCATCCCCGCAAGCGCAGACTGCGTCCTTTTGCTTGTCATTCCGCAGCGCAGCTTTTTGTCATTCCGCAGCGAAGCGGAGGAATCTGCGGTCACACGGTGCGCCAAGCCCCCATCCCCTCTTCTTCCACCAAAATTCACACGCAACCCCGCGTCAATCCAGCACCAAAGTTGGTATCCTGATAACTGCCATGCCAACGAAAAAAGAACTCCTCAGCCGCCCCATTCAGCACATCGACATCAAGCAGCACAACGTCGTCGCCCTGGTCGACGCCATGCAGTCGATGGCCTACAGCTCCCGTGACACCGCCCGCGCCGCCTCCATCTACGACATGATGCTGCGCGACACCGACTGCGGCGTCATTCTCTGCCTCGCCGGCTCGCTCATCTCCGCCGGCCTGCAAAAGATCTTCATCGATCTGGTCCGCAACAACATGGTCGACGCCATCGTCTCCACCGGCGCCAATATCGTCGATCAGGACTTCTTCGAGGCCCTCGGCTTCAACCACTACATCGCCGGCGACGAGTACAAGTACGGGGCAGGCGACGCCGACCTCCGCGAACTGATGATCGACCGCATCTACGACACCTTCATCGACGAAGAAGAGCTGCGCATCTGCGACGAAGTCACCCACCAGATCACCGACTCGCTCGATCCCCGCCCCTACAGCTCCCGCGAGTTCATCCGCGAGATGGGCGCTTACCTCGTCAAAAACGGCAAGACCCCGCAGGCAGGCGGCCGCGACTCCATCGTCCTCGCGGCGTACGAGAAGAACGTGCCCATCTTCTGCCCCGCCTTCTCCGACTGCTCCGCCGGCTTCGGCCTGGTCGCCCACCAGCACGCCCGCCAAGGCAAGCCGGTCGTCTCGATCGACTCCGCCAAGGACTTCTACGAGATCACCCAGCTCAAGATCGCTAACCCGACCACCGGCCTGCTCATGATCGGCGGCGGCGTTCCCAAGAACTTCGCGCAGGACATCGTCGTTGCCGCTGACGTTCTCGGCGTCGAAGCCTCCATGCACAAGTACGCCATCCAGATCACCGTGGCCGACGCCCGCGACGGCGCCCTCTCCGGCAGCACGCTCAAGGAAGCCAGCAGCTGGGGCAAAGTCGATCTCACCTACGAGCAGATGGTCTACTCCGAAGCCACGCTGGCCCTGCCGCTGATCGCTGGTTATGCCTTCCACAAACAGGCCTACGCCGCCCGCAAAGGCAAGCAATGGACCAACATTCTCGCCCCGGTTGCCGTCACCGCCTGACGCGCACCCAGTTCATGCAAAGATGGGGCGTCCGGACACCGGGCGTCCTTTCTTGTCTCTGTCCCTTCATGTTTATCAATTACCCGGCTCATACACCTTAAGTCATCGAACTGAGTTACTATTACGCTGCAAAGCAAGTTACTCTAAGGATTACGGGAAAGATGCACACGCTTCTCACCCTCGGCTGCCTTTTCCTGCTCATCGCCAGTGGCGTCCTGCTCGTCGCTTTTCTGCGCACCCGGCGCGTTGCCCGGGATCTCTCAGCCGAGCTTACTCAGGCCCGCGAGCGGCAGCACCAGCACGATCTCCAACTTACCGAACGCTCCCAGCTCGACACCCTCAAGAACGAGTTCGTCTCCACCGTCTCCCACGAGCTGCGCACACCGCTCACCAGCATCCGCGGCGCGCTGGGCCTGCTCTCCTCGGGCGTAATCGGCGATGTGGACGCCAAGGCGCTCAATCTGCTCCGTATCGCAGTCACCAACACCGACCGCCTCATCCGCCTGATCAACGACATCCTCGACATCGAGCGCATGGAATCCGGCCGCGCACCGCTCCAGGTCCGCCGCTGCTCGCTGCGCGACCTCTGCCAGCAGGCCATCGAGACCATGACCTCGATGGCCGACGCCAACACCGTCCATCTCGAACTGGTCTCCTCGCTCGGGGCCGGCAAAGTGCCCGAGCCGCTCTTCTTCGACGGCGACTCCGACCGCATCCTTCAGGTCCTCACCAACCTGCTCTCCAACGCCATCAAGTTCTCGCCCGCCGCCTCCACCGTCCGCATCCACACCGAAGCCACCGCCGACTCCATCCTGCTCAAGGTCTCCGACGAAGGCCGCGGCATTCCCGGCGACAAGCTCGACAGCATCTTCGACCGCTTCCAGCAGGTCGAGCCCTCCGACTCCCGTCAGAAAGGCGGCACCGGCCTCGGCCTCTCCATCTGCCGCAGCATCGTCCAGCAGCACAGCGGCTCCATCTGGGCCCAGCGCAACCTCGGCGCCGGAACCACCTTCTACGTCATGCTTCCCCGGGTCACCCGCGCCGGCGACATCACGCCAACGGTCGACCCGGTGCCCTCTGCTCGCAACAATGCCTCCATCCTGGTGTGTGACGACGATCCCGGCATCCGCACCGTCATCGGCGAGCATCTTCAGCGGCAGGGCTACACCGTCATCGAGGCCAGCTCCGGCGAGCAGGCCCTCGTCCTCGCAGCCGAGCATCAGGTCGAAGCGATCCTCCTCGATCTCTACATGCCCGGCCTCAGCGGATGGGAGACGCTCCAGCATCTTCGCAACAGCCCTGCGACCGCGCACATTCCCGTCGTCATTCTCAGCGTGCTCTCGTCCACGCTGCGCTCCCAGCTCACCGGAGACGCGCAGGGCTGGGTGCAGAAGCCCTTCGACGAAAAACTTCTCTTCGCGGAGCTGGGCCGCATCCTCCACCACGGCGAAGGCCCGGCCAACGTTCTGCTGGTCGAAGACGACGCCGATCTCGCCAGCGTGGTCATCGCCAGCTTCCAGAAGGCCTCCGTACGCATCGACCACGCCGCCACCCGCCAGGAGGCCATCCGGCAGTGCATTGACCATCCTCCGGACCTGCTCATCCTCGATCTCACCCTTCCCGACGGCGACGGCTTCACTCTGGTCGAGTGGCTACGCCAACAGCCTGCTCTGCGCACGCTGCCGCTGGTCGTCTACTCCGGGCGCGAGGTCTCCGACAGCGAGATGGACAAGCTCCGTCTCGGTCCGACCGAGTTCCTCACCAAGGCCCGCATTCAGCCCCAGGAAGTCGAAGAGCTGGTCGTCTCCATGGTGCATCGCATCCGCTCGAAATTTTCAGATCTTACCGTCGCCGGCCCCGCAGTTTAAACAAAGTTCCCTAGCTGGTCTAACTTCCAGTACGAATGAGAAAATAGGCACGCTGATGCGACGCATTTTAATTATCGACGACGAGGATGACATCCGCGAAGTGGCAGGACTGTCTCTCGAAGCCATCGCAGGCTGGCAGATCTTCACCGCCAGTTCCGGGCTGGAAGGCATCTCGGTCGCAACCGCCGAGCAACCCGACGCCATCCTTATGGATGTGATGATGCCCGGTGTCGATGGCCCCGACACCTTCCGCAGAATGCAGCAGGACCCCGCCGTCGCCCATATTCCTGTCATTCTTCTGACCGCCAAGGTTCAAGGAGTGGATCAGCGCCGCTTCGCCAGCCTCGGGGTCGCTGGCATCCTCTTCAAACCCTTCGACCCCCTCACCCTCGCCCAGCAGATCTCCGAAGTGCTCGGCTGGAGATGATCGTCTCCCAACGGAGCATTTTCGATCCGAGTGTTAACAGAACTTCGGGTATCGCCTCCTTTGTGCGTATTTGCACAAAGGGCGGGATACCACAACTCTCTTCCTCCACCATCAACAATCAGCCGCCAACTGCATCTAACTGCACACGTCCTGCCATGAAAAAAGACGAAGAAGCCAAAATCGAAATCCTGTTGGCAACTCTCTGGGAACGCAACCTGCCCACACTTCGCGAGCGCCTCGACATTCTCGACCGCGCCGCAGCGGCAGCTGCATCCGGTCATCTCACGGAAGCCTCACGAGCCGAAGCCCTTGGTATCGCGCACAAACTCTCCGGCTCGCTCGGCATGTTCGGCTACCACAGGGGCACGGAGATCGCGCGGCAGATAGAGGCAATCCTTGCGCCCCTCGCTTCCACTCCCGACTCCCCAGCTCCCGCCGCTTCGACTCCGGACACCCTGACCCACCTCAGCATTCTCGTCATCGAGCTTCACGACACCCTGTTTCCCAGCCGCTAGGCCAGCACTCCCATTGGCATGGAGTCGCTTTCATTTTGTTTGTCATTCCGCAGCGAAGTTTTTTTGTCATTCCGCAGCGAAGCGGAGGAATCTGCGGTTTGGGCCCCCCGAACACAGGGCAGTGCGACAACCATAAACACACGTCATCTCGACCGGAGCGAAGCGGAGTGGAGAGACCTCTGTATTTCGCCTTCGAGATGAGCGTGTAGCTTCAACCGGGTGCCGGGTGCCCCATCCTTCGCGCTTTTGCGAAGGGTGGGAAAGCAGGGCTCGATCCTGCCAATGCTCTTCCCCTGATTTTCCCTGTCAACCCCCTCGAAGTTCTCAATCCGTCGCTCGTCGAGCATAACGTTCCTGAATACAATCATTTACATTTTAAAAATAAGTTCTGAAAGTTGGCAGGTTAGTTTCACTCAATTCGCTACAATTAAAACAGTCAGGAACAAGCCAAAGGCCCAGCGGAAACGCTGGGCCTAAACCTTTTATAAACAATACTTTACCAGTAAAGCATTCAGAATGAAGACTTTGCCAATAAAGTATCTGCAATGAATACTTTACAAAAAAGTACCCAGGGGGTACCTCCGAATTATTGCCGCACCGCCCAACCCGCCAGATCGATCGCCGCCGCAAACGTGTCGAACTCCACCGGCAGATGATTCCTTCGGTCCGTGTATTCGTTGTATACCCACGGATCGACCACGGCAAAGACCGTTCCCTTGCCGTATCTGGCGACCGCGATCATGACATCGCCCTTGTCCGTCACCACGGCCTTGGCGGGAGCCTTCACAGAAATGGTGCAGGTGTCCTTCATATAGGCCTTGTGGGGATGCTCGAAGACCCCGGTTCCAGCCGGGATCATCAGCGTTCCCGCGGCAAAGTCGTCGCCGACCACATGGTTCCGCAGCACAGGGTTGAAGTGAATGCCAAATCGCTCGCTCAAGGTATTGAAGTGCTCAAACTCGGCGTTGGGGCCATCGTTCTGCATCAGCAGCAGCACTCCGCCGGCCTTCACCCAGTTCGCGATCACATCCACGCTCTTCGCATCCATGTAATTCGGATTCGGATTTTTCGCTGGAATATCCGGCGAGGCCAGAATATAAATCTGCGCCTTGCTCAGATCCGCCGCCGTCGGCGCGGTCTTCTGGGTGGCCAGCTTCGCCCCGTAGCGTTCGAAGGCCCGTCCGAAAAACGCGAAGCCATTGTTGGTATCGTCGTCCCACTTGTAATGAAACAGCTCGGTCTGCCCTGCCGCATTCTTCCGCGTCTGCGAGTTGAACCACGCATCCACCAGCACCGTCTTTTTCTGGCCGAGTGCCTGGGTCGCCGCCTGCTCCATCTCGCTGCCCGCCAGCAGGAACGCGCCAACGCCCTTGGCGTCGTTCACACCGGTCTTTTCGCCGATGTAGTAGTCGTAGCTGCCCGAGCGGTACGGTTTCCCGCCCAGACCTCCGACCTTCACCGTTCCCGCCAGCGCCATTCTGCCGTCGGCTCCAGTGGTGACAAACGCCTTTTGAATTCCCGCCCATCCGCGCCGCGCACTGGCCTCATCGGCCTGAGGAAGATAGCCCATGCGAACGCCCTTGGCGATGGCATAGACAAACATGCAGCTCGCCGAGGCCTCGGTGAAATTCCCGGCTTTGCCGCCCTTGTCCACGACCTGCCACCACAAGCCGGTCTTCGCATCCTGATACTTAATCACTGCGGCCATCGTCCGGTTCAACACAGCAATCAACTCCGGCCGCTGCGGCTGATCCTTCGGCATCCAGTCCAGCACATCGACCAGCGCCATCGCATACCAGCCCATCGAGCGGCCCCAGACCTCGGGCGACAATCCCGTCTGAGGGTTCGCCCACGGCATCTTCTTCGACTCGTCCCAGCCATGCAGCAACAGGCCGGTCTTCGGATCGCGCATGTGCGCGTTCATTAACAAAAACTGTTTGGCGATGTCGTCAAAGTCTCCCGGCTGCTGAAACGTAGCCGCATACGCCGCCCGAAACGGCTCTGCCATATAAGCGCCATCCAGCCACATCTGGTTGGGATAGATCTGCTTGTGCCAATATCCGCCGCTCGGCGTCCTCGGCTGCGCCTCAAGCTGGTCGTGGAGGAACTTCGCGGCCTTGTAGTACTTCGGCTGCTGCGTCACCCGATAGACCAGCAGCACCGCGCGGCCCAGCTCGATATTGTCCAGATTGTGCGTCTCCGGCGTGTAGCCTTTGATAGTTCCGTCTTCGCCCACATACTTATCGACGGCAGTCTTGATGTAGTGAAAGTCCTGCCCATCCGCAGTCGTGTGCCACTCCGCCGCGATTCCATCCAGCAACACACCCTCTTCGTAGCCCCACTCTCCCGGATGCCCGGTCGTCGAAACCACTCCCGCAGGCCACTCCTGCATCATCGCTGCCGCCATCAACCTCGAAGGCGACTCCTGCGCCGCCGCTGCCTGCACACCCAAACATCCGAGCATCACCAACCCAGCCAAAAACTTCATTTCAAATCCTTTCGCCTAAGCCATCCAGCCGATAAATCAGCATAACCCTTCCGATAGAGAACCGGACCACTACTCCAGAGCCGCTCAACTGCATCCCAAAGCCATCCAAACCGCGTCGGGCTGCGCATTTGCTCCGCTGACAGTAAAGTCTACGAAGCTCCCCGCCACGACCGTGCCTCCGCTCACGGCGCAGCTTCCGCCCGAAACTGACGTGCAGGCCAGCGGACTATTCACCATGCTGCCCGGAGTTCCCTCGCGCAGCGTCACGGTGATCTGCGCTCCCTGCTTTGAGTAGACGTTCAGCGTTGTCGCCGCGCAGCCTGCCGGCATCCAGGTCAGCACCGAAGCGTCTTCAAGCGCAGTCTCACTCGTATTGCTGACCGAATAGAAGATGTAGTTATACGAAACCGCGTGATACATCGAGCCCAGCACAGCTCCTACCGCGCCGCTCGATCCGCCGCCTGTGCCATTCGCTCCCGCCGCTCCCTGCGGAATGGTGAAGTTCAGCACCGCCGCTGACGTTGTACCGCTATTGGTCACCGACGCCTGCGATCCCGCTGCTCCCGTGGTCACCGCCCCTATGCCAACCGTCGCCGCCGCGCCCGCCGGTCCGGTTGGCCCCGCGCTTCCCTGCGCCGCCAGCACCGCCCACGCCGAGGGAGACAGATCCGGCTCCGCCGCAGAGCTACTCGCCAGCGCCAGATAGGTGCTTCCCGCAAACGAGGCCGCGTCATTCGCCTGATAGCTCACCGCCGAACTCCACGTTCCGCGATAGTTCATTCCGACGGCGCCCACTGCTCCTGCAACTCCCGGCGCTCCTTGCGGTCCTTGAGCCCCGGCAATGCCCGGCGCTCCCGGTGCGCCCGCTGTCCCCGCAGGCCCTTGAGCGCCAGCCGCACCCTGCGCCGCCAGCACAACCCATGCCAGCGGAGACGAGCCTGGAGAATTGCCGTGATTGTCCGGCACGATGGAGATATAGCTGGTCCCCTGATAGCTCACGGCATCATTCAACGCATAGTTCGCGCCGGGCAAATAGCTCCCTCGAAAGACGATTCCCACTGGCCCGGCAGGTCCAATCGGACCGACCGATCCGGTAGCTCCAGCGAGTCCCGACGCTCCCATCGGCCCGGCAGGTCCGGTAGAACCCGCAAGACCTGTTGGGCCTGTTAGTCCTGTTAGCCCTATCGGGCCCATCGCGCCAGCAGGCCCTTGCGCCCCTGTCGCTCCCTGCGATCCGGCGGCTCCAGCGGGACCCATCAGCCCCCTGTCTCCTTTAGGACCGGCAGTTCCCGCCGGTCCAGCAGCACCCGTAGCTCCCGTAGCTCCGACCGATCCTGCAGGACCAGCCGGACCGGTTGCTCCAGCCACTCCAGTCGCCCCGGCTGGGCCTGCCGATCCCACCGTAGCCAACGTCACATCGAGCACGGCGGCATGGCCCGTCAGGTCATTCTCCTTGCTGTCGAACTGCACCGCTGCCGTGTCCGCCGTCAGTGCCAACCCGTTATTCGTTGCCGGAGCGGCGATCCATCCCTGTACCTGTGCCGTCACATCGACGGTCACATAACTTCCAGCCTGACTCACCGAAATCGCTTGCACCGCGCTGCCCATCGACGGCAGCGTCGCATAGGTCACGCTGTATTCGCCCCACGCGCCATCAACCGGCTGTACGCTCACCTGCCCCGCCGCATCGACCCGATTGCAATACAACCGCAACACCGCTCGCGATACCTGCGCAGAGGTCGTTGCCACAGGCAGCACGCCGAGGTCGAACTGCAACAGCGACGTATAGCCTGCTCCGACATTCAGATTTGAGATTGCCCCGCTATTGACGGATGGAAGCGCGCTGTTCACATGCGCATCGGCCACCAGGGTGACGTCCACGGCCAGCGCCGGCAAAGTTATTGCGGCCAGCACCGCCAGTCCCAGCCCCAGCCGCCAAGCCTTCCGTACCAGACCCATCCAAACCTCTGGGAAACGGCCCTCCGCCGTTCAGGCACACGATTACGGAGGACCGCCTCGCCATTTCCAGCTTCCGACTTGCAACGATCGAAGCTCAACGATGCACGTTGCGCCGGACATGGGCTGCCCGTGCAATTTATGTCGTCTACAACAAGGAACCGGGAGCACTCCCGTTTTAGGCCAACCGGCGTTGAAACCACATACGACTTCCGTGTCATTGCTGCTTCATTGCTTCTCGCGGCCCAGTTTCCCTCTCTAATCCGCATCCCATATAGTGCAGATACCGGCACTCTTCACCCGCGAGGACACCAAAGCATGAGCGCAACGCCAACAAATCAACCCGGCCACCTTCCCTCCCCCGCCTCTCTGGTCAACGTTCCACGCCTTATTACGGCCTTCTACTCGCTGCATCCCGATCCGGCTGTCGCCGCCCAGCGCGTGGCCTTTGGGACATCGGGGCATCGCGGCAGCGCCTTCAACTCCGCCTTCAACGACGACCACATCGCCGCCATCACCCAGGCCATCTGCGACTATCGCCGCGACGAATCCATCACCGGCCCGCTCTTCCTCGCGCAGGACACCCACGCTCTCTCCGAACCCGCCTTCACCACCGCGCTCGAAGTGCTTGCCGCCAACGGCATCGACACGATGATCGATGACAACCTTGCATACACTCCCACGCCCGCGCTCTCGCATGCCATCCTCACCTACAACCGTGGCCGCAAGATCAATCTTGCCGACGGCATCGTCATTACCCCATCGCACAATCCGCCCGAAGACGGTGGCTTCAAATACAACCCGCCCAACGGCGGCCCCGCCGACACTACCGCCACCAAGTGGATCGAAAACCGCGCCAACGACCTCATCGCCGCGGGCTTAAGCGAAGTCAAGCGCATACCGTATGCCCGCGCGCTGGCCGCCAGCACCACCCACCGCCACGACTACACCACCGCCTATGTCAACGACCTCGGCAGCGTGATCGACTTCGAAGTCCTCGCCGGAACTACGCTCAAGCTCGCCGTAGACCCACTCGGCGGAGCCGGGGTCTTCTACTGGCCGCACATCGTCGAGCAGTACAAGCTACCCGTCGAAATCCTCAATCCCAACGTCGATCCCACCTTTCGCTTTATGACCTGCGACTGGGATGGACGCATCCGCATGGACTGCTCCAGCCCCTTTGCCATGGCCAGCATGATCGCCAACAAGGAGAAGTACGACGTAGCCTTTGCCGCCGACACCGACCACGACCGTCACGGTATCGTCACCCGCACCACCGGTTTGCTCAACCCCAACCACTACCTGGCTGTGTGTATCCAGTACCTCTTCACCAACCGCCCACAGTGGGAGGCCGGGGTCGGCATCGGCAAAACGCTGGTCTCGTCCAGCATCATCGACCGAGTGGCCAAGGGACTCAACCGCCCGTTGCTCGAAGTCCCTGTAGGCTTCAAGTGGTTTGTCAACGGACTCATCCACGGGTCGTTAGGTTTTGTGGGGGAAGAGTCTGCCGGAGCTACTTTCCTACGCCGCAATGCCCAGGTCTGGACGACCGACAAAGACGGCCTCATCCCCGGCCTGCTCAGCGCCGAGATGACCGCGCGCACCGGCCGCGATCCGGGAGAACTCTACCGCGAACTCACGCAAAAATACGGCGACCCCATCTATCAGCGCATCGACGCCGCTGCCACCAAGGAGCAGAAGGCCAAACTGGGCAAGCTCTCTCCCTCGCAGGTCACGGCCAAGGAACTGGCCGGAGAACCGATTACCGCTATCCTCACCGAAGCTCCCGGGAACCACGCTCCCATCGGTGGTCTGAAAGTGACGACGGAGAATGGCTGGTTCGCTGCCCGCCCCTCCGGCACCGAGGATGTCTACAAGATCTATGCCGAGTCCTTCAAGGGCGAGGCCCACCTCAAACAGATTCAGACCGAAGCCCAGGATCTGGTCAACGCCGCCATCGCCTGAAACGAATCAACCCGACGCCGAAAGAGCGTGAATGTCCCCAGCGCACATCGCTATCTGGAGCATCGCCTGCATCAGTATCGTGCTGATGCTGCTTCACCCTCGCGATATCGCCGAGGCCTGGTGGATCGGGCTCGGCGCTGCCGCGCTGATGGTCTTTCGCCTGATACCGCTGCCGCTGGTGGCCCACGCCATCGCGGAAGGCACCGACGTTTATCTGTTCCTCGCCGGGATGATGCTGCTGGCACAACTGGCGCAGATGTACGGCGTCTTCAACTGGCTTGCCACGATCGCGATCAAGCACGCCCAAGGCTCCCGCACCCGGCTCTTCGCGCTCATTTATATCGTTGGAACGTTTGTCACTGTCTTTATGTCGAACGATGCGACGGCGGTCGTTCTCACTCCGGCTGTCCTCGCCGCCACCCGGAGATCGAAGGTAGAGCCGCTGCCCTACCTCTTCATCTGTGCCTTCATCGCAAACGCGGCCAGCTTCGTTCTTCCTATCTCGAATCCTGCCAACCTGGTGGTCTTCCGCAACGGGATGCCGCCGCTCGCTGAATGGCTTCGCATCTTTCTCGTTGCCTCCATCTTCTCGATCGCCGCCACCTACCTGACGCTGCGCTGGTACTGCCGCAAGGATCTCAAAGGCAGCATCGAGAGCGTAAGCGAGACAGCGCACCTGACTGAAGCCGGAAGGTTGACGCTCGGCGGCATCGCCATCGTCGCCGCTGTGCTGCTGACCGCCTCGGCGATGGGTAAAGATCTCGGTCTGCCCACCTGCGTCTCTGCCGCGCTCATCGCTGTGGTCATCTCCATCCGTGAGCGAACCCGGCCGGCAGAGATCTTCTCCGGGATCTCGTGGAGCGTGCTTCCTCTGGTTGCGGGTCTCTTTATTCTGGTCGAAGCGATTAATAGCGCTGGGGCTCTCGATCTCTCGCGGTGGGCGCTTCAGGCTCTGCAACGCCTGCCGCCGATGGCCTCGACGATGACTGCGGCCTTCGGCACCGGTATCGGAACCAACCTCATCAACAATCTGCCGCTGGGTCTCATCGCCGGTGACAGCATTCACGCCGCCCACATCACCGGAGCGCTGCGAAACGTGATCCTCGTCGGCATCGATCTTGGGCCTAATCTCTCCGTCACCGGATCGCTCGCCACGATTCTCTGGCTGATCGCCATCCGCAAGGAGGGCCTGAACGTCAGCGCATGGAAGTTTCTAAAAGCGGGCTGCATCGTCATGCCGCCCGCGCTGGCGCTGGCCACCATCGCTGTCGCAGTTTTCAGCCGCTGAGGGAATTTCCTAATGGTGTATAGCGACCTGTGACGAGGAGATGGATCGGGCTTTCAGCCCTTGCCCTTTGGTCCCCTGCAGACCCAGGGCTTCGCCCTGGGCTGGTATAGTCCGCGCCCTTGGCGCTATGGCTGCCGAATATATTCACCACAACAAAATCCGCTCTAAGGAAGGTCTGATTAAGTCTTCGACGATTCCCTCAGCGGCTAAAGCCGCACTGCAAGCAAAATGCTTACGGCACGGCTGAAGCTGTGCCCTTAATAGAGCCTGACTTAAGCTGAAGCCGCGCCTTTAACAGCGCCTGACTTAATGAGAGACTCCCCAAGCAATGCTAGCGAAGCCGGATGCCGACGGAGACCAGTCGCGGTGCTCCTAAGGTGAGCAGCGGCGTTCGTCCAGCTTGAACTTCTGCATTAAAAAGATTCTGTACTGAACTGTAAATGCGCCACTTACTACCGAAGGCATGCTCGGCGTAGAGATCGACCTGGGCGTATCCATTCAGATTGAACTTATTCGCCGAATCGTCATACTGCCGCCCGCTGGTCCTGAGATCGACGTTCAACACGCCAACCCGCTGCTTCGCGAACCGGGCCTGCAACGAGGCGGTGTTGCGAGGCACCTGGGGAGTCCATTTGCCCACCAGCGTCGGATCGACCTGAAACTTCGTTATCGTGGAGACCGCATACTGATATCCGCCGGTCAGCATAAGAAACCGTGCCGGCTTTAGTTCGAACTCGGCGGTCAGGCCGCGGCTGGCCAACTGTCCCAGGTTCTGTCGCTGCAATGTGTTCGGAGAGACTGGATTCACCACAATCGCTGCAATCGGCCGGTTCACCTGCGTCCAGAAGTAGCCTCCACGCACTGAACCCCAGCGCGAAAGGCCCATCAACGCGCCTCCCTCAAACCCCGTAGCCCGTTCCGACCGGAGATTCCCATTCGCCAGCGTAACCTGCTGGCCTACCTGGAACCTCCGGTAGAGCTCATTCAGGCTGGGACCGCGAAACGCTCGAAACGCCGAAGCCGTAAGCGACAGTCCGCCGCCTATCTTCTTCACCACTCCCAGCCGGGGGTCGAAGACCGTCTCCTCAATACCGGGCAGCGCCATCGATGCCCCCGCGCTTGCTTGCCGGGCGTCGAAATTTCCAAAGCGGTCCAGCCGCGAAGAGAACGCGATCGACCAGGTGGAAGGTTGCCACAGCACTTCGCCGTAAACTCCCTTCCCCTGCTGCCGCGCGCTTGTGCTCACGGTCGGCTGCTTCACTCCGCTCCTCACGGAGGTGTCGTTGTTGGTGGCGCGGGTGTCCAACAGATCCCCGCCAGCCACGACTGTAACCTTGCCATAGGTCCGAGCCCACTGCACCGCGCCGCCGATCTGCTGGGTAGGGACACCCTGAAGATTTGTCAGAGCCTCTGAGGCCCGGCTCGCTGGGATCGAAGTGAAGCTCTGCCGATAGTTCTGCTCCGTCCCATAGACACGCAGCAAAAGCCTTCCGACGTCGGCCCGCGACCAATCCGCTCCGGTCACATATCTCCAGATCCGGGTGCCATTGGTCTGCAGAGGCGTCCCATTGCCTCGGGCCTCATTCAGCAGGTTTCCTCGCAGAAACAGGTTGCCATCGCTGCCCAGATCGCGGCGCACCTCGACCCGTCCACTTTGCGAGTGGGTATTGGCAGCCACGTCCACCGGACCACGCGCGACCGGGGCCGTCAGAATATATCCGTCCGTTCTAAAGAAGGTAGCGGCACCCAGCCCGCTCCAGCCCCGTCCTCCTCCGGTAAGCAAGCCATTGACCGATGAAGTTCCCAGGCTCGCGCCCGACACATCCGCCGCGTAATTGAACCGCCCGGGCGTTACCGGAACTACATCGATGACTCCGCCAATCGCGCTCGATCCATAGAGGTCAGAGGCTCCGCCTCGCATCAGTTCCACGTTGCGCATGGCCAGTTGCGGAATCTCATTCCAGTGAACCCAGCCGCCGAAGCCATCGTTGAGAGGGACCTGGTCGCTCAACACCAATGTCCGGCTGGCTGCTGTCGAACCCAGGCCGCGCAGGGAGGTTCCCTGAGTCGTCGGGTTCGCAACCCATGAACTGGTGCGCCGAAAGAGCTGGAATCCGGCCACCTGGCGAAGCCGGTCGTCCAATGCAAAGCCGGGAGCTTCCTGAAGCTGTTGGCCGGTCATGGTGCGCACGCTGCTCGCAGTCGCATCGAGCGCTAACGGCGTTCGCGTAGCCGTGACCTCCACCCTCTCTGAGAGTCCAGCTACTCGCAAGACGACAAGTAATTGATCGCGGCTCCCTGCAGGTTCAAGCGCGCTTGCAAACCCGGCGTGAGTGACCTCCAGCTTGGCGCCCGGAGCAACTGTCACGGCAGCACAACCCTTTGCATCGCTCGAAGCCCTTCGCGATGAATCGGACTGCACCTGCACCAGAGCATCGGGGATCGCGTCCCCACGTTCATCCTGCACGCAAACCTGCACCGTACGATCGGCAGCAAGAGCCAATGAACTGAAAAAAAAGAGACAGGATAAACCTAAAGCAGCGAACCGAATCGACATTGTGCCCTCTCACAATCCTACCGTCTACAGCGCGAATTCTCCACCGGGGGTGCTGCAACCGCTTTCATGCACTTCCCCGTGATACCCTTCCGCCAACGGAAGACTGCCGCCATGCCGACATCCCGCAGGATATTTTGCAGCCAAGCCGCTTCGCTTCTTCTTACGCCGCGGCTGTTTCTGTCTCAAACACTGCATTCGCCAATCTCCACTGCCCGCCCCAACGTTGCTGTGATCGATCACGATCGCATTCTTGGCGCCGCCGAACGCTACCTGACGCAATCTCCCGCGACGCTGACTGCGTTGCCCTGCGAGCGTAGTCCCGGCACGATCCACGATTTCTACTCGGAGGCAGATGACTTCTGGCCTGACCCTGTTAAGACGGATGGAACTTACGTTCAGCGCAGCGGCGCACCCAACCCGGCGGCGTTTGTGGCGCATCGGGATGCGCTGCTCAATCTAAGTATTCAGGTTTCGGCGCTTGCGGCGGCCTTCGTCCTGACCAGGGAAGAGCGCTATGCGGAGTCGGCAGTGCGCCATCTTCGGGCATGGTTTGTCGATTCCGCTACACGCATGACGCCGAGCCTCCTCTATGCGCAGACCGTACCTCCGGCAAAGACCGGGCGATCGGAAGGGATTCTTGAGACGGTTCATCTGGCGGAGGTGGCGCAGGCTATCCCGTTTCTTGCCGGTTCGGAGGCGCTGGCCGAACCCGATCTCGACGGGTTGCAGGGCTGGTTTGCGGCGTACCTGCAATGGCTGACCAGCTCCCGCTTGGCAGGGCTGGCGCGGGACGATAAGAGCCACCACGGAAGTTCGTGGCTGCTGCAGGCCGCGGCGTTCACCCGGCTGCATCTTGCGCTTTCACCAAATGCCGATGATGCAGCACTGAGTGAGCTGCGGCAACGCTATAAGACGATTACGATTCGAGCGCAGATCAAGGCGGATGGAACCTTTCCGCATGAACTGACTACAGCCAATCCTTATCGGCTGTCGCTCTTCAATCTGGATATGCTATCGGCGGTTTGCCTGCTGCTGTCTACCCGTTTTGAGAATGTGTGGGACTACGATCTGCAGGATGGGCCGGGGATGCGGGCGGCGATTGCGCGGCACTTTCCCTATATCCAGAGCCGTGGGACGTGGCCTTATGTATCTGACGCTACGCACTTCAGCGATCTACCGCTGCGGCAGCCGAGCCTGCTCTTCGCGGCGCGGGCTTATACCCGGCCGGAGTATGCGGACCTTTGGAAGACGCTGCCTGCGGATACTGAGATTGCAGAGTTGCAGCGGACGTTTCCCATTCGGCAGCCGCTGTTATGGGTCAGCCAGCCGAGGCCGTGAACCGCAAAGTGTGCGAAGGCTTTCGGACTCTTTTTTAAACCGAACAGCGGAGATGAAAATCCATGGATGATCATCTCCGCCGATTGATTTCGCTGCTTGATGCTGCCGATTGATGGGTTCTCAGGCCTTTTTGGCGGCGCGGTGCTCTTTCACGATGGCCAGATACTTCCGGGCGCTCTCGGTGACGACTTCCGGCTTACCGGCGGCCATGGCCTTGGCATCGACGAGGTCTGAACCTACGCCGAGGGCGAAAGCTCCCGCTGCGAGAAAGTCTGCTGCGGTTGCGAGCGAGACGCCGCCGGTGGGGATCAGCTCGACCTGGGGGAGTGGGCCCTTCAACGCCGTGAGATACTTCGCGCCGCCCATGGCGCGGGCCGGGAAGACCTTCACGACGTCGGCTCCGGCCTGCCATGCGGTTACGATCTCGGTTGGGGTGAGCGCGCCGGGCAGAACGGCGATGGAGTAGCGGTGGCACATCTCGATGGTTCCGAGGTTCAGCGCGGGGCTGACGATAAACTTTGCGCCTTCCAGAATGCACATTCGTGCGGTCTCGGCGTCGAGGACGGTCCCGGCCCCGACAAGGATATCGGGGCGCTGCTCGGCGAGCTTGCGCATGACCTGAATGGCTCCGGGAACGGTCATGGTGACCTCAAGGACGTTGACGCCGCCGGCGGCGATGGCTTCGGCGAGAGCGAGAGCTTTATCGACGGACTCCGCTCGCAGGACCGGAACGAGGCCGACCTCGCGGAGAGATTTTAGGACTTCGGATTTGTTCATTTCTGTTTCTCCTGGATTGATATTGCGATTGTTTGTTTTACGCCGTCATCCTGAACGAAGTGAAGGATCCCCGTATTTTGCTCAGTGTGCCACATTGCATCCTCGTTGAAAATTCTCTCTCGCAATCGCGCCCTTCCTATTCGACTACGCTCAAAGTCAGGATGACGGTGTGAAAAATGTGACCGGAGGCAATCGATCCGACTCTTTGAACGCTGGGATCGGTTTGCCCCAATCGGCGCTTAGATCCTGCCAGATGGGATTAGTGGAGATGATCAACTCCAGTTTTCGTATGCGAAGCCAGCCCTTGAGTTCTTTTTCGCGTTGAATGGCTGCAGTGATAGTTGTGAAACGTTCGAAGTAGACGAGTTTGTCTATCTTGTATCGAGCGGCGTGGCTTTGAGGATCTCTGTGAGTCTTGTGATCGGAGACTCGCCGCATAAGGTCAGTAGTGACGCCGATGTAGAGCTTCTTGAAGCTGCTCGCGAGAATATAGACATAGGCGTATTCAGACATTGAGTAGTCTCTAGGAAAAACAGGCAACGACTGGAACAGACAACGACAAAATGCGGGGATCCTTCACTTCGTTCAGGATGACGGCGTAGAACAAACAACAGACGGAACAAGCAACAGCTTGAAAAGTGCAACGGTAATACTTCTTACCGCTGCACCCTTGCGCCGCCGCCCTTCATGATGCGCTGGACCTCGTCGAAGGTGGCCATGGTGGTGTCGCCGGGGGTGGTCATGGCGAGAGCGCCGTGAGCGCAGCCGCAGTTGACCGCCCAGTCCGCACCCTTCTCGTTGAGGAAGCCGTAGATCAGACCCGAGGCGAAGGAGTCGCCGCCGCCTACGCGGTCAAAGATCTCAAGGTCGGGCATGGGCCGGGCTTCGTGGAATTCGCCCTCGTAGTAGCAGACCGCGCCCCAGTCGTTGACGCTTGCCGTCTTGGCGTGGCGGAGGGTTGTGCCCACTGCCTTGAAGTTCGGGAACGTCGTGACGGCCTTCTCGATCATGCGGCGGAAGCTGCCGGTGTCGAGTTCGGCGAGGTCATCGCCTGCGCCTTCGATCTCGAAGCCGAGCGCTGCCGTGAAGTCCTCTTCGTTGCCGATCATGACATCGACATAAGAGGCAAGCTCGCGGTTGACCTCGGTGGCGCGTGCCTTACCGCCAATCGACTTCCACAGCGAGTCGCGATAGTTGAGGTCATAGCTGATGATGGTGCCGTGCTTGCGCGCCGCCACCATCGCCTCTTTGGCGACCTCGGGCGTGGTCTCGCTCAACGCGCAGAAGATCCCGCCGGTGTGCAGCCAGCGCGCGCCTTCCTTGCCGAAGATCTCGTCCCAGTCGATCTGGCCGGGTTTCAACTGGCTGACCGCAGTGTTGCCACGGTCGGAGCAGCCCAGCGCGGCGCGAACGCCGAAGCCGCGCTCGGTGAAGTTCAGGCCGTTGCGCGTGGTGCGGCCTACGCCGTCGTACTTGGTCCAGACGACATGCGACTGATCGACGCCGCCTTGCAGCATGAGATCTTCGAGCAGACGACCCACGGGATTGTCGGCCAGCGCGGTGACAATCGCCGTCTTCAGACCGAAGCAGCGACGCAGACCGCGAGCGACGTTATACTCGCCGCCACCCTCCCACACATTGAACTGACGTGCTGTGGCCACGCGCACGTCACCGGGATCGAGCCGGAGCATGACTTCGCCCAGGCTCACCAGATCCCATTTGCACTCGTCTTTGGAACGAACTACCAAGATGTTGCCAGTCTTACCTGCCGCCATTTACTTAAGCTCCTGTTATTTCAATCGGGGTTATTTCAGATCAGCGATGGTTACGACATCCATGTCGTCGTACGCCTGGTTTTCTCCGCCCATGCCCCAGCAGAAGCCATAGCTTTTGGTGCCGACGCCAGCGTGAATCGACCAGCCCGGCGAGACGACTACTTCCTTGTCCGCGACAACCAGATGGCTGGTCGCGTCCGGCGGTCCCATCAGATGGAAGACACGGTGCGCGGGCTCCACATCGAAGTAGAAGTAGACCTCGCTGCGACGCATGTGGGTATGCGCGGGCATGGTGTTCCAGTTGCTGCCGGAGGCCAGCAGGGTGAAGCCCATGACCAACTGGCAACTCCTGAGACCTTCCTTGTAGATGGCCTTGTAGATCGTCCGCTTGTTGCAGGTCTCGGCGCTGCCCAGTTCGAGACCCTTCATGTCCGCAAACTTGACCATCGCGGTGGGGTACTCCGCGTGGGCGGGGTAGCTGAGAATATAAAAGTACGCTGGCTTAGCGGCGTCCTTGCTGGTGAAGGAGACATCTTTGGTGCCGCGGCCTACGTAGACGCAATCGAGCTTGTCGAGATCGAAGGTCTTGCCATCGGCGACGACCGATCCGGCCCCGCCAACGTTGAGGACACCAAGCTCGCGGCGCTCAAGAAAATAATCGGCGCGCAGTTCGGGTTCGGTTTCGAGCTTGAGCGCGCTCTTCGTGGGCACAGCCGAGCCGATGACGGTGCGGTCGAGGTCTACATAAGCGAACTCGATCTCACCCGGCTGAAACAAGCCTTCCAGCAAAAACGTATCGCGCAGGTCTTCGGTATTCATCAACTCATACCGGACCGCATCCGCCATCTGATACAACCTCATCGCATATCTCCTGTGGGTTTAACTCCCAATCAGTATATGAGTTCGATGGTGTGAGATGGCAAATGAGGCGGGATCGGGGCTAAAGGGATATCTAAATTAACCCTACGAACTCTCCTCAGCGGCTAAAGCCGCATTACGGACAAACCACTTGCGGCACGGCTGGAAGGCGTGCCCTTAACAAAACCGGACTGAATCAGAGGTTCCTTAAGGCTGAACGGGTTCCTGTTCGAGCCGGATTCCGAAGCGGCTTTCGACTTCGCGGCGAATGAGATCGCGGAGGGCAATGATGTCGGCAGCAGCGGCGTGCCCCCGGTTGATGAGAGCGAGGGTGTGGCGGGAGGAGATTCCGGCGTGGCCCAGGGTGAAACCTTTAGGAAAGCCGGCCTTTTCGAGGAGCCAGGCGGCGGGAAGCTTGATGTGGCCACCGGGGGCTGGCCAGTGGGGGATTTCGCTGATGGGAGTCTGAAGGCCGGTAGAGATTTGCGTGAGCACTGATGGAGAGACGACGGGATTTTTGAAGAAGGAGCCAGCGCTGCGGCAGTCGGCTTCGCCTTCGACGATCAGCATGCCTTTGCGGTGACGGATGGCGCGGACGGCGTGGTAGACGTCGAGGGGAGACGGCGCGGTGGCCGAATCCCAGTCGGCGAAGTGGCGTTCGAGGTCGGCGTAGGTGAGGTTGGGCTGGGCTGAACGGTCGAAGCGGAAATTAACAGAGACGACAATGTAACGGTTGCGGTGCGTGGTGTTGAAGATGCTGTGGCGATAGGCGAAGCCGCATTGATCGTGCGAGAGAGTGACAAAGGTGTCGGCTTCGAGATCGAAGACGCGGACGGAGGCGATGGTGCTGGCGACCTCCTGTCCGTAAGCGCCGACGTTCTGGACGGGAGTGCCCCCGATCGAGCCGGGGATTCCGGCGAGGCACTCGACGCCGCTGATTCCCTGCTCACAGAGATGGAGGACAAAGGCGTTCCATTCGGTTCCGGCGGTGGCGGTGTACTCCGCGAACTGACCAGAGGAGGTCGCCTCGATGGGATGGTCGATGGCGATGCGGATGACGAGACCGTCAAAGCCCTGGTCGCCGATGAGCAGGTTGCTGCCACCGCCGAGGACGAAGATTCCGAGGCTGTGTTGACGGGCGTAATGGACGGCTTCGAGCAGATCGGCTTCGCTGGCGACCTCGCAGAAGAAGCGGGCAGGGCCGCCGATGCGGAGGGTCGTGAAGGGAGCGAGGGGGATTTGCTCCTGAACGCGAATCGTAGGAGAGTACACGGCTTAGAGGGTACAACACCGGGCAGGCTGGCGCGGCGAGGGGACGAGACCGTACAATCGTGACAGGCGGCTGTTCTGGCTGCCTCAAGGAGATGCTCAATGTATCCAGAGATTATGGTGATTCCTATGCGCGAGGAGCTGACCCGCGCAGGCGTGGCAGAAGCCCGCAGCGCGGCCGACGTGGACGCCGCCGTAGCACAACCAGGAACGACGATGGTCGTCGTGAACTCGATCTGCGGATGCGCCGCGGGGAAGATGCGCCCGGGAGTTCGCCTGGCATTGCAGCATGGCGTGAAGCCGGATCATGCAGTGGCAGTATTCGCAGGGCAGGACATGGAAGCGACGGAGAAGGCGCGGAGCTATTTTGGCGGACATCCGCCGACCTCGCCGGCGATTGCGATTCTGCGCGACGGACAACTGGTGTACCTGATGCAGCGGTCGGCAATTGAGACTTCGACGGCACCGGCGATTGCACAGGAGCTGACGCGCGCGTTCGACACCTACTGCGCCCCGACGACTGCCTAATCAGCATAGAAAATAATCAAGAGCCGGATGCCGCTTTGTGCGGGGTTCGGCTCTTTTGTTTTGGGCGGGCTCATCTGAAGGCGGCTTTTGCCGATAAAGGGAGCAGCCATGTCGACCTTCAGCTATCTTCCTTCTTCTCGTCCAGTTCCCTTTGGTGAGCCGCAGGGCGGCCCAAGTGTGGTTCCGGCTCCGCTTCAAGCCCCGCTTCCGGCTACGATGAAATGGGAGATGGTTGGCGATAGCGCGGCGATGAAGCGGCTGCGGTTGCAGGTTCGCAGGATTGGGCCGCACTTCCGCACCGTTCTGGTGACCGGGGAGAGCGGCGCGGGCAAAGAGATGGCGGCGCGCGCGCTGCACCGGATGAGCGCGGGCGGGGACGGAAGTTTTGTCGTATCGGCGGCGGGCAACCGAATCGACTATCTAATGAAGATGGCGCAGCGGGGCACGCTGTTTTTCGATGAGATCGAGGAGATGCCGCTCGCAACGCAGGATGAGTTAGTAGGGATTCTGCGGCGCAATGAATGGGCACAGGAAGGACTGGCCGCACCGCAGAAGATGAATACGCGGATCATCGCTTCGACCAATCAGGACCTGCGGGCGCTGACCACGGCAGGAAGATTTCGGCAGGAGCTTTATCAGCGGATTGCGATGGTGCAGATTGGAGTGGCTCCGCTGCGGGAGCGGATGGAGGATGTGCCAGAGCTGGCAGCACATTTTCTTGAGCGCTTTGCTCGGGTAGAGGGCAAGAGCATCAAAACGATTGCGCAGGATGCGATGGAGCGGTTGCAATCGCATGAATGGCCGGGGAATGTTCGCGAGCTGGAGGAGGTAATTCGCGAGGCCGTGTCGAGGTCGAGGCGCGACGGCGGCGTGCTTGAGGCGCGGCAGCTTCCGGAGTTGGCGATGCCTTTGCGCGTGAAGCCGAGTATAGGATCCGATTGCGGTGAGAGACCGGCTCGGTTGCAGGATGTGGTGGAGCAGCATGTGCTTGAGGTGCTGAAGAACTGCGCGGGCAACAAGCTACGTGCGGCGGAGCTGCTGGGGATCAGCCGGTCTACGCTTTATCGAATGCTGGATGCTTGCTCTGCCGGAGGCGCGGGCACGCGGAGTTACACTGACGAGTGAGTATCTGGAGACCGGATGAACAGGATTTCTCGCGGGCTGGCTGGTGGTTTGGCGTTAATGTGCTGCATGAGCGTAGTGCCGATGGGTGCGCAGGTTCCGCTTCCTGCGGCTGCCGCAACGACAGAGCCGGTTGCGGCTCGCAGTAAGACGCTGAATGCGTTGTTTGACGAGATATGGCAGGCCCGGCTGAAGCACTCGCCGGAGTACGCGTCTTATCTCGGGGACAAGCGGTACAACGATCAGCTTACCGACTACTCGGTGCAGGCGTTGAATGCGACGCTGGCGCGGGAGCGGGGCTACATCGAGCGGCTGGGAGCGATCGATACAACGGGTCTGCCGGATCAGGAAAAGCTGTCGGCGGAGCTGATGATGCGTTCGCTGATCGATGACCAGGAGGCCGCGAAGTTCAAAGAGTGGGAGATGCCGGTGAACCAGTTCAGCGGCTTTCACACCGACCTGGCACTGATTCCGAGCGATCTGCAATTCGATTCAGTGAAGGACTACGACGATTACATCTCGCGGCTGCAGAAGGTGCCAAATGCGTTTTCGCAGGTTACGGTGAACATGCAGGCGGGAATCGACGAGGGACGGATGCCGCCTGCCTACCTGATGGAGAAGGTGCTGGTGCAGGTTCAAACCCTGGCCGACCAGAAGCCGGAGGACAGCCCGTTTGCACTGCCGCTGAAGAAGTTTCCCACGACGGTGAGCGCGGCGGAGCAGAAGCGCATCTCGAACGAGTTGTTGAAGACGATCGAGACCGATGTGCTGCCTTCCTACCAGCGGTTCGCAAAGTTTCTGAAGCTGGATTACATTCCCAAGGGACGCAAGGATCCGGGCGTCTGGGCGCTGCCGGATGGGGATGCCTATTATGCGTTTCGAATCCGGCAGAGCACGACGCTGAATAAATCGGCAGCGGAGATTCACCAGATCGGGCTCGACGAAGTGAAGCGGGATGAGACAGAGATGCTGGCGATTGTGAAGAAGCTGGGCTTCTCCGATCTGAAGAGCTTTAATGCAGCGCTGAAGACCAATCCGAAGAAGCACCCTACCTCGAAGGAGCAGTTGCTGGAGACTTACCGGGGATATATCGACAGGATGCGTCCCAAGCTGCCGGAACTCTTCGGCACGCTGCCGAAGGCGAAGCTCGAGGTCGTGGAGATGCCGGCCTACATTGCGAAGGACCAGGCAGAGGCGGTCTATAACCAGGGGAGCCCGGATGGAAGGCGGCCCGGCAAGGTCGAGGTGAACACCTACAACTTCGCACAGCGGTCGCTGGCCGGGGTCGAGGCAGTCTCGTACCACGAAGGGGTTCCGGGACATCATCTGCAGATCTCGATTGGGCAGGAGTTGACCGGGTTGCCAGAGTTCCGCAAGCAGTCCTACTACACGGCCTATACCGAGGGCTGGGCGCTTTACAGTGAACGGCTGGGCAAGGAGATCGGCTTCTATCAGGATCCTTACAGCGACTATGGGCGGCTCGAGGCGGACATCTGGCGGGCGATCCGGCTGGTGGTCGATACCGGGGTCCACTCGCAACACTGGACGCGGCAACAGATGATCGACTACTTCCACGAACACACCGCGATGGACGACACCAACATCGAGGCGGAGGTGGACCGCTACATCGCGTGGCCGGGACAGGCGCTGGGC
This sequence comes from Terriglobales bacterium, assembly GCA_041691575.1. Classification (GTDB taxonomy): domain Bacteria; phylum Acidobacteriota; class Terriglobia; order Terriglobales; family Acidobacteriaceae; genus Edaphobacter. The sequence continues at coordinate 600,918 of JBEPUJ010000001.1, forward strand.
TACAAGATGGGGCAGCTGAAGATTCTGGAGCTGCGGGATCGCGCGAAGACCGCGCTGGGGCCGAAGTTCGATATCAAGGCGTTTCACGATGAGGTGCTGGATTCGGGCGCGCTGCCGATGGATCTGCTCGAACAGCGCGTGAACGAGTGGATTGCTGTGCAGAAGAAGTAGGCTGCTGGATATTAAGCCGGATAATAATTAAAGGCAGTCTGGTAGCCTTTCTATATGAGCGACGAAATCTATGAAGTTGTGACACCGGCCCCGGTGATGCCTGGGTTGCGGGTAGCGATTCTTGGCACGGGCAAGATGGGCGGCATTCTTTTGCACGCCTTTCTGAAGAACAACCTGGTCGCGACAGACCAGATCTTTGCCACCGTGCACCATCCCGATCGTGCGCTGGCGTTGTCGGCGCAGTTTGGCGTGGAGGTTACGACCGATAACCTGGCGGCAGCGCAACATGCCGATGTCATCCTGCTGGGCGTCAAGCCGATTCAGGTGCCGGACATCATCGAGCAGATCAAACCGGCGCTCTCCGCCGACAAGCTGGTGCTCTCCTTCGCGGCTTCGGTGACGACTCGCAGCATCGAGGACGGCGCAGGCTACGACCTGGGCGTCATTCGCGCGATGCCGAATACGCCGGCGATGCTGGCGGCGGGAATTACGGCACTCTGTGCCGGTCGATTTGCCTCTGAAGAGCAGATGGCCATCGCACAGCGCATCTTTCAGACCGTGGGGCGCACCGTCGTCGTCGACGAGAAACATATGGATGCGGTCACCGGCCTATCGGGTTCGGGGCCGGCGTTCCTCTACATCATCATCGAGGCGCTGGCGGAGGCGGGCGTGAACGTCGGCCTGCCGCGCGATATCGCCACCCTGCTGGCGGCGCAGACGACGTTGGGATCGGCAAGGATGGTGCTCGAAACGGGATATCATCCGGCGCTGCTGAAGGACGCCGTGACGACTCCTGCGGGATGCACGGTCGATGGGATTCTGGAACTCGAAGAAGGCGGACTGCGCGTGACGCTGATCAAGGCCGTGAAGCGAGCTACCCAACGCGCCAAGGAGTTGGCGAAGGGGTAGCCCAATTCTGGCCATCCCTTCGGTATTCCAAGAGTCTTTCAACCAAAGGGATGGCCGAATATGCATAAAATCCAGATGACTAGGAGACAGAGCATCATTAGCGCTTGAAGTCCAGCGAAGGTTCTTGACCATCCCACCGCGCGAAACTCGAATTCCCTTGCAGGGAGTAGACGAATCCAGCGGCCTATATCAGCTTCTTTGAAGCCCAAGGTGAAACCATTGATGAGACTGAAAAAAACTGCAATTTTAAAGAGGCGCCACTCACTTATAAGCCACTGAAAAAGCTGCTTGGGCTGTCGGACAAGACTGAGCGACGTGGATCGCACTTGAGGCGCGTTTTTAATCTCTTCCTGTTCTAGAACGATCCCCTTCGCGACCGCCAGATAGAGACCGGAGGGGCCCGGATGATGCATGAAAAGGAAGAAGACGACAGCAAAGATAAGCCATGCGTAGAAGCCAATCTTAATCGGCCTCCGAAGATCCATCCCGTACTTGCATGTCCAGTAGAGAATCTTCAAGCCTGCATAGGAGATGCATGAGCCGAAGCCTGCACCCCTTTCGTGGGAGAGCCATCGGCACTGCTGTCCAAGGTGAATGCGCTTTGTGTTTTGAATCGCGAAGGTGATTTGGCTATCTTGTTCGGCGAAGCCGCCATCCCGAAAGAGCTGGCGGAGCCCGAGAAGAGACGAAGGATCATCCTCGTAGGTCATTTGCTCAAGATGCCTCGATTTGGAAAGGCCATAAGCCGGGGGCAGCTTGTCAGGCTCAAAGATCACGCCATTCATATCGGCGCCGGAGAAAGTTGCTCCTGTCAGATCGCCGCCTAAGAATTTAACCCTGGTCAGGTTGGTCGGCCGCTTCTCCCCATTCGGACTCCAGAAGTCGAAGGAGGCCTTTTTTAGGCTTGCGCCTAAAAAGATGGATCCGGTGAGATCGGAACCACGGAAATTGGCTTCATCGAGCGATGCATTATCAGGAAATTTGCATCCCTGGAGCTTTTTAAGGTCTAAGCTGAACCTCACAGCCCCGATCGGCGTTTGGAAGAGAGGATCGAATGCCATATCTGTATAGCCTGGACTGGGTGATTTCGACCAGCCATTGAAATCATGGAGAGCCTTATCTTGACGCAATACTCTAGCGCTCATCCAGGCGAGGTAGTATTTGTGATCCTGAATGAGGTAGGAGATACATCCACACTCTACTGGCTCTAACGTAAGAGATTGACCAGGGAGAGATGAAGGGGTGCCAGCTGCATGTCCTTGAACAGAGGTCGCGAATAACGGGATCGAAACAAGCAGGATCTGAGTGAGTGCCGCAAGGAGCCTCATTGATTCTCCGCTATGATGGATTTGAAGTCCCGAGACAGATGGAAGCATAGCTCCGCTTATGCGGAATGGAAATAAAATTTTATGGGAAGCCTACCCGTAAAATGAGCCTATGGAATTGACGGCCGCAGTTACGGGGAAGCGAGTTCCGAAGACGCTGGTAGGTTATGCGTGGGTCGTCGTTGCGTATAACGTGCTGGTCATCCTTTGGGGAGCAGTGGTGCGCGCCACGGGATCGGGTGCGGGTTGCGGGGACAACTGGCCGCTGTGCAATGGCGACTTCTTCCCGCACCATCCGCGGCTTGCCACGATCATTGAGTTTGCCCATCGCTCGATGACGGGTGTCAGCGCATTTATGGTGATTGGCTTGGTGGTGTGGACGTTTTATGCGGCCACGCGTGGACACCGGGCGCGACGGGCGGCGATAGCATCCGCAGTCTTGTTACTGACCGAGGCGCTGCTGGGTGCGGCATTGGTGCTGGGCCATTTTGTCGGGGAGAACATCTCGAACGCCCGCGTACTGATGCAGTCGATCCATTTCACCAACACCATGCTGTTTCTCGGATCGCTGACGGTGACCGCTTGGTGGCTCAGTGACGCTCCTGAATCTGTAGCTCAGAGAGTTGTTTCGCGTTTCAGGGATAGAGGTCTGATGTGGCCAGCCTGGGTGGCGCTGGCAGCAACGATTGTTGTGGGAGCGACGGGATCGGTTGCAGCGCTGGCCGATACGCTGTTTCCCTCGTCCAGCCTGCTGGAGGGGCTTGCCGCCGACTTTGCATCCAGTTCGCCGCTGCTGGTGAGGATGCGATGGATGCATCCGGCTGCCGCAGTTGTGGGCTTCGTGTGCGTCATCTGGCTGGTGATGCGGGTTCGATCACGACTGGCCTGGATCGTGGCTGCTTTGCTGGGGTTACAGTTCGTTCTGGGGATCACGGACGTTTTGCTGCTGGCGCCGACCTGGATTCAGATCGTGCATCTACTGGGCGCGGATCTGTATTGGATCGCGCTGGTCTGCCTGGCCGCGGAGGCGCTTTGGAGCCCGGCGGCCACGGCAGCTTTTGCGGAATGAATCTTCACTTTATTGCTACTGCGGAGCGTCGGCCGGTTTGCCTTCTACCTTGTTAACAGCGTGCTTCGTTCCCTTGGCGGTCTTGTGGTACGCCTTCTTGGTTCCACGCTTGGTCTTGTGATATGCCTTTTGCGTGCCTTTAGATATGCCGTGGCCAGTGTCTTTGGCGGCATCTTTGGTCTCGTGGCCCGCGTTCTTCATGTCCTGCTTGGCTCCGTCCTGGGCCAATACGAACGTCGACATACCCAGGGTAAGGACGGCTGTAAGGAAAAACGTGCCTGCTTTGCGAATCTGCATGATCGGTCTCCGTGGCGCGCCGAAGCGCGGCCCTATCCGATAATAGATTCAAACTGGCGATGGCGAGTTGCAGTCATGGACACCCTTGCATGGCGGCCAGCCCGAGAAGACGAGGCACTAAAACGATTTATTTATGAAAAACTCGGACATCGGCCTTGATTTAATCGCTGGCTGGCCACGAATTTCTTCCTGTATAGTGGCAACGGCGGAAGTTATTGGAATACGCTTTCTGGAAGGGTCTGTTTCCTGCCATAAATTCGTACCGCAGCACTCCGCCGTATACAAATAGTTTCGATTGAGAGGGTGTGAACGTCCCTGCCATTGGCAACGGACCGTTCGCCTAGGATTGACCGATGCAGGCTTTTGCTGCGCTGATGGTGAAGGGGCAACTGACGACGCTTGCTCCGGTGGACATACTGATTCTGGCGCTCTATTTCGCGCTGGTCGTGTTCATTGGCTTTTACGCGAAGGGCAAATCGAATACCAGCGAAGACTTCTTCCTGGCCGGACGCGAGATGACGGCTTGGATCGCGGGCCTGAGCTTCGTGTCGGCAAACCTTGGGTCGCTGGAACTGATGGGATGGGCTGGCGCGGCCTATCAATATGGCATCCTGGCGACGCACTGGTACTGGATCGGTGCGATTCCGGCGATGCTCTTTCTCGGCATCGTGATGATGCCGTTCTATTACATCTCGAAGACGCACTCGGTTCCCGGCTACCTGCAACTGCGATTCGGCGAGGGTGCGCGAGGGCTGTCGGCGGTTTCGTTCGGCATCATGACCATCCTGATGAGCGGCGTCAACATGTACGCCATGGCCGTGGTAATGCAGACCGTGCTGGGCTGGAACATCAGTTTCAGCATCTGGGTTGGCGCGGCGACGGTGGCTCTGTACGTGATGATGGGAGGCCTGCGGTCGGCCATCATTAATGAGGTCTTGCAGTTCGTTCTGATCTGGGCAGGCGCGGCGACGATCCCGATCCTGGGCCTCATCGAGGCAGGCGGATGGACCAACCTGAAAGCGCACATCGCGGTGAACCTGGGCCGCAGCGACTACACCCATCTCTGGAGCACGCTGGGCAGCTTCAAGGACAATCCGATGGGAGTGCATTGGACCGGGATCGTCTTCGGGCTGGGATTTGTCATCAGCTTCGGATATTGGACGACCGACTTCCTGGTCGTCCAACGGGTGCTGAGCGCGAACAACCTGCGCGCGGCCAAGATGGCTCCGGTTATTGGTGCAGCCTTCAAGATGGCGGTTCCCTTCATCGTGATCGTGCCCGGCCTGCTGGCCTTGTCTGTGCTGAAGAATCCGGACGGCAGCATCATGCACCTGGTGCCGGCAAGCATCGCTCAAGTGACCGGACAACATAGCTATGACGATGTGCTTCCGCTGATGCTGATCCGCTACTGCGGTCCGGGCTTGCTGGGGTTAGGCATTACGGCGCTGGTCGCGGGCTTTATGAGCGGCATGGCGGGCAACGTCAGCGCGTTCTCGACGGTGTGGACCTACGACATCTACGGCGCCTTCATCAACAAGAAAGCCAGCGACAAGCACTACGTCGCGATGGGCCGCTGGTCGACTGTGATCGGCATGCTGGTGAGCGTGCTGACGGCCTATCTGGTCATGAACGCGGCTAGCATCATGGACTACGTCCAGGCTCTGTTCACCTTCTTTATCGCTCCGCTGTTCGGAACGGTGATCCTGGGAATGTTGTGGAAACGCGCAACGCATGCAGGCGGCTTCTGGGGATTGCTGGCAGGAACGGTATCTTCCATCGGCATGTTTGTCTGGACGCATAGCGATCCGGGAGCGTTGCGCTACATTGCCCTGAGTCCGGACGCTAAACCGATGGCGGAGAACCTCTATCGCGGCCTGTGGTGCTGGCTGATCTGCGTCGGCGTCACGGTGATCGTGAGCCTGATGACCAAGCCGGTGCCTATCGAGCAGCTTAGCGGACTGGTTTACGGCGTAACGCCGATTCCGCATGACGGATCGAAGACGCTGTGGCAGAAGCCGATCTTCTGGGCGATTGTGGTCATCACCGTCTTCTTTATTTTGAACCTGATGTTGTGGTAGGAGCTGGATTATGAAAGAGAAACACGATGAAGAGACAGCGGAGCTGTCAATCTGGTTCTTCTGCGGCATCCTGATGCTGACGTATGGCGTGGTGCTGGTCATCACCGGGATCTTGGAATACCACCATCTTCCGCCTACGGTGCTGGCGGATCTGCACCCGACGCTGTGGTGGGGGCTGCTGATGGCGATCTTCGGTGGGATTTACACGATCAAGTACTGGCCGAAGCATAAGTTGTTCTAAGCTCGCCGCGCGGAAGTGTAACGAGTGAATCATTCAAGCGGCCGCCGGTTCGCGGGCCCCAATCACGAGCAGGGAGACGTATGGCGAAGCAGATGACAATGGGTATTATTGTGGGCAACCGTGGCTTTTTTCCGAGCCACCTGGCAACCAGCGGACGGCTGGAGATGATCGCGGCGCTCGAAGCCGCAGGCATCAAGCCAATCGTGCTGACGCCCGAGGAGACGGCGCACGGCGCGGTCGAAACCTACGAGGACGCAAAGAAGTGTGCCGCGTTGTTCAAGAAACACGCGGCCGAGATCGACGGCATCATCATCACCTTGCCTAACTTCGGCGAGGAGCGCGGCCTGGCCGACACGCTGCGGCTGGCGAATCTTCAGGTTCCGGTGCTGATCCAGGCGACGCCGGACCACGCGGGCAAGATGACCATCGCCTTCCGCCGCGACAGTTTTTGCGGCAAGATGTCGATCTGCAACAACCTCAAGCAGTACGGTATTCCCTACTCGCTGACGCGGCTGCACACCGAAGCGCCTGACTCGCCGGAGTTCAAGGCCGACCTCGAGTGGTTCGCGGGCGTCTGCCGGGTCGTCGAAGGGATGAGGAATCTGCGCATCGGCGCAATCGGCGCTCGACCCACGGCGTTCAACACGGTCCGCTACTCGGAGAAGCTGCTGGAGAAGAGCGGCATCACGATCGAGACGCTCGACCTGAGCGAGGTCTTCGGCCGCATCGAGCGATTGAAGGACGGCGACGATGTGGTGCAGGAGAAGTTCGCCACCATCAAAAAGTACATTCCGACGGGCAATGTTCCCGAGGCTGCGCTGATTAAGATGGCAAAGCTGGGCGCGGTCATCGACGGCTGGATGAAGGGGAGCTCGCTGACTGTCAGTTCGGTGCAATGCTGGACCTCGATGGAAGAGTACTTCGGCGTCGTGCCCTGCACCGTGATGAGCATGATGAGCGAGAACCTGTTTCCGAGCGCCTGTGAGACCGACACCATGGGCACGGTCAGCATGTACGCGCTGACGCTGGCCAGCGAGACGCCCTCGGCGCTGCTCGACTGGAACAACAACTACGGCGACAACCCGGACAAGGCGGTCTGCTTCCACTGCTCGAACCTGCCGAAGCACTTCTTCAAGGAAGTGAAGATGGACTTCCAGCAGATCATCGCAGGGACGGTCGGCAAGGAGAACACCTACGGCACGCTCGACGGCACCGTCAAGGCCAGCGCGATGAGCTTCGCCCGTTTCTCCACCGACGACTTCGAGGGAACGATCAAGGGCTATGTCGGCGAGGGCAACTTCACCAACGACACGCTGAACACGTTTGGCGGGGCGGGAGTGGTCGAGATTCCCAACATGCAGAACCTGCTGCGCTACATCTGCGAGAACGGCTTCGAGCACCACGTCGCGGCTAACCTTGCTACAGTGGCTGCGCCCGTTCATGAGGCAGCTTCCAAATACCTCGGCTGGCCGATGCACTGGCATAAGTAAGGCTGAGGGTTTTTCACTTTTGATCCCCTGACCGATGCTGTCGGTCAGGGGATTTTTGCTGCCGTTCTGAAGTACCCCCTCCCCCTACTTAAGTCCTAAAGTCTTCTAAACAAAGAGGCTAAGTCTGGAGTTCGGTCGGTAATAACATACTTGACGCAGGTATCTCTATGAGAATACCTTTAGTGTCAATAGGTTATCCCATAAGATCGGACGCTCGCCCATGTGGATTCCGCACGCATTTTCCCTGCTGGGAAAAATCCTTCAAATCTTCATCGACGCAATCGGAGACACATGGATTGGGTTGGTGTTGGGAATCGCCTTTGGTTCATCCGTCGTCGTTGACGTCCTGCTTCAGAAAAAGAGAAGCGAAGGGTGGAAGGCGATGCTAAATCATTGGAGGCAAGAGCATCGTTCCGCGATGAAGTTCGCCATTTGGGCTGCATTGGTCATATACGGGCCAGTGGCGGCATGGTCAGTCGGCAAAGCGATCTATGAAGATCACAACTATTTTGTAGGATTCGCCAAAGGCCAATGGAAGGCTCTAAAAACAGATGGCGTCACTCTGCAGACTGATAAAGATGAATGCACGTCCGTCACTGGAGGTCTCAGGGAGAAAATCGCTGGACTGGGAGGAAAATCCACTGCACTAGAAGCTCAGAACCGAGACCAACAAGGGGAAATCAACAATTGCCAAACGCAAGCCATCAAACTACTTGAACCGAAACCACTGCACTGGAAAGCTCTTGCCTTGGAAATGCCGGATGCCAATCCATCTAATCCAGCCATCCAGAGAACAAGATGGCTGTTAGTCACCAATAAAGTGCAAACCCCCGCCGAGTTTAGCTTCGCCTGCTCTCTCCCGATCATCTCGGCAGAGACAAAGGTTGTCGGAAGTGTCGCAGACAGTCGATCAGTTCCGCTGGGCAACATGGGTGCGGGTCGATGGGGAACAAAGGTATTCTCTCCGGCATGGGGTCCTGACTCACCTGTGCTCATCATCACAACCCTATCTAACCCCACAGGGGAACATGCAGAATGTAGCTTCAAGTTGGAGTGAGATCTAAATCACAATGAAACCTGAATATCACGAAGGCCCGGAAGCACAAGAACGTTTTGAAAAGACGCTCGCCACAG
>JBEPUJ010000002.1:0-425412 GCA_041691575.1 Terriglobales bacterium
TGTCGTGGTACTCGGCCAGCCACTGGGAGTTCTTCATGATGTGGAACCGCATGTTCGGGCCGATGGGCTGGGCATACTGGATTTTGATCCTGACCAACATCGCGATACCGCTGACGACGCTGTGGTCGCGCAAACTGCGGGTGAACGTCACCTATCTGTTCATCCTGTCGTTCGTCGTGAACATCGGTATGTGGTTCGAGCGCTTTGTCATCGTCGTGACCAGCCTCTACCGCGAATATCTTCCGTCCAGTTGGGGAACGTACGTCGCGACGCGCTGGGATTACATGATCTTCATCGGCACATGGGGACTGTTTACATTCCTGTTCCTTGGATTCGTTCGCTTCCTGCCGATGATTCCGATGTCCGAGATCAAAATGATGCTTCCGCAGACCAAGGTCAGGCGCGGCGGGGCCGATGCTGAGACCGTAGTGGAGGAGACACTCTAATGCCGCCCAGAGAAGGAATTTACGGTTTGCTTGCGGAGTTCAATACGCCAAGCGAATTGGTGCATGCGACCGAGCAGGCCCGGCACGCCGGTTACCGCCGGATGGAGTGCTATACGCCGTACCCGGTCGAAGAGGCTGCGGTTGCGCTGCACTTCCACAAGACCCGCGTCCCGTTGCTTTGCCTGCTTGGCGGCATCATGGGCCTGACGACGGCGTTTCTGATGCAGACCTGGATCGCGGTCTGGGCCTATCCGCTCAATATCGCCGGCCGTCCGTTGTTCTCGTGGCCTGCATTCATCATCCCCGCGTACGAGTGGACGATTCTGTTCTCGGGTCTGTCGGCTGCCTTTGGCATGATCGCCCTGAATGGCATGCCTCAGCTCTACCATCCCGTCTTCAATGCGCCCAACTTCCGTAACGGCGCCACGACTGACAAGTTCTTTTTATGCCTGGAGGCCATGGATCCGAAGTTCTCCCTTACCGAGACGCGCGCCTTCCTTGAACAATTCCCCGCGATCTCTGTGGTGGAGGTGGATCATTAATATCCGAATCACAAGCGCACCTAGACTGGCCATGGCCGCCGCCACGACGATCCTGTTGATCTCCGGGCTCGGTTGCCGTCAGGATATGCACGATGAGCCTAAGTTCTTTCCCCAGCGCGGCACTGCTTTTTATGCCGATGGTCGCTCCGTGCGCCCGCAGGTGGTCAACACCGTAGCTCGCAATCAGCTTCGCAGCGATACCTACTTCCATACAGGGCTCATCAACGGCAAGGAAGGCGAGGGCCTGCCCTTTCCAGCGACGATGAAGGTGCTCGAACGTGGGCAGGAGCGCTACAACATCTATTGCGCGCCTTGCCACTCGCGCGTAGGCAACGGCGATGGAATGATTGTGCAGCGGGGATATGCCCAGGCGGCCAACTTCCAGGCGGACCGGCTTCGTCAGGCAACGCTGGGGCACTTGTTCAGGGTGATGACGGATGGCTATGGCTCGATGCCGGACTATGCCGCGCAGATGTCGCCCGCAGATCGCTGGGCTACCGCGGCGTATATCCGCGCCTTGCAGTTGAGCCAGAGAGCGCAACGGTCGGATGTTCCTGCGGGGGTCGAGGTAACGCCGCTCAAGACGATTGCCGAGAGCGAAGGCCTGCCGGAGAGTTTTGCGGCGGAATGGGGCAAAGCGGATTCGATCATCATTCCGGCGGCGGCGGTGCCTCTTGCGCAGCCCGGTTCAACTGCAGAACCCCCAGCGGAACCAGCTCCGGTTGCCTCCGCGGCGACCGCGCCGGGAGCGAAAGTGTCTGCCGTCGCCCAGGCGCAGGCGGGGCAGACTATCTATACGAAGAACTGCTCGGTATGCCATACGGCCCAGTTGACGGGAAGACCTCCGACGTTTCCTTCTCTGATCAACGTTGTCGGTCGACGGGGCGAAGCCTATGTCCGGCACGAAATCCGGACCGGCCATCCGCCGATGCCGGCCTTCCCCAATCTTTCGGCCTCCGAGCTGGATGATCTGGTCGCATATCTCAAGGCTCCATCGAAAGCCGGTCACTCGGCTACGCCAAACAAATAAACAGAACTCTGAGGATCAAAGGTCGCAAACGAATGGCACATGGACTCGAACAACACGGACACGACGCACCCGATCATCACGGCCCGCGTCTGCTTCCTGCATCGCTTGCCACACCGGAGATCGTCTCCGCATGGCGGACCCGCCTTCTGATCGTTGCCGTGGCCGCTACGCTGGTTTCAGTGCTCTTCGCCTTTACGCATGAAGGCCGGAACCACCTGCTGCGCGCCTATCTGATGGCCTTCATGACCTGCTTCGGCTTTGCTGGGGGTGGTCTGGTGGTGCTGATGCTGCAACATGTGACCGGCGGCAAGTGGGGCCTTCTGCTCCGGCGGCCGCTCGAAGCCATGAGCCGCACCATGTGGCTGGTCGCGTTGATGTTCGTTCCCATTGCGATCTTCATGAAGCATCTGTACCAGTGGGCGGCTTATCCCAATCCCGCAGCCGTGGCCGACGCCCTGGCAAACCACTTGGTCACGCTCGAACAGGCGATGACGATCAACGACAAACACGCGATGCTGAACCCCACAAGCGTGATCGTGCAGACCATCATCATCTTCGGCGTCCTGTTGATCTTTACGTACTTTCTGAACAAATGGTCGCTTGATCGCGATGCCGATCCGCTGCGGGGCACACAGGCGAGTTACGACTGCTGGCGCACTAAGTTCGAGAACCTCTGCGGCATCGGCATCTTCATCTATGTCGTTCTGCTCACAGTCGGTTCCATCGATTGGATCAAGTCGCTCGACGTCACCTGGTACTCGTCGATCTATGGCCTCCAGTTCCTCGTCGGACAAGGGTATGCGGTCCTTGCCCTGGGCGTTCTGACCGTCATTTTGCTGTCGAAGACGCAGCCGATGAAGACGCTGCTGCGCATGACCGAGCAGCACGACCTGGGCAAGCTGATGCTGGCCTTCGTCATGCTGAACATCTATCTGTGCTTTGCCGAGTTCCTCATCATCTGGTCCGGCAACATCCCTGACGAGATTCCCTGGTACCTCAATCGCATCCACGGCGGCTGGTGGTATATCTGCACGCTCGATTTTGTCTGCCACTGGGTCGTTCCCTTCTGCCTGCTGCTGTCGCGCGACCTGAAGCGGAACAAGCGGAAGATGATCTGGCTCTGCAGCTGGATGTTGTTTGCGCGTTGCGTCGATATGTTCTGGCTGATCGAGCCGAACTTCAAGGATGCCGCAGGCAATCTGCACATTGTCGGCAACATCGGCATCCTCGCCTATATCACGGTACCGGTGGCGGTGCTCGCGGCATGGGGAGCCTATTACCTGACCGAGCTGAAGGCCCGCCCGATCATGAACTCGAACGATCCGCACCTGGAAGAGATGTTGGAGCCCGAACATGCCCACTAACGACCACGATTTGAATCAACCCGGAAGCCATGACCCGAAGGCCCAGAAATCCGATTCGCCCGGTTATGAGGTCACAGACGCGAACGTTAACGGCGTCGCCGTCTTCCTCGCGGGCCTGGGCGGATCGCTTCTGGTCTTCCTTATCTTCTGTTTTGTGCTGGGGAGGGTCATCAATAAGGCGATCCAGAAGTCCGATGGCCCCACCAATAAATGGAGTCAGGTCTCTACCTTCGAAGGTGCGGCAGCGAACGGCGGAAAGCGCCAGGATCTGGCCAGCGATCCCGAGATCGAGCAGAAGCAGTTGCAGCAGTTGACTGCAACCTTTCCGATGCCCCGGCTGGATAACGACGACGGCGAACAATCGACCGCCGATCTTCACGCCCGCGAGGATCTGCTGCTGGACCATTACAGCGTGACTCAGAATCAAGACGGCAGCATCCGGATTCCAATCACCCGCGCTATGGCCCTGATCGCGCAGCGCGGTCTGCCGGTCAATACCCAGGCTGCGGCTACCTCCGCTCCATTGATGGCCGGCGACGAGGTTCCGGTCGTCCAGGCGCCGTTGACCACGGGCTTCGCGCGGACCGGATATGAGCTGGACACCATCAAAGCCCGCGCAGAAAAGATGAGTTACAACAGGGCCGAGAGCGAAGCACACGGCGAGTCCGCTCCGGCACACTAACCGAACCAGCTCCAGGCATACCATAGAAGAAGACGACATGATGGACAGGCAGACAATACGAGGCGGTTGGCGGGCGGCAGTTCTTGGCTGCGCCCTGCTCCTTTGCGCGCCCCTGTTCGCTCAGGTCTCAGGCTATGGAGATAAGCAGACCGGCGAGAACGTCGGCGAAGAGCTGCCCCAGGTGCTTCAAAAAGTTGGGGTGACGCAGAACCTGAACCAGCAGCTCCCGCTGGACGCGACCTTCCTCGACGATACAGGCAAGGAAGTCAAGCTGGGAGACTACTTCGGTAAGCGTCCCGCGATTCTTTCGCTGGTCTATTACAACTGCCCGATGCTCTGCTCGGAAGAGCTTGACGGTTTGTCCAGCGCGCTGGAGATGGTCAATCTCACGCCTGGCAAGGACTTCAACATCGTCATGATCAGCATCGATCCGACCGAGACGCCCGAGGTGGCCGCGAAGAAGAAGGCCTACTACGTCAAGCGGTATGGGCGTCCTGAAACGGCGTCGGGGTGGCACTTTCTTACGGGCAAGAGCCCTGCCATCGATGCGGTGGCCAAGGCCGTGGGTTTCGGCTACGTTCGTGTTCCCGGCCCGGATGGCAAGCTGACCCAGTATGCGCACGCGAGTGCCATCGAGGTTGTCACTACCGATGGAAAGCTCGCCCAGTACTATCTCGGCGTCGAGTATTCCCCCAAGGACCTTCTGCTTGGTTTGATCGAAGCTTCCAATAACAAAATCGGTTCGCCCGTTGCGAACATCCTGACCTATTGCTATCGCTATGATCCGCAGCGGAACAAACACTCGCTTATTATTGCGCGCGTGGTGCAGTTGGGTGGGATGGTCACCGTGGCATCGTTGGGCGGCTTCATGTTTCTGATGTTCCGCAAAGATCTACAGCGGGCGCGAGCGAGCGACCTGACTAAGAAAGAGAATGGATAAAGGGTAACGATGCATATCAGTCCAGTTCTGTGGCAATTTCTGGTGAAGTGGCTCAACGCTTCCGCGCTCTTTCCGCGCGAGGCGTCGACCATTGCGCCCTACGCCGACGCGCTCTACTTCTTCCTGCTGTTCATTACGCTGATCGGACTTGCTCTGGTGGGCGCCCTTATCTTCGGCTTTGCGATTCGCTACCGGAAGGAGAGGAACCCGGTGGCAACGCAGGTAGAAGGCTCGACGCTGCTGGAAGCGACGTGGACCATCATCCCGCTGGCGCTCTTTCTGATCACCTTCGTTTGGGGCGCGCTGCTCTATTTCCGCATCTACAATCCTCCGACCAACGCCATGAATATCTATGTCGTCGGCAAGCAATGGATGTGGAAGGCCGAGCATCAGGGCGGACAGCATGAGATCAACGCGCTGCACGTTCCCGTGGGCCGACCCGTCCAGTTGACGATGATCTCGCAGGACGTCTTCCACAGCTTCTCGGTCCCGGATTTCAGAATCAAGCGCGAGGTAATTCCCGGCCGCTACTCGACCGTCTGGTTCGAGGCGACTACCCCTGGCAAATACCACATCTTCTGCACGCAATACTGCGGCACCAATCATTCCGTCATGATCGGCGAAGTTACTGCCCTGACTCCGGACGACTTTCAGAAGTGGCTGCACGAGTCGACCAGCGGTATGTCGCTCGCGCAGAATGGAGAGCGTTTGTTTGCCAGCCTGGGCTGCAACTCCTGCCATACAGGCGTCGCGGGCGCTCGTGGGCCAAACCTGGCGGGTGTCTACGGCACCAGGGTAAGGCTCACAGATGGAACGCAACCTCTGGTTAACGATGCATACCTGCGCGATGCTATTCTGAGTCCGTCTGCGCACATCGTCGCCGGATTCGCACCGATCATGCCGACCTATCAGGGCCAGATTAGTGAAGACGGCCTGATCGATCTGATCGAATATATCAAGGGAATGAAGACTAACGATCGGCTTCAGCAGACCATGGTCAACTCCGAAGCCGACCAGCATACCGCGCCGACAACGCCAACGGTGGTGAAACCATGAGTTCAACAATTCTGACGTTACCCGATCAACGAACGGCAACCCTGCCTAAGCGGAACTACATCAACGCCGAGAATGGCCTGCTGAGCTGGCTGTTTACTCGCGATCACAAGCGCATCGCGATCCTCTACCTGATCTCGATCACGTTTTTCTTCTTCATCGGTGGAGCCTTCGCCGGCCTTATCCGGCTGGAGCTGCTGACGCCTCAGCCCGACCTGGTGGCTTCGGACACCTACAACAAGTTCTTCTCCATGCATGGAATCATCATGGTCTTCCTCTTCCTGGTGCCTTCCGTGCCGGCGACGCTGGGAAACTTCCTGATCCCCATCATGATCGGAGCCAAGGACCTGGCTTTCCCGAGGGTTAACCTCCTGAGCTGGTATCTCTACTGGATGGGCGGCCTCTTTACGCTTGCGGCCCTCGTTCTCGGCGGCGTGGATACGGGCTGGACCTTCACCACACCGCTCTCGACCCATTATCTGAACACGCATGTGGTTACGGCAGCGCTTGGCGTCTTCATTATCGGGTTCTCGTCGATCTTCACCGGCCTCAACTTCATTGTGACCATCCATCGGATGCGCGCCCCCGGCATGACGTGGTTCCGGCTGCCGCTCTTCGTCTGGTCGAACTATGCGGCTTCGCTGCTCATGGTTCTTGGCACACCGGTGCTGGCAATCACGCTGACCCTTGTGGCTCTGGAGCGCACGATCGGAATCGGCGTCTTTGATCCCACCAGGGGTGGAGATCCGCTCCTGTTTCAGCATCTCTTCTGGTTCTACTCTCACCCTGCCGTGTACATCATGATTCTGCCGGGCATGGGAGTTATCTCGGAGGTCATCAGCACCTTCAGCCGGAAGCGCGTCTTTGGATATACCGCGGTTGCCTTCTCCTCGGTGGCCATTGCGCTGTTTGGATTCTTCGTCTGGGCGCACCATATGTTCATCATGGGCGTATCCAATTACTCGGCGCTGGTCTTCTCGCTGTTGACCATGTTGGTGGCCGTTCCCTCCGCCATCAAGATCTTCAACTGGGCGTTCACCCTGCAAAAGGGGTCGATCACCTTTGAGACGCCTATGCTCTACGCCTTCGGCTTCATCGGCCTGTTCACCATCGGCGGTATGACTGGAGTGTTCCTTGGAGCGCTGGGCATGGACATCCACCTCACCGAGACGTACTTCATCGTGGCCCACTTCCACTTTGTGATGGTTGGCGGGATGTTGATGGCCTTTCTAGCCGGTGTTCATTTCTGGTGGCCGAAGATGACGGGCCGCATGTATCCCGAGTCGCTTTCGAAGCTCGCGGCCGCGACCACCTTCATTGGCTTCAATCTGACCTTCCTGCCGCAGTTCATCCTCGGCTATCTCGGAATGCCGCGCCGCTATCACGCCTATCCGCCCGAGTTCCAGGTGCTCAATGTCCTGTCGACGGCGGGCGCTACCGTCCTTGGCGCTGGATACATGCTTCCGATGATTTATCTTGCATGGTCGCTGAAGTACGGCGCAATCGCCGGCGACAATCCTTGGCAGGCGACTGGCCTTGAATGGCAGATTCAATCGCCGCCCTTGACCGAAAACTTTACTAAAACTCCTATCGTGGATCGTGAGGCTTACGACTACGAGTGGCTCGCCCACAAGACGGAGCAAGAGGTGACAACCGTTGGATAATGCGATCTTGGCTACGCAGGCTCACCCGCACGAGATGGATCAGGCGGAGGAGCATGCTCATGTGTCCCTGCCACAGCACCTTCACCACTTCGCGACGGAGCAGCAGCAGCGCGAGGCGGGGACCTTCGGCATGTGGCTCTTCCTGCTCACCGAAATCATGTTTTTCGGCGGCCTGTTCTTCTCCTATCTGATCTATCGCAACTGGTATTACGATGCGTTCGCGGTTGCTTCGAACCAGCTCAGCGTTCCGCTCGGCGGCACCAACACCGCTATCCTCATCACATCGGGATTCTTTATGGCGCTCTGCGTCTGGGCGTCCGAGGTCAGGAAGAAGGGGCTGCTGGTTATCTTCCTGCTGCTCACGATGCTCTTCGGCTCCGTCTTCATCGGGATCAAAGGCGTCGAGTACCACGAGAAGTGGGAGAAGCATCATATTCCGGGCGACCACTTCGACGTCTCCGAGTTCGTCAATCCCCATGCCTACGGTCTTGATGAGAAGCCGCTCTCTCCGGATATGGCCAAGAAGACCCAGATCTTCTTCTCGCTTTACTTTGCCATGACCGGGATCCACGCCTTGCATATGATCATCGGGCTCGTCATTCTTGTCTGGCTCACCATACGAGCTCATCGGGGAGATTTCACAGCGGGGTACGTGGCGCCAATCGAAAATTTCGCCTTGTACTGGCACTTTGTCGATATTGTCTGGCTGTTTCTGTTCCCCTTGCTCTACCTCATTAACCGGCACCACGGCACGTAGATGCGCGCGCAGCCATCTTCCTTGACTGGCAGGAGATAAAGAATGACCGAATTTCATGATGCATCGAACGTAACCAACCCGGAGCATGCTGAGCACCATGTCGTCACCCCGCGTACGTACATCATCGTCTTCATCACGCTACTGATTTTCACGGGTCTCACGGTAGTCGCGGCGTACGTCGATCTCCACATCTTCAACCCCATCGTGGCTTTGGCTATTGCTACCTTCAAGGCTGTCATCGTCATTCTGTACTTCATGCACGTCAAATATCAGTCACGGCTCATCAAGATGACGGTGAGCGCAGGTTTCTTCACCTTCCTGGTGTTGACCACCATGACTCTCAGTGACTACATGAGCCGGGCCTGGGGCCTCTGGTAAAGATCAGAACCTCGATTTGATAAGAGTGCGGCCTTCGGGCCGCATTTTTGCTGCCATCAACTTCCTGAATCAGCTACCGCTACACTCATCTCATGATCTTCAGACGGCCTGCGCTTGCCGAAGAGCTTCGTGCTCTGGCAATCGACCCTCGTGTTACGGTGAGACGCGGCGGCATCCCTGATCCGAAGGGAAGATGTGTCGTTTACGGGATGCAACGCTCCCAGCGCGGAATTGATAACCATGCCGTAGACATCGCAGCGCAGGCGGCAAACCTGCTTGGTCTGCCACTGGTGGTATACTTCGCCGCCCTCTCCGACTGCCCTCGAGCGAATCTTCGTCACTATGCGTTTCTCAATCAGGGCTTGCCGGATATCGAGGCTGATCTCGTTGCTCGCAACATTGCCTTTGTCATGCGTCGCGCACCTCTCGAATCTTATGAGCAGTTCCTGGCCGAGGTCCATGCCGCTCTCCTCGTGGGGGATGAGAACCCGATGCGCGCACCCGAGAAGTGGCGCAAAGATCTTGCCGCTGCCATCACCATTCCTTTCTGGACAGTGGATGCGGATGTGGTGGTTCCCTCGAAGCTGATCGAAAGAGCACAGTATGGGGCCTACACCCTGCGCCCTCGTCTCAATCGCCTCCTCCCCGACTATTTGCATTCCCATCTCAACACGCACGCGCAGTACGCATGGAAGCGCCCGCGAAGCTTTCGCGCCGACTCCGTCGACGACGACATCACGCGCGGATGGAAGAACCTCGACCGCACCGTCCTTCCGGTGAATGCATGGCAAGGCGGAACCCACGCTGCTCTCAAACGCCTCAAACTCTTCACCAGGAGGCTGCTCGAAAGCTACGAGATCCAGCGCAATCATCCCGAGACAGACGGTACTTCCTGCATGTCGCCTTATCTTCGCTTCGGCCATATTGGCCCGCTTACGATCGCGCTTGCTATCGACGCTGCTGCAAAGAAGCATCCTCATCTAAAGGCTGCTCGCGAGGCTTACTTCAATGAACTCATCACCTGGCGCGAGCTGGCTGTCAACTTCGTTCGCTACACTCCCAACTACGACTCGCCCAAATGTGCCGAGTCCTGGGCAAAGACAACCATCGCGGCCCACGCACGCGATGAGCGCGAGCACCTCTACACCCTCACCCAGCTCGAACGTGCCGAGACTCACGATGATCTCTGGAACGCCGCACAACTCCAGATGCTCCATCATGGCTGGATGCACAACCACATGCGCATGTACTGGGCGAAGAAGATCCTTGAGTGGACTCCCGGCAACTCCACCGCGATGAAATATGCCATCCATCTCAATGACAAGTATTTCCTCGATGGCTGCGATCCCAACGGCTACGCCGGAGTTGCGTGGGCCATTCTCGGAAAATTCGATCGTGCCTGGAGTGAGCGTCCTGTGTTCGGGAAAATTCGTTACATGTCCTGTGCATCCACGGGAAGCAAGTTCAATTCGAAGAAGTATATCGAGCAAAGCCGCAGCTACAACTAACAGGACATTGCTCACGAGAGCCGTTTGATTTAAAGTTTCTCGTCAATCACATATCCAAAGAGCGTGGAACCCTAGTCGAGCAGCACATGAGACCACTCTTATCCCATTGCGGAATTGTTAGAGATTCTTTATCTGATCTTGCGTTGACTTGTGCCAAGGCAGCTTGGAGCATCGGAAGCAGCTCTCTCCATCTCTCCGAAGCAGTGTCATGGGTCTAAGCGCACATCATCGTTCCGCTCTCCGGCGCAGCACCTTGTTTGGCTGCGCTGCCGGGCTGTTTCTATTCTGCGGCGCATCGTTTTTCATGCATCAGGCAGGCGCGCAGTCGATGCCGTTGCCTGTCAAAGCCGCGGGCAGCATCGTATCCGCGCATGCCCTTCGCTCGCGGAGTTTTCTTGGCGGCCGTACTCTGCCGCATGACGTAGCTGCGGCGCGAGCGATGGACGCCGCCCGCAAGCAGCAGGTTTCCATGCTCGGGCAGCAGTCTCTCCTGCCGCGCCTCACCAGTCTGAACGCGGCCTGGCAGCCTCTCGGCCCCGCGCAGGTCGCGAGCATTGCCTATGGCAATGTCACGGGCCGCGTCACCTCCATTGCAATCGATCCTGCGGATGCTTGGGGCAATACCGTCTATCTCGGCACCACCGGGGGGGGCGTCTGGAAGTCGGTCAATGCGGCAGGCCCTCCGGCCAGCGTCACCTTCACACCGCTCACCGATACGCTGCCTGTCTTCAGTGCCAATGCTGGAAGCAGTGTTATCCCATCGCTCAGCATCGGAGCGGTCAGCGTACGATCCGGCGTGGTGCTGGCCGGAACCGGCGATCCCAACGACGCCACCGATTCCTTCTACGGCGACGGCATTCTGCGTTCCACTGACAACGGCCTTAGCTGGACGCTGATTAAGCAATCCAACAATGGCATAGCCGGCGTACATTCGTTTCTTGGTCTCGGCTTCTCGGGCTTTGCCTGGAGCAGCATCTCCCCGGATACCGTGGTCGCAGCTGTGTCGCAGGCGGCGGAGGGCGTTCTCGTTAATGCACTCGATGGCGCCAGCAGCGTCATGGGCCTCTATTACTCTACCGATGCCGGTTCCACCTGGCAGATGTCCACTATCAGGGACGGCGGCCAGATCGTACAACAGCCGCAGCCGCTCGATCCGGATCAAGGCGGCAATGCCGCCACGGCGGTGGTATGGAACCCAATTCGCCAGCGATTCTATGCCGCGATCCGCTATCACGGCTACTATGAATCGACCGATGGCGCCAACTGGACGCGTCTGGCCCATCAACCCGGCAGCGGCCTCACAGCCATCGCCTGCCCAGCCAACACCAACGCCATAGGAAACGCATCCTGCCCTATCTTTCGCGGCGCATTAGCCGTCCAGCCCGTCACCGGAGATACCTTCGCGCTCACCGTCGACAGCGGCAACTTCGACCAGGGCCTGTGGCAGGACGTCTGTGCCCTCTCCGGCTCCAACTGCGCCAATAGCGTACCTACCTTCACGAAGCAACTGCCGTCCGCGCAGCTCGAAGCCGGTAGCGGGAGCGCCGTCATCCCGCAGGCCGACTACAATCTCTCGCTGGCTGCCGTGCCCTCCGGAACAGATACCCTGCTCTACGTCGGAACGATCGATCTTTACCGCTGCTCGCTCGCCGCGGGGTGTTCGCTGCGTAACACCACCAACGCCATCGATGGATGCACTGAGCGCGCCATGGTCGCGCCCGCGCAACATGCCATTGCGACGCTCGCAAATTCAACCCTCCTCTACCTCGGCAACGACGGCGGCCTCTGGCGCTCGGCCGATGGCGTCGATCAGCAGTCGGTTCCCTGCTCCGCCGATGACGCAACCCACTTCCAGAATCTCAACGGCGGCCTGGGGTCGTTGGCCGAGGTCACCAGCTTCGCCGAGCATCCCACTGATCCGGATACGTTGCTCGTCGGCCTGGGCGCAAATGGTACTGCGGCAACCTCGACCGCTTCCTCCACAACTTCCCCGCCATGGGAACAGCTCTCGACCGGCGAAGGCGGAACCGTTGCTATCGATCCGGCTGATCCTCGACTCTGGTACATCTCCACCGGTGCCGGGGTCAACATCCGCCAGTGCTCCAGCGGGGCGAACTGCACTGCGGCAGACTTTACGGGAAGCCCCACCATAGGGGCGGCGCAGACCCTCAACGATCTCTCGCTCATCGACGCGCCCTGGTTGCTCGATCCCGCGCTGTCCTCAAATGTTCTCATCGGAACCTGTCGTATCTGGCGTGGCCCTGCGGCTGGCGGAGCGCAATGGTCTTCCTCGAACGCCATCAGTCGATTGCTCGGCGGACCCCAGAACGCGGCTTGCAATACTGCAAATCCAGTCCTCCGTTCACTCGCCGCTGCAGGCCCGGCGGGCAACGCCGCCGTTGCGCAAAATGCCGGATCGCAGGTCCTCTATGCAGGCATGGCCGGAGCGCTCGATGGCGGCGGCAGTATCGGTGGCCATCTCTTCTCCACCACTGCTGCTGACACCGCGGGCAACGCCACCTTATGGGCCGATCTCGCACTCTCGCCCGTTACCAACGACACCGGCAACCTGGGCAGGTTCAACCCCGGCGGCTTCGATATCTCCTCGCTTGCCGCCGACTCCCACGATCCGACTGGAAAAACCATCTACGCCACGGTGATGGGCTTCGCAGGCAACGGCATCGACGCCCCGCATCTCTACCGCTCCACCGATGCGGGTATGCATTGGAGCAACATCAGCAGCAACCTGCCTAACTCGCCAGCCAACAGCGTTATCGTCGATCCTAACGACGCCAACACGGTCTACGTCGCGCTGGACACCGGCGTCTACGCCACCATGCAGGTGACGACCTGTGCCAGCGCCAGCGCAAACTGTTGGAGCATCTACGGCACCAGTATGCCCAATGCGCCGGTCGTCCAACTCGCTGCCGCTTCAAGCATGCCGACCGGCGATGGCCGTACCGGTGAACTTCGCGCCGCGACCTATGGCCGTGGCCTCTGGCAGATCCCTCTGCTCACAGCGCTCGGGCCCAGCGCGCCAGCCATCTCCCTTAGCCCCACGGTGCTCACCTTCGATACACAGCCAGTCTCCACCGCCAGCGGCCTGCAAACCGTCACGGTTACAAATACCGGCAACGCTCCGCTTACCGTCAGCCAGATTGCCGTCGCAGGCGACTTCAACGAAACCGGCACCTGCACCGCCGCTCCCATCCCCGTCAATCTCTCCTGCATCATTCAGGTCCGTTTTCTTCCTGCGGCTACAGGCAGCCGCACCGGCCTGCTCACCGTCTACGGCAACGTCCCTGGCGGACAGGCCACAGCATCGCTTGCTGGTGCAGGGTCTCCTCCTGCGGCGGTCATCCTAAACCCCGTCGCCATCGCGTTTCGACCGACCCCCGTCAACGCAACTAGCATCGCGCAGAACATCACTATTTCCAATACAGGAGGCGTCACCACTACGCTGCAAGCGCCCTCCATCACAGGAGCGGGCTTCAGAATTTCGGCAAACACCTGTGGCTCGACACTGGCGCCCAACACAGGCTGCACCGTTGCGATCACCTTCACGCCTGCCACCACCGGAGCGCGCGCAGGAACGTTCAGCATCACCGACGGCGCTGGCACCCAGACCGCTTCGCTGAGCGGAATCGGAGTTTCTCCGGCCACGGACGCTCTCTCGCCGCTCGCGCTCGCCTTTGCACCGCAGGAACTCACCACCGCCAGCGCCTCTCAGCAGGTCATGCTCACCAACTCCGGCGACGTAGCTCTCGCCCTGATCGCCGCGCAGATTGCCAACGGCGACTTCACTGTCACTAACGCCTGCGGCAGCTCGCTTAACCCGCATTCCACCTGCGCGATCAATGTGGCGTTTCAACCTCAGAGTATCGGGCGTACTACGGGCCAGCTCACCGTCTCCGACGAGTATCGTGCCCAGACGATCTCGCTCGGCGGCACCGGCCTTGCTCCACCCGGCGTCTCGCTCTCTCCCATCAACACGCTGAATTTCCCAGCTACCGGCGTCGGCCAGACCGCGCTGCCTCAGACCGTCACGCTCACCAATAACGGCGGTCTACCCTTGCAGTTGCAAAGTACCAAACTTACCGGCGACTTCGCCATCGTTGCCGGCAGCGACACCTGTGGGGTCACTCTCGCTCCGGCCAACGCCTGCACACTACAGATTGTCTTCACTCCCACTGTTGGCGGCGCTCGTTCTGGAGCCCTCACGGTTACAGATAGCGCGCCCAACTCGCCGCAGATACTTCGGCTCACCGGCACCGCTATCGACTTTGCCCTCAGTCCGGACGGCGATACGACCGTAACTGTCGCCAGTGGAGAGAACGCGGTCTTCCCTCTGCTGTTTACCCCTTCCGCCACCATGCATGGCACAGCCACCTTCACCTGCGCCGGAGCACCTCTCAACGCCGCCTGCAACGTCACCCCCGCTAATATTTCTCTCGATACCACTGCAAGGATCTCGGTGGTCGTCCTCACTGGTGCTCCCGGCACGTCTATTTCGAAATCAAATTCAAAAGCAATTCCTCGCGGCCAACACCGGCACGGGTTCTGGCTCGCGGCATTGTTGCCGCTCAGTCTCTTTGCCTTGCGCCGCAGACGGTTGCCGCGCCTGACATGCTTCGCACTGTTGTGCTGCCTTCTCTTCCCCACAGGTTGTGGAGCGGGACGCCAGCTTCCCTCCGGCTCATCCGGTTCGACGCCCGCACAACTTCCAATCACTCCTGCCGGAACCTATTCCATCGTCGTCGCGGCCACCAGCGCAGGGTTGACTCGCGCGATCAATCTCACCCTCATAGTTCGGTGATGACCTGGCTAAACCGCTCGCCCGGCGCTGGCTCCCGAAGCCCACGCCCACTGGAAGTTATATCCACCCAGCCACCCGGTCACGTCCACGACCTCGCCGATGAAGTAAAGTCCCGGAACCTTTCGGCTCTGCATGGTCTTCGCATCCAGCTCTGCTGTATCCACACCGCCAGCGGTTACCTCCGCCTTTGCGTAACCCTCGGTTCCTGCCGGAAGAACCTGCCACGAATGGATCTGCCGTTCCATCGCTGCGAGCGAAGTATTTGTCCAGTCTGCCGGTTCATTCAACGCCACCCACCGTTCCGCCATGCGTCCCGGCAAAACCGCCCGCAGAGCACTCACGACGGCATTAGTATCTCGTCGGGCATTTCGCACCAGCAACGGGGCCATCGTCTCCACGCCCGGAGCCAGATCAATCTCCACCGTCTCGCCCGGTCGCCAATAGGATGACACTTGGAGAATCGCCGGTCCACTCAGGCCGCGATGTGTCACCAGCATCTTTTCCCGGAAGCTCCCGCGCCTCTTCTTCACTCCCCCGGTCGCGATAACCTCAGCCGACAGACCTGTCAGATCGCACCACCGCGCGCAGTCCTCCACGCTGAAGGTCAGGGGGACCAGCGCCGGACGGCACTCCACCACCCGCAGCCCGAACTGCTCCGCTACGCCATACCCAAACCCCGTCGCGCCCATCTTCGGAATCGACAGTCCCCCCGTTGCCACCACCACAGACTCCGTCCGAAACTCACCCGCCGTGGTCTCCACCACAAACTGCCCGTCTCGTCGCACCGAGAGCACCTTCACTCCTGTCATCACGCGCACGCCAGCCTCGGCGCACTCCTGCTCCAGCATCGTCACCACATCCATCGCCGAGCGGTCGCAGAAGAGCTGCCCCAGTGTCTTCTCGTGGTAGCGAATGCCATGCTTCTCCACCATCGCGATGATCTCCGCCGGTGTAAACCGCGCCAGCGCCGATTTGGCAAAGTGGGGGTTCTCCGAGAGAAAATTCTCTGCCCGGCAGTGAATGTTGGTGAAGTTGCACCGTCCCCCGCCCGAGATCAGGATCTTCTTGCCCACGCGCTCGGCATGGTCGAGCAACACCACGCGTCGTCCGCGCCGCCCGGCCTCGATCGCGCACATCATGCCTGCCGCGCCCGCGCCCAGTACGATTGCATCCACTTGTTGCACGTCCACTCCCATCGCCACTCTAGTTTCGCATCCTCATGCGACCATAGAAGAATGCCGAAGAGCCAAATCGAACCCCGCGCTCCCCGAACCGTAGCAGCCCAACCGCATGGCCCGGCGGCCATCGTCACTCGCCGTGCTGCCGACCGGCTGCGTGCCGGACATCTCTGGGTCTACCGATCGGATGTCGAGTCGCTGGTGCCGCCGACCGGATCGACCGAGATAGCCCCCGGCGCGCTGACCACCGTAACCGACAGCCGAGGCATCCCTTTGGGCACAGCCCTCTACAGTGCAGCCTCACAGATTACCCTGCGGCTGGTCTCACCCGAGACGGCTCTATCCCGCTCCGCATACCTGGCGCAGCTTGAAGAGCGGGTCACGACAGCTCTTTCGCTTCGAGACGAACTCGCTCCGCAGTCGCCTGCAAACAACGCTTGCCGCCTGATCTTTTCCGAGGCGGACGCGCTTCCGGGGATCATTGCCGACCGCTACAACGATCTCGTTATCCTGCAACTGCTCACCCAGGGCACAGCCCAGGACGACGTCCGCGAAGTCCTCACCAGGGTGATCGGTGCGAGTCTTCATCCTGCGGCCATTATCGAGCGCCCCGACCCCAAAGTCCGCGAGCTGGAGCAACTTGCCGCCCCATCTCCGGAGCCGCTTTACGCAGACGATCCCTCGAACCCACGTCTTACCACCGTCTTCACCATCAATGGGCTGCGTCTGCACTATGATTCCAGCGCCGGCCAGAAGACTGGGGCATTCCTCGACCAGCGACTAAACTATGCTGCTGCAGCAAGATACGCCAAGGGAAGAGCGCTCGATGTCTGCACCTACCAGGGCGGATTTGCGCTCCACCTGGGCCAGTCCTGCCAACAAGTTACGGGCATCGACGCCAGCCGCAAAGCGCTTGAAACTGCCGATCAAAACCTCGCCCTGAATCCAAACGTTCAGGCAGAAGTCGAATGGATTGATGCAGATGCCTTTGAGTTTCTGCGCGAATACGAGGCTGCGGGTGAGCGCTACGACACCATCGTCCTCGATCCGCCTGCATTTGCAAAATCCAAGCGTGCCGCCGAAGGCGCATTGCGTGGCTACAAGGAACTCAACCTGCGCGCAATGAAGATGTTGCGGGATGGGGGAACGCTTGTGACCTGCTCCTGCTCGCACCATGTTCCGCTGGCTGAATTTACGGAAGTGGTCTCTGCGGCGGCTTCCGATGCGGGAAAACGAGTGCAAGTGCTTGAAATAAGAGGGGCTGCGCCGGACCACCCGGCGGTCCTGACTCTACCTGAAACCAGCTATCTGAAATGTCTGATTCTGCGCGTTTCGGAGTGATTCTCTATGCTTCCTGACTGCGGTATGCCTACGCAATATATGAGTGTATTGTTATCATATAATATGCAACTTCTTATATTCCAGAACATCTCATTTGGGTATAGTCTGGTGTCCGCCTGACGGATCTCAGATGATGCAGCATGAGGGGCGGGGCCATTCATTGGCGCCCCGCCTTTTTTTGTAAGCAGGTTCAGAATCTAGAGGTTTCAACTGGGCATTTCAATTGCATAAGGAGTGGTGGATGGCGATCAAGTGGGAGCGGTTGACGGTGAAGTCGCAGGAGGCGGTGCAGGCGGCGAGCGGCCATGCTGCGGAGAATGGCAATCCCGAGGCCTTGCCGCTGCATTTGATGGCGGCGCTGCTGGAAGATCGCGAGGGTGTGGTCATTCCGGTGTTGGAGAAGGTGGGTGTCCCGGTTGAGCAGTTGCTCTCGGGTGTGAACTCCGCGATTGCGAAGCTGCCCAAGGTGCAGGGCGGGACCCAGCCGGGGATGAGCGCCGCTTTGCAGAAGGTGCTGGAGCAGGGATTCAAGGAAGCTGAAAACTTTAAAGACGACTACGTTTCAACGGAGCATCTGTTGCTCGCCCTGACGCAGCAGAAGGGCGATGCGGTGCAGAGCGCGTTGGCCACGCTGGGTGGGACGCATGAGGCGATCCTCAAGGCCCTGAGCGCGGTTCGCGGCTCGCAGCGCGTGACCGACCAGAATCCTGAGGGCAAGTTTCAGGCGCTGGAGAAGTATGCGAAGGACCTGACCGAGCTGGCGCGGCGAGGCAAGCTCGATCCGGTGATTGGCCGCGACGAGGAGATACGCCGCGTGGTGCAGGTGCTCTCGCGCCGGACCAAGAACAATCCGGTTTTGATTGGTGAACCCGGCGTCGGCAAGACGGCGATCGTCGAGGGGCTGGCACGAAGAATCTTTCTGGGCGACGTGCCGGAGATTCTGAAGAATAAGCGGGTCTGCGCGTTGGATCTGGGCGCGATGATTGCTGGCGCGAAGTTTCGCGGTGAGTTCGAGGAGCGCCTGAAGGCGGTGCTGAAGGAGATTGAGGAGTCGAACGGCGAAGTCATTCTGTTCATCGATGAGTTACATACTCTCGTTGGCGCCGGGGCGGCCGAGGGCACCATGGATGCCAGCAATATGCTCAAGCCCGCGCTGGCGCGAGGCGGGTTGCGGGCGATTGGCGCAACGACGCTGAATGAATATCGCAAATACATCGAGAAGGATACGGCGCTGGAGCGGCGCTTTCAGGTGGTCTATGTCGGCGAACCCAACGTCGAGGACACCATCGCGATTCTGCGCGGGTTGAAGGAGAAGTACGAGGCTCATCACAAGGTCCGCATTAAGGACTCCGCGATTGTGGCGGCGGCTACGCTCTCGCACCGTTATATCTCCGACCGGTTTCTGCCGGACAAGGCAATCGATCTGGTCGATGAGGCTGCGGCGGCGCTGGCAATACAGATTGGATCGGTGCCGGTGGAGATTGACGTTCTGGAACGGCGCGGGACGTCGCTCGAGATCGAGCGTGCCGCGTTGAAGCGCGAGACCGATCCGGGCTCGAAGGAGCGGCTGGAGATTGTGGAGCGTGAGCTTGCCGAGGTGAAAGAGAAGGCCGCAGGGTTGCGCGCGCGCTGGCAGACCGAGCGCAGCGCGATTGGCCGCATCGCCGAGTTGAAAGAGAAGCTGGAGGCGTTGCGCTTCCAGGCGGATGAGGAGACTCGCAAAGGCAACCTGCAACGCGCAGCGGAATTACAGTACGGCGAGATTCCGAAGATGGAAGCCGAGTTGAGAACCTTGACCACAGCGCAGGATGTAGTGGCAGGGAATTCGTCGCAGTTGCTGAAGGAAGAGGTGGACGAGGAGGATATCGCCGCGATCGTTTCGAAGTGGACCGGCATCCCTGTCAGCAAGATGCTCGAAGGCGAGATGCAGAAGCTGGTGCAGATGGAAGACCGTCTGCGCGAGCGCGTCGTCGGGCAGGATGAGGCTCTGTCGGCGGTCTCCAATGCGATTCGGCGTTCGCGCGCGGGACTGTCCGATCCCAAGCGGCCCATCGGCTCGTTTATCTTCCTTGGGCCTACGGGCGTGGGCAAGACGGAGACGGCGCGGGCGCTCGCGGAATTTCTGTTCGATGACGAGGCCGCAATGGTGCGCATCGATATGAGTGAGTACATGGAGAAGCATGCGGTGGCGCGGCTGATCGGCGCGCCTCCGGGCTACGTCGGTTACGACGAGGGCGGGCAGTTGACCGAGGCTGTGCGTCGGCGGCCTTACGCCGTGGTGCTGTTCGATGAGATTGAGAAGGCACACCCCGACGTCTTCAACGTGCTGCTGCAGGTGCTCGAGGATGGACGGCTGACGGACTCGAAGGGCCGCACGGTGGACTTCAAGAATGCCGTCCTGATTATGACGTCGAATGTCGGCGCGTCGCAGTTGTCGACTGCATGGGCCGGAGGCGAGGAAGGCTTCGAGGAGGCGAAGACGCGCGTCATGGATGTGCTGCGGCAGCAGTTCCGGCCGGAGTTTCTCAACCGCGTGGACGATATCGTGGTCTTCCGTCCGCTGGGCGACGAGCAGTTGACGCACATCGTCGATCTGCGACTGAAAGACCTTCAAACTCTGCTGGCCGACCGCAAGATTACGCTGGAGTTGACCGAGAAGGCGCGTCACGCGATCTTTACCGCGGGATACGACCGGGCGTATGGAGCGCGGCCTTTGAAGCGCGCCATTCAACGCATGGTGCAGGACAAGCTGGCGGTCAAGATTCTCGACGGCACGGTCCTGCATGGCGACCATGTGGTTGTGGATGCCGACAAAGATGGGCTGACCTTCACGGTGTCCGACCGCGCAGCCGTTTGACGCCAGTGAAAGATAGAAGCGGGGCCGCGAGAATATTGCGGCCCCGCTTTTGCTTGCGGTGGAGAGCCTCGTAACACCGATCGCTGAAGCAGATCGTCAAACGACCTATACTCGGGGTTTGGCAGCAGGAGATGCATGGCACACGGCGTTAGGATCGATGGCTAAACGAGCGATTATTATTGGCGCGGGTCCAGCGGGCTTGACGGCTGCGCTCGAGCTTCTACGGCGAAGCGACGTGATCCCTGTTGTGCTCGAGGCCAGTCACGAGATTGGCGGCATCTCGCGGACTGTCCGATACAAAGGCAACCGGATGGATATTGGCGGTCACCGCTTCTTTTCCAAGAGCGACCGGGTCATGCATTGGTGGATGGACCTGATGCCACCTGAGCAGGAGAACTCGGCTGCGCAGACGATTAGTTACCAGGGCGAACGCCGCGTTGTGGCCATACCCGCGCGGCTGACGGAGGAACCTGTGCTTCGCGGGGCTGGTCCACTCGTTGTCTCAACCGATACTGACGAGGCGTTCGCAGACGTCACGCTCTGCCCGGAGCAGGACGGCGACACCGAGACGGTAGTGACGTCAGCCCCTGCCGACGCCGATCTGGTGATGCTGATTCGCCCGCGGAAGAGCAGGATTTATTACCTGCGAAAGTTCTTTGACTATCCGATTACGCTGACGGCAACGACACTCAGAAATCTAGGTGCGCTGCGGACATTCAAAGTGGGATCGAGTTATCTGAAATCGCGCGTGAGTCAGATTAAGCCGGAGAAGAGCCTCGAAGATTTTTTGATCAATCGGTTTGGGCGCGAGCTTTATCTCACCTTCTTTAAAAGCTACACAGAGAAGGTGTGGGGTATGCCCTGCGATCAAATCTCCGCGGAGTGGGGAGCGCAGCGGATCAAGGGGCTCAGCCTGACCACTGCCGTAAAGCATTTTGTGAAAAGGACGCTGGCTCCGGATAAGTGCGAAGACGTATCGCAGAAGCAGACAGACACCAGCCTGATCGAGCGCTTTATGTATCCGAAGTTCGGGCCGGGTCAGTTGTGGGAGCATGTGGCCGACCTCGTCCGTGCAAAGGGCGGAGAGATTCATCTGGGCTGCCGGGTGGATGGGATTCACTGCGATGGAAAGCGGGTGGTATCGATCGACTCCGTGAACGACATGGGAGAACGACGAACGTTCGCCGCCGATTATTTTTTTTCGACCATGCCAATGCGCGATCTGATACGTGCGCTCGATGCGCCGGTGCCGGAGAACGTGCGCCAGGTGAGCGAGGGATTGCAGTACCGCGACTTTATTACGGTAGGGCTGCTGGTCGATAAGCTGAAGGTGCATGAACCGGACGGTGGTTTGCTGAAAGACACATGGATCTATGTGCAGGAGCCGGACGTGCTGCTGGGGCGGTTGCAGATATTCAATAACTGGAGTCCGCATCTCGTCGCTGACCCCGATAAGGTCTGGATCGGGCTGGAGTATTTCTGCTACGAGACGGACGATCTATGGAAGATGACGGACGAGGAGCTAAAGCGGTTTGCGATTGCGGAGGTCGCAAAGATCGGGATTCTGAATGCTGAGGATGTGATCGACGGGCATGTAGTCCGGGTGCCGAAGACCTACCCGGCTTACTTTGGCAGCTACGACCGGTTCGAGGAGCTGCGGGCGTTTACGGACGGATTTGAGAACCTGTTTCTGGTGGGCAGAAACGGGATGCACAAGTACAACAATCAGGATCACAGCATGCTGACCGCGATGACGGCGGTGGACGGAATTTTAGCGGGCAAGGTCGATAAGGCGGCGCTTTGGGGAATCAATACCGAGCAGGAGCATCACGAGGAGAAGCAGACGTGACGGGCCGCAGGAGTCAGGAGGCGATGGTTCCTTGATGAAAGAGCAGTTGCCAGCGATTATCGCGGAAGACCCACAGGGAAGAACGATGGGAGACGTGGAGCGCGGTGGTGGCGTGGTAGGTGGCCAAAGCCGCGTCGGGTGCGAGCTGCGTGACGTAAAAATGGCTGATGGTGGCGGCGCGAGGCGAACTGGCGAGCAGATCGTCGATGGTTTGCTGGCGACTGTAGATGCGGCCTGAGCTACAGTATTCCTGAAAATCGTCTGCAATAAGCGGGAGCAGTGCGGCACGGTCCTTCTCGCGACTGGGGTGAAGGAGCCGTTCTTCTAGAGTGTAGAGATGATCCTGTAGCTGCGCGGCTTTCATGTGATTATTATGACGCTGTTAGGGGCGGTGTAGTTTCACGGCGATTTTTTTAGGATGAAATCCGGTCAGTTTTGGGAAAAATTACCCGGAACCGCCTTTCTTTTGTTGGCCTCGACGTGGAGGGCTTTATCTCTGGGCCAGGGCGACTCGGGGGATTTGCTGGAGATCGTTCAGGAAGCTGGCATTTTTCCAGTCGGCGAGCAGGGCAGCGAGGGCATCGCGTTGCCCGTGGCCGATCTCGAGGGCGAGCAGGCCGCCTGGCTTGAGCGCGGCACGAGCCTCCGGGATCAGGCGGCGGTAGATGTCGAGGCCGGATGGCCCGGCGAAGAGGGCCTGGGCTGGCTCGTGGTCGCGAACCTGGGGATGAAGGTTGGGCCGGTCGCGTTCTGGGACGTATGGAGGATTACTGACAATGGCATCGAAGGTCGCGGTCTGCTCCTCTTGGGAGAGCGCGGCGAGGAGATCGGACTTCAAGAAGCGGATTCGCCGGTCCAGATGATGGATAATGGCGTTCTCGCGGGCTACCTCAAGCGCCTCAGAGGAGAGGTCGATGGCGGTGATCTCGGCTTGCGGCAGGTGTACGGCGAGCGCCAGCGCGATGGCTCCTGTGCCTGTGCCTATGTCGAGAATCCTGATGGGGCGGTCGTGCGGCAGGCGATCGAGCACAGCTTCGACGAGGATCTCGGTCTCGGGCCGGGGGATGAGTGTAGCCGAGGTGACCTTGAGCTGGAGGCCGAAGAACTCCTGCTGGCCGGTAATGTATTGCACGGGCTCGTGGCCGAGGCGGCGTGCGATGGCTGCATCGTAGGCGGCGAGCTGGTCTGAGGTGAGGCTGCGGTCGGGATGCGCGAGCAGCGTGGCGCGGTCGATCTGGAGGACGTGGAGGAGCAGAAGTTCGGCATCGCGGCGAGCGTGCTCGTCGAGTTGTGGATCTGTGGCGAGAGCGGCTGCGGCTTCGGTGAGCGCTTGGCGGAGGGTCACGGCTGCGGCTAGCGCGCCTCGATGACGATGAAGTTTCCGTCGGGATCGGTGACGGTAAGCGCCTTCTTCGATTTCTTGAAGGCAATCTGAGCCTGCTTCAGGAGTTTTGCAGATTTGCCGAGGCTGTCGGTGGCCAGGGTGATCCGGCCTTTGCTGCCGAGGCTTGCGACGGGTACGATCTCAACTCGCTCGCCGGAGGTTCCGGGAAGATTCAAGAGCATGGGGTTGTGGGCATCGGCGGTGAATTGAAGCTGTTTGAGATAGAAGTCGCGGGCAGCGGCGGGGTCCTGCATGGCCTGGGTGACGGAGACCAGCCGGGTGCCGACGCGGTTAGCGCCGAGGTGCTGGCCGCGGTCGGAGTAGTGGCGCGAGCCGGGCAGGTATTGGGTGTACTCGATGTTCTGCGGCCCGGACGCCTGTAGGGGGCCTTTAAGAGTGAAGAGCAGATTACCAGCTCCGGCCTTGCGGATTTTGAAGTTGGGCGTGATGCCGCGGGCGATGTAATCGTCGTAGACGGCCTGCAGGTCGTCGCTCTCGAAGCAGAGATGGAGGAAGCCGATCTCGGAGTCTTTGGCAGTAGCAGGATAAAGTTCGATGAACTGGTGGTCGTCGAGCTTAATGAAGGACTGATAGACAGCGCCATCCCGGCTCAGGGCGAAGGCCTCGTCGAATCCGAGCCTCTGATAGAAGGCGCGAGCCTCGTCGAGGCTATGGACGCGGATGGCGATGTGGGCGACTCCGCTGAGCGACGGAGGCGTCTTTGAAGTCTGCGCTTTGAGCGGAACGAGGAAGAGAGCGAGGACGAAGGTGACGAGAAGTGTGGACTGAAGTGCTCTGCG
Organism: Terriglobales bacterium; assembly: GCA_041691575.1. GTDB lineage: Bacteria > Acidobacteriota > Terriglobia > Terriglobales > Acidobacteriaceae > Edaphobacter. The sequence goes on from JBEPUJ010000002.1 coordinate 24,590, forward strand.
AAGGGTGCGCCGTTCTCGGAAGTCCTGCCTGATCATGCTCTGTTCTCCTTGTGCTGCCTACTGGGATTGTCGCTTACCTGGATCGCGACTGCCAAGTAAGCAGCACCGGAGGAGGGTTATTTTGCCGCCCGCGCAGGTGCGGCTTTGCCGTTCCTTACTTCAAGGTTTGCGCGTAAGCGCACGTCTTCCGACGATGAGCCGATCATCAGCTTGAACTCGCCGGGCTCGACGGCGAAGCTCTTGCTGGTGGTGTGATACCAGGCCAGCTCCGAGGCGGGCAGGGTGAAGGTGACATGTTTTGTCTCGCCCGGTGCCAGCGTCACGCGCTCAAAAGCACGGAGGCTCTGGATCGGTTGCACCGCAATTGACTTGACCTGATGGGTATAAAGCTGGGCCACGTCCGAACCGGCAAGCGCGCCGGTGTTTTCAAGGTCGAAGGAGATCTCGACCTTCGCCGTTGGGCTTATCGTCGCCTGCGAGAGCTTGAGGTTTTTGTAGGCAAACGTCGTGTAGCTGAGTCCATGACCGAAGGGATAGAGCGGCGATCCTTTGAAGTAGAGATAGGTGTATCCCTTGGATACGTCGTACTCATTGGTGGGCGGCACGCCGTTCAGGTTGGCGTAGACGGTGTAAGGCAGGTGGCCGCCGGGGTTGTAGTCGCCGAACAGGACCTGGGCAATCGCGGTGCCCCCCGCCTCGCCCGGATACCAGGCTTCGAGAATGGCGGGAACGTGGTCATGCGCCCAGGTGATGGCAAGCGGGCCAGCGTTCACCAGCACCAGGACGGTCTTCGGATTGGCCGTGTATACCGCCTCAAGCAACTCCTTCTGTGCACCGGGAAGATTAAGGTCGTTGCGGTCGCGTCCCTCGGCTTCGACCTTGAGACTGGTCCCGAGGCAAAGGACGACTACATCCGATTTACGGGCAAGCTCGACGGCGCGAGCGATGGCCTTAGGGTCGGCGGGTTCGGTGAAGCTGGTTCCCTGCTCGTACTTGACGCTGGCGTTAGCGCCGAGGAGATCTTTTATCCCTTCGAACGGGCTGACCTTGACTGCGGGTTTGCCGTAGTAGTTGCCGGTCTCATAGTCGTTGCCGCCCGCGGGTCCGATGACGGCGATGGATTTAACCGCATCCTTCTTCAAGGGCAGGAAGTTGCGGCGATTGCTCAGCAGCGTCATGGATTCAAGGGCCGTCTTCAACGCAAGCTGCAGATGCTCCGGCGAGCGGATCACGCTGGCCGTGATCTTCGAGTACGGATTCGCGTCGGGCGGATCGAAGGCTCCCAGGCGGAAGCCGACACGCAGCACGCGGGTCAGGGCGCGGTCCACATCGGCAGTCGTCAACAGGCCGCGTTTAACCGCGAGTGGAATATTGGTCTGAAACTCTGCATCGTCGGAGTCGTTGCCCGCCTTGATGGCGAGGGCTGTTGCTACGACCGGATCTTCGGTGATGTGGTGCCCTGCGACCAGAAGCCTGACGGCGCCGAGGTCGTCGGTGACGAAGCCGTCGAAGCCCCACTTGCCGCGCAGGATATCGGTCAGCAGATACTTGTTAACGGCATCGGGCACGCCGTTGATCGAGTTATAGGAAGACATGACTGATTGCGCGTGGCCTTCCACGAACGCCGCCTTCCAATGCGGCAGCCAATATTCCATCAGGTTGCGCTCGTCGACGTCGGCGGAGTGTCGCTGGCGATCAGTCTCGACGTTGTAGACGGCAAAATGCTTTACCGTCGCCGCAACCTTCAGATAATGAGGGTCGTCGCCCTGCAGGCCCTTCACGTAAGCAACGCCCATCCGTCCCGTGAGATAAGAGTCTTCGCTGAAGACCTCCTGAATGCGCCCCCAGCGAGGATCGCGGCTGACATTAATGACCGGCGAACGATAGACGAGGCCATGCTTGGAGCGTGGGCCTGCTGCGCCGGTGTTGTAGAGCGCGCGGGCCTCATCGCCCATCGCTCCGGTAATAGTCTGGATCAGCGCTGGATCCCAGGTCGCTCCCATGGCGATCGGCGCGGGAAATAGGGTCGTCGGCTCCTTCGACCAGACGCCGTGCAGGGTCTGGTTCCATCCGCCCCAGGCCGGAACGTTCAGGCGCGGGATGCCGTTGTTCATGTGGTTCAACTGCTCGGCCTTTTCTTCAATCGTCATGCGCGAGATCAGGTCGCTGATGCGCTGCTCGATAGGTTTGGTCGTGTCGAGATAGGCCGGCTTGGCGGCGCTCTGCGCGAAGGCGAAGGTGCAGCAGAACAGGATAGAAACGATGGCGGGGAAGCGCTTCATAGAGTTGGTCCTTGGTTGAGAGTCGTCCGCTCAAATCTAGGTACTTAGACGCCGACAAAGGTAGTACCAAAGGCCATGTTTTGTCAATCGTTGAAATAGCACAGCAGGCTGGAGGCAGTATTTTTACATTGAAAATACTAGCAATCTATGCAGAATTGCCTCCGTCTTTTCGATGGATCGTCACACCTCTAGCTTTCCTTGAAAGGACGTACCGGTAGCCAGCGCTGAATCAAATACGCAAGCACTACTGCTTCTGGTTGTAGTCGACATCGGGGAGGATGTGGGAGGTGACGGTGAGCTTGTGATAGTTGCGATAGGTCGCGACAAAAGTCCACTCAAATCTGGAATCTTTTGCTGTCGCAATTGAAGTGACGATCTTCGGCATCCAGAATGGCTTGTCGTTGAAGATGACCTCGTCATAGTCAATCGACCAGGTCCATGGACCATACACTCCGGGATTGATTTCGTGGTCCGGCGTTCGCTGCTCCAGCCGTACGATCTCCATGGTTTGAGGATCAATGAAGGCCCTTCCGCGGTGCATCTCCGGCCCAGGACAGGCCTGATTGTCGATGGCGGTGCTTTTGAGCGCATAGTCGACGACAAGAATGGGGTGGCGGTGGAGACGCTGATGGGGAACCAGATGATAGTTGTAGCAATCCCCGAGTTCGAGGGAGACAACCTGGAGAGCATTGCTGAAAGCTCCGGCAAAGATGGCTGGCCCGCTGAGACCCTGTTTCTTTGCGGGCTTCTTGTCCACGGTCTTTATCTCGCGCGATTCGATGAATCGATGGAGCGATCGATAGGTCGCAGCTTTATCGGTCAGGGATTTGCCGGCTTCCGATCGCCTGAGCCGGAAGATGGAGTCAGTCGTAGTGCGGCCGTACGGCTCATGCTGGATATACATCGTGGAGACGACGTGCTCATCGCAAAAGAAATCGGGGACGGTAGTTCTGTAAACAGCGAGATTGTTTTGTAGGCGGATGAGGATAGCGTCGAGGGTGAGATCTGTCGGTTTGGGTGGTTGCGGATTGCTCTGTCGAGCGAAGAGAAGCGACGGCAAGGTGAGTAGCAGGCCGGCGAGAAGAAGAAGTCGCGGAATCGTGATGCCGGATTCGGACCGCATGGATGAGACGACCTCCCTCCAGCGCTTCTCAAAGACAAACGGCCAATCGCGTCCAGCTTACCAGCGATCAGTAGCTCTGGTGGAACTGATCGCTGGAGGCGTTCGCTAAGGAGCCCCTAATTAAGTCAGGCTCTGTTAAGGGCACGGCTTCAGCCGTGCCGTAAGCGATTTGCCCGCAATGTGGCTTTAGCCGCTGAGGGAATCTTCGGAGACTTAATCAGAACTTCCCTAAAGCTCTGGGACCTCGGCCCTGAGAGAGGCTGGCGCAACGAGGCCACGCGATTGAGCAGATGACCAGACGCAAGTGCAACGATCAGGCGGCGGTGGCTTCGGTCTTGAGTTTTTCTGCGGTGTAGAAGGCGATCAGAGCGTCGACCGTGGGTTGCAGCAGGCCTTCCATCACCATGTTGAGCTGGTGGTTGGTCAGGCCGATGCGGTGGTCGGTGAGCCGGTTCTGCGGGAAGTTGTAGGTGCGGATCTTCTCGCTGCGGTCGCCGGTGCCGACCTGCTGCTTGCGGTCCTTGGCCTGAAGCTGGTGGATGCGTTCCGCTTCCATTTCGTAGAGCCGGGCGCGCAGAACGCGCATGCCTTTTTCGCGATTCTTGATCTGCGATTTCTCGTCCTGGCAGGAGACGACGGTGTTCGTAGGAATGTGCGTGATGCGGACCGCCGAGTAGGTTGTGTTGACCGACTGGCCGCCCGGACCGGAGGAGCAGAAGGTATCGATGCGGAGGTCTTTGGCTTCGATCTTGACGTCGACCTCTTCGGCTTCTGGCAGCACAGCAACGGTGATCGCAGAGGTATGGACGCGACCCTGGGTCTCGGTCGCCGGTACGCGCTGCACCCGGTGCACGCCCGACTCGTACTTCATCTGCGAGTAGACCTTGTCGCCCTCGAAGATTGCCGTAACCTCCTTCATGCCGCCGCCGATGCCGGTCTCCGAGGTCGAGAGCACTTCAACCTTCCACTTGTGCTGCTCGGCAAAGCGCAGATACATGCGGAACATCTCGGAGACGAAGATCGCCGCCTCGTCGCCGCCGGTTCCGGCGCGCAGCTCGATGATGATGTTCTTGTCGTCGTTGGGGTCTTTGGGCAACAGAAGGACTTTGAGTTCTTCCTCGACCGCAGCAAGTTTGGGTTCAAGGCCGGTGATCTCTTCGAGCGCCATGGCGCGGAGGTCAAGGTCGGTCTCTGCGAGCATGCCTCTGGCTTCGGCGATGCCGTCCTTGAGTTTGCGATACTCGCGGAACTTTTCGACGGTGGGCTCGATGTCGCGGTGCGCCTTGGCGACGGTCTGAAACTTCTTCTGGTCATTGACCAGCGTGGGGTCGGACATCTGGCGACCGAGGTCTTCGTAGCGGGCTTCGAGTTGGTCGAGGCGATCAAACATAAAGAGGAATCCTCATAACAAGGTCTTTTGTCGTTGCAGTTGTTCTATCTTTTGTCGTTGCGGTTGTTTTCAGGGGAGAATGACGAGGCTGGCGCAGCTAGGCAAAGTCGTGACGGTCATAGGTCACGCGGGGCATGTTCACCGGAATTGCGGCTGCTTTCATCACTATTTAGATGTTACTACTGCCGTGGCGGGTGCGGGGAGCATCTTTAGGGTATGGCGTTGTTTCTCAAGGTTGCCGAGTTGGCGGAGGAGCTGGCAGGCGAGGCTGGCCGCCTGATGAAGCGCGCTGCGATTGCTGAGGCCATCGCGGCAGTGCATGCGGCTGCGCCGGAGAGTAAGGATGCCGGGCTGTTCACGCTCTATCTGGCGGGAACCCCGTTTGCCGAAGCGGATCCCCGAAAGCTGAACGCTGGCAGTGCTTTGTTGTCGAAGGCGCTGCTGGCGGTGAGTGGGGCCTCGGACGCAGCCCTGACGGCGGCTTACCGGCGGCACGGCGATCTGGGTGCCGCAGCCTTCGATCTGCTGCAGGAGAAGGAACAGGGACCGGAGCATAAGCGCCAGTCCCTGATGTTGGATGATGTGGCTGCTACGTTTGCCGCCATGGCGGTGGCCAGTACGACCGCGATTCGCGCCGGGCTGGTGGAAAGGCTGTTGCAGCGCGCGACTTCGCTGGAGGCGAAGTACCTGCTCAAGCTGATGCTCGGCGATATGCGCATCGGGGTGAAGCAGAGTCTGATCGAGGAGGCGATTGCAGAGGCTGTGTCGGTACCGGTGGCAGCGGTGCGCCATGCGGTGATGCTGGAGGCGGATCTGGCGGACGCGGTGAGGCGCGCCTTCTCCGGAACGCTGGACGATGCGCGGATGCACCTCTTTCATCCATTGGGCTTCATGCTGGCCAGCCCTGTGGATTCTTCTGAAGAGGCGGTGGAGCGGTTTACGGAGAAGACCGTCGGAAGGGTGGAAGCATTTTTAGAGGACAAGTACGACGGAATGCGGGCGCAGGTTCATTGCGGCGACGCGGAGCAGCCCGGCCGCGTGGCGATCTACTCGCGAAACCGCGAGGACGTCACGGCCAGCTTTCCTGAACTGGAAGAGGCATTCGCCTCTGTGTCGCAGCCGTTGATCTTCGATGGCGAAATTCTCGGGTGGGATTTTGCGACAGCCCGGGCGCTGCCGTTTGCCGTGCTGGCGCAGAGGATTGGCCGCAAGCGCGTCGCGAACGAGGTGCGGCAGCAGATTCCCGTGGTCTTCATGGCGTTCGATCTGATGTACGCTGCTGGCGAGTTATTGCTGGAACAGTCACTTCGTGAGCGGCGAAACCGCCTTGAAGCCACGGTAGAGAACCTCGTCGACACAGCGCGATCTCCTCTGACGATCGATGAACGGAAACGCGGCCCGCAGGGTGTGATGTTTGCCGAGCCTGACGGCATCGCCCTGAATCGCTTGCTGCTGTCCCCCAGCCGTCTGGTCGAGAGTGCGGTCGACATTGAGCGCGCTTACGCCGAGGCCCGGGCGCGCTCGAACGAAGGCGTAATGCTGAAGGCGGCGGACTCTGTATACCAGCCCGGCAGGCGTGGGCTGGCGTGGGTCAAGTTGAAGCGCGAGCTGGCTACGCTCGACGTCGTGGTAACGGGCGCGGAGTTTGGTCATGGCAAGCGCGCCGGAATTTTGAGCGACTACACCTTCGCAGTTCGCAGCTCCGGCGGCGAGCTGCTCAATGTAGGCAAGGCATACTCCGGGCTCACCGATGCGGAGATCGCCGCCATGAGCGCATGGATGATGGATCACACGCTCGAAGATCAAGGCCACTTCAGGACGGTCGAACCGCTGACGGTGCTCGAAGTCGCCTTCAACAACATCATGCGCAGCGGCCGTCATGCCAGCGGCTTTGCGCTGCGCTTTCCCCGGATTATCCGCATCCGCACCGACAAGCCGGTCGGCGAGATCGACACCGTGGAGCGGGTCGAAGAGATCTACCAGAGCCAGGTGGACAAGTGAATGTTGAGGCGGTTCCCGAAAATGGTAGAGTCCGCGGCGGGCAAGAGCTGAATTGAAGGCACTTGCCGGAGTGAAAAATGAACCTAATCATTGCAACATGCAAAAATGGGCATCGGATTCCGATCCTCATATCACTACCACCATTACCGTCACAACTCATTCCGTGCGATACGCCCGGATGCATCGAGATCGTCCCTCTCACCCAGTGCATTTGGGGCCGAATAACAGCAGATCAACTCATGCGTTCGTGTAAGTAAACTGGGCTGTGGAAGCCAAATGTTGGCTTCCACAGTTCAATGTGAAATGTTGCCGCGCTGGAAATCATCAGACAATTACAAGGGAGTAATAATGGAATACAGGCAGCTGGGAAAATCGGGTTTGAAGGTGCCGGAGCTTTGCTTCGGGGCGGGGACGTTTGGGGCAAGCAACGAGTTCTTCAAAGCATGGTCGGAGACGACCCAGGCAGAAGCAGACCGCATCACCGGAATCTGCATCGACGCGGGTGCGAACTTCTTCGATACGGCGGACGTCTACTCCGACGGCAACAGCGAGATCGCTCTGGGCAAGGCGCTCGCGCACTACAAGCGCGACGATGTGTTGATCTCGACCAAGGCCACCTTCCGGCTGGGCAACGGACCCAACGATGTCGGCTCTTCGCGTTATCACTTAATCCAGTCGCTGGAGCGCAGTCTGAAGCGCCTGGGGACGGACTACGTCGATGTCTACCATCTCCACGCGTTCGACGCGGCCACGCCGGTGGAAGAGACGCTGAATACGCTGGACAAGATGGTTCGCGAGGGCAAGGTTCGTTACATTGCTGTTTCGAACTTCTCCGGCTGGCATCTCATGAAGTCGTTGAGCGTCAGCGAGCAGCATGGCTGGGCGCGGTATGTCGGCCATCAGGTCTATTACTCGCTGGTAGGGCGCGACTACGAGTGGGAGTTGATGCCGCTGGCGCTCGATCAGGGCGTAGGCGCGCTGGTCTGGTCGCCGCTCGGCTGGGGACGGCTTACCGGCAAGATCCGGCGGGAGACTGGCATTCCGAAGGACAGCCGCCTGAACGCCAAGGTGGTGATGGACAACGGCCCGCAGGTCCCGGAGGAGCATCTCTATAAAGTCATCGATGCCATTGATGAGATCGCAAAAGAGACAGGCAAGACTGTCACGCAGATCGCGTTGAACTGGGTGCTGGGCAGACCTACCGTCTCAACCGTCATTATCGGTGCGCGCAACGAGGAGCAGCTTCGCACCAACCTCGGCGCTGTCGGCTGGAAGCTAACGCCCGAACAGGTGCAGAAGCTCGACGCAGCCAGCGAAGTTCCTCTGGCTTACCCATACTGGCACCAACGGCAGTTTGAGGAGCGCAATCCCCGTCCGGTCTAGGCGCCCTGTATAGAATTGGCGGTGGCTTGAGGTTGATGAGCCGAGGTGTCGCATGCGCTTCAAACTCTTTCTGCTGCCATTTCTACTCGGTTATGCCCTCCACCTTCCCGCGCAGACCGCCGCGCAGGCTGACGAAGCGCACACCTTCGCAGTCGAGGGCGATCACTTCGCGCTCGACGGCAAGCCCTTCCAGGTCATCTCCGGCGAGATGCACTATCAGCGCATCCCCCGCGCCTACTGGCGTGCCCGCTTCAGGATGGCGAAGGCGATGGGCCTCAACACCATCACCACCTACGTCTTCTGGAACGAGCATGAGCCGAAGCCCGGCGTCTACGACTTCTCCGGCAACAACGACGTCGCCGAGTTCATCCGCGAGGCGCAGCAGGAGGGGCTCTACGTCATCCTCCGCCCCGGCCCCTACGTCTGCGCCGAATGGGAGTGGGGCGGCTTCCCTGCATGGCTGCTCAAAGATCACAGCCTCGTCGTGCGCAGCAGCGATCCGAAATTCCTCGCGCCCACCGTTCGATGGATCGGCCGCCTTGGCAAGGAGCTTGCCCCGCTGCAGATCGGCAACGGCGGCCCCATCATCCTGACCCAGGTTGAAAACGAGTACGGCTCCTTCGGCAACGATCACGGCTACATGGAACAGATCCACAAGATGCTGGTCGATGCCGGGTTTACGAAGTCCCAGCTCTACACAGCAGACGGCCCCGAACAGGTGCCTGACGGTTCGCTGCCGGAGCTTCCCGTGGGCATTAACTTTGGTGGAGCCGATGCCGGTGCGGCGCAGAAGGCCTTTACAGTCTTGAAGAAGTTTCGCCCCAACGGTCCCTTCATCAACAGCGAGTATTGGGCAGGCTGGTTCGATCACTGGGGCGGCAAGCACGCGCACACCAACGTGGAAAATGAAGCGGCGAACCTCGACTGGATGCTGCGCCAGGGCTATTCCGTCAGCCTCTATATGTTCCACGGCGGCACCAGCTTCGGCTGGATGAACGGCGCCAACAGCGACGGTAAGGGCAGCTACGAGCCCGACGTGACCAGCTACGACTACGACTCGCCGCTCGATGAGAGTGGCCGGATCACGCCAAAGTATAAGGCGTTTCGCGATGTCATTGCCAAGGCGACCGGCGTTACTCCGCCGCCCGTGCCCGAAGTCGCCGCGGCGATCAGCGTTCCCGCCGTGCCGTTGGCCGAGTCTGCTTCGCTATGGAAGAACCTGCCAAAGCCCATTCATTCGCAGCAAATACTGAGCATGGAAGATGTGGATCAGGCGTACGGATACATCCTCTACCGCACGCACCTGAAGAAGTCTGCCGCCGGCGATCTCGTTCTGGATGAATTGCATAGTTACGCGCAGGTTTATCTCGATGGAAAGCTGATCGGCACGCTCGACCGGCGCCTCAAGCAGAACCATCTCGCTCTTCCTGAGGCCAAGTCCAGGGCGCAGCTCGACATTCTGGTCGAGAACACCTCGCGCGTGAACTTCGGCAAAGCCATCGGAGGAGAGCGCGCAGGCATCACCAAACAAGTGACCTTGAACGGAGAGCCGCATCTGGGATGGGATATCTATCCCCTCCCGATGACGGCGGTCGACCAGCTTGCCTACTCCTCGAAGCCTTGCGAGGGAGCATGCTTCTATCGCGGCAGCTTCGATCTCGCTTCGACCGGCGACACTTTTCTGGACACCAGCGAGTTCACGAAGGGTCAGCTCTGGCTGAACGGACATGCTCTGGGGCGCATATGGAACGTTGGGCCGCAGAAGGCGCTGTACGCTCCCGGCCCATGGCTGGCGAAGGGAAAGAACGAGATCGTGGTCTTCGATCTCGAAGGCAAGCCGGGCAGCGCGGTTCGCGGAGTCGACAAGCCCATGCTGGATGGATCGGCTGCGAAAGCGACTCAGCCATAACGCAGAACTCTCCTCCCTTCACGATGAGCTGCGAAGAGGGGAGAGAACGTGCGGTCGGGTCAGGGCCCGGGAGTGGCTGGGGGAATCGCTCGCAGGTACTCGTAGATGGCGCGTATGTCGTGGTCGTTCATGTTCTGATACGTCGGCCACGGCATGACCTGTAGCAAAGTGCCCATCTGGGGATGAGCGTGATCATAGTCAAAGCCGGTTCTCAGGATATTTTTGAACTCGGCAAACGTATGTCCGGCGGGCAAGCCATTCTCCGGAGTTAGATTGCGAGAGGTGAATGGGCCGAATTGTTGGCCGCCTGCAAGGTAATGAGCTGAGTTGACCTGCTTTGGCAGTCCCAGGAAGGGATCGCCTGTAGGCAGGTAGCTGGGGTTGGTGTGGCAGTCGTTGCAACCGCCAACCGCGTTTACGAGATAGCTTCCCAGACCAACGAGGTCGGGATCTTTGTGATTGAGGTTCAGCCGGACGGGAGCGATTCTGAAGCCCTCGTTGATGCGATGCTGTTCGTTTCCGAACCAGTCATCGTCTCCACCGCCTGCCTTTGCTTTGTGCTGGACGAAGCCAAGCAGAGCGACAATTCCTGCGATTGCTAATACTTTTCCGGCTAGATGCTTCATTAAGAGTTCTCCTCTCGACAAAAAAGGGGGCCTGTGGAAGGATGCTGGGGCCGGGAAATTCTGACGGGATGAGCCTCGTGCGGTTAGCGCCGACGCTTCATTGTCGAATTTCTAATCTGGTCGAGAATGCTCCTCGGCAGAATGAATGTCAAGGTTTTGGAGTGTCTTTTTTCGATGCCAGGCCGTTGCGGATGTCAGTGGCCGGCGGAGGGGCTTGCATGCTTCGGCGGCCGAGGGATGAAGAACAGCAACGGCAGCATGCACGCGCAGAAGATGGCGAGGTACTGGATGATGTCCAGATAAGCCAGCATGGCTGCCTGCCGGTGGAGCTGGTTGTAGATGTAAGCCTGCGCCGAGTGAATAGCCTGATAGCCCTGCCCGAAAGAACCTTTCAGCGCATCGACCTGGGCATTGAACGCAGGATTGGCCGTAGTGAGGTTACGCACCATGTTGTTTTCATGCGTAGCCGTGCGGCGCAGCAGCATGGTCGCCATGAAGGCAGTTCCGCAGGAGCCGCCGACGTTACGCGCTAGGTTGGTCAGGCCGGAGACGTCGTTGTTCTCCGACTGCTTCACCCCGATGTAGGCGATGGTGTTGATCGGAATGAAGAGGAACGCCAGACCCGACGCCTGGAAGACGCGTAGGAACGCAAGGTATTTGTAGCTGACGCCGAGGTTCAGCGTGTGCATCTCAACCAGCGCGGCGGTGAGCATCAGGAAGCCGAAGGCGATGAGTTTACGCGCGTCGACCTTGCCAGAGAGGTAGCCGACAATGGGCATCATGGCCATCATGATGAAGCCCGCGGGAGACAGTACCAGCCCGGCCAACTCCGCCGTGTAACCGAGCAGGGTCTGAACAAACTGCGGGATCAGGACCGTGGTTCCGTAGAGGGCAAAGCCGAGCACGAACATCAGCAGGAAACTGATGGCGAAGTTCCGGCGTTTGAAGAGCGTCAGGTTGATGATGGGGCGATGCCCGATACGAAGCTGCCTCAGCTCCCAATAGATCATGAAGACGAAGGCCGCCACGCAGACGATGACAAAGAAGGTGATGAGGCTTGAGCCGAACCAGTCATCTTCCTGGCCCTTGTCCAGGATGAACTCCAGCGAGCCGAAGGTCAGGCCGAGCAGGCCGAAGCCGATGAAGTCGAGTTTCATGCCGCCGCGCTGGCTCTCCGCAACCTGCTTCTTGACGTAGGGCGGGTCTTCGACGATGCGCGATGTGAGGTAGAGCGAGAGCAGGCAGATGGGAATGTTGAGGAAGAAGATCCAGCGCCAGTCGAAGCGGTCGGTAATGTAGCCGCCAAGCGTCGGTCCAATGGCCGGAGCGACCACAACGGCGAGGCCATACATGGCAAACGCCTGCCCGCGCTTTTCCGGAGGGAAGGTATCGGCCAGAATCGCCTGTTCGGAAGGAGCAAGCCCGCCGCCGCCTGCTCCTTGCAGGATGCGGCAGAAGACCAGGATGGGCAGCGAGGGAGCGAGGCCGCAGAGTGCGGAGCTGATGCCGAACAGCGCCACGCAGATCATATAGAACTTCTTGCGCCCGATGAAGGTCGTCATATACGCGCCAGCCGGGAGGATGATGGCGTTGGCGACGAGGTATGCGGTGAGCACCCAGGTGGCTTCCTCCTGCGTCGCCCCGAGGCCGCCGGCGATGTGCGGCAAAGCGACGTTGGCGATCGAGGAGTCGAGCACCTCCATGAAGGTGGCCAGGGTGACGGTCATGGCCACGATCCACGGATTGATGCGGGGCCGCCAGGGACGCTCTTCAGAGCGTCCAGAGCCAGGGTGGTCTTCGGCGTGGCGCGCTTTGGAAAGGTTCGCGCCGGGTAGATCGATTGCAGTTGCAGCCATGGATGAGGATTGGATTGCCGGAAGGCAGGCACGATTCAGAGAATTTGTACCTGACTTCCGACCGGGTTGTTGGGGTCAGCGGGCGCTGGCCGGAAAATTTTGTGCGTAGGTATCGCGGGGCAGACCTGCGGCATGCGCTCTTTTTCTGAATGCCAGCGCTTCATTCCGGCTCATCGGGCCACCAACGGTGACGAGATAGGGGGCATGTCCTTTGGGCGAAAACACTTCGGGATTGAGAAACGCATGCTGACTGGCGATCACGGAGACCTTGGCTTTCGCCTGGTCTTCGTGGTTATAGGTATAGGCCACGACGCGCCATTGGGTGCGTGCGTCCTGCGTGCGTGCATTCTCCGTGCTCGTGTTCCGTGCGTTCGCGGCTGGAGTACTGCTGCCACCGGTCGCGGGCGAGGGTTTCAATGCAGCGGCGACGCTGGGCGGCGCGTGCTCCGGCATGGTGGCAAGCGTGGGAATCGGCGCTGGAGTCTTATGCAGAAAGTGCCAACCGATAAAGATCGCCAGGATCAGGGCTGCGGCGATGGTCGTCCAGGGAACGATACGACGCGGTGCGTCTTCGACCGGCATGGCCAAGGGAACGGCAGGGCGCGTCGGTTCCGGCATGGTGGGGGCCGTGTAGGTCGTTGATTTTGTGGCGGTTGCAGTGGGGGTGAAGGGCGGTTGCTGTCGAGGGACAGGTGACGGCGCCAGTGCCGCAGAAATTTGCGGAAGGCCCCAGGCTCCGCTGATGCCGTTGGTTACGATCTCGTGGAAGGGCGCAGGCAGAGTAGTGCCAACGGCCAGTTTGCGCTGCTGCGTCAGCGCCTGTAGCAGGACGGTGGCGAGGTCGCGAACATCGCGAGCCCTGGATTCGTTGGCCTCCGAGCCTTCCGGAGCTTCGCGGATGCAGTCGCTGCGGAGCTTGATGACTTCGCCCACGGCGAAGACGTTTGCCGGGTCGAGATGCTCGTGAACGAGGTTGTTCGCATGCAGGGCTTCGAGCGCGGGCACGAGGCTGGTGGCGACCTGCATGGTCTCTTTCGTGGAGAGAGGGCGCTCTTTCAGTATCTCCGCAAGGCTGGCGTCGGCAGGCTCCACGACAGTGTAGAGAAGCGCGGTCTCGTCGAGAGTGGTCTGGCCGAATTTGCCGAGTTTGATAAGGTTTGGCTGGTCGATTTTGGAGACGGTGCTCCACCGGCTGAGAATCTCAGGCTCGTCGTAATGGGCCTCGATGAGGCGGATGACAGCAGGCGTTCCCGAGCTGGTTGTCGTTGAAAAAAAAGCGCTTCGCCCTTCGGGTTCAAGCAGTTTCTTCAGCGGGAATTGGTCAGCGATGATTCTTCCTTCATATTCGTTCCAAAGTTGCATCTGGTTTCCAGTCCTGGGGGATTTGTGGCAGGCAAGTGCTGCAAGAGGCGCTTTACGCTGGCAGAGATGCAGGCGTGCGCCTTCTCAATAGGACTTATTATCCTCTATCGGAGTTGTGTGCTCAATTGACGGAAAGGGTGAGAAATTTGGCACAAAAGATTCTCCCCGGGAAAGCGGACTTTTGTTGAGCCTTTTAATCCTGGATACAGCGCACGGCCGTCGCGATATAACGATTTGCGCGGCAACGCCGGTTGAGGGAGCGTCGGATTTTTGGGGAAATGGAGTGCTAGACTTCGAGTTTCCGCTGTTGTGACAGAGTCTAATAAGCGGAGAGGAGTGCGAATGCATCCGGATCTTGAGAAATTGATTGTGTTGCAAGGGCTCGATGTCGAGGCGAAGCGTCTGCGCGATGAGATGACGGCGTTGCCGAAGCATGTAGCCGGGCTGAGCGCGAAGGCCAAGGCGGTCGAGGGACAGCGGGCGGTGGTGCTGGACCTGATTGCGAAGGAAGAGGCGTTGCGGCGGCGGCAGGAGTCAGAGGTAAAAGATCATCAGGCCAAGATTGGCCGTGTCCGCAAGCAACTGGATCTGGCGACGACCACGGTGCAGGTGACCGCGTTCGAGCATGAGATTGGGTTTGCCCAGGCGGAAGTGAGCCGTCTGGAGGACGCCGAACTGGAGAGTATGGAACGCAGCGAGGCGCTGGAGGCGCAGAAGCTGGTCGCGGACGAAGCGGTAGAGGACGCGACGAAGACTCTGGAGCGAGAGCGGCTGCGGGCGATGGAGACGATAGCAAACGATAAGGTGCTGCTGGCCGAGGTGGACCAAAAGCGCGAGGCGCTGCGGCCGGAGATCGGTGAGTCGGCGCTCTCGAACTATGACCGGATTGCGAAGGGCAAGGGAACGGGGCTGGCCGAGGCCTTGAACCAGAAGTGCATGTCCTGCCAGATGATGTTGCGGCCACAACGGTGGAACGACCTGCGCGACCGCAGCAATGAAGACGAAATAATGACATGCGAGAGTTGCGGCCGGCTGCTCTATTACGACCCGGTGAGAGACGCTCCGCAGCGGAAGACGGTTCCGGTGGAGAGCATAGCGGCTTCCATCGTGAGATCGCTTTAAGTAGGTTAGGGGAACAGTAATTTGAGGGCGGGCTTGGTTTGAAGCGGATTTGTGTAGACATGGACGAGGTGATGGCGGATGCGGTGGCAGAGCATCTGCTGCGTTACAACCGCGATTATGAAGAGCAGATCACGGTCGCCGATCTGGAAGGCAAGTGGCTGTGGGAGATTGTGTCCAGTGACCGGCATGGAGCGCTCGAAGGATATCTGCGATCAGAAGACTTCTTTGAACATCTGAACGTGATGCCGGAGTCGCAGCGGGTGATGCAGCGGCTGCAGCATCACTATGAGGTGTACATTGCCACAGCGGCGATGGAAATTCCCAGCTCCTTCGATCAGAAGTATCGCTGGCTGGAGAAGCATTTTCCGTTTATTCCGCCCTCGCATATCGTCTATTGCGGTGACAAGGGCATTTTGCGGGCGGATTACCTGATCGATGACAATCCACGCCAGTTGCAGCGATTTGAAGGGACCGGCATTCTATACAGCTCACCCCATAATGCCAGGGTAAAGGGATTCAAGCGAGTGAACGACTGGCTCGATGTAGAGAAGCTGTTTCTCGGCTAGCCGTTGAGCCGACGTTGCGGTCGCTGGCGTCAGCTTTACCAATACATCTTTGAGGGAGAATATTTCGATGTCTGTGCCGCTACTCCATCTCCGGACATTTGAGGCCTCGGATGCCACGGCTTTTCGCGAGCTGAACGAGGCATGGATTAAGCAATACTTCGGCCTCGAAGAGCACGATCACGAGATCCTGGGCGACCCTCTCGGCTCCATTATCCGGCCCGGCGGCCAGATCTTCATGGCCTGCGCGGAAGGGCATGCCATCGGCTGTTGCGCACTCATCGTGGTGCGGCCCGGCGTCTATGAGGTGGCCAAGATGGCTGTCGCCGAGCAGTATCGCGGACACGGCGTGGGCCGCAAGCTGCTCGTGTATGTCATCGAGCAGGCGGGTGCTCTCGATGCCACATTGCTCACGCTCGCAACCAACAGCACTCTCGCCAACGCGATTCATCTGTATGAGTCGCTCGGCTTTCGGCATCTGCCGCCGGAGCCTTCCCCCTATGCGCGTGCAGATGTGTTTATGGAGCTTCCGTTGGTGTAGGGGAGATTACACGTACAGAGCCGATTCGAAGCGCTGCAGCACGGCGTCGGACCAGGCGTGGGTGGATTTGCGCCAGGTGTCTGCCTGCTCTGCCACGAAGTTGGGGAAGTCCATGCGGCAATATCCGCAGTGAGCTCCGAAGTCGAAGAGTCCCTGGGCGGTGCCGTCGAGGTATAACACTGCCTGGAGGCCATCGCGTGACCACTCGATGGTGGCGATGCGTTGTGGTTCGGGCCGTTCGAGCTCTGCGTCGCTTTTGGCCAGCGCGGCGACGTTGTAGATGAGCATGGCGTCGAGGATGCTGTGCTCGTGGACCTCCTGCGAGCGGTCGCAGGCGTAGAAGTAGCCGGCAACACCCTCATCCTCGAAGACAACGGTCCACGGAACGATGGGAGAGTTGGAGGAGAGGAAGGCGCGACCGGGAGTAAAGGAAAGCGACTGCATATATCTCACGATACGATAAAAGCAACGCTTAGGGCACACAGCCTGGAGCTGGGGAAGCGGAACAGTATTCTGGAGGTTGGGTTGGTGCGTCGAGGATGAGGCTTTTGCGGATTCAGATTGGAAGGCCACAGCGGCTGGCCGCGCTGCTGCTGCTGTTTTTTCTGGCAGAGTGCCTTTGGGTGGTGAATCGGCAGCAGATCTCCGAGCACGACTACCGGTTCGCCCGGTGCGGACGGGAGATGTGGGAGCGGCCTTCGCCGCTGGCTGGATACTTTACAACCTGCGGAAACCTGGGCGGCGACGGCACCTTTGCCTACCGCGTGGCGGGATTTCCTCTGACGGCGCAGCGAATGGTGATGCTGGGCGTGGATAAGCTGCGCAGTCCGGAGAACCGGCTGTATGCCAGCGGCTCGTTGAATGGCTCGACATGGGAGGCGCGGCACGAGATCAGCAGCGTGAAGTATCTGCTGCATCTGCCCTTCATCCTGTTTGCGATATGGCTGGGCGGAGGCCTATGGTGGGTGACCCGCAGGTTGTTTGGAAATGAGGGCGCATTTTTTGCGCTGGGGCTGTACTGCTGTTGTCCGGCCGTGGTGCGGTTTGCGGTGACTCCGAATAACGATGTGCTGGCGATGTGGGGGCTGTATGGGCTGGTCTACACGGCGATGGGAGTGGCTCATGCCATGCAGGGACCGCAGCGGAAGTGGAAGCCTCGGATTGCTCTGCTGACGGTGGCGCTGGGATTGACGGAGGCGGCGCATCTGCTGGCGGCAATGTTCGGACTTGCGGCGGCGCTGGTCCTGATGCTCTACCTGGCGGAGCGGCGACGCAGCTACGTGATGCAGATCCTGGTCTTCTCTGCGGTGGGCGCGCTGGTCATTCTGTTCGGGTTTTATGGGTTTCGCCTGGGGCCGTTCAGCTATGTATTTACCGGCGGCGCGGGACGGTTCTGGTTCTCGCTGGAAGCGGCCAAGGCGTTCTTGTCCGATGCTGCCAATGCGCCGATTGCAGTGGCGATGGCCGTGGCGGCGGTGCTCTACGTGAGCGTCCGGCGCTGCCGTTATTTTGGCAACACAGTCCCTCTGGTGATGGCCGCCCTGTTGTTTCCTCTGATGACGCCGCAGCTGGTGATGGCGCCGTGGCTGTGGGCGCTGCCGTTTCTGTTTACGTTTCTAGGCGGAGTCTTTTCCGATGTCTTCGACTCGCGCTACCGGAAGCTGTTTCTGGGCCTAGCGGGGATGGTGCTTTTGTCGCAGGCGCTGGTTTGCGTGACGGAGTTGCCGGCCATCGCAAAGTAGGCTGGCCGTCGGACGTCGCGGCTCCGGTACAGAGACGATATACTGAGAAGTGCCCATGAAGCCGTATTTTCCGCCCTCTTCTCGTTTGAAAGCTGCCTCTGCTACGCTGCCTGGCCTTGCCCATCCTTTGGATCTGGGCGAGGGGCGGCGCATTCGCTCGACTACCGTGATCTGCGTTCGGCGAGGCGACTCCGTCGTGATGGCTGCCGATGGGCAGGTATCGCTCGGAGCGACGATCATGAAGGGCTCGGCGAAGAAGATTCGCCGGCTCTACAACGACAAGGTGCTGGCAGGCTTTGCGGGATCGACTGCGGATGCGTTTTCGCTGTTCGCCCGCTTCGAGACCAAACTGGAGCAGTACGCCGGAAACCTGGGCCGCGCCGCGGTCGAGTTGGCCAAGGACTGGCGCACCGACAAGATGCTGCGGCAGCTTGAGGCTTTGCTGATTGTGGCCGATCCGAAGCAGACATTTTTGCTGAGCGGGACTGGAGACGTGATCGATCCCGATGAAGGGATTGCGACCATCGGCAGCGGCGGAAGTTTTGCGCTAGCCTCGGCGCGGGCGCTGATGGAGAATACGGATTTGTCGGCGCGGGAGATCGCGGTGAAGAGTCTGAAGATTGCCGGACAGATTTGTATCTACACGAATGACCAGATGACGATCGAAGAGTTGAAGGCGGAATAATGGCAATTTTTTTACCGGGAACTGCTGACGATCAGGCGCTTGCGCTCGACGAGATGACGCCGCGCGAGATCGTCGCGGAGCTGGACAAGTACGTCGTTGGACAACACGCAGCGAAGCGCGCGGTGGCGATTGCGCTGCGCAACCGCATGCGGCGGCAGAAGCTCTCGCCGGAGTTGGCCGACGAGATCATGCCCAAGAACATCATCATGATCGGGCCGACCGGCGTGGGCAAGACGGAGATTGCGCGGAGGCTGGCCAAGCTGACCAACTCGCCGTTCTTGAAGGTCGAGGCCTCGAAGTTTACCGAGGTCGGTTACGTGGGGCGCGATGTGGAGTCGATTGTGCGCGATCTGGTGGAGATCGCCATCGACATGGTGCGCGAAGAGAAGATGGACGAGGTCGAGGACAAGGCGGAGTTGGCGGCGGAAGACCGGCTGCTCGATCTGCTGCTGCCGCCGACGCCGGTCGCTTCTCCGGCGTCTACGACAGCGGCTGCGGCTACGCATGAGGCGGGAAGCAATGTGATTCAATTGCCTGCGGCCACGCCTTCAAACGATGGCGACGAAAAGCCCGGCGATCGCGAGCAGCGGACGCGGGAGAAGCTGCGGCAGCAGTTCCGCGAGGGCAAGCTGGACGAGCGGACGGTTGAGCTGGACGTGCGCGACCGCAATCAGCCGAGCTTTGAGATCTTTTCCAATCAGGGCGCCGAAGAGATGGACATCAACCTCAAGGACATGTTGCCGGGGTTGTTTGGAAACCGGACGAAGAAGCGGAAGATGAAGGTCTCCGAAGCGTTCGAGTACTTGGTGCAGGAGGAGGAAAATCGCCTGATCGATATGGATCAGGTGACTCGGCTGGCGGTCGAACGGGTGGAAGATTCGGGGATGGTCTTTCTCGACGAGATCGACAAGATTGCCGGACGCGAGGGCGGTCATGGACCGGATGTTTCGCGGGAGGGCGTGCAGCGGGACATTCTGCCGATCGTCGAGGGAACGACGGTCAATACGAAGTATGGGATGGTTTCGACCGACCATATTTTGTTCATCGCAGCGGGCGCGTTCCATGTCTCGAAGCCGAGCGATCTGATCCCGGAGTTGCAGGGACGTTTTCCGATTCGGGTCGAGTTGCAGTCGCTGACGGTGGAGGACTTTGTGCGGATTCTGACCGAGCCGAAGTCGTCGCTGGTGAAACAGTCCACGGCGCTGCTGGAGACCGAAGGTTTGAAGCTGGAGTTTACCAAGGAGGCGATCGCGGAGATGGCGCAGTTTGCTTTCAAGGTCAACGAGACTACGGAAAATATTGGGGCGCGGCGGCTGCATACGATCATGGAACGGGTGCTCGATGAGATCAGCTTCCAGGCTCCGGATCTGTTCAAGAGCCCTCGGACCGAGGTGACGGAGGAGGGTGTGGTGGCCGAGATCGGGGCTTCGGTTGCGCTCAAGGGAGAGCAGAAACCGGCTCCGCCGCTGCCGGTGATCGAGCGGCAGACAGCTACTGGAGTGGAGAAGGTGATCGTGGTCGATCCGGAGTATGTGCGGCAGCAGGTGGCTTCGATTGTGAAGGATCAGGATCTGTCACGGTATATTCTGTAGCCTCTTTGCTGTGCCAGAGCAAATCAGTTTTGGAGTGCCGAAGCAGAGCGCGAGCAAAAAACAGAAGTAGGTCCTCCGCCTACTGCGAAGGATGACAATGCAAAAAGACCAAGGCGGACAGTGGGTACAGTGACTCTGATTCTGCTCTAAGGGTGGAGGTAACCCCCTCCCCTCTTTCGCTAAAGTATTCATTTTAGATACTTTATTTACAAAGTATTCATTCTAGAAGGCTTACTATCAAAATATTCATTGTAAAAGAGTTACATTGACCGCAATGGAAAGCCCCGGCGGATAGGCCGGGGCTTTTTACGCTCTCATCCTTCTATTTTAGTTGAACGGGTGGAACTAAGATGCCAGGCTCGAAGGATGAATATCTCTTTTGTTATGTGCTGGTTGGGTTGCTTTCAATTGGGTTGGCGGCTTGACATGCGCTTTTGCTGGTTTTTTTGAGGGTCGGCGGACGAAAAGAAGTAAAAGACGGGCGGTCGATGGGTTTAAATCCCACCCATCGCAAAATGCGCGATGGATGGGGCACCCCAGAATTTGTGAGATTTGTGGTGGGTAGGCCTAGAACCTGTCCAGAAACTGCTCTGTCTGGCCATCAATTTTGATGGTCAGAACAGGCAGCGGCAGGAGCAAAGGCACAATACAGGGGTCTCTCCACTCCGCCGTGCGATAGAACCGCGCGGCACCGGTCGAGATTAGATTGCTTTAGAGTTTCTGGACAGGTTTTTAGAGGGGAAAGAGCGACAATCGCGGGAAAGAAAAGGGCCGCGCCAGAGATTGGCGCGGCCCTTTGGTGTGTGGTGCGGTTGGGGTTAGAAGATGAGCTTGGCTCCGAACTGCATCTGGCGTGGAGGATAGGCTCCGCTGAGGCGACCGAAGGCTCCGTCGGAGACGTTCGTATTGAGCGAGCTGTAGTTGGTGTGGTTCAGGACGTTGAAAGCGTCGGCCTGAAGTTTGAATTGAACCCGCTCGTGGAAGTCGAACAGCTTGGAGAGTGTTACGTCGCCCTGTTGCAGGCCCGGGAGAGTGATGCTGCCGACTCCGGCCGTTCCAAATCTGCCGTTGGGAACCACTGCGAAGGCAGCGGGGTTGAGCCACTGCGCCTGATGGCTGGGGAGAGTGAAGCGATTGTCCTTGGCGTACTTGTTGCCACCGACATAATCGGCGCGACGGTTGCCGGTTGAGGAGTTGCTCTGGAGAGTCCAGAAGGGACCACTCTGAGCGCGGACGACGCCTGCAATCTGAATGCCTCCGACCGCCTCGCGCAGCAGGAGATTCCGGTTGCGGAAGGTGGGCAGTTGCCAGACGACGGTTGCAACGAAGGCGTGCTTCCGGTCGATGCTCTGCTCGCCGTAGTTGTAGTTGAGGTTGCGCCAGTTCTCGTTGGTCGAGCCATTGCTTTGGGTATCGCCGAGGCCCTTGGCAAAGGTGTAACCGACGGTGTAGGCAATCCTTCCGGCCCGCTTGGAGAGGTAGACCTGCAGCGAGTTGTAGTTGCTGTTGGAGTCGCTGCGATACTGAGCGATGCTGGTGAATCCCTTGTAGGGATTGTAAAAGTTCGCGACGGTGGCTGTCGGCTTGATAGCGGCACCGGCAGCAACCTGTGCCAGGTCGGGGAAGTTGATGTTCGGGTTCCGCAACAGGTGATGGCCGACGTTGCCGACGTAGGTGGTTTCGAGGAGCATGCCCATGGGCAATTCGCGCTGGATGCCGACGCTGTACTGGTCGACGTAGGGGTTCTTCAGACCGGGATCGATGGCATTGATGCCTCCCTGAAGACCTGTGTTGTTCGGAGTGCCGGCGCTGATGTTGCCAAGGTTGGCAAAGTCGAACTCCACATTCTGAAGGAAGGGCTGGATGTTGACCTGGCTGAAGGTGACGTTGCCTTCGGCGCGGTAGTAGAAGATTCCATATCCGCCGCGGATCGAAGTCTTGTCATTAGGAGCATAGGCGAAACCAACGCGTGGGCCGAAGGCTCCGTTCATCTTGTAGAAGCCGCGTGGCGCGCCCGCGGGAATGAGCGGGAAGGCAGCGGTGTTGACGTTGGGAACGCGCTTGGCCTGATCGGCGGGAACGCCGTCGCCGGCGCGGACGAGGCCGTTATAGGGATTGCCGGAGCCGGGGATGACTTTACCCGCTGTGGTCACTGTAATGGCCTGGGCCGGATTGTAGACGGAGGGGTCGAAGTTGGACATGTTATTGCCCTGCGTATACATCGCCGGGATGTACTGCCAGCGGACGCCGTACTCGATGCTGAGATTCCGAGTCGCCTTCCAGGTGTCCTGTGCGAATACCTCGGGCTGATTGAAGCGGAAGAAGCCGGTGGGGTCGGCGCTGGCCTCCTGGTAGCTGTTGAAGTTGCCAAGGAACGCGTCCGCGAGGGCGTAACCGGTGGTGTTGGCATTGCCGCTGGCATTGAAGCTGATGTTGCCGGTGTAGCTAGGCCGTCCATTCTGGTCGACACGGTTGCGGATGTAGACGCCGCCCACCTTGATCAGGTGGTTGCCCTTGACGATGGAGATGGTGTCGCCCACCTGGATGTCGGTGGTGGGAGAGTTGAGAGCGAAGTTCGGTCCCTGGAATCCGGCGTAGGAGGTAACTCCCACCTGAGGAATACCGGTGGGATAGAAGCCCGCGCCGGGGAAGAGCTTGGCGTACTGGAAGCTGAAGGTCGAACGTTTCCAGTTCTCGCCGACGGGTGGAATATGCTGCGAGACGAAGCTGAAGGTTGCGATGGCCTGGTTGATGATGTTCGGCCGAACGGCCCAGGTTTCAGAGAGCAGATAGCTCTGACCGGGGCGGTTGCGCTGGGTGGGGGTGGTGGGCAGGTTGCCGCCGGCCGAAAAGGTGCCGAAGGGATCGATAAGGCTGTTGTGGTCGCTGATCCAGCGGCCATAGATGCTGTGTTTCTCGTTGATGCGGAAGTCCAGCCGGACGATATCTTCGCGGAAGTCGAGCGGATTGACCGGAGTCAAGGTGAGGTTATTGACGGAATTGGTGGAGTCGGTGAACTGGCCGAGCTTGTTCATGGCCGCATAGACGTTCGCGATGGCCTTGCCATCGGTGGTCATCAGGGATGCAATGTTGTTGTTCGGAATCGGGGTCGTGGTTCCTGGATAGAACAGGGTAACGGGCTTGCCACCGGAGATAAGTCCAGAGAAGTCGCCGGCGATCTGGGCGGAACTTGGGGTGGTGCGCTGCGTGGGGCTGGCCTGCTGGCGAAGCCGCTTCCATTCCTGACCGGCGAAGAAGAACAAGCGGTCCTTGATGATCGGGCCGCCGACTGCATAGCCGAAGTCGTTGAAGACGAGGTGGGTCTTGGACGAGGAGAAGAAGGGGCGAGCGTCGAAGAGGTTGTTGCGGAGGTACTCGAAGACTGCGCCGTGGAACTGGTTGGTGCCGTTCTTGGTGACGATATTAAATGCCGGACCAGAGTTGCGGCCATACTCTGCGGAGAAGTTCGAGGTCGCGATCTTAACTTCCTGGATAAAGTCGGAGCCGACGTTGTTGACCAGGCTGCCATTGCTGCCTGAGACCATGTTGAACGCGCCGTCTACGGTGAGGTTGTTCGAGTCGGACTTGTTGCCGTTGATGTTCTGGTTGCCGGCAGCGAGGCTGGTGGTGACGGAGAAGACGTCAGGATTGGTGACGACCGCGCCGGGGATGAGCGTCATGAACTGGGTATAGTTGCGACCGTTGAGGGGAAGGCTCTGGACCTGCTTCTGGTCGATGACGTGGGCGACTTCGCCGCTGGTGGTGTTGAGCGTTTCACCCGCGATGGCGGTGACGGTGACCGCCTCGGTCGCGCCGCCGATCTGCAACTCGAAGTTGGCGGTCAAGTGAGCGTCGGCGTTGATGGAGATCCCGGTGCGAGTTTCACCGCGGAAACCCGATTTGGTGACGGTGATGGAATAGTTGCCGATGGGCAGGTTGGTGGCGATAAAGAATCCGCTGCCGTCGGAGTTGAGATTACGAACCGCCTGGGTGCCGATGTTGGTGATGGTGACGGTCGCGTCTGGGAGGGCGCCGCCGGTTGTATCGAGGATGCTGCCGGCAATCTGGCCGAGGGAGGTCTGCGCGTGCAGAGAGCCCGTGGTGCTTAGGAGCAGCAATAAAGTCAGACTGATCCCTATTAAATGAATGAATTTGCGAAACATGGTTTTCTCCTGAAAGGTTATCTGAGCAGAATGGGCAATAAACCGCCCGCTTTTGAGATCGTCTCAACTGCGAATTAATGGCTTTAGCGGACGATAGAGTTTTGACTATGGGTTTGTCAATTGAAATGTAGATGATTGCAGGGGCGTATTTTGGCCTGGTTCGGCGGAAGTCCGCAAATCAATGCAGGCCATAATTTGCGGGATGTGGTGGGACCAATGTAGATAGCGGATAGTTTTCAGTGGAGCAAGGGAAGATAAACGGATCGAAACAATGGCGGGTAACTGCAAAGGTTCATAGCGCCCGCTGACAAAGATTCGGGCGGTTTGCCAAGCTCCGCTGTGAAATATCCCGGTTTTGAGCCGGAAGAACAAGGCAAGCCATTGCTGCGCAGAGATCGCGAAGAATGGCTTGCCCGCTCTGTGGGCCGGCTACTTATGCGTTTACGGCTTGTTTCATCTCGCTGACGTGCTTGGCGAGAAGATCTTCGAGTCCTTCGAGCGCCTTGGAGAAGCCGTCGATGCCTTCCTTAAGCTTGTCGGTGGCCATGCGGTCAGCGGCGTGCATCTTGTCGAAAGCGGCCTTGTCCATCGGAATCTTTTCGATGTTGAGGTTCTTCGCATTGGCGGGGTCGAGCTTGCGGACCAGCGTGCCCTGAGCGGCTTCGAGTTCAGCCAGAAGCTTGGGCGCGATGGTGAGCAGGTCGCAGCCGGCCAGTTCGAGAATCTCGCCGGTGTTGCGGAAGCTGGCTCCCATAACTACCGTCTTGTAGCCAAAGTGCTTGTAATAGTTATAGATGGTGGTGACGGACTGGACGCCCGGGTCTTCGGCTCCGGTGTAGTCCTTGCCGGTGTCCTTCTTGTACCAGTCGAGGATACGGCCGACAAAGGGCGAGATAAGGGTGACCTTGGCCTCGGCGCTGGCGACGGCCTGGTGAAGTCCGAAGAGCAGGGTCATGTTGCAGTGGATGCCCTCTTTTTCGAGGATCTCGGCGGCCTTGATGCCTTCCCAGGTGGAGGCGAGCTTGATGAGGACGCGCTCGCGGGAGACGCCGGCCTTCTCGTACTGCGCGATGATGTCGCGGGCGGTGGCGACGGACTTCTCCGTGTCGTAGGAGAGGCGCGCATCGACTTCGGTGGAGACGCGGCCAGGGATGATTTCGAGGATCTTGAGGCCGAAGGCTACGGCCAGGCTCTTGAAGGCAAGGGCGGCGACTTCCTTGTCGGTGGCCTTGTCGCCAGCGTCCTTCTTCGCCTGCTGGAGGACGGAGTCCACGATGGACTGGTATTCGGGCTTTTCTGCCGCGGCTGCAATGAGCGAGGGATTCGTGGTGGAATCCTGCGGCTTGAACTGTTGGATCGAGTTAATGTCGCCGGTGTCCGAGACGACTGTGGTCATGCCACGTAGCTGTTCTAGTAGAGAGGCCATTCTATTGCTCCTTCGCTGTCTATATAGAGTTTATCAAGGTTGAGAGGGTTACACGTTTTATTTTGGGTGGACGCAGCGCAGAATCATTCGGGCTGGAAGGTGTTTTCGAGGACTCCGAGGCCCTCTATCTCTACTTGGATGCGGTCTCCGGGGTTGACGGAGCCTACTCCGGCGGGGGTTGCGGTGGGGATCAGGTCGCCGGGTTCGAGCGTCATGGTGGCGGTGATGTAGCGCAGCAGGTGCGCAATGGGGAAGATGAGGTCGCTGGTAGAGCCCTGCTGCTTGATGACTCCATTGAGGCGAGTCGTGAGGGTGACCGGGGCGCCGCCAGCTTCGCCGAATCCGCAGGGGTCGATCTCATCGGAGACGATGGGGCCGACGGGGCAGAAGGTGTCGAAGCCCTTGCCGCGGGTCCACTGGCCGTCGCTCTTCTGGATGTCGCGGGCGGTGACGTCGTTGACGAGGACGTAACCGCGAATGTAGGGGCGGACGTCTTCATCGGGGCCGAGGTTGCGGCAGCGGCGGGCGATGACGATGCCGAGTTCTCCTTCGTAATCAACGCGTTGAGAGAGCGCCGGAAGGCGGACGATGCCGTTAGGGGCGAGCAGGGCCGAGGGAGGCTTGAGGAAGAGAAGCGGCTCTTTGGGGATTGGGTTACCGAGTTCGGCGGCGTGGTCGCGGTAGTTACGGCCTACGCAGAGAATCTTCGAGGGCGCGACCGGGGGGAGGAGATGCAGGTCTTTGAGCGGTTGGGGCTGGAACGATGTGGGTGTGGCGGTGGTGCGATCTTCTTCGGGAGCCTGCATGGGGCGGACGGCCCAGAGGGCGTCGCCGCGCTGCTCGACGATGGCGTAGAGGGGGCCGCGTTCGGGGGAGAGGAATTTGCAGTAGCGCATTGCTGGGGGCTCCGTTATTGATTACGTCGTGATTCCTGGACTTCGGCGCTGGCGGCGGGACTCTCGTTTCCGGCAGTGTCGACGGCGGTGATGCGGTAGGAGTAGGTCTGGCCGGGTTGGGCAGTGCGGTCGCTGAAGGCCGGGGCGGGGGTCGGAGCGGGCGTCAGACGGGTGCGGACACCGACGGTTTCTCCGGTGGAGGCGACTTGCTGGCGATAGACGATGTATCCGGCGAGGTCGGGCTCGGTGTTGGGCTCCCAAGAGAGATCGATCGCGCCGGTGGATGGAATGGCGGCGAGGCCTGTGGGAGCCTTTGGGGGAAAGGTATCGCGCATGACAGCGGTGATGGAGGGAGAAGGGGCGCTGCGTATCTCCAGGGAGTGGCCTTCGAGGGTGAGGGAGCGGACTCGCTGGGCGATGTAGCGGTAGGTCTCTCCCCTTTGGGCGGTGGGGTCGATGGTGCCGCCGGAGTCAGCTTGCTCGCTGGCCCGGAGATGGATCTCGGCGGGAGTTGAGGGGGTGAGTTGTAGCGGCTGTTTAGCTGTGGGCTTGGCTGCGGGCTTTGCGGGGGTCGCAGTCTGGACCTGGCTGCGGTTGAGTTCGACGAAGGCCGTGGCAGGCTGAGGCTGCCATTCGAGCATCGCACCCTCCCGGACGGGGGTGACCTTCAGGTGCTCGATGGGAGGGGGGGCAGCGCCGGAGGCAGCGAAGGCCGGGGAGGAGAGGCCCGCCGAGCGGCCTTTCGCGTTGAAGAGTTGCACGCGGTAGGCGAGCAGGGTTGGGGGATCTGCTGTCAGGTTGGCGGGCAGGGTCTCGGAGGCCTCGGCCGGACCGGGCTGGGTGGCGCTGCGCTTGACGGGAGTGCAGGAGAGGTTCGTTTGAAGCGATGACGCGGGAAGTTCGCGGCAGATCTCGGCGGTCAGGGCGGGGGGGACATTGAGGCCGTCGGTAGTCTTCTCAGGGGTCGTCCAGCGGAGAGTTACGTCGTTGCCGGTGCGCGTGGCGGTGAGGTCGGTGGCGATGCGGGGGAGATGCAACGAAGGGGGACGGGCGGGACCGGGACTGGCACAGCCCGATATGCCTGCGGCAAAGAAGGTGGTGAGGACGGCGGCTAAGAAGGCGGCGACCGGCCGCCGGGCACTGCGTTGAGCTGGTTTGCCGGGAAATTCCATTGGTCACAGGCTAGCAGGAGCAGGGATTAAACAACCAGAGATTGAGGGGCGAGGTGAGGGAGAGATGGGAGATTTGCCGGGCAGACATCTTTTGATGGAATTTCAACATCTGGTTACCTTACGAAAGATTATTTCGTGAGGAGTGGAAGTGATGGCTGCTTCAGCGATGGTGGTGAGCGTGGAGGTGCTTCCTTTATCCGCGCCCGGTGCAGGGGAGACGCTGGATGCGAGCAGCGTTCAGGTGGACGGCGGGGTGGCCGAGGCGTTTATCGCCGAGAAGCGGATTGGCGAGCGGATCAAGCACCTGCGGCTGAAGAAATCGATGGGACTGGTAGAGCTGGGGCGGCATACCGGGCTTTCGGCCAGCTTTCTGTCGCAACTGGAGACCGGACGCGTGGTGCCGACGCTGCGAAACCTGGCGCGGATTGCGATGGTCTTCTCCAAGGATCTCAGCTATTTTTTCGAGTCGCAGCCTCAGACGCTCTTCCGGGTGCATCGGCTGAAGGATCGGGTGCGGATGCCGCAGACCGGGGCGGACGACCCGACCTATTTCTTCGAGAGCCTCGGATATCTGGTTCCCGACCGGCAGCTCGACCCGTACTTCGCCGAATTTCTTCCAGTCAAGGCGGGTAAGGCCCCCCGGCCCCATCACCATGCGGGGTGCGAATTTCTCTATCTGCTTTCGGGCGCTCTGGAGGTGCGGCATGGCGATACGACGCACCGGATTGAGGCGGGCGATGCGATCTACTTCGATGCCGAAACGACCCACAGCTATATATGCAGCGGGGATGTTTCGGCGAAAGCGGTCATCGTTACGCTGCAACATACTGTGGTTACGCAGCAAGGGAATGGTCTGCGGCCTGCCAGCGTTGCGAATAAGCGGATTCGCAGTGCGGCTGGATCGCGGCGGGAAGCTCGGAGCAGCTAGGCGATATCGTACAAATGAGCAAGGGGTGCTTTTGGCTCCCTGCGCCACATGTAAGAGAACATACCCCAGGGGCTGAAGCCCCCGCTTTTGGGTCTCTCAGAACCAAATACGGATTCGTCGGACAGTACCTCGTGCCGGGAATAGCGTTGCCTCCCTAATAACGTTGTCTCAACCTAAAGATGGAGACGAAAACCGATCTTTGTGGTCATGACAACAGATGGTGCAGCCGCTATTCTCGGTTCAAGATCAGTAACGCTCTCCAAGAGGTGCCCAACGGCACCTCTCTTTTTTTGCCGTGAATTGGCGGGGGGCAAATGGCCGCGTGTCTCTAAAAAGTAAAGGCGACGCCCAGGGTGAAGCGGTCCTGAAAGAACTTCTGGGTTGGCTTCAAGACGTAGATGTGCGAGGTGTACTCGGTGTTGTCGAGGTTGATTTCGAAGTTTTCATAGCTGTTGCGGATGATGTCCGGGTTTCGGCTCCAGGTCTCGCGGTAGTCGGCGCGCAGCATGATGCGCGGGGAGATGCGGTACTTGATGCCGGCACCGTATTGCAGGCCAAACTGGAAGGTGCCTCCACCTTCGAGCGGCGGCGTTCTTCCGAAGTCGAAGGCCGCCTTGAGCAGGCCGATGTTGCCGAGGCCCAGACTGAAGGGCCCGGCGGGCTTTTTCAGCGGCGAGTCCGACAGGGCGATCAGTTGAAAGGTCGGTCCAACGGCGACATAGGGCCTCCAGTGCGAGGTTGGAGGCCGAAGATGGGCGAGCAGATTGTACTCGAACTGTCGGGTGGCAAATCCGACTCGCTCTGAGACGAGGTTTACATCTTCTCCTATCGCTGGCTCGTTGGAGTCGCCTATATAAAACTCCGGGAGCAGGGTGTATTTGCCCTGCTGGCGAAAGTAGGAGAACTCGTTGGAAAAATGGCGCCAGCTATTGATGGTGACGGTGCCGCCGGCAGTCCATCCATCGCCGACCACGTCGTAGAGATCGAGTTCGTAGCGAGGCTCGTCCGGCTGGCTCGAGATGAGAACGATTCCGATGGTGCTGAGGTAGGTCTCCCGCATGTGGAGATAGCCGCCTTCGAGGGCGAACTCGTAGCGCGGCGGGTCCCATTTGTGATCGACGGGAGGGTGATAGGGGATGGGGGTCTCGGCCTGGCTGTCGTGCGGCGTAAAAGTGCGATGCAGCAGATGCGGCCCGGTGCCGGCCTCCTTGTACTCGGTTCCGGAGGCGTCGGTCTTGCGCCAGTCGCCGTAGTCTTCGGGCAGTTCGCTGCTGCTGCGCATGTAATTGCGTACCTTGAAGGTGCCGGAGAAGCCCTGGTAGATGACGTTACCGCGCCAGAGGCCGTTGCGGATGATGAGCGCGGTATTGCGGGTGCTGCGCTGGAAGCGGTTGGGCGCGGGCGGGATGGTGTCGGGGGTCGTCTTCGGGTCGTTGCAGGAGTTGAGGTGAAGCACAGCGACCTGGCCGTCGGTGAGCAGGCGGTCGCCGGTGGAGTTGAAAGCGTCGGTCGGTACCCACGGACGTGGAATCATGTCCAGACTGGTGACGCAGCCAGTGAACTTGAGGTCGTTAATGATCTTGGAGCGCTCGTTGTCGATGTGCTGGTCGATGAGGTGGATGAAGGTCTTCTGCTTGCGCGAGAAGGCGATACCGATGTCCTGGGTGGAAGAGGCGGTGAGGACGAGCTGGCCATCCCACTCGGCGGTGGTGGGAAAGACGCGGAGATGGTGGCGCTCGGCGAAGGTGTTGGTGGTCTTGCTGAGGGTGAACAGCGGGTCGCGCTCGTCGAGCAGAAGGATCGACATGGGCGCCTGGGTGTAGGTCTGGTTGCCGCTGATGGTCTTGAGGGTGCGGAAGGTGGAACCTGCGGTGAGGCTGTCGGATGCGTGCCAGTTGGCTGCGGTGAAGGCGCGGTGCAGGGCGTCGGGAGAGCCGATGAAGATGAGGTTGGTAAGGTCGGAGACCTTGTTGCCAGTCTTGGTGCGGGTGCGGAAGGGGACGGTTTTGACCAGGGACTGGAGATGCTCGCGGTCGGCATCCGAGGCGGTGGAGGGACGGACAGAGAAAGGATAGGTCTGCGCGGTGATGAGAGGTCTGACGTATTCGAGAATAAGCTCGGTGCCGGCGTTGTAGAGGATCTCGGGTTCGGCAAAGCCCATCACCGCGCTGCCCGATGCGGAGGCGAAGATGTAGGCGATGGGGTCGATGCCGGCGAAGCTGAGGACGCCGTTTTCAAGGGAGTGGCCGGGGGTGCCGGTAGAGCGGATGCCCTTGATCTCTCCGGTGTTATTAACTTTCTCCTGCGAGTTCTCCACATCGAAGATGCGCGCGTCCATGGCCAGTTCGTGACCGTCGGGCGTGGTGGCGTGGTTCCACAGGATGGTGAGCGCGGCGGTCTCGTGCTTGAATCCCCAGCCGACGCCGTGTGCGTCGGTGACGGTGCCTTCGATCCTGGAACCTCCGGGAATGTAGATATTGCCATCGATGATGACGGGCTCGATGGAGACCGCCGTGACGGTCATGCCTTCCTTCGTCGTTCGCGAAGAGAGCGGCTGGAGCATGCGGACGGAGAACCTCGTCCCGGCAGGGATGCCAGACACCTTCTCCAGGGAAGATTGAGCGATCGACAGTTTTTCCGTGCCGGCGGCGATATGCAGTGTCGTGCCGTCGGTGTGCCAGTTGCCTTTGTGGACGGTGCCGTCGTGCGCAACCGTCATCGCGGTGCCATTCCAGAAGACCTGCAGATAGCGGGGCGAGGCGGCAGAGTCCTGCGGCGGCACATAGATGCTGTCGAGGCTGGTGCCGAGCAGGGCGGAGATCTTTGCCGTCTTCCTGCCCTCTGGCGTCGTCCATGTGATCGACACATCGGGGGTAAAGACAGGGGAGGATGCTTCGGGGATCAGGCCGGGCATGGCGTCGGTGTTGCCGACCAGGGTAAGGGGCTGGCCGGTGGCGAGATCTTTGCCGCTGAGGGCGAAGGCCCAGGCTTCGCCGGGAAGCTTCGTCTCGACGAGCGAGCCGTGGCTGAAGGGAACGGCGCCGAGATTGCGGCGGCGGCTGCTGTCGAGATCGTAGTAGCGCAGGATGTATTGCTGCTTCTCCCGGACAAGGATGAGGGCGCCCTCGCCCTCCCGCACCGGCCACGCCTGCATGGCGTGCCTGGTGATCTTGCTCGTCTTGCCCTTGACCGTCATCTGCGCGATGCCGTCCGTGTGGCCGGGCTTGCGGACGATGGTGATGGGGATGGGGGGAGCTGCATCCGCAGCTCTGGCGAGCGGCGGTGCGACGGCGAGAAGTCCCAGCAAAATTGCGGGGAAGAGCGTGCTTCTGAGGTGAGATTCCTGTCGGGTTCGCACTGGATCTCCCTTGGAAGTGGGCTTTTTTCGCGGAGATGCTGGTTCCGCATTTCGGCTAGAGAGCATGGAGACCCGGGGACGTATCGTGGAGTCGTACCGCAACCCATTGCATGGGAGGAAGTTAACGTCGAGTATTGGCACGCGTTCTTCTGGGGATGAGCATACCACCGGGTCGCAACCGATGGATAACGGATTGATAAATTGCTACTGCTGCTCGCGGTTGGTGATGGAGACGCGGAAGGGCGGGTGGGCAGCTTCGGCAGGGGCTTGCGTATAGGTCTGGGAGGTGCGGGAGGGATCGTAGTCGCGCCAGAGCCAGGTCATCTCTTCGGGGAATTCGGCGGCTCCCTCGTGGGCGCTGTGCGGGCCGGTGTGGAAGCTGAAGCGGAAGTCGTAGGACTTGAGCTTGAGGGCGTTGGCCATGCGCAGGTTGGCGAGCGGCCAACTGCCGTAACGGGGGTTCTCCTGATCGTTGTTGCCGTCTTCAACCCAGACACGGATATTGCGGTGATCCTCGTGGAGGATCTTTTCCGGATAATCCTGACCGCCGTCGGGGACGTTGGGGTCTTCGTGCCACTGGATGCTGGTAAAGCTGCCGATCCAGGTGATGACGCGGCTGAACTGGTCGGGCTGCTGCCAGGCAGCATTGAAGGAGGCGATGCCGCCCGAGGAAAGCCCGGTGATGGCGCGGCTGTAGGCGTCCTTGCGGAGGTTATATTTTGCGGCGACGGCGGGGAGGAGTTCGTCGCGGAGGAAGCGGGGATAGCGGTCGGAGACGGTGTCGTACTCGGTCGAGCGCATCGAGTCCTTGAGCGTGCGCGACCATTTCTTCGAGTAGGCATCGACGAACTTGTAGGTTGGCGTACCGGGCGAGGCAGAGATGTCGCCGGGGTTGGTGAAGACGGCGATCATGACGGGAATCTTGTGCTGGGCGATGAGGTTGTCGATGACGTTGAGGGCAGGGTGATCGCCCTGACGATTGGCGTAGCCGGAGCCGTCGTTGAAGACCATCAGCGCGGCGGGGACTTTCGGGTCGTACTGGGCGGGGACGTAAATCCAGTAGTCGGAGACCATGCCGTCGTAGATCTTGCTGACCAGGGTGAGCGTGGGCGAGAGGGTTCCGGTGGGGACGCCGGGGTGCTGCATGGAATCCGCCGTCAGCGGCGGCGGCTCGGGCGCGGGGCCGGAGTAGTTTTGCGCGGCGGCGGGAAGAGCGAGGCAGAGCGCGAGCAGCAGGGCTTTGTGCATAGGGCCTCCACTATAAACGGTTCTTTTAGTGGTTGATATAGGGATTGGCGCTGCAATGTAGGGCGAAATACAGGGATCTCTCCACTGCGCAGCGGACGATAAAGCCGTCCGCTGCTGCGGTCGAGATGACGTGCTGCTCTACCTCATAGACAGAAAATCCCTAGGGGTGAGGTTGGGGCGTGGTATCGCTGTTGGCCCAGTAGCTGCTTCTGGCGGTGACTACGAGGTCGGGATGATCTTTCAGCTGCAACTCGATGGCGTGAAGACCCGGCTGGGGCGACTGGGGATGAAAGCTCAGGACGTATCGATTGGGAACGTGGTTGGAAATCGTAGCCAGACTACGCTCCAGGTCGCGCTGGCTGCTGAAGTGGAAGTATTCGCCGCCGGTCAGGTGCGCCACGGTCTCCGGAACGTTATGGCGCAGGCCATTGATGCCCAGCAGCGCAGCCATTTTGGCAGCTCTCAAAGGAGGCGCCAGCAGGCTGAGACAATCCCATGCCTGTGCGAACCGATTGCCGGTGGGGTCGGTCGCTGCGGCTGGATCTTTGCTCATGCAGCCGCCGGCCGGTCCGGGCGCGGAGTCGGAGAACATCTTCGACCCTTCATGCTTCATCTCAGCCTTTGAAGTCGAAAAGGCCATGCTGTAGATGGCGGTGTTGGTGTCGCTGATGACATGCAGAGCATCTTCAAGCTGGGCGTGGCTTCCATGATCGACCGTTTCGCTGATGAGCAGAATTGCGCGTCGATATTCAGCAGGCTGCTTCCGCAATAGGTTTACGGAAAAGGCGATGCCATCGAGGATGGCGGCTCCCCCGTCACCTGGACTCAGTGACTGGAGGGCGTCATCCATCACGCTGAGGTCGGAAGTGAAGTTCTGAAGCAGGGCAGGTTCACTATCAAAGGTCACCACTGCAACCCGATGGCGGACATCGCCCACAACGGATTCGATCATGGTTCCGAGGTTGCGATACTTGTCGAGCTGGCGAGCCCCGGCGGCGCCGGTTTCAACAGCGACGACCAGGGCCAGCGGCTGATCGCCCGTGTCTTCCTCCAGCGCGACCTTTTGTTGAACGCTGTTGTCGGTAATTTTGAAGTCGTCGGCGGTAAGCGTGTAGACCAGTTCGCCCGCCCTGGTTTTGACCAGCGTAGGGACAAGAACCAGGGTTGATCGCGTGCTGATGAAAGGAGTGGGCTGGCTGGGTGGGGGCGGATTCTGTGCACAGGCGAACCCCGCAGGCATCGCAATCAGCATGAGCGCGACTGGGGCACGGAACCGCATGAACGCACCTGGAGCCTAACTATAATCCCTAATTCCTGATTGGGTTGGCACAATTTTGCGACGGCAAAAGCCCGCCCCGAATTCTTCGAGGAAGGAAGGATTGGAGGCGGGCCTGCTGAACAAGGCAATGGCGAACAACCTGATCGGTTCGCCGGTCGCCGGTCGCCGGTCGTCGGTTGTCGGTTGTTAGTCGCGGACGGCTTCGACGTCGATCGTGATCTTGACCTCGTCGCCGACCATCACGCCGCCGGTTTCGAGCGCGGCGTTCCAGACGAGGCCGAAGTCCTTGCGGCTGAGCTTGGCGGTTGCGGAGGCTCCGACGCGCTGCTTGCCCCAGGGGTCCTTGATCTCTGCGGTGGGGCCTTCCACGTCGAGCGTGATCTCGCGGGTGACGCCGTGAATGGTGAGATCGCCGGTTACCTGCGCTCCGTCGGTGTGTAGTTGAATCTGCTTGCTCTGGAAGTTGATCGTCGGAAACTTCTCGACATCGAGAAAGTCGGCGCTTTTGAGATGGCCATCGCGCTGGGAGTCGCGGGTGTTGATGGAGGTGGCATCGATGGTGGCTTCAATGCTGGAACCGGCGGCATTTTGCGGGTCGAATTTTACGGTGCCGGATAGCTTGGTGAATTCACCGCGCACATTCGAGAGCATCATGTGCCGAACGCTGAAATGAACGGCAGAATGGGCAGGGTCAATTGTGTATGTTACTTGTGCCATGGGGGGTACTCCTCTTGAGTGCTTATAGTAGTTGATTCTCTTTTCGACGATGTGAACGAACTTCGAAGCCCATTCTGCAACATGTCGCTCTGTTTCCTCGGATGCCGGGATTGCTCGGGAGGGTTCAACTTGGATGTCCTGGTTGTGGGAGTCTTGCTCTCCGCAATTCCTTTTCAGGCGAGCAAATCCTAAGCTGCGGGATGGGGCCTCTACAATTTAGAGATGGGTCTTGAGTTTCAGGTGGATAGGACGGATGTTGGTGGGGGGCGGCGGGGACGGCTGGTGCTGCCGCATGGCGTGGTCGAGACGCCGGTGTTTATGCCGGTGGGGACGGCCGCCAGCGTGAAGGCCGTCGAGCAGGGCGTGCTGGAGGAGATTGGCTCGGATAGTAGAGGCTCTCAGATTATTCTGGCGAATACGTATCACCTGTATCTGCGGCCGGGCCATGAGCTGATTGCGCGGATGGGCGGAGTGCACCGGTTTATGAGCTGGGACAGGCCCATGCTGACGGACTCGGGCGGCTTTCAGGTCTTCAGCCTGAGTAGTCTGCGCAAGGTGACGCCCGATGGGGTGGAGTTTCGGTCGCATCTGGATGGGAGCAAGCATTTCTTCTCGCCGGAGCACTCGATGGACGTGCAGATTGCGCTGGGCGCGGATGTGATGATGGTCTTCGACGAGTGTGTCGAGCATCCGGCGACCTATGAGCGGACGCGGGATTCGATGGCGCTGACGCATGCGTGGGCGCAGCGGTCAAAAGATCATTTTGAGTTACATAAAGAACGAGTGCCATGGTTTTCGCAGAAAAATGGAGCGACGCAGAGTCTGTTTGGGATTGTGCAGGGTGGAATGTACGCTGACCTGCGCAAGGAATCGGCGGAGCGGCTGGTGGAGATGGAGCTGCCCGGCTATGCGATTGGAGGTCTCGCCGTCGGTGAGCCGCGCGAGGTGACGCGGGAGATGATTGCGCGGACGCTGGAGCTGCTGCCGAAGGATAAGCCGAGATATGTGATGGGAGTGGGGTATCCCGATGAGATTGAAGAGTACGCGCGGATGGGTGTGGACATGATGGATTGCGTGCTGCCGACGCGCGCGGGACGGCATGGGCTGGTGTTCATGCGCGAGGAGGCTGGTGGGCCGGTGGTGCGGATGAACATCAAGCGCAAGGAGTATGCGGAGGACGCGGGGCCGATCGATGAGACTTGCGGATGCATGGTCTGCCGGCGGTATTCGCGGGCCTATCTGCGGCATCTGTATGTGTCGGGAGAGGCGCTGGGGCTTACGTTGAACTCGGTGCATAATCTGGCGTTTTATCTCGATACCATGCAGAGGGTGCGGCGCGATCTGGCGGGAGAAACTTAACACCGATTTGCACCGATTGCACCGATTGAAAACGGGCAACGGCGGATTGCGCGGAGACGCGGGGATTTAGAACGGGCAACGGCAACAGCAGGTCCTCCCGCTTCGCGGAAGGATGACAAGCTAAAAAGAGACGGAAAGGTGAGACGGACGGCAAGGCATCAGACGAACTGAGAGGTGTTCGGTCAGAGGGGTGGTCGGTGCGCTATGCTCGGCTGGATGAGGCGGGCGGCGATTGTCGGGGCGGGGCCGAATGGATTGAGCGCGGCGATTACGCTGGCGCAGGCCGGGGTCGCGACGACGGTCTTTGAAGCTGAGGCTACGGTGGGCGGCGCGGCGCGGACGGCGGAGTTGACGCTTCCGGGATTTCGGCATGATGTGGGGTCTTCGGTCTATCCGCTGGGCGTGGCGTCGCCGTTCTTTCGAGAGCTGCCGCTGGAGCGGTTTGGGTTGCGATGGATTCACCCGGCGGCGATGGCGCATCCGGTGGATGACGGCTCGGCAGTGATGCTGGAGCAGGATGTGGCGGCGACGGCTGCTGGGCTTGGCGTGGATGCGGCGGCGTGGCGGCGATTGATGGGCCCGCTGGTCGATGGCTGGCCGGAGCTGTGCGGCGAAGTGTTGGGGCCGGTGGCGCATCTGCCTCGGCATCCGTTGTTGCTGGCGAGGTTTGGCATGTTTGCGGCACTGCCTGCGACGGCGCTGGCGAAGATGCTGTTTCGCGGCGAGCGGGCGCGGGCGTTGTTTGCGGGGTGCGCGGCTCATTCTGCGAGGCCGCTCGAAAGTACAGCGAGTGCGGCGGTGGGGTTGGTACTGGGAGCGGCGGGGCAGGCGACGGGATGGCCGATTGTCGAAGGTGGTGCGCAGGCGTTGTCGGATGCGCTGGCGGCTTATTTTGTGAGTCTGGGGGGAATCATTCAGACCGGGGTGCGGGTGCGCGATCTGGGTGAGGTCGGCGAAGCGGACGCGATTCTGTGCAACGTGACGCCACGTCAGTTGCGGTTGCTGGCGGGGGAGCGTCTGCCGGTCGATTATGCCAAGAAGATGGAGCGGTTTGCCTATGGGCCGGGTGTCTTCAAGGTGGACTGGGCGCTGAGCGAGCCGATTCCTTGGACGGCGCGGGAGTGTGCGCGAGCGGCGACGGTGCATGTTGGCGGGCCGATGGGCGAGATCGTCGCGGCGGAGCGTGCTCCGTGGCGGGGTGAGGTAGCGGCGCGGCCGTTTGTTCTGGTGACGCAGACGAGCCTGTTTGATGCGACGCGCGCGCCTGCGGGGAGGCATACGGCGTGGGCGTATTGCCATGTGCCGAACGGCTGGGAGGGGTCGGCGCTGGAGGCGATTGAGGTGCAGATGGAGCGGTTTGCGCCGGGCTTTCGGGAGTGCGTTCTGGCGCGGCATGTGATGGGGACACGGGCGCTGGAGGAGGGGAACGCAAATCTTGTGGGCGGAGATATTTCAGGCGGCGCGATGACGCTAAGGCAGATGGTGGCGCGGCCTACGCTGTCGTTGTACCGGACGGCGGCGAAGGGGCTGTATCTGTGCTCGGCTTCGACGCCTCCGGGGGGAGGAGTGCATGGGATGTGTGGGCATCTGGCGGCGCTGCGGGCGCTAAAAGATATGGGGTGAGTGGGGTGGGGTCCATTTTTGTCGGTGCTGAATTATCTTTCCGTTGGGATGGGCCTGGGAAGAGACAACGGCAAGGACGTGGTGAGTGGAGATTTACTTCCCACCCTTCGTGATGAGACCACGAAGGATGGGGCACCCGAAGATTGATGCGGGGACAGGGGCAAGGCGAAATACAGGGATCTCTCCACTCCGCCGCGCGACAAAACCGCGCGGCTTCGGTCGAGATGACGTGCTTGTGATTGGTTAAGAGGAAACTTTTATCGTTTGGGCAGTTTTCAGTCCGCCAGGCGAAGGGCGTTGTAATCCTGGTGGAGTTCGTGGCAGATGGCTTCGACGACGAGGTTGTGGTCTTCGCGCTGGGTCAGGCCGGAGACGGTGACGCAGCCGATGATGCCGGTTCCGGCGACTTTGAGCGGGAAGCAACCGCCATGAGCAGCGTAGTCGGCGTCGGGTAGGGAATACCGGTCGGTGAAGGTCAGGCCGGTCTGCTGAAGTGCGAGGCCGACGGCGTAGGAGCTGCGATAAAAGCGGGCGACGACGTTGGTTTTGCGCTGGACCCAGCGGGCGTTGTCGGGCGTGGTGCCGGACATGGCGGTGTAGAAGAGCGGCTGGTAGGGCTGGCCGAAGCGGCGGATGTCGATGACGATGGAGTAGTTGCGGGTGACGGCGAACTCGCGCAGGGAGAGGCCGAGACGCCATGCTGTATCGGGTTCGAAGGCGGGGAAGATCAGTTCTGCTTCCTGGCGGGCGATGGCGGCGAGGTCGTCGGCGATGGCAATAGGCATAGATGCAGCATAGTGCAAGAGGCAGGCGGCATAGAAGAGCAGCCCGTGAGAGGACCGGCCCAGCCGCTACACTGTGAGGGATGATTCGGACGGTTCGGGCGACCCAGTACGTGACGGCTTTGCGCGAGGGCGGCTCGTTGCCTGCCATTATCGAGGCTGACGATCTGGGCCTGTATGTGTTGAAGTTTCGCGGCGCGGGGCAAGGGCCGCTGGCTCTGGTGGCGGAGCTGGTGGCAGGCGAGATTGGGCGGGCGCTGGGGCTGAGGGTTCCTGAGCTGGTGCTGGTGGAGGTGGACGCCGCGCTGGGACGGAACGAGCCGGATGAAGAGATTCGCGACCTGTTGCGGGCGAGCGTGGGGTTGAACCTGGCGCTCGACTATCTGCCGGGTTCGTCGATGTTCGATCCGGCGGCGGGAGATACGGCGGATGCGCGGACGGCGTCGCTGGCGGTATGGTTCGACGCGTTTGTGGCCAATGTGGATCGAACGCCGCGCAATGCGAATCTACTCTGCTGGCACCGGGAACTTTACTTTATCGACCATGGGGCGGCGTTGTACTTCCACCATGACTTGCCGAGTATGGCGGGCAATGCGGAGAGCGCTTTCCGGCAGGTGAAGGAGCATATTCTTCTGCCCTGGGCGAGCGCGCTCGAAGAGGCTGACGTGGCGGCGCGAGAGCGCTTGAATTCGGCGGTCTTTGCGGGGATTCTTGAGGATGTGCCGGAGGCGTGGCTGCTGCCCGAGGCGAAGGACCTGAGTGCAGCGGAGAAGCGGGCGGTCTATCTCGACTTCTTTACGCGGCGGCTGAGCGGTTCATCGAAATTTGTCGAGGAGGCGATCCGTGCCCGTGCCGAGCTCGTTTGATTACGCCGTTGTGCGTGTGGTTCCGCGCGTCGAGCGGGAAGAGTTTATCAACGGGGGCGTCATTGTCTTCTGCCTGGAGCACCGGTTTCTCGAAGCGCGGGTGCAGGTGGACGAGGTACGGCTGCGGGCGTTGTGGCCCGAGCTCGATATTGATCTGGTGCGAAAGCATTTAGAGGCGATTCCAAGGATCTGCGCGGGGGATGTTTCAGCCGGGCCGATTGCGCGGCTGAGTCAGCGCGAGCGTTTCCACTGGCTGGTCTCGCCGCGCAGCACGATCATCCAGGTTTCGCCGGTTCACAGCGGACTGTGCGAGCTTCCGGGCCACGCTAAAGAGCAACACCGGGGACAGCAGACGGAACAGCAAATAGAGCAGCAGATGGAACAGCTTTGGCGGCGGCTGCTGATCGGTTAGAGCGGATCGACGCACTCTCCCCCGTGCGGTCGCCTTGACAGAGGGAGACGGTTACGCGATGCTTAGGGGCTAGGCACCCTTTTACGGCCTGAAAGCGGAGTCGCGTCGGTTTGAGCGCTTCGCCTACGCACGTTTCGGACAGTGCAGGTGTAATAAGGGCTGGATCGAACTAAGTGGTGGAATGGAGTTTTATTGATGCTGGCAATTTGGTTGCAGAGTGCGGCGGGCGGTTTCAACCTTGGAAATATGGGCGGATTGGCGCTGCCGATTCTGTTCTTTGTTGCGCTCTATTTTTTGATGATCGTGCCCAACCAAAGGAAGCAGAAAAAGTGGCAGCAGATGCTGGCCGAGTTGAAGGCCGGCGACCGCGTTACCACCAACGGCGGCATCCGGGGAACGATCATCACCGTCAAGGACGACGGCGTGATCCTGCGCGTGCAGCCGGACGGGGTCAAGCTGGAGTTCGCCAAGCAGTCCATCGCCGCGGTGACCACCGAAGCGCAGGCATAGAATTTGCAGGGAGCTGTGTTGCAGGCAGCGACATACAGTCAGGCAGTTTTTAGATTCAGCCGTAATTTACGGGCGAGGAAGAAGCAAGGATGGGGTGGCAGGGCCGGAACAGGGCGCTGCCGGTCGTACCTTCAATAAAGATCATGGGCAAGAATCTGACCGGTAAAGCGGCATTCATCGTTGGGGTATTGTTGGTCTTCGTTTTCGGCTTCATTGGCATACCGAAGGGTGGCCTGAAGCAGTCGATCCTGAACCGGATCCACCTTGGGCTGGACCTGAAGGGCGGCACGCACCTGGTACTCCAGGTCCACGTCGACGAAGCTGTGACTTCGAACACCGACCGCGACGCAGCGCGGCTCCAGACCGATCTGCAGAAGGTGGGGATCACCGGCGCTACGGTTGGCAAGACCGACCCTGCGAATCCGGAGACCATCGTCGTCAGCGGTATTCCGGCGGAAAAGCTGAGCGACGCGCGTGGCGTGGTGGGAGGCAACGACTACAGCGCCTACGATGTCTCTACCAGTTCTGCCGGTACTTCCCGGCTGACGATGAAGCCGTCCGCGATATCCGAGTTGAAGACGCGCACCCTCAACACGTCGATCGATACCATCCGCGCGCGCATCGACAAGCTGGGCGTCAGCGAGCCCACGATTCAAAGGTACGGGCTGGGCGAAAACGAAATTCTGGTGGAACTGCCTGGTCTTGACGACTCGTCCCAGGTGGAAGAGGTGATTCAATCGACGGC
This sequence comes from Terriglobales bacterium, assembly GCA_041691575.1. Lineage (GTDB taxonomy): Bacteria > Acidobacteriota > Terriglobia > Terriglobales > Acidobacteriaceae > Edaphobacter. The sequence continues at coordinate 66,251 of JBEPUJ010000002.1, forward strand.
CAAGCTGTCGATTCACGCCGTCGCCGGTGGTCCCTACGGAACCGACGCAGACGCGTTGCAGGCCAACAATGGGGTCATTCCTCCGGACTCCATGCTGCTCCACGGATACGGCTCGGCAGGCGCTCCTGACCAGGTCTGGCTGCTGAAGAGGGTCAGCGAGGTCGAAGGAACGGACTTCCGCGACGCGCAGCCATCTACCGATCAGAACGGTCGCCCCAATATTCACTTCAACCTGACCACCGAAGCTGGTGATCGCTTCTACAAGTACACCTCGACCCACAGCAAGAGCAGCTCGACGCCGGGTTCGATGGCCATCGTTCTGGACAACAAGGTTCGCGAGGTTGCGGGAATCGACGGTGCAATTCGCGACAGCGGCGAAATTACGGGCGGCTTCACCAAGCAGCAGGCTACCGATCTCTCGTTGATGCTGCGCACGGGCGCTTTGCCAGCCTCGATCTCCTACCTGGAGACGCGGACGGTTGGCCCCAGCCTGGGTGCGGCTTCGATCCGCCAGGGCGTCATTGCGGCCATCGCCGGCCTGCTGGCGGTTATGATCTTCATGTTCGTCTACTATCACGGCGCCGGCGTCAATGCCAATGTCGCGTTGCTGCTCAACCTCGTGATTCTATTAGGGTTTATGGGCTATGCCGGAGCGACCCTTACTTTACCGGGTATCGCCGGCGTCATTCTTACCATCGGTATGGGCGTCGACTCGAATGTGCTGATCTTCGAGCGCATTCGTGAAGAATTGCGGAATGGTAAATCTACGGCCGTAGCGGTGCAGCAGGGCTTCGCTCACGCCTGGGTCACCATCCTTGATACCCACATCACAACGATCGTTTCGGCCGCGATCCTCTTCCTGTTTGGATCGGGACCGGTGCAGGGCTTCGCTGTGACGCTGGTGTTCGGTCTTCTGGCTAACCTGTTTACCGCCGTCTACGTGTCGAGGGTGATCTTCGAGGCGGTCCTGCAAAGGAAAGAACGCGGCGCGGCATTGTCGATTTAGATTTTTTTCGTGAGAGATTGCGGCAGCCTGAGAGGCTGCCGCCGAGGGCGTAAGAGCGTGGAACTGTTTCATAATCCGAATATCGACTGGCTGGGGAAGAAGTGGTATTTCCTCGGGTTTTCTCTGATCATTTTGCTCGCTGGCGTTTTCAGCATGTTGTTCTGGCATCACATTCCGCTGGGCGTGGACTTCAAGGGCGGAACCCAGATTCGCGTGGACTTTAGTCAGCAGCCTAACGAGGATCACATCCGCAGCGCCATGGACAAGGCGGGCATCCGCGACGCGCGCATTCAGCGGGTCAGCGATCCCAGCGGACACGCGGCGAACAAAGTCATCATCGCGTTGTCGATGGACACCGCTACGGACACTGCGCATGATGTCGGCCGCGAGAGTGTCGAACATGCCCTGTCGGCGAACTATCATGACTCCTCCTTCACGATCGAGCAGGTTCAGATCGTAGGTCCCACCGCGGGCAAGCAGTTGCAGCGCCAGGCCCTGTATGCGACGCTGTACTCTCTGCTGGGGATGCTGATCTTTCTGTGGTTCCGCTTCGAGTTGATCTATGGCGTGGCTGCGGTCGCGGCGGTGGTTCACGATACGATCATCACCCTGGGCGCGTTCAGTTTGACAAACCAAGAGCTGACGCTTACCGTTATCGCCGCAATCCTTACCCTGATCGGCTACTCGATGAACGACACCATCGTCATCTTCGATCGCATCCGCGAGAATCTCTCGCTGTCACGGAAGGAACCGCTGGCCGATCTGGTGAATCGGAGCATCAACCAGACGTTGAGCAGGACCGTGATCTCATCGGGTCTGACATTTCTGACGGTGCTTTGCCTGTACCTGTTTGGCGGTGAAGTGCTGCATGGCTTCTCCTTTGCGCTTGTGATCGGTATCTTGATCGGGACGTACTCTTCGATCGTGATTGCGGCGCCGATGCTGGTGGCGTACCAGGATTGGCGGACAAAGCGGGGCAAGTCGGCCAGTTTGCCGGCAGGAAAGCGAGCCAAAGCGTAGGCCGGTTGTATTTTTCTGGAGCGCGGTCTCATGCGGGAACAATTTCGAGCGGCACGGTGTCTAAAGAAAATAGCTCTTCTTCACAGTAAAGAGGCTGCATATGTTTGAAGATTCAATGATCGAGTCCGGCGGAAAGATCAAGACCAAGTCCAAGTACTGGATGATCGCGACGTTTGTGTTCAACGGCGTGATCCTGGCGACGATGATCCTGATCCCGCTGCTGTATCCCGAGGCTCTGCCTAAGACCGCCATGACGGCGATGCTAACCGCGCCGCCCCCGCCCCCGCCTCCGCCGCCTCCGCCGCCTCCGGCGCAGGTGATCAAGCCTATCAAGATGGTGTCGGAGATCGATCAGGGCCTTCATGCCCCGACCAAGATCCCCAAGGACATCAAGATGTTGAAGGAGGAGTCTGCTCCTGCTCCGCAGATGGCCGGTGTTGCCGGCATGAGCGGCATGGGTAGCGGCAGCGGCGTCCCCGGCGGCGTGATGGGCGGCATTGGATCGGCTCCCGCGCCTGTCGTTCGCGTCGAGAAGCCCAAGGGTCCGGTTCGTGTATCGAGCGGCGTTGTAGCCGGTTCGAAGATTGGCGGAGTCAACCCCACCTATCCTCCGATTGCGCGCGCAGCCCACGTCTCGGGTACGGTGGTCCTGCACGCGATCATCTCCAAGTCCGGCACGATTACAAATCTCCAGGTGGTCAGCGGTCCGGAGATGTTGCGCGCAAGCGCGGTCGATGCTGTCCGCACCTGGCGCTACAAGCCTTATATTTTGAATGGCGAACCCACCGAGGTTGACACGACCGTATCCGTCAACTTCAATATGGGCGGCTAGAAAGACTTTGCAGGATCGGAAAACGTCTATCTGTGGTCTCTTGAAGATGTATCGCACGTTCGGGGGATTCACGGGTCCAGCTTCAGAAGAATAGATTTCTACCAGGAGGAAATATCCAAGTGATTCTCGCTCATCTCGCAAATTTCGCTCACGTACCAGCTTCGCTCGGCTTGTTTTTCGAGGATGCCCAGGTTAGCTTCAGTGTTCTGGGTCTCTGGTCCAATATGGGCTGGTTGGCTCGTTCCGTCGTCATCGTCCTTTTCATCATGTCGATCTGGTCGCTCGCTGTCATTATCGACCGCGCTCTTTACTTCTCCGCAGCTCGCAAGCAGTCGCGTGAATTCGCGCCCAAGGTTGCCGGAGCGTTGAAGGACGGCCGTCTCGACGAGGCGATCAAGGTTGCTGATCGTTCCAAGAAGTCCCATCTGGCAGAGGTTGTCACGGCCGGCCTGCAAGAGTTCCGCAGCTTCGGTTCCGGCGGCAGCATCACCGAGCAGCAGGTGGAAAGCTCCAAGCGCGCCCTCGAGCGTTCCGAGGCCATTGTTCACGCCAAGCTGAAGCGCGGCCTGGGCGGTCTGGCAACGATCGGTTCGACGGCTCCCTTTATCGGACTGTTCGGAACCGTCGTCGGAATTTTGAACGCCTTCCAGCAGATTGCCACCCAGAAGACCTCCGGTATCGGCGCAGTCGCCGGCGGTATCTCGGAAGCCCTGGTAACGACCGCCATGGGTCTGCTCGTCGCTATCCCCGCCGTTATGACGTTCAACTACTTCACCGGCAAGGTGGAATCGTTCGACGTTGAAATGGACAACAGCTCGAGCGAGCTGGTGGACTACTTCATCAAGCAGAGCCACCGGTAGATTCCGGAGCTGCGCTAGTAAGACGAAAAGCAATAACCTGCGAGAATCACGCCTCAGCGATGGTCCTCCGGATGCCGCCAGCGAACGGCGTCCGGAGGACAGAGAGCTACCGCAGGGACAGCAAAGCCGGGCAAACCGGACGGAGCCGACGTTATGGGTATCAATAAGCGGGATGAAGGCAAGAAGGTCAACTCAAACATTAACGTCACACCGATGGTGGACGTGATGCTGGTGCTACTGATCATCTTCATGGTCGTCACCCCTATGCTGAACAACAAGGTCAATGTGGACCTGCCGACCGCCCAGGCCGCGATCGTAATGGAAAACGCCAACAAGGAAGACGCTGTCGTTGTGGCCGTGACTCGCGATGGCAAGACCTTCCTGGGCTCCAACCAGATCAACGATGACGACCTTGGCTCAAAGATTTCGGCAATGTTGGAAAACAAGACCAACAAAGAAGTCTTTATGCGCGCTGACCAGCGGGCGAACTACGGCAAGGTGATGGATGCGGTCGACGGCATCCGCTCTGCCGGTGTCAATCAGCTCGGGCTGCTCACTGAGAAGACGGAAGACAACACGAACGTGATGACGGGCAAGTAATACCAGGATTTTCTAAAGTCGGGACTAGGATTTTGTAAGGCGGCCCGCTCGAGTAACCGGCGCGGCCGAAGTAGACAAGGAGATTTGCTATGGGAATGGGTTCCGGGAGTAATTCAGGCGGATCGATGTCCGAGATGAACGTCACGCCGTTGATTGACGTTCTTCTGGTGCTGCTGATCATCTTCATGGTGATTGTGCCGGTAACTCCAAAGGGTCTGGAGACATTGGTGCCCCAGCCACCTAAGAACAAGACGGAGCCGCCGCAGAACGACCGCACCATCGTCGTTCAGGTGCTCTCCAATGGCGCCGGCGCTCCTGCCTACAAAATTAACGACACTGCTTTCAATAAGTCGGAGATCGAGCCGAAGCTCGTAGAGATCTTCGCAACCCGGCAGGAGAAGGTCATGTTCGTCAAGGGCGACAAGGACCTTGACTTCGACAAGGTCGCCGAGGTCATCGACTTCGGCCATCAGGCCGGGGTAGACAACATCGGGCTGATCACACCGCGGATTGAAGCGGGCCAGTGAGCCGCGCGGTGACAAATTCAAGCTCGGGCGGTGGTCATCTGGCCATCGCCCATTGCTTTGTAATATGAAAATGTATTTGTAAGGCAACGGAATGCGTCCTCTAGTCATTCAAGGTCGTATACCATTACAATCAAGCGGGCAAATTGAAAACCTCGATTTGTCAATTTTCTGCCCAAGATGCTGAACGCGCCCATTTTTGAAGGAGACGATACACCCCATGAAATTAACCGCACGGATTCCGGTTACGGCAGCTCTGCTGGCGCTGCTGCTTGGTTCTGTAACTGGATGCAACCGCCTGAAGGCACGCGACCAGCTGACCAAGGGTGTACAGGCCTTTAAAAACGCGCAATACGAAGAAGCGGTCAACCACTTCCAGAACTCGATTGCGCTCGATCCAAACTACGAGGACGCGAAGCTCTATCTGGCGACCGCATACTCGTACCAGGTGGTGCCCAACCTCGATACGCCGGAGAACCTCGCCATCGCGCAAAAGGCTCTCGATGGCTTCAATGCGACTCTCGCAAAAGACCCAACCAACTTGACGGCGTTGAAGCAGGTTGCGTCGATCAACCGCAACATCAAGCGGTTCGGTGTGGCAAAAGAGTATGAGAAGAAGGTGATCGCGCTCGCTCCGAACGATCCTGAAGCGTATTACACGCTCGGCGTGTTGGACTGGATCGAAGCGTATAAAAATGCCACCACGATTCTTGCTGCTGACGGCCTGACTGATGATGGCAACGGCAACGTGAAGAAGACCAAGGGCGCCTGCCAGAAGCTCCAGGCGGCTAACACGGATCTCGTCGCGGAGGGCTTGCAGTATCTCACCAAGGCGGTCGACCTCAACCCGACCTACGACGATGCGATGCAGTACCTGAACCTGACTTATCGCCGCAAGGCGGATCTCGAATGCGGTGATGACGCGGCACGCAAGGCGGACCTCGCACAATCCGACGATTGGAACACGAAGGCCATGGGCGCTCGCAAGATCAACGAAAAGAAGAAGGAAGAGAAAACTCAGGGCGGCGTAACCATGCAGTAGTCGCTTTCTGATTCAAGAACAATCTTCAAGGTGCGACAAAGAGCCTCTCCTCTGCGGGAGGCTCTTCTGTTTGTGGAGAGCGCTTATTGGTCGGAAGTTGCGGCAGCGTGGAGTAAAATTGCCGCTTGCGACGGCCTATAAAAAAAGTTCTGGTTGCCAATCGCGGTGAAATAGCGCTGCGGGTGATTCGCGCCTGCCGTGAGATGGACCTTCAGACCGTGGCGGTTTATTCAGACGCAGACCGCGCCGCGCTGCATGTCCTTCATGCCGATGAAGCCTACCGACTGGGACCGGCACCGGCCTCGGAGAGCTATCTGCGTGGCGATTTGATTTTGGAGATCGCACATGGAGTAGGAGCTGATGCAATTCATCCCGGCTATGGATTTCTATCCGAGAATGCCGACTTTGCCGAGGCCTGCGTGAGTGCCGGGGTCGTCTTTATCGGTCCTCCCGCGAGCGCAATGCGGGTGCTGGGGTCGAAGACCCGGGCACGACAGGCGGCGGATGCAGCAGATATGCCCAGGGTGCCGGGCAGTGTGACAGGGTTGGCATCGATTGATGAAGCGTTGCGTGTGGCTTCGGGCATCGGCTACCCCGTGATGTTAAAAGCTGCGGCCGGCGGCGGCGGCAAGGGAATGCGGGCCGTGCTGTCACCCGGCGATCTGGCGTCGGCATATGCAGCCGCCGGCAGCGAGGCCGAGCGCAGCTTCGGGTCGGGAGAGCTGTATCTGGAGAAGCTGATCGAGCGTCCTCGGCATATCGAGATCCAGTTGATGGCGGACGAGCATGGCGGCTGTCTCTATCTGGGTGAGCGCGAGTGCTCGGTGCAGCGACGGCATCAGAAGGTGATCGAGGAGGCTCCGTCCGCAGTCGTGAGTGAATCGTTACGGCGGCGGATGGGCGAAGCGGCGGTGCGGCTGGCGCTGTCTGCCGGATACGTCAACGCGGGCACGGTGGAGTTTTTGGTCGACGCCGAGGAGAACTTCTACTTCCTGGAGATGAATACGCGCCTGCAGGTGGAGCATCCGGTGACCGAACTGGTGACCGGGCTGGATCTCGTCCACATGCAGTTGAAGATCGCGATGGGTGAGCCGCTGGAGTTGAAGCAGGACGACATTCGTCTGCGCGGTCATGCCCTGGAGTGCAGAATTTATGCGGAGGACCCGGAGAACCAGTTCTTTCCTTCGCCGGGACTGATTACTCGGCTGGTGCAGCCGTCCGGGCCGGGCATTCGCGAGGATTGCGCCGTGTATGAGGGATGGACGGTGCCGCTCGACTACGATCCGATGCTTTCGAAGCTGGTAGCTTTTGCCGAGACGCGGGAGATGGCCATTGACCGAATGCTGCGTGCGCTCGATGAATATACGATCAGCGGGATCAAGACCAACATCGCTCTGTTCCTCCGGATTCTGATGGACCCGGACTTCCGCGCGGCGCGAATCGATACCGGCTATCTGGAGCGGCTGCTGGATAACGGTGTAGCGGCGGCTGAAGGGAGTACGGTGCCTGAGGATGTAGTGGCCGTAGCAGCCGCTCTGTTGGCCTCTTCGGTTCGAGAGGATATCCCGGCTGCCGGTGCTGCGCTGGAGAGCAAATGGGCCGCTACAGGACGTCAGGAGGGTCTGCGTTCATGACGGTCTGGCTGGAGATCGACGGCAAAAAACGGCGGGTCGAACTGCCACCCTCGCTTACCGGCAATGCTATGGAGTGCGTCGTCGATGGTCGCGCCCTGTCCGTGAATGCAGAGATGCTGCAGCCCGGAGTGTTGTCGTTGATTGTGGAGGGTAGACAGTACCGGTGCATTCTCGATAAGGAGGGGGTGCTGATTGACGGCAGGCGGTTCGCGTTTGAGGTCAACGACCCGAGGTCATTGCAGGGGCGGCGGGGCGCTGGTGCAGGGACTGCCGGGCCGCGCTCCGTGAAGGCTCCGATGCCGGGACGCGTAGTGCGGGTGCTGGTCGCCGCGGGCGAGGACGTGGTGGAGCAGCAGGGCATCGTCGTAATTGAGGCGATGAAGATGCAGAATGAGCTGAAATCTCCAAAGACCGGCAAGGTCGTCCGCGTGAGCGTTGCACCGGGGGATACGGTCGGCGCGGGTGAGGTATTGGCCGTAGTCGAGTAGGCACTTCAAAAAATGTTGTCGGGTTCCCTCCCGTGTCGGCTACAATCCGGGACGATGTGAAAAATGGCTGGCGCGCTGAGCCGCGACAATCTTCAGGAGGAAGACATTATGAGCGATGAGGTCGTTATGTCAAACGGAACGGGATTGAGCCAGGTGGAGCGCGTCGTGGATACGTTCGTCGCCCCGTCGAAGACATTTACAGATATTCTGCGCAACCGGAGCTGGTGGCTCCCGTTTCTATTGACGATCATCGTATCGCTCTGCGTGACGCTTTCGACTGAAAGGCAAGTGGGGTTCGGGCGTGTGGTGGAGAACCAGATTCAGGCCAGCCCCAAACAGGAGGATGCGCTGGCGAGCCTTACGCCGGAGCAGCGCGCAGCCCGTGTGCATGGCATGGAGGTCGGATACCGCTACACCTCTTACGCCTTCCCGCTGCTCGTGCTGCTTTTTTCGGCGATTGCCGCGCTGGGGCTCTGGGCCACCTTCAACTTTGTTCTTGGCGCAAAAACTACGTTTGGCGAGATGTTCTGCCTGTGGATGTACTGTTCGCTGCCGAAGCTGCTCATCGGCCTGTTGACGATCGTGACGCTTTTTTTCGCCGGCAATGCCGAGGCCTTCGATCTCAAGAACCCGGTCGGAACTAACCTTGCCTATTATTTGCCCGATGCCGCACCCTGGCTCAAGAGCGCTCTCAGTTTCTTCGACGTGGTCGGAATATGGTGCTTGGTACTGCTTGTCATCGGCACGGCGATCGTCGCCAAGGTGAGCCGCGGGAAGGCTGCCGCGGTGGTCGTGGGCTGGTGGGTGCTGATCCTCATCGTCAGTGCTGGAATGGCCGCGGCTTTCAGCTAGAGCAGCCCAAATCAAAATCGACCACGGATAAATGCGGATAAACACGGATGAGAATCCGAATCTGTTCTGTGCTGATCCGTGCCAATCCGCGGTCGAAAGCCTAAAGCTTCTCGCGAAGCCCTGTTCGCCAGCTTTTGAACGCCGCATCGAGAGCGCGCATATTCACGACGCCGTCCTCGCCTGATGCGGGAAACGTCTCCGTCCCCCGGAACGCCCGCGCAAAGCTGTCCAGCATCAGCGTGTAGCCATCTCGGTTCTCGACTGTGAAGGTCTCGACCGGTTCTCCGCTCCGCCGCAGCACGACCTCGACCGGACGGTCGACCGCCAGGCCATTTTCGGCAACGAGAACGCCATCGCTCCCTGTAATCTCAATCAGTGTCCGATAAGGCGCCCGTGCACTCGCCGTCACATTGGCATAGACGCTGCCCGTCATCTCCAGTTGCAGCGAGGCGACTGCCTCCACCTTGTCTGCCGCACTGTCCTTGTGCGCCAGCGTGCTGATGCTGATCACGTCCTCGCCCAGCACATAGCGCAGCGAGTCGATGCAGTGCACGCCCACGTCCGCGATCGGTCCGCCGCAAGCCAGCGTCGGGTCGGCAATCCACTTACGCGGTGCCTGTCCGGCAGGATACGCATACTGCGCATGAGCGATCTGCGGTTTGCCGATGCGCCCTGCGGCCACCTGCTCCCGCATCCATTCCAGGCTGTGGTTGAAGCGGAAGTTTTGGCCCACGCCATACAGCAATCCCGCTGCCTTGGCAGCCGCCGACATCTCTTCCGCCTCAGCGGCGTTCATCGCCACCGGCTTCTCGCACAGTACGGCCTTGCCATGCTGCAAGGCGAGCAGCACATCGTCCCGGTGCATCGCATCCGGCGACGTGATAAAGACCACGTCAACCTCCGGCGAAGCGCACAGCGCCTCTCGCGTGGCAAAGCAGTGAGCAATGTTGTGCGTGGCACAATCCTTCGCCGCCGCTGCCTGATCGCGTCGCCAGATTCCTACGAGGGCCGCATCGTTACACTGCTCGAAAGCAGGCAGCAGACGCCGCACCGCATGAAGCCCAAAGCCAAGAATCGCAAAACGTACCGGTGACTGTGTCATCTTGAAAGTTTAGCGCGCGTATGGAATGTTTAGTGCGCGTCGTTCTTGAATATCTGTTCCGCGAAATAATTCTCGATCTTGGCCTGATCGCGCAGCATCTCGAAATAAGCGTTCTTCAGCAGCTGTGACCGTCCATCGTGGAGCTGCTGCCGGATCGCCTGCTGCACGCGGGGGTCTTTCAGCTCGCGCTGGCCCGCCGGTTCAATGGAGATCAGCTTGTAAACCGCATATCCCACCGGCCTTCTGCTCTGTCCATCCAGCAGCGGAAGAATCTCTGTGACCTGTCCCTGCTTCATCTTCATTACCGCCGCAAAGACCGCGGGGTCGGCTTTCATCTGCTCTGACGTGACAAATCCCATGTCTCCGCCGTTGGGGGCGGTCTCGGGCTGCTCAGAGAAGTTCATCGCCAGCGCGCCAAAGTCTTCGCCGCTATCCAACCGATTCTTCAGTGCCTGAATCTTCTTCTTAGCCTCAGCGTCTGTGGTCGCCTTGCTGTTCTGCAAATTTCCCGGCTGCGCTGACGGTATGTCCGTCACCAATATTTGTGCCAGATGGTACTGCGTCTGGATCAGGTTGAACTCGGCCTTGTGCTGGTTGTAGTAGTTGGTGACATCCGCATCGGTGACCGTGATCTTGGAGTTAATCTCCTTGTTCAGCAGCTTGTTCTGGGTCAGGGTGCGACGCAGATCGTGCTTCAACTCGTCGAGCGTATGGTTGCTGGCCTTCAGCCGCTGATTGAACTCGTCCTCTTTATAGGGAGCCTTCATCTCGGCGAGCTTCGCATCGACCTCTTCATTGGTTGCGGTTAGGTTCATTTTGACCGCGCGTTGCTGCACGATCTCTTCATCGATCAAGGCGCGCAGCACATTCAGGCGCAGCGAGTCCGCCTGGTCCTGCGACGGCTGCTGTTGCTGCTGTTCGCCAAGCTGGGTGGTGTACGCCTTGTCCATATCCGCCTGCATGATGGCGTGGCCATTCACCGTCGCCACGACGTTGGCCTTGTGTTCGTGCTTGCAGCCGGCCATTGGAAACAGGGCGGCAGCCATCAGCAGTGCAACCGGAATCGAAACCTGGCAGCTCAGGCGGCCAGAGAAAAGAGCATTGGTATCGGTCGACAATTTCGTCACGTATGGATTCTCCTGCGAGGTAGCTAGTTGCCGGGCTTGGTCGCCGGCGGGGTTGGGATGGTCGAGGCTGGGGTGGCCGGGGCCGATTCTTCCGGCGGCGGTGGCGGCGGAGTTTGGCCGGAAGCGATCAACGCGTTGTCGATGGCCTTGAATACATATTTCATCGGGACAGCACCCACCACCCGTTCGCCATTGATGAACAAGGCCGGGGTCGAATCGACTCCCAGCTCCTCACCCAGCTTCATCGAGGCCCTCACCGCAGTCTCATCCTGTTTGGCGATGCAGGCAGCCAGAGCGCCTTCGTTCACCTTCTGCCGCTTGCCCTCGGCCTTGGTCAGGGAGTCAAGCGCCTCGTTCGCCTTGGCGACGCTTCTGTCGGTCCCGGCTATCTCAGCCGCGTGCGCGTGGATGTAGTCGACCAGGTTCCAGTATCCGGTTCCGCTCTGGGCGGCCAGGCAGTCCACGTTGATCGCCGCGTGCATCGCCCACGGATGCTGTCCCAATGGAAAATCTTTATAAACGATGCGGACCTGGTCCTTGTACCGCTGGGTCAGCGCCGGAAACAGTTGCTCATGCATCTTCGCGCAGTATGGGCATTCCAGATCGTCGAACCCTATGATCAACACCGGGGCATTGGCTGAGCCGCCTCGCGCCGGACGCCCCTCTCCGCTCACCATCTGCTTCGGATCCTGGCTGATATCGAACTTCGTGAACTGCGCCAGCGTCTTGCCGTCATTGGACAGCAGGAACGTCATCGGCTTGCTCGTATGCTCCTCCGACGAGAATGTAACCCCGATGGCGTCGAACCCCGGAACATCGCTCTTCGTCCGCGGTCCGACTTCGATCTGGTAGTTCGGCGGAACGCTTGACTTCGACCGGATTAAAACCTCGACCCGCCGCGTCAGCTCCGGAGACAACTTCCCGCCCTCCGCTGGAGGCTGCGCGTGGCAGCCAAGGGCGGCCAGGGTAAGGGCAAAGACGAAGATCCGGAAAGGTCTCACTACAGTCAGCACCCCTCGATTATCTCACGCAGGGGCCTCTTCCCTGCCTTTCACAGGCCCTCAACTCCAACTCAAAACAGAGCTTGCGCCCTCCGCAGGTTGCCTGCCGTCCCTATATTTGCCAGCGTGAAGTTGAAGCGGTAGACGTTCTCGTTTCGCACCGAACCCAGTTCGTACTTGCGATACTCCACGCTCAACCCGCAGCAATCCCAGTTATACGAGGCCTGGAGCGCTCCATACTGCACCAGCCCTCCCTGATTCGACGATCCCTGATGCAGGTCCAGCCCCACGTTCGCCGCCACCCCCAGCCCCGGTTTTGCCGCTCCTCCATAGCCCAGCAGCATTCTCAGCTGGCTGAAGTTCGAAACTGCCGATGCGGCTCCCTGCGTATAAGACCGGCCCGGAGCGTTAAGCCGCGCGTAGCTCAATCCGGCAAACGCATTGCCTTCATGCACATCCAGCAGCACGTTGTTCGATGTGAATTTCTTTGCGCCCGTATCCAGGTCGAAGTCCCACTCCACATCGAACTTCTCCGATGTGCGTACTCGCAGCCGCGATACCAGCGGCGAGATCTCTCGCGGCTCGGTCAAAAACGCGATGCCCGACAGATTCAGCGTCGTATCAAAGATGTTTCGCCTTCCCTGTACCACCGCCCCGCCAAATTGCTTATCGAAAAAGTACTTCTGCGTCACCCGCCAACTGACCCACTCCCGTCCCCCGCATCCGCTGGAACTGTCATTCTCCCCAGCCTCGGCGACTGTGTCCGCTGTCGCTTTGCACGGCTGCGCCTTTCCCTTCGCCTTGCGCAAAAACAGCCTCTGCGTCACGCCATACTGAATCTCGTTCGTGTCGCTCACGATGTCTATGTCGTCGAAGCGCAACACATTCAGGAAGTTGTCCACACCGTGTACGTAGCGATACTTCAACTCCGGCTCGATCGTATGCCGCAGATCGTGGCCGAATGTCTTCTCCACGAACTTCGAAGCGAATGTCCGTTCGATCACCGGCGGCCGCAGGTCCACCTGGGCCTCAACGTTGCTTCGGCTCAGCCCCCTCCGGCTCTCCTCCATCGGAGTCTCCACGAGGGAGGGCCGGTCCTTTATGCTGCGGCTGTAAACCGTCTCCCGCATGCCCAGCGAAGGCAGAAATTTCCACGCTCCCAGCCGCAGTGGATACGCAATCTCCGGATGGATATCGAATCGCTCCGTAACTCCGCCGCTGGCGAAGTTCGGCTGCACCCTCTTCAACCCCGCCGCCGAAGTCTCCACGTTCCAAAGCAGCCCGCTTGCGCCCACCGCATGGTCGGTTGAGTTTATCTCCAGTGTCGGCGCATGAAAGATGCGGACCTCCTGCGCGGGCACCGCCGGAGTGGTCGGTGTCGCCGGTACCGCGACCCGCTTCAAGCCTTGGTAGCGGTCGGCCCGTATATCCATCGCATATCCGTTTGCCTGATGAACTCCATATGCGGTCGAAAGAATATCGGTTGAAACCGCCTGGTTGAAGTTCTCCGTAAACGCCTCGCGGTAGGGATACGAACTCAGGTACTCCACGTCTCCCACCACCCGCGTCTGCTCGGAAAAATCATGCCGCCCCGAGAACACGACATTCTGGCCGCCCTGATTTACAAACCGTCCGCCGGTGACGTAACCCCGGTCGATCAGCCCGCTGTAGCGCGCCGTCACAAAGTCATTCCCTCGCCCGCGGTAATGAAACATCGCCGTCTGCGACCATCCACGCAGCGAAAAATATTCCGCGCCCACCGTCAGATCGGTGCTGCGATTGATTGCGAAATAGATCTGCTCGCCAAGAATGAATCCCTTTGTCGATGACGCTCCGATCACGGGAATCATGAAGCCGCTCTGTCGCCCGTCCGTATTCACCGGATGGGTAACGTAAGGCATATAAAGCAGGGGAATATTGAACAGATGGAAGACGCTGTTGTGAGCGCTGGCCTTCTCGCTATCCACCTCGAACCGGCCCGCATACAGCAGCCAGTCAGGATGCTCCAACTGGCACGACGTCACCGTCCCGTCGTAGACCTCATATGCCTGTGGCCCCTTCTTCACAACCACACGTCCGGTAAACAGGAAGGGCCGCCCGTTCGCGTACACCACGCGATGTCCAGAGGTTTTCAGTCCAACCGAGCCGGACACATCGTAAAACCGCCCTGTCTGCTTGTTCAGGTCGATCGTTCCATGACTCGCCGAGATGATCTCGTGGTTCTCTCCGCCGGTCGCCTTCAGGTGTCCCGTCGCCTCAAGCTCGCCGGTTGCGCTGTCGTACTCGATGTGGTCTGCCTCGACCCTGCGAGTGCCGTAGGTGATGACCACGTTGCCATCCAGTACATAGCGGTCGCCGGTCTTCGACTGCGTGTCCGACTCCATCACGACGGTCGCCGTATTCTCCGTTGGCGGAATCACTACAGCCTCGGGATAGCGCGCGGCGCTTGGACCGTTGGGGAGCGCATTGGGAAGCACATCTGGCAACGCGGCAACGGGGGTTGCCTCACTTGTCACCTCCTGCGCCCGAAGCTGTGGATGACTTGCCGCAATCATCGTGATAGTTATCAAGAGGTAACTGGTTCTCAGCGCGGCTCTGGCACAACCTGGGACGAGACGCTTCCGGCATCTCATCCACATCCTGGCCAGCGTCTCCCGGATCCCCGGTTGCAGCTTTCCGTTTTCATCGGACGGCAGAGTACGCGAGAGCAGCCGGCCATGCCGGTCAGTCCTCATCTCCCGTTCGCGTCTTTTTGAACTTGTCACACGCACCACCCTTTGAGGCTAAACGATTTCACGGAAGCGGGTTTAGGTTTGAGCACAATGAGTTCTGCACAGCTTGATATACAGCCACTGGACGAAGCTCCCGCAGAATCGGAAGCCGCACTTGCTCCCTTCGCCCTCAAGCAGCAGGTGGCCGAGCGCCTCGCCGCCCATCGCGCCCGTCACGGCCAGCAGTTCGCCACTCCATCCGCTCCTATCGCCCGCTCTACCGCTGCGAAGCCCCGCGCCGCCCGCATCGCCGCCACTGTAGCTGAGCGTTACGCCCACTCCCAGAGCTACCGCGCCTTCCTTGCCGCCGAGGCCGAACGCGCCATCCAGGAAGCCCAGCAGGCCGAGGCTGCCGCCGAAGTCGCCGCCCGCAGCGCCCAGGCCATCGCCGCCGCCCAGAACGAGCTGCTTGCCGAACTCGATCAATGGGCCCTCACCCCTCCTGCTCCCATCGCACTTCCCTCTGTAAGGCCTGTTCTCGAAGATGGCATCTCACCTGAGCCGCCTTCCACGCAATTCTCCAGCGCCGGTCTCACCGTCCGTCTCTACGAAGACTTGGCCCACACGATCCCCGAGCCCTTTACCGGTCCCTTCCAGCCGCGATACGAGCATCAGAGTCCGTTCGACAAAGACGACGAAGAGGAGCGCGCCGCCCTTGAAGAAGAGATCGCCTTCCGCCAGTCCCCCGTCTTCGATGCGCCTGCCGAGCCGACCGTCGGCATCCCCGCCAATCTCATCGAGTTTCCCCGCCAACTGGTCGCCTCCCGTCGTGCTCGTCCGCGTCACGCCGAAGGCCCTCTGCGCGAAGAAGCCGAGCTTCCCCACGACGCTACGCAACTTCGTATCTTCGAGGTCGAGCCAACCCAACTCTCCACCGAGCCCGCCGCTGAATCTGTCGCCCCCGAATGGTCTTCCATTCTGCTGGGCGCGACCCCTGCCTACGCCGCCGAGTCTGCCGCTGCGCCCGGCGAGGCTGCTCAGGCCCTCTTCAATCCTGTGCTTCCGCTCCAGACCGCCGATCTCAGCCTGCGCCTGATGGCAGGCATGGTTGATGGCTGCATCATTTTCTCCGGCTTCCTCGCTTTCGCTGCTGTCTTCGCCCTTACCCTTGGCAAGCTGACTGGCGCGCCCGCCATCGACGCTCTCACGCTTCAGGCTGCGGCCATCGGCTCCGGTGGAGCCCTTGCTCTCTTCGGGCTTGCCTACCAAGCGCTCTTCTTCACCTTCGCCGACGCTACTCCAGGAATGCGTTACGCTCGTATAGGTCTCTGCACCTTCGGTGACGAGAATCCCACCCGCCGCGCCATGCGCTTCCGCATCGTCGCCGCGATCCTCTCCGCCTGCCCGCTCGGCATCGGCTTCCTCTGGGCCTGGCTCGACGACGACCACCTCGGTTGGCACGACCGCATCTCCCGCATTTATCAGCGCAGCTACTAGCAGACGGTGCTGACGAATCGATGACCGAGTGTGAGACAAATTAGTAGCCGATCGCCAAATTAACTGGTCATCCTTGTAACTTGCCATCCTTGTAATTTGTCATCCTTCGCGAAGCGGAGGATCTGCTTTTGTCCGTTCTCCCCGATTAACCACCGAAGTTCCGGGTGCTCCATCCATCACAACGTTTCACCGCGATGGGTGGGAAGTAAATCTAAGGCAGGTCTGAATAAGTCTCCGAAGATTCACTCAGTGGCTAAAAGCCGCATTGCGGGCAAGTCACTTACGGCACGGCTGAAGCCGTACCGTAACAGAGCCTGACTTAATCAGAGGCTCCCTAAACCAGCCAACAGACCTGCCCTTGCCCCTACCTTCGTCTGTTTTCCTCCGTTCCCTAAACCGTCGAACCAAGGAAACTAAAACCAGTTCCACCCGGTTGCCCCAATAAAACCAGTAGAGAAAAACAAAGGCCCGGCGCTTGCGCCGGGCCTTTATACCGGGGATACCCCCGAAACTTTCACTCCATTAGAACGTCGTGCTGACCGTCAGGCGGAATGTCTTACGCGGCTCGCGAAGCTGATAGTTCGCTCCGTAGAACTGCACCGCCTGTTGATAGGTGAACAAGCCCGCATCCGATGTCGGGAAGAAGCTCTTGAACGTGTTGTTCGGACCCGAGTTCGGCACCGCCAGCGCCTGCGGAACGTCCTTGTAGAGCCGCAGCGGGTTGTAGGCGTAGTAGATGCGGAAGGGAGCGTTGACGATCGGCAGGATCACCTGAAGCTCCACGCCGTTCGACATGCGCGGCACGAAGTTCGTGCCCGGAACCACATGCAGCCGGTCGGGGAACGCAACCGATTGGCCGCCGAAGCAGGAGCCATTGATGAACGTGGGGCAGCCATACGACGCGCCCGAGATGATCGACTGGCCGGCAACGCTCTGCCGCAGTTGGTTGGCCTGCGCGTCGAAGGTCAGGTTGAAGTCGGTGAAGAAGGCAAACGTCACCTGGCTGACGATCGGGATGCGGTATTCCGCATTGGCCGTCACGCTGGTATCGCCGCCGATCGAAACCATGCGGTAGACCGGTAGGGGAATCTGGATCGATCCCAACGCCGGGTTCGACGGGTCGCGCGGAACGGTATTCCCATCGGGATTGGTCAGGTTGAACATCAGCCTGGTCGGAATGAAGGTGTACGGTCCAGCCGAACGGACGTCAAATCCGCGAATGTCCTGGTCGCCGCCGCTGTAGATGCGGTTGGTCGGTGGAGCAACTTCGCCGCCAAAACCCGACACGTGCGCAACCTGCAAGCGGTAGCCGAGGACGTTGTGGCCCTCGCGGTTAATCTTGAGTCCCTTCATCGGGAAAAACTGCCGGTAGCTCATCTGCGGCGAGTAGTACTTCACATTGCCGCCGACGCCTGCCACCTGCATAGCGACGTTGAAGTCCTTGCCGCTATGCGGTCCAACCGCGCGGTCGAGGCTCGAAAATGTGAAGCTTGGCGTTACGACCGAAGTGATGATGCCGTTCAACTGGTTCGGCCCCTGCACGCCCGACCGGAACGCCAGTGACTGGAACACATTGCGTGTGTTGTCGTTGAAGGTCGATACCGAGGAGCGCGACAGCGAATAGGACAGGCCGAGGCGTGCCACGCCGGTCCGTGCCCACAGGTGCCGCAGCGGCTGGCTCGTCGTCACCGTCAAGCCGGTCGTCGCCGTGTTGTAGTTCGTCAGCAGGGACTGCTGTGCATTGGTCAAGTTCTGGCTCTGATTGTTCGCAATCCCGTAGCTCTTCGCCGGGTTGTAGTCCGTCTTGCTGGTAAAGACCTGCACGCCCAGCGAGATCGGCTTGTTGCGCAGATAAGGCTCGGTAAACCCGAAGCTCAGGTTGCGCGACAGGTCGCCGATGTTCGCCTGCACCGAAAGCGTCTCGCCTAGTCCCAGGAAGTTATTGGTCTCATAGTTCAGTCCAATAAACGTTCCCGACAATCCGCTGATACCGCCGTTCAGTCCGATGGAGTTCTTGCCCTTCTCCTTCAGCTTCAGCAGCAGGTCGACGGTGCCGTCGTCGGCATTCTGGCGGCTCTCCGAATCCGTATCCGCCTTCAATGCCTCGAAGTAGTTCAACTGGTTCAGGCGCAGGATCGAAAGGTCCCAGAGCCGGCTGTTGTAGACCTGGCCCTCTTCGAGCATCAACTCGCGGCGGATGACCTTGTCGCGCGTAATCGAATTGCCCGAGAACTCAATCCTCGACACATAGAACGGTTTACCCTCGTCGATGTCGATGTTCAGGGAGATCGTCTTGTTCGCCTCGTCGATCTTGGGTTCAGGCGTTCCGACGAAGTTGATGTAGCCCAGCTCGCCATACGACTTGCGCAACTGGTCCAAGCCCTTGCTGAACATCGTGGCATTGAAGAACTCGCCGTCCTTCAGCGCGAACTGTGCCCGCAGAACCTTGATGTTCGTTACGGCCTTGTTGTTCGAGAAGGTAATGCCGCCCAGCCGGTAGCGTTCGCCCTCTTCGACCGGCATCAGGATATCGACCCGCTTGCCCTTGGAAGGCCGTAGCGTAAACGGATTCAAGCCGCCCGCGTCGCGTACATGCGTCGTCGGCTCGCTGGTCAGCGCCTTGAAGTATCCACGGTCGCGATAAGCCTGGCGTACCCGCTCCGTGTCCTCATCCAGCTTGCTCGCGTCAAAGGTCCGCGCAAACAGATTTTCGAGGATGATGGAGTGCGGTATCCCAATCGGCTTCAGGTTCTTCATCGCCCGGCGCAGCGTGCGGTCGCTCAGGTTGTTGTTGCCGTCGAAGGCGATCTTGCCTACCTTCACCGTAGGCCCTTCCTTCACGTTGAAGGTGATCGAGACCGACGCCGGTGGAATCGTCTTTACTTCTGTCTTAATCGTAGCGAACTGGTGCCCATGCTCCGCCAGCAGTTCCTTCAGTACCACCTCGGCCCGCTTCACCTTGGTCGGGTCATACTGGCTCTCCACCGACAGGGCAACCTTGGCTTTCTTGAACCGCTCCAGAATATCCGACTGCGAAACTGTGCCGACGCCCTTGTACAGGATCTCGCGGATGGTCGGCTTCTCTTTGACATAGATCACGAGCTGAACGCACTGTGGCGTGTCCACTCGCTCGATGCGCACATTGTCGAAGTAACCCGTGTTCCACAGCGAGTTGAAGTCCCGCTCCACAATCGCAGGGTCGTACAGGTCGTTCTGATGGCTGAACAGCCGCGCCAGCACCGATTCTTTCGGAATGCGCCGATTTCCAATCACCTGCGGCTGGCATAAGGTCTGTACTCCCTGGCTTGCCGTCGGTGTGCTTGCGGCGCCCGCCGCTGTCTGCGCCATCAGCGCAGGTCCAGTCATCAGCGCGGAAGTCATAGCTGCAAAGGAGGAAAGAAGCACGGCATGAGCAATGCGGGAGCGGCTGGAGCGCGTGCACACAGTCTTGGTCTTACTTTTCAGGGAGCTTCCGCTCTCTCGATTCACGGTAAAGATACGCACACCCTCACTGCTCTGGAATAACGCTCCGCCAGCATAGTTCAGCGAAGTCTAGATTATATGGGACAGCCTGACTGTTAGCGAGTTCACCGCAAGGTTCTGCGCAAAATCGCCACAACCTATCCTACAACCTCGAAACTCAATACTTGCTCCCTTTCACCCTCCGCCCCCATCATGGAAGCACCATGAATCTCGCCGCCCTCCCGACCGAAGCCGTGAACCCAGCCACCGCGCATATCGACCAGCTTTCCACGCTCGAAATGCTCCGCATTGTCAACGAAGAAGACGCTACGGTCGCCGCCGCCGTCGCCGCCGAGCTCCCCCACATTGCCAAGGCCGTGGACGCCGTCGCCGACCGCTTCGAGCGGGGTGGCCGCCTCTTCTATATAGGAGCGGGCACCAGCGGCCGTCTCGGGGTCCTCGACGCCTCCGAGTGCCCGCCAACCTTCTCCGTTCCGCCATCGCTCTTTGAGGGCATCATCGCCGGTGGCGACAGCGCCCTCCGCAACTCCAGCGAAGCCTCCGAAGACTCGCCCGAACAAGGGGCAGCCGATCTTGCCTCCCGCGGCTTCACCCAGCACGACGCCCTCATCGGCATCGCTGCCAGCGGCCGCACCCCCTATGTTCTCGGCGCGCTTGCCCACGCCAAAGCGCTTGGCGCTCTGACCATCTCCCTCACCTGCGTCCCCAACTCGGCAATGGCCGAGGTTGCGGAGATCGCCATCGCCCCCATCACCGGCCCCGAAGTGCTCACCGGCAGTACCCGCCTCAAGGCCGGGACGGCCACGAAACTCGTCCTCAACATGATCAGCACCGGTGTCATGATTCGAGCCGGAGCCGTCTACGGCAACCTCATGGTCAACGTCCAGACCACCAATGCCAAACTCGTAGATCGTGCGCAGCGAATCATCGTCGCCGCCACCGGCGTCGATCAGGCCGCTGCCGTCCGGCTCCTCAGCGAAGCCGGTACGGTAAAGACCGCCATCGTCATGCAGAAGCTCTCGCTCGACCGCCCCGCCGCCGAATCCAGACTCAAATCAGCCAAAGGAAACCTCACCACAGCCCTGCTATAGAACAATCGACATACTCCTTCACCGCAAAGCAATCGCAATCGGCTATGATGGCCCCTCCCATGCGCTTACACACTTTCGCCGCTTCCGCTTTGCTCCTCGCAACCGCCTCCCTCGCAGCCCAGCAGGCCCCCGCCATGCCCACCAATCCTTACCTTGCCCTGATGACCGCGGCCCGCGCTCACGCCAAAGCCCACGGCGCACCCACGCCAGTCCTCTCCCCCGTCGACGCCACCGTGCTTGGCGCCAATCCTCCTGTCAACGTGGTGCAGCTCCACCAGGCCGGTTTCCGCATCGTTCCCTGGACCACCGACACCCCCGTCAAGATGCGCGCTCTCATCGACCTTCGCGTTGACGGCATCATCTCCGACCGCCCCGACATCCTCCAGGCCGTCCTCAAAGAGGAGGCTGCAACCCACCCCGCTGATGCCGCGTACTTCGCCTCCTTCGACGTCACTGCCCATCGCGGAGGCCGCGGCCTGCGTCCCGAGAATACCCTTCCCTCCTTTGAGAACGGCCTGGACCACCTGGTTACCACGCTTGAAACCGACACCGGGGTTACCACCGACCACGTCTCCCTCATCTGGCACGACCAGTTCCTCAACCCCCAATCCTGCCGCCACGCCGACGGCACTCCCTATACGCTCGAAAACCGCGTCTATACCCGCGACATCTCTTCCGCCGAAGCTCAGCGCATCTTCATCTGCGACAAACTCCACTCCACGCAGTTTCCTGACCAGGCCAACGATCTTAAGCTCTCCCCCGTATCCGTCGCCTTCGCCAAAAAAGAGCGCCTCATCAGCCCCTACGTCCCCACCTACGTCGAACAGCTCTTCCGCTTCACGGCCTTTTACGTCGACTACTACCGTACCGGCCCCGGCAAGTCCGATCCCCAGGCCGCTGCCCGTGCCGCCAACGCAGCCAAAGTCCGTTTCAACATCGAAACCAAGGTCCTCCCCCTGCCCAACGATCCCGCAGGAAGATCCGTAGCCAACCTGCCTGTGCCCAAACCCGGTGTCGAGCAAACCACCAATCACACCGTAGATCCGCAAACCTTCGTCACTGCACTTTGCGGAGCGATCCAGCGCAACCATATGGAGAGCCGCGCCGAGGTCCAGAGTTTCGACTACCGTACCCTGCAACTGGTCGAAGAGCAGTTCCCCAGGATTCCCACTTACTACCTCACCGGCAGCCCCAAGCTCCTGAGCACCGCGTTCCTCCCGCCTTCTCTCCGTCAGCCGTAATCCTGCCCCCGCCGGCTCAAGTTTTTGTTGTTGCCTGTTCTTCCCCTGACTCTCCACCGAAGCCCCGGGTGACCCATCCATCGCAATGTTTCATCGCGATGGGTGGGAGAGCATATCTCAACCAGCCAACCGCCCCGTCCTTGCTTCTACGCCGGGTGCCCCATGTCCCGCCTCCGAGACATGGGTTTCCACCGCCCCAAATCTCAGCTTGCGGTTATTTTGCTGCCCATGCTCTTGCCGTTGCTTGTTTTACGCCGTTCCCGCTCTAAGGAAGGTCTGAATAAGTCTCCGAAGATTCCCTCAGCGGCTAAAGCCGCATTGCGGGCAAGTCACTTACGGCACGGCTGAAGCCGTGCCCTTAACAGAGCCTGACTTAATCATTGGAGCCACGGGCTACTTCATCCGGTTAGCTGAAGCCGTGCCCTTAACAGAGCCTGACTTAATCAGAGGCTCCCTAATCTTCCCCAACCTTCAGCACGGCAAGGAACGCCTCCTGCGGAATATCCACCTTGCCGATCCGCTTCATCCGCTTCTTGCCTTCCTTCTGCTTCTCAAGCAGCTTGCGCTTGCGGCTGATATCGCCGCCGTAGCACTTGGCGATGACGTTCTTGCGGATCGCGGTAACCGTCTCTCTCGCGATGACCTTCGAGCCGATCGCCGCCTGGATTGCCACCTCGAACATCTGCCGCGGGATCAGTTCGCGCATCTTCGAGACCAGTGCCCGGCCCCGTTGCTGGGCAAAGTCCTTGTGGATGATGATCGAGAGCGCGTCGACTGGGTCGCCGCCGATCAGGATGTCCATCTTCACCATCGGTGAGACCCAGAAGCCGGAGAGCACATAGTCGAGCGAGGCATAGCCGCGCGAGACCGTTTTGAGCCGGTCGTAGAAGTCGAGGACGATCTCATTCAGCGGCAGCTCATAGGTAATCATGACGCGGGTATCGGAGACATACTCCATGTTCTGCTGCCGGCCGCGCTTCTCTTCGACCAGCTTCAGGATGCCGCCGACGTACTCCTCATTGGTCAGAATCTTGGCGATGATGACCGGCTCTTCGATCTGCTCGATGTTGGAGGGGTCAGGCCAGCGCGAAGGGTTGTCGACTTCGATGACGCTGCCGTCAGTGAGCGTGATCTTGTAGCGGACGCCGGGGGCGGTGGTGATCAGGTCGAGGTCGTATTCGCGCTCCAGGCGCTCCTGAATAATTTCGAGATGCAGCAGGCCGAGAAAGCCGCAGCGGAAGCCGAAGCCGAGCGCGACGGAGGACTCGGGCTCGAAGGAGAAGCTGGCGTCATTGAGACGCAGCTTTTCGAGTGCATCGCGCAGCAAGGCGTGTTCATGCGAATCGACCGTATAGAGCCCGGCGAAGACCATGCTCTTGATGTCTTCAAAGCCCGGCAGCGCCTCGGCGCAGGGGTTCTCGACCGAGGTGATGGTGTCGCCGACCTTGGTGTCGGCCACGTTCTTGATGGTGGCGACAAAGAAGCCGACTTCGCCCGCCGTGAGTTCGGCCATCTCGACCGGCTTGGGGGTCATCACGCCCATGCTCTCGACGTCGAAGACCTTGCCGTTGGACATGACCTTGATCTTCATGCCCTTGCGCAGCTTGCCGTTGATGATGCGCGCCAGCACGATGACGCCTCTATAAGGATCGAACCAGCTATCGAAGATCAGCGCCTGCAACGGAGCTTCGGGGTCGCCCTCCGGCGGTGGCAGCAGGGTGACGACAGCTTCGAGGATGCTGGCGACGTTCAGCCCCGTCTTCGCGGAGACGGCAATCGCATCGTCGGCAGGCAGGCCGACGGATTTTTCGATCATCTCCTTGGTGCGCTCGATATCGGCGCTGGGAAGATCGATCTTGTTGATGATCGGAATGATCTCGAGGCCGTGCGAGATGGCGAGATACGCATTGGCCAGCGTCTGCGCCTCGACGCCCTGCGAGGCGTCGACTACCAGCAGCGCGCCCTCGCACGAGGCCAGCGAACGCGAGACTTCGTAGCTGAAGTCCACATGGCCCGGCGTGTCGATCAAGTTGAGCTGATAGGTCTCCCCATCCTGCGCTTTATACATCATGCGGACGGTATGGGCCTTGATGGTGATGCCGCGCTCGCGCTCCAGGTCCATTGTGTCCAGCACCTGCATCTGCATCTCGCGCGCGGTCACTGATCCGGTCAGCTCAAGCAGACGGTCGGAGAGGGTGGACTTGCCGTGGTCGATATGCGCGATGATCGCGAAGTTGCGGATGTGACTTGGATCCATGTGGGGTGCCGAAGAGCCTCAACCTCCATCTTAACATCCATGCATGGCGCCTGTTCCGGCAAGCCACAGGACAGCGCAAAGAGCCGCAACGGAGCAATGACGCTGGTTCCGTTGCGGCCCTTGGTGTGGATGGAGTTTTGTGCGGTTAGGTGATGACCGGCAGCGTAATCTGCTGGCCGACCTGGATCTTGTCAGGGTCGTCCATGCCGTTTGCCTTAGCGATCTCCGGATACTTATTGGCATTCCCGTAGAAGAGCTTGCTGACCTTGGAGAGGTTGTCGCCGGGTTTAATGGTGTAGGCCTGTTCGTCTCCGCCGGTGGTGGCGATCTCGTGGTGGAGGTCGGCGTAGGTGGGGTCGCACTGCTTGATGACGCTCCAGACCCGTTCGGCGACTACCTTCGAGGGTACGTTGGCTTTGATGTGGAGCTGTTCGCCGTCGAGGTCGACGGCGTCGAGCGTCGCGCCGTATTCGGCAAAGCTCTGGATTGCATCAGTTACCGGGGCATACTTCTGCTTCAACTGTTCAAGATCAGCCATCGAAAACTCTCCCTGAGCCGACTTGCGCCAGCTTGTTTGTCATCCTGCGTTGATGGTGCGCGGTCACTCCCGCGTAACGGAGTCAGTGAGCTTAGACGAAGCGGCCCAGGAACTGCGTTGCCAGACCGCTCAGGGAACTTTGCGGCGCTGCCTGGCCGCCGGGAGCGAAGTGCTGGATGACCATGGGAAGAACAGTCGCCAGAGCTGCCTGCACTACCTGCGGGGAGACCCCTGCGTGTTCCGCCGTCTTTTCGATCAGGCCGGTTCCGGCGAGGCCCTGCTGAATCTGATCGGGAGTGGCTTCTGCATTCTGGCCATTGCTCCATGCTCCTACATGTTCCGCCATACCGTTCTGGCTGAAGCTGTTGAGAATGCCCTGAATGCCTTCGGGATGCTGTGTCAGCGCCTGAATGAAGCCTCCGGCCACCTTGGCCTGGTCGCCTTGAGCGTTCTGCCCAACCTGCCCAGCCAACGACTGGATTGTGTCCAAAATACCCATAATGCACCTCGATGCGAAATCAGACGGCCTTTGTTGACGCGCCTTCTGTGTGCGGAAAGTTTTATCAGGTCTTTGCCCGCTTGTCGCGCAGGTTGTGGTGAATTTCCATACGGTCAATATAGAGATAGACTTGGAGGCACCATGACTGACCAGGCCAAAATCGCAATTTCGACCACGGATGCACCTGCCGCTATCGGCCCTTATTCGCAGGCTGTGCGGGTTGGCGACCTGCTGTTTGCCTCCGGACAGGTGGGCCTCGATCCCGCCACAGGGCAGATCGTCGACGGCGGAATCGTTGAGCAGACGCAGCGGGTTTTTGAGAATATCAAAGCGGTTTTGAGCGCGGCAGGCTCCGATCTGACCCAGGTGGTCAAAACGACGGTCTTTCTGAAGAACATGAGCGACTTCACTGCGATGAATGAAATCTACGCAAAATATCTCGCTCCATCCGGTGTGGTGCCACCAGCGCGGTCAACCGTTGCCGTCGCAGCGCTGCCCAAGGACGCCCTGGTCGAGGTCGAAGTAATCGTAAGGGACCGGTAGAGAAGGCCGTAGGCGTTGCAGGTGAAGACGATCGATGAGCCGATGAGTCGATTGGAACGCGATTCGCATCTGTGAGAAGGAGGATTGATCCGATGGCTGAGATTGAGAAGATTCACAAGACCGAAGCGGAGTGGCGCGCCCTGCTGACGCCCGAGCAGTTTCATGTGATGCGCGAGAAGGGGACGGATGCGCCTTTTACCGGCGCTCTTCTGAATAATCACGATGACGGCGTCTATCACTGCGCCGCCTGCGATGCTCCTCTGTTCACCTCGGACAAGAAGTTCGAGTCGGGCAGCGGCTGGCCGAGCTTCTGGTTGCCAGTGTCAGCCGAGGCGATCGAGGCTCACGAGGATAATTCGCTGGGCATGCAGCGGATTGAGGTGACCTGCAGGCAGTGTGGAGCGCATCTCGGCCATCTCTTCCCGGATGGGCCGAAACCTACGGGTATGCGGTACTGCCTCAACAGCACGTCCCTGGATTTTCAGAAGCAATAAAAATGGATTTCCGGAAGCAGTAGAAAAACAGGAAAAGCCCCAGCCGCCATTGCACGGCTGGGGCGATGTATTTAACGTTCTTGCCTGTTTAGCCTTTGACGACTTTGCCGGTCTTGATGCAGCTGGTGCAGACGCGCATACGCTTGCTGCCGCCGTTGACCTGGGCCTTGACCGGTTGCAGGTTTACGTTCCAGCGACGCCGCGTGGTGTTGTGGGCGTGCGAGATGTTGTTGCCGAACTGCGGGCCTTTGCCGCAAAGATCACATTTTTGTGCCATGACTGATGCTCCCAATCTCGAATCGCATAAACTTCCCGTCTCCAAGCCCGAATCAAGGACCAGTCTGTGGAAGTGGTAGGCACAAGGAGACTCGAACTCCTGACCTCTACCGTGTCAATCTGCGGTTTCTAACGCAATTCTAGCACTTACAA
Organism: Terriglobales bacterium; assembly: GCA_041691575.1. Classification (GTDB taxonomy): domain Bacteria; phylum Acidobacteriota; class Terriglobia; order Terriglobales; family Acidobacteriaceae; genus Edaphobacter. The sequence continues at coordinate 93,122 of JBEPUJ010000002.1, forward strand.
GACATTGGCCGCCACTTTCTTGTCGATGGCCTCAAGGAAGCAGAGGTGATGTCCGGCAAAAATAGAGGACGATACCGAAGATGAACTCCGGCCTATCGGTCAGCGCGGAGAATTTGAGCTCGTTGAGTTGGTGTTCTCCGTGACCTCACCAAGGTTTCTCTATTCGACTGCGTTTCCCTCAAAGATCATGGGGGACCGAAGCGGAGACGCCATTACGTTCATCTCTTTTCAAATTTCGCGGTTTTGCGGTGAGAGGCATCTGGGTCCAAACGAGAAGGTGAAGGGGGAGTTTTCAGAGAGCGTGGAAGAGGCGGATGCCGGCTACTCCGGCGGCCCCGGCTTCGAGGCAGGCGGGGGCGTTTTCGGGGGTGACGCCTCCGAGCGCGTAGACGGGTGTGGGGACGGCGGCGAGCGAGGCGGCGTGGAGGGCCTCGAGGCCCTGGCCGGAGCTGACGATCTCGCCTGCGACGGACTTGTGGAAGATGGGGGCGAAGAGGATGAGATCCACGTGTTGGCGGGCCTGTTCGACTTCGGCGAGGGTGTGGCAGGAGATGGAGAGGATCGGCGGCGGGAGGGTGGCGGCGGCGTAGAGTTTGCGGACCTGCGCGGGGGTGAGTTGGCCGGGGGAGGCGGTGAGGTGGACTCCGTGGGCGGCTGTGGCGATGGCAATGTCGGGGCGGGAGTTGATGAGGAGCTTGGTTTCGGTGTTGCGGAGGACTTCGAGGATGCGGCGGGTGAGGGCTGCCAAGGTGGCGGGGGGAAGGTCTTTTTCGCGGAGCTGGATGTAGTCGATGCCGTCGGCAGCCCAGAGGGCGGCTTGGTGGAGGAGGGCGGAGAGTTGTGCGGAATGCTGCTCGGAGAGTTGCCCATCCCACCCTTCGCGGTGAGGCTGCGAAGGATGGGGCACCCGGGGGGCATCGGATGGGCCGGGGAAGAGGGTCCGGTCGGTGATGGCGTAGCGGCGCACGGTGTAAGTGTAGGGCAATGGAGGTTTTGGGCGCGAGGGGGAGGCGCGGGAGGCGTAGGATGTTGATGTTGCTGTGGTAGGTTAGGCATTGGAGCCTTTGCTTTTTTCACCAAACCGGCCTGTCCGAACGATGCGACAAGAGGCCCTGAACCGGACTGGGAACTACACCCATGGCGGGGTTTAAACGTCCATGAGTAAGTAACCGTGGGTAAGTTGTCGATGAGTTTGTGTATATGAGCAGTGTTTACGATCTGATTGTGATTGGGTCCGGTCCGGCGGGGACGCGGGCGGCCATTTATGCCTCGAAGCTGGGCAAGAAGGTCGCGCTGGTGGAGATGCGCGAGGTGGTGGGCGGAGCGTGCATCAATACCGGCACGATTCCGTCGAAGACCATGCGCGAGGCGGTACTGCACCTCTCGGGCTATAACTACAAGTCGATCTACGGGATGAACTACCGGGTGAAGGAACGCATCACTATGGCGGACCTTGCCTTCCGGGTGCAGCACGTCATCAAGACCGAGGTGGACGTGACCGAGGCGCAGCTCTCGCGCAACAACATCGAGATGCTGGTGGGCGTGGCGAGCTTTGAGGATACGACCCATATCAAGGTGACGAACTCGCGCGGCTCGTCGATCTATGAGGCGAAGAACTTTCTGATCGCGACCGGGACCAAGCCGGCTTCGTCGCCCAAGGTGCCGATCAATGGGCACAGCATCATCAACAGCGACCTTGTGCTGGAGATGGTGAACCTGCCGAAGACGCTGATCGTGGTGGGCGGCGGCGTGATTGGGGTGGAGTATACCTGCATGTTTTCTGCGCTGGGGGTGCGGGTGACGCTGATCGAGCGGAGGCCACGGCTGCTGGAGTTTGCCGATCAGGAGATCGTCGAGGCGCTGAGCTACCATCTGCGGGATTCGCGGGTGACGATGCGGCTGAACGAAGAGGTGGAGTCGGTCGAAGAGATGCCGGACGGTACGGTGGTTGCCAATCTGGAGAGCAAGAAAAAAGTTCAGGGCGATGCGCTGCTGTATGCCGTCGGGCGGCAGGGCAATGTGGACGAGTTGAACCTGGCGGCGGTGGGGATAGAGGCGGACTCGCGCGGGCGCATTCCGGTGGACAAGGACTTCAGGACGAAGGTGCCGACGATCTTTGCCGGTGGCGACGTGATCGGATTTCCGTCGCTGGCCTCGGTTTCGATGGAGCAGGGACGGATTGCGGCGGCGCGGGCGTTTGGGGACGAGCAGGTACTGTCGAATCCGGGACTGTACCCTTACGGGATTTATACAATTCCGGAGATCAGCTTTATCGGCAAGACCGAGGAGCAGCTCACCGAGGAGGACGTTCCCTACGAAGTAGGGGTGGCGTACTATCGCGAGATCGCACGCGGGCAGATTCGCGGGGATACGACGGGACGGCTGAAGCTGATCTTCCACCGGATGAACCATTCGATCCTGGGCGTCCACATTATCGGCGAGGGCGCGAGCGAGTTGCTGCACATTGGCCAGGCGGTGATGGCGTTGGGCGGAAAGCTGGAGTATTTCGTGGATACGGTGTTCAACTATCCAACGCTGGCGGAGTGTTATAAAGTGGCAGCTTTCAACGGGCTGAATCGCGTGAGCAAGTTCGAATAAAGAGACGCGGACGCCCTGGATCTTGATGAGGCAGATGAGGCGGGTCAAGCATGGCAAAGGTCGTTGGCGTATCGGTATCGGAGCGGATGTCCGCGGGGCTGGTGGTCGACCATAAGCTGGTGGGGGAGCTGCGGCGGTTTCCCGAGCAGCTGGACGACAAGTATGCGTTGGTGGAGATGCCGACCGAGAGCCTGGTAAGGACGCTTTGCGAGCAGGTGGTGCTGGCAGCGGACGGGACCGAGGGAATCTCCGCAGTCGGGGTTGCGCTGCCGGGGTTGATCAAGCAGGGAGTGGTCGAGGAATCTCCCAATCTGCCGCAGTTGAAGGGCGCGCGGATCGAGACGCTGTTGAAGACGCAGTTGCGGAACCACGATCTGGACGTTGCGGTGACGGTGGCCAACGATGCCGATGCAACGGCGGCGGGGCTGGCGGCGGTGCATGGGCGTCTGGACAGCGTGGTTCGCGTGTGGACGCTGGGCGTGGGGATTGGATATGGGCGCTATCCGTTTACGCCGGGCGTGTGGGAGGGCGGGCATACGGTGGTGACGCTCGATGAGAAGGAATGCTACTGCGGCTGCGGCGGGCGGGGGCATCTCGAAGGCATCATGGGGCACCGGGCGATGCGGCTGCGGTTTCTGGATATGGAGCCGGAAGAGGTGTTCGAGGCGGCGAAGGCAGGGGTGCCGCGATGCCTGGAGTTCAAGCGGCTGTGGCATAAGTCGCTGGCCGCGGCGACGGCTTCGTCGATCCATATGGCCGGGCCGGGAAGATTTTTTCTGACGGGATTCAACGTCAGGTTTCTGGATATGGGGATGCTGCGGGACTATATGCAGCAGATGGTGAAGATGAGTTCGCTGCAAAGCTATGCGCTGGAGATCGTCGAGGATGATCCGTTGCTGCGGGTGCTGGGTGGGGCGATCTCGGCGGAGCGGTAGAAGAAATTACGACCGCGGATTTACGCGGGTGATCGCGGATAACTGCTTAATACCGATCAAAGCGGATGAATAGGCGATGGCTGTGTCTCTTTGATCCGTTTTAATCCGCGCAAATCCGCGGTCGTAATTTGATTATTTCTGGCAGTGGGGGCAGAAGTGGGTGCCGCGGCCGGCGAGGGTGATGCGCTGGATGGGGGTTTGGCAGACGCGGCAGGGTTCGCCTGTGCGGCTATAGACGTTGTGATGGAGCTGAAAGAATCCGGCGATGCCGTCGGCGTCGACGTAGTCGGAGACCGAGGAGCCGCCTAGCTGGATGGCATGCTTGAGGATCTCGATTAAGGCGGTGCGGAGGCGGGTGAGTTCGGCGTGGGTGAGCCGTCCGGCCTGGCGGCGGGGACGGATACCGGCGCGGAAGAGGCTCTCGTCGGCGTAGATGTTGCCGACGCCGTGGAGCAGCGACTGGTTGAGCAGAGCCGCCTTGATAGGGGTCTTGCGGTGGTGGAAGAGGGCGATGAAGTCTTCCGGCGAGATGGTGAGGGGTTCGCTGCCGGGGCCTTCGTAGGTGGCGTCGGCGAGGGAGAGGCGGCCGAAGCGGCGGGGGTCGACGAAGCGGAGTTCGCGTCCGCTGCTGAGGGTGAGGATGGCGTGGGTGTGCGGGGGGATGGGGGTGTCGGGGGTGGAGACGAGCAGGCGTCCGGTCATGCCGAGGTGGATGAGGAACTGAGTGGGTTGGCGGCGGCGGGTCAGGTCGACAACGATGGTTTTGCCGACGCGGTGGACGCGGTCGATGCGGCTGCCTGTGAGTGCTTCGGCGATCTGGTCGGGCGGGGACTTGAAGGTCTGGGGCTTGTTGCTGGTCCAGACGGAGCGGATAGTCTGGCCGTGGGTGCGGTCGTGGACGCCGTTGGCTACAGTTTCGACTTCGGGGAGTTCAGGCATGTGCATCCGCAGTATAGGAGATTGCGGGGGTTGATGTCGGGAACGGCTCGCGGGTGGGCTTGCGGGTTACGATGGCCCGGAGGATGGTTCGGATGGCGGGTTATATAGCTCATCCTCCGTGAGCACAGGGGTGAGCACAGGGGTGTTGGCGTCCTGTGGCTGGGTGACGCGGCTGGCGGCTCCGAACATGGAGCCGCGCGCCTCCATGACCGGAGCGAAGCGCATGAATCCGACCGGAGCGGCGACATCGACGTAGATGGCCTCCATTCCACCGCGCATCAGGTAGCTCTCGTGCCAGAAGCCGGTGCCGCCGGAGTCGCGGAGAAAGTTCTTCCACCACTCGCGGTGCGGCTCGGAGCGGGTCCAGGAGAGCAGCGATTCCATATTGAGCCAGTACTGCCTCATGCCGACGTTCATGGGGAACAGCGAATAGATGATGTTTTCGTGCAGGAGCAGGCCGTCTGGGTGGGCCGCGACGGAACTGGAGATCTTCGGCCCGAATCCGAACAGCGTCTTCAACCCTGCCAGTCCATTGACCCGCATTCCGAGATAGATGACAACGAGGTCGGGATATTGCGATAGATCCACGGTCTGGCGGTTGGCCTTGGCAGGCATGGCATAGCCCTCAGCCGTCATTCTGCCATTTTTTCCTGTTTTTGTGCATCGTAACCGACGGGAGCGTGGAAGTTAGTGGTTGCCGAGCTGGAGGATGGGGAGAAGGCTGGAGTAGTCATCGGTCCAGGCCTGGAGGCCGGGGATGGGAGTGATGGGAGCGGCGATGGTTGAGACTTCGGGGAGGGTGAAGAAGGCGGGGCTGGCGGTGGCGAGGACCCAGGTGGCGCGGTACTCGCCGCGCGACTCGACGGAGTGAGTGTCGAAGAGTTTGGCCTGCATGTGCACGGAGGCGGCGAGCTGGGCGATCTCGGGGGCGAGATTGAGGTACTGGTTGGAGACGTGGAAGGCAAGAATGCCGCCAGGAGCGAGATGCTTCTCGTAGAGCTGGAGGGCTTCGGTGGTGAGCAGATGCAGGGGGATGGCGTCGCCGGAGAAGGCGTCGACGACGAGGACGTCGAAGCGCTGCGGAGCTTCGTGGGCGAGCGAGGCGCGGGCGTCGCCTTCGGCGATGGTGATGCGGGCGGGGGAGTCGCGGAGGTAGGTGAAGAGGTTGCGGGCGACGGGCTGGACGTGGGGATTGATCTCGTAGAAGCGGATATGGTCGCCGGCGTTGCCGTAGGCCGCGAGGGTGCCCGCGCCGAGGCCGACGACACCGATGTTGCGGGGGCGGTTGTCGCAGCAGTGGGCCAGAGCGAGACCGATGCCGGAGTCTTTTGCGTAGTAGGTGGTTGGGGTTCGGGTGAGGCCGGGGCTGAAGATCTGGCTGCCGTGCTGGATGGTGCCGTTGAGCAGCATGCGCATGGTGAGAGCGTCGGGGGTGGTGAGCTGCTTGACGCGGAGGCTGCCGTAGAAGTTGCGGGTCTGCAGGAGCGCCTCCTGCGCGTAGGCGGCGTGCAGGGCGAAGTTGAGGACCAGCAGAAGGACGCTGCCGGTGGTCCAGAGGAGGCGCTGGCCCCAGCCGTCGGGCCAGGTGACGGCGAGCGCGAGCAGGGCGGTGATGAAGAAGGTGATGGCGAGATCGTAGTTTGCCGCGAAGATAAGCGGGCTGGCGATGCCGATGAAGAAGGTTCCGGTGACTCCGCCGGCGGCTACGAGGAGATAGAAGAGGGTGGTTTCGGAGGAGTTGCGGGGACGCAGGGCGTAGGCTTCGGCGTGGCAGAAGAGGCAGGCGACGAAGGCCTCGGCGAGGAAGAAGAGGATGGCGATGCCGATGGGGAGGGTGGTGTCCATCTTGGAGATGGCGTAGCCGAGGCTGGCGAGCAGGATGACCAGAAGGCGGACGACGATGCTGCGGCGATAGAGGCGGGGGAACTCGAAGGCGAGGATGAAGGTGATGAGATAGACGGCGAGTGGAAGAATCCAGAGCAGAGGGATGGCGGCGATGTTGCTGGTGATGTGGCTGGTGACGGCGCTCAACTGCATGGCGGCGGCCATGGGCAGGAGGAACCAGAGCCATCTCCCGGGGGCTGCGGTGGGGGGATGGGTGGGGACGAGTTCGGGCGTGGGCGTGGCCTGGGTCGCCGGGATTTGCCTTGAGAGGATGGCGCACAGGGAGGCGTAGACCATGAATCCCGCAGCCCAGAGGAGGCGTTGCAGCTTCAGGGTGAGATGAGGCTCGACCAGGGTGGGGTAGGCGATCAGGGCGAGCAGAGAGCCAGCGTTCGAGAGGGCGAAGAGGCGGTAGGGGACGTGGCCTCCCTGCTTGCGGAAGAGCCAGATTTGCAGCAGCGGGCTGGTCGATCCGAGCAGAAGGAAGGGAAGGCCGATGGTCAGGGTGAGGTCGAGGAAGATGGTGGTGACGGGATGGGTGGAACCTTGAGCGAGGTTCGGACGCAGGAGATTCTGGGCGGCCAGAACCACGATGGTGACGATGAGAAGCGCGAGGTAAAGCAGTTGCCGGCGGCGGTTGAAGGGGCGCTGGGTCAGCCAGTGCGCGTAGAGGTAGCCGAGCAGAAGGGTGAGTTGGAAGAAGACCAGGCAGGTGAGCCAGACTGCGGACGAGCCTCCGAGGGCGGGGAGCAGTTGCTTGGCCGACATGGGCTCGACCAGGAAGAGGAGAAAGGCCGAGAGGAAGATGGCAAAGCCGTAGAGCGACCGGGTTGAGGGCATAGGTGAGGGGTGATCTGACGACGTGCCAGTTTATGCTATTCGGTTCCGATTTGTGCGCTCCAGTTTCTGGAATGTTGGCAAATTGGGGGTAAAGGTGACGAGAAGCGCGTTTCCCGGTACCGATCCTGAAAATGACGCCGAAGTGTTTACTCCTATATAACTTCCGGATCGGCCACTAACTGCTCGCACGCCGAATCATCCGGAGAATTCTACGTTGCACAGCGATTTGATAGACTCGGGGCAAGACGCGAACTCGGCGACAATCGAACGTACATGAAGTCAGCAACCGCTCGTGAATACCGTGGGGCTCGCCAAGCCTTCTTGAGGAGCCTTTGGATGAGTCCAGCGGCAAACATTTCTCCTGTTTCAACGAAGTCCGCAGCTTCCGCCGACATCAATCGGGAAGAAACTCCTTTCGAGTCGCTGGCCAGCATCTGCTCAGTTCTGGTGGTGGGCCTGTTCATTATGACCTTCTTAGCTCAGAACTACGTCATTCCGTCAGGCTCGATGAAGAACACTCTGCTTATAGGCGATCACCTGGTCGTCGACCGGATGACGCTGATGCCGCCTGCTTCGTGGATGCCGCTAATAAGGTATCGCGAGCCGAGGCCCGGCGATATCGTGGTGTTCATCAAGCCCGTTTATCAGCCTGGTATTGATGCCACTGACGCCGACGGAACACCACAATACACCACCCTGGTGAAGAGATTGATTGGCGTGCCCGGCGATCATATTCATCTACGCAACGGCATTGTGTTTGTGAATGGCGTTGCACGGCCCGTGGGATTCGCGCAGCCGACAACGACGGATAACTTCAACGAGTTCCTCGACGATTTCCCCGCAGTACCTCCAGCTGGGGTGCCGGGGTCAACAGAGTCGTGGGCCGTGAACTTCTCGAGTCATATCCAGGACGGCGACATGGTGGTTCCACCCGGCATGTATTTCATGATGGGCGACAACCGGCACAACAGTCTGGACTCGCGCTTCTGGGGCTTCGTGCCGCGCGCTAACATACTTGGACGTCCGCTTTTCAACTATTGGTCGTTCGAGGCCGCAGACGGGCAACTTGAACAAACAGGATTCGGTCACAAGCTCGCGTGGATCGGCCACGTTCTGGTGCGTTTCTTCCCAGACACGCGGTGGAAACGCACCTTCCACGTCGTTCGTTGAACCGAAATTGTAAGATCCCGATTTGATCTTGGTGCGCTCCGTTCGTATGACCGCCTACTCGCCAGTTACTACTTGTGGGCTACCCGACACGCGAGCAGCAGTTCTTGCCAGGATTACTCCCCAAAAGTCGGCTTGTGGGAAGTTGAGGTTACTCCCGATTGATGGGGTATGCGGAGATTGCTATTACGTATTTCCGAGGGCGGAGGGTGGCTTGGCGTGGGACACGATATGATGGATAGGAAGCGAGCTTGCTGGTGCGAGGCGCTTCTTTCCGGCCAAACCAAATCCTTTGGAGAACACATTCCTCGTGAGTCAACGCAAATCAGCGGTTATTTTGGGTGCCCAGTGGGGCGATGAAGGCAAAGGCAAGATCGTCGATGTGCTTTCGGAGAAGTTTTCCGTGGTGGCGCGGTATGCGGGCGGCCATAACGCCGGGCACACGGTCATCATCAAGGGCAAGAAGTTTGTGCTGCAACTGATTCCGTGCGGCGTGCTGCGGCCTGAGTGTAAAGGCGTGATCGGAAATGGCGTCGTGCTCGATCCGATGGCGTTTCTGAATGAAGTGAAGAAGCTGAAGGACGCCGGGCTGCCAGTGGATGGCCAGCTCTTTATCTCGAACCGGGCGCAGGTGATTCTGCCGTACCACCGGATGATCGAGCTGGCGGCGGAGAATGCGCCGGGGCGGACGAAGATCGGGACGACCAGCCGGGGCATCGGACCGGCGTATGAAGACAAGATGCACCGCAGTGGGCTGCGGGTGGTCGATTTGCTGAACTCGGCGCTGCTGCGGACGCATATCGAGAACGCTTGCCATGAGAAGAACACCATCGCCCATGCGCTGTTCGGGACGGAGCCGCTCGATCCGAAGACGATGTATGAGGAGTATGCGCGGGCGGCGGAGCAGGTTGCGCCGTTTGTGACGGATACCGCGGTGATGCTGAACGACGCGATCCGGAATGGCGAGAAGGTGATGTTCGAGGGGGCGCAGGGTGCGCTGCTGGATATCGACCATGGAACGTATCCGTTTGTGACGTCGTCGTCGGCTACGGCGGGCGGGGCGGTGACCGGGACGGGAGTCGGGCCGACGCTGATCGGCACGGTCATTGGGGTTACCAAGGCTTATGTGACGCGGGTGGGCGAAGGGCCGTTCCCGACGGAGATTCATGACGATTCGGCTGACCTGCTGCGGGCGCGGGGGCAGGAGTATGGCGCGGTGACGGGCCGTCCGCGGCGCTGCGGATGGCTAGACCTGCCGTTGCTGCGGTATAGCAACATGATCAACGGGACGGAGTGGCTGGTCGTCACCAAGATGGACGTGATGGATGAGTGCGCCGAGATTCCGGTGTGCACGGGGTACAAGATCGATGGCAAGATTACGGATGTGATTCCGGCGGACATGCGGGGCTTTGAGTCGATTCAGCCGATCTATACCAAGCTGAAGGGCTGGAAGGCGTCGACCGAGGGGATTACGGAGTTCGACAAACTACCCAAACTGGCGCAGGATTATCTGCACTTTATCGAGAAGGAATCCGGGGCCAAGATTGGTATGGTTTCGACCGGGCCGGACCGTGACCAGACGATGACCATCGCTGGATTTGAAGAAGCGTTGAAGGCATAGGAGCTACGATATGTTGAGTTTTACTGTACGGATGACGTTTTCCCAGGATGAACATGCGGAGGTCTCGGAGATGCTGCGCCATTTGACGCTGGCGTCGCGCGAGGAGTCGGGGTGCGTGAACTATGTCGCTCACTTTATTGAGGGCGATCTGGGCAGGGTGCTGATCTATGAGCAGTATGCGGATGAGGCGGCGCTGGAGCATCACAGGACCACGCCGCACTTTCACCAGTATGCGATCGGCGGGCTTTACCAGAGGATGAAGGAGAAGCAGATCGAGAACCTTACGGCTGTCTGCTGAACGGATGAGTGGGTGGAGCTGCTGGGTTGACGCTCTCCATTTTGGGGAGCGTTTTGTCGTGGGCGGGGGAAAGCAGGGTGGGGTGGATACCTTGGTAGGTTTGCCGGAGTCTATTAATAAGAGCGATTGCAGATGCGGTGTATCCCAAGAGAAAAGCGGGTCCTCCGCCTGTGGCGAAGGATGACAAGGTTTTGGGATAGCTTTCTTTATTTGGAACGATAGAGGAACTGCGCGGCTTCGGTCGGGATGACGTTTGCAGGGTTGTAAAAGGGTGTAACTAAAGTTCTTTTGACTGTTTAGCGAGAAGCGTCTACTATCCGGTACGCGTTATGACGTTACGTGGTCGACCAATTCGGCGTGATCGTATGGTAGCCGTTGCTATGCTGGCGGTCCTGTTGGCAGGCATGGCCGTGTGCCCGGCTTTCGCGAGCCCTGGAGCGCATGGAGCCTCTGGCGCCCATGAGAAGAAGCCCGACCCGAAGCACCAGGTGCAGGTGCTGGAGGACCAGTGGCGGGTGGCGCAGCTTGCCGGCGATACGGAGACGATGGACAAGATGCTGTCCGACGACTATATCGGCATCTCGATGACGGGCGAGGTGGATACGAAGGCCCAGCAACTGCGAAGGGTGACCGATCGCAGGTTGATGCTGACCAAGATCGAACTCAGTGATATGAAGGTGAAACTGGTGGGCGAGATCGCCATCGTGACCTCGCGCGCGGAGGTGGAGGGGATAATCGACGGGACGTCCGTGAAGGGGATGTACCGGTATACGAGGATCTATCAGCATCTGCCGACGGGACACTGGAAGATTACAAGTTTTGAGGCCACGCGGGAGCATCGGCACCAAAGCCAGATGGATAATGAAGCGATGGGGAAGAATGCTCCGCCTGGCGTGTGAGGGGGGATTCTGCGGGGGGTGGGGCAGAAGAGGAATACAGGGGTCTCTCCCATTGCGGCGGTAAAAGCGCTGCCTTCGGTCGAGATGACATTTCGGAAGTGATATTTTTTGGTGCAACAGCGCTTAACAGAAAGGACCCTGCCCGGAATGGCAGGGTCCTGTGTTTAAGTGTTGTTGGTCAGGCTATTTTCGAGCCGAAGACAATCGTGTTTTCAGAATAAGCCTGAATACGGTTGAGAGAACCGGGGAGATTGAGAGCCAGCAGACGGCGGTAGAGCGAACGAGTGCAGCCGGTGAGGCGCGCGTCTTCGGACTCGTGGGGGAAGAGAGCGAGACATTGCTTTGCTGAGATTGCTGACGTTCGCTTGAAGCCTGTGATCAGGTAAGGACGTGATTGAGGAGTGAAACTACCACGGTGTTGGTTGATCACCGGGGAGCCCACCCTCAATGAGGCAGGGGAGGTTTGAAGGATTGACATGGTTCCCTCGATGTGGCGAAGTTGTCGCCGTCGGTTTATATAGATTGGACGCGCGCTAGGGCAGGAAAGTTGTACTTGTTGCGAACGCTTCGCGGAGTTTGGTCCAGGTGACGTCGAGGGTCTCGGGCAGGACGCGGGTTTCGGCGGTGACGGTCATGAAGTTGGTATCGCCGCTCCAGCGCGGGAGGGCGTGGAGGTGGATGTGATTGGCGACGCCGGCTCCGGCGGATTCGCCGAGGTTGAGGCCGAGGTTGAGGCCGTCGGGATGGTAGACCTGGCGGAGACAGCGCTCGATGCGCTGGGCGGTGAAGATCATCTCCTGCGCGGAGTCGGGCGGGAGGGCGGCAAGAGAGTCGAGATGCTGGTAGGGCAGGATGAGGACGTGGCCGGTGGCGTAGGGGTAGGCGTTGAGGCAGACGAAGCAGGTGGGTCCGCGATGGACGATGTGGGCGGCCTGTTCGGCGGCCTCCTGGGTCATGCCGTGGGCGATGGCATAGTCGGTGGCGGCGATCATATTGCAGAAAACGCAGTGCTTGTCTTCTGCGGCGGGCCAGTCGGCGAGCGCGAGAGGGACGCCGGTGCGGGCCTGCGGGTCAGCCCGGGTGATGTAGTTGTAGCGCCAGGGAGTCCAGAGGCGGTCCATAGGGGGAGTATAAGGGAGGGCGGCATTGTCTCGGCACTGGCTCGACAATGTTGCGACGTTGTTTGGTGGAGGCATCTCATTCAAATGAGGTTTTTCCTTGCGCTGCTGGCTTTGATCCTGACGAATGCCGCTCTGGCTTCGGCCCACGCGACGCCATGCACGGCTAATCAACTCTCTTTGGCGGTCGACAGCGAAGGCGGCGCGTTCAATGGCATGTCTCACAGCGGCACCCTGCTTGTGCTGAGAAATCTCGGCACGACTGCGTGTACCGTCGCTGGATTTCCGGAGCTCCTCTTCACCGACAGCGCTAACGCTGCGCTTCCCATCGTGCGGGCTATTCCGCGGGGAATGCTGCGGGGAATGCATCCGGGCCCCGTCGTTTTGCCGGTTACGATCCTGCCGGAGGCAGAGTTGACCTCGCGCGCTTCGTGGGTCAGCGGCGAAGTCTATGACCATAGCCAATGCCTTACCCCTGCCGCGCTCACCGTAGTGATCGGCGGCCAGAGACTGACCACGCCATTGACTGCGCGCATCTGTGGACCAGCGAATTACGGACCTGCGAATAAAGTTACCTACAACATGACCAAGCTGGTTCCCGATCCAACCGAGCCGCTTCATTCTTCACAGAGCCGATGATCCAATCAATCTGAAGCCTGTCTTGTCGCTGTACTGCCAGACCGTCTTTTCCTCCATGAAGGCATCTAAGCCATCATGTGGCTATCATGCGTTTTGTGCATGTTCGCTATAAAATTGAATGTGGAATGAAAAACGAATACAAGCCCTCCCCCGAAAGGAATACCTTGAATCGACGCCGTTTTGCAACACTGTTGCTCGCTTCCACGGTCTCTTGTTTCACCATCCCTACTGCTCTGGCAACCGCCCAGGGAAACAGCGGCAAACATGGCCACGAAGACGATGATCGCGGCAACGGTAATGGTCACGAAGACCATGGCGACAAAGACCGCGGCCGCGAGAACGGTCACGGCAGGGGCAACTACAAACACCAAAACCAGCGGTACTTCCGCGACCGGGATCGCGACTACGTCGTCCGCTACTACGACGGCCCGCGTAACCTGCCTCCCGGATTGCGCAAGAAGTATTACCGCAACGGGACCCTGCCTCCCGGCTGGCAGCAGCGTTTCCGCCCCATGCCGCCGGTTCTCATTCAGGAGTTGCCGCCGGTTCCCTATGGCTACCAGCGTGGCTACTACGATGGCTATGCAGTTGTAGTCGATCCACGCACTCGGATTATCTATGACGCGATCGATATCCTCAGCACCCTCAGCAATCGATAGCTTTTAGCGAAGGTTAAATGCAGGGTCTCTCGACCGAAGCCGCGCGGCTTCGGTCGAGATGACGTAGGTTGGGTGAGGGGACAGATTCTTAGACCAGCACCTCTAAGGCGCTCGAACTCGCACTACCGGTTTCAGCGTCGACTATAGAATGGAACCACTGGGCAGGTCGCGGTTCAGTTCATGAGGTCCAAGTCAACGTGGTTCTTGCAAGGGGTTCGAGTATCTTCAACACTAAGCTGCTCCACAGTCTTTCCGCCTTTGTGGTATCAAGAGCACCGGCAAGATCCTTATGCCTTGCGGTGCCTCTTCTGTTGTCAGCAGGACAGACCTGCTTCGCGCAGAGCGGCGCAGTACACGCCGATGCGGCGATCGACCCGGCAAACATTCTGTCGTCGTCTCTGCCCGATGCGCCCGAGCCGCAAAGTTCGATAGCACCTTCGCTTCGGCAACCCTTTCAACAAACTCGGACGGAGCGTGAAAACGTTACGCTGATGGGCGTGCCCAAAAATTTGCTGGGCGACCAGAGAGCGATCTGGACCAGTCCGCTGCGCGTGCGGCCACACGATGCCCTGTGGCTGATTCCATTTGGGGTCGCTACCGGGATGCTGATTGGCAGCGATCAGCATACGATGACATCCTCGATGCAAATCAGTCCGGACGAGCAGAAGAAAGCCAGCACGTTTTCGACTGGCAGCCTCGTCGCGCTGAGTGCTATCCCGGCAAGCGGCTATATGTGGAGCCTGTTCAACCACGCTCCCCAGGCGCGCGAGACCGGCTTGCTGGCGGGCGAAGCGGCTGTCAATAGTCTGGCCGTCAACGAGGCGCTTAAGTTCGTCTTCCGCCGCGATCGGCCATTGGTTAATAACTCTGCCGGGAATTTTTTCAGCTCAAGCTTTTCGGAAGCATCTTTTCCGTCGAACCACGCGGCGGCAGCCTGGTCGATAGCGTCTGTCGTTGGCCAGGAGTATCCGGGCTGGCTTCCAAGAGCGACCGTGTATGGACTGGCTTCAGCAGTAAGCGTCAGCCGGATTATCGCGGAGAAGCATTTCCCCTCCGACGTTCTGGTGAGTAGCGTTGCCGGTTGGCTGATTGGGCGCTATGTGTTCCGTGCTCACCATAACTACGAGCTGACGCCATATAATCCTCCACCGCTCCCGGCAGATTATGATGCGAAGCTTACGCGTGCAACGCCGGCACCGGCAGCGATAAATGCCACAACCACCGCTCCGCCGCAGCAGGTGGCGACGATATCGCAGCCGCCGGTGAAGACTTCGCAGCGCGATGCATTGCATCTGCCGCCTGATCCAATTCACAACCGTCGTCCGTTGCCTTTCGACCCCGATCCGGACACCATCGGCTCGACCAACGTACCGATGGATAGCTGGATTTACCCGGCGCTGGAGCGGCTTGCGGCGATGGGACTGATCCCCGGACAGAGCATCTCTATTCGCCCGTGGACCAGGCAGGAGTGCCTGCGCCAACTAAGAGAGGCTGAGGAACTGGCCGACAGAGAGAATGATTACAGCGCCGGTCTGCTTTCGGAAGCGCGCCGCCTGATGACCGATCTTCACCGTGAACTAGCAGAAGAGCCGGTTTCTTATGGGGCGCTGTCGCTGGAATCGGTTTATGCGCGCTACGGAACGATTGTCGGACCGGCTCTTGCGGACAGCTTCCACTTCGGTCAGACATGGTGGAACGACTTTGGCCGCCCGCTGGGTCGAGGCAGCAGCGCGATCACCGGCTTCTCCATGCGCGCTCACTACGGCCGGTTCTTCTTCTACGATCGTCAAGAGGTGCAGCATAGCCCCGGCAATCCAGCGGATTCGCCCGCTATCACTCAACTCAAAAACTCTCTTGACCGGATACAGGACGACGACCCGCAAATCGCTCCGGTGCTTGCGCAGGCTGCATATAACCGGCAACGGCCGATTGAGCTATATGCCGGCGTGGCGTTCGCAGGCAACGCTCTTAGCATTGGGAAGCAGCAACTTTATTGGGGACCGACGACGATGGGCCCGCTCGCCTTCTCCAGTAACGCCGAGCCGACCTATAGCCTGAGGGCTGTTTCGACGCGCCCTCATCCGTTTCCATTTCTGCCTGCTCTGGGGACGTACCGTTTCGATATCGTACTGGGCAAACTTTCTGGTCATGCATATCCTGCCCGGCCCTGGTACAACGGGCAGAAGGCGGACTTCAACTTCGGAGACAATCTGGAGATCAGCTTCACTCGCTGGTCGGTCTTCTGGGGAGTGGGGCACCCGATCACGCTGCACACCTTTAAACAGAACATCTTCAGTTTCAACTCTACTGGCGGTGGAGCGAATGGAGAAGGTGGGAGCGTAGGTTATGGAGATCGGGCTGATCCTGGCGATCGCAAGAGCAACTTCGATTTTCGGTATAAGCTGCCGTTTCTGCGAAAGGCGGTGACGCTGTATGCCGATGCCTATTCGGATGATGATCCGAGCCCAATCTCCGCGCCTCGCCGGGCTATCTGGAGTCCCGGAATATACTTTGCGCGCCTGCCCTTTCTGCCGCATATGGATCTGCGGGTGGAGGCGGTCAGTTCCACCAGCCTTATTACGGACTTTGGCGGGCAGCACTACTTTATGAATAACCAGTACCTCGACTCAAACACCAACAAGGGCTTTATGCTAGGCAACGCCGTTGGCAGGGATGCGCGGGCCATTGAAGGGCGGGCAGGATATTGGTTCTCGGGTCGAACGCGGATTGAAGCCGGGTATCGGCAGAATAAGGGTGGGACGGCTTTTCTACCTGGCGGTGGCACTGTGACCGACGGCTTCGTCAATAGCTCCGTCGCGCTGAATCGCCATTGGACAGTTCAGGCCTTCGCGCAGTATGAGCGCTTTCTGATCCCGTCTTATATGAATGGGGCACAACATAATACGAGTGGGTGGTTCCAGATCACGTGGAATCCGGAGCTACACTTACATCGCTAGATAAGGGCGTGCCAACTGTATGCGGCGTCTGCTTCTAGTTCCAGAAGCGGCGGTGCATGCTCAACCTGCGCTTTATTCTCAAACTCAACTTACTTTCTATCCTGCCGAGCCTATAGCCCACCAGCTTGAGCGCAGTGCGAATCAATGCTGAAGGAATCAGCCACCAGTACTGCGGCCAGAGGTAATTCCATTCTGATCGCACAAAGCGGCTTCCTTCGCCCCCTGTGCCGCCAAATTCCTGAAGGAGCCAGCTCTCGCGCGAGTGCAGCACTCCGATGTCGAAGTAACGCTTGAAATCCTGTGTCGACGTATAGGCATGAGAGTGATAGACCTGTGCGTCGGCTACATAGGCGATCTTCCAACCTGCCAACAGAAGTTTGGCTGCGACGATCGTGTCCTCGCCAAAAATGACGTCGCTCGGGAAGCCGCCAACTGCGAATAGAGCCTCGCGGCGATAGGCAGCGAAGGAATTCGAGATAAAGATGGACTTGAAGCCCATGGTTTGGCGGCTATTGAGCGTTCGAACGCTAGATCTTGCCGGATAGTTGAATAGACGCGCATGTGCTTCAATCGGCGTGGCAGCCACATGAGGTAATTGACGACCATATGCGGCCCCAATTTCTGGATCATCGAATGCTTCGAGTAATTCAGTAATGGACTCCGTGGAGGCCAATAAAGCATCTTGCGTCAAATAAACCAGGATATCCACTTCGGGTAGTAAATCGGCAGCTAATTGCCTGGTGCCGCCATGATTGAATGACTCGCGCGTAATCGTACGTACATGAAAGCCCGCAGCGCGAGCAAGATCCACTGTGCCATCCGTGGAAGAGGAATCAAGGATCAAGACTTGCTCTGGACCGACACTCCCTAGCAAGGCTGGAGCAAACTTTGGCCAGTCAGTAGCAGCATTTAAGGTTGGAACGACAATGGATAGGCGCGATCTCAATTGGATATCTGGTCGATTTGACTATGCATTTGTATTCGCTGCGAAGAGTCCGCGCCTCCGCTCCAAGCAATAAGCGCCCAGCTTCCGGTCCAGCAAGAGCGCGTCAGGTTGCTGCTGGAATCGTTCGATGTGGTCCTCCTGGGCATGGTCTGTCTTTCCTAGAAGATCACGTTGGCTGCGGCGATCGCGATTCCAAACTGGCCGACGATCTGAGCCAGGTTAACAACAAGCCGCAACGTCTTGCCCTTATCCAGATTCAGAGGGATTACAGCCGTGTCTCCGGGATAGAGGCGAATGGAGTTGAAGCTGTTGCCGCGCAGAGTAGAACTATATTGCTTGCTGATTACGGAGCCGCTGGCACGAATAACGTAGGCGCGGCCCTTGTCGGCATCACGGTTTGCTCCGCCTGCGTCTCGGATGTAGTCCCCGAGGCGTTTGTGAGGATCGTAGAGATACGAATTCTGGTTGTAGACTGCGCCGTCTACGCTCACCGTCGAAGGAATGCGAGGCAGGATGAACCGATCACCGTCTTCGAGCGGTAGATCGGGGAGGTCAGCGACGTTCTGGCTGTCGGGCGCCAGATTGAGCACAATGCGTCCGGTTGCTCGCGCCTGGCGCAAACTTCGGATCACGTTTTCGTTCTGCTGCTGTGCCGCGGAGAGCGCAGCCGTCGCCTGCGGGCTGATCGCGCTGCCCAGATTATTCGTTGCGTTCGTACTGACTTGAAGCGCGATCTGGTCAACATACTCGTTGAGACGCTGTTGCTGTACGCGCCGCGTCGAATCGCGAGTAAATTCTGAGCCGTAGAGGTAAGCATCGGGAGTGATTCCGCCGGCCCGCTTTACCAGTTCACGCAGAGTCTCTCCGGGGAGCACGCTATAGATGCCCGAAGAGACGAATTCTCCCTCCAGCCGCACAAACCTGGTCTGCTCCGACTGCGGGACGCGAATGTCTGCTTTGGAAAATATCGTGACTACATCACCGGGCATCAGCTCAAGGTTCTGCGACTCATCTCCCTGGAGAACAATCTTCCCCAGATTGAACGGTAGCAGAGAGGTCGTTAGATTCTCTTTGCTTTGCCGCTCGATCACAGCGTAACTCCAGTCGATGTCAGGCTCACTCAGCTTGACGTTGTTGCGCGGACGGAACTGCCCGGCGGAAGAATTTCTCGACGTCGAACCTATGCTCGCACTCGCTGCGCTGGTGCGGTTATTATTCGCCCCAAAGTTGTCCTGTCTTTCGTTCGGCAACGTTGTATTCGTATTGTTTGTTGAGTTCGATGTGTTGTTCGATGACTGGGGATAGTTATTGCTGTTCAGCCCTCTGGTAGAGAGCGCATATTCCGGAACCTTGATGCAATTCAGCTGTCCGTCTATTCCCGCGGCGTCATTCGGATCATCCGGGTTGGCATCATAAGGATTTTTCGGAGCATTTTGGCTGGTATTCCCAAACTCCATCCCGATCAGATAGGGGTTTCTGGTCGAGGAGTATCGCCAGTTCGGATCCTCGCCTTCTTCGCCCACTGGAATTCCGTAACGCAGATTCGGTATTCCGTAAGTCGTCGTGGGAGGGCAGGTGGGGATATAGGTCAAGGTCGGCTGCCCGAGTTGACTGCGCTTCAGCCAGTAGTCCCGCGTAATCAGCGCATCCTTATCCGGCAGAAGATCGCGGACCCGCATTCCGGGCTTCCAGGTGTAACGCCCGGGATTTGCCACATTGCCGCGCAGCGTAACCGCGTTCTTATATTGATTGACGATTGCAACCAGTTCCAGCAGATCCCCATCATGCAGGATGGTTGCGCGCCCCTGGGCATCGAGAGACACCTCGCTGATGCTGCGCATACGCCGATCGTCCACGCGCTCCAGTCGGATCTTCTCGCCCGATGCCACGCTTGTCATTCCGGCTGCAAGCTCCAGCACGTCGCCAATCGTTGTGCTGTCTTTCGATTTCAGTTCGTAGATCGCGGGCACATTAACACTGCCGGCTACGGCCACCTGTGGTCCCACCGGCGGAATGTAAATCACATCGCCGGGCAGCAACTGGACATCATTCGATTTATCGCCGCGCTGCAAGAGATCGTACAGATCGAAATCGACGACGACCTTGCCCGAGCGCTTCAACTGGATATGCCGCAGGCTGCCTTGCGGAGTCGGCCCGCCGGTGGCGAAGAGCGCGTTGGTCAACGTGCTCAGCGAACTGATGACATAACTACCAGGCCTCCGGGCCTGGCCCACGACGAAGACCTGAATCGAGCGCAGGCTCCCCATGTTTACGTTGAGGTCGAAGTTGCGAAAGACCCTTCCCATCTGCGACTTCAGGTAGTCCTGCATCTGCCCGAAGGTCAGCCCTGCGACATGGATCGTGCCAACCTGGGGAATATAGATGCTGCCCGAGCGATCGACCCTGTAGCGGCTGTTCAGCGTGACCTGGCCCCATACCTGGATAAGCAGCTCATCGCCCGGCCCGACGACATAGTCGGGGGTCACCGGAGCCATATTCAGGGGCGCGAAGGTGGAGGGCGGTTTGCGAAATAGATTTACACCATAGATCGGCAGCATCTTGCCTGTGGAGTTCGCGATGGCCAGTTGAAACTCGGTAGGCGAGTCCAGGGGGAGGGGAGCTGTCTGGTTCTGCTGTTGCGTGTTGTTGCCGGTCTGGGAGTTGGTAGAGCCATTTTGATCGCTCTCCTGTCCGGGCAGCACGATGCCGTCTGATCGCACAGGCTGTTGTTGGTTGTTCTGCAGACTGCGGTTCTGGTAGTTTCCCTGGTCGAGAGAGGACGACCCGCAGGTTGGATCGGACGGATCGCAAGACTGCTGACCGCCATTGTTTCCAAGCGCCTGGCCAAACTGCGAGAACTGAGCAGATGACATGCTCGCCCCGAGCACCGTGAACAAAAGCGCACATCCAAGCTTGAAAACTTTAGGGGAGCTACCGAACTGCATCTGCTGTTATCCTCGCAAAATCTTCTTACTCTTTAACCTGCATCGTCTTGAAAAAGAGGCTGTTCGCATGAGCCCATCAGAGCGTGGCCTTGTTTCCAGAATCCCTTGAAATTGCTATGTTCCAGCATACGCGAATGCCTTCGATCCTCTGTAGAGAAACCGCCGGGAGCAGCTTACCCGACACTCTCCCTTCAACGCGGAATAAAAGCGCGTTGAGCGCGGGTTCAGGCCTGTCCTTGCCCGGTCTCTACTGCCTGCGCCATGCGTAGCATGGTCCCTTCATCGAAGTGCTTGCCGATCACCTGGACTCCGATCGGCAGGCCGTCCTTTGTCTCTCCGCAGGGAACTGAGATTCCGCATACTCCCGCGAGACTGGCGGCCACGGAGTAGATGTCTTCGAGGTACATCTTCACGGGATCGTCCACCTTCTCTCCCAGCTTGAACGCGGGGGTCGGCGTCACCGGCGCCACCAGCACATCCACATCGGCGAACGCCGTCAGGAAGTCGCGTGTCAGCAGGGTTCGTACCTGCTGCGCCTTGCGGTAGTAGGCGTCATAGTAACCCGCACTTAGGGCATACGTTCCCAGCAGGATGCGCCGTTTGACCTCAGCTCCGAAACCCGCGTCGCGGGTCTTGCGGAACATCTCGGAAAGCGTCTTCGCCTCGGCATCCCTCAGCCCAAACCTGACCCCATCGAATCGCGACAGGTTAGACGATGCTTCTGCTGTTGCGATCACATAGTAGGTCGGAATCGCATACTTGGTGTGCGGCAGGCTGACCGGCTTGATTATGCATCCTGCCGTCTTAAGACCGGCAAGCACAGCTTCAATCGCGGCCCGAATCTCCGGATCCAAACCCTCGCCAAAATACTCCTTCGGCACTCCAACCCGTAGACCTTCTACCGGTTTCGCGATCGATCCAACGTAATCATCCGCCGGACGGTCGGACGAGGTCGCATCCAAAACATCCTGGCCTGCGAGCACTTGCAGCACCGTCGCTGCGTCCTTCACATTCTTGGCAAACGGTCCTACCCGGTCCAGCGAAGAGGCAAACGCAATCAATCCGTAACGGCTGACTCGCCCGTAGGTCGGTAGCACCCCAACCACGCCGCAAAAGGCCGCCGGTTGGCGGATCGATCCGCCGGTATCAGTTCCCAGCGTCGCAACTGCAAAATTGGCCGCCACTGCCGCGGCAGAACCGCCGCTCGACCCTCCGGGAACGCGATCAAGCGCCCGCGGATTCTTTACCGGGCCATACGCCGAGTTCTCATTCGAACTGCCCATGGCAAATTCATCGCAGTTCAGCTTGCCCAGCAGAACCGCTCCGGCGGCCTCCAACCTGGTTACAGCGGTCGCATCGTAGGGAGGGCGATATCCTTTCAGGATCAATGACCCTGCCGTAGCCGGGGCACCCTGCATCGCCAGGACATCCTTGATCCCCATTGGAACGCCGGCCAGCGCGGGCAGCGACTCGCCACGAGCGGCCATTTCATCGATCTTCGCTGCCTGAGCCAGGGCTCGGTCCCTGCTTATCGCCAGGAAGCTGTTGATCTCGGGGTCCTGGTCCTTGATCCGGTCGAAATGCAGCTCGGCCACAGCCGTGGCGGTGGTCTCGCCTGAAGCTACAGCCGCCCGTACCCCGTCAATCGTTAATGCTTCTATGTTCATTGCTTGCGTGCTCACGGTGCCTATTGTCTCCGAACTGCCGTTGCTGTGAACTATCGTGCTGCGAACTGGTGAACTACCGTTCAATGACCTTGGGGACTTTGAAGAACCGCCCATCCGTCTCGGGGGCGGCAGCCATCACCGGGACGCGATCCAGCGAAGGCCTGACGGCATCCAACCGCAGTGTTTCACCATGCGAATATGCGTGGCCACCCAGCATCTCGCCAACCTGCGCCATGGCCGGAACCCCAGTCGTATCCAACTCATCCATTTGAGCGACATGGCCCAGGATTGCATTCAAATCACGCTGCATCCGCGGCTCTTCCTCGGCAGTCAGCTCCAGATTCGCCAACTCCGCCACGCGCCGCACGTCCTCAATCGCAACCTCTGCATGTTTACTCATCGCGAGCCATTCCTCATGTTTTGATCCTTCACTTTGAAGTGTATCCCGCGCACCGGTACGCCCGCGATCCTGCCCATCTCTCCGGCAAGCTGCCTCTGAATGCTCATCATCTGCCGAAGCCATGGCCCATCTACAACTTCGATCAGAATGACCCCATCTGTATATCCAGCTACCGTTCCTCGATCAGCCATCGCCTTGCCACAGGCTACCGGCCACGCTGCTGCCAGCCTGTCCTGTTCGCCAAGCGTTCGCAGGCTGCGCCCGAGCGAGCTTCGCAGCAAATTACGCATATTCTCCATGCTTCCGGGCCTCTCCAGCTCTGGTCTTCTGGTCTTGGGACGATCGATTCCTCTATGGTATGGCTTCATTCGCTGTGGAAGGCAAGGACAAAGGAAGATGGATATACAGGTCTCTCCACCGAGCCGCGCAAATAAGATGCGCGGGTTGCACCCCAGCGAGCAAAAGGGCGCGCTGGCCCTGTACCCGCAGCTTCGGTCGAGATGACGCTTTCATCGTCTTTGAAGAGGTTCAGAGCGATTCGAAGTTCGATTGGCGGTGCTAGAAGGCGCCATCCTGATTGATTACCGACGAGAAGGTCTTCAGTAAGATTTTGATGTCCCCCGTCAGGGACCATTGCCGGACATATTCGCAATCGAGATCGACCCGTTGGTCATAGGTGAGCGAACTCCGCCCTGAGACCTGCCACAGCCCTGTTAATCCAGGTTTCACCTTGCAATAGCAATTGAAACAGTCGCCATACTTCTCAACTTCAGCCGCTACGATCGGTCGCGGCCCCACCAGGCTCATCTGTCCGGTTAGCACATTCCATAGCTGAGGCAGCTCATCGAGGCTGTACCTCCGCAGAAACAACCCAATCGGAGTAATGCGCGGATCTTTCCGTAACTTGTGTGTTTTGTTCCACTCCGCCCGAGCCGCCGGATTGGCCGCCAGGTACTCCTCCATGACTTCAGCCGAATTGACGCACATGGTCCGGAACTTCCACATCGAAAAAAAGGAGCCATTCTTTCGAATCCGACGGTGCGAATAAAAGATCGGCCCCGGCGAACTCAAGGCCACGATTGCTGCCACAGTGCCCATGACCAGTAGCGTTATCGGCATCGCGAGGAGGACCAAAAGTACGTCGAGACTTCGTTTGACTACCCTATATCGGAAAAGCGTGGCAGGAAGCTCGTTCGCCCATTGCGACTTACGCAGCGGATGTGCCGCAATTTCCGCATACGTGCTCGAATCTTCAAGTGTCGCAACTCCTGACTCGGGAGACTGATATTCAGACTGCATCGCAATCCTGTGTCTGCACAAACCAACCCTGCGCATCTCTGCGTCACGATGTTGTGCCGGTTACTGTTCCGTGCTTGTTTTGCGGTCTTCCATTTCCCCGTGCGTTTGCCGCAACCCAATATAAGCCATAAGCCGCAAACATCCGCGATCCGCTTCCGTTTTTCTCTCTTAGTGGTATCTACCCTGCCAGCGCCAGTCTCTTTTGAACTGATCACTGCATTTATCGTCGACCCGGGAAAGGAAGTTCAATCGCTTTAATTCAACTGGAACAGTTTACTAGGCCGATGCTCTTAATCGGAGGAAACTTCATGAATTCGTTTTTCGTTCGCTATATTGTGGGAATTCCACAGCAACTTACATCCTTATTTGGTGATCGATAGACTACTAGGATGCATATCATCGATACTCCGCTACAGGATGTCAAGCTTGTTCAACCCCAGCGCTTTGGCGATAGTCGCGGCTGGTTCGCAGAAGTTTTCAATCAAAAATCCTTCTCCGCCGCAGGTCTCCCTGCTCAACTTGTTCAGGATAACCAGTCCTTTTCGACTCGGGGAGTTCTCCGTGGGCTCCACTATCAGCTTGGCCAGCCCCAGGGGAAACTCGTTCGCGTCCTCTCCGGGCATATCTGGGACGTCGCGGTCGATCTCCGCTCCAACTCTCCTGACTTCGGCAAATGGGCCGGGTTTCATCTCAAGCCCCTCACTGAGGCCGGAGACCTCCAGTCTCTTTGGATTCCCGAAGGCTTTGCGCATGGTTTTCTGGTCCTCTCCGAGACTGCCGAGGTCCTCTATAAAACTACCAACCTCTACTATCCACAGGGCGAACGCTCCATCCTCTGGAATGACCCCACGCTCAACATTGCATGGCCCCTTGAAATCCTCAACGGCCTTGCTCCATCTGTCAGCCCCAAAGACGCTCAGGGGAAGCCTTTTCTCGAAGCTGAACTTCCAACTGGATAGTTGTTTTAAGCAACAGAGCACCCGATGGAGAGCCGATTATTTTAGCTAACCGACTTGCGCGTTCCTTTCGCTTGCAGTCCACGACGACTCAGCTCTCCATCATCGTCCTCGCTGCGCTAGCGGTGCGCCTTGTCCTGGTCGCCTGCGTCTTCCGTCAGACGGTCAACCCCAGAGATCACTTCGCCGAATTCGGTTGGGAGATGGGCTGGGTGGCACGTTCTCTTGCCCTCGGTCTTGGATTCAGCTCGCCCTTCCAATCTTTTACAGGCCCCACGGCCCTGGTTCCTCCCATCTTTCCTTTGCTCGTTGCTACGGTCTTCCGCCTCTTCGGTATCTACACCGTCTCTTCGGCTATCGCAATTCTCTCTATTAATAGCCTGTGCTCTGCGCTTACCTGCATTCCTCTTTACTTCAGCACAAGGTATGCATTCGGCATCAAAACTGCCATGCTCGCGGCCTGGGGATGGGCCTTCTATCCTTTTGCCATCTATTTTTCCGCAGCCCGCGTCTGGGACTATGCCCTCACCGGACTCCTCTTCACCACCTGTTTCTGCTTCGGACAACGGCTTCACCTCCAGCGACGCCCTCTTATGTGGCTCGCTTTCGGCATTTTCTACGGGGTCGCTGCCCTATCGAATCCGTCGATTCTCTCGATGTTCCCGGTCTTTCTGGTGCTGGCGGCCCTTGCTCTCCGGCGTCACAGGGAAAAATGGCTCGGCCATGCCCTGATTGCGATCTTCGGGGTGCTTGCCGTGCTTACGCCATGGATCGTCCGCAACTACCGCACTCTCCACGTCCTGCACCCGGTACGCGACAACTTCTGGCTCGAATCATGGGCCGGAAACGATGGGAACACCTTTGAATCCAACGACCGCTGGGCCCATCCTGCCAGCAGTCCTGCCGAAATGCAGAAGTTTGTGGCGGTAGGAGAGACCAGATACCTCGCCGAGAAACAGGCGCTGGCGATGAACTTCATTCACCAGCATCCCTTCCTCTTTATCAAGTTCTCCCTGCACCGCGCGCTCTGTTTCTGGACCGGCTACTGGAGTTTCAACCCGGACTATCTCCGTGATGAGCCAACCGAGATTCCTGACATGTTCTTCTCGGTCGGTATCACTTTCTTTATGCTGTTCGGAGCGCGAAGCCTCTGGCGCCAGGATAGGGCCGCGGCTCTCCCCTACATGATCCTCATCGCCATCTTTCCCATTACGTATTACTTCACCCATGCTTCGCCGGACTATCGTCAGCCTATCGAACCTGAGATTCTGGCTCTGGTCAGCGTGGGGCTGCTCTCCTTCAGGGAGTTTGGCAGATCGTTCCTCCGTGAGGATCGGCAGGATCAATACGCGGAAGATGAGCGCTCGCTGGTTGTATCCACGATGACCTAAGTTGTTTGAGGCAGGGAATTCAATGAGTTAAGGCGCTTCCAAAATGGGATGTACAGCAGGTCCTCCGCTTGCGGCGAAGGATGCCAATATCTTTATCTTTAGGTATAGCTCTCTTTATTTGTGGGCATAGCGGCTTTGGAACGGCTTTAGATCGGCGAGAGTGAGGCTATCCTTGCTCTCTTAGCCAGCGTTCCACCTCGTCCAGGCCACGCACTGGGAGGTAGTCTCCCCTACATTCTTCCGGCTCGGTGCCATGCATCAAAAAAGCCTGCCGCAAACCTGCCGTATTTGCCGCCGCGATATCGCTGCAGCGATCTCCTACCATCACGCTCTCACTCAGCTCAATGCCAAACTCCCGCGCTCCACGCCGCAGCATTCCCGGTCCGGGCTTCCTGTCTTCGTGCTCCCGCTTATAGTGACCCACCCCATGTTCGGGGTGAAAGGGGCAGTGATACACCGCGTCCAGTTTCACGCCCTCGGCTTCGAACGCCGACCGCATCCAAACCATCAGAGACTCAAAGTCGGCTTCCGTGTAGAACCCCCGCGCAATCCCGGCCTGGTTGGTGACAACAATCAACCGGTAGCCAAGAGAGGTGGCCGCCCGGCAAAGCGAAAAAATCCCATCCACAAAGCGCACATCCTCTGCCCGGTGGAGGTATCCCACTTCCTCGTTAATTACCCCATCCCGGTCTAGAAACAACGCCCGCCCATTCATCAACTCATACTCCAGATCTTCGCTTGATCCAATTACAGCTCGGCCAATACCTGACGCAGCGACTCTCGCCAATCCATCATGGTCCAGCCAAAACTGCGCGTCAGCTTATCGCAGTTCATTCGCGAGTTTGCCGGGCGTTTCGCGGGCGTAGGATACTCAGCTGTCGTAATGGCCTCTATCTTCGCAAGCTTCGCATCGGGCGAACTCTCCTTCACCAGTCGTACCGCTTCCGCGGCAAATCCATACCAGGTCGTCTCGCCTCCGCCAGCCGCGTGATAGACGCCGCCTGTCTCTGCCAGCGCATCTGGAAGAGGGCGTCCTTTTGCAGATGCTTCGGACTGGACGATCGCCTGCGCAGTCATTTTTGCCAGATCCCGGCTCCATGTGGGCGCGCCATGCTGGTCCCCCACGACACGCAGCACCTCGCGTTCCCGTGCCAACTTCAGAATCGTTCGCAGAAAATTCTTCCCGTGCGCACCGTACACCCAGCTTGTGCGAAAGATGATGTGGGCGGCGCCGCTCCTTGCCAGAGCTTGTTCCCCCGCGAGTTTGCTGGCCCCGTAGACGCTCATGGGTGCGGTCGCGTCCGTCTCTCTATAAGGAGTTGATCCGGTCCCATCAAAGACGTAGTCGGTTGAAAAGTGGATGACGCCTGCGCTGATTCTCCGGGCCTCTTCTCCGATGACCCGCACAGCTTCAGCATTGATCGCGTAAGCGAGATCCGATTCGCTCTCCGCTTTATCCACCGCCGTATACGCCGCGGAATTCACGATCCATCGCGGCTTGATCGCTTGAATGACCTTTCGGACACTCTCAGGATTGGAGAGATCCATCTCTGCACGGCCGGGGGCAACGACCTCTCCCAAGCCGGCGAGGGCTGCTACCAACTCGCTTCCCACCTGACCCGTCCCGCCGGTTACAAGAATCCTTCCACACACCGGTGAATCTGCGCCTGCCGCCATCAGTACACCGGCTCTTCCAGCAGGCGCAACAGATATTGCCCATAGGTGCTCTTCGCGATCTTTGCGGCGAGGGCTCGCACCTGTTCGGCGTCGATATAACCAAGTCGATAGGCGATCTCTTCCGGACAGGCGACCTTCAGGCCCTGGCGCTGCTCGATGGTATGGATAAACGTCGCCGCTTCGAGCAGGGAATCATGCGTCCCAGTATCCAGCCATGCCATTCCGCGTCCCAGCAGCTCTGTTCGCAGTTGTCCCCGTTCCAGATACCAGCGGTTTACGTCGGTGATCTCCAACTCTCCACGCGGCGACGGCTTTAGCCCTTCGGCCACGCCAACCACCTGCGCGTCGTAGAAATAAATTCCGGTTACCGCATACCGCGACTTTGGCTTCAGCGGCTTTTCTTCAAGCGAGATGGCCCGCCGCTCGGAGTCGAACTCCACCACGCCATACCGTTCCGGATCGAGCACAGGATAGGCAAAGACCGTTGCCCCCGCCCCGCCTGCGGCAGCTTTTTTGAGAGTTGCGGCAAAGTCATGTCCGTAGAAGATGTTGTCACCCAGGACAAGACAGCACCCCTGGCCGGCAAGAAACTCCTTGCCGATCAAAAAGGCCTGAGCCAATCCATCGGGCGAAGGCTGCACG
Source organism: Terriglobales bacterium (assembly GCA_041691575.1). Lineage (GTDB taxonomy): Bacteria > Acidobacteriota > Terriglobia > Terriglobales > Acidobacteriaceae > Edaphobacter. Next base: position 121,599 of record JBEPUJ010000002.1, read on the forward strand.
GCATATTCGATGTGAATGCCCCACTGCTCGCCGGTTCCCAGCAATTGACTGAAGCGCGGCGTGTCTTCGGGCGTCGAGATGAGCAGGATCTCTCGAATGCCTGCGAGCATCAGCGCCGACAGCGGGTAATAGATCATCGGCTTGTCATACACCGGCAGAAGCTGCTTCGATACGACCTGGGTTACGGGGTGAAGCCTCGTCCCCGAACCGCCTGCAAGAACAATTCCCTTCACCGCGAGACCCCCTTCGTTGTTGTTCCTGCCGTTTCGGCTGCTTTACCGCCCGGTTCAACGTCCCGTCCGCCATAGTTCTGCGTGACCCACTGCTGATACGCTCCGCTGGTCACGCCTTCGACCCAGGCGGAGTTCGCGAGATACCATTCCACGGTCTTCCTGAGTCCGGTTTCAAAGCTCTCCTGCGCGCGCCAGCCTAACTCCGTCTCCAGCTTCCGTGCATCGATCGCATACCTGCGGTCATGTCCGGGGCGGTCGGTCACATACTTCACAAGCCCAAGATGGGGCTTGAACTTCGACTCGGGCACCAACTCATCGAGCAGAGCGCACAGGGTTCCGACTACCTCAAGATTGCTTCTCTGATTGCCGCCCCCGACGTTGTAGGTTTCACCGACCCGCCCTTGTTTCAGCACCGCCTGCAATGCGCGGCAATGATCGATGACATAGAGCCAGTCCCGCACCTGCTGACCGTCGCCATACACGGGTAAAGCCTTACCCTGCAACGCATTCGAAACTATGAGCGGGATCAACTTCTCCGGGAACTGATATGGCCCGTAGTTATTGGAGCAGTTGGTAATAATCGCGGGCAGACCATAGGTATGCACCCATGCGCGCACCAGGTGGTCGCTGGCCGCCTTCGATGCGGCGTAGGGACTGTTCGGCGCGTAGGGGGTCTCCTCGTGGAAGGCTGGATCGTCCGGGCTCAACGTCCCATACACCTCATCGGTCGATACATGCAGGAAGCGGAACTGTTCCCGCTGCTCTCCAGTCAGCGATTCATAATATCCACGCGCCGCCTGGAGCAGTTTGAACGTGCCATCGATGTTGGTCCGGAGGAACGCTTCCGGGCCCGAGATCGACCGGTCGACATGGCTCTCCGCGGCAAAGTGAATGACCGCCCGAGGCCGATGCTCGGTCAGCAACCGAGTCACCAGCTCTGCGTCACAGATATCGCCATGAACGAACGAGTGAGCCGGATTGCTCTCGACCGAGGCCAGGTTCGCGCGATTCCCAGCATAAGTCAGCTTGTCGAGATTCACGACTGGACCGTTACCGCCGGCAAGCCAGTCGAGGACAAAATTTGAGCCGATGAATCCCGCTCCGCCGGTGACCAGAATTGGTGCGGTGCTGCCGGTTGGGGTTATCTCTATCTTCTGATTGGAACTCATGCGTTGCCAATGCCTCCGCAGCTCAAATTTGCGTCGCTTGATCGCTGATCTTTTTATATCGTAGATGATTCCACCGGCGTCATCTCCTACGACACGCTATAGAATGATAAAGATTGGAACCGATTCTTTCACGCAAACAGCAGAGATTTGGGTGGGTATGCGAGGAGTGCTTCACTGGATCGAATCGCTCAAGGGCTATTCCAATGGATGCACGTCGGGAATTTTTCATCAGGGCCTGTAGCTCAACGGTTAGAGCAGGGGACTCATAATCCCTTGGTTGGGGGTTCAAATCCCTCCGGGCCCACCAAAGTCGCACTTAACATTTACAACTAAGTCGCATCATCTGGTACCTGGGGCAGTTCTGGCTCGTAAGGCGGGTTGCCCTGCGACGTCGAAGATGTTCCGCACGAAACGAGTTGCCGATGACTGGGGTATTGCGCAGTGGGAAGGGACTCAATCTCGATCAGCATCCGGAGAAGTATGGCGCTGTTTTCAGCAGCGCCATACTTCTCCAATTACTTACATTTCCTCATAAGCCGACAACTTGACAGGATGTTCCTTTATGAAGGCTCAAACCCTGGGCAACGCCACAATATTTTGAAATGCAAATAATTCGCATCGAAGTGGGGAGTAGGGATCCAGCGCAACCAAACCGTCGCGAAGCATCCTATAGAATTTGTAGTTAGGGAGCAAGTCACAAAAATCTTTGAAAAAGACACCGCTCACCACATTCATTTCGTTGAACTCCAATTGAATTGCTTTGATACGGTTCTCGCGCAGCAGATTTGCCGCTCCCTTGAGTACCTCAAGTTCGTGCCCCTCAACATCAATCTTTAGAAGATGGATGAGAGAAATTCCGTGGTTCGTCGCGAATGTGTCGAGATCGATTACGTCAACGACATGCTGATCTGATTTTCCTTTGTGAATTCCTTCGATGACCCCTGCATGCAAGGATGCGTGGCCAGTTCCCGTGGAGTCTGCATAATCATAAAGTACAAGTTGACCTGCTTCGCTTCCGCAAGCTGCATTAATGGCGGTGATGTTCTCTTTTCCAGATGAGTGCAACAACAGGCGAGCATAAGTTTGAGGATGCGGTTCGAATGCAAACACACGTGCATCCCTGTTCACCGCCCAGATATCCATACTATATAAACCTTCGTTTGCGCCTACGTCGACGATAGTGGGATTCTGGCATGACGAGAGATATTTCTTCAAGAAATGATGCTCACCGCTCACGACGTTATTCTTGTAGTTAAGAATGCCTAGTCCCCGTAAAGAAGCATCAAAAAGACAACGGTTCAACTTGGAAAAACATTTTCGCGCGAACACGTACGCGTATATGTCCAATAAAACAGATCTGATCACTATGAACCTTTCGGGTGCAGCAGGCCAACTATATCAATTTTTTGCTCTCGGGCAAAGTTCCCGATGGCGGGGCTATCTCACGGTACGACTATATAACTAGACCCAAAAACGTCTCGGAATAAAAGCTTTCATCTGCATGTAGAAGATGGGCCTAGTTCGGGAGCTAAACAGGTTGGCAAATACACTTGAAATAGCATAAGAAATGACTGTTGCGACGGCCGCGCCGATAGCCGAATATCTTGGAATCAGATACAGGTTCAGTACGACATTGATAATTGCGCCGCAGAGGGTGTAATAAAGCGACAGCGTCAACAGATCTTTTGACAAATTCCACGGCGATTGCGCGACCCCGAGGAAGACAAAAACGGACGCCCAAATATGGATGGCGAGCACCGGTGCCGCTCCGCTATAGCTGTTCGAGTAGAGTACGCGGACAATGACGTGGGAGGCCAGCGCCACGATGGAACCAATGACGCACGCTGTCATGGCCATCAGCGAGAACAGCTTGTGAAGCCTGCTGTAGAAGAGCTCTGGATTGTCCTTTACCCGCATGATTGCGGGAGAGACGGAGGAGACGATGGCGGTCGGAATGAAATACCAGACTTCAGACACTTTGGTTGCCGCGGAATACAAGCCAACCGCGAGGTCGCCTTGCATCATCTTGAGCATAAGCATGTCAATCCGCATGTAGACCATGATGGCCATGCCGGAGAAGATGACTGGCCAACTTTCCTTGAGCAACGCCGCAGCCCGACTCGTGCAGGTACGCCACGCAAATATCCGGCCGCCAGACAGGCCATAACCAAATACTAGAGCTGCCGCACCAAGAGCGATTTCACCGGAATAAGCTGCCGCGAATGCCCAGAGTGGAGCTTTGGCATAGATCAGCGATACCTTGATGCCCGCGAAAACCAGGAAGGCCGCGTTCTTTGCCCAGACTGTTACTTTTGACTGTACCTGAGATTGGAAGAAACAATCGATCGTATCGAACGGCTGGAAGATCAGTGAGAGCGAGAGGATGCTGACCAGTAGGAGCGCCTCCCTGTCGTGGGGCTGAATCAGGCAGAGAGCAGCAATCGATACTATGACCGATAAAAGACCACCAACGCTCCGAAGAGCGAGGGTCGTACCTAAGATTTCGCGCGTGTCCTCGGGGCTGTGCACCAGTTCCCGGATCACGATTCCTTCCAGGCCAAGCGTGGTTGCAGTGCCGAACAATGCGATAAACGCAATCGCGAAGTTCAGGCTGCCGAAATGGACCGGTCCCAGGTACCGTGCGACCCACACACCGACGAACAGTCCCATTCCCATGCGTACAAAACGGTCGACAAACAGCCAGCCCATGTTCCCCATGATCTTGCGGAGGCCGGGGCCGATCTTGTCCAGTTCACTTGATAAGCGCACGCCGAGGCTCTGTTTATTCGAACTCTTCGTCTTAATCTTCTTTGCTCCCGAACCAGGCATTAGTCCAAATGCGATCTTCCATCCTGCCGGACTCCAAAACCCCGGCCATCAGCGTCTCTCTCAGCCTGTATACTATCGTAGGCATCTATGGGCAGCATGGTCCGGTTCCGGACATGCTGCGGTTCGTCACAATTCATGCCGGGCTCCTCTGTTGCACAGGACCATGGTTCCAGGCTCGCCATTTCAAGGAAATGATGGCGTCGGACTATGAATTTAGATTCGTTCAGCTCGCATTCTCCTCACTTTCAGTAGGCTAGTATTTCAGCTTATGCAGACAGAGATTTTTGAAACTCCCGTAGCACTGTTCGTCTTCAATCGCCCCCATACTACTCGCAGAGTATTCGAAGCAATTGCCAAGGTCCGGCCTGCAAGGTTGCTATTGGTGGCGGACGGGCCAAGGCCGGAAAAGGCAGGCGAGGTGGAAGCGTGCCGACAAGTGCGCGAGATCGTTCGTCGCGTCGATTGGCCCTGCGAAGTATTTACAAACTTTGCTGACAGAAATCTTGGCTGCCAGGAGCGGGTCGTCAGCGGCTTGGATTGGGTTTTTTCGGTGGTTGAGGAGGCAATCATTCTGGAAGACGACTGCTTGCCGGACCTGTCCTTCTTTCCCTTCTGCCAGGAATTATTGGTGAAGTACCGCGGGGACACCCGGGTTGCTTATATCTCCGGCGCAAATCTGGTCGAAAAATATTTGAAGACGAGTGCGAGCTATTTTTTTTCGCAATTTGGTGGTATCTGGGGATGGGCTACGTGGAGATCAGAATGGCAGCGCTATGACCAGTATCTAAAGGACTGGCCGCAACTGAGAAGCGAAAAAGTGCTCGAGGAAATTTTCGACCGACCGCAGGCGGTGGCCTATTGGACTCAGATCTTCGATGCCATGCATGAACGCAGGGGGCCAAACACTTGGGACTTTCAGTGGCAATACACATGCTTGAAAAATAACTCGCTCACGGCCGTCTCCACAGTCAATCTAATCGCTAACATTGGCTTTGGGCAGGATGCAACCCACACCATTATGGAAAATACTCGATTAATGCTGTCGGCAAAGCCAATCAAATTTCCTCTCCGGCACCCGCCCAGTTTTATCCCTTTGCGCAGTATGGACCGTCTTCTCCACAATTTGCGTACGGTATCGCTCGCCCAGCGAGTCACTGCAAAGATTCGGCGTATTTCCAATCGAATTATAGGTCGTGAAATTTGATAGGACCCAAGTTATCCGGTCGAAATCTGATCAATCACATCCTTCAACATAGGTCGCAAAGGCGCTTGACGCAGTATTCAGGAGTCAAAATTGACGAGACTGCCAAAGTAAATTTTAGGGGGGTGAGATTCCATCCCGAAGGCAGCTTGGAAATCGGCGCGGGCAGTATTGTGGAAGCCAACCTCGTCATTGAGCGTGAAGGCGCATCGATCGTGATCGGACGGAATACATTCATTGGATCTTCACTGATTGCCAGCGCTACAAGAATCGAAGTAGGAGACGACGTTCTCATTTCGTGGGGCTGCACGATCGTAGACCACAACTCTCATGGGATTGGATGGGCGCAGCGTAGCCAGGACGTCAGGGATTGGTACCACGGTAAGAAGGACTGGACGCATGTGGAAGTCAAACCAGTCAAGATTGGTGACAAGTCGTGGTTGGGATTGAACGTGATAGTTTTGAAAGGCGTCGAAATTGGGGAGGGTGCGGTAGTGGCTGCAGGCTCCGTTGTGGTCAAAAACGTACCGGCGTGGACCATTGTCGCTGGCAACCCAGCGAAAGTGATTCGGGAGGTCTCTATTGAAGAGCAATAGTGGCCAACTGACCTGGGAAGAGGCTGTGCTGTGGCTTAAATCGCAATCGGAGCAAAGCGAACTAGTTAAGGCATGTTTCTATGACGATCCGCTCCTGGCCGCCGCTGAACGTTTCCACTCGGGAACCGAATGGCAAGCGGTTCAAGAGTTGATAGGCCCCGCACGGGGCAGGGCTCTGGATATTGGCGCTGGACGCGGTATTTCGGCCTTCTCGCTTGCCAAGGACGGGTGGACGACCGTCGCGCTAGAGCCTGATGCAAGTCACTTGGTTGGTGCCGGAGCGATACGACGGCTCGCTGTGGAAGCTGAGGTTAAGATCGAGGTTGTGGAGACATGGGGTGAGGTACTCCCATTTGAGAGCGCTTCGTTTGATCTGGTGCATGTAAGACAAGTCCTTCATCATGCGCGTGATTTGAAACAGCTTTGCCATGAAATCGGCCGCGTCCTACGACCGGGTGGGCTGATGATTGCCGGGCGCGAACACGTTCTTTCGCGTCACCAGGATTTGGATGAATTCCTCAGACGTCATCCTCTGCACGCGCTTTATGGCGGAGAGAATGCATTCCTGCTCGATGAGTATCTCCATGCACTGAAAGCTGCCGGCATCAAGCTGACAAAGGTCCTGAATCCCCTCGAATCGAACATCAATTTGTATCCTCAAACACTGGATTCGCTAAAGGCTGGAATTGCCCGTAAGTTTCGGCTACCTTCTCCTGCACTTATTCCTGACGCTCTATTTTCCTTAAGGGGGAAGTTTATGGACGAGCCAGGGCGTTTGTATACCTTCTTTGGCCACAAGCAGGATGCTTAAATAGAACTGATCTATGAAGAATAGAAGAATAGTTGTGACCGGCGCGAACGGCTTTCTGGGTCGCCATGTAGCGCGTAGTCTTGCCCAGCAGGGCCATACTGTTCTAGGTATGGGCCACGGAAATTGGTTACGGGAAGAATGGGAGTCGTGGGGTCTGAGTGCGTGGCAGTCGGCCGATGTGACGCTCAAGACGCTTAAAGCGTACGCCGGAGAACCAACCATCATTGTCCATTGCGCGGGCAGCGGATCTGTCGCTTTCTCAATCAAGGACCCACTTGCTGACTTCGAGCGAACGGTCGAAACCACAGCCCATGTCCTCGAATATGTCCGGACATCTGCGCCCACCTGCCGCGTAGTGTACCCCTCTAGCGCGAGCGTATATGGGACGGTGGAGGCAGTTCCCATCCGGGAAGATTGTTCCCCCGCGCCCATTTCGCAGTATGGTACCCACAAGCTGATGGCGGAGCAGATGGTGACCTCTTATTCTCGACAGTTCGGAACGTCCGCTGCCATTGTGCGACTCTTTTCAGTGTACGGATGCGGTTTGCGCAAGCAGCTGCTGTGGGATGCCTGCCTCAAGTTCACAAATAACGACAGCACCTTTATGGGCACGGGAGATGAGGTGCGAGACTGGCTCCATGTGGAGGACGCGGCCACGCTCCTCATGGCGGCGGCCGAACACGCTTCTCCCGAATGTCCGACTGTCAACGGCGGCAGTGGGCAAGGTGTCACTGTGCGTGAAGTGCTCCTGCATCTGGGCAGTAGGCTTCTGCAAGCTGAAGTTGTGCCAAGCTTCTCCGGCGCCCAGAGGACAGGCGATCCCACCCGATATATCGCGGACATCGAGGGTTCAAAGGCATGGGGATGGCAACCGGCACGCCACTGGGTGGAGGGTGTCGAAGAATATGCCGCCTGGTGGAAGAGGAACTCTCTATGAGTAAGTGCGAGAGCATGCGGGTCGGGTTCATTCTGTCCTCGGGGGACTGGCTTGGCGGCCTCAACTACCTGCGAAATCTGTTTGCTGCTATCCACGCTTTACCGGGAAGTCCAATAACTCCCGTAATTTTTAGCGGGAAACGCCAAGTCAACGCTTCCGCAGATTTTTCTGGGATCGAAGTCATCCAAACCTCCGTTCTCGACCGAAAGAGTTCGGGTTGGTTCCTGCGTCAAATCATCGCAAAAACTACCGCGCGGGACATGATCTTGCAAAGGTTACTGAGACGGCATGGCATCTCTGTCCTCTCCCATTCCTCCCATCTTGGCAAGCAGACGGCGGTCAAGACAATCGGATGGATCCCCGATTTTCAACATGTCCATCTGCCCGAGTTTTTTAGTCCCGAGGAACGTCGTCGGCGCGATCGAGAGTTCATGAAGCTTTGCGTACATTGCGACAAGGTCATCGTCAGCAGCAAATGCGCTGCCGCGGATCTGGGGACCTTTTCTCCGGAGTATGCCCATAAGGCTGAGCTATTGCGATTTGTCGCTAGCCCCGTGTCGCTGGCCCATGCCGCGGGGCTGCCGGATTTGCAGCGCTTGTACAGTTTCAACGGTCCTTATTTCCTATTGCCCAATCAATTCTGGGCGCATAAAAACCACCGTGTAGTCTTGAGCGCGTTACAGATCCTAAAGCGTCGGAACGAGCCGCTCTTGGTTCTAGCCACCGGTTCATCGGATGACTATCGCAACCCATCTTTCTTCCCCTCACTGTTGGAATATGCGGCGGAATGCGGCGTGCTGGATTGCTTTCGCGTCCTGGGAAGAATACCCTTCGACCATTTAGTTGGCCTCATGCAACACGCAACCGCTCTCATCAATCCCTCGCGGTTTGAAGGATGGAGCACCAGTGTCGAAGAGGCAAAGTCCATGGGGAAGCAGATTGTGCTCTCTGACATCCCCGTACATCGGGAGCAGGGGCCAGAGAGAGGATTTTTCTTCCCAGTGGATGATCCCGAGGCTCTAGCTACAGCCATGAGGGCTGCGTACAATGAGTTTGATGCACAAAAAGATTCCGCCATGCAGGAGGCAGCCAGTGCCCGTTTCCCAGAACGAAAACAGGAGTTCGGAAGAGCCTATCTGCGAACCGTCATGAGAGTGTCTCAATATTAGATTTCCTCCTTTTGCCGGAGGAAATCGCTTTGGCAATGCGCATTTTTCATAGGAGTGGCAATGCAATCCGACAAGGGATCGACGTCCGGCGGCTACCGGCTTAAAGGGACTCTCGCGAAGAGCACCACGGAACGTCCGTTAGTTACAGTGGTGACGGCGGTTTTCAATGGTCAGCCTCACGTGGCGGGGTGTCTCGAAAGCGTGTTGAGTCAGGATTACCCAAATATCGAACACATCATTCTGGATGGTGGATCGAACGATGGGACAATTGAAGTGCTTCGTCAATATGACAACAAAATTGCGTTTTGGAAGAGTGAACGAGACAAAGGTGTTTATGACGCATGGAATAAGGCCCTGCTCGAGGCGCATGGCGAGTGGATATGTTTTCTTGGAATAGACGACGAGTTCCTGCCCGGTGCTGTCAGTGCATATATGGCGCTGGCTGCCAAGAACCCGCAAGCAGAATATCTATGCTCGAAGGTGAAATGGGTGGATCCCTCTGGCAACGAACGTATCATTGGACGCCCATGTACATGGCGGAAGTTCTTAAGATTTATGTGTGCACTCCACGTCGGAAGTATGCATAGCAAGCGCCTCTTCGAACGGTATGGACAATTTGATACATCTTATCGGATCTCGGCAGACTATGAATTTTTACTCCGGCCTCGTGCCGATCTGCGCACTGCTTTTTTGCCAGCTGTAACGGTTCTTATGAGGGCCGGTGGTATCAGCGATTCAATTAAAGCTCTCTATGAAGCGAATAGGGCGAGACTTGAGACGGGGGGGCTGACCAAAGCGCTTTCGTTCTTCGATCTCGGGTTAGCGGTTACCAAGTATAAAGCCAGGCCTGTTACCAGCCTCGTCCGAAATACTCTAAACAGAACGACTGTTCCGTTTGATCATGGGCGCTCATCATAGGACTAACCGCTTCGAGGACAAACCTATGAGAGAACTGCTCGACTGTACTCTAATGTCTTCACCGTCCTCAAGGATGGTCTCGTGACTGAGATATTTTCAGGAGTCACAAGCTCGCCGCTCTGGTTGGTCATCCTCCTGATGGCTCTTGTGTATCTGGTTATTGTTGGAGGGCTGAGAGCATTCCTGCGTCCTGCCTTGGTTGGCAATCTTGATCCACTCAACATAACGTTCTTGCTATTTACAGGCCCAGCGATCATTGGTCTGCTTTTGACACCATTTTTGATAGATTCGGCGTCTCAATCATATTTTTTGATTTTGCTGTTTATGTGTGTCTGGTTTTTGATCATTCGCGTAGCCGGAAAGCCAAAAAAAATCGGACTTAGTGACAAGATGGATGCTGATTTTCAAGTCACACTGCTGTTTTTTACGATGTTGATCATCATCGCGAACGTGATAGTCAATATGATTATCCCGGGGAAAATACCTTTACTGACGGAGGGGGGATCAGCCTCACGCTTCGATTCGACACAAAACAGCAGATTACTAACATGGCTTTCTATGGGAACGGCTCCCATAGCCGGCCTGATATATGCTGTCACGCAAAATACCCGGGTCCGGAGGTTCGCTCTCATTGCGGTGATATTAGCAATAGGAGAGGGCCTACTGTTTGCGTCGAAGGGAAGCATTCTTACCATCGTGTTCATCTTGCTGAATAGCTTGTTTATAGCCGGTGTGCGAAATGACCGAGAAAGGTATAGGAAGCTTCGCCGGGCGCTCATAAGCAGTATCGTGATTGTTGCACTGATTGTGCCATTTTATCTTTCCTTCATTCTTGCTCGAGGTGGCACAGCAGCGGTTGTCGAACTAACGGTACGTTTCCTGGGTGGCTTTGATCAATTGATCTATGCTTCGCAATTTGACCTGTTGCGCCCTGCTGGGTTTGATTCCTTGATGAAGGTCAATATCTTTGACTATCAATTGATGCCATTCGTTAAGGCGTTGTCTTCAATCAAGTATGAATACTCCAGCGTTGGCCAATATGTCATCGAAGCTGCGACTGGAACCTATATTGAGGGTCCCTTTACGCTACCTAATTCCAACCTTATACTGGAAGCAATTTTGACTTCAGGAAAGTATCTTGGGTTTGTATTCTTTATTTTGGAACTAAGCGGTTTTTACTGGTGCAGGCGTGTTGTGCTGAGGAGATCTATAACACCGCTTTCCCTCGTTCTAGTTCAGGCTGTTGTCTTGGCACCTACTGGATTATTCTACTCGGGGCAAGAATGGGTGACAGAAACCATTCTTATGTTTTTCACGGTTATCGCGGCCATCGTCCTATCAAAATTATGGAAGGTAATCTTGTGGGCATTGCGGATGGGGCCAACATCAGGTGCCGAACTCCCAACAACAATTTGAACTCTTAGGATACTGTGGGTAGGCGAGAAAAATAAATACTGTTCGGGGCACAATTTATAGTCAACATTCAAATTAGACGAATATATGTCCTAATCTCAATCCGCCCACTAATATCGAACAGATGGCCTCAGATCCGTCGGATTTTCAGGTGGTCAGCAAATTTATAACAACAAGTACTCGTTGCGAACAAAGTCCGAGGTAATGCGGCTTCACGGAGTCTCAAGAAGTGTGGCATGAAAATTCCGTTCAGGGTGGATTTTGGAGACTAATCCAAAATCTATTGCTCAGATGTGGGATTCCAATTGATCAGATGCTAGAGGGGGCCTTTGCGCAGATTCAGGTCGTTGCAAGAAAAGATGCTTAACTGTGCATGGTGGGTCTGCCAATGACGATGCAGCGAAAAATCCTATTGTTGCAGACACGTAATCTGGGGGATGGTGTCATCGGAACAGCTTTGCTAGAAACTCTCAGCTATGGTCTGCCGTCATCGCAAATTGATGTCCTGACGCGACCTGAAGTGCGCTTGATCTTTGAAAACAATCCAAGCGTGAACAAAGTGTATACAGGTCGATTTCCCATGGGTTCCATGCGTGATTTCGGCATGAGAGAGACTCTACACCTTCTCTGGCTGCTTCGGGAACTGCGTCGTGAAAGATACACTGACGTTGTAAATCTAGTGGGCGATTTCCGGGAAGAGCTCCTGGCAAGGATTGTTTCTTCAGGCGACAATTGGAGTCCTGCATGGTCAAATGATCACCCTTGCAGTAGGATAAATCGTCGCTCAGCAATTCGCATCGCTACCCAGCCAGTACCTATTGACGCGGACCACCCAAATGTTTACGACGCTGCGACGATAATGGGAATGGCAATTGGTTCGACTGTCGGCAAAAAATCTGCGCTCTTTAACTCCCAAAAAAAAAGAATTGGCTGGTATCCTATTGATCGTTCTATTGGAATACATCCCATGGCAAGCCAGCCATGGCGAACATGGCCCATGGAGAAATGGAAAGAAGTGGCGGAACATCTGGTTGAGAACGGGATGGAGGTGCATGTTTTTGGATCCTCAACAGAGGCGCCTCACTTATTATCTGTCTTCGGCCATTTGGTGGGCTCCGGATTGAAGATCCAGACAGGGGATATTTCAGCGTTTTTTGCGGCTCTATCCGAGATGCAGATGCTGCTTTGCCATGATAGCTTTGCTGCCCACGTTGCTTATTCGATAGGCGTTCCAATCATTTTTCTTAACGGAGCAAACGATGCAACGGCATGGGCTCCTCCCGGGGCGAAGGTGCTAGCGTATGGTCCTAGCATGAACTGTTATCCATGTTACAACCGTCCGACATGCATCGGTAAATCTCATGAGTATAACTGTGTACGACAGATCACGGTCAACTCGGTATTATCCGCAGTCCATGAATTGTCGGGTAATATCCCCCGATGAAAATGCAATATAGAGTCGTTACAGGATGGCTTTGGCTTGAGCCCCGTTAATCGGAAAATCCTTTAGCGATATGGCTTCGTGCATGCTTCAAGGATTTGAGATTATTGAATGCTGTACTCAGAATGACCCAGAGTATGCCTGCAAGGAACCCCACAAACATTCCCGCCAGTGTCAGCAGTGCTCTATGCGGGCCCGATTTTCTGTCTGGAACGATCGCTTTGTCGACAACTTGCAACAAAGGTGCCTCGCGTGATTCATCGAGCCTGGCTGACTCGTACTGCCGGGCTAATAGTTGGAACAGAGTCTCATGGTATTTGACCTCGCGTTGCTTGCGGACATATTCGAGAGCGAGCTCAGGGACCTTCGCAGCGGCAGTCTGCATATTTCCCGGAGTTCTTTTAGAAGAGCCGTTCTCCAACTTCCGCAACTGCTCCTGTAGCCTCTCGATCTCAGTCTGAGTGCGAACCACCTGAGGATTCCGCTCCGTGGCACCCTGTTGCAAGACGCCAAGTTCTACTTGCCGGCTTGTAATCTGGGCTCGCAGTTGCTGCATCGCCTCGATTGCAACTTCAGTCTGTCCAACGGGCGCAATCATTCCGGTTTGCTCTTGTGTCTTTTTCAGTTCCACCTCAGCATCCGCGAGAGCATCTTTTTCGTGTGCGAGTTGTTGCTCGAAAAAGACCCGCCGTTGCCCCGACTCGGTCAGCGCCAATCTCCCGTTTTGCTCGTACAAAGCATTCAGATATCCATTTGCGAGATCAGCGGCGCGGCGGGAGTTATAATCTACGACGCTAATCGTGATGAGTGAATCTTTGCCGGAGACGAATTTACTTCTGTTCTTCAATATCCTCTCTGTATCGCTAAGTCGTTTTGTCTTGTAAACATCCTGCAAATCAAATCGCTTGATGAGCGTGTCTGCTATGGTACGGCTACCGAGAATGCCGATATAAACATCTCCCGGACTCTTGAGCCCACCGAGAGCGCCGATCGCACCCAGTGATCCCAGTTGACCCGCTAACTGACTCATCGCGCTTCCAGGTGCGGATTGTGGGGGTAAGAAGACAGCGGTTGCAGTATAGGTCGGCTTCAATATGAAGAACACGATCAATGCGGTCAACAGCATTGCCGCCACCGTGAAGCGCAAAATTGTCTTCTTATTTCGCCAGAGCAAAAGAGCAACCTGAATCAGGTCGATCCCGTCTTCGTCCGAAGAATCATCAACCCGCCGCGATCTCTCCTCTGCTTGAGAGGGGTCTTCGGAGGCGTTCCGTGGCGTATCGAGCTGCATTTTGCATCTCCTTCACAATACAATTCCCATGAAATATGCGGAGTAAGGCAGAAGCCCTCTCTCCGCAACGAGTGAGTATGTTCAGCTCGATTAAGATTCTGTCCGTGCGCATTTAGCACGAAAGAATCCTCTCCCATGGCGAACATAATCGGCGATGAACCATTTCGAAGCGTACTGCGAACTCATAATACTCAGGTTAGCCTCAACGCACTTCTTAGATATGCTGCATCCCTCCAGCATACAATGCGGACTGTTTCCAGATCTCGTTCTCAGGTTTCCGCCTCTACCCAAATAACGTCAAAGCTAGACATATTCTAAAGGGCATCGCTACGGCGTTCCAGGTGATGCTGGCTCTCTGCTTCAGGCTAGTGGTGTGGCGCTTTTAGCCGATGTGTGCAGGCGGGCTACGTCATGAGCTTGCGGAGGACCATAGGGTCTGGTGAATTGAAGAAGATTTGACCAGAAAGATTCTGGACACAAGCTACGGTCTCGGCGAGTTTACGGAAATTGATCTCTTCGTCTATCCAGAGAATTAAATGCGTCCTGCGGTGCGGAGGGCAGCTATTTCTTCATTGGTAAAGACGCGGGAGCGGATCAGGAAGCGGACGCCTTCGGGGTTTTCGAGAGAGAACATGCCGCCGCGGCCGGGGACTACGTCGAGGATGAGCTGGGTGTGTTTCCAGTATTCGAACTGGCTGCGGCTCATATAGAAAGGCGTGCTGCCAAGGGTGCCGATTAACACATCACTGTCGCCGATCAGAAATTCGTCGCGGGGGTAACACATCGGTGAGCTGCCATCGCAGCAGCCGCCGGACTGGTGGAACATAAGGTCGCCATGTTTCTCGTGGAGCCTGGCCATCAGTTCGATGGCGGCGTCGGTGGCGAGAACCTGATCGGGGATTGTAAGCATTTTGGGTCTGGCCGGGGTTCGGTGAGAAAAGAGCGTTCTGACGTTGGGCTGGAAATAGAATTCAGAAGCTGACCTCTCCACGCGTGGATCAAGCGATGAGCGGAGAGGCCGAGCTTTCTTTACATTGCGTCGGGTTTAGAAGAAGCCCATGGCATTGGGGCTGTAGCTGACGAGCTGATTCTTGGTCTGTTG
This sequence comes from Terriglobales bacterium, assembly GCA_041691575.1. Taxonomy (GTDB): domain Bacteria; phylum Acidobacteriota; class Terriglobia; order Terriglobales; family Acidobacteriaceae; genus Edaphobacter. The sequence continues at coordinate 136,709 of JBEPUJ010000002.1, forward strand.
ATAGTGGTCGAGCATCATCTTGTGATTCTCACGGCCAATGCCGGATTGTTTGTACCCTCCGAAGGCAGAGTGCGCGGGGTAGAGGTGGTAACAGTTGGTCCAGACGCGGCCAGCCTGGATGCCTCGGCCAAAGTGATAGGCGCGGTTCATATCGCGCGTCCAGACTCCGGAGCCCAGACCGTAGAGCGTGTCGTTGGCGATGGCCAGGGCTTCTTCATCGTCTTTGAAGGTGGTGACGGAGACGACCGGTCCGAAGATCTCTTCCTGGAAGATTCGCATCTTGTTATTGCCTTCAAAGACAGTTGGCTCGATGTAGAAGCCGTTGGCGAGGTCGCCTCCGTTCTCTGCGCGCTTGCCGCCGGTGAGGATCTTGGCACCCTCCTGTTTGCCGATGTCGAAGTAGGACAGGATTTTTTCCATCTGCTCGGTGGAGGCCTGAGCGCCGATCATGGTGTCGCGGTCGAGCGGGTTGCCGCGCTTAATCGCTTTGACGCGGGCGAGGGCTCGCTCCATGAAGCGATCGTAGATCGACTCCTGAACGAGAGCACGAGAGGGGCAGGTGCAGACCTCGCCCTGGTTCAGGGCAAACATGGTGAAGCCTTCGAGCGTCTTGTCGAAGAAGGCGTCGTCCTCGCGCATGACGTCGGCGAAGAAGATGTTGGGGCTCTTGCCGCCGAGTTCGAGGGTGACAGGAATAATATTTTGCGAGGCGTACTGCATGATGAGACGGCCGGTGGTGGTCTCGCCGGTGAAGGCGATTTTGTTGATGCGCGGGCTCGACGCCAAGGGCTTGCCGGCTTCGAGGCCGAGGCCGTTGACAACATTGAGGACGCCGGGGGGTAGCAGGTCGCCGATTACTTCCATCAGTACAAGGATGGAGAGCGGGGTCTGCTCGGCGGGCTTGAGCACCACGCAGTTGCCGGCGGCCAGCGCAGGCGCGAGCTTCCAGGTCGCCATGAGGATAGGGAAGTTCCACGGAATGATGAGGCCGATGACGCCGAGAGGCTCGTGATAGTGGTAGGAGACGGTGTCGGCGTCGATCTCCGAGATGCCTCCCTCCTGAGCGCGGATGCAGCCGGCGAAGTAGCGGAAGTGGTCGATGCAGAGAGGGAGATCGGCGGCGAGGGTTTCGCGGATGGCCTTGCCGTTGTCCCAGGTTTCAACCGTTGCCAGCATTTCGAGGTTGTCTTCGATGCGCTGCGCGATCTGCTCGAGGATGTGGGCGCGCTGCGCCGGAGAGGTGCGTCCCCAGGAGGCCTTGGCGGCGTGGGCGGCGTCGATGGCGCGGTTGATATCGTCGGCATTCGAACGCGGAATTTTGCAGAGGACTTCACCGGTGACAGGGGTGACGTTTTCGAAGTAAGCGCCGGAGGCGGGAGCGACCCACTCGCCGCCGATGTAGTTGCCATATTGCTCGCGGAAGGATACAGGGAAGCCGTAGGCGCCGGGTGCGACTTTGGCGGACGGTGCGGTGGTCATGGTAGACATGGTTTTACGCTCCTTCAGATATGTTGAAGACTTCACGGTGCAGGCGCGGAGCAGCCGATAGCAGCCACTCACGCGTGGGCGTAGCAAAACAGTACACCCGTGCAGGCTGGGGCAGCAACAACCTCATCCGTCCGCCTACATGGGCAGAATAGCGAGACCATTTCAAGGCTGTTAGCTCAAATCGGCAAATAAGAGATTATTTGTGGCGCGCTGCGGTTTAGGGAGTGAAATGCAGGTGAGGGGCGGCGGAAAGAAAGAGGTTGCCGATTCTTGATAACTCAATCTGGAGCAACCACATAATAATCAAGGCTACGAGGCGACATGGAAGAGCACTCTCATCTGAAGGCAACGCTGAATACGTGGCAGTTATGGGGAATCGCTGTCGGCCTCGTAATCTCGGGCGAGTATTTCGGCTGGAGCTACGGGTGGGCGAGCGCAGGCACACTGGGCTTTCTGCTGACGACCCTTCTGGTCGCGTCGATGTACGCCGCGTTTATCTTCAGCTTCACGGAACTGACGACGGCGATTCCGAATGCGGGTGGGCCATTCTCCTATGCTCAGCGAGCCTTTGGAGACACGGGTGGATACATTGCAGCCGCCGCCACGCTGGTGGAGTTCGTCTTCGCTCCGCCTGCAATCGCTCTGGCAATTGGAGCGTATCTCCATGTCCAGTTTCCTGACCTTGCGCCAAAACACGCCGCTGTGCTGGCTTATCTCGTCTTTATGACGATCAACATTATCGGGGTACGCATTGCGGCGAGCTTCGAGTTCATCGTTACTCTGCTCGCCATCATCGAGCTTCTGGTTTTTATGGCTGTGGTCGCTCCCGGCTTCAAGCTGAGTAACTTCCTGGCAGGTGGATGGGCAGGTCACGACCACTTCTCTGCGATGACAGTGGCGGGGATGTTTGCGGCGGTCCCTTTCGCAATCTGGTTCTTCCTTGCCATCGAAGGGGTGGCGATGGCGGCGGAAGAGGTAAAGAGGCCATCCCGCTCAATCCCGATTGCCTATTTCTGCGGGATTGCGACCCTGCTGCTGCTTGCGGTTGGCGTCATGGTCTTCGCGGGCGGGGTCGGGGACTGGCGTTTGCTTGCCAATATCAACGACCCGTTGCCGCAGGCGATGAAGATGATCGTCGGCGCGAAGAGCGGATGGCTGCACATGCTTGTATGGCTCGGACTCTTCGGGCTGATCGCGTCGCTGCATGGCATCATCTTCGGCTACTCGCGGCAGATCTTCGCGCTTGCCCGCGCGGGATATCTTCCTTCATTTTTAGGGAAGATCCACTCGCGGTTTAATACTCCCTACATTGCAATCGTCGCAGGCGGAGTGGTTGGCATTGCGGCTATCTACAGCGATTCCTGGATCAATATCGGCGGGCAGCCGCTGACGGCGAATATTGTGACGATGTCGGTGCTTGGGGCGCTGGTGATGTATGTCACCAGCATGCTTGCGCTCTTTCGACTGCGGAAGACGGAACCGAACCTGGCGCGGCCGTTCCGAGCGCGTCTCTATCCATTTGCGCCCATATGGACGTTGATTTGCGCAGGCGTGTGTATTGCGAGTCTGGTCTATTACAACCGGTTGATCGCCCTGCTGTTTGTAGGGCTATTGGCCGTCGGCTATGTTGGGTTGCGGTTAAGCTGGAGCGGACGGCGATAGTATCGTCGTTGACCTCACGACAGAATTAAGGAGCCCAAGATCGTGGTCTTTTCGCATACGACCCATGGCCGGACGTATAGATTTGGAGATCTGAAGACGCTGCTCGCGAAGGCGAGTCCACTGCGTTCCGGCGATGTGCTGGGCGAGGTTGCCGCGGAATCGGATATCGAAAGGATTGCGGCGAGATATGCGCTGGCCGATGTGCCGCTGACTCATTTTCTGACGGAGGCTGTTGTTCCGTATGAGAGCGACGAAGTTACGCGCCTCATTATCGACACGCACGATGAGACTGCCTTTTCGCCGATCCGAGACCTGACTGTGGGCCAGTTGCGAGAGTGGCTGCTGAGCGATGAGGGCACTGCCGAGACATTGACCGGCGTGGCCAAAGGTCTTACTCCGGAGATGGTTGCCGCAGTTTCAAAGTTGATGCGCAATCAGGACCTGATTCTGGCCGCGCGCAAATGCCGCGTGGTTACGCATTTTCGCAACACGCTGGGACTGTCGGGGCGGATGTCTGTCAGGCTCCAGCCGAACCATCCTGCCGACGACATTCAGGGCATTCTGGTCTCGACCATCGATGGGCTGCTTTATGGCTGTGGCGACGCGGTGATCGGCATCAATCCGGCGAGCGATAGCACCGCTACAGCGATTGAACTGCTGCGCGCGCTCGACAACTTCAGAGTGCGGTTCAATGCTCCGCTGCAGATGTGCGTGTTGACGCACATTACCAACACGATGGGTGCGATAGAAGCGGGTGCTCCGGTCGATCTTGTGTTCCAGTCGATTGCGGGAACGCAGAAGGCGAATGAAAATTTCGGCATAACGCTGGCGCTGTTGCAGGAGGCTTATGAAGCGGCGCTTTCACTGAAGCGCGGGACGGTGGGTCAGAACTGCATGTACTTCGAGACGGGACAGGGAACTGCGCTCTCCGCCAATGCTCATTTCGGCGTCGATCAGCAGACATGCGAAGCGCGGGCCTATGCCGTGGCGCGGCGATACTCTCCGCTGCTGGTCAATACGGTCGTCGGCTTTATCGGGCCGGAGTATCTCTTTGACAGCAAGCAGATTATCCGGGCAGGGCTGGAGGATCACTTTTGCGGCAAGCTGCTGGGCCTGCCCATGGGATGCGACGTGTGCTATACCAACCATGCCGAAGCGGATCAGGACGATATGGATACGCTGCTGACCCTGCTGGGCGTTGCGGGTGTGAACTTTATCATGGGCGTCCCCGGTGCAGATGACATTATGCTCAACTACCAAAGCACATCGTTTCACGACTCTCTTTACGTGCGCGAAGTGCTTGGATTGAAGCGGGCTCCGGAGTTTGAGCAGTGGCTGCAGCAGATGGAGATTACCGACGCGGCGGGCAAGCTAAGGCCGTCACAGGCTGCCGCAGATAAATTACTTCCCGGCGGCCTTGTCGGTTTGGGGATCGCATGACAAAATCTCTTGCTACTTCCGATCCATGGCGAACACTGGGCCGCTTTACGCCTGCCCGCATTGGCCTAGGCCGAGTTGGATCGAGCCTTCCGACCGAGGCCATGCTCGATTTCAGCATGGCTCATGCCTGGACCAGAGATGCGATTTATACGGCATTGCAGACAGAAGAGTTGGCGCGAGAGCTTGAAAGCGCGGGCTTCCTTACGTGCCGTGCATGGAGCCGGGCCAAAGACCGCGTGGAGTATCTTCATCGTCCTGATCTTGGCCGCAGACTTTCGCCCGACTGCATCGACGATCTGCATCCACATGCAGGGTCAAGCAGTCGACTCTCCGTTGTTATCGCCGATGGACTTTCGTCGCTGGCTCCCATGCAACATGCGCTTCCGCTGCTCAGGTGCATGTTGCCTCAGCTTAGGGAGTGGGAGATGGATGACGTTGTCATTGCTACTCAGGCGCGCGTGGCCCTGGGGGACGAGATCGGCGCACTGCGCGGCGCAGAGGCGGTCGTGATCCTGATCGGCGAGCGTCCGGGGTTGAACGCAGCTGACAGCCTGGGCGCTTATCTGACCTATAAGCCGCATATCGGGCGATCGGATGCCGAACGCAACTGTGTCTCGAATATTCGTCCTGCCGGCCTTTCCTACGAACGCGCCGCGCATAAGTTGATCTATCTGCTCCATGAAGCCCGGGTGTTGGGGGGTACAGGGGTGCAGCTCAAAGATGACAGTGATGTTGTGAGACTGGGGGCAGTGCGATGAACAGTGCAACTCTAACTCCCACATCCAGGAAACGATATCTGATCTGCAACACTCTATCTGGAGTGCGGGCCTGCTCATTTTTTAATGATTTTGGTGTAATCTCCTTGTTTCAGCATGGCAGTAACGCGCATAGTAAAGCTGGTGAGAACGTAGTATGACGTCTCTGTCCGCTCAATCGAGAGTCGCAAGATCTTTGCCACGGCAAGGGTTCTATTCGCATGTCGCAACCGACGTGGACGATCAAGCCGTGAACCTGACCGGGTGGCGCCAACTCTACGACCAACTAACCCCAGGCCGATTTACCGGCAGCATCCATGAACTGCGGATTGACGGGATGCAGATCTTCCATGAATCGACCAGCCATGTGCTTCGGCAATCATGTGTTGTGGATTCTGAGAGTTGGTGGTTCGGTATTCCGGTGGCGGGAGCGGAGGGATGCAAGCTGGGGTCTTCGGCCATAGGCGCGGACACGATCGCGATGCGGCCTGGAAGGTCTCAGTTTGAACTGCTTACGCCGAACAGCTTTCAAATCCTGGGCCTTGTCGTCGACCGACAGGATCTGGAACAGCATATTCAAGCGTTGAACCAATCGAGTCTGCTGCCCCGCGCGATGCAGGATGAGCTACTCAAGATCAGGCCCGGTCAGCGAATGCGCCTTCAGGAACTGGTTCGGCAGATTCTCGAAGAAGCGTCCCGCACTCCGGACATCGTTGTGAATCCGTCGTCGAGCGAGAGCATTCGCATCGCGGTGCTGGACGCGCTGGCGGATGTCTGCAGCACCCACGAGACGGCGGGGCGCGCACCCTACCGCCAGATGAGCCACTACAAGATTGTGCGTCAGGTTCGGCAACATCTTCTGCAAAATCAGATTGAAACAATTACCGTCGTCGACCTTTGCCAGAGGTTTGCGATCAGCCGGCGCACTTTGCAATATGCATTTCAGGATGTGATGGGGATGAGTCCGAACGCCTATCTGCGAACGATCCGGCTCAATGGAGTACGGCGCTGTTTGCGAGATCCGAATTCGGGTGTCAAGTCGGTACAGGCGGCAGCGGCAGATTGGGGATTCTGGCATCTCAGCCAGTTTGCCCGGGACTACAGGGAGCTTTTCGGAGAGCTTCCGTCAGAGCGGCTGAAACGAAGGTGAGTATTCGTGGCCTGACCTTTTGATTTTGAATACTCCATAAAAATATTCCTTTTTTGCCGAAATCAGATAACGCTCTTCGAGCGCGCTGGATATTCTCCACCTATACACGATGAGAGATCGGAAGAATAGCGGCAACGCGGACGGACTGCGAGACCTTTTCAGAATCCCTCTGCTTCTGATTCCTTCCTCGGATTTCCTGAACCCTCTGCAATTAATTTTGCGTTATCGAGGCCATCGATTTATCCACCTGAAAGGGAAGATATGCGACTAAAGATAGTGGTTCGTTCTCTCATTCTGGCTCTTGCTGCGATGATCGTGACCGATTGTCCGGTGGTAGCCCAGTCCATCCAGGGTTCCATCCTCGGATCGGTGAAAGACCAGACCGGGGCGGCGGTACCCAATGCGACGGTGAAGATTACCGACACCGATACCGGAACGTCGAGAACTGTGATCAGCAATGACGGGGGCGACTATCAACTGCTGAACATTCCGGCGGACCACTACAAGGTTGAGGTTACCGCTCACGGCTTCGAGAGCCAGGTTCTCAGTAACCTGACATTGAATGCTCGGCAGCAACTTCGCGCGGATGCAACTCTCATCGTGGGAGCGGTGGACCAGCAGGTTACGGTGGACGCCAGCAACGCGGGTGTCATCGCGACGGAGACAGCCTCGATCGATTCCACGCTCTCGTCCGTGGCTGTGCGCGACCTGCCTGCCAACTATCGCGCCAGCACCAGCGGCACCAGCCCTATCTCCATCATTCAGGCCATGCCCGGAGTTCAAACCGCAGGCACCGGCTATTCGATTCAGGGCGGTCTCCCCTTCCAGACCGAGTTCTCTGTCGATGGCGTTACCATTCAGGGCGCAAACAACAACTCACCCCAGGCGAATTCAATGCCCTCCGGCGACTCGATCTCTGAGTTGCGCGTGGATGGCGTCCTGAACAGCGCGGAGTTCGGCCAGCCGGGCGAAGTCACGAGCATCACCAAGGGCGGGACCAACCATCTTCACGGTTCGCTCTTCTGGTATCACCAGGAGTCGGCATTCAATGCAACTCCATTCGGCTCTCTCACCAAGCCTCACGTCGTGACCAACGATTTCGGTATCTCCGCCGGCGGCCCTGTCGTTATCCCTCATCTCTACAATGGCCATGACAAGACCTTCTTCTTCGCTACCTACGAGGGCTATCGCAGTCCGCGCTCCACACCGTATCAGTCCTCCGTTCCTACGGCAGCCATGAAGAAGGGCGACTTCTCCGGCGTTGCCGGGGTAAAAACGCTCAACAACCCATTCACGGGCGGAACGTATCCAAACTACACCGTTCCGATCAATGCACAGGCCCAGAAGTTTCTTCAGTTTTTCCCCGATCCCAATATCGGCGATCCCAATACCTACATTCCGGGGGCCAACAACTACAGCGCGAACAAAGACAATTCCCTGTTTTCAAATCAGTTTGATGTTCGCGGTGACCAGTATCTCGGTAAGAAGGCTCTCATCTTTGGCCGGTATACCTGGAAAAACAGCAATCAGTCGAGCGTCGAACCCCTGCTTGTTCCGTCCAGTAGCAACATTACGCAGAACCGCGTTTTCGTCGGCGCCTTCAACTACACCTTCACCTCCAACCTCGTGAACGAGTTTCGCGTCGGCGCGACCCTGCAGAACAACGGCAACTCCAATCCATTCAATGGCAAAGCTTTTACCGATGGCACTGGCCTGGTCGGCCTGCAGAATCTCTTCTATAACGGCCTCTCGGAACTGGACTTTTCCAATCTCACCAATCTTGACCCGGATCGTCTTAGTTCCATCACTAAATCCCGCACCTTCGTCTACACGGATAGCTTGAGCTGGATCAAGGGCCACCACACGATGAAGTTCGGAGTAGACCTTCGGCATATCGAAGCGGTAACGCCGCTTGGCTTCAGCGGCGCGGACAACTATGGAACCTTCGATTATTCCAGTGCGCAGTTTACTGGGCAGGAGTTCGCCGATTATCTTATCGGCGCTCCGAGCAGCACTTTTTACGACGTCGTGCAGGCTGACAACGACGGCCTGACCATGCACTATCATGCCTATGCGCAGGACCAGTGGAAGGTAACGCCGCGCCTCACCCTGAGCTACGGGGTGCGCTGGGAGTTCCATCCTGCCTATCACGATCCTTCGGGCAACATCGGAAACTTCGACCCCTCTGTACCCAAGTCAGGCAGAGTCATCTATCCGAATGGCAAGGAGAGCCTGGTTTCCATTCCTTATATCAACTCGTTCAACTCCTGCGGTATCGGTCAGTCGTCCGGAGTTCCCGCGCAGAACGGCGCTCCCTGTACGCCGACCTTGTCCAATACACAGGCCGGTCTGCCGGACGGCCTCCGCACCTCGTCGAAGACGCGCTTCATGCCTCGCTTCGGATTTGCGTTGCGTCTCTTCAATGACGATAAGACCACGCTTCGCGGCGGCTTCGGCATGTATAACATCACCCTGCTGGGCGGAAATTTCTACTCTTTGACAGGAACCTTGCAGGCCTACACGGTCCAGTACAACAACACTCCCACACCCTCCGGTCCCACCTATGTGTGGCCAAATATATTCGCGGGTTCGGGAAACAACAGCAACGCCGCATCGTACGGACAGGCCTATTTCGGAACGGCCAACGATGTCAATTGGAAAGATCCTTACGCCCAACAGGCTTCGCTCTCTATCGATCGCGATCTGGGCCATGGTTATGGCGCACGCATCTCGTACATCGGCATGACCAGCCGTCACCTTGTATGGGCGCCAAATCTCAACGACATGCCATATTCCAGCACGGTTTCGGCTTACAATCAACCACTCTCCGCCCGTCCGTTTCCGAACTGGGGAGTCATCCAGACGCGTTCAACCGGAGCAGATTCCAACTATCAATCCCTCCAGGTCGAGGTGACGCATCACCTCTCCAAAGGCTTGATGCTGGACTCTACCTATACCCTGGCCAAGAACGTTTCGAACAACCAGGGCCCTCACAACGACAGCTTCGCAGGTGAAACGGGAGGCGGGCGCGCATCCTATGCAGGTAATGCCAACATCGACTTCGGCGAAGTCTATGGCACGCGCCGTCACCGCTGGAACACCACCATGGTCTGGGAGATTCCCGTCGGACGCGGACGTCAGTTCGGCGGCAGCATGAATCGGCTTGTCGATGCGGCTATCGGAGGATGGCAGATCTCGAATATTCTGTTGGTGCAGACTGGTTCGCACCTGTCTCCCTACTTCAGCAGCGGTCAGGGAGATCCGTCCGGCACCGGTTCAGGCTTGAGCAGCGGTCTCTATGGAAGCCTCGGCGGCCGCAATCAACTGACCGATCACGCCACGGGGGTCAGTTCCGCTCCTTCGGGCCAGACCCGCTACAACTGGGTCAATAAGGCTGCATTCGTTTGCCCTGGCAACCCTGCATGGCATGCGGGATCGCCATGCCACACTGGCGGCGGCCAGACACGTAAGGTTGTAACCAATGGGGTTACGACGTTTGTGCCGGACCCGCTGCCCATCGGCCGCTTTGGCAATGCGCAGAACGGATCGGTTCTCGGACCGGGTACGTTCAATCTCTCCACCGGGGTCAACAAGAGCTTCAAGATCACCGAAACGGTCTCCCTCCGCGCTGAAGGAACTTTCACCAATGTCATCAACCACACCAACCTCGGCAATCCGAACATGAATATAACGAGCGGCCAGTTTGGAGTCATCACAGGGACGAACAACGCTGACTTCGGCGGCAATCGTAGCGGACAGGTCTCCATGAGGCTGGAGTTCTGAGACTGGAGTTCTAAGTTAGTCTTCTTCACGGCGACGCATTGAACAGATTGGGCGGAGAGGGATAGTCTTCAGTGGCTATCCCTTTCCGATTGATCACAGCTTACGAAAACAGGATGCTGGTAACGCGGCAATCCTGATGGGCAGAATTTCTTCTATGGGTCAAAGCAAGAGCAGGCGAGAGTTTTTTCGTATGGCGGCAGCATCGGCTGGCGTCACCATGTTGCCACCAAGCATTCGCAGGGCGCTTGCCATTCCGGCAAATCGAGCGACAGGCTCCATACAGGACGTTGGGCACGTCGTGATTCTGATGCAGGAGAACCGCTCCTTCGATCATTACTTCGGATCGTTGCGCGGGGTTCGCGGCTTCAACGATCCCCGCCCTCTTAGACTGGCGAATGGCAAGCCTGTTTGGTATCAGCCTCCGGCGGCAGTCAAGACGAAGCGCTATGAGAATCGCGGTTTGCAGGAACATGCCAGGCACGTGCTGCCTTGGTACATCAATCCGAAGAACACAACGGAGTATCAGGCCGGTACGGACCATGGCTGGAGCAGCGGTCACCTTGCCTGGAACCACGGCAAGTACGACCAGTGGGTGAATCAGAAGCAGGACGTCATGACGATGGGCCATCTGAAACGGCAGGATGTGAGCTTTCACTATGCTCTGGCCGATGCGTTCACTCTTTGCGATTCCTACTTCTGTTCGGCTCACGCGAATACCCTGATCAACCGAATCTATCTTTGGAGCGGCACGTGCGATCCGCGCAATGCGTACGGCACCAGGCCGAACGGTCCGGCGCTTGAAGAGCGCGGAAAGACGAACGGCTACACGTGGACAACTTATCCAGAACGTCTTGAAGCGAACCATGTCAGTTGGAGGGTCTATCAGGGTGGCACCGGAGTTCCCGGTACGCCGACCGACAACTACACGGATAACTCGCTTGATTTTTTCGCGCAGTACCAGGTAGAGGAAGGCGCATCGCCTACAAGCTCGCTGGTGCGGAATGGGGTTTCGGACCATACTCTGGCGGACCTTCGCGACGATGTTGAGAAGAATCAGTTGCCGCAGGTTTCATGGATCGTAGCGCCCTATAAGTATTCTGAGCATCCTGAAGCTTCGCCGACCGACGGCGCTTACTATGTGAACCTTGTTCTCGAAGCTCTTACTTCAAATCCAGAGGTGTGGAGCAAGACCGTCTTTCTAATTAACTATGACGAGAACGACGGCCTCTTCGATCACATCGTGCCTCCGATGCCGCCGCATACGCAGGCGATGAATGCGCAAGGACGAGTGTCCGATGATCTGATCGAGAGCCTGCAGGACGAGTTCGTCGATCTGGATAAGTACACCAAGGAAAAGCATCCGCTGGTCCCGGGCGCCGATCCCGGCGGTTTGCAACCGGTGGGTCTGGGACCGCGCGTGCCCATGCTGATCGTGTCTCCCTGGACCAAGGGGGGATGGGTCTGTTCGCAGACCTTTGACCATACCTCGGTTTTGCAGTTTCTCGAAGCCCGCTTTGGCATACCGGAGCCGAATATCAGCAAGTGGCGTAGAGCGATCTGTGGAGACCTTACATCGGCCTTCGACTTTTCGAATACTCCTGACGCCAGCATTGCGCCGTTCACGGTCCCCAAGCCTATAGTCTCTGGTCGAAAGCCGTATCACGTTCCTGCGGTTCAAGAGATGCCCGTTCAGGAGCCGGGTACACGGCCCGCACGTTCACTACCGTATGAGTTTTCGACGCAGTGCCGTGTCGAAGAGGGAAAGCTCTGGATCGATTTCGGGAATACCGGGGAGGCAGGCGCAGCTTTCTATGTTTACAACGGAAGCACGCCGCATGAATCTCCGCGACGCTATGCCGTCTCCGCATCGCAGAAGCTATCGGACTACTGGGAGCCATCCAGGGAAAAGGCCGCCTATGATCTATCCATCTACGGTCCTAATGGCTACCTCTCTCACTTCCGGGGTCACCAGCTATCTGTGTTGAAGTACGCTTCATCAACAGCCGAAGCGAGAGTGCATTACGATCGGCAGTCCGGCGATGTGTATCTCACGCTTACCAATAATGGTTCAGAGTCATGCGCCATGACAGCTCGCAATCGCTATGGAGATGCTGAAATCAGGAGCTACAAACTGGAGCCCGGCGCAACCTCGGAGGATCGCTGGTCGCTTGCATCGAGCTCAGGCTGGTTTGATCTGTCGATCTCCTATGCGGAAGACCCCGTATTTCTTCGTCGCTACGCCGGTCACGTGGAGACGGGACGGCCGGGTACAAGCGATCCTGCAACCTTTTTGCCTGAAGAGTGAAATTTACAGGCTGTGAGTTATCGCTACTTTCGCTATACTCATTCCCATCACGGGCCGGGTAGGTGAGGGTACGTGCGATGGAACTCGATGAAGCCCTGTTAGCCCAGCAGCAAGTGGTTCGCCTGCAGGCGTTGCTCGAAGCAAGCCGCCAGATACATTCGACCATTGAACTCGATGAGGTGCTTCGCATCGTGCTCCGGATCGTCGTTCGCGAACTGGAGCTGGTCGGTGCTTTCTTTACCGCGTTTGAGCATTCCTATGGCGATGTGCCGGTGGAGTTGAGAGCGCTTCTGAATTCCGGCCACGCCGACTCCGAATTGAATGACGATTCATACCTTCGCTTCCCGCTATGCGATAAGGATGGAAATGGCTTCACCGATCTCATCGTAATCCTGCCTGCCGGACGTACTCTTGATCTGGACGAGACGGACTTTCTGGAGGCGCTGGCCATGCAGGCCGGAGTTGCCATCGAAAACGCCAGGTTCCACGAGCGCACGGTGCAGTGGCAGCGACTGGAGAGCGATCTGGCGTCCGCGCGTCTGGTGCAGCAGAGCCTGCTTCCGCAGCAGATGCCGGAGATCCCTGGGTACGCGCTCGCTGCGCGGTCCGTTACCTGCTACGAGGTGGGTGGGGACTATCTCGATATCGTCGCGTTGCCGGAGGGCGACATCATGATCGTCGTCGGCGATGTTGCCGGTAAGGGGCTGACGTCTGCTCTGGTAGGTATGTCGTTCCGTTCTGCGTTCCGTGCGATGGTTCATACGGATTCGTCTTTGGTGGATATCGTCGCGCGGATGAACCTGCTCCACTACAGTGAGGGGGCGGAGTCGCGGCGTCGCTACGTCACGGCTCTTTTGATCCGGCTCGATCCGCCCAGGAACACCATCGAGGTGGTAAACGCTGGACATAACCCTGCTTTTCTATTTAGCGGAAATGGCAACTGGCTTAAGATTGCCGCCTCCGGCACTCCGATAGGCATGCTTCCGTGCTCCAGTTATCTCTCGGAGAAATTTGTGCTGGGGAGTGATGCGCGGCTGCTAGTCTACACAGACGGCATGACCGAGGTGTTTCGCGGGGAAGAAGAGTTTGGCGAGTCGCGTCTCCTCCAAGCTTTCGCCGGATGCGAAGGGCTGGGGCCCGAGGCCACCTTGGCTTCATTGTGGAATACGCTGGATACGTTCTCAGAGCGGCAAGAACAATGCGATGATATGACCGCGCTCGTATTGTTCAGAACCTCATAGGAGAGTGTCTTTGATGGACAAGAATCCGAGCACCATCGAACTTCATCTTCCCTCTCGCCTGGGCTACGAAAAGATAGCCATGAATACCGCCGCCAGCGCTGCCCGGCTGATGGGATTTACGGATGAGCGGATCGAAGATCTGAAGACCGCCATCGCGGAGGCTTGTATCAATGCGATGGAGCATGGCAACAAGTTCGACGAATCTCTGAGGGTGGGTGTCATCCTGTCGATGAGCGAAGATTCGCTGGAGGTGAAGGTGCTCGACACCGGCTCCGGCGCTCAACAGCGAACTGTGGCTCCCGATATCGACAGGAAAATGCATGAGGAGGAGCAAGCTCGCGGCATGGGCATGTTCCTGATTCAGTCTCTCGTCGATGAGGCCGAATGGGTAAGTTCACCCCGCACAGGCAGCTATGCGCGCATGGTCATCCATCTTCATCACACCAACGATTAGCGAAAGGGGATACGCGATGCAGGAAAAAGGCACGCAGGTCAAACTGGACGAAGTGCAATGCAGCTCCGGCACTCCAATCACGGTGATCCGTTTCGCGGGCGACATCACCAGCGTCTCGCAAGCCGCGGTGCTTGGTACCTACCAGGGGCTTCCGGAGAGCGCGAAGCGCATTCTGCTCGACTTCTCGAGAGTGGAATATCTGAATTCCAGTGGCATCGCGCTGGTGATTCAGATGATGATTGCGGCCAGCAAGCATGGTCAAACCATAAAGACCTTTGGCCTGACGCCACATTTTCAAAAAGTCTTCACGATGGTCGGCATTACGAAGTACACGAGCCTGCATCCTGACGAACAAACTGCCTGCGCAGCGTTTAGCGAATGACGTTGATTTTTACTGTTCAAGCGCGAGCTGGTTTTGCGGTTGCGAGAACCGGCTCCGTATCCGTGATGCTCTTCTTTTCGCTGCCGCGCTCGATCCGAAGCACAAGAATGTCATCCTCCTGGCCGAAGTTCTGAGCGGCTGTTGCGAGCGCCGCGGCGGTGGTGGGGCTGCGAAGCATCGCGTCGATACGCTCGAAGCCGAAGAGAGAGCCGTGCTCGTTCTGGGCTTCGGCGATTCCGTCCGACATCAGCATGAGCGTATCTCCCAGGGCCAGCTTGAAGCGTAGAACCGGGAACTCGGTTTCGGCGATGACGCCCAATGGCAGCGCGCCTTCCATCTGCATCGCCTGGCCATTCAGGTAAGGCGGCAGGTGTCCGGCGTTTGCCAGTGTCGTTAGACCGTCAGAGGAGATTCGCAGGATCAGGCAGGTCGCGCTGGCATGTTCGCGATCACATAGCTCCTCGTTGAGAGTATTCAGAATCATCAGCGGATCGGGATCGTGCTGCACGACCGAGCGGATGGCGCCCACGATCAGCGCGACGAGCATGCCGGCCTGTAGACCTTTGCCGGTCACATCTCCTACGACAACCAGGAGACTGCCGTCGTCGTGGCCGGGGATGATCTGAAAGAAGTCGCCGCCGACCTCGCGCGCCGGACGGTACTCGCTCTCGATGGTCAGTCCAGCGACCCTGGGAAGCTCCGCGGGAATCAGTACCTGCTGCACGTGACGCGCCTGTTCGATCTCCAGCTTCCAGTGCTCCTGTTTGCGTTGCGAGTGGAGGAAGCGCCGCGAGAGCATCACCGTGACGAGCAGCAACGACAGCATGGTGGAGACGGTTCCGAGCGATATCTGAAATCCGAACAGCGAAAAGACGGTGGGGATGTGGACGAGGCGTAGCTCGTGCTGATACTGCGACGCCGCGGCCAGCAGAACGGCTGGCAGCGCTAGCCATCCCTCTGCCTTCTGCCGACGGATGCCTTGATACGTAATCCAGAAGAGGAGCCCAGCCAAAGCCAGCTTCACCAGGAGTAGAGAGGGAACAAGGTAGCTCGCGGCATCGACCGGGACCACTTGCCCGTAAAGCGGAGGTCGAAGCATGGCGGTGCCCGCGGCCAGCAGCAGCACTAATCCCCATACGGCACGATGCAGCCTGCCCATGTGTCCCAGCCGGAACCAATAGCCCCAGAACAGAACCCACAGTCCGATTCGCACAGGGGTCAGGATGACATCCTCAAGGACGACACCCGATGTCTGGCCAATCCACGTCATGAAGTTGACGAGAAGAATGATGGTATTGCCCAGCGCCGTGACCAGGGAGACGAGAGCCAGCCAGAGGTAGGCAGGCTCGCTGCGGTCGAGCCAGAAGAGGCTCAGCGCCACAATCAAGGCCAGCAGCAGGATCAGCATCTCCAGAAATCCGCTGCCCACCATGTGAGCGATGTCATCCCAGCCCAGCCGAATCTGCGCCGCGATTGCCGAGGCATGACCCAGCACGGGCGGTTCGTGCAGGCCGCCGGCATCGGGACTATTGAACGGGGTAGCGCTATCCATCCACATACGGATGGCGATGGTCACACGGCCACTGCGAACGTTATCCGGGAGACGGAAGGCGCGGGGAAGGGTGCTGTAGGCTGTCACTCCGCGTGTCGTGAACTTGCCAAACTGTCCAACGCGCTGGCCATTTACGTACACCTGATAGGCATCGTCGGCGTTGTCAGGCATCTTGAGCGCGAGTACATCGTTCGCTCCCTGCACATCGACCTGCAACCGGTACCAGGCATAGCCGGAGTATCCCGCGTAGCCGCGCTCCGTCCAACCGGGGATATATCCGCTGCTGCCGAGGGTGGCGTCCGCCGTACCCGGTGGCGGCGTCAGGTCCATCGTGCTCCAGCCGGAATCGTCGAAGTCCGGTTGAGCCCAGGCAAGATCGTCGCCGGTATGAAACTTCCATGGCCCGGACAACTCTACGGCTGCATCGCCCAGCATGACGTGCATCGCCGCATCTGTAGGCAAAGTTCGCGGCTTTGCCGAACTGCTCTGCGCCGCGACTGGTAAGCCGCTCAGCGGCATCAACAACGCGGCGCAGAACAAAAGACAAAGCATAGCTGTCTTCCTGGAGACAATCGCGCAGGAGCCGATCAGGAGCGTAGCGATGGCCAGACTGCGCGTCGCCGTTCCGGATTGAATAAGAACACGAACAGGATGAGACCGGTAGAGAGAAGCAGGACTGACACAGGCTCTGGGGTCAGTACCGTCCCCATACCAGTTCCAAAACCCTCTGGCGGAACAACGCCGTCCTCAGTAATGAAGAAGAAGGCATTGTTGCTGAGGACGCCATCCGAAAAAGTAAGAATGTACGTTGAACCATTCAGGGAGCAGTCGGTACTGGAGAAGATATTGTCGGCAGGAGCAGGCGAACAATCCGCCGGTTGACCAGCCAGTACGCCATTGTCCGCAAAGGTAAGTTGCAGGTTGGTCCAGTCTTGTCCGGTTCTATTGACGCCTGCAAAGCAGCCGTCCGCCGTCATGCCATTCGGTAATTCACCCGCACTACAGGCAGTGAACGAAAAGGTGAACGGAGTGGTCTCAATGGGGGTTACTAAAAAACTGGGCGGTGGATCCAGAATGTGCATGTGAAAATCGACAGGCGTGGCCCCGGCCAGCCCTGTTAACCCGCATACGACCCCGATGACAACCAGGCAGCGAAGAACTCTCATGGCAGACTCCTTCTTTCTCAAATTTTCTGTGAAGTCTCAACGTGAGATTTAAGTAGAAAGAGAGAGGGGGCCGGCACGTGAGACGATTCTATGGCACTTACTATAGGAGCAGTCTCTCCTTGAGTCAATGCAATTGCAGGAGGGGAAGGCTATAAGTATGCCCAGATTTGCTCATGATTATGGAATGATGGGTCGGGCCTATGGTTTGATGATCGGTAGATGCAGAATATGCCGTTGGCGGCGACAATTGCGAAAAGGTTGAACTCAATGCGGAAATTCAGTGGAGTTTTGTTGCTATTACTTCTGCCGGTTGCGGGGAGTGCGGCTGCGGAGGTTCGTCTTCCTCACGTGATCAGTGACCACACCGTGCTGCAGCGGGGGGCGCCGATTCATATATGGGGATGGGCGGAGCCGGAGGAGAAAGTCACGGTTCGGTTCCATGCGCAGATACGCTCTGCCGAGGCCAATGCACTGGGAGAATGGAGCCTGTGGCTGATGCCGGAACAGGCAGGCGGTCCGTATGCGCTGACGGCCCAAGGCGGTTCAGACGGCGCATCCTCAACGGCTACAGTCTCAGATGTCCTCGTCGGGGACGTCTGGGTTGCTTCCGGGCAATCGAATATGGAGATGCCTCTGAAAGGTTTTCCCGGCAGCGCAGTGCTGAAGAACGGCGCGCAGGAGATTGCTCATGCCACGCTGCCACAGGTGCGGCTTTTGCGGATCGAGCGCAAGAGCTCGGACGTTCCCGTCGAGGATATTGAGAGCACGTGGACCCTCTGCACTCCGGAGACGGCAGCGGAGTTTTCAGCGGTAGCGTACTTCTTCGGCCGAGAGATCAGCCAGCAGGAGCACGTCCCGATTGGTTTGATCGATACGACCTGGGGAGGAACGCCGGTGGCGTCATGGATCAGCCTCGACGGCATCTCCGCGGACGCGTCCTTGATGCCGATCTTTGCGGCGCGCGCGCATTTCGCAAATGAACAAAGCGGGGCGTCGAGAATTGTGGCGGCGGAGAAGCGGGCAGACGCGGCAGCCCTGGCGGCTCACCAGCCTGCTCCCAAACACTCCTGGCATCCCGATGAGGCGTCATGGCTGCCTGCGGCGTTGTTCAACGGAATGATTGCACCGATCACGCCCTATTCCATCAAGGGAGCGATCTGGTATCAGGGCGAATCGGACAGTGCTCCGATGACGGCGCCGATCTATGCGAAGTCCTTTTCGGCGATGATCGGGGACTGGCGAAGCCATTGGCAGGAGGGAAACTTTCCATTTCTCTTCGTACAGATTTCCAGCTTTAAATCGGATGGTGAATGGTGGGGGATGGTCCGCGACCAGCAGAGGCGCACGCTGGCGGTGAACAATACGGCGATGGCGGTGTCTCTTGACGTCGGCACCCCCGACAACGTTCATCCGCCGGATAAGCAGACCGTCGGAGCGCGGCTGGCGCTGGCAGCACGGGGGATGGTCTATGGAGAAAAGATGGGCTACTCGGGCCCGCTCTTTCGCCAGGCAACCCGGGAGGGTGCGGGAATGCATGTATGGTTCGACCATGCTACCGGCTTATCCAGCAAAGGTGGAGCGCTGACGGGATTTGAGATCGCCGGCGCGGATAAGCAGTTTGTCCCGGCGACGGCAGTAATTCATGGTTCATCGGTTCTGGTGACAAGTGACGCGGTGAAGGATCCGCAGTATGTGCGCTATGCATGGCAAAGTGTGGCGGCGGCAAACCTCTATAACGGGGCGGGGCTACCGGCTTCTACCTTTACGTCGGAGTAGAAAAGACACACCATGATGCAGCGAGCTAGAGTGGTTTTCCTGTAGGTGTACGGGAAGCGAAAGGCGCAATCGTCGTTTTTCTCAAGAAAAACGGCACTTCGAGGATTTATCCAGTGCGTAGTAACAGGAAAACCGCTCTAATACCCTAGTTCACGGGGCGCTGGATAAGTCAGCGTTCCGTCTTTTCGCTCGTACCAGAGAAATAGCTTTCGATCGCCATTGACTCGCACCGCCACGATGATGCCGCTGCCAAACGTCCCTGCGCCGTCCGTCTTGGAGATATCCACATGATGCGAGAGAATCGGCCCATGAACAGGGCTCTCTGTCGTCCAGTCTTCCGTGAACCGCTTCAGCGTGTAGTCATACTTCTGCGGATGCTGCTGCCAATCGGCGTCGTTCAGCCATATCGCATAAGCCTTGTTGTAATCTTTTGCCTCTAACGCGTTGAAGAAGTTATTTACCTTGTGCTCTACGGGTAGGTTCGAGAAGAACCACCCATGGCCCAGCAAATAGCCTCCCACCCCAATCACCGCCGTCAACAACACCAATATCCCAGCGCCGACCAGCAAATTGCGGTTTCTGGCCTCGCGGCGGGGATTATATTCAGGAGCATTCAGCAGCGTCATCGTTCCTACACCTCGCGTATCCGTCTATATTAGACACCGCAGCGGCTCAAAATGGATCCTCCTGCCGCGTCCGCAGTGATTCATGCTTTGATGCTGAAATCTTCGGCGAGCAGCGGTGAGTTATCCGTTGCCAGCTTCAGGATCAGTTCGCCGAAGAGCGTATTGGCCCACGCAAACCACGAGCGGGTAAAGTCATTTGGATTGTCCTGCTGGAACGCCTCGTGCATGAAGAACGTTCCTCCGGTGGTGTTGCGCAAGGTAGAGAGACAGCGCCGGACTTCCGCGTCGTTATTGGACGTAAAGGCACGCAGTAGAATGGACATCGGCCAGATGTAGCCGAGTCCGATGTGCGGGCCGCCAACGCCCTCTGCCGCCTTGCCCTCGAAGAAATAGGGGTTGTCCCGGCTGAGAACGAAGCCGCGCGTTCGCTGATAAAGCGGGTCGGAGATGGAGCAGCATCCAAGGAAGGGAAGGCTCATCAGGCTGGGCGCGTTGGCGTCGTCCATGCAGACGTGGTTTCCGTAGCCGTCCACCTCGTAGGCGTAGATTTTTCCGTGGGATGGATGGTCGACGATACAGTGCTGGGCGACGGCTGCTGCGACTTCTGTAGCCAGCGCATTGCATTCTGTTGCGAGCTTCGGGTCGGACAGGGCTTCCGTGGCAATCTCTGCCAACTGGCGCAGAGAGGCGACCGCGAAGAGATTTGCCGGAACGAAATAGGGATAGATGCAGGCGTCGTCCGAGGGCCGGAACATGGAACAGATCAGGCCATTTGGGCGCACCGGGTTTCCATAGCCCGAGAGCATCAGGGTATCCGTCGGCGACTCTGCGGCGCGCTGGAAGTGATACGGACCGTGGCCCGTTTTGCGTTGCTGCTCGCGGAAGGTGCGGACGATGGCCCAGGCTGCCTGCTTCCATGTCTCGTCGAAGGGCGCGGAGCTTCCGGTCGACCGCCAGTAGGCGTGGGCCAGTCGGATGGGGTAGCAGAGAGAATCAATCTCCCATTTGCGCTCGCCGACGCCGGGCCGCATATCGGTCTTGTCGTGAAGCGACCAGGAGAGTGGCGGGGCAGAAGTTGTGCTCACAAAAGCGTTGGCATACGGGTCGAGCAGGATCAAGTGGGCTTGACGGCGGATGACGCCTTCGAGCAGGCGAGACAGGGCTGGATCTTTTTTGGCGAAAGGGAGGTAGGGCATCACCTGCGCCGAGGAATCGCGCAGCCACATGGCATCGATGTCGCCGGTGACTACAAACGTGTCCGGCTTTCCGTCAAGGGTCGAGGGGAATACCGTCGTATCCAGGGTATTGGGAAAACAGTTCTCGAAGATGAGAGCCAGTTGCGGATCGGCAATCCGCTTCTTGATGTCGACGATGGCCGATTCAATGGCGGGGCTGACAAAATGGCGCTTCGATTTGGCAGGCCTGTGATTGTGCGAAAGACTGTCGGGCGCGGCGAAGAGCGCAGGAGTTGTGAACGCCGCCGCACACAAGATCCCTGAATCACGGAGGAGCTGGCGGCGCGTGAAGAGGCTGGAACGATCAGGCGCTTCACGTGCCGTTTCTATGGGTAGAGAAGATAGAGGCTTCATTCTTTTAGTTGCTCTCCGACAGATTGCGAGCTGGGCCGAATCTAGATATCTTCGTTGAATTTAAATAAGTAAACCAGCTATTCGGCACGATCGTAGTTCAGATTTTGCCCGAGCCATCGCTCGACTTCTTCCACGCTCATTCCCTTGCGATCGTGATAGTCGACAACCTGGTCACGATCGATCTTGCCAAGCGAGAAATATCGCGATTCCGGGTGGGCAAAGTACAGTCCGCTCACGCTTGAGCCGGGCCACATCGCAAACGACTCCGTGATCAACATACCGGTGTTCGCCTCAACATCGAGCAAACGCCAGATCGTGCCCTTCTCCGTGTGATCCGGGCATGCGGGATAACCCGGCGCCGGCCTGACCCCACGATACTTTTCGTGGATGAAGTCCTCGTTGCTCAGGCCTTCCGTAAGGCCGTAACCCCAGTCATCCCGCGCCCGCTTGTGCAGGCATTCGGCGAAAGCTTCAGCCAGGCGGTCGCCGACGGCCTCCGCCATGATTGCGTTGTAGTCGTCGTTATCGGCCCGGTATTGATCGCACAACTCCTTCAGGCCAATCCCGCTGGTTACCGCGAAGGCACCGATGTAGTCGGGAAGCCCGGTCTCTTTGGGCGCGATGAAGTCGACCAGCGAGCGGCACGGCTCACTGCCTTCCCTGTTCGCCTGCTGGCGGAGGAAGTGGAATCGATCGAGCACTGTTTTGCGCGAGTCGTCCGTATACAGCTCGACATCGTCGCCCACCGCATTCGCGGGAAAGAAGCCGTATACGCCGCGCGCTATAGTCAGGTTCTTCTCGATCATGAGATCGAGAAGAGTGTTGGCATCCTTGAAGATCTGGCGCGCCTGTTCCCCCTGCGTCGCATGCTCAAAGATGCGCGGGTAAACGCCCTTCAGCCCCCAGGCATGGAAGATCGGAGACCAGTCGATGAATTCGCGCAGCGTCGCCAGGGGAAAGTTGTCCAGGGTGCGCACGCCGGTAAACGCGGGTACGGGCAGGTCTTCGGCCCGCCACTCGATCGGGGTCCGCCTCTCTCGCGCAGTCTCAATGGAGACGGCCTGCTGGCGCGGCGCGGAGTGAGCCTTGCGGAGCGCCTCGTATTCGGCGCGATGCTTCGCCACGAACGCCGGTTTGCCCTCGTCGCTCAAAAGGCTGGTCGTCACCGGGACGGCGCGGCTGGCATCGAGCACGTGGACCACCGGCTCGCTGTAGTGTGGCGCAATCTTGACGGCGGTATGCGTCCGGGTCGTGGTCGCACCGCCGACGAGCAGCGGCAACTTGAAACCCTGACGCTCCATTTCTTTCGCGACATGCACCATCTCGTCGAGAGACGGTGTGATCAGGCCGCTCAGGCCGATCAGGTCGACTTTCTCGGCCTTGGCGCGTTCGAGAATCTTTTCGCAGGGGACCATCACCCCCATGTCGATGACCTCATAGTTATTGCAGGCCAGAACTACGCCGACAATGTTCTTGCCAATATCGTGAACATCGCCCTTAACGGTCGCCAGCAGGATCTTTCCCTGGGCCTTGACCTCCTGGCCCGCCGCAGCCATCGCAGCCTTCTCGGCTTCCATGAACGGCGTCAGGTGTGCCACGGCCTTCTTCATGACCCGGGCCGACTTGACCACCTGGGGTAAGAACATCTTGCCTGCTCCGAAGAGATCGCCCACCACGCCCATGCCGGCCATCAGCGGGCCTTCGATTACCAGGAGAGGACGGCCTAATTTAACGCGGGCTTCTTCGGCGTCGAGCTCGATGTACGTGTCGATCCCCTTGACCAGTGCGTGAGAGAGGCGTTCCTCGACCGTGCCGTTGCGCCACTCTTCGGCCTTCTTTTCATTGACGACCTGGCCGACGTTCTTCAGCTTTTCGCCATGATCTACCAGGCGCTCTGTCGCATCGGGACGGCGGTTCAGCAGCACGTCCTCGACCAGCACCTTCAGTTCCGGCTCAATCTCCTCGTAGACTTCGAGCATTCCGGCATTCACGATGCCCATGTCCATGCCCGCCCCGATGGCGTGATAAAGAAAGGCGGAGTGCATGGCCTCGCGAACCTTATTGTTGCCTCGGAAACTGAACGAGATGTTCGAGACACCGCCGCTTACCTTCGCATGCGGCAGGTTGGCCTTGATCCAGCGCGTGGCGTTGATGTAGTCAACCGCGTAGTTGTTATGCTCCTCCATGCCGGTGGCAACGGTGAGGATATTCGGGTCAAAGATAATGTCTTCAGGCGGAAAACCGATCTCATCGACCAGTATTCGGTAGGCCCGCTCGCAGATGCGGATCTTCTCCTCGTACGTCGCGGCCTGGCCCTGCTCGTCGAAGGCCATTACCACCACCGCCGCGCCATATTTCAGCACCGTAGCGGCGTTCTGGCGGAATTTTTCCTCGCCTTCTTTCAGCGAGATCGAGTTCACGATACCCTTGCCCTGCAGACACTTGAGTCCTGCCTCGATGACCTCCCACTTCGAGGAGTCCACCATAAAGGGAACCTTGGCGACTTCGGGCTCGCTCGCCAGCAATTGCAGGTAGCGCGTCATTGCCGCGACGCCGTCGATCATGCCTTCGTCCATGCAGATGTCGAGGACATTCGCTCCACTCTCGACCTGCTGCCGAGCGACGCTTACTGCTTCCTCGTATTTGCCTGCCTTAACCAGCTTTGCGAACTTGGGCGAACCGGCCACGTTCGTCCGTTCACCCAGAATCATGTAGACGCCCGGTTGTTGGGTGAATGGCTGCGATCCCGACAGACGAAGTGGCTTTGTTTCCGTAACCCCGCTCACGCTGCGACCTCGATCTGGCCGAACTTCCGCGGTGGCTGTCCTTCGAGCGCTTTGGCGATAGCCGCGATGTGCTCGGGAGTGTTGCCGCAGCAACCTCCGGCAATATTAATCAGCTTTCCCTGCGCAAAGTCGCCAAGATAGCGGGCCATGTCCTCCGGACCCAGATCGAACCCGGTCTCAGAGAGGGGATTTGGCAATCCGGCATTTGGGTAGCAGGAGACCGCCACGTCAACCTTGTCAGAGAGTTCCTGCAGGAATGGATACATCAGATCGGGGCCGAGAGAGCAGTTGAGTCCCACCGAGAGAGGCTTCACATGCTTCACTGAGTTCCAGAACGCCTCCGTCGTCTGCGCGGAGATCATCGTCTCGCCGCCGCGTCCCACCGCCGCCGAGATCATTACCGGCAGCTCCCGATGGTTTGCAGTAAGGCCATCTTCATCGAACACCTCGCGGATGGCGACGAGCGCCGCCTTTGCATTCAGAGAATCGAAGATCGTCTCGACCAGAAGCAGATCCGAGCCCCCGGCGATGAGGGCGCGCACCTGCTGTATATAGGCGGTCTTCACCTGGTCGAATGTGACGACACGGAAGCCTGCATCGTCGGCGTCGGGGGAGTTCGAGAGAGATACGGTCATCGGTCCAATGGCTCCAGCCACGAACCGTTGCCGCCCGGTCGCATTTCCGATGCGATCGGCCCATTCACGGCACTGTTGCGCCGATTTCTCGTTGATCTCCCAGGCCAGATCGTTGAGAAACTTATCCTCGATAATTTTTTGGTAGAACGCGGGATCTTTCCGTCCGCCGTGCTCGCGCGGATCGTCCACAAAGAATTCGCTCTGGGTGATGCTGGTCGCGCCGAAGGTGTTTGTTTCGATGATGTCCGCCCCAGCCTCCAAAAAACGACGATGGATGTCGCAGATCATCTCCGGCTGGGTCAGGGAGAAGAGATCGCCGTTGTTCAACAGATCCTTTGTTGAGTCCTTGAAGCGCTCACCGCGGATATCGGCTTCCTTCTTGCCGTAGGTGCGAATCGTCGTGCCCATCGCTCCATCGATGATGGCAATTCGACTCTTGAGGATCTTTTGAAGAGGATGCTGGGGGGCTTTCGTCATGTCTCCTTAGCGCCTTGAGCGTAACTATGTTGGCAATATCCGACTGAAGCCAAAGGGGTTGGCCAAACTGCTTCTTTGAGTACCGCTGCGCGCTTCCGCTCTAGCTCAGCTATATTCGGCGCCGTACACGCTTCTTTCATTATAACGACATAGCGAATATCCCAACTCCTGCGCGCGGGATAAGGGGTCCGTGATCCTGATGCGGCGGAGGATTGCCGCGCAGATACCCTAAGCCATATGCCAGAGAGATGGGAGAGATTTTCAAGCTTACTTATGATGATGGCGGCTATTCGGAAGATTCCGTGAAAGGGCCGACGTCAGACGCATCGTGGCAGATATTGAAGATGAGTGGGGGCGGAGCCGGGATTATTCAGGGCGATATCTGTAAATTCGCGTCGAATAGGGCAAGCCTGCACCGTGTAAATTATTGATTGTAAGCTAGATAGGCTCTATGGCGGAGGGAGAGGGATTCGAACCCCCGTTACCTGTTAAGGTAAAGCGGTTTTCAAGACCGCCTGTTTCAACCGCTCACACATCCCTCCGCGTGAGTGTTGTCAGCAGTTTATCAGCAGTGAAAAATCCCGAATTGGATTGAGGAAGAGCCTCACTATTTTGCCGGCGTGTCCTGATCTTTCGATGGCGTTTCGAGTGTTCCGGCCGATGGGTCTTCCGAGGCAGACGGACGATGGATATGTGGAATGGATGGATCGAACTGCCACGGTGCTTTGCCGGTCACGCCAAAAAGAAACACCTGCCCCGGGCGATATCGCTGTCGGACCTCGAAGTTTTCGAAAGCTGCGCCGCCTGGAAGCGGGTTATGGGATGCCCAATAAACGCGGCGGCCATTGACCCTGACGCGAAGATCGGGCTCGATGTCGTGCGCGGGAATTCGCCAGTATTGTGTCAGTTTTGGAAGCCGATAGCGCCAGTGCTCGGCGCCCGTGACGGGGACATCAGAGGGAGCAGTCTCGTCAGAAGTGCCGAGAGCAATGGCGTCTCCATCAGAGGTGCGCAACATCTCATCCAGCGGATAGTTTTCGTGTTCGACGAACGCGTCTCCTGTGTAGGCTCCATATAGTTCGTGGCTATTCACGACGCCCTTGCTGAGCCATAACTGTCGCAGGCGCTCGTAGTTTCCCATGGTGGCAGTGACAGTGAGTTCCTCCAGCGCGGGGCTGTCGTCGTATTGATAAACGGCCAGCCGAAGCTCGTCGGGGTGATCACTGTCCATCGATGCGATCAGATATACATGCGCGTTGTTTGCGGTAAACCGTTCCACGTCAATCTGGACGGAGAGCCGCTCGATGGGGCCGGACTTATTGGGGAGAATGCGCAGATCTCCCTGAAAAGAATCGCCCGCGGTGGATGTGCCGGGATCGACCCACAGTCGTTTGCCACGCGATCCCGGGTCCATGCGGCTCGGTTCCAGTTCGCTGAACGCCATGCGGCTGAAGCGGCTGCCGGGACCAAGCACGACCGGTTCAATCGCAATAAAGTTCAAAAGCTCGGGCTTCCCCGTTTTTTGGGAGATCACGCCGATGCGGATCAGTCCACGCGGACCTTGCAGGCCGCCGGTGGAAGGTAAGCCAAAAACGACGCCGTCCCTGCGACCCCAGATTAACGGGTCGCCGGGCTTCTGTGGGCGAATCCACTGGGAATTTGCAGTGCTTGCAACATTGTCATGGGCAGCCTGAGGCGCGAGGGCGTTGGCCGCGGGAAGCAGTGACAGAGGCGAAACGAGCAAGGCAACCGCTGCCAGCAGGGTTCGGAGCGGCGAGCGGCGAATGGGATGGGACTGTCTTCGAGGGGCGTAGAGGTGGCTTTTCATGAGCGGCACTCTTCTCTCATATGTACGGCATCTAGATTTTGCCATAGTTATTTAATCCTTTAAATATAAATTCCCAAAAAGTTTGAGGCCGGGCGGAATATTTCGTCCACAAAATACGAAAACGGGGGTGACGGCGGGCGCCAGATGGGTCGAGTCTGACGGCCTTGGGTAAATTCCGCATAGGATGAAGGATGTACAAAGGACAACAAGAGAAGCAGGTAGCATTGGCGGCAATGCCAACCGCTCACTGAGAGTGAGAATCTTTATTTATGCCCACGATTGTGGAAGTAGCGAAGCATGCGCGCGTGTCGATTGCAACGGTTTCCAATGTAATCAGGGGCACCCGGCGAGTGAGCCCTGCCTTGCAGGAGCGCGTTCAGGCAGCTATTCGCGAGTTGGACTATTCGCCGAACGAGATTGCGCGCAGCCTGAAGGTGAAGCAGACTCGCATGCTCGCGCTGGTGCTGCCGGACATCACGAATCCCTTCTTTCCCGAGATCATTCGCGGCGCGGAAGATACCGCCTTCGAGCGTGGCTACTTTCTGCTCACAGCGAATACGGATGAGCAGATCGGACGCGAGCGGAGGATCGTTTCAGCGCTTCGGTCCTACCGTGTCGATGGAATTCTATTGGCCTCCGCCCCCGGAAAAGATTCGAATCATATTCGAAGCGTCATGCGAGGCGGCATCTCGATCGTGTGCCTGGACAGGACCGTTGCCGGTATCAAGACCGACGCCGTACTGCTGGACAACGTCCGAGGCGGACGAGAGTGCGTGCGTCATCTGATCCAGAGGGGACACTCCAAAATCGCAATTATTACGGGATCTTTAGCGCTGCAAACGGGAATTGAGCGCCTCCGCGGCTATGAGGAAGCGCTTCGCGAGGCGGATATCGAAATCGATCCAGGGCTGGTTCTCGAAGGGGACTTTCGCGAGGAGTCGGGCTACCGTTTGGGCAAGCAGTTGCTTCAGCATCGAGTGAGGCCCACGGCGATCTTTGTTTGCAACGGCGTTATGACGCTCGGAGTGCTGAAGGCGTTGGAAGAGGCGGGCGTGCAGTGCCCGGATGACATTGCGCTGGCAACTTTTGACGATCTTGCGATGGACCGTTCTTTTCACCCGCACCTGACCGCGGTGGTCCAGCCCGGCTATGAGATGGGCGCGCGCGCCGCGACCATTCTGATGGATCGGGTAGAGGGCAAGTTGACGAACGAGCCATTTATTGTGCGCATCGTGCCGACTTTGGTTGTCCGCGAATCGACCCAGGCGCGGAAGCGCGGTGGTCCAGCCACGCGCAAATAGCTCCAGCCGTTGGGCTTCCAGCGTGTGAGGTAGCCGATAAAAATATATCTTGACAAGCGATTTGAGGCGGTGCTTCAATCAACCACGATTTAAAGGTTTAAAAAAACCTAGATTCGCGACCGAATTTTCAGGAGAGCACTAAATGAAAACACCAAGAGCACTGCCAGTTGTTCTTTTCATGGTCCTAATGACCACCCTGGGATTATCCAGCAGCGCATGGGCGCAGGTGGATCGTGGAGCCATCAAGGGCGAGATTCAGGACACCGAACATGCAAACATCCCTGACGCCCAGCTCACGCTCAAAAACGAAGCGACCGGCGTGGTGGCGAATACTACCTCCGGCGCGGCCGGCCAGTTTAACTTTCTCAATCTCTCCGCCGGAGTCTACACGCTGACTTCGACGGCAAAGGGATTCAGCACCTCCGTGCAGCAGCACATCACCGTTGGCGTCGGGAGTACGTTTGGGCTTACTGTCACTATGCAACCGGGGCAGGTGGAGCAGACGGTTACCGTCTCTGGAAACGCCGGTACGGTGGAGACGCAGACCTCCGATATCGGAACCGTTATTACTCCGCAGGAGATTAGGGATCTTCCGGTCTCGCTGAACGGAGACATGCGCAATCCTTTGAACTTTGTTACGCTGACGCCGGGCGTGAGTGGATCGACACCTGGAGCTAAGCCGGACTATCGCTTGCATATCAGCGGCTCCAATAGTTATGCGAACGAGGTTTATATCGACGGCGTTCCTGTGATGAACACGAACCTGGGCGGCGATATCGGCTCCAATCATCCTCCTATCGACGCAATCGGCCAGTTCAAGATCATCAATAACAACCAGAACGCGCAATACGGTCTTGCCAGCGGCATCGTCTCGTTTGCATTCAATTCAGGCACCAACGCCTATCACGGAAGCGTATTCGACTATCTCCAGAACGACGCGCTCAATGCCGCCGGGTTCGTAACGAATGCGCTGGGTCTCAAGAAAGCGCCGCTGAAGCAGAATGAGTTTGGTGGAACATTTGGCGGTCCGGTTTGGATTCCCAAGCTTTATAACGGTCGCGACAAGACCTTTTTCTTTGTGGACTACACAGGGTTTAAGTTCCGCCCCAGTTCCAATAACGGCACGCTGACGACGATCCCAAATGCATTCCGTAAGGGAGATTTCTCGCAGGTGCTTGGTGCGCAACTTACCTCGGGAGGTCACCCCGTCTTCGATCCAGCCGGACGCCCGGTTTACAGCGGAGAAATCTATAATCCGCTATCCGTTCACACGGTTGTGGGTCCCGATGGCCATAGTTATCAGGTGCGTGATCCATTCCCGGGCAACGTCATTCCGACTGGACAGCCTGGTTTGAGCGCGGTCTCCCAGACGATCATAAAAAGCTTTCCCACGGCGGACACCGATGCCGTCAATAACAATTTTCACCGTCTTCAAAGCTCGAAGATTGACGAGCATCGTCTCGTCGTCAAGATCGACGAACATATCTCGGAGAAGCATTCTATTGCTGGAAGCGTGTTTATTGGCGGCTATTCTAAAAGCGATAACGGCGGGTTGAATCTGCTTGACTCGTTAACGACGAATTCGCCGACTACGCAAATCCGGTTCACTTATAACTATGCCCACTCGCCGACGCTGGTGAATAACCTCAACTTTGGCTTTATACGGGACACCGGTTTTACAGGTCCTCTTCAGGCGGGGCCCGGACTTGCGGCGCTGGGCATCCAAGGTCTGCCTGCTCTCGCGAGCGATAGTCCTTTTCCAATCATCGGGATTGGCACGGTCCAGAACGCCATCGGTTCTGCGAGCGCATCGACCGACGCAGAGAATCGGTATATCGTCAGCGACAACGTGACGCTGGTTCGTGGTTCGCACACCCTGACAGTCGGTGGCGAGCTGCGGCATCTGCGGCGCGACGAGGGCGGACTGCCCGGCGGCAACTTTACCTTTGAGCCTACGCAGAGCGGTCTCAATGGGACCGGATTTGTGAATGGCAACCAAGCTGTCTCCATTCCGAATGGAACGGGACATCCAGCTGCCAGCTTCCTCTTTGGCGGAATGGACTTCTCGCGCTTCGACTATCCGGTTGAAGCGGCATATCGTTGGTGGCAAGGCGGACTCTTCGCCCAGGACGACTGGAAGGCTACCTCGAACCTGACTCTCAATCTCGGCTTACGTTGGGATCTTCAGATTCCACGGACGGACATCAATGGGAAGGTCTCCACGATGGACCCCACGCTGGCTAACCCGTCGGCTGGCGGACTTCCCGGGGCCTTCACTTATTACGGAAACGGTACGGGCCGCAATGGAAAGGCCCGCATCGGTGACATCGACTACCGCGGGTTCCAGCCTCGGCTTGGCTTCGCATACTCGCCTGACGCAGCGCACAAGACTGCAATTCGTGGAGGCTTCGCGATTACCCGGCCTATCGGCAACGATAATGCCGAGAACGGGATTGGCGGCGGTCTCTACAACACCGGCTTTGCCGGACTCGCCACGGTCAACCGGCCTCAGGATTATGTGGGTTCGCCTGCCTATTACTGGGATAATCCGTATCCGGCGTCTTCGATCAGCAATGGCCCGAATCTGAATCCAGGAGCACTGGTCGGAAACGATAATCCGCCTATGATTCGTGCAAGCTCGGGTACTCCTCCGACGCAGATTTACTGGTCTGCACAGGTGCAACAGGAGATGCCCGGAGGCATGGTCGCCAACATCGGCTATGTCGGCATGCACACCTATCATCTTGGTGTGTGGTCGAAGCCCAACCAGGTGAATCCGGTAGTCGCGGCAAAGTACAGTGATGCCGCCGCGGCCGCGGGATTGCCTCTGAACCAGTTCCTGGTCTTGCCTGTCAACGATCCCAGGGCGATGGCGGCAGGTATCAAATCTCCGTGGCCCGGCTTTGTTCAGACGTTTGGCGCCGGGGCAACGGTTGGCCAATCCTTGCGGCCGTTCCCGCAGTATGGTGATGTAGACAATCCGCTGAATCCAATCGGCAGCGTCTCGTACAACGGGCTTCAGACAAGTT
The DNA here is from genome assembly GCA_041691575.1 of Terriglobales bacterium. Taxonomy (GTDB): domain Bacteria; phylum Acidobacteriota; class Terriglobia; order Terriglobales; family Acidobacteriaceae; genus Edaphobacter. The sequence goes on from JBEPUJ010000002.1 coordinate 168,134, forward strand.
TGCAAAAGCGCTATGCCAATGGATTGACGCTTCTGCTCTCTTATACTTTTTCAAAGACAATAGGGAATGTTGATTCCAATAATGGAGCCACGTCGGGAGCTGAGAATGCAATCTTTGCCGGCTCTTTCTATCAGGACTACTACAATCCTCAATCGCAGCGTTCCGTCACCAGCTCCGATATTCCCCATGTTCTTTCGCTCAGCTATACCTATGAGCTACCCATGGGCCCGGACAAACGCTTTCTCAACCATAAGGGCGTAGTAGGCAGGGTTGTGGGAGGATGGTCGGTCTCTGCAATTCATCACTATCAGAGTGGACGCCCGATCCACATTGAGTACGATGCATTTGGATCTTCCAATCCCTACTACTCCAGCGATGGCTTCAGCTTCCGTCCGGATGTCGTCAACGGAGTGCCGCTGAAGAATCCTGCTTATAGCAAGAAGTGCTCGGGGCCGATCCTGGCTGCGGCGGGACGTCAGCCTTGCCAGTTCCTCATTAACCCGGCGGCGTTTACCATTCCGGCGCCAGGCAAGTTTGGCAATGCTCCTAACCTATTTTCATCCTTGCGTATGCCTGCCTATATCAACGAGGATCTGTCGATCACGAAGAGAACCACTATTTATGGTCGAGCAAATCTCTTGTTCCAGGCTAATTTCTTCAATGCTCTGAACCGCACGATCTTTTCATCCGGTGGCAACGCTCAGACGTTCATCATCAATGGTGCTCCGCCAGACTTGAGCGCTAATACACTCCAACATTCAAATACTGTCTTTGGACTGATGACGGCTCAGCAAAATGGCCCCAGAATCATACAATTCGGTATGAGACTGGAGTTCTAGACCTATGGCGATGACCATGCTTGCAAAATCAATCCTTTTTGCAGGCATGGTCGTGCCTTTATCGGCCCAGCCACTCTCTGAACAGACTGTCTCTGAGCAGATTGCCGCACATGCTCAAGCCGCCCAGCAGGCTGAACGCCGGAATGACTTTCACACAGCAGTATCCGAATATGAACATGTAGTAAAACTGCTGCCTCAAAACGCTGAAGTTCAGAGCAACCTCGGAGTCGCCTTATATTTCGATCATGACCTTGCGCGCTCAATTACGGCGTTTCATCGAGCGATAGCACTCAACCCAAAGTTATTTACTCCACACTTGTTCTCCGGGCTGGCCTGGTATCGGCTTTCGAATCCTGATTCAGCGGTGCCTGAGCTGGAAAAAGCCGTTCACATCAACGCCTCGGATGCAGTTGCACATACATGGTTGGGATATGCATACGTCGCACAACTTCGATATGACGCTGCAGCGAAAGAGTTTGAAGCAGCGTGCCGACTTGCGCCTGAAAATGTCGATGCCTGGTATGCGCTGGGCCAGTCCTATTTGCAGATTGGCAAAGATATGACACTTCAACTGCTCGCAGCCGCGCCCGACGGGGGACGTGCCCAGCAGCTTGCCGGCGAACAATTGCAACTGCGTGGGGATCGTCAGAGGGCGCTTGAAGTTTATGAAGGAGCGCTCACCCGTCGTCCGGACATCCCGGAGTTGCGAGCGCTCGTGACAGGTCTGGGTGGAACTGTGAGTGCTCAGCCTGGCGTTGTATCCGGCAAAACAGCGCAAGAAGATGCTCTTTACCAGCGAGCGCACGACGCCGAACAAAAGTCGCGCGCGGCTTTTGAGCGAGTTGTGCAGTTGGCGCCGGATTCTTATCGGTCTCACCAGATACAGGCAGATGCTCTCGATGCGGCACAGCGCCCGGACGAAGCGGTGCGGGAGTATCGAACAGTGCTGGCTTTGAAGCCGGACCTTCCGGGCATCCACGAGGTGATCGGAAGAAATCTGGTGCGCGACGGGAAGTTGCCGGAGGCGCTCAAAGAATTCAATGCGGAGATCGAGATTCAGCCGCGTTCCGCGTCTGCGCACATGAACGCCGGTCGCGTCCTGCTGATGATGGGGAATGATGAAGGCGCGGGAAAGATGCTCAACAGCGCACTCAAAATGGATAGGCCACCCCTGGAGACGTATAGCCTCCTCGGAAAACTTGATTTGAGACGAAATGATTATCGCGCCGCAATCAGCGTGCTCGCGCACTATGTTTCTATCGTTAAAGACAACTCCAGCGCCTATTATCTGCTTGCAAGCGCGTATCGAGCTGTTGGTGAAAAGGCACAGATGAACAGCGCGCTTGCACTCTATAAGCAGACTTCGCAAGACGCTCAGCAACGCAGCCTCGCGCAAAGGGAGCTTGCCCGTCTCAGCGGTAAGAGCCAGGTTGCGGAGGAAGCAGCAGACCTGAAAGATTCAGTAGCTACCAGTAATATCCACTAGTACCTTCGAGAGGACTTTTTCAGATGCCAGGTTTAAATGCAAGCATGCCAATCAAAGAGGTTGTTCTTATTACCAGCGGAGATTTGCGGCAATCGGCAAATCAAGTATGCTGGCCGGCTCAGGAAGAGCTGGAACGAAAATTGACACAATGTTTTCTTAACGAAGGCGTCCAGGTACGGCGCGCATTTCCGGTTGATCCTGACGCGGGGCATGGTTTCATATCGAGCCAGCGCATGGGTATGGATATCTTCAGCGGTATCGATCCTGACGCGAATCTCGTCTTCGCGACCGCCGCATGGCAATACAGTCATCATGTACTGCCCGGCATGCGCAGCCATCGAGGGCCGATGCTGACGGTTGCAAACTGGTCCGGGCAATGGCCGGGCCTCGTCGGACTGTTGAACCTCAATGGCTCCCTTATCAAAGCTGGCGTGAAGTTCAATTCACTTTGGAGTGAAGATTTTACGGACGAGTATTTCCTGCGTGGTCTACGAGAGTGGATCAAGCAGCAAAGCGTAACCCATGATCTGTCGCACGTCCGCGACCTGGACGCGTCTACGCTGCCTGCTCATTCGATGAGCCTAGGTAAGAGTCTCGCGCAGGCTCTACAGAAGCGGAAGGCCATTCTTGGTGTCTTCGACGAGGGCTGCATGGGCATGTACAACGCTATTGTTGACGACGAGTTGCTCAATGCGGCAGGTGTTTTTAAAGAGCGGCTTAGCCAGTCCGCACTTGTTGCCCGGATGCGTACTATCTCGGACGATGATGCAAAAGGAGTGCGGCAATGGCTGGATGCGAAGGGGCTGCGTTTCGTTACCGGCAAGGACGAAAAGACCGAGCTAACCGATGCGCAGATTCATGAGCAGTGCAAGATGTATGTCGCTGCGGTTCGCATAGCGGACGAATTTGGCTGTGATGCGATTGGCATTCAGTATCAGCAAGGCTTAAAAGATATGGTTCCGGCATCGGACCTGGTGGAAGGCCTGCTCAATAATGCAGACCGGCCCCCGGTATACAGCGAGAATTCCGGCAAGGAGTTATACGCAGGCGGCCCATTACCGCACTTCAATGAAGTAGACGAGTGTGCCGGTCTGGACGCCCTTGTAACCAATCGTTGCTGGACGGCGCTCAAACTCGATCCTGCCATCACATTGCATGATCTTCGTTGGGGCGAGCACTATACAGGTGCCGGAGTTGACGATTTTGTGTGGGTCCTTCAGATCTCGGGCGCCGCTCCGGCGAGTCACTTTATAGATGGTTATCGCGGCGCTTCCAGTGAACGACAGCCTCCGATGTATTTCCCCTTGGGCGGAGGAACGTTGAAGGGTGTCGGCAAGCCAGGAAAAATCGTTTGGAGCCGCGTATTTGTGGAAGGGAACTCACTACACGTAGATCTGGGCCTTGGTTCGGTTGTCAAGTTGCCGGATGAAGAGACGAATCGTCGATGGGAGCAGACAACCATCCAATGGCCCATGGTGAATGCCACCTTTGACGAAGTTTCGCGCGATTCGTTCATGGCGAGGCACCGTGCGAACCACGTCAGCATCGCATATGCTCCCGATGAGAAAGCCGCTGCTGAGGCACTTGCAGTCAAGGCTGCGATGTTCCATGAGTTAGGAATAAAAGTGCATTTGTGCGGTCCGGTCAACTTCGATTAGTCGAGAACATTGATCGATTGGTATTGGTCTACCGATTAGGAGCAGGTTTGTGAGTATTGTTGCGGGTGTTGATTTTGGAACATTGAGCGTGCGTGTCTCGCTCTTTGACAAGCGCAGGGGAAGGCTGGGATCGGGGGTCGCGGAGTATCCGCTGAACCGTTCGGCTCATGATCCCAACTTCGCTACGCAGAGTCACGCTGCCCAGATGGACGCGCTTGCGAGCGCGATGCGAATAGCGCTTGCCGCAAGCAATGTAAGCGGTGACGCAGTAAAAGCACTTGCGGTCGATACTACAGGCTCAAGCGTCATTCCTGTGGCAGAGAATCTAGAGCCGCTCGACGACTATTATCTGTGGTGCGATCACAGGTCATGGCGTGAGGCTCAGGAGATCACCGCTGCGGCACATGAACAGAAGCTCGAGGCGATTGAGTGGTGTGGAGGGACGTATTCTTCCGAGTGGGGATTCTCCAAACTTCTGCATTGGCTGCGGAACAATCCTGAAAAGCGCGAACGCTTCGCAACCGCCCTTGAAAACTGCGACATGGTGGTTGCAACCCTCTGTGGGTTTACCTCGGTAGTCGATCTGCCGCGCAGTATCTGTGCGATGGGTCATAAGTGGATGTGGAACGCGAAATGGGGCGGCTTGCCTTCGCAGGAGTTTCTTACTTCTATCGATCCGCTTTTTTCGGGGATAAGGCAGAAACTGGCGGGGCGCTATGAGACTTCGGATCGAATCGCGGGCACGCTGAGCGATGCATGGGCAAAGCGGCTTGGTTTACGTGCCGTAATCACTATCCCTGTTGGAGCGCTGGACGCCCACTGGGATGCAATTGCCGCCAACATTCGGCTCGGAGACGTCGTGAATGTCATCGGCACTTCGACCTGCATTATTGGCGTGAGCGAGCAGCAGACGCTGGTGCAGGGAGTATGCGGAGTGGTGCCGGGTTCGGTATTGCCCGGATACGTCGGCATCGAGGCTGGCCTGTCCGCTGTGGGTGGCATCTTCGACAGCATCGCTGGCCGAGCCGGATCGGATGTGCCGACTCTCATGCAGGGCCTCGAAGATTACCGCGCTGGACAGACCGGGCTGCTGCGCATGACGTGGGACAACGGAGACCGCACTGTTCTCGTCAATCCCAATCTCGGCGGCGTCACCTTTGGGTGGAATTTGATGCACACTGCGAAGGACGAACTCTTTGCGGCCATCGAGGGTACCGCGTTCCACACGAGGATCATCCTGGAGAGAATGGAAGAGAGAGGCGCTCCCGTCAAGCGCATCATTAACGGTGGTGGGATCCCACGAAAAAATGATGTTCTAAATCGCATTTACGCAAGTGCGCTGAACAAGCCCGTTCTGGTCCCCTCCGGAGACGTCACCAGCCTGGGCTCAGCAATCTTCGCCTTCGTGGCCAGCGGCGACTATGCATCCGTGGAGGAAGCTCAGGATGCCTTGTGTCCGGTCCATACCACTTACCTGCCGAACGAACGCGAGGCCGCAGTGTATGACAAACTCTATTCGCTATACCGCGAGCTTTATTTTTCGCTTGGAGTGCCCGACGCTCCCGCTACATCCATAGGACACGTCCTGCCAACTTTGCGTAAGATTGCAAGCGAAATCACGGAGCTTAAATGACCATCAATTCCCATGTAATTAAGAGCACTGCCGTAGGCGCACTCGGTGGTCTGCTGTTCGGATTCGATACCGCGGTGATCTCCGGCACTACCCACGCGCTGACGCAGGTCTATCATCTTTCCCCTGCACTTCTAGGCGTCACCGTCTCCAGTGCCCTGGTAGGCACGGTCATCGGCGCCATGGGAGCAGGTATCCCCGGGCAGCGGTTTGGCCGCCGCGATAGTCTTCGGGTGATGGCTGTCTTTTATGTCATCTCCGCATTGGGCTGCGCCTTTGCCTGGAGTTGGCCGGCTTTGATCTTCTTCCGCTTCATCGGCGGAGTCGGTATCGGCGGCTCGTCAGTTCTGGGCCCTATGTACATTGCCGAAATAGCACCGACAGAATGGCGGGGACGACTGGTCGGATTCTTTCAGGTCAATATCGTCGTCGGTATCCTGCTTGCCTACGTCTCGAATTATTTGATTGGCATGATGCATCTCGGCGCACACGAGTGGCGTTGGCAGTTGGGTATCTCCGGAGTTCCGGCGATTCTCTTTCTAGTTGCGCTCTTCAGAATTCCACGCAGCCCACGGTGGCTGGCGATGCAGATGAAACTCGACGAAGCGCTCGATGTGCTTCGCCTCACCGGCATTCCGAACCCGAAAGAAGATCTCGATGAGATTGTCGCTTCTGTCCATGTGGAGCGGTCTGCGTCGGCTGATCCTCTATTCTCCAGACGGTACAGATTCCCGGTCTTTCTCGCCATCACGGTAGGCATGTTCTGCCAGCTATCGGGTATCAATGCCATCCTCTACTATCTGAACGACATCTTTGCTCTTGCCGGAGCGTCCAAGGTATCTGGCGACTTGCAGGCAGTCGCTGTTGGAGCGGCAAATCTCGTTGCTACTTTGCTCGCGATGTCGGTGATTGACAAGGTTGGCCGCAAGAAGCTGCTGCTGTTTGGGACCGCGGGGCTTGCACTATGCCTGTCCGCTGTCTCCTATGTCTTTCTTACCCACAAGCATCTTGACTGGTTGGTGTGGCTCCTTATGATCTACATTGCCTTCTTTGCGGTGTCTCAAGGCGCGGTGGTGTGGGTTTACATCAGCGAAGTATTTCCAACCAGGGTGCGGTCGAAAGGTCAAAGCCTGGGCAGTTCATCGCATTGGGTAACGAACGCCGCTATCTCACTGGTATTTCCTCTGATGGCGATGTCTTCCGGCGCGTATCCATTTATATTTTTCGCCGCAATGATGGTGCTCGACTTCTTCCTGGTCCTGTTTTATTACCCGGAGACAAGCAACATATCGCTCGAGCATCTACAAACCAGCTTAGGAATTGACTAACCTTCATTTCAATTTGACGAGGAAACTATGATGATGCGATTTGCAACTCTCTTCTTACTAGCCGCCGGTTCCGTGGTTATGAGCCAGGCTCAGATACCTGGTGGGCAACCGGATGTAACTCAACAGCAGACCTACACGCTGCACCGCGCCTCCAGTGCGGACTCCACTGGCCGCAATGCTGATTTCAAGACCGTGGCTCCGGGAGCAACGGTCACCGTTCTCGATACAGATGGACCCGGCGTGATATCCCATATCTGGTTCACCATTAACGACCAGGAGCCCTACCATCTCAAGCGCATCGTCCTGCGCATTTACTGGGATGAAGAAGCTACTCCGAGCGTAGAGACGCCAATCGGTGATTTCTTCGGTCTGGGCTTGGGAACTTACAATAATTGGAAGTCCGAGATGCTGTCAGTTGGAAGCGTCAAGGCAATGAACAGCTATTTCCCGATGCCCTACCGGCAACACGCCCGCATCACGGTAACCAATGAGGGCAAACGTCTGATCGGCAGCTTGTACTACAACGTTGATTATCGAACGGAATCGCAGCCACTGCCGGCGGCCACTTTGTACTTCCACGCACAATACCATCAGGCTCAGCCCAATCATGGCTGGACCGACAAATGGGAGACCAATGGGACTCCGCTGGTGAATGACAAGGCCAATCTGGATGGAAAAGATAACTATGTTTGGCTTGACGCAAAAGGGCATGGGCAGTTTGTGGGTGTGACCATGTCCGTTTTGCAAAATCAGGATATGTGGTGGGGTGAAGGGGATGACATGTTCTTTATAGATGGAGCAAAATCTCCCTCAATTATCGGGACCGGCTCAGAAGACTACTTCTTAGGCGCATGGGATTTCGGAGGCAAGGCATTCTCCTATCCGCTTTATGGGGCGCCCGTTGTAGGCGAGGAGTTGGCCGGCAGCAGATCGAGTGTCTACCGCTTCCATTTCGATGCCCCAATTCCTTTCAGCAAATCCATTAAGGCAACCATCGAGCATGGTCATGCGAATCATCGCTCTGACAACTATTATTCTGTCGCCTACTGGTATCAAGCCGAGCCGCACGCTCCCTTTCCCGCGTTGCCTCCCGTTGATGAGAGAATACCGGCGCTGCAGCCGGTGGGTGGGCCCGGAAACGCCGGTGGATCTCACTGAAGATAGAGCTAAACTTGAGATGCCTTCTTCGCTTGAACGAATCGAAGAAGGCATCTTACTTTAAGTAACTCCTGATAGAGGTTATTGCCGCGCGATGTAACCATCTCGGGCTAACGTAGCGCCATCAACTACGCTGGAGTGGCTACCATTCCAGTTGATTTGATATTTGGCGTCGGCATCTACTCCCGAAAATCGAATCTTCACCGGGCGCGAGGCCGGAAATGTCTCCAGCTCAAATGAGATAGAGTGTCCCGTCACTGTTACATGACGCAGTGAACAGGCATTGAACCCGGCGCCCTGTTTTTTTTGAAGATTAATAAACGCATCTCCGAGCGTAGGAGACATCATTTCAACCGAAGTCATGGCGCTGCCCGGCCCCCAGTGAAATCCAGTCAGCGAACCCGGCTCGTCGATATGGCCGGTGTGCGCCCAGTTCTCCCATGGAGCAACTGCGAAGGTAGAGCGAGTCGCTGCTATAGCACGCTCCAGATACTCCTGTTCCCCTGTCGCCTTGTAGTAGTCCCATAGCAACACCGCGGCGTATCCCTGACGAGCGTCACTCCATTCCGCATCGGTATTCTGCGTAGTAAATCCTCCAACCAGCTTTGGCGAAAATGCTGGATTGTTCCATACCTGCTGCGTCAGCAGGAGATAGTCCAATACCTGCGTGCCTTGTTCAAGGTACTTGTGATTCTTAGTTACCTCATATAGTTTGAGATAGGCCTTTGCCGCCTGAATGGGCGCAAGGTTGTTCTGCGGATACTGCGCGGTCCACTTGTCATAAAAATCGAAGGGCTTCCGCGCACAGGAGATAAAAGTTTCGAAGTCGAACCAGCGCTGTCGAGGCTCGACCTGCTTCGCAATAAAGTCCATCGCCCGTTCCGCTGCGTTGAGATAGGTGCGGTCTCCGGTCGCTTCGCTGAGTGAGGCAAGCAGCAGCGCCGAGGCTGCCGTCTCCGCATTGAAGTCGCGGAACTCGCTTCTGGGCTTCAAGTCTTTGTCATACCACGAGGGAATTACGCCGCTGGCGAGCTGCTGCTTCACCAGAAAATCTCCATATGGGCGCACAAATGCGAGGATCTCGTCTTTTCTTCCCGGAGTGAGATCTCTGCCCCACTCCAGCATCCAATATGCGGTCCATGACATGCAGAAGGCGTGATAATCATCCGCGAACCCGGCCCATCCATCGTCGGGAATCCAGCGCTTATCGTTCAGGAGATAAATGGTCGAGAAAGCGCCGTGGTTTTGCGGACTCTTCAACGCGAGATTCAAAATGCTTTCAGCTTTATCTTCGATATCTTTATTGCGTGTGCCTTGACCATAGAGATACCAGCCATAGGCGCTTCGCAAAGTTTGAAACCATGCATTGAACCAGGCATCTGGACCGGGCTTATTCCATTTCCCCTCGGGATTTCGATTGCTGACGAGCGTGCCGCACCGTTGGCCGCCGCAATCGAATCCGCGATACACCTCATTTGTATAGCGCACCCAGGTATCCGCTCGCCAATCGTCGAAGGTCGTCAACTCAGGCCGCGTGACATTCTGTTGCAGATCGTTCGACCGCAGGAGTTCTGTGTGGCCTTCCTTGGCCCAGAGGCGGCGCACCACCCTGCGATAGCCAAGTTTGTTGGGTTGCGCAGATGCCACGATGGAGTATCGATATGCAATTGTGCCAGCGATCACGGTCGGGCCGTTCTCCGGAGAGCGCCGAAAATAGCTGTGTCCGTATGGCTGCGAAGCCATGGCGCCGTAGGAGAGCCAGGGAAGTTTATCCGATGTCACGTTGAGGTCGAGGGCAAGCGACTCTCTGCGTCTGTCGCTTAGTTCCGGCATCAGCGCGGTAAAGGCCTCCCCTTGTTGAAGCATGACGACCGGAGATTTAAATGCCCAGTCCGGAATAATGTCGTCCGCCTCATTCTTGATGTTCTGGCTCCACACGAAATCGACGGGCCCGGAGGACAGCGTGTCAGATACGCGTCTTCCAGGAACGAAATCATAGCGGTCTTCGACGGAACCGATCTTAATCCCGTCCTTGGGCACGAACCTCATCTCTACCGACAGAACGTCTGGCTCCGATGTGAGAAGTATCCGCTCTTCAAACTCGCCGACCGAGCAAGCTCCATGCAGGGACAATCCCTCCGGTATGCGGGATACCTTGTGGATCGAACAGGAGTGAACTACGTCGGGGGTGCCGGATGCGATGACTCGCGTCGCCGAAGCAGCCGATGAAAGAACCGGAATCCAATGATCCTTTTCTTTGATCGAGACGACCTCGCTCGCTGCCGGGTTTCCGGTATCCACATCGATCCGTATGACGCCATTGGCTGACTCCAAACGTGTCATGGCACAGAGTTGAAAGGTCGAAAGGGCCAGAGAGGACAGGATGATGGCGGTTCGCATCTTGGGCTGCATCGGTGAATCCCTCCGAAGATCGTTGCTGCTTCAAGGTTCGCCTGGAAGAGATTTTTCTTCAGAGAACCACATATTTAAACATTTAAATCCTAATGATTGAAGCATCGCCAGGTTTGCTCGTCAAGGCCGCTTTCCAGGCGAATCCTGGAGATCGAATGGACTTATTCATCAGCCAATTGAAGGAAGAGAGGTGATCCTGGAGGGACGGCCCTCGAACAGTTCATCTTCCCGAAATCCCTGCCGCGTGGCATAACCTCTTATTGCTATTTGGAATATTTTTTCTATTGACATATGTACCTCACAACTCATAAAGTCCTATTTCGATAGAACAATCGGATAAATGGGAGGCTCCATGGCTACACCACATAAAATGAGCGCTGCTAAAAAGCGCCAAATCGATCTCAAGGGCGTCATCTTCGCAAAAGGTGGTCGAGCCTTTTTTGCATGTTTACTGCTTTTGATCACCCTGATTCCCCTGAACCTGCATGCCCAGACCGGCGGCGAAGCTGGTATTCAGGGCAAGGTCACCGACACAACAGGGGCGGCGATTCCCAATGCGACAGTGACGGTCACCAACGATGCCACCGGTATCACTCTTTCGCGCCAGACCACTGGCGACGGTCTCTATACCGTCTCCCCGATTCTTCCGGGTACCTACACCGTGCGCGTGAAGTCGCAAGGCTTCAGCGACTATGTCCAAAAGAACCTGATCGCAAACGCTCTGGTGCTGACGCCGCTGAATGTGGCAATGACAATCGGAGCGGCGGACACAACTGTTGAGGTCACGGACGCTCCGCCACAGCTTGAGACCACAAACGCGATGCTTGGGCTTACGGTTCAAAACACGACCTACGCGAACCTTCCACTCGCTATGAACGGACAGCAGCGCGATCCGACGTTCGTCGCTCAGCTTTCGCCGGGCGCCACCTCTGGCGCGCGTCTGCCGATCATCGGCGGTACAGGCAACTATCTCGGGCAACTCTACCTCGACGGTCTGCCGGCGCAGACGGTCAGCCAACAGGGCGACAACCGGCTCGTATCTCAAGCCGTTACCGTGGATGCGATCGATCAGATCCAGGTGATCACGAGCTCGCCACCGGTGGAGTACGCCGGCGCAGGCGCGTCCAACTTCACGATGAAGTCGGGCGGGCTCGATTATCACGGCTCGGTCAAGGACTTTATCCGGAACACTGAGCTCGATGCATGGCCATTCAGCGGCAAAGTTCGCAACGCTGCCGGGAATCTGGTTTCGTCCAAGCCCGTCGATCATCAGAACGAGCTTTCAGTGACATTCGGGGGACACGTTCCTGGGAGCAAGCGGATCTTCTTTTTCTTTGCCTATGACCGATACCATAACCGGACGCAGACAAACCCGACGACCTTTACCATTCCCAGTCTTCTTCAACGCAGCGGCGACTTTACAGAATTGAATGGCGGTGTAGGTGCAGGTGGCCTTACGGGCACCGGCCCGAACAATCCAGCGTTTCTGTTTGACCCGACCACTACGACCTGCAGCGGAGGCGTATGCACACGCAGTCCATTCCAGGGGATAAAGAATGGCATCGCGACCAACAATGTCATTCCCGATAGCTACATCTCTCCAATCGCCAAGGCGCAGCAGCAGTTCCTGCCCGATCCGACCAACCCGGCGACGCTGACGAACAACTATTCGTCCGGTCTGGCGAAGGGCTTTGACAACCATCTGTACAACTACCGCGTTGACTTCCAGATGACTCCAAACCACCGCATCTCGACGGTCGGCGCGTTGGGCACGGTCAATTACCTGAATAACTATGGCTTGCCTTATCTGCCGCAGCCGTACACCGGCGGCGATCTCGCGAACATCTATCCGAAGGTCTTCGACGTACAGGATGCGTACACCATCAACAACAACATGGTGAACCAGTTGAAGTTTGGGTATGTGCGCTTCTTTCAAAATATCCAAAGCTCGACCCAGAACAATCCAACGTATCAAATCAGCAAGCTGGGAATAACGAATCTTCCCGCCGGTCAGGCAGGGCAAAACTTCCCGGCAGCAACGTTCGCCAGCACCAGCAAATTCGGCACGCCAATACAGACGTGGCAAGCCACTCAGGGCTCGACGCCAAGCAGCGCCACGGCAACCCAGCAGACCACACCGAACAACTATGCTCTGGTGGATAACCTGCAATGGGTAAAAGGTTCGCACACGTTGACGTTCGGCGCCACCATCCAGTGGCAGCAGATCAATAACGCCAATCCTGCAACGTTCACCGGGCTTCTCTTATTGCCCTACACGGCGAGCTCCACGGCGAATTTCGTCGGCAGCTCTCTATCGCCGAACACCTCGGGTTATTCCTATGCCAGCTTCCTGCTGGGAGCAGTCGGCAACAATGGATCAGCGCCGCCGTCTCTCGGTTTGCAGACCGTAAGCGAAGTCGGAGGCCGGTATCGCACGATCGCTCCCTATGTGGGAGATACGTGGAAGGTGAACTCAAAGCTGACTCTGGACATCGGTATGCGATGGGATTATCTGCCGCCGTATCGCGAGGTTCAGAACCGCTGGAGCTTCATGAACCCGAACATCACCAATCCAGCCACCAATACCCCTGGAGCAATTCAGTTCGCAGGCAACTATGGCGGCGCGGGCATCAGTTGCAACTGCCGCACGCCGGTGCAGACGTATTGGAAGAACTGGGGACCGCGCGTCGGCCTGACCTTCGCGCCTGATGACAAGACCGTCTTTCGCGTCGGTATTGGCCGAGTCTATTCTCAGGGCGGCGGTGTTGGAGGCCGAGGCGGCGCATTTGGCGGCACCGGTCAACTCGGGTTCAATACGACAGCGACTGCCCCTGCTGAGGTTACCTCGGGCGCAAACGCCGGCCCGTCGTTTTACCTGAACAACAGTTCGTACTTCCAGTCGATCGGTATGGCGAATACGTCCCTCTTTGGCTCAGGCTTCACCTATCCCTCGGCTCCCGCGCCCAGCGCCGCTTCACAAGCGCTGAACGCCGGCAACTATCTGAACAGCAATGGCAAGGTTGTCACTGCCGGTGGCGTCTCCTATGCCGATCCATATTTTTCCAGCCGCGCTCCGGATTTCATGTTCTACAACGTAGGCATACAGCGCGCTCTCACCAACGACCTGACGCTTGGCATCAACTATGTCGGCAACCAGAGCCATCATCTGATCAACTCAACCAATTCTGGTACTGGATCGCCTCGCGGCTACTGGACAAACCAGCTTAATCCAATCTATCTTGCGAGCCTTGGCAGCCAGGTCGGCACCAGCCTGAGCGGCGGTAATGTGCCCCTCTTGCTGTCTCCGGCAACTGCGGCTAACGTCGCCAAGGCGCAGGCTGCGATGTCAGGGATCAGCATCCCGGGCTATTTCCAGGCTGCCGCCGCAGCAGGAGACGGAGCAGCCACGATTGCGCAGGGGCTGGTCGCTTTCCCGCAATACAGCAGCGTGGGTGATACCTGGGGCAACGTCGGCAACTACAGCTACAACTCGCTTCAGGTCACCGCGACACAGAGGTTGGCCCATGGCCTGACGTTCAACTTCAACTACACGTGGTCGCGCAACGTCGGCAACGACGGCACCAATCGTAGCGGCTTCGACATTCCCGCCGCGGCTATTTCAGGTGGCAGTCAGAACTACCATCAGGGCCGAATCGAACGGTCGCAGACGGTCGTCAACAGCCCGCACGTCATCAATGCCTTTGGTGTCTGGAGCCTTCCCTTCGGCAGAGGACACCTTGGCGGAACCAATTGGATGAGTCGCGCGTTGTTGAGTGGATGGCAGCTTTCAGGCATCTACACGTACGCATCCGGCACTCCTGTTCTCGTGACCTACGGCGGCTGCAACTCGCCCGGTCAGGGACAGTGCATGCCGGACCTCAATCCTGCCTTCTCCGGGAGTGCTCGTATCAACGGCAACTTCGGCAACGGGAAGAATGGTCGTACTGCCTGCAACCTTGGCCAGGGCACAGGTTGCACCGCTGTAAAGTACTTCGACACGAATGGCTTCAAGGCTCCGGCTGTCGTCTCTCCTGCTGGCGTCACGGCGATCACTCTGTTGGGCAATGCGCCGCGCACCGGTGCGCTGCACCTCCTCAACCCTGCGTCTCAGAACCTGGATTCGGCTCTCAAGCGCTCGATCTCACTTCCAAAGGATATGGCGTTCGTGCTTGAAGTCGATTGTTTCAACACCTGGAACCATACCGTCTTCTCCTCTCCGAATGCAGTCTGGGGATCGGCGGCATTTGGCACCATCGGCTCGGCGAAGAATTCTCCTCGTGCCTTCGAACTCGCTGGACACTTTACGTTCTAAGAACCTGTTCTAAAACTATGAGAAAGTCATCTCCACTGGAGTCGTGCTACGGCGCGGCACGGTGGAGATGACTTTTTAAGTACTCTTCAAGGATGAAGATTAAGCCGTTTCTGTACTGCTTCCCGCTGTCAGCCAAAACGCTGTACAAATGGTAGGGCAGGGCGCCACATGGCAAAGCTCGTTTTTCTATGTAATGAGCCGGGCAGAGTCTTGTACACCTTGAGTTCCGTTAGCTGTCACTTCAATGCATTGGGAGCACAATCGCAATGAAACTCGGTGTCAATACGTTGATCTGGTCGGCGGCTTACGACAATTTGGTGGAGGAAATTCTTCCGACAATAAAGCAAAAAGGCTTCGACGGAATTGAATTCCCTGTCTTCCGAGCGGGCGATGTGTCTCCTGCGCGCGTTCGCAGGGCGATGGATACGAACGGGCTCGAATGCAATACGGTCAGCATCTTTGTCGATGGCTTGAGCGCCATCAGCGCTGACTCCTCGGTTCGCAGTAAGTCCATTCAGTGGTTGAAAGATCTGATTGCGATTACGGCAGAGTGCGGTGCGGACACGATTGCCGGGCCTCTGTACTCGCCCGTGGGTTATCTTCCAGGCAGGCGGCGCAATGCCGATGAGTGGTCATGGGCAGTTGAGGCTTACCAGCAGGTAGGCGACACCCTTACCGAGCACAAGGTCACCCTTGCCATCGAGCCGTTGAATCGCTTCGAAACATTTTTTCTGAATACAGCGGCTGATGCCGCGCTGCTGGCAGACCAGGTGTGCCATTCAAACGTCGGAATTCTATACGACACCTTTCATGCAAACATCGAGGAGAAGAGCATCGCAGCCGGATTGCTCAAGGTCGGAAAGCATGTCAAGCTGATCCATACCTGCGAAAACGATCGCGGAATTCCTGGCTCGGGGCACGTTGAATGGGACAGTGTCTTCGCCGCGATTGACCAAATTAAATACGACGGTTGGCTTACCATCGAGAGTTTTGGATTCGCGTTGGGTGACTTGAGCGCAGCGGCTGCCATCTGGCGCGATATCGAATCGACTCCCTCTGCTATCGCGTATGAGGGCATTGATTTCCTGAGACAGGCTATCAATCGATAGATTGTGCCGCATGGCAAGGCTGTAACAGCAGACCAACGACAGGAATCTGTGTAAAGGGATGCAACTGCTCCTTGGTGTCACATTTGATATTGATTTATGGTTGGGGCCGGTTCGGAAGCGCGGCCTTCTCTAAAAGAGCAGCTTCAATCCAAACTGCAACTGCCTTGGGTCTTGCGCACTCGTAATGGAACCGAACGTAGGAGAAGTCTGAATTCCCGCACTGTTATAGGTTGCAATCCTGCCCGGTACATTGAAGTTCGGATGATTCAATACGTTGAACGTATCAAACCGGAACTGCAACTTGCTCTCACGCGAGAGAGTGAAGTCCTTCTGCAGAGAAAGATCAAGGCTGACGAACCGCCGACCGAGAACCATATTACGGCCGGCATTGATGATGTGCTCTTGGACTGCCTGTTTAAAGCCTGGGCTCGCCAGCAACGGCCTGAGTTCGTCGCTAGGGATCTGCGGAAATGTCTCCGTCACGGGAGCGAAGACGGCCTATATCGAGCCACCAAGTCCGCGGGAGAACGGTTACTGCGAGGGCTTCAATTCCAAGCTACGGGACGAGTTCCTGAACGGAGAAATCTTCTGCTCCTTGAAGGAAATCCGGGTGCTGGCGAAACGGTGGGGAGTTCGTTACAACACCATCCGGCCGCACTCTTCGCTGGGCTACAGACCACCGGCGCCAGCGGCCTGCGTTGCAAAGAGCTTGGGGTGTGGAGAAATCACTAATAAGCCCGCCGCGCTACACTCACAATCGAACTGGTACATAAGATCGGGCATACCACTAGGAGGCTCCGATTTCTTATCCTTCTTATTGAATGTTCCGGAAAGAACGTCTCAGATATTGACGCGTTCCAGCTTCGTAATTCTGCCCGATTGATTCCAGTCCGATACAAAGATATTGGCATCGCGATCAATGAAGCAACCGTGCGCTGCGCTGAAGATTCCAGGCTTGATCTCAGGCGGAGCTGCTTTGTAGCTTGCCCACTGTGATCGATCTGGGTTGTCTCCCAGGAATGCAACCGGAGCGTTGTCTCGATCCAGAATGGTCGTTCGTCCCTCCAACTCCGAGACCACGGCATAGTCGCCGTGAAAGCTGACCTGACATGGGCGGCGCATATGGAACGCTACATGCTTTACAAATTTACCGTCGAGGTCGAAGTGCGACAGCCGCCGGTTCTCCCGGTCGCATACCAGTAGCAGCGGCTGATCGTAACGTGTATCGAGCACCATTCCATGGCTGCAGTTGCACAGTCCGTCCGCGCTTCCTTTCCCCGCGAAGGCGGCAAGGTATTCGCCGGTTTTGCTGAAGCGGAAGATGCGCGAGTCGCCATATCCGTTTGCGATGTAGATGGAGCCATCTGGAGCGGGAACGGAAGCGGTTAGCCGCCACTCCTTCGACGCGGTAAAGCCGGCCTCGGGCGGAGCAGTGATCTTCTGTACGACCGTTCCGTCGGTCTTCATCTTGATGAAGAGCCAGTGCTCGGCTGGCGTGCCCTTCTGCACCGTGCAATAGAAATATTCCACTCCATTCTCTTCGGCGTGGACCATGGAGTGGATCTCCGGGTACTCCTTTGCGATGGTGCGGAGCAGCGTTCCCTGTTGGTCATAGACCAGGACTCCAGTGCTGCTCTGGGTGCTGACGTAGAGCAGCCCCGCATTGTCGGTCGCGATTCCCCCGTGGGTTCCACCAAAGGAGATTCCCTCCGGCAGCCGACCCCAGCCCGAAACCACGCGATAGGTCCATGAGCCATTTCCCGTTCGCACCTCTTGCTTGCCGACTTCACAGGCAGGCACGCTGGCTTCCGCCTTGCTTCGCTCGCCCACCAGGGTTACAAGTGCGGTTGCTCCAGTTGCGGTAAAAAACTTTCTCCGGTCGAAGACGTGCGTTACTTCCTGACCTGCAGGTTTATTCATAGTGTCTTCCTCTCGATCGGTGGCGCAGCATCCGTGATGGGCGCGTGTTGAGCCGGTGTGTCGTATAGGTAAATGCTGTGCAGACCCTTTATCGTTTCGAGGGGAGCCAGCGCTGCCTTCGTCACCTTGGTTCCGCTTAGATTCAGGTAGGTCAACTGCGAGAGCGGGATCAGCTTCGTCAGGCTGTTGCCGGTGACGGCCGTATCTTCCAGGTGCAACACTCGCAGGTGAGTGAACTTGCTCAAAGTATCGAAGCCGGCATCGGTCACTCCTGTGCGAGCCAATTCGACTTCCACGATGTAGGGCGCAAACTTTGCGAACTGCGCGAGCTGGGCATCACCAAATTTTTTACCCACATCAATCGTTCTAAGAATCAACCCATCCGACGCCTTGTTGGACACCTGTACAAGTTTGGCGCCCGTGCCGCTATCCATCGCCTCGATCTCAGGCATCAAGGCACTATAGTCTCCCACCGGCAGCAACGGCACATCCTTGTGTTCATCAATGGTGATTCCGGCCAATGAAGTCGCCGTGGACGACGCCCCTTGTTGCACCCAGGCGCGAATCCACTCAATCTGCTCCGGCTTGAGAGGCGGTTTGCCCTCTGACGGCATGAACTTTTTGTGGCCTTTGGGAAGGGTCACGCGTGTCAGCAGCAGGCTCTTGTCCGGAGCGCCCGCTGCGATGACCGTCCCGTCCTTTCCGCCCTCCATCAGAGACTCATATGAGTCAAGACGGAGACCTCCGTCAACCTTGTTTTCGCCATGGCACACCACGCAGTTTGAATCGAAGATAGGGTTGATGTGTTGCGCGTAAAAGGAGCCTGAGACTGGCGCCTTGGCTGGCGAAGACCCCAATCTTGTCCAGCGTTTGAGCAGTGGCGGCATGGATTCAGTAAGGTAGTTGCTCCCGTGGGTCAACGAACCGCCCTGATGGGCCGCCCACGACAGCACAAGCAACACGCAACCCAGCAATGCGGGATAGAGTCGCGGCGCAGCGCCTGATGCCCATAATGGACGCACCAGCAGGCATAGCAGCACACCGATGGTCAGGGCGATACCGCCCCACATATGCCGCGTGACGCCTGCGCCCGAATCGCCGCTGCCGTAAGCAAGCAAATAACCAAGCGTCATTGCGCCCAGACTGCTGATGAAGCCGAGGCCCAATACCAGGCTTGCGCTCTCACGCAGCGAGGGTTTCCAGCGCCCCCCAACTTCGAGTAATGGAACCAGCAGGATAAAGCCAATCGGCAGATGAATGATGAGCGGATGGAACCTCCCTATGAACTGTTGCCAGTTCGCATGGGGCTTCCCATCCAGTTTGAAGATGTGGGGCAGGAGCAGTAGCGCCACGCTAAACATCAGGGCCATTACCCAGGCTGTCCGCGTCGCCGGACTTTTGGGAAGCAGTTTCGAATCAATTACACTCACGCCTACACCGAGTCCTCATGCCAGCAATCCCTGAACAACATTGGCAGGCGTCGTGCCAGTCAGTTTCTGATCGAGCCCCTGTGATTGAAAGGTCAGCTTGTTATGGTCGATGCCCAGGCAGTGCAGTACAGTCGCGTTGAAGTCCCGCACAGGGACGGGATCCTTCACCACGTTGTAGCTGTAGTCGTCCGTCTCGCCATAGGTAATTCCGGGCTTGACGCCTCCGCCAGTCATCCATGTGGTGAAGCATCGAGGGTGATGATCGCGGCCATAATCGGTCTCAGAAAGTCCCCCTTGGCTATATACCGTGCGGCCAAACTCGCCTGCCCAGATCACCAGCGTGTCGTCGAGCAGTCCGCGCTGTTGCAGGTCCGTGATCAACGCATAGCATGCGCGATCCGTCTCCTGGCAGAGGATCGGCAGCAGCTTCGGCAGATTGCCATGCACGTCCCAGCCTCGCTTGTAGACCTGCGTAAACCGCACGCCGCGCTCGGCCATTCTTCGTGCCATCAGGCAGTTGTAAGCGAACGTTCCGGGTACTTTCGCCTCGGATCCGTAAAGGTCCCAGGTCGACTTCGGCTCTTTGCTCAGGTCCGTAAGCTCCGGCACCGAGGTCTGCATGCGGTACGCCATCTCATACTGCGAAATGCGCGAGTTTGTCTCCGGATCGCCGAGTTCCTCGTAGGTCTGCTGATTGATCTGATGCACTGCATCAAGCATCTTTCTACGAACATCGCGATTGACCCCGGCAGGATCGCTCAGAAACAGCACCGGGTCCCCTGCCGAACGCAGTCCGACTCCTGCATATTCGGATGAAAGAAAGCCGCTGCTCCATAGACGCGACGATACCGGCTGGTTGTTCTCGATAGGGTTCAGCTTGCTCTGAAGCACCATGAAGGTAGGCAGATTGTTGTTCATGCTGCCGAGTCCATAGGACAACCATGCGCCCATGCAGGGCTTGCCCGAATTCATGTTCCCGGTGTTCATCAGCATGATCGCGGGCTCGTGATTGATGGCGTCCGTGTTGGTCGTCTTGATAATCGTCAGATGGTCAACCATCTTCGACGTGTACGGCAGCAGATCGCTCACCCAGGTTCCGCTTTTGCCATGCTGCTTGAACGCCCAGTGCGACGGAGCAATGGGAAAGCGCGCCTGCCCTGACGACATGCCGGTCAACTGCTGCGCGCCTCGCACCGAATCCGGCATGTCCTGGTTGTACATTGCCGCCAACTTGGGCTTGTAGTCCAGCATGTCCATCTGCGGCGGACCGCCCGACATGAAGAGATAGATGGCGCGCTTGGCCTTTGGAGCGAAGTTAGGCAGTTTAAACTGCTCCGGCGTGATGGCCTTCGGTGTGCTGGAAGTCACCGTAGCGTGGGCCACCGAGGTCAGCGCGTGGTCTCCTGTCAGAGACGCCATCGCAGCCCAGCCCATCACCTTGCCCGCCCGGCCGAGGAAGTGCCGGCGGGTCTGCAGCGCGGCCCACTCCTGCTTCAGTTCTTCAGGAATAGGCAACGCTCGGACGTTCAGGTCCTGCTCGGTGTCCGTGCAAAGCGGATGCTGTTTCATAATGCTCCTCTCGCTACTTGGTTACGGCCTCGTCCAGGTTCATCATCTCGCTGGCCACCATCGTCCAGGCCGCCAACTCCGGAGCAGGAATGGAAGGATCGCTTCGTTTCTCTCCCACGCCGATCAACTGGCTCGCCGCCTTTGGATCAGCCTTATAGTGCTTCTCCATCGTCGCGAGCGAGGTTTCCAGAACCGAAGACATCTGTGGCGGCGGATCGTGGGACAACAGAATATTCCCAAGCAGATTGATCCGCTGCTCCGGCTGCTTGCCGCCCTCTTGGATTACGCGTTGCGCCAGCGCCCGCGAAGCCTCCACCCACTGGACATCGTTCATCATCACCAGAGCCTGCAGCGGCGTATCCGTGCGCTGCCGCCGCGTGCAAGCGACGTCGCGCACCGGAGCATCGAAGGCGTCCATATCCGGCATCGTCGCCATGCGTTTCCAGAACGTATACATACTGCGGCGGTAGAGAGCATCCCCATGGCCCTGCTCATAATTGACCGTATCGCTGGTGGGATAGCTCACCTGTTCCCACACGTTCTGCGGCTGGTAGGGCTTCACGCTTGGGCCGCCAACCTTGTTGGCGAGCAGTCCCCCTGACTGCAGCGCGATATCGCGCAACATCTCAGAGTCCATTCGGAAGCGCGGCCCATGCGACAGCAGAAGATTTCTGGGATCGCGGGCTATCTGCTCCGGGGTCGACTTCGCGTTTTGGCGGTATGCAGCCGACGTCACCATCAGCTTGTACATGTGCTTGATGTTCCAGCCGCTCTCACGGAACTCCACCGCCATCCAGTCCAACAACTGCGGATGAGAGGGACGCCCTCCCACGATGCCGAAGTCCTCCGTCGTCTCCACCAGTCCGGTGCCGAAGACTTCGTTCCACATTCGATTGACCGTTACGCGCGCCGTCAGCGGATTGTCGGGACTGACTGTCCACTTCGCCAGCGCCAGACGATCATGCGGTATACCGGCTGGCAGCGGAGGCAGGAAGTGAGGCGTATTCGCCTCCACGCGCTCCAGCCTGGCGGTATAGACTCCCCGCGCCAACACATCCGCGTAGGCAAGGGATGGCTTCTCCGAGGCGACGATAGAGAGATCGCCTCCGATTGAGAGTTGCTGTAGCTGCCCATCCAACTGAACAATCTGGCTCTGGAGCGCCTTCGATTTAGCGTCCACACTATCGAAGTAATAGGAGCTTACAACATGCCATTGGTCCTCAGTCCACTTTGCTGTAGGCGTAGCCAGCACCTCTGAAACGTAGTCCTGAAAGGGAAGGCGTCCGGCCTCTTCCGGCGTCAATGTTCGCGCGTAGAGCCGGATGTCCTGATAGCGCGTGTCCTGCGCCGGATCGGCGTCGGGATATCTCCAGCCCAACTGCATCGGAGCCTGAGTCTTGATGGTCGAGTGAGCCAAACTGTCGTAGACCACCTTGGTCGCGACCGCCTTGCCGTTCACATAGATCTTTACTCCGGATGCCTTACCCGATCCATCGTAGGTAAAGAACACGTGGTCCCATTTGTCATCCAGCGGCAGGGCATTCAGTGTTGCGACTCTGATCCCGACCCACGGCGTGGTGTCCTTTGTTTTTTGCGCCTTGACGGCGTCTGCCTTCCTCTTCGCCTCTGCCGCCTTCCTCTCTGCCTCGCTCTTGGGCGGGCGCTTTGGACGCTGCTTGGGCTCCAGGGTGTCCAGGTGATCTGGAGTTGGATACTCGAAGGCTGCTCTCTTGAACAACTCTGGCTTGGTTTTGCTCTTCGCTGTTTCAGGTCCGGGCAGGCTCTTCGGCCCACCGTTCACCAGGTCGACATTGATGACGCCATGATCCAGATAAAGATCCCAGCCACGGTTGTGCTGGCCTGTATCCATCTTGGAGATCAATGTCCCCGACGTGCTCGAATAGTTGGGAGCGGCGCGCAGCATGAACCACCCGCCTGAAGAAAACGATTGGTTCCAGTCGTAGTCGCCCATCTGTCCCAGCATCACCCGCGCACTGGTATCCATGCGGAAGTCCGGCCAGAACCAGGTCGTCTCGCCCCACTGCGGCTTGAATTTTCCGATCGGGAAGCTAGCCTGGGCCGCATGGGGAGCGCTGTTCTTGAATACCTCGCCGCCTCCTTCGTCCAGCTTCAATCGCAGCAGGAATTGATCGCCGGATACGGGTACGGCGGGGTCTTGCCGCGAGGCGACCCACTGTTGAATCAACTCCCTGTTGTCCAGATGCATCGCATTCAACTGGCTCACAAGGCTGGATCGTTGAGTCAATATCTTGTTATATGCCTCCATCTTTTGGGGCTTCGGAATCCGAACCATAGGAGCCCAATGTGGCACGTCCCCGTTGTAGGGCAACTCGTCCATATTGTTGAAGAAAGCACTCAACGAGTAGAAGTCTTTCTGTGTCGTCGGGTCGTACTTATGGTCGTGGCAAACCGAGCACCCGACTGTAAGCCCCATGAACGCGGAGCCGTAAGCCTCGGTCCGCTCACGCGTTAGGTTTACGCGCAGCTCCTCGGGAATCGTTCCGCCTTCATTGCTACTGACGCCGGAGCGGATGTATCCACTGCCCAGAAGCGCATCCAGATTTTTTGATGGCAACATGTCTCCGGCAATCTGCTCCATCGCAAACTGATCGAATGGCTTGTTGCTGTTGAATGAGCGGATCAGATAGTCGCGATAAGGCCACGCATGGCGGCTGTTATCGAGGTGCAGGCCGTAGGTATCCGCGTATCGCGCATAGTCCATCCAGTAGCGCGTCCGCTGCTCTCCGAAGCTCTGCCTGGCCAGCAGATCATCCACCAGATGCTCATAGGACTGCGGCGATGAATCCTTTACAAAAGCATTCATCTCAGACGGAGTAGGGAGCAGGCCCGTCAGATCGAGTGTTACCCGGCGAATCAACGTCTCCTTATTCGCTTCGGGAGATGGCTTCAACCCTTCCTTCTTCATCCGAGCCAGCACGAACGCATCGATAGGGTTTCGTGCCCAGCCCTTGTCGTCGACTGCAGGCAATGCGGGACGAACCGGCTTCTCGAACGCCCAATGCGGCCTGTAAACCGCGCCCTCTTTTATCCACTCCTTGAGGATGGCGATATCTTCACGCTTCATCGGCTTCGCATCGCCCTGTGCCGACTGCGGCATCAGATAATGCGGGTCTTTGGACTCGATCCGTTTTACAAGCTCGCTCAGCTCAGGATGACCAGCCATGATCGCATCCGGATGCCCGGGACGCTTTTTGAAAGCCGATTCTGCGAGATCGAGCCTAAGCCCAGCCTTACGCATCTCCGGATCGGGGCCATGACAAGTGAAACAATTGCCGGCGAGGATCGGCTGCACGTCCTGGTTAAAATCGAGATGCTGCGCCGCCTGCGCCACTCCCGTTTTTGCGGGCTTACTCTTGCACCCCGTAACCAGAAGCGCCACCGCACCGGCCAACAGGCACACAGAGAGCCTCGGAAGGATTTGAGCTGGAGATAACGCGGCAGTTTCGGCAGATCTTAGATGCAGAGGCGTCATAAGGGGAGCATCCTTATTTGATTGAAAAGAAATGCACAATCACAATCAGAGTATGAATACTATTTTTTCCCTATAAAAGAAGCAAATCAATATTTTATGGAGCTATACAAAACGTTAAACCCTCCATTTTCACCGCAAACTGCTTCCGCTTCGCGATCCGCGCCATTGAGATCGACCCGCTCCATTCGCCAACGGCCGATTGGTTGTTGACGAATGGAACGGGTTGGAGGGTCCGCCAAAGCGTCTCGGTGTCCTCGGCCGATACCCTCCGAACTCGCATCTGCTCTGAAAAACTGGTGCAAGCAAACTAGCTATGCCGGTCCCGAAGATTGAGTATTTGCCAGCTCGCAAGCTCTGGGTAAGAAATCTTATTGGCTGGATGCGGTACTCAAACGGCTGTTGGCAACAACTGAGGGTTCTCTATTCCGGGGCGCACGCATGCGGCATCCGTTCGACTGCACTCAGGACAGACTCTGAAGCCGTGCCTATCAAGACAGACTTTCAGCACCTTCTTCAGTGCGTTTTCACCGGTGTGGGAGTCGCGACGAGAAAGCTCCCGGTCCGTAGAAGACCTAGAGCGTCGCGTGCGTCCACCTCCATCTCACGCTCTGCGGTCGTGAACAAGTATGTTGTGCCCGTGGCCTTCCCGATCAGCTGCGCCGATTGCTCGCCGAGGTATCGCAGTCGGACGGGTCGTGATTGCAGCCATGCCTTATGCGCTTTTCGTCTGCTGCCGCAACAGCTCATCGTTATCTCCTGTCTCCGGCTCTTCGGAGTTGATTTCCTGCAACAGGCAGGCCGCCGCTGAGAGGGCGAGCCATGCTGCCACGCGATCGACCGGCTTCTTCGCTGCATAGAAGGCGAAGGGTATCGCGACCCAGATGCTCGTGCAGTGGAAGCAGTCCATCAACTCGCCGAGCTCGCTTGAGCCGAGATGTTCGCGCACACGTGCGATCGCATCGGCGGGGCCGTCCTCGTTCGCCAGCAGGTGTGTCAACCGCCAGGTCGCGAGGGCAGCCACGCCGAATCGCAGCAGGTGCTTCATCGTGTCATCGTCTGCAGAAGGCGATGAAGTCCTGGAAGGTTCCATAGAGTGCAACGTCTCCATTGGTGAGGTTAAGGTTTGCGTTGAGGAAGACAACGTAAGCGCACGGCACGAGCATACTGATGTCGATCGCCAGTCCGGCTGCTCCTGAGAACACGTCTCCGTCGGGAGGAATGACCGGGACCGTTACCGGTGGCAATGGCGCCGGGCCGACAAAGTTCAACGAGCAACTGCCGAGATACGGATGATAGACGGTGAACAGTGCGTGCAGTGTGTTGGCGTTGACCCCGAGCGGTTGGCAGCCGCCAGCCTGCATCTCGAGGATATCGAGCGAGACGACTGGCGGTGTTGGCCCGGCGGTGTATCCAGCCCAGTCCGGGTGGCGCATGTAGGTGTACTCGGTGTTGCTGAGGGCGATGACAGCGAGTGAGTTGCTGCCTACGCTGGCGAGCGTTACAGAGTTGCGGGCTTCGAAGTTAATGGTGAAGAGCGGCTTGACCGACTGTTGCGCTGCCGGAACGGCCACGCCCGCAACGACGGGTAGGCCGGGTCCCGCGACAGTGAGGTCGAAGGGCTCCAATGTGAGTTGGGTGGTATCGAGTTGAGCGAGCAGGCCGGTTGGCACAAAGCGGCCGACTCCGCCCGGGAAGAGACTGTTGTAGCGCGGTATCTTGATCCAGCCGTTGACGTCCGAATCGGTATCGACACTTGGAGTGAGTGGTGGGCCAAACTGTTGAGGAATGTTCGCGGTGGCTCCGGGGTTGTTGACAAAGAAATCAGTCGAGCCGACGAGCCAGAGGGAGAGCACCGAGTTCCAGTAGAAGTACTCGAGCTGTCCGATGATGGTCGTGGGCGGGATGGCGGGGCTGGTGATGGGTGTGACCGGACCGGGGCCCGACAGATTTTGATAGGTGAACCGGTACTCCAGAGCATCCGGCGCAGTGCCATCCGGCATGATTCCGTTCAGATTTACCGTCGTCGAGAAGGCGTATCCCTCTGCGGTCGTGGTGCCGTCGGGCTTGAAGTCACCGAATATGGGATCGACGTGATAGTGACCGACCTTGGTGAAGAGCGGAATCGTCTCAGGCAGTGGGCAGATGCAGATGCAGAAGCGGTTGCAGACCTCAACCGAGATCCAGTGGCATAGCTGGAAGCAGAAGGGGCCGACTTCAAACTCTTTGACCAGCGATTGATAGGCCTTCTGATCCTGAGCTTGGATCGCGGCGAACAGACGTGGATATGCGTTGGCTGCATCCGCGAGGCGACCTGAGAGTTGCGCGAACTGACGTTCCTCGTCGATGAGGTCCTTGGGGATCTCGAGGATGGGACATGCGGGCGAGCAGACGTAGATGGATCGCCAACTGCATATCCATCCACAGATGAGAATGCAGTCGTCGAATCCTCCGATCACCTCCTGCAAGAACTCACAATTCAAGTTGATCGCCGCATCGATGATCTGTCTCAGTTGTGCGGGGTTCTTCGTGAGTTGTGCGATCGCCTTGCCAGCGAGCGAGAGTTGGGCCGCGAGATTTCTTTCGGGCAACTCGATGACCGGACCGCAGAGGACCTCGCAGATGAGAGTGTAGCGGATGGTGCAGACCCAGTGGCAGATGATGCGGCAATAGTCCTGCAGCTTCTGCTCCTGCACAAACGCTTTGAAGTCTTTTGGATCCCTCCGCTCGACGATGTCGGCGAGGCGCTCGACCAGTTCCTCATCGGCAGTGATGCGGGCAATTTGTATGGCCGCTGCCGCGATCTGTTCTACCGTGATATCTGCTTTGGGAAGACCGCACAGTACCAGACATTCGAGGACGCATTCCTTGCTGGCGAACCAGCGACAGATCTCCTCGCAGTAGGGTCTGGCTTTGATTCGATCGAGAAGGCGAAGGAAGCTATCCGAATCTCCGGCGCGGACGGCGTCCACTGCAGCGCGAAACTCGACGTCATCCTGCGCCAGGCGTGCGACCGCCCGACCCGTCTGCGTCGCATTAGCTGCGAGATCAGAAAATTGCGTAGAGGTGCTCATGGGAAATCTCCTGTGTGATTAATTTGGGGCCCTGTTGAAGTCGGACTATGGTAAGGGCAGACTTAGGATCGACGTGCGATGGAGACGGGAATAGACGGCCAAAATAATCAGGAACGAGCTTTGAGAAAGCGCTCTCCGTGGTTGAGGACCGAACGACCGGGATAACCTGGGGCCTGGGGAGGTTTGAATTTGCGCGGTCTACTCGAGGTAGGGACTCTAAGTTTTTGAATCCTGGTCGCGCTAATTGCGGAGAATATAGGCCTGCCGCTATCGGTTGTCAAATGGTAGCCATTGTTCGGATTATTTCCGAATGCCCGGCTACTCGCTCGGAATTCGTCGAACGTGAAGCCCAAAGCCAGGAGTTCGGCTCACTTTATGCTGCGGGTTCCAATGGTTGATCCTTCGCTCCCATAATCAAAAGGCACAAGATTATCGCGGGTTCCCCCAGCGTTAACAGGATGTTCGCAATTCGGCCCACAACATCTTCGTAACTGGGCAGAAGCAACGACGTAAGGCTATCCGCCGGGTAGCCGAAACATGCAGCGATCAGCAGGACGCCCAGGATGCGGGGAGGAAACCCGATCTAAAGACAAGAACTCCGAAGGGAAGAGCCAGAGGCCCAAGATCCAGCCGACAACGTACCCGTAGTGATGCAAATCCAGGAACAGCATGGCCATGGCCTCCAACTGACGTTGTCGAATACCAACAGGAAATCTGCGCCGCGCAAGAGCATCAGGGCAGCGATCTCGCTTAGCGTATTCAGGAACATGATGGGAACGAAGACCAGACCCAGGATCACAATCAGCGAAGCATGCGTCTTGTTCCCTGCGCCGAGTATTCGGTAAAGTTGGTCAAGCGGGCAGTTTTCCCCATTCCTCCGATCAAGCAACAAGCGAAGCTAGTATGCAAGATGGATGATCTCTCTACCGAGACCAGACAGTTATGCGAAGGCAGTCGCTGCGGACAAGAGAATCGCACAGGACACAATCACGGCTCTATTGCTCGGCTGGCCGACGCATCTGGGGACGAAAACTAGTCCAGGATTCAATTGGACCTTTGTGGACCCGTACGAAGATCCAATTGGCCCCGTTTTTTGTCTAAGTGATTGAAAGTAAATGGTCGGGACGACTAGATTCGAACTAGCGACCTCACCCACCCCAATCCCTGACTGCATGTATTTTGAGCAACTTAGCCTAAACAGGTGAGTGGCTTAGGCTCTGTGAGTGCATCCGCCGCAATCCTTATCGTTACCTTACTGCTACTTGAGTTGTTACTTCGCTGGTATTCGCATTGCAACCGCAGCGCGAACGGCTATCAGCGAAATCAGAACCATCTGGCATTACGGCTGACAGAACATCCACCGCGGTCTTCAATAGTTGTTTCGCTGATAGTGAAGGCTCAAGATAGTAAGTAATCTCATTGCGATGCAAATTCTGATTCATCTACGGTTTGTTTTCCGCTTGCTCCTCGCAACTGGCCTTTCAACCACAACTCAATTTCCTGCAGACGACTCAAATCAGCTACAGGAAGAACGACGGCGGCAGAGGCATGGGCAACCAGTTTCCGCTTTTCGTTTACATAGTCTAACCACTCTAGTTTCTTATCCTTGCCACCCTTGCCAAATCCAAGAATAGGATCAAACAATGGCCAATTCTGCGGGGTAGCAGCTATGTGTTTGTAATCAATCAGATCAAAGTAATATTCCCTACCACCCCGCTTGTTGTCGTCGTCTTCATGTCGTTCGGAAACCTTTTTCCGCACGTTCTTGGGAACTCCGACCATCCACCACTCGTTTTCACTTGGACCACATTCCCGTTTCAATTCTTCCATGATCGCCCGCTGAAGCATCGTCTCGATATGGTCGATAGCATACTTTGCCTTCTGGGTGGTCTGTGCCTTCTCCCCTTCGACGTATTCCTGCAATCCTTCTGGACTGAAAGTTGGGAATTTGTCTCTGATGGCTTTTTCGCACTGACGCTTGCGCCACGTCTGACCTTGAATACCGCGTTTGTCTCTGAAGGTCTTTCGTTCCTCTTCTCCAAGACCGGCGAAATAATCCCCAAGCGCTTCGCCGTACGGCCTCAGTGTTGCCACTACCTCGTCATTATCGAGATCACGAAGGCGCAATTTACCTACTTCAAGATCTTGAATCACACTGCGCAGAACAGCGATGCAAGCGCTGACAGCGTCATTCATAGCCAGTCCCCCACCTTCGCTAGAGCCCTTTTCCCACCAACTCAAAGCAGGTTTACTGAGAAAATCGAACCATCCTTTCAAAATCCGGACCGTTCGTCTGAACGACTTATCATTTGAGCCAGCCCAGAATGGGCCATATTCCACTACATCGTCGCCTTTGACTTTAGCTATGTAAAGATCACTTCGATCTAGGGCACCAAACATTCCGGTTATAGTAATGCATCGTGTGGCATCCTTGGTCTCATCCGCTGTTTGGATTCGCCCAAAAAAGGGCGACCGTTTGTCTGCACCCAGTTCTTGGATTGCCTTCGATATAACCGCGCTGACACGCTCCGAAACTTTATCTGAATCCCAATGGAGTTCTGCAAACAGCTCCAGCAAGAGGGATTGCTTGACGTGTTTCTGTTTCGCATTGATATCTATGAAAAGTTGGGCTTGCTTACTGGGTGCTAAACCTTCAAAAGCAAGTACAGCAACGCGAGCCTTTATCGCCCGATCAAGCCCCGAGTACGCATACAGTCGATGCTGTCCGTCGATAATCCAAGCGGATTTGTACGCCGGTTTGATTCGCAGCCACCCAAGAATGCCGTCATCGAGGCTTGCTTCTCGCTCTTGATGGGCTTTTTTCAAAATTGACGGTACCCTTCTCAAGATTGATTACGATATTTGTTGGGAAAATGCCGTCATCATTGATGTATTCGCGAATCTTGTTCAATCTTGCCTTAGTGAGCATCCGCTGGTAAGTATCGACATCCGAGGCTTTTCCTTTGGAACGGTGCGAAACAAAAGACACCTTCAGGAGGTAGTCAGGCGATATCGAAAACGTGAAACAATTGTGCCCGCCCATCCTCGACTTGACTGCTGGTACGTGGAGTTCCAAGCCCGGAATAGATTTACCGGGAAGACAATCCGCCAGGAATTGATATTTGGCAGCAGGCCCCAAGTGTCCTACGAGGCTCTCATAGTAACCAAGATCGTCCTCATCGAAGAGAGCGACATGGGCTTCTTTCGCACGTGCCTTATCGTTATCCGATAAATCGACATTCTGAAGAAACATTGCGATGACAGGCTGTCTCTTTGGATCTGCACCAAAGTCTGCCCTTATCGCCGCAGCAAATCGCTGACGCTGTTGGCTATGTTTCGCAAGTTCTTCTATGAATTGTGGGCGCTTTGTGAAGGTCGCTGCCGACTTGCACTCTATTGCCACGGCCACATCCTCATCTATCGCCACCACATCAATCTGAGTTTTGG
Organism: Terriglobales bacterium; assembly: GCA_041691575.1. GTDB lineage: Bacteria > Acidobacteriota > Terriglobia > Terriglobales > Acidobacteriaceae > Edaphobacter. Next base: position 199,017 of record JBEPUJ010000002.1, read on the forward strand.
GACTTTTCTCATCCTTGGGGTTCAAGATGAGTTGTGCCCCTCGCTCACCGGATAGGAGAGGAAATCCGAGTCGATACATCAGCGACCAAACCCTGTCCTCAAGTCGGTCGGCTAACGATTTAGGCTTTCGCAGGCGTACAGATTTTTTGTTTGGCTTATCCTCTGTCCAACCTTTCGGCAAGTAGTCATCAACCGTCTTGGGGTGGACCGTTTTTGTCTCATAAATCCTCGATTTGCTGCGCGCAAGGCCTGAAAGATTATCCCGCTCATCTATGTTTTGAAGTTCCTGCACGTATAACCTCCGCATTGAAGAAAAGGCATTCGGTGATTGCCTTTCTGTACTCGGTCGCGGCTGCAATCTTTGATTGACGCGCTACGACCTTAAGATTGAATGTTTTATAGAGATCCCTAATTGAAGGATGGTCGGCATTGCTTATAAAGACAAAGCATCCTCGCTTAGATAAACGCTCCGCAATATTAGAGAGTCGGATCTGGTCGTCCCAACTGAATATTTTGGCGTTGTATTTCACAAATCCGTTATTACCGTGAGCTACGGTGTACGGCGGGTCGAAGTAGACGATGTCCCCGGCCACTGCCTTGTCAGTGACTGTCTCAAAATCATTCCAAACGAGCTTTGAGCCCTTAAGCGCTTTACTCGCAGCCATGATTTTTGCGGAATCGGCAGGATTGATATGCGTTTTATTACCATAGGGCACGTTGAAAAGGCCATCAAGGTTCTGGCGGAAAATACCGTTGAACGAGAGCGACGTCAGAAATAGGAGTCGTGCGGCGCGTTCGATGCGGTCGGTTGGTTGGCGCTCTCTCACTCGGTAGTAATTTGCTTCTGTGTTCTTTAGCTTACGCAGAGCTTGCAAGACCACTTGAGGTTGATCTCTGACTTGACGGTAACAGTTGATCAATTCTTTGTTGGTATCGGAGAGGGTGGCTTGTTGGGGACAAAATGCAAAAAAAATGGCTGCTCCGCCTAGAAATGGCTCATAGTACCGTTTTGATGTCGTCGGGAATGCTTCCAAGAGTTCATCGACCAGCCAACGTTTGCCACCAGCCCATTTCAGAAGTGGCGTCAATCGTTTGGGTTTGATGTCTCCATTGGGTTTAGACTGCCTAGATATTTTCGCGTACACGATAGAACCTGTGTATCACGACGGTCCTTTGACGGGAAGCACCATTTTGCGAGATGAGCTGTGCTCGTACTCGTATAAAGTCTCTCAACTGGTACTAAACTCTTTAGCCAGCCCTCCTTTCTTCTCTCCAGGAGCAATGCTTTGGCGAGGCGAGGAGACTTGCTCTACAGATAGAGACTGCTTGCAACCTTTATTCGTAGCGCGAACGGCTACCAGCGTCATACCGATGCGACACCTGATAGCTTCTGAACCGTAGTGGGCGAGATTCCAAGCTCCATTGCAATCTTCCGTGTGGATGTTCCATCTTCACGCAGCTTGCGGAACTGCTTCATCATCTTCAGGTCGTCTTCCACCTTCGGACGACCGCCAACACGCCCCTGAGCTTTAGCACGTTGCAGACCTGCAATCGTTCGCTCACTGAGCCTAACCCGTTCCTGCTTTGCGACCGCCGCAAGTATCCCAATGACTGCCTCTTTGAAGATGCCCGTAGAGTCCAGATATTGCTCCGTGAAACTTCGGTAGTTCACGCCATAGCCTGTGAGCCGTTGCAAGTGATTCAGCGTTTCTACGACTCCCTCACGGCTCAGTCTGTCTAATGCCCAGAAGAGTAGTACATCGAACTCCCGCTTAGAAGCAGACGTGAACATCTTTTGGAACTGGTCACGGTCACTGCGTTTACCAGTGGCCTTATCAACGTACTCATGGACAACGTTCCAGCCCTGAGACTTTGCAAAGTCCCTCAGTTGAATGAGTTGATTTTCGTTATCTTGGCCTTTGTCTTTGGTGGAGATTCGCGCATACAGAACGACTCGTGCTTTCATAGTGCAGCGAGTGTGTCATAAAACGGTCGTTTTGTGAAGCACTAAATTTCTGCCCTCAAAAGCCCGCCAATTGCCACCTGAAAACTACCCCCTTTTCTGGTACACCCTTCGTATCGCCGTCGCCGTGTCCAGGCAGCGAGTAGGCCTCATGGACACGGCAGCAGCGCCGTGGCGAGCTTCTGGTGAAACGTAGAGCGCATCGTGAAGCAAAGCCCGGATAGCCTCAATGCAATGTCATGGTAGGGCATCGAAATATGGCGTAGACACGCGGCGGTATGCTGGAAGTTTTGTCACCCTATAGGCACTTGTCAACCGTTGTTTAAAGCCCACAAGCACGAAACCGGAACAATATATCGCATTGGAAATTTTGTTCCTAACATCTGCCTGTCAATTGCATACATATAGCGCGTAACCTCAGCAAGCACTTGAAAGAGGTTACACATGATGCGTTTGACTACGTGGTTTATTGCTGCCGCCGTACTGATCGCCGTTGCACCCGCTGCTCTGGCGGATAGTATTCAACTATCCGTTAACTCAAATGTTGTCGCGCTTATAGACAGCCCAAATGATAACTTCTGGGGTGAATACTCCACCGATAGGGGTTTATTTGATCTTCCTAGTCTTGGAACTGGACTTTATCCGAGAGCTATCGCCACCTTTTCTAATATCTCGGTTTTTATTCCTACCGGAAATGTCGTAACTTCGGCCACGATCCAGATTCTGTTACCCAATGGCGTCCAAGGTACAGGTGTCCTCTTTCCTGAGCAAGCCTTTGCACCCCCAGGCGATTGGAGTGCTCCATCAATAGCCCCTACATTTAACGGCGATGGCCAGTCGAGAGTATCCGTGTACCTCGATACTTACTACACTCGTTTTGAGCCAATCATAAACGGAGACGAAGTATCCACTGGAGACTTGAATTTGTATTTTGACTTGCTCGGCACCATTGGTGATTCCGTGAAAACCCCAGGGGTCAACTGGCAAGGTTATATTGGTGGCAACGGTCAAGTAGACATACCTTACACAGTCCAACTGGATGTGGCGTACTCTCCCGTCCCTGAACCCTCAAGCATCGCGCTACTTGGCACAGGTCTGCTCGGCTTGGCAGGATTTGCACGTCGCAAGTTCCCTTTCCATGCGTAGGGAGAAACATTTACAGCCTTGGCCGTCTCTTCGGAGGCGGCCTTTTCATTGGAAGTCTGCACACTTTGCGCCAGCTCTCACCCACAACCCAAAGAACCAATAACAAGCTCCTCCAATCGAGGGGGGCAGGAGAAACACATAATGCGTCTACCCCCGATGCCAACGTCATTTATCGACGAGATCGAAGCAATGCGAATCAAGAAGGGTGACCTGATCGAGTTTGAAGGCGAGGTCTACACCGTTCGCGAAAGTGGACTGAAATACTGCGTCTGCGTTCTGGCCAGCAATCCGAAAGTTGAGCGATGGATAAAGCATCAACAGGCTTACCGCTGGACTCCTGCCGACGAACCGCAGCCCGATAAGAAGCCTCTGGACCTAACCCAGACATTCTCCCATCTCGGTCCAAGAGATTAGCGGTAGCTGGCCAACTCCTCCCATCGGAAGGGCAGACTCAGAGAACAATAGCAGGGGATACACATGAAGGAACCGATAGAGGGCAGCCTGATTTTTACTTCGTTTGACACTGTGACTCACTGCACACTGTGCGGCGTAGATACACGCTGTGTCACGCGGTAAGCAATGTGCCCGTCGCCTACTTATTTGTCACCGATACAGGTACAACTTGATGAAAACCATTGAAATATAGCCTGTTTATGGTCAATACGCCCGTATTTACTGCGTCTTACGACGTACCACATAGAGTGCAGGGAACTTCTCACGCTCTAATTCCTAATACTTTAGGAGATAAGACCCCGCACCCGCAACCGAAAGCGAGTCCTAAACGCACCAGAGTCTTATACAAATCACTCAACCTATTGACCGCTGACACCCACCGCCCGTATACCGTCGGAATCCACTTCCCCGGCATTTCTGGCCTCAACCGATCCCACAGGAGGATTTATGAATAACGCACTTGAACTGAAATGCTTGGAACTATCAATCGAAGGTCTGGAACAACTGCATCGCCGGAGAATCCTGACGATGAAGCGTCGGCACTCGCTCAAAGTAACCCAGAACTCGAACGACATCGCTTGGGCAATCCAGCGATTGAAGAACAAACAGAGCCGTCTCATTGCATTGGCTGTAACGGAGAAATAGACCATTTTCGTCAACTGTGAATCTGTCAACTGTAATTATTTTCAAACTATTTTGAGCCATAGTTTTTAGCGAGTTAGAGGCGAAACGGGTGTCAACCATAAAAAATACATTATTGACAGCCACGATACAATTAATACATGGACAGAAATAAAGAAGTTTGTTTTCTGTCCCCCATGCTGGCTCCCATTCAGGGATGCCGAGCCATTAGTACAAGGTGTGTACTCTCAAGTTCATTAGCTGGCATACACCGCCAGTTCCGGGAACGTCACCCTATGCCGGGTGCCATTAGGCGCTACGGCTGAAAACCTCCAAGGGTGACAACCTAAGCAATAACAACTTCCACAGCAAGCGGGCAACGGAACACTACACGGGCAAACGCCCCGCGATTACAGGGACAAGGGCACAACCTTCTTTTGAAGGTGTCAGCAACAAACATCCTCCGGGGACTAGTGATCCGCTGGAGCGGGATTCAGGATAGATGGCTGTGGAGCCGGATGCAAAGCAACAAGACTTGAGCAGGACTAGGGATTCGGTATCTGAATCTCCACAGAAGCAGTAGACAGGCAGGGACTTAAGCATGAGAGGGATTAGATTCCCTATCCTCCGCATGAGTACCGCCTTTGCACTGCATACCACTGTGCCCTCCCTTAGACGCCCGTGGTGTGTCCAAATCCAGCACCAACCAAAACACAGTTTGATATCCGTACACGCTGCCTTTTCATGTCCTTGAGTTCGCCCGCGTGTACGGAGCGGTGGCGAGAGGTCGAAGAACGATTCCCTTTGATGTGGGGGACTTCAGTTCTCCCTCTCGACCACCACCCTTTCCCCATCGCAGCACCGGCACATCAAATCACATCGAACCGGAAACTACAACGCAGCATAACCGGCCTCCCCATAGAGGCCAGGAAGCAATAACTTTATGTCTGATTCATTGGAAGCAACTATTACCCCGGAAGCCACACAAGAAACTCCAGAGCAGCGTATCGCACGACTCGAAACCGCACTCGCTGAAGCGCGAAAAGGTAATCTGACCACGCCCGTTGACATTGGCGAAGACAAACCTGTCTCGATGAATTCGATATTCGACGAGTTGAAAGCCTACAACGAAGAAATGGCACTCAAAAAGGAAGAGTCGCGCCGCTACTGGGAAGAGCAGAGTGCAAAGAACGCCGTCGCATACGCCACGCCGTCAGGTGGACTCGAATACCGCAGCACTCCGCGCATCGCAGAGAAGCCGATCTACGGCGAAGAGGCAGCCGCCGAGGCACTGGTAGGGCGCACTCGCTGGGCAAAGTTCACCGCCGCGGAGAAAGCACAACTCCGCAGTATTCGGCCAAGCGACCTCAAAAAGGAAGAGGCTCTGAGCATTTTTGGCAAAGACGGTGGTGTCGAAGGGATGGAATTGATTAAGTCCAACCCAGGAAAGTATTTCGCGCTGAAGACGTTCGCTAAGCGAAAGGGAATTATTTAGAGGTTGGCACTGGTCGGACAGTGACCCACAACGAAGCACGATGCCGGACAGAGCAAACCAGCCCTCCGGCATCGTGTACAACGTCCAGCCCAAACGCACACTATGTAACACTTTGAAAGGCCATCCGTGATTGCATCATTTGAACCGCTACTGACTGCCGCACAAGCCGCCCCGTTGCTTGGCATCCACCCGAACACAATCTTGCTATGGGCGAGAGATGGCAGAATCCCCTGCCTTCATCTTGATCGCCGTGTCGCCTTCCGTGCCACTCAGTTAAATGACTGGCTTGCCGGGCAGTACACTGGTCCTGCCGTTCGCGCTGCCTAAACCGAAAGTGAGGGCAGCATGAAACACACACGCAAACGCTATCAGCAAGGCTCTTTGACAATTGAAAAGCCGAAGACTGGCCCAGATGTTTGGGCCTATAGCTGGAGAGAATCGGGTTTGAATAATACCCGCATCCAGCGCAAGCGGATCATCGGAACAAAAGAAACCTACCCAACAAAATCCTCTGCTCAGAAAGCAGTCGAGGGGATGCAGTTGGACATCAATATTGAGGCCGCTAGTTCCGCACCTGTCACGGTGGCGCAAGCCATCGCGCACTACACGGAAATTGAACTTGCTGAAAGCAATGGGAAGACCGCCCGAACAAAATCGGTCTACCTCCACCAATTGGAGAATGTCATCGCTCCGAAGTGGGGGGCATATCGACTCTGCGATGTGAAGCCAGTTGCTGTAGAAAAATGGTTGAACGATATGCAAGTAGCTCCCGGCACTAGATACAAAACCAAGGGAGTATTGAGCGTACTGTTTCAACACGCGATGCGTTATGAGTGGGCCACAACAAACCCCATTCGACTTGTACGCCAGAGTGCCGTGCCCCAGCAGGAGGAGATTGTTCTTACTCCCGTTGAAGTATCGGCTCTGCTGTCAGAGTTGCGTGACCCGTTCCAAACCCTTATCTTGCTGGCCTCTGTCACTGGCTTACGACGTGGCGAGTTATTCGGGCTGAAATGGGAGGACGTCAACTTCGATGAGGCAGAGATTCACGTCGTGAGGTCTGTTGTAGATCAAGTCGAAGGGCCTCCTAAGACTCTAGCGTCACGGCGGCCTATCCCAATGTCATCTGAGTTGGCCTCCGCTTTGGAGAAATGGCGAACACAAACCAGCTTCCCTAAACAAGGCGATTGGATATTCGCCAGTCCGCAAGCAATCGGTAAGAAACCTTACTGGCCAGATGCGGTACTCAAGCGGCATATCCTTCCGGCAGCGGAGAGGGCAGGGATTACCAAGCGGATAGGCTGGCATAGCTTCCGCCGTACTCTGGCGACGCTGTTGCTGTCCTCTGGCGCATCGGTGAAGACGACGCAGGAACTCATGCGCCACGCTTCACCGGGAATCACGATGGGGGTCTATGCGAAGGCTGTGACGGCAGACAAGCGACAGGCCCAGAATGCTATCGCTGCTTTGTTTATGGGGAATACAGCAATCAACGCAGAGGCGCAAACGTAGCGGAAATTTGCTATCGCTGCTTTCTGCTGCTTGACCTGTTACTTTGTTGTGATTGCTTCATTGCTATCTGATTGAAAGTAAATGGTCGGGACGACTAGATTCGAACTAGCGACCTCACCCACCCCAAGGGTGCGCTCTACCAGGCTGAGCCACGTCCCGACTATTGGTTGCGCGTCATCCTGAATGGGTGACGGCAGGGGTCTGGTGCAGTGTCAAGTGTACACGATTCAGGCCCTCCACAGTGCGTCGCTGGTTGTATATTGGCGAGGCGAATGGAAGAGGGAGAATATCGATGTCGAAGCAGATCTGGGTGACATTCGGGACGATGATGCTGGCAGTTTTGCTACAGCCTGCGGGTGTCGCTCAACAGAAGGTTTTAGCTCCCACGCCGCCGATGGGCTGGAATAGCTGGGACTCGTACGGGTTGACCGTCAATGAGGCGCAGTTTCGCGCTAACGTCGATGCGCTGGCAAAGCGGCTGAAGAGCGCCGGATACCAATATGCGGTGGTCGATGAGGGCTGGTATCTGGCGAACCCTGAAGACGCGCAGAAGCCGGAGACGCTGAAGTACCGGATGGATCAGAATGGGCGCTACGAACCGGCAATCGACCGGTTCCGTACGGCGATGGGAGCTGCGGGCTTCAAGCCGGTGGCGGACTATGTTCACGCGCAGGGGCTGCGGTTTGGAATCCATATCATCCGCGGGATCTCGAAGAAGGCCGTTGCGGCGAATCTCCAGGTTGAGGGCAGCGCATTTCATGCGGTCGATGTTGCGGACACGGCGGACACCTGTCCCTGGAATCCGGACAACTTTGGGGTGAAGGACAATGCGGCGGGACAAGCCTGGTACGACTCGCTGATGAAGCAGTATGCAGGCTGGGGCGTGGACTATATCAAGGTGGATTGCATCTCGTCGCATCCTTATAAAGGCGATGAGATTCGGATGATCCATCGAGCGATTCAGAAGACGGGAAGGCCGATTGTGCTCAGTCTTTCGCCCGGTCCGGCGCCGCTCGCGAACGCGGCGGAACTGGGGGAGAATGCGCAGGTCTGGCGCATCTCGGACGACGTCTGGGACTTCTGGAAGAAGGACGAAGGAAAGCGGTTTCCGCAAAGCGTCAAGGACCAGTTTGCCGTCATTGCGAGGTGGAGGGAGCATGTGAAGCCGGGGAACTGGCCGGATGCCGATATGCTGCCGTTAGGAAAGCTGGGACCGATTCCGGGCGAAGGCAAGCCGCGGGCGACGCGGTTGACGCAGGATGAGCAGCGGACGATGGTGACGTTGTGGTCGATTGCTCGTTCGCCGCTGTTCTTTGGAGGGAACCTGACGGAGCTGGATGACTGGACCGCAGCGCTCATCACCAATCCCGCAGTAGTGGCGATGGACCAGCAGGGACACGATCAGCGGCTTGCGGGACAGGACGGAGAGGTGATTGCCTGGACCACAAAAGCCGGCGGCAAGGAATATCTGGCCCTGTTCAACGTGGGAGATTCAGCCGCGACGGTGAAGTCCGCGTTTGCGAAATATGGATTGGCAGGCGGAAAGTATTCGGCGAAAGATGTCTGGGGAGAGAAGGATCTGGGCAGCGTAGCCGAAGTGGAGCAGACCGTAGCTCCGCACGGCTGTTTGCTGCTGGAGCTACGGCGGTAGATCGTTTGCGGGGAGTGATTCGTCCGGCTAGCGCAGCGGGGAGAACGGCAGCGGGCGCAGGATGACGTTGCTGATCTTTGCGACGATCTCGGCGTCCTTGAGTTCGGGAGGTGCGCTGAGCGTCTTCCACGCAGGATCGGAGCCGAACTGCTTCCAGTACTTCTCGCGGCCGTCCAGATTATCGAAGGAGAGCATGTAGGTGATGTTCGGTTGGCGAGGGCCGATGATGGACTCGCCGATAAAGACCGGGCGCATGTTGAGCCGCTGAAAGATGGCGATCTCCCCGTCGTTGAACATCCCGGCTTTTTTATTAAGCGCCGTCATCGATTGCGACTGGTAGGTGCGGAGTTCGAAGATGCGGGCCGGGCGCGTGCTCGCGTCGGGGGGAAGAACGGCTTCGGGGAGAATGGCGAGGCTGTGGAGGATGCTGCTTTCGAGGGTGACGAAGGGCATTCCCGGGCCGGAGCTGAGTTTTTGCGAGGCCTTTTCGTGGGCTTCGTCATCGGCAACTTTGGCGAGGGCCGTTTCCATAGCGGCGAGCGACGAGTATTGCACGATGGTGAAGATATAAGGACCACCTGAGCCGATGAGGTTGGAGAGAGCAGCTACGGGCTTTGCGCCAGCGCGAGTCAGGGCAGGGAAGAGGCCGGTATCGAGGTACTCGGAGACGCGGCTCGCCTGAGCTTCGCCGCTGTTATGCAGATACCAGGTTTTGACTTCCAGAAAGCTGCGATTGGATTCGCGGCTGACCACACGACTGGGTTGGGCTGCTTGAGCTTTCGAGGAGACGAGGGCGGACATTGCTGCTGCACCTGTGATCATTTGTCGGCGATCCATATTGCTAACGTACATCAAAATTGTGACCAGCATTCATCTGCTTCTGTTGCAATGATTTCTTTTGGATGACTGAGACTGGTTGCTTCGCAGCAGCGTTCGCCTTACCATCGCCGTTAGTGGACATTCACAAGAACAGGGCGGGAAGTGCGGAATCGGAGCGGCTGGTTTCGGCCGGGCGGGCGGATGAGGACGCGGCGTTTGAGCTGAAGTTGCGGCCAACCCGGCTGCGCGAGTTTGTCGGGCAGGAGAAGGCCAAGGAGCAGTTGGCCATCGCGCTGGAGGCGGCGAAGTCGCGTGGCGAGGCGCTCGACCACGTGCTGCTCTTCGGTCCTCCGGGACTGGGAAAGACGACGCTGGCGACCATCATCGCCAACGAGCTGGAGGTCGGCTATCAGCAGACCTCGGGACCGGCGTTGCAGATTCAGGGCGACCTGACGGCGATCCTGACCAACCTGCGGGAGCGGCAGGTGCTGTTTCTGGACGAGATCCATCGCTTGCAGCCGGTGCTGGAGGAGAAGCTTTATACGGCGCTCGAAGACTACAAGCTGGACATTATGATCGGTCAGGGACCGGCGGCGCGAACTCATGTGATGGACATCAAACCGTTCACGTTTGTCGCGGCGACGACTCGTCCCGGCCTGCTCTCGTCTCCACTGCGGTCGCGGTTTGGAATTTTGTTGCGGCTGGAGTTCTATACCGACGACGAGCTGCGGTTTGTGGTCGAGCGCAGCGCCGAGGTGATGGGAGTTCCCATCGACCGCGATGGCGCGGCGGAGATTGCCATGCGGTCTCGGGGAACGCCGAGAATTGCGAACCGGCTGCTGCGCCGGGTGCGCGACTATGCCCAGGTGCGGGCCGAGGGCGCGATCGATCGGCCGGTGGCGCAGGCGGCGCTGACCATGCTGGAGGTCGACGCTCATGGGTTCGATGAGCTGGACCGGAGGCTGCTGCGGACGATCATCGAAAAGTACGATGGAGGGCCGGTGGGGTTGAACACCCTGGCGGCGTCTCTGGCCGAGGAGCAGGATGCGCTGGAGGAGGTCTACGAGCCGTTCCTGATCCAGATCGGCTTTCTCGACCGGACACCGCGGGGCCGGGTGGCTACCCGGTTGGCCTATGAGCATCTGGGGATCGAGATGCCAAGGAAGCTGAGCCTGTTTTGAGATGGCCACAAGGTACCCCCTACCCCCGGGTACTTTTTTGTAAAGTATTCGAATATAAGCACTTATTTCCAAAGTATTGCATTCAAGTGACTTACATGTAAAGTATTCTTTCTAAATAATTTAGGCCCAGCATTGTCGCTGGGCCTTTGGCTTGTTTCCTTACCTGATTTAATTGTACAGAAGCGAGCGGAACTAAAATGACAGTTTTCCGAGGTTTGCTTTATGGGTGTAAGTCATTTGTTTTTAGTATGTTGAAGAAAAATCACGAGGGCAGAATTGGAATTTGGCTCTTAACAACGATCTAGGGAAGGTCTGATTAAGTCTCATAAGATTCCCTCAGCGGCTAAAGCCGCATTGCGGGCAAGTCACCGCACGGCTGAAGCCGTGCCCTTAACAGAGCCTCACTTAATCAGAGGCTCCTTAGAGGGTTGCAAGATCTGGGTTTTGTGGAACGGGAAGCATTTGAAAGCGGCGCTCCCGATGGTTTACGGGGGCCCCAAACCGCAGATTCCTCCGCTTCGCTGCGGAATGACAACAATAAGGCTGGGGAATGACAAGCAAGGCCGCGGAATGACAATTAAGAAAGAAGCAAAATTACAGTGGCCGAAAAGCAGGGGGAGTAACACATCAGTAACATTGATCTGTGGAAACTGTTGAGATCGTTGAACTTGACAAGTGACCCCCGGCAGTGATCGCGAAGAATCGGCCCTTATTGCGTAAAGCTATTGCTGGTATTGGGTTAGATGCAGCCAGCACCCGCATTTTCCAATTGTTACGCGGGTAAGCCAGTTATGGCAGGAGAGAACGGGCCCTCGAAATCCACAGAATTTTCCACAGAGAAATCAAAAGGAGACCCCAGCGGGGTCTCCTTTTGTAGTGATGGCAGGCTGCTTATTTCTTGGCAGCAGCAGGACGGGGTGGGGTGGTGGTGTGCGAACGGGCCGGAGCCGCTGCGGAAGGCGCGGAGGGCACCGGGGCAGCTACGCCGGAGGTGGTGTTGTAGGCAGCAATGACGGCCTGGGAGATGTCCGTTCCCGGAGCTGCCCACATGACCGCGACGCCACCCTGCTGCTGGCCGATATCGAGCAGCAGCGTGTAGCCGTTTTCCTGAACATATTTAACGACCGTCGGGCCGATCTTCTGCATGACCTTGCCGAGAGCTTCCTGGAGGTCGGCATTGTAGGCAGTCTGGGCATCTTCGGCATCGCGCTGAAGCTGCTTCTCCTTGGTGTCGATGGCGCGGAGGCGGCTGGCGCGATCCGAGTCGGAGAGGGTGGCAGGCGCGGCCTGGAGCTGCTTCTTCAGAGAGTCAACTTCAGCGGAGAGAGCGTCGATCTGAGTCTTCTTGGGATCGTACTTCTTCTGGACTTCCTGAATGCTGCGCTGGCCCTCGTTGGTAGCGGCAGTCACCTGCTCATAGGCGATGAGGGCAATCTTTGCGGGAACGGCTTGTGGCGCCACGGAAGCAGCTGCGGCGGAAGGTGTGGTGGGCGTCGTTGCCTGGGGTCCAGCGGTCTGGGCCACTCCGGCAACGGTCATCAATCCCGCGCCAAGGGCGGAGACAAGAGTAAGAGTGCGATTCATGCGGTGTGTGATACTCCTTCGGGGATCATTCAAATCATCCGGCCGTAGGCGCACCAATCGCGTGCCTTCCGAGCCATTCCTACATCCACTTAATGGTGACGTCCAGCGAGCGCGGCTACCATTGTTGCCTCGATCCTCGCGGTTTGAGCAACGAACAAACCGCCGGGCGCGAGAGGGCTATTGGAACATCTAGGATTATAGGGCCGCCTTGCAAGCGGGTCAAACGCCAAATTATCCAGAAAACCGTAGACAAACTTGGGCTTGTCTTCCGATTTCTGGCGAGTGGGATAGGGGAGGCGATCTAACCCGCCTGAATGCCGCGCAGTCAGTTTGGCCGCTCGATTGCACTACAGATAGGCATTACTCCTCCGAGTCGAATTGAAGCGTGGTTGTAATGCCCCGGGACGAAAGAAGCTGCACCCTAGATGTGCAGCCATCGACCGAGAGGCTCACTTCCCCTGCGGGAAGTCTTTCAGGAGGCCAGTGACTGGCCATTGATCTACCAATCTACCTACAAAAGCCGCCCAATTTGAGCGGCTTTTGTCTTGTCTGAGTGATGTTGATGTTGTAGATCGGGCCTTCAGGAGCTGCTGAAAAGCCCTCAGCGGCTAAAGCCACACTGTGGCAGGGCAGTGATGGCACGGCTGAAGCCGTGCCCTTAACGAAACTGGACTTTTTCAGCAATCTCCTTCAGTCCTCACCTTTTTGTGCTCCGTATACCTGGGCCGATGGCCCAGGCTGTTATAAAGCGCGCCGTTGGCGCTTTCGCGTGAAAGCTTCTTCTATATCGGCATCGCAGCCATCGCCATCGCTATCGCGGCCATTGCCTTTGCCATTGCCGCCGAATTCGACCTCGCGTTATTGCCGATTTTCATTGCGAGGAGCTTGCTGCTGCTGCGCTTGTCGCGCCTGGGGCTGAGGACGCGCCTCCATCGCCGGACGGGGCTGTCCCTGAGGTCGCTGCTGCATTTGCTGCCTGATCTGCGGCTGGACCTGTCTATCAGGTTGGATGGGCCGTTGCGGTTGCATGGGCCTGACCTGCTGCTGCATCGGTCTTTCAGGCTGGACGGGCCGGACCTGCGGTTGGACTGGTCTGGTTTGCGGCTGCACCGGATATACGGGGCGGACCTGCGGCTGGCCGGGATTGACGTCGGGGCGAACCGGCGTGATCTGAGGCCGGTTGGGAGTTACCTGGCCGGGTTGAGCAGGGCGAACCTGAGGCTGATTGGGCCGGTTCTCGATACGGCTGGGCTGATTCTCGATGCGGCCGGGCTGATTCGGCTGATTTGGTTGGCCTGGACGAACCTGATTCGGTTGTCCGGGGCGAACCTGGTTTGGCTGACCGGGCTGCGCCGGGCTGACCTGCGGCCTGTTTGCCTGGATCGGGCGGGCCACCGGGCGCTGGATGCCTTTGTCGGCGACCAGAGGACGAGCGATGACAGCAGTGGCAGGACGGCCTCTGTTCTGATTGAAGAACTGCTGCCGGTTCTGCGCCGCCTGCTGCTGGTTCTGCAACTGGGCGGTCATGGGCCGAGTCTTCGGTCCGCGCATGGCAACAATCTCAGCAGGCCGTGGCCTGACCTGAATGCCGCCTCGACCGCCGTTATAGGAGACACGGTTGTGGTTGTTGATCACGACGGTGCGGTTATAGACGTTGGTAATTCTGGTTACGTTAATGCGGTTGACGGAGCGGTTGTAGTAGAAGCTGTTGTTGCGCCAGTAGCCTCCTTGATAACCGTAGCCGGTATAGCCGAAACCGTAAGGGACGCCGCCGTAGAAGCCGATGTGCAGGCCCCAGTAGCCACGATAGAAGCGGTAGCGGTTGCCGTAGAAGCCCCAGTAGCCGGGGGTCCACAGCGCTCCATAGTACGGAGCGGCGACCCATGCGCCGGGAACCCAGTAGTACCCGACAGGGGCATAGCTCCAGTAGCCGGGGGTCCAGATGTAGTTTGGCCCGGGTGCGTAGGGCTGGGTGTAGACCGGGAGCGGGGGCGGAGGCTGGTCAGCCTGTTCAATCGCCTGCTGACCGGCATCGGCCTGATCATCGTAATTCTGATCGTTGTAGTTCTGGTCGTTGTAGCTCTGATTGTTCGGATCGTTGGAGTAGGACTGATTATTGGGATCGTAGTTCTGGGCCTGATCCTGCTGGTAGTTTTGCTGATCGGGCGGCGGCGCGCCTGCCTGGGCTCCGGTTCGGCGATACTCGTCGGCCCGCTGCAGGCTCTCGTTCGGCGCATTTTGCGCGTTTTGTCCTGAGGCCGGGGCTTGCGTCGTGGCCTGAGTGGCGTCTGGTTGCTGGCTGTCGTCTACGGGAGCCATGTTCGCATCGGCGGGGTCGGGGCTGGAGTCGCTTGCTGATTGGCCTGCGTTTGCCTGCCGGTGGCATCCTGATATATCGGTTATGCCTGCGAACATGACGATACAAAGTGCGAGGCTGAACAGACGGTTGCGGCCCGATTTTTGTTCTGATCCCGATTCTGATCCTGAAATATGCATCGCGCGCGATCTCCTCGTATGTCCTTAACCCGGACTCCCTGACTATGATGCGTTTTCCTCCAGGTGATGCCATATGCGGGAGTTATGGAGCCGGGTAGTCCACGGTCTGGCCGGTGCGCGAGTTGGTGACGGAGAAGCTGGCGTCGGCGTGGCCGGTGAGCAGAAGGTAATGGCTGGAGTCGGGGCCGGGAAGGTTGGCGATACGCGACTCGCTGACGTTGTGGGCGGCGTCGTTGTTGGTCGCGGTATGGAGCTGCCAGAGATCTTTGAGGCGGGGGGAGCGGTCGATGATCTCCCATGCCGAAGGCGCGGCGCCCTTGGTGGCTCCGTTATCCATAATGGCGACGCGGGGGGCAAGTCCATCGACCAGCGCGGGGCTGGAGCTGCGGTCGAGGCCGTGGTGCGAGACGACGTAGACATCCACCTTGCCGAGTTGGTTGACGAGGCACATGAGCGGTCGCTCCCTGGCCCAGGTGAGGTCGCCGAGGTCGGCGATGCGCAGCTTGCCGAAGCTGATGATCATGCCGACGGAGCGGTCGTTTTCACTGTTCTCGGCGGGCTTGAGGATGCTGGTGGCGCAGGCCGGGTTCGCGGCCCCGGCTCCGACTCCGACGAGAGGTTTGTCGATGACGTTGCCGTCGGCGCTGACGACCTCGATCCGCATTCCTTTGATGGGAAGGGTCTCTCCGGGCTTTGCTATGAGATGGGCGTAGTGGCCGCCTGCCAGCAGCTTCTGGTACGCCTGCCAGCCGGCTTCGGTTGGCCCGTTGTCGGTCTCCCGGTTGACGCCGTGATCGATGAAGCGGACGACGGGGATCTTTGCCGCCAGCTCGGGGACGCCACCCACATGGTCGCGGTGGTAGTGGGTGATGACGAGGTTATCGATCTTTTTGACTCCGGCCAGCCGACAGAGCTCTGCCAGTTTGTCGGCGTTTTCGGCACCCGGCCAGCCGGCGTCGACCAGCATGTTTTCGCCGCTGGGCGGGACGAAGAGGGTTGCCTGACCGCCTTCGACATCGGCGAAGTAGACTTTGAGGCCGCTGGATTTCTTCTGAGCGAAGGCGAGCGGGGTTGCTATCAAAAGTAGGACTGCGAGCAATTGCTTCATCGGCTTCTCCTGCGAATCAGAGCTTGCGCCGGAAGTTTTCGGCTGGCACTGGAATGATTGCATAGGTGCTGCGAGGCTGGCCCCTGACTGGTTCTAGGGAAGGTCTGATTAAGTCTCTGAAGATTCCCTCAGCGGCTAAAGCCACATTGCGGGCAAGTCACTTACGGCACGGCTGAAGCCGTGCCCTTAACAGAGCCTGACTTAATCAGAGGCTCCTTGCCGGTTAAAGTACGGTGCGGGATGCCACCCTACCGCCACGGCAGTGAATCAAAGTAGAATGGAGGCGATGGCAGGCTGTCTTGCATGCACGAAGCGCTTTCGCCACGGTCGCCCTGACCGCGGCCGCAGCTAGCCTGCCCCCTTCCGTAGAATTTTGATAGGCTTCAACCGTTGCCGTTCGCGCTGTACACTGCGTCGGCGGCCCTTACTTCGCGCTCCTTAATATAAAGATAGAAGCGCCTCCGGAGATGAACCATGCCGACCCAATCGCACCCCGATTCTTTCAAAAGCCAATCCACCCTTCGCTCGGGTTCCAACAGCTATCGCATCTTTCGCCTGCAGGCGCTGGCGGATGCGGGAGTGAACCTGACGCGGCTGCCCTTTTCGCTGCGCATCCTGCTCGAAAATCTGCTGAGGCACGAGGATGGCCGCACCGTCCGAGCCGAGGACATCAAGTTTCTGGCGAACTGGGATGCCAAGGCCGAGCCTTCGCGCGAGATCGCCTACATCCCGGCGCGGGTGCTGATGCAGGACTTTACCGGGGTTCCGGCAGTCGTCGACCTGGCGGCGATGCGGGACGCGATGCGGATGCTGGGAGGCGATCCGGAGCGCATCAATCCATTGCAACCGGCGGAGCTGGTGATCGACCACTCGGTGCAGGTGGATGAGTTTGGGACGGTGCGGGCGTACGACGTGAATGCGGCGATGGAGTTTCAACGGAATCGCGAGCGGTATGCGTTTTTGAAGTGGGGACAGACGGCGTTCCGTAATTTTTCCGCAGTGCCGCCGGGGATGGGAATCTGCCATCAGGTGAATCTCGAATATCTGGCCCGCGTGGTGTTCACCACGGAGGCGGGCGAGGATGGCGTTGCCTCGGCTTATCCGGACACGCTGGTAGGAACGGACTCGCATACGACGATGATTAATGGCCTGGGTGTGCTGGGTTGGGGCGTCGGCGGCATCGAGGCGGAGGCGGCAATGCTGGGCCAGCCGGTTTCGATGCTGGTGCCGCAGGTGGTCGGCTTCAAACTGACGGGCAAGCTGAAGGAAGGGACGACGGCGACCGATCTGGTGCTGACCGTGACCGAGCAGCTTCGCAAGCTGGGCGTCGTCGGCAAGTTTGTAGAGTTCTACGGCTCGGGAATCGCCGAGCTGCCGCTGGCTAACCGGGCGACGATTGCGAATATGGCTCCTGAGTATGGGGCGACATGCGGGATCTTCCCGGTGGACGCGGAGACGTTGAGTTATCTGCGGCTGACGGGACGGACGGAGCAGCAGATCGCTCTGGTCGAGGCTTACTACCGCGAGCAGGGACTGTTCCATACGCCGGACTCTCCGGAGGCGGAGTATTCGGTGACGACCTCGCTCGACCTGAGCACGGTGGTCCCGAGCGTTGCCGGGCCGAAGCGTCCGCAGGACCGGGTGCCGCTGCCCGAGGTGGGAGCGTCGTTCCAGCAGCAGCTTCCGTCGTTGCTGGGGCCGAAGACGAACGGCAGTGTGGTCCGGCAACTGGTGCGCTGGGAAGGCGAGGGTGGCCAACCGAGCGCGCATGGCGACCTGATGAGCGTGGTTGGGACTCCGGCTCCGGTAGTTGGCGCGTCTTCCATTCCGGTAGCGACGCTGGTGGGAGGAGGCGCGGGAACGGCGGTGCTCGATGCGCCTCCGGTCTCGATTCGCAGCCGGTTCGGCATCGATCCGGAGAAGTATCTCGACCATGGCTCGATTGTGATTGCGGCGATTACGTCATGCACCAATACATCGAACCCCTATGTGATGATCGCCGCCGGTCTGCTGGCGAAGAAGGCGGTGGAGAAGGGACTGTGTACGCCTCCGTGGGTGAAGACTTCGCTGGCTCCGGGATCGCGCGTGGTGACGGATTATTTTGTGAAGTCCGGGCTGATGCCTTATCTCGATGCGCTGCGCTTCCAGGTGGTCGGATATGGATGCACGACCTGCATCGGCAACTCGGGTCCGTTGCCGACCGACGTCTCGAAGGCCATTGAAGATCATGGGCTGGTGGCGGTCTCGGTGCTGTCGGGGAACAGAAATTTTGAAGGCCGGATTTCGCCTGAGGTGCGGGCGAATTACCTGATGAGTCCACCGCTGGTGGTTGCGTATGCGCTGGCGGGACATATCAAACATAACTTCGATACCGAGCCGCTGGGCAAGGGCAAGGACGGTCAGCCTGTGTATCTGCGGGACATCTGGCCGACCCAGGCCGAGGTTGCGGGCGTCGTGGCCGCATCGGTCGATTCGGAGATGTTCCGGCACGAGTACAGCACGGTGACGGACGGCGATGCGAACTGGCAGAACCTGAAGTTCCCGGAAGGCAACACCTATGGATGGGAGAAGGATTCGACCTACATCCGCAAGGCTCCTTATTTTGACGGCATGGGCGCGCAGCCGGAGCCGGTCGTAGACATTCACGGTGCGCGGGTGCTGGCGCTGCTGGGCGACAGTGTGACGACGGACCATATCTCTCCGGCGGGCTCGATCAAGCTGGACGGACCGGCGGGCAAGTACCTGATCGACCATGGAGTGAAGGCTGCGGACTTCAACAGCTATGGGTCGCGGCGCGGTAACCATGAGGTAATGGTTCGCGGCACGTTCGCCAATGTGCGGCTGCGAAACCGGCTCGCTCCGGGGACTGAGGGCGGGGTGACCCGTTTTCTGCCGGACGATATTCCGATGTCGATCTATGATGCGTCGGTGAAGTACGCCGAGCGCGGCGTTCCGCTGGCCATTCTTGCGGGCAAGGAGTATGGGTCGGGGTCGTCGCGGGACTGGGCTGCCAAGGGGCCGCTGCTGCTGGGAGTGCGGTTTGTGATTGCGGAGAGCTACGAGCGCATTCACCGGTCGAACCTGGTGGGCATGGGGATTCTTCCGCTCCAGTTCCTGCCGGGACAGAATGCTGAATCGCTGCACCTGACCGGCGAGGAGGTCTATGCCGTCGGGGACACGCCGGGGCAGCTCCGGGCGATGCTCGACAACAAGTGTGCCGATGGCAAGGAGATCACCGTGTTTGCCGAGTCGGACCTGGGTAAGACGACTGAGTTCACTGTGACCGTGCGGATCGATACGCCGCAGGAGATTCTCTACTACCAGAACGGCGGCATTCTGCAGTATGTTTTGCGGCAGTTGGCGGGAAAGAGTGCGGCTTCGGCGTAGCTGAGGTTGCATGCTCCTCTCCTCTTCCGGAGGTGCCCATAATGGGTGCCTCCGGAGTAAGCATCTGAAATCAATGGCTTCGCTGGGATGATCGGGCATGAGCTTGGTGCGAATGGACAAGTGGCTTTGGGCCGCTCGATTTTTCAAGACGCGGGCGCTGGCTTCGACGGCGTGCGAGCTGGGCCGGATCGAGTCCAATGGACTTCGAGCCAAGGCGGCGCGCGAGGTCCGCGTTGGCGACATGCTGCGGGTGAAGAACGAAGCGGGCGAGTTTCTGATGGAGGTGCTGATCCTGAGCGAGGTGCGGGGCCCTGCTACAGTGGCGCAGACACTCTATCGGGAGACGGACGAGAGCCGGGCGCTGCGGCAGAAGGTGGCAGAGGAACGCAAGGCGATGATGGCCCAGGGAGCGGTGACGGAGGGCAGGCCGTCGAAGCGGGACCGGCGGGAGATCAACCGGCTTCGGGGCAGGGTGCACCGGTTTTGAGGCTGCGTGGCAGGGTAAGGAGGCCGCGAGGTTTCCAAGTAGCATCAAAATAAATACCGATATCTTCTCTCCCGCGAGGATGGTCCTTGTGGAGAGTGGGACTGGATACAGAGCTTGCCTATGAAAATAACTACTCGAAAAATAATCGTTACGCGCTTCCTTGCTTCGGCTCTTTTCCTGATGGCTTTCGGCGCGGCGAGCGCCGCATTCGCACAGCAGCCTTCGGCCGGCCCTGTACCGGCAGCGGCGCAGTCGGGGAAGACGACATCCGCTATCATGCAGCCTTCGCTGAATGCGCTGGGGCAGACGATCGGCACGCTGCGTCCGGAGAAATGGAAGGCGTCGGGCGCGGTTCGCGATGAGGCCGCCGCAAACATTGTTTCCATCCGCCAGGATCTGGAGACGATACTGCCGCCGTTGCTTGCAAGCGCGGATGGCGCGCCCGGCTCGGTGGCGCAGGTGTTGCCGGCCTATCGCAATATCGAGGCGTTGTACGATGTGCTGCTCCGTGTCGCCGAAGTGGGCAGGCTTTCTGCGCCCAACGATCAGGCAGCGGCGCTGGAAGAGGCGAGATCGAGCCTTGAGGGAGCGCGGCGGGCACTGGGCGAGAGCGTGCAGACCTCAGCGCTTGCGCAGGAGCAGCAGGTACACAATTTACAGGCTGCGGTTCGAGCGATTCCGCCTGCTCCGGCTCCGGTAGCGTGCCCGGCTCCGGCACCGGTGAAGAAGCATAAGGCTCGCAAAAAGGTAGTCAAGAAGGCTGCACCGACTTCGACTCCGGCACCAGCTCCGGCGAATGCACAGCCTGCGCATTAGGGCGGGTTGAGGTTTGGTGCCCCACCCATCGCAAACAGCGCGATGGATGGGGCACCCGGAGGTTGATGTTCGTCGATGGATGTCGATGGAGAAGGAACGGCGGAGGCAGATCTGGGGGTTGACGGAGCGGCCTATAATGTCCTATGGTCACCGCTCATCCGGCCTCTTCGGAGGCTGAGCCGCAGCCGCGGTCACAAAACGAAGAAAAAAAGCCCTCGCAGGTCGAGAAAACGGCTGCCGCCATTGAGCGGGAAGCGGTTCTTCCGGGTGTGGTGGATACGGGTGTGGCTATAGACGAAGGAACGGCTATAGAGGCCAGTCTGGATGAGGCTTCTGAATCTTCCGAGGCGTCTGAGTCTTCGGCCTCGCATCTGGCGGGTGTCTCCGCGGCTGAGATTGAAGTGGTGGATGCGAAGTTTCAGCGGCTGTTGGAGACAGTGCATGCGAACCGTCCGGGGGACGATCTCGATGTGATCCGCAAAGCGTGGGCGTTTTCCATGCTGCATCACGAGGGACAGAAGCGGGCTTCGGGTGAGCCGTACATCATCCATCCGCTGGAAGTCGGGCAGGTACTGGCCGAGTTGAAGATGGACTCGACCGCGATTGCGGCGGGGCTGCTGCATGACGCGGTGGAAGATACGGACGTGACCACGGTCGAGATTGCCAAGCGCTTTGGGCCGCAGTTGGCGCATATCGTCGAGGGCGTCACCAAGCTGGACAAGATCAAGTTTGCCAACCGCGACGACCACCAGGCGGAGAACATCCGCAAGATGTTGCTGGCGATGGTGACGGACGTTCGCGTGGTCATCATCAAGCTGGCCGACCGGCTGCACAATATGCGGACGCTCGAACACCTGAAGCCGGAGAGGCAGCAGAAGATTGCGCGGGAGACGCTGGACATCTACGCTCCGCTGGCGCACCGGCTGGGAATGGGTAAGCTGCGCGGAGAGTTGGAGGACCTGGCTTTCCGATACACCGACCCTTATGCGTATGAGCAGATCTCGACCGAGGTGAATGCTCTGCGTGGGGAGGGCGAAGAGTTTCTGCGGAAGATCGTGACGGAGCTGGAAGACAAGCTGCGCGAGCATCATCTTCACGGACGCGTGGAGTGGCGAATCAAGCGGCTCTATTCCATTCAGCAGAAGCTGGAGGCACAGAAGATTCCGGTGGACCAGGTCTACGATCTTCTGGCGGTACGGGTAATCTGCCAGACGGTGCAGGATTGCTATGCGGTGCTGGGGCTGCTGCATAGCGTGTGGCGGCCGGTGCCGGGACGCATCAAGGACTTTATTGCGATGCCGCGGCCGAATCTTTACCAGTCGCTGCATACGACGCTGATTGCGCCGGGCGGACATCAGTTCGAGGTGCAGATTCGTACCGAGGATATGCACCGCGTCGCCGAAGAGGGTATCGCGGCGCACTGGAAGTACAAGGCCTCCGACAACGTCACGACCAAGGACGAGCAGCGGCTGGCGTGGATGCGGCAGTTGATGGAGTGGCAGCGCGAGATGCCCGATCCGAACGAGTTCATGTCGACGCTGAAGATCGACCTGTACCCGGAAGAGGTGTACACCTTTACGCCGAAGGGCAAGGTGGTGGTGCTGCCCAAGGACGCGAGCCCGGTCGATTTCGCCTACACGATCCATACCGAGGTCGGCAACGCGACCATCGGCGCGAAGGTGAATGGGCGCATCGTTCCGCTGAGAACGCGGCTGCGCAACGGCGACATCGTCGAGATTACAACGCAGGCGGGACATGCTCCGAGCCGCGACTGGCTGAGCTTTACCAAGAGCTCGCGGGCACGGAACAAGATCAAGCACTGGCTCAACGAGCAGCAGCGGGTGCGCTCGATCGAGATTGGAAAGAAGCTGCTGGACCGCGAGGCGCGGAAGTACAAGCTGTCGCTGAACAAGTTTGCTGAAGCGGACTATGACAAGGTCGCTGGCGAGTATGGGCTGGGGACGCAGGCGGAGCTGCTGGCGGGCGTGGGCTTTGGCAAGTTTTCGGCGCGGCAGGTGCTGAACAAGCTGGAGCCGGGATCGACGATGGCCGCCGAACCAGTGCAGGCGGAGGGCGTGGTCGGCAATGCGATTGGGCAGATGTCCGATGCGGTGAAGAAGGTGTTCTTCGGTAAGGGGTCGGACTCGCTGCAGGTGGAAGGGCAGGACGATCTGCTGGTGTACCGGGCGCGCTGTTGTAACCCGATTCGCGGGGAAGAGATTATCGGCTACGTCACGCGGGGCAAGGGCGTGGCGGTGCATGCGCGGAGTTGTCCGAATGTGCAGAATCTGCTGTATGAGTCGGACCGGCGGATCCAGGTGGAGTGGGCGCCGACGCCGACAGAGGCTGGGACGACGAAGGCGCAGACGTATCCAGTGAAGCTGACCGTGCTTTGCGACGACCGCACCGGGTTATTGAAGGAATTTACAGCGATCATCGCGGACGATGGGACCAATATCCGCAGCGTGGATACGAAGCCCACCCCCGAGGGGGCGATGGTGGTGGACTTCGTGGTGGAGACGGTGGATGTGCGGCACCTGAATAAGCTGGTGCAGAATCTGCGCAAGGTTCCGGGGGTGCGGGACGTGCATCGGGTGCAGAAGATTTAGTCCCGACAGGAACTTCTGCTAGCGCTGGTCCTGCTGGCGCTCGCGCTTTTTAACTCCTTTATCTACGCGGACTTTATTTGCGATAGCACCGCCGCCTGCGCCCACCGCTCCTCCAATGAGAGCGCCTTTTCCTCCGCCAAGGAGACCTCCGGCTATAGCGCCGCCTGCCGCGGACCCGACGACGATCTTTGCTCCCGTATGGTGTTGATGGTCATGGGCTGTCTGTGCGCGTTTGGCGCGCTCGTGGCGGCGCTGGGCGGCCGTCGTCTGTGCAGAGCCCGAGATGGGGAGAGACAAAAGGCCGATGAGGGCGAGTGTGCCGATTCCTTTTTTGAAGGAAAGACCGCTTGGTTTTTTTGATGTCATTTATTCCTCCGCTTCACATGGTTAAGATGCCGGGATTCGAGCGGAAGAGCGGAAACGTGGAAATTCATCAGCCCTGGAATGGTTGTCTAGAGTCTGAAATTTAAAGAGACTGAGCAAGCCTCATACCGGTTGCGGCATGAAGCTTAGGCGATAAGTGCGGCCGGCTTCGAGTTTGACTTGATGGCTGCCGTCAGGCTGTTGCGTAGCGGAGATGGACTTCGATCCGCTCTTGACCGCAGCGATGGCTTGTCCTTGCGGTGCGCGCAGGCGGTAGTCGCCGGTAAAGTTGGGGCGGATGATGCACTCCTGCGCCTTGCCTCCGGCCCAGCGAAGGTCGATCTCGAGGCCACCTCGGGCGCGCAGACCTTTGACCGCTCCATCGGGGCAGGCGGCGGGGAGAGCAGGTAGCAGGTCGATGCTGCCCGCGTGACTTTGCAGCAGAAGCTCGGCGATGGCGGCGGTGGTGCCGAAGTTGCCGTCGATCTGGAAGATGGAGGTCTTGCCGGAGGGGTGGGTGTCGAAGAGATTGATGTTGGTGCTGTGCTGCATGAGCATGGAGAGAGACTCCCACGCCTTTTCGCCGTCGCCGAGGCGGGTCCAGAAGGCGATGGCCCAGGCGCGGCTCCATCCGGTGTAAGCGCCGCCAGCGGCGAGACGGCGTTCGAGCGAGACGCGGGCTGCCTGGGCAAGCTCCGGCGTGCTGCGCGGCGTGATCTGGTTGCCGGGATAGAGCGGATACATGTGCGACATGTGTCGCTGGCCGGGGGTGGCTTCATCGAAGTCGATGGACCACTCCTGCAACTGGCCGTGCTTGCCGATCTGATAGGGGATGAGGCGTTTGGCGGCTGTGTTGAGTTTGGCGGCGAAGTCGGCATCGATGCCGAGCTCTTTTGACGCAGCGATGCAGTTTGCGAAGAGTTCGCGGATGAGCGCCATGTCCATGGTGCAGCCTGCGCTGGTCATGGCGGTCTTGCCGTCGGGCGCGGTGAAGTTGTTTTCGGTGGATTCGGAGGGACAGGTGGTGAGGTGACCTTTGCCGTCTTCGATCAACCAGGCGAGGCAGAACTCTGCAGAGCCTTTCATCAGGGGATAGGCGCGGTTGCGCAGGAATTCGCGGTTGCGGGTGAAGAGGTAGTGCTCGTAGAGATGTTCGCAGAGCCAAGGGCCGCTCATGCCCCAGTTTGCCCAGGTGGGTGCGCCTACGCCTTCGCCGACTGGGTTGGCGGCGCGCCAGAGATCGATGTTGTGATGGGTGACCCAGCCGGGCAGGCCGTAGGTCTCTTTGGCCGCTACAGCGCCGGTTTTGCTGAGGCCGTCGATCAGATCGAAGAGGGGACCGGCGCATTCGCTGAGGTTGCAGGTCTCGGCGGGCCAGTAGTTCATCTGGATGTTGATGTTGGAGGTCCAGTTGGAGCTCCAGGGCGGGGTGATCTGGTAGTTCCAGATGCCTTGCAGGTTGGCGGGCTGCGAGCCGGGACGGGAGCTGCTGATGAGCAGGTAGCGGCCATATTGAAAGTAGAGCGCGAGCAGGGAGGGATCGGGCGAGGCGGCGAAGTTTTTGAGGCGCTGGTCGGTCGGCTGCGAGTCGCGGGGCGAGCCGAGGTTGAGAGAGACGCGGCGAAAGAGGCTGCGATGGTCTTCTATATGACGCGTGCGCATGGTCGCAAAGGACTTGGCAACGATCGCGTCAAGCTGGCGTTTGGCGCTGGCGGTGACCTCTTCCTGTGGGGTGTCGGGCTTGCGATCGAAGCCGCGATAGCCGGTGGCAGCGGTCAGCAGAACGGTGAAGGAGGTTGCGTTGGCAATGGTAAGGCTAGTCGCATTTGCGCTGGCGGTGCCGCCCTGGACCTGTAGCTGCAGGATGGAGGCGAAGTACATGCCTGCGCCGGGTTCGTCCGAGTGGGTGACGGGCTCTTCGCCGCCGGGATGACCTGCCCCGGCGATGTGAGCCGCAGCTTTGCCGGTGAGCAGGAGGCGGTTGCCAGGGAGAGCGGTGACGGATTTTTGCAGCGGGCCATCGAGCGCGATCGTGCCGTTGAGTTGATGCGGCTTGCTTGCGGTGACACGCAGGACGATCACCTGGTCGGGAGCAGAGACAAAGGCTTCGCGCTGAAACTGGACGCCATCGACCTCGTAGGAGGCGCCGGCGCAGGCGGTGTCGAGGTCAAGCTGGCGGCGATAGTTTGTGGCCGAGCCGGTATGGGTGAGATCGACCCGCAGGTTGCCGAGCGGCTGATAGGCTTCGGCGAAGCGTCCCTGCATTTTTTTACAGAGCTGGTCGGCGAGGTGGTAGTCCTGCTTTTCGAGCACGGCGCTGCGCAGGGCGGCGAGATGATTCTTCGCGTCGGGGTTGTTGCCGTCACGTGGCTGGCCGGACCATAGGGTGTCCTCGTTGAACTGAAGGACTTCTTTGCCGATGGCGCCGTCTTCGCCGCCTCCGTAGACCATGGCGCCAAGGCGTCCGTTGCCGATGGGAAGCGCATCGACCCATTGGGCAGCAGGTTTTTGGTACCAGAGCGTCAGATCGCCGGGCGCGGCAGAGGCGGGCTTGCTCGGAGCGGCGGCGAAGCTCAACCGCTTCGAGAGAGACAGACCGCCAAGGGCGGCGGAGGTGGTTCCGAGAAATCGGCGGCGGGTGAATTTGCTCATTAGTGAAAAGCCTTTCCTGACGGCGAACTGACTAAACCACTTTATCTGACTCGGGATGGATGCGGGGGGCAGAGCTGTGTCCCCGATGGTGTATAGGTGCCCCAACCGCAGATTCCTCCGCTTCGCTGCGGGATGACAAACAAAAAAATCGGGATGGCAAGCAAAAGGAATTGGCGCTTAATTTCGGCAGGGGTTGCAGTGCAGCGGGGAGAGGATGTATCGTTGAAAGCAAGATGACGACCTTTTCCAGCCGATTTGGGTTTACGTTCCGCTACTGGCGCACGGTAGCGGCATCGGCGGAGTAGGCTCATCTGAGAGATTGCTGAGTTTCAGTTGATTCGATATCCACACGAGCCGCGACCCGACCAGGTTGCGGCTTTTTTGTGCAGGGAAACAGGTTTAGGGATTAGGAGAGACGATGAGTGCAGCGGTGAGTTTACCGAAGATGGTTGCGGGACGGTTTGGGGCTTATGGCGGCAGATATGTTCCGGAGACGCTGATGGCGGCGCTCGAAGAGCTGGAGGCCTCCTATGCGGAGGCGCAGGCTGACCCGGCTTTTCAGGCGGAGCTGGATGATCTGCTGCACAACTACTGCGGACGGCCTACGCCTCTCTACTTTGCCAAGCGGCTGTCGGAGCAGCTTGGCGGGGCGAAGATTTACCTGAAGCGCGAGGACCTGCTGCACACCGGGGCGCACAAGATCAACAACGCGCTGGGGCAGGGGCTGTTGGCGCGGCGGATGGGTAAGCAGAGGATCATCGCCGAGACCGGCGCGGGGCAGCATGGGGTGGCGACGGCTACGGTGTGCGCTCTGTTGGGGATGGAGTGCGTGATCTATATGGGTGACGTCGACATGCGGCGGCAGGAGCTGAATGTCTACCGGATGCGGCTGCTGGGGGCCGAGGTGCGCGGGGTTTCGGGTGGGTCGGCTACGCTGAAGGATGCAATCTCAGAGGCGATGCGCGATTGGGTGACTAACGTTCGGACGACCTATTACATTCTGGGGAGTGCGCTGGGGGCGCATCCTTACCCGACCATGGTGCGCGATTTTCATCGCGTCATCAGCCGTGAGGCTAAGCGGCAGATGCTGGAGCAGGAGGGCAAGCTGCCGACGGCGATTGTCGCCTGTGTGGGCGGCGGATCAAACGCGATTGGGGCGTTCTATGAATTTATTCCGGACGCGAATGTGCAGTTGATCGGCGTCGAGGCGGGCGGACGCGGCCCCAAGCTCGGCGAACATGCGGCACGGTTCCAGAAGGTGGGCGGCGGTGTACCGGGCGTCTTGCAGGGAACGTACAGCTATGTGTTGCAAGACGATGCCGGACAGATTTCGCTGACGCATAGCGTGAGCGCGGGTCTGGACTATGCCAGCGTGGGGCCAGAGCATGCCATGCTGCATGACTCAGGGCGGGCGAGCTATGTCTCGTGCTCGGACGATGCTGCGTTGAAGGCCACGGTGACGCTGGCGCGGACGGAAGGAATTCTGCCCGCGCTCGAAAGTGCGCATGCGGTGGCCGAGGCGATTCGGCTGGCTCCGACGATGGCGAAGACGGATGTGCTGATGGTGAACCTGTCCGGCAGAGGCGATAAGGACATGGGGATTTTGGCGCAGGAATTGGATTTGAAGGGCGCGTAAAACAGGGACTAGGGACTAGAGAAACGACCGCGGATTGCACGGATCAACGCGGATGAAGTGCTTGGGAGGTTTTGTGGCGATTGAGTTTAGAAAGAAGCCGGGGATTGTTGCTTATCTGACGGCGGGCGATCCGGACCTGGCGACGACGCGGGATATTGCGCTGGCGGCGATTGACAATGGTGCCGACGTGATTGAGTTGGGAGTGCCGTTCAGCGATCCGCTGGCAGACGGCCCGGTGATTCAGCGAGCCAGCGAGCGGGCAGTGGCTCGGGGAACGACGCTGACCGATGTGCTGGGGCTGGCGAAGGAGCTGCGCGCGGCGCGTCCGGCGGCGGGGCTGGTGCTGTTCTCTTACCTGAACCCCGTGGTGCGGATGGGGATGAAGACGTTTTGCGCCAAAGCTGCCGAGTCCGGCGCGGACGGCGTGCTGTTGACGGACATGATCGTGGAAGAGGCGGGGGAGTATCTGGAGGCGATGCATGCGCATAAGCTGGCTCCGGTGTTTCTGGCGGCTCCGACCAGCCCGGATGCGCGGCTGAAGGCGATTGCGGGAGCCTCCGAGGGGTTTGTTTATGCCATCTCGCGGGTGGGCATTACCGGGACGCAGCAGAAGGTCGCGGGCGATGCGTCGGAGCTGGTGGCGCGGTTGCGGAAGCTCACAAAACTGCCGATTGCCGTGGGTTTTGGCATCTCGAACGCCGAGCATGTGAAGGCGGTGGGAGAGTTTGCCGACGCGGCCGTGATTGGCAGCGCGCTGGTGGCGCTGATCGAGAAAAGCGCTCCGGCAGAGGCCGCGGCAGCGGTGGGTCGGTTTATCGCGGGGTTGCGGGCATGAGGGCCGAGACCGCAGATAGGTTAGCAGATAGGTTAATCGGTACAGACGCCGCCGTTTATCATGGGGTGAACAACAATTTTCCGCAGCGAGCGACGCCGGATGGAGCAAGGCCGGGACGTGCGCCGTTGCAGCGTGAGGCTGATGCATGGATATCTCCGACTGGCGGCAGAAGATCGACGAACTGGATGAGCAGATTGTTCGCCTCATCAGCAAGCGCGCCGAGGCGGCACAGGCGATTGGCGAGCTTAAACATGCGACCGGACTTCCGGTGTATGAGCCGCACCGCGAGCAGAACGTGTTCAACCATGTTCGCACCGCGAACCCGGGACCGTTGGCGGATACCGAGATGCTGCATGTCTATGAGCGCATTATCGACGTGATGCGGACGCTTCAGCGGCGGGACGCGTAGACCGAGTCAGATTTTGATTTTGTACCGAATTCAGTTACATAAAAGAGAGCGAAGCGAAAACAATGATCGTAGCGATGAAGGACGACGCAACTGAGGAACATATACAACTGGTGATCGAGCGGATGGTTGAGCTCGGCTTCAACGTTCACCGCACCACCGGCGCAGCCCAGACGATTCTGGCCGGTGTCGGCACGCCGGAGCACTTCGATGTCGCGGAGTTCAAAGTGCTGACGGGAGTACACGATGCGTACCGCATCTCGTCTCCGTACAAGCTGGCGGGCCGGAGCTTCCGTCCTGAAGGGACGAAGATCACGTTTCCCAACGGCGTAGTCGTCGGCGGCAACGAGATCGTGATTATGGCCGGACCTTGTTCGGTCGAGTCGCGCGAGCAGATTCTGCTGAGCGCGAAGCAGGTTGCGGCTGCGGGCGCGAAGTTCCTCCGTGGCGGCGCGTACAAACCGCGCAGTTCGCCGTACAGCTTCCAGGGCATGGGAGTAGAAGGTCTGAAGCTGCTGCGCGAGGTGGCCGATGAGACCGGTCTGCTGGTGATCACCGAGGTGATGGAGATCTCGCAGATTGAAGGCATGCTGCCGTATATCGACTGCTTCCAGGTGGGCGCGCGGAATATGCAGAACTTCAACCTGCTGCGCGAGCTTGGCCATGTGCGCAAGCCGGTGCTGCTGAAGCGCGGTATCGCGGCGACGATTGAAGAGGTTCTGCTGTCGGCTGAGTACATCCTTTCGGGCGGCAACTACGACCTGATCCTGTGCGAGCGCGGGATTCGGACCTTTGAGACTTATACGCGCAACACGATGGACATCTCGGCGATTCCGGTGCTGAAGAAGCTGACTCACCTGCCGGTGATGGGCGATCCTTCGCACGGCGTCGGGATCCGCGATCTGGTGCCGCCGGTGGCGTTGGCCAGCGTTGCCGCCGGGGCCGATGGGTTGCTGATGGAGATGCACCCGAATCCGGATAAGGCGATGAGCGACGGCGCGCAGAGCCTGTATCCCCAACAGTTGGAGAAGCTGGTGGCGCAGTTGCGTCAACTGGCGCCAGTGGTTGGGCGGACGATCGCCTAGCCATGTCTGCCGGAGCTATGGAGCGCGTTCTGATTGTCGGTACGGGCCTGATCGGCGCTTCGATCGGGCTGGCCCTGCGGGTGGCGGGGTTTGTGGGCCGTATCGACGGTTGGGACGCAAGTTCGCTGGAGCGGGCGGCGGCGGTGCAAATGGGCGCGGTCGATGGCGTGGCCGAGACTGCCGAGGCTGCGCTGGAGCTGGCGCGGACCGCGAACGTAATCGTGCTGGCGGTGCCGGTGCTGGCGATCAAGGACTGGATGCAGCGGCTGGAGCCGGTCGCCCACGCTGGGCAATTGATCACGGATGTGGGAAGCACGAAGCTCGAAGTGACTGAGTTGGGCAAGACGCTGTTTGCAGGAGCGGAGGCAGCGGCCTTTCTGCCGGGGCATCCGATGGCGGGCAAGGAGTCGGGCGGCGCGATGCTGGCCGAGGCTGGGCTGTTCCATGGTGCGATGTGGCTGTTTACACCGACTGCTTCCGAGCCGACTGTGATTGAAAAAGAGTGGCGCGACTGGGTGGGCTTCTTTGGCGCTCGGACGCTGGACATGGACGCCATGCGGCACGATGAGTTGTGCGCGTGGGTGAGCCATCTGCCGCAGATGTTATCGACCGCGCTGGCCGCTCTGCTCGAAGACAGGTTTGGCGATGCGCCGGAGATTGGCGCGATTGGCGCACGGGCGCTGCGCGAGACGACGCGGCTGGGGGCGAGCCCCTACAGCATGTGGCGCGACGTTGCGATGACCAATACCGGGCCGATTGCGGACACGCTGCTTGCCCTGGAGCAGCGGCTGGCGCATGTGCGGGAGAACCTGCGGACGCCGGAGCTGCGGGACGAGTTTGCGTTGGCGAACCGGTTTCGTCAGCGGCGATGAGATTATCAAAATCGAGATGAGGAACTGCCGTTCGGGTAACATCGATACAGAGTGAGCGAATCTATCAACAACTTAGGTATCAGTCTTGCCGATGTACAGGCCGCGCGTGAGCGGCTGCGTGGAGCGATCTACTATTCCCCTTGTGCGCACTCGCAGATGCTGTCTGCGCTGACCGGGCAGCAGATTTATCTGAAGCTCGAAAACCTGCAGATGACGGGCTCGTTCAAGGAGCGCGGCGCGTTGAACCGCATTGCGACCCTGTCGCCGGAGCAGGCCAGGCGCGGCGTGGTGGCGGCGAGCGCGGGCAATCATGCGCAGGGCGTTGCCTATCATGCGACTAAGCGGGGGATTCGCGCGTTGATCGTAATGCCGCTGGCGACGCCGCTGGTGAAGGTGACGGCGACACGCGGCTTCGGCGCCGAGGTGGTGCTGCACGGGGCCAACTACGACGAAGCCTGTGAAGAGGCGCTGCGCATCTGCACGGCCGAGGATATGACGTTCATCCATCCGTTCGATGACCCGGTTGTCATGGCAGGTCAAGGAACGATTGGGCTGGAATTGCTGGAGCAGGTCCCCGAGCTGCAGGCCGTGGTCGTGCCGATTGGCGGCGGTGGATTGATTGGCGGAATTGCCTGTGCCATTAAGGAATCGCGACCGGATATCCGTGTGATCGGCGTGCAGACCTCGCGGCTGCCTTCGATGGCGGCGGCGGTGGAGCAGCATCACCCGGTGACGCTGGAGTCGGCGACGACGATTGCCGATGGTATTGCGGTGCGGCGTGCCGGGGATATCACCTTCCCGGTGGTCGAGAAGTATGTTGACGAGATTGTCACCGTCGATGAGGACGAGATTGCGTCAGCGATTCTGGTGCTACTGGAGCGGGAGAAGACGCTGGCCGAAGGCGCGGGTGCTACGGCGCTGGCTGCCTTGATCCAGAAGAAGACGACGCTTACGGATGAGCGGACGGCGGTGATCGTTTGCGGGGGCAACATCGATGTGACGCTGCTCTCGCGGATCATCGAGCGCGGTCTGGTGCAGGATGGGCGCATGATCCGGCTGAGAATTCATCTGCTGGACAAGCCGGGAGCGCTGGCGGAGTTGACCAAGTTGATTGCGAGCCATCGCGCCAATATCGTTGATACGCTGTACAACCGTGCTTACTATGGCGTCAATCTGGGGAATACGGCAATCGACATCACGCTGGAGACGCGCGGGCGCGAGCAGGTGGAGGAGATGTTGGCGGCATTGACGGCCGAGGGGTATGTACATAGCCGGGTGATCTGAGTCTTTCGAGAGAAACCATCTTTGCGACGATACTGCCACGACGATGGGCTACCCAGAGAACCGCAGGTCCTTCGACTGCGCTGCTGACGATGAAACTGCCAGCAGCTTCGCTCAGGATGACACATCATCTTAAATTGGTGGGCTAATTCAGCTACAGTTCAGCTACGGGTGAAAGTCGTCTGCTGTTTTTCTTTGTGGCGCTCGACAGCTAGCTGGATGAGGCGGTCGATGAGTTTTTTGTAGGGCAGACCGGTGGCTCCCCATAGCTTGGGGTACATGCTGATGCTGGTGAAGCCGGGCATAGTGTTGATCTCGTTGAGATAGATGCGGGACTTCTTGGCAGCTTTTCCTTTGGCTGCGGCGCGGGCTGGCTCCATCAGGAAGTCGACGCGGGCGAGGCCGGAGCAGTCGCAGGCGCGGAAGGCGGCGATGGCCATGGCGCGGATCTGCTTGGATTCAGCGGCGGTCAGTTTGGCGGGGATGATGGGGATACTGGGATCTTCGGGAGAGTCGGCGTACTTGGAGTCGTAGTCGTAAAACTCCTTGTTGGGGACGATCTCGCCGACGACCGAGGCTTCAGGATTGTCGTTGCCGAGGACGGCGACTTCGAGTTCGCGAGGCTTGACACCGGGGCCGCCGACGCCCTGCTCGATGACGAGCTTGCGGTCGAAGCTGGCGGCGAGATCCATGGCAGCAGGCAGTTCAGCGCGGTTGTGGACCTTCGAGATGCCGACGCTGGAGCCGAGGTTCGCGGGCTTGACGAAGAGGGGATATTCGAGCGCCCTCTCGATCTGGCGAGTGCAGCGTCTGGGATCGGCCTTCCATTCGGCGCGGGTCAGTGCGAGGTAGGGCGTCTGCGGCAGGTTGGCCACGGTGAAGAGCTTCTTCATGACGTCCTTGTCCATGCCGGCGGCGGAGCCGAGGACGCCTGAGCCGACGTAGGCGAGATCGGCCAGTTCGAAGAGTCCTTGAATCGTTCCGTCTTCTCCGAAGGTTCCGTGGAGGACAGGGAAGATGACGTCGAGGGTTTCAGTGAGGTTGCCGCTTTGGTGGACGAGGTCTGCGCTGGCGCTTAACTGGAGTGGTTCGAGCTGAACCGTTTCGCCGGTGAGCAGCGACTGGGCTTCGCCGGAGGTGAGCCACTGGCCCTGCTTGGTGATGCCGATGGGGAGGACTTCGTACTTCTTCTTGTCGATGGCCTTGAGGATGGAGGCGGCGGAGAGGAGGGAGACTTCGTGCTCGCCGGAACGGCCTCCGAAGAGAATGCCGATACGTTGTTTTTTCTTCATGTGATTGTCGATTTCCTCTTCCAGTGTCTGATAAATGTGGCGCGGTGGCGCGGTGGATCGCTTTTTAGAACCATGGTTGGTACGGGGTTGCTTCGCTTCAGGGAGCGTCGTAGAGTGGCACCTGCAAGAAAACGACCTGAACAAGTCAAGCGATTCAGACCAACGTGATCAACGATACTGGCGGGGCTGCGACGGCAGCGATGAAGACCAGGCCGCGGGTGATACAGAAGGTTACAGAAAACCCATAAGCGATTGCATCCGGGCAAGGCGATTCTCGAATGCGGATTAAAACACGAACGGCCTGGAACGTGGGTTCCAGGCCGTTCGCATGTTTGTTGTGGCGGTTTTTAGAAGATGGCGCGGAGCGAGAGTTGGATCTGGCGATTCGCTCCGATGCCGACCTGATTGCCTACGGTTGAGGTGAGCTGGCCGAAGGAGCCGGCGTTGGACGAGGTGAAGGGGGTTCCCGGCCGGGAGCCCTTTCCGGGCGCCGTGGCGAGGGTCTGGGACAGACGCACGGTTCCGGGGTTGGCGTAGTTGGGATGATTGAGCACGTTGTAGGCGTCCGCGTGAAAGTCCAGAGATGCTCGTTCGGACACATGGAATGACTTGCTGAGGGTCAGGTCCAACTGGCCGAGAGACGGACCGGTGTAGTCGTTGCGCCGCGCATTGCCGAAGGTTCCGGCAGCCGGGGTGGAGAACGCCGCAGGATTAAGGAACTGCCTTCCCTTCCCTAGATACGGGTTCACGCCTCGGACAACGTTCGGGCGGCGGATGTTGCGCGTGTTGCCGCCTCCCGGTACGTTGACGACTGCCGTGGTCTGGACGACTCCGGCGGTTACAACGGGCGAGGAGAAGGTCTGTCCGGCGATGGATGTTCCGGCATTTCCCATATAGGCGATGTCGGGACGGGTGATGAGTACATCGATGGGGACGCCGCTGCGGAAGTTGACGATACCGCCAACCTGCCAGCCGCCGCCGATCAGATCCAGCGGGCCGGAGAGGGAGTAAGCCTTGCCGTGTCCGAAGGGTAGATCGTAGAGCAGGGTTGCGTTGAGGCTGTGACGGATGTCGAAGGTGCCTCGTCCATACTCCGTGCCCAGGTTATAGGGATTCTGTGCGGTGGTGGCTTCGTTCGATCCGCTGGAGGTTCCGAGTTCCTTGGCCCAGGTGTACTGCGCCCCGAGCGAGAGGCCCCGTGCGAAGCGGTGCTGGAGCGACGATTGCAGCGAGTTGTACATATCGGTTCCGCCGGAGGTCTTGTAGTCGATCTCGGCGAAGCGTCCGCCGAACTGCCGAACCGCCGTGCCTGCGCCGGTCGTTGGGTTGGTGGTCACGTTGGTGATGAGGTTGGTGATGGAGCGAAGAAACAGGTTGCGTCCTGTCGATCCGACGTATCCCACCATGAACTGCATCTGGCGGGGAAGCTGCTGCTGGATGGACGCGGTGTAGGTGGTGACGCGCTCTGGAACCTTGTAGTTGGGAGAGTAGGCGCGTGGTTGATATCCGAGGGTGGGACTGTTGATGTCGTATCCTGCATAGACGTCGGTTGCGGGATCGATGGGATAGACCTTGCCGGAGCTGAAGGTGCGCGAGATGCGATCGTTAGCTTCGGGCTGAATCTGATCCTCGGTCTGGCCGGGTCCGTAGAAGACGCCGCCGCCGATGCGGACGACAGTCTGGCCGTTCGAGATGGCGGGCGACCAGGTGAGAGCCAGGCGGGGTCCGAAGTTCGTCTTGGAGCTGGTGAACCAGTCTCCGGTGTACTTGGGGATGATGGTGCCGGCGTTCATGTCGAAGAAGACATTTTTGTTACGGGCTTCGCGCAACGGGGTGTAGTACTCGTAGCGCAGGCCGTAGCTGAGGGTGAGGTTGGGCTTTAACTTCCACTCGTCCTGAGCGTAGCCGATGTAGTAGCTCTGCTTCACATGCGCGTTGCCGCTGAGGCCGGTGAAGGGGCTCAGGTCGCTTAGGTCGCCGAAGAACTGGATCTGGTTTGGAGTATTGGCGATAAAGGCGCTGATGGAGTTGTAGGTGTAGGTCGTGCCGCCA
Organism: Terriglobales bacterium; assembly: GCA_041691575.1. GTDB lineage: Bacteria > Acidobacteriota > Terriglobia > Terriglobales > Acidobacteriaceae > Edaphobacter. The sequence continues at coordinate 234,819 of JBEPUJ010000002.1, forward strand.
AGCTGGTTGTTATAGAGCGAGAGGGGACGAACCTCCACGCCGAACTTCATGGTGTGACGGCCCTGCACGAACGAAAGATTGTCGATGTAGGAGAGGCTTTGGCCGGTGTAGGGAGCGCCGACACCGTTGAAGGAGCTCGACAGGCTGATGAGTGAACCGATGTTGGTGAGGCCTGCGATGGAGATGCGGGCGCGGCTGATATCTGCGTTGGGGCTTGGACCGGCGACGCCGAGCACGCGCATCTTGATGCCGTTGTAGCCGAGCTTGGTCTCGTTGAAGATGCGCGGAGACCAGATCTGATTGAGTGCGAGCACACCGTTTTGCGGGACTTCGACCTGACCGAACTGGCTGAGCGAAGCGTCCTGCACCTGAGTGGATTTGCCCTGATCGCGGTTATAACGCACGTACGCGCTGAAGCGGTCGTTGATGCGGTAGTCGAAACGGATGGCGCCAAAGTCTTCGTTGATCCGATTGGAGCCAATCACGGTGACGACGGGTGCGGAGGTGATGGTCTCGCCGGACATGGGATTCGGGTCTTTCGGAAAGGCAGCGAGCAGAGGGAAGAGCGGAGACGTGCTGGCGATCTGGTTACGGGCGAAGTTGCTGAGAGTCGCCTGACTGTAAGGAACCGCCCAGGTCTGGCGAAGGCCTTCATAGTTGGCAAAGACAAAGAGCTTGTCCGTGAGGACGGGTCCGCCGATGGAGCCGCCGAATTGATTGAGCCGGAACTTGGCGATGTTATTGGGGGTGTTGCGACGATTGAAGGTGTTGCGAGCGTCGAGGAAGTCATTCCGGAGATAGTCGAAGACTGAACCATGGAAGTGATTGCTTCCCGACTTCGTGAGGAAGCTGATTTGTCCGCCGGTTCCGGTGCCCATCTCGGCGGGATAGCTGGAGGAGTCGATGCGGAACTCCTGCACGGCTTCGAGGGACTGCTGGAGGCGGAAGGTCGAGGTCAGCTCGCCGTTGAGGTTGCCCGGAGAGGTGTCGATGATCGAGGTCGCTTCGATGCCATCGAGCCGGATGATGTTCTGTTCGACGGCGCGGCCTGAAAAGCGGATGTTGTCGAAGGTTCCCGAACCGGCGTTGGTGGCTCCGGGAACGAGGAGATAGAGCTGCGAGATCTGTCGCCCGTTGATGGGGAGGTTCGCGATCTCGCGGCTGGCGACGTTACCGCCGATCTTTGCGGAAGAGGTGTCGAGCGCGACTGCGGAGCCGGCGTCGACAGTGACCTGCGTCTGGGTTCCGGCGGGCTTGACGGCGAAGTCGTGAGTGACTTCCTGTCCGAGAGAGAGCGCGACATGCTTGGTCTCCGCTTCGCTGAAGCCGGATGCCGCGACGCGAATGTCATACTCCGATGGGGGCAGCGATACGGCGGTGTAGAGACCGTCCTCGTTGGTACGGACGATACGCTGCGCTCCCGTGCGCTCATTGGTGATGGTAACGACGGCGTTCTGCACGACGCTGCCCGACGAATCTTTTACAACACCGGCCAGCCGCGCTGTCGTTGTCTGCGCGGCTGCAGATGCGACACACAGGCCTATAAGAACAAATTTGTTAAAGAAATTGAAATATCTCATTCCTTTATCTTGGCTGGGTGAAATCGAGGAATGATGACAGAGAGATGAAAACCAGAGGCGTTATGTTAATAGTCTGTAAAGGGACCGGGGAATATAAAACTTTCTTAAAATCCCGTGTCTAGAGACCGTGAGATACTCTCTGACTCCACAAAAAATAGAGAGAGTATCTCCGCCGCGTCCTCTGGAATATCGTGGAGCGTTACACGTTGAATTTGAAGAAGAGAATGTCGCCGTCCTTGACAACGTACTCCTTGCCTTCGGAGCGGAGCAGGCCTTTTTCTTTGACCGCTTGTTCGCTGCCGTAGGTGAAGAGGTCGTCGGAGGCGTAGCAGTCTGCCTTGATGAAGCCGCGCTCGAAGTCGGAGTGGATGACGCCTGCCGCTCCCGGAGCCTTGGTCCCGCGCTTGATGGTCCAGGCGCGGACCTCCTGCACACCTGCCGTGAAGTAGGTGATGAGGTCGAGCAGGCGGTAGGCGGAGTGGATGAGGCGATCGAGGCCGGGCTCGGAGAGGCCCATGTCCTTGAGGAATTCGTCGCGCTCGGCGGGTTCAAGCTGTGCTATCTCAGCTTCCATGGCTCCACAGATGCGGACGACCTGTGCGCCTTCCTCGGCGGCGCGCGCTTCGACAGAGGCGGTGTAGGCATTGCTTTCGAGGAGGCCGGACTCGTCGACGTTGGCGACGTAGAGCTGGGGCTTGGAGGTGATGAGGAAGAGTTCGCGGGCGATGAGCTTTTCTTCATCGGTGAGGTCGGCGGTGCGGGCGGGCTTGCCGGCGTTGAGTACGGCGAGCAGCTTTTGCATCGCGCTGGCTTCGGTCTTGATCTTGTGGTCGCTGGTATTTTTGGCCAGCTTTTCGACCTTGGTGTTGCGTTTTTCTACGGTGTCGAGGTCGGCGAGCAGAAGCTCGGTGTTGATGATGTCGATGTCGTGCAGCGGGTTGACGCCGCCGGCGACGTGGACGACTTCGGGGTCGTCGAAGCAGCGGACGACGTGGCAGATGGCGTCGGTGGCGCGGATGTGGCCGAGGAACTGGTTGCCGAGGCCTTCGCCCTTGCTGGCGCCTTCGACCAGCCCGGCGATGTCGATGAACTCCATGGTGGTGGGAACAAGCGACTTGGGCTTGATGAGGTCGGAGATTTTGGCGAGCCGCTGGTCGGGCACGGTGACGACGCCGGTGTTGGGGTCGATCGTGCAGAAGGGGTAATTGGCCGCCTGAGCCTTGGCCGAGGTGAGAGCGTTGAAGATGGTGCTTTTTCCGACGTTGGGCAGGCCAACGATTCCGCAATTGAGAGCCATTTTTCTGTGAGGTCCTTACTTCTATTGAAACATGCCGGATGTGATTCGTGAGGAGAGGATGGTTTTGTGGCGCTCCAAACCCACGTCTTCAGATGCAGGACGTGGGGCACCCGGTTTTGTGCTTACCTAGGCGGCGGCGATGCGGCGGGTGAGGTCCTTTTGCTCTGCCTTGGATTCCGCACCGATGGTGAAGGCGTCCAGCACACCGCTGGCGAGGGCAAAACGGATGGCTTCAGCGGGGCGATCGCGCATGTCGCCCTGGCCCAGAATCTTCATGCCGACGATGCCTTTGCCAGCGGCGCGCATCTCCTTGACGACGCAGATGACGGTCTTCGGGTCGGCATCCATGTGCGAGCCAATGGGGTTGAGGCGGACGAGATCGACTTCGACCCAGGGCGATGCGGCAGCGGCGCGCAGCGCGGGCAGGGTGTGGCAGGAGGCTCCGTGAGCGCGGATGATGCCTTTCTCCTTGGCCTCGGAGAGGACGTCCATGACGCCGCGATAGCGGGTGGTCCAGTCGCCTTCGGTGACGCAGTGGATGAGGACGATGTCGATATAGTCGGTGCCCAGCTCTTTGCGGAAGCGGTCGATGTCCTTGCGCAGACCGGCAGGGTCACGGTTGTCGGACTTGGTGAGGACGGTGACCTTGTCGCGGGGAAGCTGCTTAATGGCGGAAGCAACGTAGGAGTGGCTGCCGTAGGAATCGGCGGTGTCGAAGAAGCGGAGGCCGTTGTCGTGGTAGCCGTCGAGCAGCAGCGTAACCAGGGGGCTGGTGCCGAGACGCGTCTGGTTGGAGTGGCCGCCGTAGCCGACGGTCCCGGTTCCCATGGCCAGACGGCTGGTGCGGATGCCGGTCTTGCCGAGGACGACTTCGTCGTGCGCACTGAACTTGCCAAGCGGTGGCTGGGTTTCGAGGTAGGCCGCGGAAGCAAATTTATTGGCCAGCAGGCTTGCGCCAACTCCAGTGACAGTACGACGCAGAAAATCTCTTCTCAGCATGGCGTACTCCTTTTGGGGGATAGAATACGCCGATTTTGCGAGGCTGGCTTGCTCTATCTCCCCGGCTTTTGCTGGGGAAGTTTGCAAGCGAAGTTGGCGGCATCGTTGGTGCTTCCCTTGCCGCTATATACGGCGACCTGCGGGTAGGGGCAGAGGGGACGGGTGCGGTCGATTGCTCCTTCGGTGGTGTGGAACGCGATGATCTTTTCGGGGACGATGCCGTCTTCGGCCCACTCTTCGAGCGCGGTGAGACCGTCGAAGTGGGTGGGTCCGTCGCCGCCGCCGCAGTGGTTCATGCCGGGCACCATGAAGAGGCGGACAAACTGCGACGTCTCTTTGCCAACCGTCTCCGACACCTGGTTGTAGTAGTTGATGGTGTTCAGCGGGGAGATGTCGGGATCGCTCCAGCCGTGGTAGAGGAGCAGCTTTCCGCCGCGCCGCTGCAAGGGGCGAAGGTCCGGGTTGACGGCGTCGAGCGAATGGCCAACTTTAGCGAGCGCAGTCTTCATATCGGTGTCGTAGTTGAAGTTGAGGGCGTTGTAATTGGGGTCTTCGAAGACCATATCCTTGAAGAAGCCGCTGGCTGCCTTCCAGTGCGTTGCGGCGAAGGGCTTGTTGCCGGTGATCCAGCTTGACCAGCCGCCGGAACCGGCCTCGCCGCCGGGAAGGAGGCCGGGATAGATCAGCGTTCCCTTGGAGTCGTGCGCTCCCGCCCAGATGTTTTTGATGGCCTTGACCTGCTTGGCGGTATAACAGTCCGCCGCGGGCTCGCCCGCTTTGCAGGTGAGCACTGCGGGATCGAACTTGCACTGGCGAGGATCGTCGAGTACGCCGTCCACGATGCCGTCATTTGCGTCGCAGGCGTTCATGACCGCGTCGGAGAGTAGATGCACCTTCGACGCGGGGATGTAGCTCTCCGGATCTTTGAGCGTGGCGATGGCGTACCAGAGATGCCCGCCCGCGTAGTGGCGCGTCCAGTTATTGGCGGGGTCGCCGACAAGCAGACCGTCGTAATCTTCGGGATAGCGCTGCGCTTCCATCAGGCCTTGCTGGCCTCCCTTGGAGCAGCCGACATAGTAGGAGTGCGCTGGGCCTTTGCCGTAGAAGGTCTGCGTGATCTGCTTGCCGTTGACGGTGGTGAGGTGCAGGCTGCGGTGCCCGAAGTCGGCGACCAGTTCAGGATGGCCGAGCGCCCAGGATGAGTCGAAGCCGTTGCCGGGCGGCGAGTTGACATGGCCGGTGTCGGTGCTGGCCGCAGCGTAGCCGCGCCGCAGGGCGAGCGCCATGGAGTGGTAGTTGATCGAGCCTGCTGTGCCACCGTTGCCGACGCCCTGGAACTTGCCGTTCCAGTGGTAGAGCGGCAGCCAGACCTCGAACCGGATCGCCGGTTTGGTGGTCGCGGCGATGCGGCAGAATGCGGGCAGGTTGCCGATGGCGTTGGTCAGATGCGGCGGGGTGAAGCTGCCCGTTGTGATGACCATGGCGGAGGTAATGATGGTGTCCGGAAGATGCAGGGCAGCGAGGTTTTTGCAGGGCTGATGCGGATCGGCGGCGAAGAGCGGGGTCGCAAGGAGAAGCAGGGCGAGCAGAGTTCGGGTTGCAAATGTGACAGGTTGGTGAGCGTTTCGCACAGGTTCTCCTTGTTACTTGAATTGCCGTTGTTTCGAATTGCCGGAGGCGGGTACCCCCTCCCCCTACTATAAGTCCTAAAGTCTTCAAGAGATGAGGGTTAAGTCTGGACTTCGGCATGGACTTCGATGCAGGAAGTCCGGCTATGACGAAACCCGCTGGGTCTTCAGGATAGCTGGTCTGTCAAGTTTCGGCAGGGCAATTGAGTGTGAAGTTAGCTGTTGTCTGAAATTCTGGGAATAATTTCACAGGAGAATTGCCCGTGGTGTATCAGATCAGGTAAGGTTTTCATGGAATTCAGGGGAGCTTATGCGCAGGATGTTGTTGGTGGTTGGGATTTGCTTGTCGATGTCGGTTGGGTCGTTCGCGGAGGTAAAGCCGGCGTCGCTGTTCAGCGATCATGCGGTATTGCAGAGCGGGATGTCGGTGCCGGTATGGGGGAGCGCCGATCCGGGAGAGAAGGTCACGGTGATGCTGCATGGGGCGAGCGCATGGGCGACGACCGAAGCCGATGGCCACTGGATGGTCCGGCTGAAAAAACTGAAGGCCGGCGGCCCCTATGAGATGACCATTGCCGGGAAGAATACGATCACGGTGAAGGACGTTCTGGTGGGCGAGGTGTGGCTGGGGTCGGGGCAGTCGAACATGGTGTTTACCGTGTCGAAGAAGAGCAATCCGTGGGCGGGGATGCTCGATGAAGCCGGGGAGATTGCGGCGGCGAACTATCCGCAGATACGGATGTTCACGGGCAAGGCGACCAAGACGTATGAGCCGCAGTCCGACATTGTGGGCGAGTGGAAGGTGTGCAGCCCGGCGACGGCTGGCGATTTTTCTGCGGTGGGATATCTGTTCGTTCGCGATCTGCAACGGGAGTTGAAGGTTCCGGTGGGCATTGTGCTGGAGGCGTATGGCGCAAGTACGGCGGAGTCGTGGCTGCCGCGGGCGACGGTGGCCGGCGATCCGCTGCTGAAGCCGCTGCTGGATAAGTTCGATGCAAGGGTGAGCTACTACAGGCAGCATCCGGACGGCTCGGATGCGGACGCACCCGGTGCGCCGCAGACGCTGAACGCCCGGCCGGGCAAGCCGGGTAAGATGCGCGATCCGGTGCAGAACCAGCATCAGCCGACCGTGCTGTTTAACGGGATGATTCAGCCGGTGCTTCCCTATGCGATCCGGGGAGTTCTCTGGTACCAGGGCGAGTCGATTGTGGGCGGGAAGGCCGGGGTGGAGCTTTATCCGCACACGATGGAGACGCTGGTGAAGGAGTGGCGTCAGCTTTGGGGCGAGGGCGAACTGCCGTTCTACTTTGTGCAACTGGCGGCGCTCAAAAATGTCAGCAATAACCCCTCGGTGCGCGAGGCGCAGGCGCAGTTGCTGAAGCTGCCGAAGACGGGGATGGCGGTGACGATCGATATTGGCGACCCTGCAAACGTGCATCCGAAGAACAAGGAGCCGCTGGGCGAGCGACTGACCGCGATTGCGCTGGCGAAGACCTATGGCCGCAAGGCGGAGTATTCGGGGCCGGTGTATGAGTCGATGAAGGTGAAGGGGAGCGCGATCGAGTTGAAATTTTCGCATGCCAAGGGGCTGATGGCGAAGGATGGCCCGCTGAAGTGGTTCCAGATTGCGGGCGCGGATGGACAATTTGTGGATGCGGAGGCGAAGATCGAGGGCGACCGGGTCATAGTGACGAGCGCGCAGGTGAGCGCTCCGGCGGCGGTGCGGTATGCGTGGGCGGACTATCCGGAGGGATACAATTTATATAACGGCACAGGATTTCCGGCGGCTCCGTTTCGGACGGATCGCTGGGATGCGCTGACGCCGGTGGCGGCGGAGTTTACCGGCGAGTGATGGTATCGATGTTCTAGCTTCTGCTGCGACGGCCACCCATCAGTTGCAGGACGGCGAGGAAGATATTGATGGCGTCGAGATAGATGGAGAGGGAGAGCGAGACAGCGGAGCGGCCGTCTCCACCGGCGCGGATGCGGGCGAAGTCGCCCACGGTGAGCAGGCCGAAGATGCCGAGCGTCAGCCACGAGTAGGTGTCCGGCGAGAGGAAGTGAAAGAACATGCTGGCGATGCCGGCGACGATCAGCAGCAGAAGCGCGGCAAAGCCGATGCCGGCGATGCGGCGATAGTTGATGTTGAAGAGATAGGCGACGCAGCCCATGACGGCCATGCCGCATCCTGTGGTGGCGGCGGCGTTGAAGACGATGCCGGTGCCGAAGTTCTTGATGTAGCGCTGGATGAGCGGGCCGATCTCCCAGCCCATGAAGTAGGTGAGGACGAGAAACATGCTGAGCGCAAGTCCGGGGCTGGCCTTGCGGGTGAAGTTGATGGCGAAGACGAGCCCGAGGACGACGATGAAGCCGACAAGGGTTCCCCAGGGCGGCGCGGTGGCAACTCCGATGGCGGTGATGAAAAAGCCGAGCGACGTGATGGCGAGCACCTTGGCGAGCAGCGAGGCGGTCTCCTCGCGGGGGACGTCGATGGTGTTGTAGTAGCTGTTGCTCAGGTTGTAGTCATTCATTGCCATGCGTTTTCGCTCCAGCGCGTTTCTAGGTGAAAGGGTGATGATGGCTTCCCTCTATGAGACTCTTTTCCGGATAGTTTGTCATGTCTTGAGATCAGGTTCAGCCAAAACCCGGGTGCCCCATCTTCGCGACAGCTTCATCGTCGCTAAGGTGGGCCTTCGCGCAAAGCGCGAACCGCCATTGAACAAACTTCAACATCCAACCCGGACCCACATCTGGGCCCCACCAGGTTTGCCGCTGGTATATCATAGATGTATATCAGAGGAGGCGCGATGCGAACATTGGTCGACATACCGGAAGGCGACCTGGAGCAGCTCACGGTTTTGAGCCGCTCGCGCAATGTGTCCCGCGCTGAACTGATCCGGCAGGCTGTCTCCGGTTTTTTGTCGGAGAACAAGGCAGGTCTGGAAAACTCGTTCGGCCTCTGGAAGAAGAGAGCGGTAGACGGAGTGGAGTACCAGGAACGGCTGCGGCGTGAGTGGGAGCGGTGAGCGAACCTGTCGCCGTGCTCTTCGATACCAATATCCTGATCGACTACTTGAACGGTGTGGCTAAGGCAGATCACGAGATCAGGCGCAGCCACGACCCGGCGATCAGCGTGATTACGTGGATCGAAGTGATGACCGGGGCCGCGAACGAGGATGAGGAGTCCGTGCTGCGGGCGTTTCTGTCGAACTTTCTGTGTCTGCCGATTACGCGCGAGGTCGCGGAACGCGCCGCCGTGAACAGAAGGCAGAAGAAGATCAAGCTGCCGAATGCGATCATTCTGGCGACGGCAGAGATGGCGAAGCGGCAACTCGTGACCCGGAATGTGAAGGACTTTACGGCTGGGATGGGTGGGGTGAGGGTTCCATACAGGATTTGAAGGAAACGGTTCGCGCTTTGCGAATGGCCCAAACCCGTTTAGGGAAGCTTCGATGCGCCACTGGGTCTCTATTCAGGAAATGGCAGCTTTTGTTGAGCATCCTCAGGCCGCGTCTCTGCCAGTTGCTTATTTTGGTCTCGTTTACCCAAAACGAAGATGCTCACCAACGTAACGAGCGGGATTCCAATAAAACCTGCTCCCCACGCCATCTTCCCCATATAGACGAGCCAAGCACCACTTGAAATTGCAATCAGAGCGAGAATAAAGCCAAGCCAGAGACCCACTTTTTGACTATATACATTGCCATTGATAACTTCCGATTCGATGCGCTGCCTGTGTGCACTTTGCTCTTCAGCCATAGAGACAATACGCTCAGCACATCCGGGGAAAGCATCATTGTATTTGGCTAAAATCTCAGGGCGAGGCAACGGAGCAGACCAGAAACTTGCAACCTCAGCCCTCAACTCGCGGATCGTGTGAATACGGCCTTCTGCTGACCCTGAAGAGCCCCGATCAGGATCTGGCTGTTCGATCTCTGAATTTCCTGAATTCTTTCTTACTTCGTCGATGGAGAACCATCCTCTAAGTGGCCCATGGCCTCTCGTAAGTCGTAACCCACTGCAAGCCAATCAGATCCGAGAGCGCGAGAGTCAGCTTCAGCCTCCGTCCTACTTTGATTGTATTTATCGAAGACACCCCCAAGATCGACGAGACGTGCCGCTCCTGTGAAGACCGAAGGTGTCGCGAAGAGGCGAAATCTACTAATCATCGCATTCTCCTTTGTACATACATATGTATTAGACGCATCTTTCGCTCACTCGGTTCATCGACGCAAGTATAGCTAACTTTAGCACTCTGTAGTTGGTCACGGATAGATGCGGTTCAAGGTTCTCGCGAAGGGGATGGTTTCGCGGACGTGGTCGAGGCCGCAGAGCCAGGCGACGACTCGCTCGATGCCCATGCCGAAGCCGGCGTGGGGGACGCTGCCGTACTTGCGCAGGTCGAGGTACCACTGGAAGGCGGCGAGCGGGAGGTTGTGCTCTTCGATGCGGGATTTTAGTAAGTCGTAGCTGTCGACGCGCTGCGAGCCGCCGATGATCTCGCCGTAGCCCTCGGGGGCGAGGACGTCGACGCAGAGCGCCTTTGATGCGTCGGTGGGGTCGGGCTGCATGTAGAAGGCCTTGATGGCGGCGGGGTAGCGGTGGACCATGACCGGGCGGTCGAACTGGCTGGAGATGTAGGTCTCGTCGGGGGAGCCGAAGTCATCGCCGTACTTGTGGGGGTTTTCGATCTTGCCTGCCTTATAGGCTTCGTCGAGCATGGCGTGGGCTTCGTCGTAGGAGAGGCGGGGGAAACGGGGTTCGGTGGTGGTTCCACCCACCTTAGCCCGCAAGTGCGCGGGCGAAGATGGGGCACCCGGTTCGGTGGCGCTGCCAACCGCAGGTCCCTCCGCTTCGCTGCGGGATGACAACAAAGGGGCGATGACGGCTTCGAGCTTGGTGACGTCGCGGCCGATGACTTTCAGGTCGGCGCGATGCGATTCGAGGACGCGGGTGACGATGTGAGTGATGAAGGCTTCGGCGAGGTCCATGATGTCGTCGAGGCCGGCGTAGGCTACCTCGGGCTCGATCATCCAGAACTCGGTGAGGTGTCTCCGCGTCTTCGACTTCTCTGCCCGGAACGTCGGGCCAAAGCTGTAGACCTTGCCCAGGGCGAGCGCCGTGGCTTCGATGTAGAGCTGGCCGGACTGGGTGAGGTAAGCCTTGTCGTTGTCGAAGTAGTCCATCTCGAACAGCTCACTCGTCCCTTCGCAGGCGTTCGGCGTCAGAATCGGCGGGTCGGTGCGGATAAAGCCGTTGGTGTCGAAGTACTCCGCCGCCGCGCGCATGATGGTGGCGCGGACACGCAGGATAGCCGACTGGCGCGGGGTGCGCAGCCAGAGGTGGCGGTGCTCCATGAGGAAGTCGACGCCGTGCTCTTTGAGGGTGATGGGGAAGGGGGTCTCGTCGGGGACGCGCTGGACCACTTCGACGTTCTCGACGTCGAGCTCGTAGCCGGAGGGGGCGCGGCTGTCGGCGCGGACTTTGCCGGTGACGATGACGCTCGATTCGAGGGTGAGATTTTTGAGCGTCTCGAAGACCTCTTCGGAGACGGCAGCCTTGGGGACGATGCCCTGGATGGTTCCGGTGCCGTCGCGGAAGATGGGGAAGAGTAGCTTGCCCGAGGCGCGCAGGTTGTAGAGCCAGCCGCGCAGGGTGACGGTCTGGCCTTCGTGCGAGGAAAGGGAGGCGATGGTGGCGGTGTTCATCGTTGTCATAGGCCTCGCCCCAGTTTACGCGTTTGCGGAGTGGAGAGGAGCTGCGGCACGGGTAGGGCGCGCGCCGCACTCTGCTGGAAAATCCGGGGTGCGGCGCGGTTGAGAGGGGAAGACTATTTGATGGCGATGACCATGGACTCGGGGCCGACGAGGTGTTCGACGCGGGTCTCGCGGAAGCCCGCTTCCTTCATCCAGCCGATGCAGTCTGCGCCGGTGTAATCGAAGCCGCCGGGCGTCTCGATGAGCATGTTCAGGCTCATGAGTAGGCCGAAGGCGTTCTGCGAGCGGTCGTCGTCGATGATGCTCTCGTAGACGATCAGAGCGCCACCTGCGGGGAGCGCATCGTAGGCCTTGCTGAGGATGAGCTTCTTTTCTTCGAGATTCCAGTCGTGAAGAATATGCCCCATCATGACGACGTCGGCCTGAGGGATGGGCGCATCGAAGAAGCTGCCGGGGCGGAACTCGACACGCGAGGAGAGCCCGTTGGCGGCTGTGTAGTCTTCGAAGATGGGACCGACCTCGGGAAGATCGAAGCCGATGCCGGCGATGTGCGGATTGGCAAGCGCAACCTGGACGATGAGGTCACCCTGCGCGGTGCCGACGTCCACGGCGGATTTGTATTGCTGCCAGGGAAACTGCTTCGCGATGGCCATGTTCGCACCCCGGCTGACACCGGTCATGGCCTTGAGGAAGCCGCGCAGCCTTTCGGGATTGGCATAGAGAAGCTTGAAAGGGTCGGGATCGCCGTTGCTGGCTTCGTTCTGCGGCGCGCCGGTTCGAAGAGCGAGGGTGAGATTGTTCCAGAACGGGTAGAGACGATGATTCGCCATCTCCAGGATGCCGCCGACGTAGGACGGCTTGCGCTTATCGAGAAAGAGATCGGTCGAAGGCGTGTTGTAGTACATGCCGTCTCGGCGCTCGAGAAAGTTCAGCGCCACCAGGGCATCAAGAAAATCGCGGGCTGAACGAGGATGCAGGGCGAGTCTGGCGCTCAGTTCCGGCAAATTTTCAGGATGTTTGGCGAGTACGGTGAACAACTCCAGTTCGACTGCGCTCAACAACGCTTTTGCGGCCCAGAAGCCAAGACCTACCTGCAGAATATGGTCCATCCGAGGTTCTTCCATCGCGGAAATTCTCCTTAGTTTTATGGGGGCCAAAATTACAGGGAGGGCTAAAACCATCCGATCATATCCGAAATAATGGGCATAAGGGAGCGGGGATCAATCGGTGTTGCTAAAAGGGGCTACTCCAATATTTAGAAAGATGGGTTCGATAGGTTTGCCGCGCCAGTTGTGCCGAGGACTGGTGCGGAGGCGATTGCCATGCTGCTGCTAATCAGTTTTTATTTCTGGAGATCTTCGACAAGGCGGAGGTGGTGAGAGATCGCTTCCGCAGCTTTCTTCGTTATGCTCTCGGGGGTCTCTTCGAGGTCGTGGGCTATTTCGAGGATGCCGGGGGTAGCTGGCGGGAGCGTAGCTATTTGTTTGGCTACATTCTTCCAGTCAATTTTTCCGGAGCCGGGCCAGAGGTGATCGTTTTTGGTGCCTTGATTGTCGTGGAGGTGGAGTTCGGCGATGCGGGATTTGAGGAGTTCGAAGGCCAGGTCGATGCCTCCGTTATTTTCGGGGGCGCTGAGATGCGCTTGGCCGATGTCGAGTGTGACGCCGACGTTGTCGAAGTGGCCCACGCGGAGGATTTCGAGCAGGTGCTCGGGGGTGGTGACCTCGTTTTGTAGGTTTTCGAGCAGGATCTTGACGCCGAGGGGATGGGCGAAGGCTTTGAGGTGCTCGATGGCGGTGAGCGAGTTTTCGAGGGCGCGGGTATTCCAGCGCTCGTCCTTTTGGCCGAGGTGGAGAGTGATGGCGTGGAAGGGAATCTGCTCGGCGGACTCGATGGCGCGCTTGATCTCGTCCATGGCGTCGATGCGGCGGGACTTTTCCGGATCGATGAGGTTGAGCGAGGGAGCGGTGTGGCGGCTCCAGTGGGAATCGCTGTAGAGGGGCTGGTGGAGAGACGCGGCGACTTCGTTCGAGCGAAACCAGGCGGCGATGTCGCGGACGATGGAGCGGTCGGCGTAGTCGAAGTGGTGGCGGGCGGCGAAGATTTCAATCGACTGGGCGCCGCTTTTGTGAAGGGCGTCGAGCAGGCCGGGATGCAGGCGCTGCTGGAGAAAGACGTGGGTGGAGACACCGGGTTGCATCACTCTCCAAAAATACAAGAGTGCGGGCGCCGAAGATATGCCGGGAACCGAAGATCGAACCCCTATGTCTACAAGGGAGCACCTGTCGGGAGTGCTATATCCATGAACCATGGCCCTGTAATGCAAAGAATTGACGGCTAAAGCCTTGGTGACTTAGCCGCCAACTCTCTGGTACAGGCGTGATGGATCAGGCGAGGAATCTGCGCCGGGCAACGCCAAACAGCCCCAGAAGGCCGGTACCGAGGAGGGTCATAGTCCCGGGCTCGGGAACCGGGCTTGTCCCTTGCGGGAGAAGACCGATGGTGAAGCCGTTCCAGTACTCAGGATTCGCGGTTGTAAAGGAGAGCGAAGTAATGGGTCCTCCGGAGAAGACGATGGTGCCATCTCCTTCGTTGCCGATCATGGTGTTTCCACTCTGTGTGATGCAGCTGCCTCCATAGACTACGTTTGGGCCGCAGGCGACGATGCTGAAACCATGGTCGAAGGTGTAATTGGTTCCAATGCCGGGCTGACCGAGGCTGACCTCAGAGAGGACGAGGCCGGAGACCGGGGCGGAGAAGGTAAAGGTGTCGGTCATTCCGTTGTAGCCGTCGATGGCGATCATGCCACCATTCGTGGAAGCATTGCCGACGACTCCGCCAACGTAGGTGGATGTGGGTTGGAAATAGTTGTAGTGGCCAGCATTCGAAGCGTTGACGAACTGGGTTTCACCGGTGTAAGTGACGTTGACGCCGCCGATGGTTCCGGTTACGACTCCCGGAGTGGTCTGGCTATTCCAGGTAGCCTAGGTGACGGTATCGGCGAAGGCGGAGGGAACAGCTGCCAACAGCAAGAGGCTGAGGAAAAGGCGGGGAGATGAAATGCGCATAATGAAGCTCCGGCAGAAGGATTTTCTTGCAGGGCCCGGTGCGATAGCATGAAAAGCACGTCGGGCACCAGATCTCGCTATGTGCTAAATGCTGGTTGTATGACACTTAGTGTGATGGAGGGGAGTTCTTTGACATGACTCTGTGCAGATGGTTGCGTTAAAAGAGCAAAGTTTTGAGGGAAATCCTTGTCCAACTGGGCAAGTTGCAATGAGCCTAATAATTAGAATTCGACAAAGCGGTGCACTCTACCGGAGTAGCGACGGCATGCCTGCAGGTGGGTAGCCTAACTTTCCTTACCGTTTCACAGAACCAGGAGTTGGTTGACGGCTATGACGCATATTCGTGCCAAACTATTCGCTGTTGCGGTTCTTTTGCCGGCTGTTCTCTGGGGACAAGCTCCTGCGGCTTCTTCAATCGATATGGCAAAAGATATTGCCGCGATGCAGGCGAAACTGATCGACTGGCCTCAGTTAGAGCACTACCGCGAAGCCAATGCGGCGCTGCCTCCGGCGGCCGCGGGCGAGCAGCGTGTGGTGTTTTTCGGGGCGTCGGTGGCGGAGTACTGGGGAAAGAATGGCAGCGTCTTCTTTCCGGGCAAGCCATATATCAACCGTGGCATCGGCGGGCAGACGTCGGCGCAGATGGTGGTGCGGTTTCGCCAGGATGTGATCAACCTTCATCCCGCGGCGGTCGTATTTCTGGAGAGTACGAATGATATTTCGCAGGAGATGGAGCCGGAGATGTCGGAGGACAACTGGCAGTCGATCGCGGAACTGGCGAAGGCGAATGGGATTCGGATGATCCTTACCTCGATTACGCCTTCGAGTCACTTTCCCTGGAACCCGGGGCTGCACCCGGCGGAGACGATTCGGACTCGGAATGCATGGCTGAAAGAGTATGCTGCCAGCCATTCGCTGGTCTATGTGGACTTCTACTCGTCGCTGGTGAATGCAGAGGGAGGGATGAAGGCGGACCTCACAGTGGATGGCGTCCATGCGACTCCGAAGGGGTATGCGATCATGGCTCCGCTGGTGCAGGCGGGGATCGACAAGGCTCTTGGCGGAAAGTAATGATTTGTTGCTGTAACGGCAGACTCCCGGGGCTAAAGCCTCTTCGAGTTTGGAATGGACGGGAGGCCAAGCCTGAAGGCTTGGCGTACCTGGAAACAACAGCTTTCAGGAATTACAAATTTACGATTTGGAGACATTCAAATGAAGATGTTTGCCCGTATGTTTTTGCTGGCGTTTGTGCCGTTTTTGACAGTGGGTGTTTATGGACAGGCGACTGCTCCGGCAGCCGAGACCGCAACGGCAAAACAGATTGCCACGATGCAGGCGAAGCTGGCGGACTGGCCTCAGCTTGGGCGGTACCGGGCTGCCAACGCCGCGCTGGCTCCGGCGGCTGCGGGTGAGCAGCGCGTGGTGTTCTATGGCGACTCGATTACGGACGGCTGGGGACGGAAGGCAGGAACCGAGAGCACCTTCTTTCCGGGCAAGCCGTATGTCAATCGCGGCATCAGTGGGCAGACGACGCCGCAGATGGTGGTGCGGTTCCGCCAGGATGTGATCAATCTGCACCCGGCAGCGGTGGTGATTCTGGCGGGGACGAACGACGTTGCCGGGAACACGGGGCCGATGACACCAGAGATGACGGAGGACAACTTCCGCTCGATGGCCGATCTGGCGAAGGCGAACGGGATCAAGGTGATTCTGGCGTCGATTACGCCTGCATTCGATTACCCGTGGAAGCTGGGGATGGAACCGGCTCCGAAGATTCGCGCGCTGAATGCGTGGCTGAAGGCTTATTGCGAGCAGAACTCCTATACCTATCTCGACTACTACACGGCACTGACGGATGACAAAGGCGGGATGAAGCCGGGAACCAGCTCCGACGGCGTGCATCCGACCGCGCAGGGGTACGCGATCATGGAGCCGCTGGCGCAGGCGGCGATCGATAAGACGCTGGGCAGTAAATGACGGGTAGAATCGCTGCATGATTCGGAGTTATCAGGGAATTATGCCGGTAGTGCCGACGAGTTGCTACGTCGATCCGTCGGCACAGGTGATTGGCGACGTCGTGCTGGGCGAGCAGGCGAGTATATGGATGAACGCTGTGGTGCGGGGAGATGTGAACTCGATCCGCATCGGCGCGAAGAGCAATGTTCAGGACTGCGTGGTGCTCCACGGCATGCGCCATCAGTACCCGGTGATCGTCGGCGAGATGGTGACGATCGGGCACAATGCGACGGTGCATGGGTGCGTGCTCGAGGATGCGGTGCTGGTAGGGATTGGAGCGACGATCCTCAATAATGCACGCATCGGCGAGGGCAGCATTATCGCTGCTGGTGCGGTGATTCCGGAACAGACGGTGATTCCGCCGAACTCGTTGGTGACGGGGGTTCCGGGTAAGATCCGACGAACTCTGGGAGATGAGGACCGGAAGATGATTCTGAAGTATGCGCAGAACTACCTCGACTACACGGCTATTTATTTGAATGAAAAATAGGATGGGGCCGTTTAGGAATTAGCCCATCACCTGGGAATAGCTCGGAGCCGTTCCGACAAGCCGACTTATCGTTACTGATCGCAAGTTAGGGAAGAGCGCCTGACAGCGGAGAAGTTAACCTGCAACCAACGCGAAGCTAGGTTCCGAGAGAGCGTTGAGACCCAATTCGTCGGCGCATTCAAACGGAATGAAAAGAGAGACCACAGTTCCAGTCTGCGCAGATTCTTGACTGCTTCGAATTGTGATCTTTCCGCCGTGTCGATGCATAATCTCCGCACTGATCCAAAGTCCTAGCCCTGAACCCCCGATACCCTTGGTCGAAAAGAAAGCCTCAAACATTCTGCATTGGGTATCGTGGCTCATTCCCATCCCAGAGTCGGCCACGGTTAAAACTAAGCCTCGCCGTCCTGTTCGCCAATTCGTACCTTCGCGGCTTCTTACGATGAGGCGTCCTCCTGTCGGCATCGCGTCAATAGCATTCGAGATGACGTTACCCAAAACCTGACGGATATCGCCTTCGAAACACTCCACGGGTTCGTTGGCGCGCTTCCGCTTCTCGATCGTGATGCCTGCATTCTTAATACGAGATTCGTAGACACTGAGGGTTGTCGAAAATAACCTGTGGCAAGTGATTGCTTGAGGCTTCGAGACCTGCTTATGGAAGCGAAGCATCTGATTTGCGATAACTGAGACGCGCCTCAGTTCTTGGTCAGCTTGATCAAGCCAACTCTCAATATCTGGGTCAGTCGCACGCTGCCGAGAGAGATACAGAAGATTCGTCACTGCCTCAAGCGGGTTGTTGATTTCGTGAGCCATGCTCGACGCGAGGCGCCCTACCGCCGCGAGCTTCTCGCTCTGCATAAGCGCTTTTGCGGCTTTCTGTCTTTCAAGTACGCCCCTACGCACTTCAAGAAGTTGCATTACTTGTCGCGAGAGCGCTTCAAGAGCACTCACCTGGGCTGCGCTAATCTCATGGGGTTTGTTGTCGATCAGGCAGATCGTACCGAGCACATGCCCGTGTGGGTCGAGTAGAGGTGCCCCAGCATAGAACCGGATGCCCGGTTCGCCTGATACGAGAGGATTATTCGAGAACCGCGGATCGAGAAGCGTGTCTTCGACGATCAAAGTCTTGGCATCAGCTATCGTGTAGGCGCAAAAGCTCTGATCTCTCGGAGTCTCACGAGTACCCAGCCCGACGCTCGACTTAAACCATTGCCGCTCTTCATCGACTAGCGAGATCAATGAGATCGGCGTTCCTCCGATGAATGATGCAAGCGAGGTCAGATCGTCGTATGCCTGCTCTGGCAGCGTATCGAGGATGGCGTACTCTCGTAGAGCCGCTAATCTAGCGGAATCGTTCACGGGGATGGGAGCAGAAGGCACACCCTATTAGACAGTACGCGCTGTCTTTTGGGCGAAAATCGATTCGAAAGTTCCCCAGTGCCGGACCACTGAGGTATCGAGAAACGTGCTTATCGTTATGAAACTCCCGGCAGGTCGGCAATCCAGCGACTGGCCACTGCCAAAAATAGCTGCTGCCCCCGTGATCGTGGCCGATTCGCTACACTTGAGGAACAATGGCAACTTTGAAAGCAGTGCGCGGGACACGAGACCTGTTACCGCCGGAGACGGCGCTGTGGAACAGGGTCGAGGCAACGGCGCGGGCGGTCTTTGCCCGCTATGGGTTTGGCGAGATTCGGACGCCGATATTTGAGACGACCGAGTTGTTTGCGCGGGGTGTGGGCGAAGAGACGGATATCGTCTCCAAAGAGATGTATACGTGGGAGGATGGTGGACGTGCCGATCTCACGCTTCTTGAAGGTTTTTGGCGAAAAAAACATCCTGACTTAGACGATTTCAGTTCCACTACTCTGCAACTACAGTGGTGGCCAATGAAATACTTTAGAACGAAGATCAATGAAACATATACCTTCGTTGAGTTTCAAGTTAAGCTAAAGCCCAAACCTGATTTCGATGTACGTGACCGTGCCGCAAAATTGAAAGCGATAAACAATCGCTATATTTTGGTAATACCTGCTTGGGTATACGGGCTACTAGACATCGAGGCGTACATCCAACTTGGTATTGAATTTGAACTCATGAATGGGAAGTTCATGACTTCTGAAGAACGTCTGACGTTGCGGCCCGAGAATACGGCAGGCGTGGTGCGGGCGTACATCGAACACGGCCTGGCCGATACGGGGATGCTGCAAAAGCTCTTCTATATTGGGCCGCAGTTCCGCAGGGAGAGGCCACAGCGGGGACGGTATCGGCAATTCTGGCAGATCGGCGCGGAGGTGCTGGGACCAGCGTGGTCAGGGTCCGACAGCGCGTTGCGCGATGCCGAGGTGCTGGAGATGCTGGCGACCTTTCTCGATGAACTGGGCGTCAAGGGCTGGCGGTTGGCCCTGAACTCGGTGGGTTCTTCAACCGACAGGCCGAAGTATGTGGAGGCGTTGAAGGCGGCGCTGGCTCCGGTAAAGGCGGGCATGTGCGAAAACTGCCAGCGACGGGCGGAGACGAATCCGCTGCGCGTGCTCGATTGCAAGGAGCCGCAGGATCAGGAGACCATCGACGCGCTGCCGAAGATTGCCGACTATCTCGATGAGGCCTCGCGGGAGCACTTCGCGCTGGTGAAGGCGGCGCTCGATGCCTGTGGCGTAGCGTATGTCGTGGAGCCGCGGCTGGTGCGCGGGCTGGACTACTACACGCGGACGACGTTTGAGTTTACGGTGCCCGATGGCAGCGGGCTGGGCACGCAGAACGCTCTGCTTGGCGGCGGGCGCTATGACGGGCTCAGCGAGATGCTGGGAGGGCCGAAGGCTCCGGGGATCGGCTTTGCCATCGGCGAAGACCGGCTGATTTTGACCTTGCAGGCGCAGGCTGAAGAGACTGCGGAGAAGAAGCTCGATGTGTTTATCGCGCCGATGGGTGTGGCGCGGAATGCGGAGGCGCTGCGGTTGGCGCAGGAGCTGCGGCGGGCGGGGTTATCGGTCGAGGTGGGCGATGGGTTCTTTCGCCTGAAGAAGTCGTTTGAAGCGGCGGACAAGCTCGCGCGGCGAATGATCATTCTCGGCGAGGATGAGGTTGCGTCCGGCATCCTGACGGTAAAAGACTTTGCCGCTGGCGAGCAAACGAAGGTGCCGCGAAGCGAACTGGCGGGTGTGCTGCGAGGCTGAGATCCGCACGACTGCAAATAAAATGCCCGGACTCTGCAATAGAGTCCGGGCATTGTTTTGTTGCTTGTTCGTTAGATGAGGCCCATGGCCACCATGGCGCGGGCGACTTTGATGAAGCCGCTGATGTTGGCGCCGTTGACGTAGTTGCCCGGAGTTCCGAACTCTTCGGCGGTCTCGTAGCAGCGCTGGTGGATGCCGACCATGATGTCGGCCAGGCGCTGCTCGGTGTGCTCGAAGGTCCAGGCATCGCGGCTGGCGTTCTGCTGCATCTCGAGCGCCGAGGTGGCGACGCCGCCTGCGTTGGCTGCCTTGCCCGGCCCGAAAGCGATACCGGCTTCGTGGAAGATCTTGGTTCCCTCGGGCGTGGTCGGCATGTTGGCGCCTTCGGCGACGATGGTGCAGCCGTTCTTGACGAGGCTGGTGGCGTCGCGTCCGTTCAGCTCATTCTGCGTTGCGCAGGGCAGGGCTATATCGCAGGGAACATCCCAGATGGAGCCGCCGGAGACGTACTTGCAGCGCGGCTGGGCCTTGGAGTAGTCCGAGATTCTGCCGCGCTGGACCTCCTTGATCTGCTTGACGCATTCGAGGTCGATGCCGTTCTCGTCGTAGATGTAGCCGCCGGAGTCGGAGCAGGCGACGACCTTGCCGCCGAGCTGCAGCACCTTCTCGATGGTGTAGAGCGAGACGTTGCCGGCGCCGGAGACTACGCAGGTCTTGCCTTCGAAGCTCTCGCCGCGCGCCTTGAGCATTTCCTGCACGAAGAATACGAGGCCGTAGCCGGTGGCTTCCTTGCGGACCAGAGCGCCGCCCCAGTCGAGTCCCTTGCCGGTGAGCACGCTCGACTCGTAACGGTTGGTGATGCGTTTGTACTGGCCGAAGAGGAAGCCGATCTCGCGTGCGCCGACGCCGATGTCGCCGGCGGGAACGTCAGTGTACTCGCCAAGGTGGCGGTAGAGCTCCGTCATGAAGCTTTGACAGAAGCGCATGACCTCGTTATCGCTGTGACCCTTGGGATCGAAGTCGGAACCGCCCTTGCCGCCGCCGATGGGCATGCCGGTGAGCGCGTTCTTGAAGGTCTGCTCGAAGCCGAGGAACTTGATGACGCTGAGGTTGACCGAGCTGTGGAAGCGGAGGCCGCCCTTGTATGGCCCCAGCGCGCTGTTGAACTGGACGCGGAAGCCGCGGTTGATGCGGACTGTGCCCTTGTCGTCCTGCCAGGGGACGCGGAAGATGACCTGGCGCTCAGGCTCGCAGATGCGCTCGATGACCTTGTGCTCGCGCAGTTCAGGGTGCTTTGCCAGCACTGGGCCGAGTGAGCCGAGGACTTCGAGGACAGCCTGGTGGAACTCAGGCTCACCCTGGTTGCGGCGGATGATTTCCTGGTAGAACTCTTTGAGCTTTTCGTCAACAGGCAGCATGCAGTATCACCTCAGTGCGGAGTGTGAAGATAAGCGCGCACGAGGGAACCGAAAATCCAAACTTCAGGCCGAATAACGACTGCCGAGGGGACCGATCCGCGTGTACAGCGCGGGATTCTTCTGTGGGGTTAGATTACCATGCCCTCCTTCGGTGACGGTTGGGTGGAATTAGGTTGGAAGCGGGCTAAAGGCAGGTTGGGGTATGCCTCCGATTCGCTAGATGCGCGAAACTTCGTACAATAGAAAAATCGTGACACTCGACTTTTTAGGCAGTTTGCAGCGGACGCATACGTGTGGAGTTCTGCGCGTAGAGCAAGATGGCCAGGATGTTGTATTGATGGGATGGGTGAACCGGCGGCGCGACCACGGTAACCTGATCTTCCTCGACGTGCGTGACCGCACCGGCATCACACAAGTCGTTCTGGACAAAGAGATCTCTGGCGCGGCCCATGCGAAGGCAGAGGCGGCGCGGCCGGAGTACGTCGTCGCGGTGAAGGGCAGGGTGCGTCGGCGCGAGGCGGGGCTTGAGAATCCAAATATGGCGACTGGCGGGATCGAGGTCGTCGCCCATGAGCTGCTGCTGCTCAACGAGTCGAAGACGCCTCCGTTCTCGCCTGCGGAAGACGCGATCGCGAACGAAGAGGTGCGGCTGAAGTATCGCTATCTCGACCTGAGGCGGACGGAGATGCAGCATAATTTCGAGCTGCGGCACAAGGTGGCGCGGGCGATTCGGAACTATCTCTCGGACGAAGGATTTCTCGAGATCGAGACGCCGTTCATGACGCGCTCGACGCCCGAGGGCGCACGCGATTACCTCGTCCCCAGCCGCGTTCATGCGGGCAGCTTCTATGCGTTGCCGCAGTCGCCGCAGATCTTCAAGCAGATTTTGATGATCTCGGGTTTCGATAAATATTTTCAGATCGCACGGTGTTTCCGCGATGAAGATTTGCGCGCAGACCGCCAGCCGGAGTTCACCCAGATCGACCTCGAGATGTCGTTTCCGCAGCAGGAGATGGTGTTTCGCGTGGTCGAGGGATTTCTAACGGCGGCTTTCAAGGCCGCAGGCATCGCGCTGACAACACCGTTTGTGCAGATGACGTATGACGATGCGATCAAAAACTACGGCATCGACAAGCCGGATATGCGGCTGCCGGCGATGGTCTCGCTGAGCGACGAGCTGACGCCGGAGCTGCGCGAGACGTTGAAGATTGAGCAAGGCTTGCCCGTGCTTGGGTTTGTGATTCCCGGGGTCGGTGTATTGAGTGGAACGGCGCGGAAGGGACTGCTCGAAGAGGTGCGTGGCAGCTTTGGTGACTGCGGACTCGATCTGCTGGATGTCGTCCGGTTGAAGACCAACGCTTCGTTTGCCTCGCTGGCCGGGACGATTGAGACGAAACTCTCTGCTACGCCTGATGACCTGCTGGTTGTTGTGACACCGAAGTTGGGGACGCCGGCGAAGTGGAACCACGATCCGCAGTGGATCTACAAGCGGGTTGGCGCGCTGCGTCTGCAACTGGCGCAGAAGTTCGCAGACAAGCATGGCTGTTTCGCGAGGACTGGCACCGAGGCCGACTACAAATTTGCATGGGTCACAGACTTTCCCATGTACGAGTGGGACGAAGAGGCGAAGGTGTGGAACGCGGCGCACCATCCGTTTACCTCGCCGCATGAGGAAGACATCAAGGCCGGGCGGCTGACGAATGACAAGGGCGCGGTGCGGGCGCTGGCTTACGACATCGTGCTGAATGGGACGGAGCTCGGCTCGGGCTCGATCCGTATCCACCGGCAGGACGTGCAGGCGGAGATCTTCCGGTCGTTGGGCATGAGCGATGCAGAGGCGAAGGAGCGTTTTGGCTTCTTCCTCGATGCGCTGGAGTACGGCACGCCACCGCACGGCGGCATCGCGCTGGGACTCGATCGCATCGTGATGATTTTGGCCGGAGCGACCAGTCTTCGCGAAGTGATTGCCTTCCCGAAGACGGCCAAGGCGATTGACCTGATGGTCGATGCGCCGACTCCGGTGAGCGACCAGCAGATGCGAGACCTGCACCTGCGCACGGTTACACGCACCTAGACAATATCGAATACAAGCATTGAGGGCATTCCCGATATATAGCACTTAGTGCTACGATTTGAATGTGGACTCGATGATGCGGGTGAAGATACCTGTTTATCAGACAAGGGCTTTCGCTCGTTTCGGGCGGAAGGCACGCATATCTGACGCTACTCTTTGGGAGGCCACCCAAAGAGTACATGAGGGTTTGATCGATGCAGACCTGGGCGGCGGAGTGATCAAGCAACGTATCGCCCGCACAGGAGAAGGAAAATCCGGGGGATTTCGTTCGATCATTCTTTTCAAGGCGGGAACTCGAATCGTGTATGTTTATGCCTTCGAGAAGAAGGATCGGGCCAATATCAAGCAGGACGAGGTTGAGGCATTTCGGGAACTCGCAAAAGTGATTCTGGGTTACAACTCCATTGAAATGGACCAACGTCTTCGTGATGGATCGCTCATCCAGGTTCTAGAACCGGAAGGGAAGAGAGATGACTAAAAGATTTCGCAGTGACGTGATGAAAGCAATCCACGAGACCGCAAGTGACCTGCACTCCGGCGGAGGGATGGATAAGACGACCATGCGCAAGTTCGACATGCTTTGCCTGACGCCTATCAAGGACATGACGCCGAAGAAAATACGCTCTCTGCGCATTCGTGAAAAGGCGAGTCAGACTGTATTTGCAGCTTATCTGAATGTAACGCCGAGCCTAGTGAGCAAATGGGAGCGGGGAGAGAAGCACCCCCAAGGCGCTTCTCTGAAGCTGTTGTCTCTGGTGGATAAAAAAGGTCTGGAAGAAGTGGCGTAAACAACAGCCTTGTTTAGTAGGCGCTGGCCTGATTAAGCTTGTCCAGTGCGGCTGCATCCAGCTTCAGATCAACGGCTGCGAAGAGGCTTTCCATCTGCTCCATCGAGGTTGCGCTTGCTATCGGCGCGGTGATGGTGGGTTGCGCGAGCAGCCATGCCAGGGCCACCGAGGCGGGCGTGGAGTTGAGCTGTTTCGATACTTCGTCCAGCGCTTTGAGGATCTTTTCGCCGCGCTCGTCGAAGTATTTTGCAACCATCTTTTCGCGGCTGGTGCCGATGGACGCTGCCTTCGATCTGTATTTGCCGGTGAGGAAGCCCGAGGCGAGCGAGAAGAAGGGAATCACGCCGAGGCCAAACTTTTTTGCTACCGGAGCGAGGTCGGCTTCGTAGGCCTGGCGTGCGTGGAGATTGTATTCCGGCTGCAGGGTTTGATAGACGGGCAGGCCGTGCTGCTGCGCGATCTCCATGGACTGGGTAAGGCGAGCGCCGTTGTATTTAGACGCTCCGATGATGCGGACCTTACCCTGCTGAATGAGTTGCTGGTAAGCCTCCAGCGTCTCTTCGATTGGAGCGGACTCGTCGTCCTTGTGCGACTGGTAGAGATCGATATGGTCGGTCTGGAGGCGCTGGAGCGAGGCCTCCGCCTCTTCGAGAATGTAGCGCTTGCGCAGGCCTTTCTTTCCGTCGCCCATATCGACGCCGACCTTGGTGGCGAGGATGATCTGGTCGCGCTTGCCGCTGCGCTTGAACCACTGGCCGAGGATGGTTTCGGACTCGCCCCCCTTGTTGCCGGGAACCCAGCGCGAGTAGGTGTCGGCGGTGTCGATGAAGTTGAAGCCTCGATCAACGAAGGCGTCGAGAAGGGCAAAAGATTTTTCGGTATCGACGGTCCAGCCGAAGACGTTGCCGCCGAAGACAAGCGGGGCAACCTGAATGTTTGTGTGTCCGAGAGTTCTGGTTTGCATTGATTCCTCAGCGTGTTGAATTGCACGGGACCGCCGAACGATGCAGCGCGAGGCTGGATCGCTCAGCGCGGGCTAGTTCATCCAGCGCTTATCCTTCGGGTCTTTGCGCAACTCGTCAGGATCGATGTAGCGTCCGTCCTTGTCGAAGTGGACCTCGCGGTTCTGCTTGCGCATGTAGACCTCGAACTTCCTTGCGGCGCGGCGGCGCTTCCAGCGGTAGTAGTCGTTTCTTATGCCGAAGTAGCGCTCGGTGAGGCCGAAGGCCAGCCCACGGCGCGGCGCAAATTTCGTATAGAGATAGCCCATCAGTGCGCCTGATAACTCGGTGAGCGCGCCGAAGCGGTCGTCGCCTTTGAGCAGGATGGCGACGCTGATAACGATGTAGATCCAGACCAGGTACTTCGCCTTCATGCGGACGACGAAGAAGAACAGAATCTCCTGCTCGCCTGCAATGACGGAGAAGGCAACCATCAGCGCGAAGATGGGCGCCCAGGCTCCGAGGGCAATGAGTTCGGGGCGGAGGCCGAAGAGGTGCACGACGGTGAGCAGCGATGCGAGCAAGGCCCCGGCGCAGGTCGAGAAGAGGTACAACTCCGTCATCCAGCGGGAGCCGCGGATGTCCTCGAGGTATGCGCCGATGAACCAGAGCGTCAGCATGGCAAAGAGCGTGCCCAGGATGCCCATTGGAAGGAAGGCGTAGGTGAGCAGTTGCCAGATCTCACCCCGGAATACGGCGGCGGGGACGAGCGCGAGATGGCCCAGCAAAAGGCCGACCGGACGGGGCGCGACCCAGCCGAACAGGGCGAAGCCAAAGAAGACAGCGAGGTTCGCCAGGATGAGGCGGCGCGCTGCTCCCGCGAAGGGAGGAAGGCCGAACGAGATGGAGCCGGAACGGGGCATGGCGTATCTGTCTTCTATTTCATCACGAATGGCGGGTTAGGCGTTCGTTGGGGGATGGTCTGACCGCAGCTTCGAACGAGTTGCATCGGCGGCGGTTCGCGACCAAAAACTGTGCGATTGCCGCCCAAATACGGAAACCGGAAGAATGTAAGGAACACAGGCTTGACGAACGCACCGGATGACCGCTAAATAGAAAGACTGAACTGTCCGCGAACGCCGTTCCTATCATCTTATAGGCGGGCCGCGAACCAAAACCCCTGGAGGCTCGATCATGGCTGTTGTATGTCCCGAATGCGATAACCCGATTGTCATCGATACCGATGAGGTAGAAGAAGGCGAGACGCTACAGTGCGATGAGTGCGGCCTCGATCTCGAGATTGTGTCGGTGGACCCGCTGGAGCTTGCCCCGGTCGATGTCACCGGCTATGACGACGAAGACGCGACCCCCATTGTGGACGAGGAAGATGAGTAACGGCACCTCTGCCAAGGAGTAAGCCGTTATACTGAAACCTATGAAGCGTACTCACTTTTCGATTCGTTCCTTTGCCGGCAAGATGGCGTTGGCCGCTTGCTTGGCTGCGGCATATTGCCTGGTTGCGCCACAACTCTCTGTGTCCGCACAGAGCCGCGGCCCTGTGCAACGCACGGTGCAAGGCAAGGTCGTCGACAAGTCCGATGCCCCGCTTAAGGGGGCTGTTGTTTATCTGAAGGACGGCCACACGCTTTCGGTGATGAGCAAGATCACCGACGACCAGGGCGCGTACCGCTTCGGCCAGCTCTCGCAGAACACCGACTACGAACTGTGGGCCGAGAGTAATGGCAAAAAAAGCAAAACCAAGACCATCAGCTCTTTCGAGAGCAGAAACTCCTTCAACTTCAATCTGAAGGTGGACTGAGAAGCAGTCAGCCCCTCGCTTGCGCAGGATACGTAAACAGGTCTAACCGGCCTGTTCTACGCGGTCGCCGTGGCTAGGAGGCTGGCTGGTGACCAGAATCCGCGCGGCCTCCGAGCTGCCATTCCTTGCCTGATGCGCTTTGCCGGGAGCGATTTCTATCCCCTCACCCGCCCGCAGCACGAAGACTTCGTGCTCGATCTCCATCGTCAACTCTCCTTCCAGCACGTAGAAGAACTGACGTGCGCGAAGATGAAAGTGGCGTGTCTCGAAGGCGCCCGGCGGCGTACGTTCTTCGATGATGTGCAACTCGGGTGTGCGAACGAGATACCACCCATCGCAGTTGCTGCCCCAGGTATAGTGCTCGGCGTTGGCCGCGCTAATCAGACTCACAGCGGTATGTTGCCGTGCTTCTTCGCGGGATTTTTTTCGCGCTTTGTCGCCAGCATATCGAGGGCGGAGTTCAAGCGCCGCCGCGTCTCACTGGGACGAATGACGGCATCGATATACCCGCGTTCCGCTGCAACGTAAGGATTGGCAAACCGCTCGCGGAACTCGTCCACCTTTTCCTTGCGAGCTTCGGCCAGGACCTCCAGCTTCTGCTCCTCGGTTAGGGAGACGCCTTGCGGCATAATGGCCTGTGCCCGGCGGACGACCGCGTCCAACTCGCGTTTGTAGACGATATTCACTGCGCCCTCCGGCCCCATCACGGCGATCTCCGCCGTCGGCCATGCCAGATTCAGGTCGGTGCGCAGATGCTTCGAACTCATTACGCAATACGCTCCGCCGTAGGCCTTGCGCGTAATCACGGTCAGCTTCGGCACTGTTGCCTCGGCAAAGGCGAACAGCAGCTTGGCTCCGTGGCGGATGATGCCGCCGTGCTCCTGCTGGATTCCCGGCATGAATCCGGGCACATCTTCAAAGGTAATTAGCGGAATGTTGAAGGCGTCGCAGAAGCGCACGAAGCGCGCGCCCTTCACGCTGGCGTTGATGTCGAGCACCCCGGCAAGAAATGCCGGCTGGTTGGCGACGATGCCCACGGAGCGCCCCGCCATCCTGGCAAAGCCGACGACGATATTCCGCGCGAAGTGCTCCTGCACCTGGAAGAAATAGCCGTCGTCTACCACGCGGGAGATCACATCGATCATGTCGTAAGGCTGGTTGCTCTCCTCCGGGATGATGGTGTCGAGCGCGGCATCGGCGCGTGCTGGGTCATCCTCGATGGGCTTGCGCGGAGGATCGTCGAGGTTGTTCGACGGCAGAAAGCTGAGCAACTCTCGGACTGTGGCGAGGCACTCCTGATCGTCGTGCGCCATGAAGTGCGCCACGCCGGAGATCTCGTTGTGCGTCATCGCGCCGCCCAGCGCGTCCTTGGTCACATCCTCGTGGGTCACGGTCTTGATGACGTCCGGCCCGGTGACGAACATGTAGCTTGTCTTCTCTGTCATCAGCGTGAAGTCCGTAATCGCAGGCGAATACACCGCACCGCCCGCGCACGGGCCGAGGATCCCCGAGATTTGCGGCACTACGCCGCTGGCCAGCGTGTTGCGCAGAAAGATGTCCGTGTAGCCCGCGAGCGAGACGACGCCCTCCTGAATGCGCGCGCCGCCGGAGTCGTTCAACCCGACGATGGGCGCACCTACCCGCATGGCCATGTCCATGATCTTCACAATCTTCGCGGCGTTGGCCTCCGACAGCGACCCGCCAAAGACGGTAAAGTCCTGCGCGAAGACAAACACGACGCGGCCATGCACCCGCCCGTAGCCGGTGATGAAGCCATCGCCGGGAACGCGCTGGGCGTCCATACCAAAATCTGTCGCCCGGTGGGTGACGAACTTGTCGGTCTCTTCGAACGTGCCCTCATCCAGCAGAAAATCGACACGCTCCCGCGCCGAGAGCTTGCCGGACTTGCGCTCGCGTGCGCGCCGCTCCGGCCCCCCGCCTTCTTCGGCGATGGCATGGCGGACGGCAAGCTCGGCCAGTTTGGTCTCATGAGGAGTGGGCTTTGCGGCGGGAGAGGCGGGATGTTCAGCAGCGGCCATAGGATAGCGATTCTAGCAGCGCGACTACCCGATGAATAGCTATCCGAACGAACTCCCCCGCTGAGATCAAGCATCCCAACAGGTGACTGGGCTCGCGATAACAATAAACGAATAAAGCGAACACATAGCGAATATAATCCGGATATCTCCGATCATGCCGCCCGCCACCCAACCCGACCGATTTGGCTTTCTGCACATCGACCTGAACAGTTTTTTCGCGTCGGTCGAGCAGCAGTTGCACCCGGAATATAGGGGGAAGCCGCTGGCGGTGGTGCCAACTCAGGCTGACACCACCTGCTGCATCGCTGCGAGCTATGAGGCGAAGGCGCTCGGCATCAAGACCGGGACGCAGGTTGGCGAGGCCAAGCGGATCTTCCCCGGTATTGTGCTGATCGAGGGGGATCACGAGGTTTATGCAAAGTATTCGAAGGCGGTTGCGGACGCAGTCGAAGTGTGTTGCCCGGTGGCGCATACGCCTTCCATCGACGAGATGTCCTGTGAGTTGATGGGCCGTGAACAGGAGCCGCCGCGAGCACGGAAGATCGCGTTGGAGATCAAGCAGTCGATCTACAAACATGCGGGCGAAGTGCTGCACTGTTCTATCGGCATGGCGCCCAACCGCTATCTCGCCAAGATCGCCAGCGACATGCAGAAACCCGACGGTCTCATCGGCCTGCTGCCATCGCAACTGCCCCACGCCATCGCGCATCTCGATCTGCGCGATTTGCCCGGAGTGGGCGCGAAGACGGAAGTGCGCCTCAACGCCAAGGGCATTACGACGATGGAGCAACTCCTCGCGCTCGATCGCAACGGCATGCACAAGCTGTGGAACAGCGTCTGGGGCGACCGCCTTTATCACTGGCTGCGTGGTGAAGAGACTGGCGACGACGGCGCTCCGGTAACGAGCGGCGTACAGAAATCGTTGGGGCACTCGCATGTGATGGCACCGGAGTTTCGCACGCAGGAAGGGGCATGGGCCATCGCCCACAAGCTGTTGCATAAGGCCGCGATGCGGTTGAGGATGGAGAAGTTCTATACCGGGTCGATGGCGGTGACGATACGGTTTGCTCTCACAAAAGAGCAGGCTGCGCGGATGAAAACCAAGCGGCACTTCAGCGGCCTTACCCACTCCGGCTGGGGCATGGAGGCGCGCTTCAGAGATTGCCGCGACACGCTGACGCTGCTCGAAGTGTTGCGCGGCATATGGAGCCAGCGGCCGCAAGGGGAGGACTTTCAGAGGCCGTTCTTCGTCGGCGTCACTCTCCGAAATCTCATCCCGGAGAGTGAGTATCAGGCAGAGCTCTTCGTTGATCCCAGCAATCGCGCCGAACTCTCCGCGACCATGGACAAGCTGAACCTGAAGTATGGGCACACCACGCTCCACTTTGCCGGAATGCTGCCCGCGCGCGAATCCGCGCCGACCCGCATCGCCTTCACCCAGATTCCGGTGCAGTACGGCGTCGATTATATGTAGCGTTATTTATCCGTACCCAGGCAACCCCATGCGCATAAGACGCGAGGCAAATATTTTGCATCCCACATCAGGAAGAGGAGATTTGCCGATGAAAGTTCGCACTATTCGATCTACGTTTCATACTGCCGTCCTATGCGGAGCGGTGGCTCTGCTTGCTACCGGCTGCAACAAGAAAGCCGACAACAGCATCAACTATTCCAACGCGATCGACACTTACTACAGTGCGCACCCTGCCTGCCTCTGGTCTGATTCGGTGAAGTTCCCAGTTCAGGTCGATACCTCCGACACCAGCCAGACTACGGGCTACGACGCGCTCGTCGATCAGGGTTTGCTTGTTCGTACCACCGCCGAAAAGAAAAAGCTGATTGTTACCAGTAAGCAGGTCACCAATTACGACCTCTCGGATCATGGCCGATCGGCGTGGACCGTCGATGTGCAGCAACCCGGCTTCGGTAATTTCTGCTATGGGCACCGCAAGGTCAGCAGCATCGACAGCTCAACGCCCACCTCGAGCGATGTCGGCGCCACGACGCAGGTCGCTTATCACTACAAACTGGCGGATGCACCCGGCTGGGCCACGGCGGCGGAGACCCAGAATGCCTATTCCCAGGTGCATGCTGATCTCAGTGGCGCACAAGCCGCCCATGCCACGCTGACCAACACCAGCAACGGCTGGCAGGTAACAGGTGCAGGCTCCCACTCCACGACTCCCGCCGACGGCAGGATCGTCGAGTAGCTGGTCCAATTAGTAATTAGACGAGTAGTTCATAGACGCGGCAGCCCGGCAGAGAGTAGTAACACTTTGTCGGGCTGCTGCATTATTTTGACCTACTCGTACTTACTGACTTAATGCCAGCGCATTCTGAGTCGCGGCATAAGGCTTCATCTCGTACTCGTGCGGCGGCACATCTCCCGCAAGATTACGCACGAAATAGTCCCAGCGCCGCCGCGTCATGTATTGTTTGGCCACGCCGTAATCGTGCGCTGCGTTTGGAATCAGCAAAAGATCAAAGTCCTTGTTCGCCTTGATCAAGGCATCTACAACCAGTAGCGTGCTGTTCATCGGCACATTGCTATCCATCGTTCCATGCACCAGCAGCAGATGTCCCTTCAGGTTCTGCGCATAGTTCTGGTTGGCCTGGTTGTCATAGTTACTGGTCCCATCTGCGTTCTTTACCTCAAGGCCGGCCCACTTCTCCGCCCAGTCATCTTCGTACTCGCGGTTGTCATGGTTGCCGCTCTCGGCGATTCCAACCTTGAAGAAATCGGGGAAATGAAACATTGCGGAAACCGTGGCGTTGCCTCCGCCTGAGTGCCCATACATGCCTGCGCGTTCGATATCGATAAAGGGATATCTGGCGGCAAGCTCCTTCATCCCTGCGATCTGATCGGGAATAGTGTTATCGCCGAGATTGCCATAGTAGAAATCATGGAAGGACTTTGAGCGCCATGGCGTTCCCATGCCGTCGATACACACCACCACAAACCCAAGCTCCGCCAGCGATTGATTATCCCAGCGTGCGGCGTTGAAGCTGCGGCTGCCGCACGAACCCGTCTGCGGCCCAGGATAGACGTGATTCACGATGGGGTTTTTTTTTGCGGCATCGAAGTTCGTCGGCTTGAACATGAGGCCATAGAGATCGGTCTTGCCATCGCGCGCCTTCACTGTAATCGGAACCGGTGGAATCCATCCGGCAGCGAGTAGTTGAGTAATATCCTGCTTGGCGACTTCCATTACCCGCTTGCCATCGCTGTCTCGAACCACTGTCGTCTGCGGCTTTGTCGGCGTAGAAGACACATCCACGAAGTAGCGGCCATCGGGGGACGGCGTCACTGCATGGTCAGCATCTTCCGGCGTCAGCAGCGTCTGTCCGGTGCCGTCGAAATGGATGCTGTAGTAATGCGAAAAATATGGATCGCGCCCCGACTCTTTCCCCGCTGCAAGAAAGTAGATCTTCCGAGCCTTCTCATCGACCTGTAGCACCTGCGTCACGTTGCCGTCGCCATGCGTGATCTGGTTCTTCAACTTGCCGGTGGTCAAATCGTACAGATACATCTGGCCCCAGTTATCGCGCTCGCTGAACCACAGCACCTCATTCAACTTCGGCAGATACTTCCAGTTGACCTTGCCGTTGCCGCTTTCGAAGTACGTCGCCACGGTCTCGTTCAGCACGTCGCGTACGTTGCCGTTCGACGCATCGGCTACGCGCAGCCACTCCTGCTTGTGATCGCGCGAGGTAGAGACAAATGCGAGATGCCTTCCATTCTCACTCCACTGCACGTCGTCCCAGGTCTTCGTGGCCGTGCAACTCACGTCATCGCATAAGGTAGACCGGTGCTGGTCCGGCGGCATCTTCAGACGAATCACTTTGCGCTTATCGACATCGATGACCACCCGCTCGATCATCGTCACATGGGCATCGCCCACCAGAGGGTACTTCCACGCCTTTAGTATCGGATGCCCGTTCGTCATCGGCACCAGGTACATTTCCCCGTCCCTGCGCTGGTCCTGCTGAAAGGTCGCAATCTTTGTTGAGTCGGGCGACCATACCAGTACCGCGCTATCGCTCTGCTGCCATCCGGCGTTATCGGTCGCATAGCCAAAGTCCTTGATGCCATCTTTGGTTAGTTGCTCCTCTTTGCCGGTCGTCATGTCGCGAACCCACAGGTTGTAGTCGCGGATGAACGCGACCTTCTTTCCGTCCGGAGAAATATCCGCTGCAGCCACGCCCAGTCGCTTCGCCAGCAACTCCGCAGCAGCACCATACTTCACCGGCACCCCAACCACCTCGCACGTAACCGTAGCGCCCAACGCGCAGCGCATCGTCTCACCACCCACATTCACAACTGCAGCGCTGTTCCCATTCTCCAGCGCAAGATCCGTAATCGCCAGATGCTTCGCGTCGAATGCCGTCTTGCCTCCGGTCGCAGTTGCCAACGCGGCTGCCAGCTTCACTTGATCGAATATCGCAGCCTTTGTTCCCTTCGCGGGATCGACCAGCTCGAAGGTCACCCCATCCGCGCCACGGTCGCGATACCAGAAGCGCCCATCCGCCAAAAACTTTACATTTGCTACTGTATGTAAGACCAGCGGATTGACATTGTAGTCCATGAACTTCTCCGCCTGCGCGTAGTCTGCGGTTATAAGTTGCTTGCCCTGTGCCACAGCCCCCGCTCTGAGACAGAGCCCAGTAACTACCATCGCGACCGCCAACCAGTCCTTACGAAGAAACATCCAGCCGCCCTCCAAACTTATTCCCCGCTCGCCTGAGCGCCGCGTAACTTCCACAACACTTGCCGCAGAATCCCCATCCACACCGGGAGATCGCTCGCTGCTACTCCCATCCGCAAGACCAGCCGCCTGATCTGCGCCTCATCGCAGTTCGCAGGATGCCGCCGCGTGTACCCTGTCTGCTCCAGCATCTCGGTCAGCAACGCCGTCAGACGTTCTACCTCGCCCGCTTCAGCAGTCGCCGGAACTCCCGTTCCCACATGCACGCCAGTCTGGCGTACCAGATCGTACAGGCACACCGCCACCGCCTGACCAAGATTCATCGATGGATGCCGGACATCTTCATGTTGCTGCATCGGAATCGTCAGCAGCCAATGGCAGTGGCTCAGCTCATCGTTACTCAGCCCGGTCTTCTCCGAGCCGAACAACAACGCCACCCGCCCCTCCCGCGCCAGTTCCTTGCCGATCTCCGTAGTGGCCTCCGGCAGAGCATGGAGGGGATGCAGCAAGGCCCGCTCGCCTACCGCGGTGGTTCCCACTACCAGCGTGCGGTCCGCGACCGCCTCGGCGACGCTGCCAAACTCCTTCGCACCGGCCAGCACCTCGGATGCATCCACGGCGGATCGCGCCGAGGCAAACGGCACCGCGTACTCGTTGACCACGCGCAGATGCCGGAAGCCGAAATCGTGCATCGCACGCGCCACCGCGCCGATGTTATTTGGGTTGCGCGCCCGCACCAGAACCACGCATACCCGGTCGAGTTGTTGCTGGCTCGGCACGCTCTCATCATTCTAGGGGCATCGCCGCAATCTGGGTGCGCTATGTCCGGACAACCAAGAAGTGGGGGAGGCGGCACAGCGCCAAGCCCGGACACAAAACGGCCGGCGTTATACCAACGCCGGCCGCTTAGCTTGCATGTTGCAATAGTTATCTTTGATGCTCGTTATGACCGCCTTCCGCATGGCTCTGCGGCTGGGGCTGTCCCTGCCGGCCGGCCTGTTGCTGAGCCTGAGGCTGTCTCACCGCATTGTGCCTATCGTTATTGATCGACCGGCTGACATTGCTCTGCCGCTGGTTGATCTGCTGACGCTGTTGCTGCGTTAGACGCCCGTTGTTTGCAGCCCGGTCGTTCGCAGCCTGGCGGTTGATGCTGGCCTCACGGCCCTCGACATTCCGAGTCTCGCCCGCTGTCATCTGGCCAGAGCGTACACCGTTGGCAATGCGGCTCTGCTGGTTTGCTGTGCGGCTATTTACCGTCGACATAGCTGCCGTTTGCGGCTGGCCATGGTTGACCGAAGCGAACTGCCCGCGGTCCCGGCCCGCTGCATCCCGATGACTGATCTGGGTCGTCGTCGGCGGAACCCGATGCTCACGCATCGCCGCCTGTTCCTGTGTATTGGCTCGCGCATCGATGCCGCCTCTGCCGCCGTTGTAGCTCACGCGGTTGTAGTTGTTCACCACGACAGTCCGGTTATAGACGTTGTGTACGTTCCTCACATTAATGTTGTTCACGCTGCGGTTGTATGCGAAGGCGCCATGGTTCCAGTAACCGCCTTCGTAACCGCGCCCGGTGTATCCAAAGCCGTAGTTGACGCCGCCATAGAAGCCAACGTGCGGCCCCCAATATCCGGCGTGGAAGAGATAGGCGCTCCCACCCCATCCCCAGTAGCCCGGCGTCCATAAATAACCAACCGTCGGCGGCTGCACCCACACGCCCGGAACCCAATAGTAGCCATCCGGCCCATAGGCCCAGTAGCCCGGGGTCCAGATATATCCGTCGCCTGGGCAAAGCGGCTGCGAGTAAACCGGCAACACCGGCGGCGCAATATTCACCGAGATAAAGACTCCGGCAAAAGAGGCGGCAGGCACAAGCATCAGTGCTGCTGCGAGAACGAACGTGCGAATTGAATTGATCGATCGCATTCACTTACCTCGGTGAGTTAGCGTTACGCTTCCATGCCGCAGCCGCCAAATTTTTAGAGCGACGGCATGCTGGCCGCGCTCTTTAAGTTGCCTTTACTGAAACCCGCAATCCATCGCGAAGTTTCCATCTTCTGCAAGAAACGAATCGATCTCTGGAATCCTGCGCGAATACGCGTCATCCGAGAGCTTCCCTTTACAATGAACAAGAAGACTTGTACGAGGGGAAAATAATGGAAGCTGTTCAACCCGTATCGGTTTCTTCCGTGGACCAATCTCCTGCACCGTCTTCCTCTCCGGTCGATGAAACGCGACCGCACAAGCCGCGCCTCACTCACATTCGTGAGCTCGACGGTATCCGTGGCCTCGCCGCTCTAGGCGTCTTCTTTCATCACCTCTGCTTTACCTCAATCAATCCGCAGGAGTGGGGACAGAGCATTCGCGGCCTCTACTATTTCTCGATGTATGGCTACACCGGGGTCGATCTCTTCTTTGTCCTCTCCGGCTTTCTTATTACGTCGCTTCTCATTCAGGACCGCTCCAGCCCGGCCTACTACCGCAACTTTTATTGGAAGCGCGCTCTGCGCATCCTGCCTCTCTACATCCTTTGCCTCGTTGTGTTTACCTGTTCGTCCCCAACTCGCGAGGATACGTTCTGATGGCCGCGTTGTTTGTCGTCAACTTCGCCTCGGTCTTCCATGTACCGGCGGTCGGTCCATTCTGGACGCTCGCGATCGAAGAACAGTTTTACCTCCTCTGGCCCACCGTCGTCCGCCGGCGTTCGGTTGCGCAACTCATCCGCTGGAGCGTCGGCATCGGTCTCAGCGCCGTTATCCTCCGTCTCGTCGCGGCTTCTTTTGGCCATCATAACTACGACCTCACCTTCCTGCATTGTGACGGTCTTGCCATTGGAGCTTTCATCGCCTGCTGCTACTCCCAAAGGAACAGCACGAACGCCTCGTCATCCATCCTCCAGGCGCGATGGATTGTTGCCGCATTCGCCGCGGGTCTTGTCCTATTTGTCATCCGCTTTCTGCCATTCGGGAACGCCAGGGAAGGCGCTTTTCTGGCAGCATCCGGCCAGACCGGCATCACCTTGCTGGCTGGCTCCATCATTGCCTTCGTCATCGTGCATAGCGGAGCAGGTTACCTCGCCATCTTCCGCTCCCGCCTGTTTACGTTCTTCGGACTCATCAGCTATGCCTTTTATATGGTCCACATGTATGTGTTGATGGCCTACGATCACCTGCGCGGACCGCTGGCTGGCGGCGATCTTTCCGCCTATGCCGTGCGCTTCTTCGCAGTCCTGGCGATCAGCGTGGGGATCTCCCTGCTGATGTATTACCTGATCGAGCGACCCGCGCTCTCTTTGCGCAGGTATGTTCTCGCACCCACTCCGCGATAACGTCTTTCAACAAGGACCCTGCGGATTACGAACTCGGCTTCGCGATCTTCTTTCCCGTCTTCTTCATCCACCGCAGCAGTTCACGCCAATCCCGCTCCGTCTGGTCGGCATAGGAGTCCGCAAACTTCACCACCGCATCATCGAACCGCGCCGACTTCCCCAGATATCCTGCCAGCATCGGGCAATCGCCGGACCGGGCATGGCCTCGCGCCAGCAACTCGCCGCACACGTCGGCATACTCCATCAGTCCCGCCGCCTTCAGATTTGTCATTTGAATCGAAGCCTTGTGGTCGTTGAGTTGTCGCACCAGATAGTCGCGCCCATCGATCGTCGTCCAGCCGAGAAAAGGATCGGACTGCATCTGCATCGCCCGCTCTCCCTCCACCACACGCCGCCCCTGGTGATATGTTCCTCTGCGATTCGATAATCCGTTGCCGCCATTCACGCTCCCGATATAAGGCGCATACGCCGAGATGGCCTCTTGCTTGATCTGGATAAACAGCGGGTCCTTCGGCCCATTGCCCTCCATATAGACGCAGTAGTCGCGCAGTCCCACCGAACCTGTCCCCACCACCTTGAACGCCACATCTACCGGTTTGTACTGCGAAAACAGATGGCGGCGCTCGCGCAGCAGGCTTGCCGCATACAGCTCCAGCGAAGCCACCACGGCCTCGGCATGTTTGCCTCTCATCCGCGTCAACACGGGAGCCACCGTCTTAAACACGCGGTCACCCTGAGAAGCCGTCGTCTTCCCCGGCTCCGTCAACGTCAATAGCGTATGCATCGGCGTGGCCCGCTCCGCCATCCGTAAAATTCCCACCACCGGCGAGATGTTCTTCAGCTGATGTACCTGGTACCGTGCCATCTCCAGCACCGGCATCCGTGCAAATAAAGTGATGCAGTCCCGGTAGCGTTCCAGAAACGCCGCTGCTGCCTCGCGGCAATGCAGGTTCTTCACGCCCGCCTCGCGTCCAGCCAGCACCAGGCTCGTGGCCATTCGCTTTACGTCCCACTCGAACGGTCCCACCATCGTCTCGTCGAAGTCGTTGATGTCGAAGACCAGCCGTCCATCCGGTCCGGCATAGGCGCCGAGGTTCTGCACATGCGCATCACCGCACAGTTGGCTCAGTATCCCCGTATTGCCCACCAGCGACAGGTCATAGGCCATCACCGGCACCGCGCCGCGAAAGTACCCAAATGGGGAGTACATCATCCGCTCATACTTCAGCGCTACCAGCGCCGGAACCCTCCCGCGCATCGACGCTGCCAGGAGCTTCAGCGGACTCTCTCTTCGCTCGGCCGCCTTCCACTCCGCATGGACGGTGCGCCGCACCTGCTTGCGACGTTCCTGTCCCAGGACAAACCGTTCCTTCACCCCGAGGGCCTTTGTCATAAACACCCCTCCCGGAAAATAACAAGCCTACCGCCTGCACGCTCCAATTTCCATCAAATTCGAGGGTAGGAGCCATAGCGGCGCGACCGCTTCTATCGGTTGAGAAGAGTGGATCTGCAAAGGGCTATTAGCTGTCCTTGCGGTAAAGTAGGTTCCGCATCGCCTGCCGCCGGGCCTCGTTGGCTTCACTGACGGACTTGCGTTCATCAGCGTCCATGCGGCGTTTGGCAACGGGGTCGTCGCTCGATTCGGGAGCGCTGCACTCGGGGCAGCGGTTAGCGAAACCTGGTTTATCCGGCTTCAGCTCGAACTCTTCATTGCATACAGTGCAGATTTTGATAGGAAACGCCATACAGACTCTATGGTAACGGAAGCGACCCTCCGGCAGGCAACCTGAAGAGTCTGCCAGCGTCGTGGATAGCAGGCGAAGTTCTCCGATGAACCTACCTTTGCCGTTGCCATTACAAATCG
The DNA here is from genome assembly GCA_041691575.1 of Terriglobales bacterium. GTDB lineage: Bacteria > Acidobacteriota > Terriglobia > Terriglobales > Acidobacteriaceae > Edaphobacter. The sequence goes on from JBEPUJ010000002.1 coordinate 273,767, forward strand.
GTGTTAAGCCCTCCTCCGCCTGCCTCAACTACACTGATAGTTCAAGCCAGAGAGCATGTCCGATAACTTCGCCCAGACCGTCAAGCAGCAGGCCGACATCGTCAAGATCATCGGCGACTACGTAAAGCTGCGCAAGACCGGAGCGCAGAACTACACCGGACTATGCCCTTTTCATAAAGAGAAGACCGGCTCCTTCTCCGTCAATGCGAACCACGGCTACTTCTACTGCTTTGGCTGCCACGAAAAGGGCGACGTCTTTACCTTCGTGATGAAGCTCGAAAACATCAGCTTCCCTGAAGCCATCCGCGTCGTCGCCGCCAAGTGCGGCATCGCTCTGCCCAAGCGCGAATTCAGCTCTCCCGAAGAGGCTCGCGAAGCCGGACTGCGTCGCCAATTAATCGATATCCACGAGGCGGCGACCCAGTATTTTGAGGCCAGTCTTAAGAGTCCCGAAGCCGCTCGCGCCCGCGAGTACCTAACCGGCCGGGGCGTTATAGCGGAGACCATCGCAAAATTTCGCATTGGCTATGCGCCTGACGACTTTAACGACATGCGCGACCGCCTCCGGCCTCACTTCAACGAAGAGGCGATGCGCGCCAGCGGTCTCTTCAGCTCCAAGGAGCAGGCCGACGGAACGCAGGGCCAGCTCTACGCCCGCTTCCGCAAGCGCATCACCTTCCCCATCGCCAACGAGCAGGGCAAGACCATTGCCTTCACTGCCCGGGCGCTCGACTCCGATGAAAAGTCCGGCCCCAAGTACATGAACTCTCCCGAGACCGGGCTTTATACCAAGGGGCAGGTCCTCTTCAATCTCGACAAGGCTAAGGCCGACATGCGGACTCATGACTTCGCGCTGCTGGTCGAGGGCCAGATGGATTGCATCTCGGTCTACATGGCTGGCGTCCACAACGTCCTCGCCACCTCCGGCACCGCCTTCACCGAGATGCAGGTGCGCCTGCTCAGCCGTTTCACCAAGCGCGTCGTCGTCAACTTCGACCCCGATACTGCCGGAGCCAACGCTGCCGAAAAGTCCATTGCCCTGCTCACCGAAGAGGACTTCGAGGTAAAAGTCGTCGCCCTCGAAGGGGGTCTCGACCCCGACCGCTTTGTCCGTGAACACGGCATCCAGGCCTACATGGCCGCTCTGCGCACCGCTAAGCGCCATTCGGACTACCTCATCGACCGTGCCCGCCAGCTCTTTCCCGGCCGCACTGCCGACGCCAAGGTCAAGGCGCTCAATTTTCTGCTGCCCCACATCCGCCGAATGCCCAACCGCATCCACCGCGACGAGTTTGCCGCCGACGCTGCGCAGAAGCTCGGCATCGACTCCATGATCCTGCGCCAGGAGATCAAGCAGGCCGCCGCCCAGCGCGTCGAAAGTGTCCGCGCCCGCACCACCGATCCGGCCAGCGAGACGGAGCGCATCCTGCTCCGCGCCCTCGTCCTGCCGGATAGCGACCCAGCCCGCATCCTCGCCGCCGACCAGCTCACCCAGCATCCCGAGTGGTATGAGAACCTGCCCTCCGCCGCTCTCCTCGAAGCCTTAGCGAACGCTCCGGCTCCGGCCAATCCGCTGGACGCCGCGCCCGACGCCGAAAGCCGCACTCTGTTGGCTCTGGCCCTGCAGCACCACGAAGATCCTGCCGAAGCCAGCTCACGAGACCAACCGCAATCGGTGGCCGAACAGGTCGAAAATGCCCTTCACTCGCTCGAATCCCGCCGCCTCGAACGCCGCCAGCGTGAGATCCGCTCCCTCATCGCCGAAGCCGACCGCCGTGCCGACCAGGCCATGCTCGCCCAGCTCACCGCCGAAAAACTACAGATCGATCGCGCCCTCCGCCAACGCTGAAATATATTTCTCGCTCAACCCTGCATTCATATCATCGACCGGAATCGTGCAGCTTTATCGCGCGGCGTAGTGAAAGGACTCTGTATTTCGACTTTGCCGTTTTTGACAGGCTCTTGAAATCTGCGCCGACACGTACCCGGTAAACTAAAGCTGAGGCCAACGACGACGCAATGGATAGTTCTGTAAAACGCCGCTTGACCCTTGGGTTTATCTCCAATTGGATCAGCAGGTTAGCCTCTACCGTCATCCAACTCGTGCAGGTTCCGGTCTTTCTTCATTTCTGGCCGGTCCCTCTCTACGGCGAGTGGATGATCGTCAACTCCATTCCTTCTTACCTTAGTTTCAGCAACATAGGCTTCGGCACCGTCGCCGGCAACGAAATGACGATGATGGTTGCCCGCGAAGACCGTGCGGGCGCTCTTCGCGTCTTCCAGAGCTGCTGGTGGTTTATCGCCATGATCTGCACGGCCACCATCGCGCTGTTCAGCGGCGCGCTCTACTTTCTTCCTGCCGCGCGCCTGCTCAAGCTCCACAGCATCAGCCACTCCGACACCAAGTGGATCATCTTCTACCTCGGCATCTCCGTCATGCTGGGCCAGTTTGAACAGCTTCTCCAGTCCGCTTACCGTTGCATCGGCCGCTATCCCTACGGCTCCTTCATCAAGAGCATGTTCTCGCTCTCCGCCTTCGGCTGCATGATCCTCGCTGTCTGTTTCGGCAGCGGCCCGCGCATCGCCGCGCTCGCCTTTGCAGCGGCCAATATCACCGGCACGGTCATCCTCTGCATTCTTGTGCGGCGCGACATCCCCTGGATCGAATACGGATGGCGGCATGCGAGCTTCGCCGAAATTCGCGCCCTTGCCAGACCTGCTATCGCGTTCATGGGCTTTCCTATTGGCAACGCACTCAGCCTGCAAGGATCGCTGCTCGCCGTCGGTTACGCTCTCGGGCCTACAGCCGTCGTTATCTTCGGCACCGCCCGCACTGTCTCCCGCGTCGCGCTGCAGATGGTCTCCATGGTCAACGCCACCTTTGAGCCGGAGATGTCGATCGCCTACGGCGCAAGAAATTATCCGCTCATCCGCACTCTCCTGCGCCGCGCCTGCCAGCTTGCGCTGATTGTCGCTTTCGCCATCGTTCTGATTATGATGACGTTTGGCCCATGGTTTCTCCACCGCTGGACCGGAGGCCACGTACCGCCCAGTCGCGGCCTCCTCGACATCTTCCTGCTGGTCGTGGTCCTTTACGCCCTCTGGTCGACCAGCTCCGTCCTCATGACCTCGACGAACCAGCACGAGAAGCTGGCCACCTATTACGTGATCGGAACCAGCGCCGCCTGCGTCATGTGCTATTTCCTCGCGCGCTGGGTCGGCCTTTACGGAGCTGCGGCCTCGCTGCTGGTATCGGAAGTCGTCATGAATATGTATGTCGTGCCGGCATCGTTGCGTATTGCACAGGACACGTTTCCGGCATTTATCAGAGGCATGCTGCACTATCCGCAGTCTCTCCGGCCCGCGGTGCTGATGGCTCGCATCCGAAGGTCGATGCCCGGCCTGGAGAGCTGAGCGCGGTCGACAACGCGTCTGCTTGCGCTGGTCAGCGCGCCTTGAACGCGGGGGACGTTATGGGCGAGTGGGCAGGACTCATGCGAAGGCCGTTCCATGATTCGGCGACGACGATGCTGTTGGCGGGATTATGGGGATCGTAGCGCACCTGGATCGGAAGATCGGCGCGGATGTCGCGGACGTGCTCGGCGAGCAGGGCGACATCCTGGGCGCACTCGTAACTAACCCCGGCGATGCGGTAGTCGTAGACGATCAGTAGCGGAGTCGCGGCCCCATCGTCCTGCTGCAAGCGGACGTCAACAATGCTGCCGTCGGTAATCCGGCCCGTCGCCGCGAGCAGGTCACGCCGTCCTCGTTCTATCTCTTCGGCGCTGGTTCTGGGCCGCCGGAAGAGATACCAGGCAATGCCCGCGGCAGCAGCAGTTCCGGCCGCGATGGCGGCGAGATTCCGCGGCGAGCGGAGCGAGAGAAGCAGTTGATCTGGAAGATGTGAGAACACAGGGCTCTGCGCAAGAGGATAGCTCATTGTGGAGAAATACTGTTAATGAGTTGTATCGGAAGGGGGCGCTGTTCCCTCAACGGGAATTTTGAGGGTTGGGCGATCTACCTTCACGGCTCTTCAGATGACGGTTTACAACACCTTGCGGAACTCCGGCATAATAAGTTGGCGCCCTAAGTGGCTGCCTGAGGGATGATCCAGCCACGATGATGAGAGTTTCGTTGCGTACTGCGGGTGCAGCGTGTGCCCTTACCGTTCTTCTGATGACAGGCGGATGCCATCGGCACCGCAAATCGACCTCGGCGGAAAACACGACGGACTATGCGGGGAACCTGCAGGCGCTGGTGGCGACGAAGCAGTTGCCCAGCCTGCGCTGGCCGAACTTCTCCGACTATGAGAAGGCGGTGACGACCTTCTACGAGGACCGTAACTACGAGTTGGCATGGACAAGGAGCGGCAAACCGACCGCAACGGCGCTGGCGTTTATCGAGCATTTTAAGGATGCCGGAACGAAGGGCTTGAATCCCGAGGACTACGATACTTCCTTATGGCCGGAGCGGGTGCAGAAGCTGGCCGGGAAGTCGGCGGATGCGATCTCGCAGTTTGACGTGGCGATGACGGTCAATGTGATGCGCTACATCTCCGACCTGCGAATCGGCAGGGTGAATCCATCGCACTTCAACTTCGATATCAATGTGCAGTCGAAGAAATACAACCTTGCAGAGTTTGTATCCGATCACGTGGTCGATGAGGCGAATGTGCCGAAGTTGATCGCCGGGGTCGAGCCGGACTCCGAGCAATACCGACAGACCGAGGCGGCACTGGGACAGTATCTGGCGCTGGCGAAGAAGCAGCAGGAAGATGGCGCGGCACCGCTGCCGATGGTGGAAAAAGCAATTTTGCCGGGCGAGCGTTACCCGGCGGCAGCTGAGTTGTCGCAGCGCTTGCAGCTTGAAGGAGATGCTCCTGCGGATGAGGCTGGGAACGCGGCGGATAAGCCTGCGTCGCATGTTTACACCAAAGAGCTGTCAGAGGCGGTGAAGCACTATCAGCATCGCCATGGGATTGAAGAGAACGGGAAGTTGGGGCCGCAGACCATCAAGTCGCTGAATGTTCCGCTGACCGAGCGCGTCGTTCAGTTGCAGAATGCGTTGGAGCGCTGGCGCTGGCTGCCCGATCAGTACTTGAACCCGCGGTTATTGGTGAATCTGCCGGAGTTCGTGCTGCGCGGATATACACCGGACCACAAGCTCGACTTCAAGATGAAGGTAGTGGTCGGCAAGGTGGTGGGCCAGCACCAGACGCCGGTATTTGCGCACATGATGAAGTATCTGGTCTTCCGGCCTTATTGGAATGTGCCCAACAGCATTGCGAAGGCGGAGCTGGCTCCGCATATGGCCGCGAACCCTGGCTATCTGGAGAGCCATAACTTCGAGGTGACCAACAGCAAGGGCGTCGTGCTTACGCATTACACGGCAAAGCAGGTAGCGCAGGGCGGCGTCATGGTCAGGGAAAAGCCGGGGCCGAAGAACTCGCTGGGGCTGGTGAAGTTCATGTTCCCCAACCAGTACGACATCTACCTGCACTCCACGCCCGCGCCGTATCTGTTCGACCGCTCGCGGCGCGACTTCAGCCATGGTTGCATCCGGGTGCAGAACCCGGCGGATCTGGCGGTGTGGGTGCTCGACGGGCAACCGGACAAAGACAAGCAGCCCTGGGACCTGGACAAGGTTCAGGCTGCGTTCAACGATGAGAGCCAGAACAATCGCACCGTTGGATTGAAGACGCCGATCCCTATCGTGATCTTTTATGTGACCGGAGAGGTGGAGGACGATGGCGAGGTTCACTTCTTCGACGATATCTATGGCTACGATGCCGACATGCAGAAGGTGCTGGCAAAGGGGCCACCCTATCCAATCAAGCCGGAGCCGGTCGTGCCTAAAACGAAGCCGGGGGACACGGTCTAGAACGGGTGTAGACTTTGCGTGGCGAAGACTGCCGCTTCAGGCAGAGCCCCGAAGATCAATGATTAATGTGAGTTTACGAAGTCCGCAGGATAAGTAAGGCGATTCTCGTGGAGGCGGTTTCATGTCTGAAAGATCCATTCGGTGGGTGTCGATACTTCTCTTCTTCGGTTGCTTTCTTTGTGTTCCGGTCCAGCCGCTTCTGTCGCAGGCTGGTCCTGAATCTCTGGGTATCTTTGAAGGCCGTACCGACGTTGGCAGCGTAATTCCTCCGGGAACTCTGGTGTATGACCCCGCCGCAGGCACTTACACCATTGCCGCTGCGGGCGCGAATCTATGGTCTACGGTCGACGGATTTCACTTTGTCTGGAAGAAGGTCTCCGGCGATGTGTCGCTGACGGCGGATATTGCCTTCCCGGTTACGACCGGCAATCACAGTCCCCATCGCAAGGCAGTTCTGATGTTTCGCCAGAGCCTCGACGCCGACGGGGTCTACGCCGATGCGGCGCAACACGGTTCGGGTCTGACCGCGTTGCAATACCGGCGTGCCAAAGGCGCGACGACTCAGGGCATCGAGTTGAATATCTCTTCTCCGAAGAGACTGCGCCTCGAAAAACGCGGCGATACCATCACAATGTTTTTAAGCATGGCCGATGAGCCTCTCCACCAGGTTGGCTCGTCCATCAAACTTCACTTCGACGGGCCGTTTTACGTTGGCCTTGGGGTCTGCTCTCACGATGTCAAGGTCGTAGAGAAGGCTGTCTTCTCTAACGTCGAACTCAAAGCGTTAACCCCGTCCACCTCCGCCAGCCTTACGCTCTACAGCACACTCCAGACCATTGGGATCGACGAGAACTCTCGCCGGGCGATGATGATCTACACGACGCGGGGCCGCTTTGAAGCGCCCAACTGGACGAAGGACGGAAAGACCCTCATCTTCGATCAGGGCGGCAAAATCATGAGGATTCCTGCAACCGGAGGAACCCCCGAGCCCGTCGACATCGGCGCTGCCACGCGCTGCAACGGCAGCCACGGCTTCTCGCCCGACGGCAAATGGCTGGCCATCACCTGTAGTATGCCGGGCAAGCCGGAGTCGCGCGTCTACATCATCCCTGCGGGTGGAGGAGCGCCGCGCATCGTCACTGAGAATCCCTATTCGTATTGGCATAGCTGGTCGCCCGATGGCAAGACCATCGTCTTCACCAGCCCCCGCCACGGTGGCGGCAACATCTACTCGGTCCCGGTCGAAGGTGGAGAGGAGAAGGCGCTGACCTCGGGCACGGGCATCAGCGACGATCCGGACTACACCCCGGACGGCAAATACATCTACTTCAATTCCGATCGCAGCGGCAACATGCAGATCTGGCGCATGCGCCCGGATGGCAGCGATCCTGAGCAGATGACCTTCGACGACCTCGAAAACTGGACGGCGCATGTCTCGCCCGACGGAAAGTCGATCGTCTTTTACAGCTATGAAAAGGGCGTAACCGGGCATCCCGTCAACAAGGACATCGCGCTGCGCATCCTGTCGCCCGATGACAAAAAGGTGCGTGTCCTTGTGAACATCGTCGGCGGCTCGGGCACCATGAACGTTCCGTCCTGGGCTCCCGACAGCCGCCATCTCGCCTTCGTCAGTTACCAGATGCTACCGGCAGAAGACAACGGAAGCAGCGAGTAAAGTACTTATGCTGTGACCTTGCTTAATCGGTGAATGAAGTCCAGGTAGACGAGCGCGGCGGGCGAGTAGCCGCTGGGGTCGGCCTGGGTGAAGTCGCCGGTATCGGGGTCCATCTGCTGGCGGAACTCAGTGTGGCGGCTGATGGCCTCGGTCCACTGCTGCATCAGGTGGTTGAGTTCGGCTTGCTTGCCGTAGTGCGGTATCCAGCGCGGCGCACGCAGAGCGGTGAGCGCCTGCGATGCTCCTCCCCAACTGTTGCGCGGGATGGGGCGAACGAACGTCGGGTCGTCCATGGCGATGGAGGTCAGAGGATACGCAGCCCAGAATGCCTTGGGGTTGTGAATCTGGCGGGTCCAGACGGCCTCGAAGATGGCGGCGTCTTTCGAGTCGGAGAGCTTGAGGACATGCTCGCCAAGGACGCGGCTGATCACGTCGGAGCGGACGCGGACGAAGTTGTTCTGCGCGTCGAGATCGTAGAAGGCAGCGTCCTTGGGGTCGTATAGCTTGTCGATGATGAGGCGGCGAATAGCTTCTGCGTCGGCCAGCCAGCGGTCGGCCTCGTTGTGCTTTGCCAGCGCGGCAGCCATCTGCGCCAGCGCCACGCGCCCTCCGTAGACCGTGGCCGAGAGGTCCGGGCAAAGGCGCGGCATGGTCGGCAGGTCCGGACACTTGCGCGCATCGGCGTCGGGGCAGCGGTTGGGAATATCTTTCCAGCGCGGGCTGTTGTCGTGCCCGGTGTCGTAGGTGCAGAAACCTTCGACCAGCCCGGTCTTGCGGGTGTCGCGATAGCGGCGCAGCCACGCGTCCCAGCGGCTGCACGAGGTGTAGGCGGCAACGAGGAGTTCGTCGTCCCCGGTAAGCTGCGACAGCTCCCACGCGGTCGCGGCGATGGGAACGACCATCTGGATTTGACCATAACCGCCGGGATTCTCCACCGGGTCGGCTAATTTGATGGAGGCGGGCAACTGTCCGTCCGGACGCTGCTGCGCGAAGAAGGCCATGTGGTTATTGCGCGCCACCTGGAGCGGTGATTCGTCGGGAGACACGGGGGTGATGTACTGGCTCAACCTTCCGTAGATCAGCCCTTCCTGCGGCGCACACTCCTGCCAGATTCCGGGGTAGACGCTGCCTTCGACCAGAACGGGATGGTAGAACCGGGGCAGCCTATGTATGTTTCCGGCAAGGGCGGCGAGCGCAGCATCCCAGGTGCGTTGCCACCGTGGATCGTTCGAAGGGAAGGTTGGAGCTGCGGATGAGCTTTGCGGTTTGTCCTTCTGCGCGAAAGCGTGCCCCGGCACCAGACCAGCGCCGGTGGCCAGCGCCGACAGCTTGAGAAAGTCTCTTCGTTTGAGTGCTGGCTTGGGCGTCTGCATCATGGCTTAAGTGTAGCCCCTGCTGCCGTTTCTGGCCTTAGACGATAGACTGACAGCCATGCGAAAGCGCGCCCGAACCGAACCCGGCAACGACCCTATGCCTCCGCCTCCTCTTTCCGACGATCCGGCTCTGGATGTGCTTCTCTTCCGCCGAAAGCTGATGAGCTGGTATCGCAGCCATGCCCGGAACCTGCCCTGGAGAGGCACCAGCGACCCTTATCGCACCTGGGTCTCCGAAGTGATGCTGCAACAGACCCGCGTCGCTGCGGTCATCGAGCACTATGAGAGATTCCTGCAGCGCTTTCCCTCAATGTTGTCTCTGGCGCTGGCGCCCGAAGCAGAGGTCATCGCGGCGTGGTCGGGCCTCGGGTACTATCGTCGTGCACGGATGCTGCACCACGCGGCTAAATTTGTGACTTCCGAGCTGAACGGCGCTCTCCCCAACACCTCGGCTGCTCTGCGTACCTTGCCGGGGATCGGCGAGTACACCTGCGCGGCCATTGCCAGCATCGCCTTTGGCGAGAGCATCGCCGTCGTCGATGGCAACGTTGAGCGGGTGCTGCTCCGTCTGACCGGGCGGGCCGAGGAAAACACGGCTCGGAGCCGCGCCTTTGTCCTGGCGCAAGCCACTGCTCTGGTCCCCCGGCGGAGGATCGACGAAGAGCACAACGCAGCGGGAGACCACAACCAGGCCATGATGGAACTGGGCGCGACCATCTGCCTGCCCCGCGCTCCGCTCTGCCTGCATTGCCCGGTCTACTCCATGTGCAAGACTCGGGGCGAGCACCTCACTCCTCCGCGCGCGACCCAGCGCAGCCGTCAGGCCGCGTATCTGTTGAGCCTGCGCAAGAGCGGCACCGCGACCGACGTCCTGCTCGAACAGCGCGCATCCGATGCCAGCCTGATGCCGGGCATGTTCGAGCTGCCGCCGCTTCCCCAGGATGCCGTCGAAGGCCGGGAGCCGCTGCTGCGCCTGCGACACTCCATCACGAATACGAACTACTATGTTCAGATATTCGCCGCGCGTGGCCCGCAGGATCGCGCTCTGCGCCGCGCCGTTCCCGCCGCCAAGAGCGATCTGCATTGGACGCGAACGAATAAGCTAGCTTCGGTGCCGCTCACCGGGCTGGCGCGAAAGGTGCTTCAGCGATTGGACGTGATGGCGGTGCAATCCCTGCAGATGCCCGATGAAGGGGAACTGGACGTTTCGCACGGAAGATTTTAAGGAGGCTGTTATGAAGATTGGCATGGGGCTGGCTGCTGGGTCCTTTTTATTTGCTCTGTCGATGGGCGCTCTTGCCCAGGCTATTCCGCCAGCCGTCAAGCAGGCTGAGGCTTCCATCGACGCGGAGAAGATTCGCGCTCATGTCCGTTTTCTGGCCGACGATCTGCTCGAAGGCCGTTACCCCGGCCTGCGCGGCGGCGATCTCGCGGCGAAGTATATTGCAACCCAGTTTGCCCTAGATGGCCTGAAGCCAGCCGGTGACGACGGCACCTATCTGCAATGGATCAACTTTGTCGGCATGAAGGCCATTCCCGAACAGACGAGTTTTGCGCTCGTACCTTCCAGCGGCAGTGCGATCCATCTGAAGTTTGCTGATGATTACACCGTGCAGAATCAGAAGCTGACGCCAGCCGTCGATCTTGATGTGCCTATCGTCTTTGTCGGCTATGGTGTCACCGCGCCCGAGTTCGACTGGAACGATTATGCGGGCGTCGATGTCAAAGGGAAGGTGATCCTCTGCATCGTCGGCGATCCGCCGTCGAATGACCCGAAGTTTTTTGGCGGCAAGGCGCTGACCTACTACGGACGCTGGACCTACAAGTTCGAGCAGGCGGCGCGGATGGGCGCGGTGGGCGCATTGGTTATTCATCGCACCGACCTCGCCAGCTACGGCTGGGATGTGGTGCGCAACTCGAACACCAGCGAGAAGACTTACCTGCGCGATGACCAGACTCCGCAGCTCGAAGCCGCAAGCTGGATTCAACTGGAGGTCGCCCGCAAGATCTTCGCCGCCGCCGGAATGAATCTCGATACCGAGATGACGGCGGCTGGTCAGCGCGGCTTCAAGGCAGTGGAGTTGCCGGTGCGGCTGAAGGCGCATGTGGAGAGCACGGTGCGCCGCTTCCAGTCGGCGAATGTTGTTGGAATCGTACCGGGAACAAAGACTGGCACAAGGGCCGGAAAAGATCAGGCCGTGCTGTACACCGCGCACTACGACCATCTCGGCTTCGTGCCCGGCATGAAGGGCGACAACATCTACAACGGCGCGGCCGACAACGGCACCGGCTGCGGCATGCTGCTGGAGATGGCGCGGGCGTGGAGCGCAATGACCGTCCGTCCGCCGCATGACGTCATCTTCGCGGCAGTCACGGCGGAAGAACAGGGTCTGCTCGGCAGTCAATATCTCGGGCAGCATCCGCCCGTTCCTGCCGGGCAGATTGCGCTCGATCTGAACTACGACATGATTCTGCCCATCGGTATTCCACGCGAGATCAACGTGAACGGCGCGCAGCGCACCAGCTTCTACTCGGTGGTGCAGGCCACGGCAAAACGCTTCGACCTCACCATCGTCCCTGATCCGCGGCCCGAGGCTGGCAGCTACTACCGTTCCGACCACTTCAGTCTGTCGCGCGTGGGGATTCCGGCGTTTTCCATTGATCCGGGGACGTTGTATGAAGGCCACGACCGCGCCTGGGGCGAGGCGAAGGAGAACGACTACATCGACCACCGCTATCACAACTTCAGCGACAACTACACCCCCGAGATGGACTTCGAGGGCAATGCGAAGCTCGCTCGCTTCGGCATCGAGTTAGGTTGGCAGGTGGTATCGGCTCCAGCGACGATTCGCTGGAACGCTGGCGACGAGTTTGAGGCGGCGCGGAAGGCCAGTCTGGAGACAAAGTAAGTAATGAGGCAAAGTAAAACGCCGTGCGCGGTGATCCGGCGGCACAGCGTTCTACTCGTGAACCCAGGCTGAAGAATTGCAAGGCGGCATTATTGCTGCGGAGCGGGTTGATCGGGCGTTGTCGGGTTGGGCTGGTCGGTTGGGGTCGCGGGTTTGGGATGCTTGCTGTGCTTCTTGGTCTGTGCCTGGGGTGTACTGTCTGACATCGGTGCCGCGGGATCTTTTGGCGCGGCCGTGTCCGGTGGCGGTGGGGTTTGCGGTGTCTCTGGAGCTGTTTGCGGCGGCGTCTCGGGAGGCATCGCGGGTGGAGGGGTTGCCGGTTCCGTTGGCGTGGTCTGTGTAGGAGGAGGCGTTGCCGGTTCCTGGGCAAGAACAATAGCGCCCGGTGAGAGTATTGCCAGCAGCGTCAGGTGGGTTGCGAGTGATTGTTTACGATTCATGGGTGGTGTCCTCCTTAAGGGCACGTTCCAGATGCTTGCGTAGGATGGCGAAACCCGGCGGCGGGATTCCCCGGAATACGGCGAAAGGTCACATGCCGCATGGCATGCATATCCCTTTGTATTTATTGGGTAAAAATGTCTTCTCGCGTGGTTGTTTCTTCCCTATGCCAAGAGGCCAGACCTAATAGAAATCGGCGCAACTGAGGAAGTAGCCGCAGGTGCGGCAGACCAGCTTGCAGCGGCTGTCTTCGAGCCGGGAAGAGCAGGTGGGGCAGAACCGGCTGTGGTGTTCAGCGGCAATCGGGCACTGCTTCTCCGTCGCTTGTTCCACTGACGCCTGCGTGGTGGAAATGGTCTGCATGAAAAGAGATTAGCGCAGATTGACGCTTAAGCAAGATCCGTCGATCGGTAAGCCGGAGGCATCCAATGGAAGTACGGGCTAGAATCGAATTCCTAAGGAGAAATACATATGAATCGCAGCGCGAGTGCAGTATGGCATGGCGGATTGAAGGACGGTAAAGGAACAGTTTCGACCCAGAGCGGCGCAGTAAAAGACCTGCAATACAGCTTCGGCTCGCGCTTCGAGAACGGCGCGGGAACCAACCCCGAGGAGTTGCTGGGCGCAGCCCACGCGGGATGCTACTCCATGGCGCTCAGCGCCCAGTTCACCGAGGCCGGTCTCAAGCTGGACACGATCGATACCACCGCGCTGGTCACTCTCGAGATTCTGAGAGATGGCGGCCCGACCATCACCAAGATCCACCTGACGACCAAGGTAAAGGCGTCCGGCATCGATAAAGCGAAGTTCGATGAACTGGCAAACAATGCCAAGGTCGGCTGCCCGCTGTCGAAGGTGCTGAAAGCGGCGGAGATTACGCTCGACGCGACGCTGGTTTAGCGCGATCAATCTACACCCGCACTCTGGCACTCAGGTCCTACTTCCGCGACCTGGGTGCCGACGGAAAAGCATTCTTGAGAGCGTCAGCGGTCGTGACTGTTAGTGGGCGTGGCTATGGCCATGGTGGTCGTGCGCGCCGACCGCTTCCAGCTCAGGTGGAGCGCTGCAGCCATGGGTGGTTTCGCATCCGGTGGTCTCAAACTGGATGGTTGTGTGGTGGATATGGAAGCGCTCTTTTAGCGTGCAGTTGATGGCGTCGAGGATGCTGCTGCACTCCGACATTGGCATCTCGCCGATGGTGACATGGCTGGCCAGAGCGTGGGAGTGTGAGCCCAGCGACCAGATATGCAGGTCGTGGACGTTGACGACTCCCGCAGTCGATTGCATGGCTTCGCGGACCGTGCCGAGTTGAACGTTGCGTGGGGTTCCCTCAAGCAGAATATTGAGCGTCTCGCGGATGATGCCGACGGAGCTCCAGAGAATCATGACTGCGATCAGGATCGAAAGCACCGGATCGATCCACGTCATGCCGGTAAACAGGATGCCTGCGCCGCCCGCGATCACCGCGGCGGTCGAGAGCGTATCTCCGAGCATGTGCAGGAAGACGCTGCGGATGTTGACGTCTCCCGCGTAGCGCCACAGCATCGCCGCAACCGCGCCGTTCATCAGCACGCCGACTGCGGCGACATAGATCATCAGGCTCGGCTGCACCTCAACCGGAGCGCTGAGGCGATGGATCGCTGTAATGGCGATCCACGCCGACAGAACCACCAGCGTTGCGGCATTGACGAACGCTGCCAGCACACCGGCGCGCTGGTAGCCGAAGGTCTTCTCCTCCGTTGCCGGACGCGCTTGAAAGTACACGGCGACGAACGACAGGATGATTGCCAGCATGTCCGAGACGTTATGCCCGGCTTCGGAGATCAGGGCGAGCGAGTGCGCTCGCAGGCCGTAGAAAAAAGTCGCCAGCACATAGGCGAAGGTCAACCCCATCGAGAGTTGCAAAACCCGCTGCATCTTGCGGTTCGGGGTGGCGACCATGTGCATGGTGTCAGTGTAGACCGGGGGCAGAGGCCATTCAATGCGCGCAATTTCAGGGATGCGATCGGTTATAACGTTCGTTATAATGTAGATCGAGGTGACTCTCATGGCGACCGCAGTCAAGATAATGGCAATCGGTAACTCTGTCGGCATTGTGCTTCCCAGAGAAGTTCTGGCTAAGCTCAAGGTGGCAAAGGGCGACAGCCTTTATTTGGTCGACACACCCGAAGGCGTCCAGCTCACCCCATACGATCAGGACTTTATCGAAGAGATGGAAGTCGCGAGGCAGGTGATGAAAGAGAATCGCGATGTTCTGCGGAGGCTCGCCGAATAGTGCCGAATCGTGCGAATGAGCCACGCTGGATCTCCAGGCGAGTTGTTCTCGCCATGCACAGCGAGCAGCTCGCCGAGCACGGCGGTTCTGACGGTATTCGCGATGAAACGCTGCTTGATTCCTGCCTCGCCAAGCCGCCCAATGTTTTTGCCTACGCGGACGGACCGGACATCTTCCGGCTCGCCGCCTCCTACGCCTTTGGCATTGCCCGAAATCTTGCGTTTATCGACGGCACTAAACGTACCGCCCTCGTCGCTTCAATCACCTTTCTAGCCAGAAACGGCTGGGATATCGAGGCTTCAAAAGAGAACACTTACTTCACCTTCCTGCATCTCGCCGAGGGCAGCCTCAGCGAAGATGATCTTGCCATCTGGTTCGCCAATCACGCTATTCTCTATAAAAATGCCTCGCTTCCAGACCACCGACCCCGGATACAAGAATAAACACGGCCAAATTGTCATCTCCAGGACCGGTTTCCCCTCGGAATCCTTCCCCGGACAGACGATTTATCATCTCCGCTGCAGCCATTGCGAGCACGATTACGGCTCCAACGGCAGCGATATTCACAAGCGCCGCTGCCCTCGCCATCAGGATGGGGCTAAAGGAGAGCCTCTCCGCGACCCTGCCCCGAATCTTTTCTCCTCGGAAAACGTCTAAAATATGTGGTATTCTGTGATTCGCTGGGGATGTGTGCCTTTGAATGCCCTGACCATCTTGAGGTCGCCGGGCTTGCCATCGCGGTCTAAACCGCAATTTACTCCCTGCCGACTACGTTACAACCCAGGGATTGGTCCGCCTGAACACCACCGTGAACGCGGGCGGCATCCCAATCAACAGAATTCCTCGCAGGAGTGCGTATAGCCGTGGCTGAAGAAATTGACAAGTACGAAGACGATATAGACAAGATGATCGATACGGGAAAAGAGAAGGGCTACCTTACCTATGGCGAGGTCAACGACCTTTTGCCCGGCGATGTCACAACCCCTGACGATCTCGACGATCTCCTCACTACGATCAACACCCAGGGCATCGATGTCCTCTCCGGCGAATCGAAGTTCGGCGGCGATCGCGACAAGTACGAGCCCGAGGCCGGCGAAGAGTCCGAAGATGTCGAACTCGACCTGACTCCCGGCACGCTCGAAAAGACCAACGACCCGGTCCGCATGTACCTCCGCGAGATGGGGACCGTTCCTCTCCTTACCCGCGAGGGCGAGGTTGAGATCGCCAAACGCATCGAGCGCGGCCAGCTTCGCGTGATGAAGGCCATCTCCCGTTCGCCCATCGTCATTCGCGAGATTGTTGCTCTCGGTGAAGACCTCAAGCGCGGCGTCCGCAATATCAAGGAAGTCGTCACCTTCGACGAAGAAGAGCTGACCGAAGAGATTCTGGCTGCCCGTGTGCGCGCCACTGCCGGACGCATCGACATCATCATCAAGCACCAGAAGAAGATTCATGGGCTTGAAGAGAAGCTCGCGGCGCCCATCGGCAAAGATGCCAAGGCGAAGGCGAAGGACACTCGCAAGACCCGCTGGCTCATCGGACGCGAGCATGTCTACATCAACCGCATCGTCCGTGAGTTGAAGTACACCAACGGCGAGAAGAAGCGCCTGCTCGACAAGGTCAACAAGACGGTCGACGCCATGCGCACTCTCGAGCGCCAGATCAAGACGCTCGAAGCCAAGCACGAGACCTCCAAGTCCGAAGAGCTGCGCAAGGAGTACAAGCGCCAGCAGAAGAACTGTCGCATCGACCTCGAACGCGTCGAGCAGGACGCCGGTATCAGCATCGCCGACCTGAAGCGCACGCAGCGCGAGATGATTCAGGGCGACATGGACGCCGAGCGCGCCAAGCGTGAGCTGATCGAGGCCAACCTTCGCCTCGTCGTCTCGATCGCCAAGAAGTACACCAACCGTGGCCTCCAGTTCCTCGACCTCATTCAGGAAGGCAATATCGGCCTGATGAAGGCTGTGGACAAGTTCGAGTATCGCCGCGGCTACAAGTTCTCGACCTACGCGACGTGGTGGATTCGTCAGGCCATCACCCGCGCCATCGCGGACCAGGCCCGGACAATCCGTATCCCTGTCCACATGATCGAGACTATCAACAAGCTCATCCGCACGTCGCGTCAACTGGTGCAGGAGCTTGGCCGCGAAGCGTCATCGGAAGAGATCGCCCGCCGCATGGATATTCCGGTTGCCAAGGTTCGTAAAGTCCTCAAGATTGCGCAGGAGCCGATCTCGCTCGAAACGCCGATCGGAGAAGAGGAAGACTCTCACCTCGGCGACTTCATCGAAGACCGCATGGCTGTCAGCCCGTCCGACGCCGTCATCTCGGTGAATCTGAAGGAGTACACCTCGCAGGTTTTGCGTACCCTGACGCCGCGCGAAGAGCGCGTCATCAAGATGCGGTTTGGACTCGAAGACGGCTCCGAACATACGCTCGAAGAAGTTGGCCAGTCGTTCCAGGTCACGCGCGAGCGCATCCGCCAGATAGAGGCCAAAGCGCTGCGCAAGCTTCGTCACCCAAGCCGCAGCCGCAAACTGAAGGCCTTCGTCGACGGCGTCAAGGATATGTAGCTTTCGTTACTTCAATAGATTCAATAGAAAAGACCCTCGCCGCGGCGAGGGTCTTTTTTGCGCTTGAGTTAGATTAGTTAGCTTGTCCTGCCGCATGGAAGCCGTCGCATCCACTGATCGGAGTTACCTTCAAGTGCAGCGCCGCGTGTTTTGGATGGCCGCACTCGTCCAACATGCTTAAGGGAGCTTTATGGCTGGTCAGGATCGTCACCAGCGCCGAGTTTGAAGCGTGATTCTCACCGAAGTGAGTACACAATCCGCACTGTCCAGAATGAACTGCCTGCATAGAAACTTCCTGCTTTCCCTCATCTGACTGCGAATTGCGGAGCGCCGTTGCCTCGACGCCGCGAATTTAGCAGATACTCTACTCAGAGCCGTTTTCGCTGTAAATTGCGACTGATTCTGTCGTAGAAGGCACTGCTTTGTGGAACCGTCTACGCCCTGGGCTCGTATCTTCACTCATCGTTTGGGAGATACACCATGATGCCGTTCACTGACTCTGTCTACACCGCCAACATGAATCCACAGCAGCGCGCCTGGTTCTATGCCGAGTATGAACATGCCCGCAAGGACGAGGTGCTCGGGGTTCTGCTCGCACTCTTTCTGGGCGGCTTCGGCATTCACCACTTCTATATGCGCCGCAACGGCCTGGGAGTGCTGTATCTCCTGTTTTCCTGGACTGGAATCACAACCATCCTTGGATTCATCGAGTGCTTTCTGATGCCGGGCCGAGTCCGCGTGTACAACGCTATACAGGCCAGGCTCATCTCCGGCCACATCCTCAGCACTCCTCTTGCGGCGGGTTTGCACTGCTCTGTGTGCGGAGTGCCGAGGGAAGCGGATGCGGTTTTTTGTCCAGGTTGCGGAACTGCAACCGTGAGCCGCGCCACCGCCTGAAACCCTTTTCTGATCCTGCTATGCAAAGCGGTCTGAAGCAGCGGGCGAGGCGAAGTTGAAATACAGGGATCTCTCCACTGCGTTGCGCGATAAAGCCGCACGTCTTCGGTCGAGATGACGTGCGGCTTGAGGTGGCTCTGAGAGAAATCTGCTGCTTACATATTTGTGTGGCCGCTGCGCATGTCTTCGTTGAACGTGGGTTTGGTGAAGGCGAGTGCCTGCGCCAGCTCTTCGGCATATCTTTCGTGGCGGGCCATCAGAGTCTCGGTGGGCACGGCATACTCAGACTCCGCAAGGACGATGACGCCCTCGACTGCGAGAGCACGGGCGGTCTTCTTCAGGTCTTCCAAGGTCGTGTCCAGATACTGGGCATCGCGGGGATCGATCAGCCAGACTGGCTGACCGTCGCCAAGGACGCCCGAAAGCCAGTAGACCTTCGCCGCGAGGAACTCCTGCCGCTGGGCTTCGGTGGTGTCGTTGAAGACAAATTTCTTCTGCTTGGGGTTGTAGTAGCGGGTGGTTACGGGCACTGGCTGGCGGTTGCCGCTCTTGACCAGCTCCAACTGTCCCTGATCCATCGTCTTGCGAACCGCGTTGTAGATAAAGCTCTCGGCGAAGGGCTGCTCGGGAGCGGCGACGACTTCGCGGAAGGTCACGGTCATCGAGGCGGAGACCTTCGAGTGCAGCAGCTTCTCCTTGCCGTCTTCGAGCCAGACTTCGCCGTGGACCAGCGAGGTATCCGCTCCGGAGGTCGAGGCATGGAAGGGCCACTCGAACTTGCTGAAGCTCAACGGCAGGCCGCCGAGTGTCAGATAACAATCCGGCCTCGGGTTCTTCAACCGCTTCGCGGTCTCGGTCAGATACTCCTTTACGACGGCAGCCAACTCGGCTCGGCTGAAATCGAAGCCGGAACTCAGCTCCAGCACTTCGGTCTTCGCCTGATTGGCGGCAAGGCCCAGGGTAAATCGCGTCGTCGGGCCACCGGAGAAGTCCTTGCCCTCTGCGCTTGAGACCACGACCAGCCCGGCGTCCTGTGCCGCGGCGACTACCTGCCCTGCCAATACTGTCTGCGCTTCAATACTCATCTGCCGTGTCATCCTTTTAGCGTTTCGAAGATCTTTGTTATTTTACGACCTGGCAAGCCGACATTTGAGGGGTACCCCCCTCCGGGGTACTTTGGCGTAAAGTACTTCGATTCAATATTTTAGAATTGGCATGTAGCGCAAAGTATTCATTCCAGATACTTTACAGTCAAAGTATTCTTTCTAAAAGAGTTGGTCGGATATCGGTGGAATCGTAGCTTCGCCTTGTCCGTTATTTTAATTGTAGCGAATTACGGGTAACTAAGATGTCACTCGTATCTGGTTTATTTTCTTTTGGTTAGGTGGCTTAGAGGCTTGACAGGCTGTTTTGCTGTGCTTTTTGAAGGGTTGCCGGTCGAAAGAAAGTGAAAAAACGGGGCGGTCGATGGGTTTACATCCCACCCATCGCAAAGTACGCGACGGATGGGGCACCCAAGGATTTGTGGTGGGTAGGATTACATCCTGCGGACTTCGACCAGAGTGGAGTAAAACGTGGGGCCGCCGCCGATGTCGGTGAGCCGCTCGCTGGTCAGGGCGTTTACATTTCCGGCTCCGGCAGACAGCTTGTTCCAGTCGAGGCGTGCCGAGACGACGCCTGAGGCTACCTGCGTGTTTACGATGGCGTGGAGAGTGATTCTGCCGCGGCTGTTGAAGATTTCGACGGCATCGCCGGTGGTGATGCCGCGAGCCGTGGCGTCGGTCTCGTGCATCTCCAGAATGCCGGCGGTTCGGGATTGCATCTTCTGGTGTCCGGGCAGATTGGCGAAGGTTGAGTTCATGTAGTTGTCCGACTTGCGGGGCAGAAACTCGAGCGGATACTCGCCTCCCTTGGCCGCCGAGCCCCCACGCGACTCCGCCGGAGCGCGAAAGACGGGAACCGGGACCAGTTCGCCACGCCCGCTGGGGGTGCGGAACCAGTCTGCCGTCGCAAAGGGAAGCACAGCGCCGGTGGCGTCGGTGGGCAGGGCGAGGGGAACGTGGCCTTCGCGCTCCAGCCGCTCCCGGGTGACGCCGGTAAACCACGGGTTACTGGTATCGAGCGCCTGATCGATGAGGTCGTCTTCGGTGTCCCTGAAGCACTGCTCGGTAAAGCCCATGCGCTGGCCGAGATCGCCGAAGAGGGCGACGTTGCTGCGGGCCTCGCCCAGCGGCACGATGGCCCGCTGCGAGATCTGGGCGAAGTAGTGGCCGTAGGCTCCCTGAACGTCCTTGGCTTCGAGAAACGTCGTGGCGGGAAGAAGGATGTCCGCATAGTCGGCTGTGTCGGTGAAGAACTGCTCGTGGACGACGGTGAAGAGGTCTTCGCGTCGCATTCCGCGGAGAACATCATTCTGGTTGGGGGCGACGGCGGCGGGGTTCGAGTTGTAGACGAACATGGCCTTGACTGGAGGCCCGCCAACTCCGGCGTCGTCTGAAGTGAGCGCCTCTCCCAGCCGCACCATGTTGACTACCCGGGTTGCGCGTCCGAGCGGGCTGGCCAGCATCAGTTCCGGCATCTGCAGCGCCTTGGAATTGAAGGGAAACGCTCCGGAGGTGGATAGCTGGAGGCCGCCGCCGCGATGCTTCCACGCGCCTGTCAGCAGGGGCAGCATGGCAACCGCGCGCACGGACGCTCCGCCATTTTCGCTGCGCTGGATGCCATAGTTCAGGCGAATCGCCGTTGGCTTCGTCGTTGCGTAGGAGCGGGCGAGGCGGACGATCGTCTCCGCAGAAATTCCCGTCGCTGCTGCTACCTTCTCTGGCGCGTGCTCGGGTTTCAAGACCTCGGCACGCAACTCTTCGAAGCCATGGGTGCAGCGCGAGATGTACTCGGTGTCTTCGAGGCCCATGCTGAGGATCACATGCATCATGCCGAGGGCCAGCGCGGCATCGGTGCCGGGGTGGATCGCCAGATGCTCGTCGGCCAGGGCTGCGGTGCGGGTGCGGTAAGGATCGATGACGATGAGCCGCGCGCCGGTTCGCCGCGCCTCCTCGATGAAGGGCCAGAGATGGATGTTGTTTCCGTGGACGTTACCGCCCCAGGCGATGATCAGCCTGGCGTGGGCGAAGTCGCGCGGATCGGGGCCGAGCCTGATTCCGTAGACGCTTGACAGCGCCTCGCCGCCAGCCGTCGAGCAGATGGTGCGGTTGAGCTGCGAGGCTCCGAGGCGGTAGAAGAAACGGCGGTCCATCGAGCAGTAGCCGAGCTGGCCGATGGTTCCGGCGTAGCTGTAGGGCAGGATGCTCTCGGGGCCGAACTGGGCTGCCATCTTCTTGAGCCGGGCGGCGATTTCGTCGAGTGCCTGGTCCCAGGAGATGCGCTCGAAGGCGTCGGCCTCATGGCCTTTGGCGTGGCCGTATCCGGCGGGACCCTTGGGGCAGCCGGGTCTGCGGCGCATGGGGTAGAGCAGGCGGTCGGGGGAGTAGACGCGGTCGAGGTACTTGGCTACTTTGCCGCAGAGGAATCCTCGGGTCATGGGATGCGAGGGATCGCCCTGAAGCTTGACTGCGCGGCCTGAGGCCTGATCGACGGTTACCAGAACGCCGCAGGAGTCCGGGCAATCATGCGTGCAGACCGCATGAACGACCCGCGTATCTGCCAACACTTCGCTCATGGCCTGATTTTATGCTCTGGCGCTGGAGCGGTTCGCCAAACCGGGAGGTGCTACAAGACAAAAGCCGGTTCTCCCGCTTCGCGGAAGGATGACAAATAGAGAGGGAAGGATGGCAAATGGAGAGAGCTTCCGCCCTGGGCTAGAGTGAGCGCCTGCCCTGGGCGAACTAAGTCTTTTCGCGTTGATAGAGGGGTTTGCTGCCCCAATGGAAGGCGAAATACAGGGATCTCTCCACTGCGCAGCGGACAATAAAGCCGTCCGCTGCGCCGGTCGAGATGACGTGCTGCTTTGTCTCATAGAAACAGAAGTCTCAGAAACAGAAAAAGGCCTTAAGCCTGCGCCGGAGTTGTTTCTGCGGGCTTGGCGGCGGGTGCTTCTGCTGGAGGCGCCGCGGGTTTCTTGGGCGCTGGAGCTTCGGCCTTCTTCGAAGGCGCGAGGATAGCGTGCAGGGTCGTGCCTTCCATGCGGGGCATGAATTCGACCAGGCCAGTGTCGCCGATATCGAGGATGAGCCGGTTGATGATCTTGTAGCCGAGGTCGCGATGGGCCATCTGGCGGCCTTTGAAGCGCAGTGAGGCTTTGACCTTGTCGCCTTCGCCGAGGAAGCGGACAGCCTGGTTCTTCTTGGTCTGATAGTCATGTTCGTCGACGGTGACGGAGAACTTGACCTCTTTGATGGTGATGATCTTCTGCTTCTTGCGGGCGGCGCGGTCGCTCTTGTCCTTCTCGTAGAGGAACTTGCCGTAGTCCTGGATCTTGCAGACGGGAGGGACGGCATTGGGGGAGATCTCTACGAGGTCGAGCGCGCGCTCACGGGCCATCTTGAGGGCTTCGAAGGGAGCCATGACGCCGAGTTGTTCGCCGTTCTCGTCGATGACGCGGATTTCGCGGGCGCGGATACGTTCGTTGGTGCGGATGAAAGACTTGGCGGAACGTTTATCAATTGGTGGAATAAGTCGCCTCCACAGCGGGCTTTCGCTCACTATGCGTTGTATATAGAGTTAGGCGCAACCCGGAGCTTAAAGGTTGCGCCACAACGTGAAGTATAGCACTTCGGGCAGTGTCAACTGCGGGGCTGGAGATGGTGGCGGAGGACGACGGTGGCTGATTTTGCAGGTGGATCGGGGCAGGGGATTTAAAAGAGCACATTGCTTTAGCGTTAGGTACGATACTGTGTATATGCTCCGAAAGGGAGAGTGAACGGGATGAAACGTCGGATTCTGCTGGTCGATGATGAGGTTGCGGTGCTGTTGACGTTGAAAGCAGTGCTGGAGATTAGCGGGTTCGAGGTGGACACGGCGGCTTCGGCGCGGGAGGGCAGGTCGAAGCTGCATACGCATGAGTACCACATGGTGATTACGGACATGCGGATGGAGAGCGAGGCCTCGGGGCTGGAGGTGATCGAGGCGGCGCGGTCGGCGGTCTACCGTCCGGCGGTGGCGCTGCTCACGGCGTTTCCGGTCGCGGAAGAGGACTGGCAGGAGATGGGCGCCGACAAGATGCTGGTGAAGCCGATGCATACGCGGGTTTTACTGGAGCAGTTGGAGAAGCTGCTGGTTTCGCATGAGAGCAAGCTGGCGAAGGGACAGGCTGCGGCGAAGAATGCTCCGGTAAAGGCGAAGAAGGCTGCTGCGAAGAAAATTGCTGCGAAGAAAGTTGTGGCGAAGAAGGCGGTCGTGAAAAAGGCCGCGGTGAAGAAAGTCGCTGCGAAGAAGATTCCGGCGAAAAAGACTGTAGCGAAGAGGACGGGTGGTAAGGTCTCCGACAGGAAGTAGCGACGAGCCGTCTTCGCGTGGTGGTGCGTTGGCTTAGCTGGGGCTGTGAGTTCTGATGTAGGTGCGCAGTTCGAGATTGAGGTCGAGCGCCTTCTGGACGCCGCCGTCCAGCATGTGTAGCCAGTCGGAGGCGGGTTCCTTCAACTCCGCAGTGCCGAGAAGATAGCTGGTCTGGACGATGATTTCAAGCGCATTGCTGAGATCGTGGGCCAGTCTGCGAATCTCGATGGCGAGATCTTCGGGGATTTCGGAAACCTTGTTTCCGGCGGGTGGCGAGGGCTGCGGGGCATTTTGATCGGGCATAGGGAAGAGATCCTGCTGAGTTGATGATAATCAGACGCTGGTAATGCCGTCTTCGTCGCTTGCGCGTCCGTGGAATTGACAGCGGAGGCGGTGTTTGTAAGACTAAGCACTCGCGGTTTAGTGCGTTTCGGCTCTGGCCGGGCGATTTATACCGTGCCGTAGTGGCGGAATTGGCAGACGCGCATGGTTCAGGTCCATGTACTCGCAAGGGTGTGGGGGTTCGAGTCCCCCCTTCGGCACCAAAGTTTTGAGAATGAGCACCCGAGTTGGGGTGCTCATTTTTTTGCGGGCGAACCGGTAAGATGGAAGATATGCCGACCAAGCTGGATCAGATTCTTACGAGTACCGTAGCGCAGGTGAAGGCGCGCAAGGCCGCCGCCGATCATGGCGCGCTGGGGGAGTTGGAACGCAAGGCCGCTGCGCATACGCCGCGCGGATTTGTGGCAGGATTGCGGACAGCGGCTACCAGCGGGCCGGCGATCATCTCCGAGATCAAGAAGGCCTCGCCGTCGAAGGGACTGATTCGCGGGGATTTTCATCCGGCGACGCTGGCACGTGGATTTGAGGCGGCGGGGGCAGCGGCGCTTTCGGTGCTGACCAACGAGGAGTTTTTTCAGGGGTCGCTGAAGGATCTGGAAGCGGCGTCGGGCGCGGTGCGGATTCCTTGCCTGCGCAAGGACTTTATGGTCGATCCGTTTCAGGTGCTGGAGGCGCGGGCGTCGGGCGCGGATGCGATTCTGCTGATCGTGGCGGCGCATACGGATAAGAGCCTGAGTGAGTTGCGGGACGAAGCGCGCAAGATGGGGCTGGATGTCTTGTGCGAGGTGCACGATCGCGAGGAGATGGCTCGGGCGGTGGGTCTGGGCTTCGATCTGATCGGAGTGAACAGCCGCGACCTGCGCACGTTTACGGTTCGGACGGAGTTGTTTGAAGAACTGGCCGGGGCGCGGTCCGCGGATGCGGTGATGGTGGCCGAGAGCGGTATAGGGTCGGCAGCGGATATTGCTCGGTATCGGGCCGCCGGATATAGCGCGTTTCTGGTGGGCGAGGCGTTGATGCGCGAGCCTGACCCGGCGGTGGCGCTTGCGGCGCTGCTGGAGCGGGAATATGCAGCGGGGAAGAATTAGCCATGTGGATTAAGATTTGCGCGAATACCAATCTCGATGACGCCAGAATGGCCGCGGAGCTGGGTGCGGACGCGGTGGGATTTGTGTTTGCGCCGAGCGTGCGCCGGGTGACGGCAAAGGAGGTTGCGCAGATTACGCCGCACCTTCCGGAGAACGTCGAGCGGGTGGGCGTGTTCGACTCGCTGTGGGCGGAGGAGATTGCAGCGACCGTGCGCGAGGCAGGTTTGAATGCGGTGCAGTTGCATGGCCAGTGGCAGCCTGCGCTGGTGACGCGTCTGAACAGGATGTTCGATGGACAGCTGGGGATTATTCAGACGATCCACTGGACGGTGGACGACGAGACGGGAGATGACAAGACGGCGGATAACCAGGGGAGCAGCGCGGCGTCGGTGCGGCGGCAGCTTCGAGAGATTGAAGAGGCTGGAGTGGTTCAGCGGATACTGATCGACTCGAGGGTGGGGCAGGCTACGGGCGGTACCGGGGTGACGTTTGACTGGTCTGCGGCGAAGAGCGTTCTTGCGGAGGGCAGTGGACGGCTGAAGATGATTGTGGCCGGCGGCTTGTGCCCGCAGAATGTCGCGGAGGCGATTGGCGAGTTGAATCCGTGGGGCGTGGATGTGGCGAGCGGCGTGGAGCGGGGACCGGGTCGGAAGGATAGCGAGAAGCTGGCCGGGTTTATCGGCAATGTGCGCGCGACGAAGAGTGTTGTCGGCTAAGGCGTTTTGCTGTCGATGCACTGGCAATCGAAACGTGCGGCATAGAACACACAACTGCAAAAGCTGATGGTGGCGAGAGGTTGACGCTTCCATGTCCGAGAGTCCGGAGACGGGGCATCCATCGTTTTCATGCTGCGCTTCATGGAGATTGTTTTCGTGCGCTGGGTGGGTGAGATTTTTTTGTGGGGAACATAAGAGAGAACAGATAACGGATGGCGGACGCATTTGGCTCTCGCGCGTCTTACAATGAGCAGAAAGATGGCGCGGACAATTCAACTATTCAAAGATGTGCGGCGATGGGCACTTGTGGCAGCTTGTGTGCCGCTGACGATGCTTGCAGGATGTCCGCAGAACCAGGGCGCGGCGAAGGCTACGATTCCAGCGCAGGCGACGGCACCTGTCCTCGCTCCGGGGCTGAGCGGCAAGGCGGGACAGGCAGGCGGGCAGAAAACGGCTGCTGCACAGCCTGTCGATCCGGCACGGGCACACAAAGAGCAGCAGTTGATCAATCATGCGGAGCAGCTTTATCGCAGCGGCGTCGGCAACTACAGCGCGGGCCATCTGGATGCGGCGCGCGCGGACTTCGATTCCGCGGTGGATGCGATGCTGATGAGCGGGATGGATGTGAAGGGCGACCCGCAGCTTGCCGATGAGTTCGATCACCTGGTGAATGCGGTGAACTCGCTGGAGATGGCGGCGCTCAAACAGGGCAACGGCTTCTCTCCCGCGATCGAAGCCGCTCCGCTCGATGCGGCCAACGAGGTTACCTTTCCCGCGAATCCTGATTTGACGGCGAAGGTCGAAGCCGAGTTGAAGACGACGCAATCGGATTTTCCGCTGGTGATCAATCAGTATGTCGCGGGCTTCATCAGTTATTTTTCCAATTCGCAGGGCGGCCATGCTCACCTGCTGCGTTCGCTTGAGCGCTCCGGAAAATACAGGGACATGATCGCGAAGGATCTGCGCGACCAGGGTGTTCCGCAGGATCTGATTTATCTTGCGGTTGCGGAATCCGGCTTTCAACCGCAGGCGCTGAATGCGCGTTCCGGCGCGGGGGGCATGTGGCAGTTCATGCCGACCGGCGCGTATGGGCTGGCGCGCAATGGATGGTTCGACGAGCGGTTCGATCCGCAGAAGTCGTCGAAGGCGTATGCGCTGTACATGAAGACGCTCTACAACCAGTTTGGCGACTGGTACCTTGCCATGGCTGCTTACGACTGGGGCCCGGGCAATGTGCAGCGGGCCGTGATGCGTACCGGGTACGCGGATT
Organism: Terriglobales bacterium; assembly: GCA_041691575.1. Classification (GTDB taxonomy): domain Bacteria; phylum Acidobacteriota; class Terriglobia; order Terriglobales; family Acidobacteriaceae; genus Edaphobacter. The sequence continues at coordinate 300,657 of JBEPUJ010000002.1, forward strand.
TCTGGGAGCTGTACCGGCGCAACGTGCTGCCTGGGGAGACGAAGAATTATGTGCCGGGCATCATTGCCGCGATCATCATGGCGAAGAACCCGACGCAGTATGGGCTGGACAAGATGGTGCTGGCGCCGCCGGTCGTCTCCGATACGGTGACGGTGAACTATGCGATCGACCTGCGCCTGGTGGCCGATGTGACCGGCGCGACGCTGCCGGAGATTGTTGCGCTGAATCCAAGCCTGCTGCGCATGACGACGCCGCGCGACATGCAGTTCGATCTGCATCTCCCGGTTGGCACGAACGATGTTTTTGCGTCGCGGGTCAAGCAGATTCCTGAGGACAAGCGCGACACCTGGCGATTCCACGTAGTGCGCGATGGGGAAACGCTCGGCGGCATTGCCACCGAATTTCGCGCTCGCGTAAGCGAGATTGCGGAGGCCAATGGACTGTCAGTCAGTGACGCTGCCGATGCGGGAGATGAGTTGATGATTCCCATAGCGACCGTGGCCGCTGTTGCGCATCCGCGCGTGTATACGGTGCGTCGCGGCGATACGCTGATTACGGTTGCAGACCGCTTCGGCGTCTCGGTGGAGCAGCTGCGACGATGGAACCATCTGTCGTCCAACGCAGTAAAGACGGAGCATTCGCTGAGAGTCTCGGAGCCGGTGAAGCTGGCGCCGCAGACGCATGTGCGCAGGCGATCGACGCATGGAGCAACACATGGAACGTCGCGTACTTCCGCGCCGGCAAGATCGCGTTCGAAGCCGTCGAGCGCGTCTTCTACGAAGAAAAGATCGAGCGTGGCGCGAGCTTCGACAAAGAGTTCGAACCCGAAATCGAAGGCCGCCTCCAGCTCCAAAACGAAACGGAAAGCTGCACGATGAGTTACCTTGCTAAAAAGATTGCTTGCTTTCGCTAGCGCGTGGCTGCATCCTGTTGCTAGAATTTCGTGCCGGGATACAAAGTTGGTTTTTGTGGCATCGTACTTGTAGCGAAGAGTGAGAGTAGCGAAGAGGGAAACAACGATGATGTTCGACGACACGATCAAGGTATATGCAATGGCTGCGAGTGACGACCACGACTTCGCCGATGAATCAGACGACGATCACGATGACGCACGGCACCGCTTCGACGATGATGACGAAGAAGAAGAGATCACGCTGGCCTCCGATCTGACCTCTGACGATGACGAAGAAGATGAGGATGACGACGTTGAGGTGACACGGCGCGATACTCATTCCGAGGAGGCGAGTCTGTTCAGCCTGCCGCCCTCTCCGGTGGGAGGGTATACACCCTCAACCAGGGAAGCGATTCTTCCAGTCAGGAATGAAGCTGCGCCTGCGGGCCGCGCGAAGCCTGCGGTGAAGAAGGCAATCGCCAAGAAGATAGTGGCAAAAAAGGCGGTGGCCAAGAAGACAGTGGCCAAGAAAGCTCGGGCGAAGAAAGCCGTCTCTGTCAAGAAGACTGCATCCGCCAAGAAGGCTGCAGCCAAGAAGTCACCTGCGAAGGCATCTGCAAAGAAGGCCAGGGCTGCAAGCAAGCCAGCCCCGAAGAAGCCAGTTGCCGCGAAGAAGCCGGCAGCGAAGAAGGCTCCCGCAAAGAAGGCAGCGGCGAAGAAGCCGCTCGCTAAAACGACATTGAGATCTGCCGCGAAGAAGTCCAGTGCTCGACGCGGCGGTAAGGTCGCCCCTAAAAAGGCGTCCGGCAACAAGAGCACTGCCAGCAACAAAAAACCAACGAAGAGAGGTAATACCTTGGCAACCAAGAAAGCAGCAGCAAAGAAGGCCCCTGCGAAGAAGGCAGCGGCAAAGAAGGCAGTAAAGAAGGCTCCTGCAAAGAAGGCAGCGGCAAAGAAGGCTCCTGCGAAGAAGGCAGCAGCAAAGAAGGCCCCTGCAAAGAAGGCAGCAGCAAAGAAGGCCGCAAAGAAGTAAGCATTAACTAAGGCAAGCAAAAAGGCCCGGACACTCGATTGAGAGCCCGGGCCTTTTTGCGTCTGCTGATAAGTGCCTTACTATTTCGCTTCGGCGATTGCGGCGAGGACCTCTTCGCTGTGATGGTCTACCTTGACGTCGGGCCAGAAGTTGACGACCTTACCCTGGGGCGAGATGAGGAACGTCTGCCGCTTGGCAAAGTGCATCGGGCCCATCGATTTCACAGGTACGCCGTAGAGATCGACGACCTTGTGGTCCGGGTCGGCGAGCATCTTGAAGCTGAAGGTGTCCTTCGCACACCAGGCCTGATGGCTGGCTACGGTGTCGAGGCTTACGCCGAGGACGACTGCATTCAGCTTGTCGTATTTGGCCTGATCGCGCTGGAAGTTGTGCGCTTCGATGGTGCAGCCCTGAGTCTGGTCCTTGGGGTAGAAGTAGAGGACCACCCACTTGCCCTTGAAATCGCTGAGACTGATGGGCTTGTCTTCCTGCGAGGGAAGAGTGAAGTTGGGCGCCATCGAGCCGACTTGAACTGTGTCAGTAGCGGGTGCCGCATGGACCTTCAAACCGAAGCCGCACGCCACCACTACGCCTATGATTACTGCAATCCAGATTCCTTTACGCATCGTCGTTCCCCTTTGTAAAGCATGCTAAGTATACGAGCCCGTGTCTGGATAAGACGCTGGGTTCGCGCCGCGGTGACAAGATCGTGACAATTTAGTTACTTCGCGATGACAGCGATGACAGCGATGCCAGCCGCGTCTGCCGCGGCGATGATAGCCGGGGGATCAAACATCAGCGTTCTTTCCGCTTCGATTGCGAGGCAGGTTGCGCCTGCGCCGAGCATCTCCTGGATGGTGGCGACGCCGACGACGGGCACGTCAAAACGCATGTCCTGATTGGGTTTAGCGACTTTTACGACGGTCAGCGAGCGGCTGAGGGTGGTTTGGTCCCCGGTGGCGGCATCGAGATCGAGGGTGCGAAAGAGCGCGCCTGCGCGGCGGATGGTGGCGTCGGTGCCTTCCATGGCTTCGACGGCGACACAGGCCTGGGCGGCGATCACTACCGTTTGTCCAAGGTCGTAACCGGCGATGGCCTGGGCCACGGTGCGGCCATAGGCGATGTCCTTGAGCTCTTCGTCGTTGGGAGCGCGACGGGTGAAAACGCCGGGTTTCGCCAGCAGCGGTTCGAGGTAGGCTGTGGACGAGATCAGCTCGATGCCTTCGTCGCCGAGAACTTTGGCCACGGCACCGAGAAGCATGTCGGTGTTGCGGGTGCGAAGGTTGAGCAGCAGCTTCGCCAGTCGCCAGTCGGGACGGATGCTGGAGAAGATCTGCTTGTGCTTGACTTGACCTGCCATGACGGCGCGGGTGACGCCTTCAGCCTGGAAGGTTTCTATGAGGCGGGAGAGTTCGCCGAGTGAGAGCCAGTGGACGTGGATGTTCGCATCGGCGGCGGCGCGGGCGTCGATCTCCGGATCGGTCTCTTCCTTGATTGCGGCGACGACGACCTGAAGGCCATGGGCGCGCGCGGCGTCGAGGAGGAGGAAAGGGAAGCGACCGTTGCCGGCGATGAGACCGAGTTTATCCATTTGCAATGAGTTCAATTTTAACGATGCTGCTTCGCAGGGCGAACCTTTACTTCTTGCCTTCGACTTCGGCTTTGAGGTGGATGGTGCGTCCAGTCTGGGCAGAGCGGCAGGCGGCGTCGAGAATGCGTACGACGGTAACGTTTGTATCGAGCGAGGTCAGATCGCGATCTGGCTTGAGGGTGCCGCCGAGGACGGCAGAGAGGTAGTTGAGCGAGTTGTCGTGGGGCGGCGTAAGAGCGGGTGCGTTTTCAATGTGCTCGGAGTCTTCGCCCGGAAGACGGATGCGGAGCTTGACGCCGGGTGCGTGATTCTCATAGAGGGTATCGACGTAGCCGGTCGCGCCGTAGACCTCCATGTCCTTGCGGTCGAACGGCCAGTTCCACGAGCCCTGGATGATCGCCTGCGCGTGCGGGTAGGTGAGCAGGATGGTGCTGTCGTCATCGACATTGGGATAGATCTGAGGCTTGACGTGCAGGGTGATGGCGGTGACGGCGGTGGGTAGTTCGCCGTCCATCATCCATGTAGCGAGGTCGGCGCCGTAGCAGCCAAAGTCAAACATGGCTCCTGCGCCGTTCTGTTTCGGATCGGTGAGCCACTTGAAGAACTCGGGACTGACACCGATCTCCTTGGGGCCGCGGTGGCCGGCGTGGATGACGAGCTTGCGCAGCTCGCCGATGCCGCCCTTGGCGAGTAGATCGTTGGCCGCGGTGTTGGAGGCGTACCAGGTGGTCTCGTAGTTGGTGAGCACGGGGATGTTGTACTTCTGCGAGAGGCTCTGGATGGCCAGCGCGTCCTCGACGGTGGTAGCGAGGGGTTTCTCGACCATGACGGCGATGTGAAGCGGCGCGGCCTGCTCGATGGCGGCTCGGTGCCCGGCGATTGAGGTATAGACCAGGATCGCCTGCGGATGAGTGCTGGCGAGCATGGCGGACTCGGTCGGGAAGAAGAGATTGGCGGGAAGGTGAAACTGAGCCGCGTACTTCTGGCGCAGGGCGGCGTCCGGCTCGGAGATGCCGACGAGTTTGATCTCGGGGTGCGACGGCAGATTATGCAGGAAGCCCCGGATATGGTCGTGGACCAGGCCGACGACGGCGACGCGGACGTGAGCGGGACTCTGCGCTGAGGCGGATGGCGAGAGTGTAAGCGCGGTGAAGAGGAAGAGGGTGAGGAGGGATTTGCAGGTGTAGCGGAGAGAGGAGGTCATAGGCGGGAACCAGTCTACCTTTCTTGTGACGCGGAGCGCTGAATTTACTTGATAATGCCGCGGTCGCTGTTGGCTATGAAGTCGGCGAGGTAGGCGACGTGTTCGCCTGCGCCCTGGGTGATGGTCTCGCGGATGGCTTCGAGGGCTTGGGTGGTGTTCAGTTTTGATGCGAGCAGGAGTCGATAGGCGGCGCGTAGCTCTTTCAGCTGTTCCGGCGTGAAGCCGCGACGCTCGAGGCCAACCTTGTTGAGCCCGTAGGCGTGGTTGTTGCGCTCGATGCTGGTGAGCGAGTAGGGCAGCACATTCTGCGTGATGGTGGTGCCGCCGCCGATGTAGGAGTACTTGCCGATGCGGCAGAACTGGTGAACGGGGCAGAGTGCGCCGACGACAGCGTAGTCCTCGACGATGACGTGCCCGGCGAGCGTGGCGGAGTTGGCCAGAATGCAGCCGTTGCCGATGTGCGAGTCGTGGCCGATGTGGGTGTAGGCCATGATGAGGCAGCCGTTGCCCATGGTCGTGAGACCGCCTCCGCCTTTTGTCCCGCGAGAGATGGTGACGTACTCGCGGATGCTGTTGTCGTCGCCGATCTCAAGCCGGGTCGGTTCGCCAGCGTACTTCAGGTCCTGCGGGGCGATGCCGAGGCAGGCGAAGGAGAAGATGCGGTTCCGGTTGCCGAGGGTCAGGTGTCCGTCGAGGACGACGTGCGAGACCAGCTCGCAGTCTTCGCCGAGAACGACGTTCGCGCCGATGGTGCAGAAAGGGCCGACCGTGCAGGACTCCGGTATGACGGCTCCTGCGGCGACGATCGCGGTCGGGTGGATGCTCACTCGGCCGGTACCTCGGGTGTGGGCTTCCTGGGGCCGCGAGGGATGAGCTGGCACATCACTGTCGCCTCGCAGGCTACCTTGCCGTCGACCGTGGCGACGCCCAGCATCTTGACGGCGCGGCTGCGCCATTGGAGCACGGTGACTTCGATGCGCAGTTGATCGCCGGGAACGACCGGGCGGCGGAATTTGGCGTGCTCGATTCCGGTGAAGACCATCAGCTTGTCGGCGCGGTCGGGAATCTCGGTCAGCAGGAGCGCGCCGCCAGCCTGGGCAATCGCCTCGACCATAAGGACGCCGGGCATGATGGGGTAGTCGGGAAAATGTCCCTGGAACTGCGGCTCATTCATGGTGACGTTTTTGATGGCGACGATACGCTGCTTGCGCTCCATCTCGACGACGCGGTCGATGAGCAGGAAGGGATAGCGGTGCGGCAGGATGGACATGATCTCAACGATGTCCATGGTCTGGCTGGCGGGGAGCAGAGGCTCAAGGCCTTGCGGGGAGTCGGGCTGGGCATCAGTCATGGCAGCCCTGAGTATAAACCGCCGGGCTACTTCTTTTTGAGCAGGTTGTCGGGATTGAACAACGCGGCGGGCAGGTTGGTGTTGTACTCGACCTTGCTGAGGAAACGCTGGCTGGCCATGTCGCCGTTGTGATAGCGGGTGATGGTGAGGGCGGTGGGCAGGCCCTGGATGGTGTGGTAATCGTCGTACTGTTCGGCGTCCTCGTCGTGGTCTTTGAAGGTGACGTTGCGCCACTCGAAGGTGCGGCGGAGGGGAAGGTGGGTGGCGGCGTCGAGTTCGATGGTGACGGCGTCGTTGTTCGCGCTGAGGACGGTGATCTTGTCGGTCATGCGGCGCTCCACCATCGTGGTGCCATCGGAGATGACGATGACACCGGGGGCTTTGAGCCAGGTTCGGACCACCTCCTCGATGGAGTGGGCGCGTCTGCGGTAGTAGTCCGTGACTTGATCCTTGGGCAGGCTGATTCTGCCCTTGTAGGTAACCTCGAAGCCGTTGCCCGCGGTCCAGATCTGGACGACGTCGACCTTCTTGCCGGGGAAGAACATGCTCTTGTCGGTCAGGAACCCGATGCGGTCGGCTTCCGGGTGGGTGGCGTCGGGGAACTGGCGCCAGGCGTTGTAGTCGATGACGCTGCCATTGGGTTGTCCACGGAAGAAGCTGGCGACGCGCCCATGGAAGTTCATGTCCTTGCGGTTGAGCCATGCCGGGCCGCCGAGCGCGGCGACCATCTCGTCGAGCAACTCGCGCCCGCGCTGCTCCTGCGTCTCGGCTGCGGTCTGTGGTGCTGCCGCCTGCGGTGCTGCGGCGCCTGGTGTGTCAGCGGCCTGTGCCCATATAGCGGGAGAGGAGAGGGCGGCCAGCAGCAGGACACAAAGGATGCTCTTCAAGATTCGGACTCCGTTCGGCTACAGGTACCGCGATGCTATTGTATGGAGACGAATTTCGTCCATGGTTTGTCACCCAGGGCGGTACGGCCTGTTCAGATTGGCCTAAAGGCGCCTCTGATTAAGTCCGGCTCTGTTAAGGGCACGGCTTCAGCCGTGCCGTAAGTGACTTGCCCGCAATGCGGCTTTAGCCGCTGAGGGAATCTTCGGAGACTTAATTAGACCTTCCCTAAACAGATTGGCTTAGACGGCGGCGAGGATGCGGTCGGCGATGGCGGCGGCCTCGGTGGCGGGGCGGACGTCGTGGGTGCGGATGACGTGGGCTCCTCCGAGAATGGCGGCGACATTGGCGGCAGTCGTTGCCGAGAGGCGGCCTTCGACGGGTGGGGGTGTTCCTTCGTACAGGGGCGCGAGAGCGTTGGCCAGAAAGCCCTTGCGGGAGGCTCCGACGAGAATCGGCAGATTGAGCTGGTGGAGCTGGTCGAGACGGGCCAGCAGGGGATAATTTTCGTCGAGGCGTTTGCCGAAGCCGAAGCCCGGATCGAGGATGATTCTGCTGCGGGCGATGCCGGCTGCGGTCGCGGCCTCGATGCGCTCTCTGAGGCCGGAGAGGACCAGGGGAAGGATTTCGACCGAGGGGATCGGAGGTTGGGCGGTCCAGTCCTGCGGACGACCCCGGGTGTGCATCAGAACGGTGCCGCAGCCCAGTTGGGCGCAGGTTTTGGACATGATGCCATCCCAGAGATGGCCACTGACATCGTTGACGATCTCGGCCCCGGCCTCGATGGCGAGCGCGGCGGTGGTGGCGTGGTGGGTGTCGATGGAGAGGATGGCCTCGGGTTTCTCCCGCAGGATGGATTCGATAACAGGAATAATGCGGGACTGTTCTTCCTCGGCGGTGAGCGGGGTGGCGTTGGGGCGGGTGGATTCGCCGCCGATGTCGAGGATCCCGGCTCCTTCATCGAGCATTTGGAGAGCCTGGGAGAGAGCGCGTTCGGGCGCGTGCGCAGGGGAGTAGAAGTGGCCGCCGTCGGAGAAGCTGTCGGGGGTGACGTTGAGGATGCCCATGACGATTGTTCGCTGGCCGAGCGCGAGGGTTCGCGTGCGCAGGTTCCAGTCGAATCGGGGGCGAAGAGCGAAGGGCATAAGAGCAGTTTAGATGCGGGCTGGAGAATTGGGATGCTAGACTGCGCGGATGCTGAGGTTTGTCGAACGTTGTGCCGCGGTTTTGCTGGTGGGGGTATTGTGCGCACCGGCAGGGGCAAAGACACACCGCAAGCCGCACCCGCCGAAGCCGCTGAAGGTGCAGGTTGCCGCGTTGCTGGCCGATCCGGCTGTGGCGCGGGCGCATTGGGGGATTGCGGTAGCGGCGATGGATGGGGCTTCGATCTATTCGCGGAACGACGGACAGTTTTTTCAGCCTGCGAGCAATGCGAAGCTGTTTACCACCACTGCGGCGATGGCTTTGTTGGGGGCAAAGAGCACGGTGACGACGCGGGTGCTGGCGTTGGGGCATCCGGATAAAGACGGAGTCCTGGCCGGCGGTCTGGTGCTGGCTGGAGCAGGCGATGCGAATCTGTCGGGACGCACGATTCCGTATGTGCCGCCTGCGCTGCGGCCACAGCCTCCTCCCCCTGCTCCCGCTCCGCTGCGGTATCTGGAGGAACTGGCGGACCAGGTGGCGAAGACGGGATTGAAGGTGCTCCAGGGAGATGTGATTGGCGATGACACCCTGTTTCCATGGCAACCCTACCCGGAGGACTGGGCGATTGACGATGTGGTGTGGGGGTATGGTGCTCCGGTGTCGGCGCTGACGGTCAACGACAACCAGATCAAGGTGACGGTGACGGCTGGCAGTGTGGCGGGACAGCCAGCGACGGTGACGGTCGATCCGGCAGTGCCGTATTACACGATGGATGTCTCCGGTCTGACGACCGGGGCGGCGAAGAGTGGCAGCCACGTGGGGATGGAGCGCGCACTGGGCTCGAAGACGCTGCGCATCTATGGAACGATTGCGGTGGACGCGCCGCCGGATGAGGAGCAGGTGGCGATTCAGGATCCGGCGGAATATGCGGCGGTGGCTCTGAAGGGAATCCTGGAGGCGCGTGGAATTCGGGTGACCGGCAGGGCGCGGGCTGAGCATCGTCTGTCGATGGATACGGCGAATTTTTCCGAGGAGGTGCGGCAGCCGTTGGCGCTGGCCGCGGCAAATGCGACTGACGAAGTGGGCTGCGTTAACTTCTGTACGACGCTGGCGGCGCATGTCTCCCCTTCGCTGATCGACGATATTGTCGTGACCAACAAGGTGTCGCAGAATCTGCATGCGGAGTTGCTGCTGCGGCGACTGGGCAAGGCCTTTGGCGAAGATGGGTCGGCGGCGCAGGGGGCGCGAGTCGTCCGGCAGTTTCTGATCGACGCGGGAGTCGATCAAGATGATTTTTTCTTCTTTGACGGTTCGGGGCTGAGCGGGCACGATCTGGTGACTCCACGGGTCACGGTGCGACTGTTGCAGTACGCGGCGGAGCAGCCGTGGTTTGTCGATTGGAAGGCTTCGCTGCCGGTCGGCGGAGAGGATGGGACGCTGGCTTTCCGGTTTCCGAAGGCTCCGCTGAAGGGCCGCGTCATTGCCAAGTCGGGGACGTTGGGTGAGGTGCGGACCTTGTCGGGCTATCTCGACTGCGCCAGTGGGCGCACGGTGATCTTTTCAATCATGGTGGGCAATCACGCTCCTTACAACCATGCAGACGCGATCGTGTTGGACAAAATTGTGGGAGCGATTGCCGCGACAAATTAGCGTCTTAGAATAAGGAAGATGAAGGGTAGCCGAGTGTCCGCAATGCCGGTCGTCAACATGTGGTTCAGGTGATGGACGCCGCAACTTTGCAGGTGCTGCTTGTGGTGTTTGCCGCTACGCTGATCCGGTCGGCCTTTGGCTTTGGCGAAGCGTTGATTGCGGTCCCGCTGCTTGCGCTTTTTATTCCGCTTAAGGTTGCCGCACCGCTGGCTGTGCTGGTGTCGATCACCATCGCGGCGGTAGTTGTGGCGCAGGACTGGCGCAAGATCCATGTGCGCAGCACGGGATGGCTGGTGGCCTCCACGCTCTTTGGCATTCCGGTGGGACTGGCGCTGCTGACCAGCAGCCATCAACAGGCAGTGAAGATAGCGCTGGCAATTTTTATCATGGCGTTTTCCGTGTATTCGCTGCTGGGGAGCAGACCGCCGGAGTTGAAGCAGGACAGCCGGAGATGGCTTCTCGGCTGCGGATTTGTCGCGGGCGTCTTCGGCGGGGCGTATGGGATGAATGGGCCGCCGCTGGTGATCTATGGAGCGATGCGGCGCTGGTCAGCACAGCATTTTCGCGCGACACTGCAAGGGTATTTTCTGCCGGCGAGCGTGATTGGCATGGGCGGATATTGGCTGGCGGGGCTGTGGGTTCCTGCGGTGACGCACTATTACTTGCTATGTCTGCCAGCTATGCTTCCGGCGATCTGGCTGGGCAGAGTGGTGAACCATCGCCTGCGGGGAGAGTCTTTTCTAAGGTATGTTTATGTCGGTCTGGCGATGACCGGCGCACTGCTGCTGGCGCAATCGCTGCGCCAGTAGGGTGAGAGAATAACGTCATGGTTCGAGCTTGTCTTTTGCTGCTGCTGGCCGGTGCGCTGGCAGGATGTAAATCGGTGCCTCCACCGACTCCGCTGACGGAGTTGAATGCGCAGCAGATGCACGGTCATGAGGTGTTTCAGACCTATTGCGGGGCCTGCCACTATGATCGGAAGAACGCTTCGCTGCATGGGCCTCCGCTGCTTGGGGTCTATAAGAAACCGTCTTTGCCAAGTGGCGCTCCAGCCAATGATGAGCGGGTTACGTCGACGATTTTGCACGGGCATGGCCTGATGCCCGCGGTTGGCAACGCGATGGACCAGCAGGATATCGATGACATGCTGGCATACCTGCATACGCTTTAAGACTAGAGATACATGGGGACAGGAACGATGGCGGATGAGCGCAAGGCGGTAGGGCAGATGTTGCCGGGAGTGGCTGGAATCTGCCTGTTCATGCTGTTTCTGACGTTGATGAATGTGTTTGGCGCGCTGCGCAACGCCTTTGGCATGGGAGTGACCAAGTATGGCGTGCTGGCTCTGTGCACATTGTTGGTGGCGGGAATCTTCGGCTTGCTGCGGATGCGGCGATGGGGATGGGCGCTGGTGCTGGCGGGCTGCGTGATGCTGTTTACAGGGGACTTCTTTTTCTTCGAAAAGACCCATAGCGGATTCTTCCTGATTCGCGGTCTGTTTTCACTGGTCTTTTTTCTGTACCTGGTGCGCGACGAGGTGCGCACCAGGTTGCGATAGAGGATTGGGGCGGTGATGTTTTAGCGCCGATGCTACTATTCTGTGCATGTTGACTCGCAGAGTTTTCGGTAAGTTGATGACGGCAGGTCTCGGAGCGTTTACTCTTGCGCCGGACACGCTGATGGGACAGGCGGAGAGATCCAGCCCAGCAGGTTTTCAGTTTTCTGTCATGATGTGGGCGCTGAAATCGCGCGGCAGCTTTGAAGAGAACCTGGAGCGCGTGGCGCAGGCCGGCTACCGGCACGTGGAACTGGTGGGTGAGTTCAAAAAATGGTCCGAGGCGGACTTCCAGCGCATTCTGGCCCGGATGCAGGCTCTGAACATTACAGTGGATGCGACCGCGGGGATGTCGCACGGCTTTGCCGATCCAGCGGGGTCGGACGCTTTCATCACTGAATTGAAGGCTCTGGTCCCAATCGCGCAGCGGTTGAAATGCGGCCAGATCATTCTGGTATCGGGCAAGCGGGTTGAGAGCGCAGCGCCCGGCAGCCAGCACCAGGCGTCGATCGATGCGCTGAAGCGCTCCGTGGAACTGTTGAGCGCTGCGGGAATGGGTGCTGTGATCGAACCGATCGACCGGCTGGAGAACCCGCCCATTTATCTGGACGGCGTAACCGAAGCGTTCGAAATCGTACGGGCGGTGGGAAGTCCCAATGTCAAGGTACTGTACGACCTTTATCATGAGCAGCGAACCCACGGAAACCTGATCGAGAAGCTCGAAAAGAACATCGATGAAGTCGGCCTGATTCACATCGCGGATGTTCCGGGACGGCATGAACCGGGAACCGGCGAGGTGAACTACATCAACATCTATCGCAAGCTGGCGCAGTTGAAGTACAAGGGTGTGATCGCGATGGAGTTCTATCCGACCGGAGATGTGGTGGAGACGCTGCGGCGCGCTCGTGAAGAGGCGATGCGGGCTTAGGGACCCTCTGATTAAGTCAGGCTCTGTTAAGGGCACGGCTTCAGCCGTGCCGTAAGTGGCTTACCCGCAATGCGGCTTTAGCCGCTGAGGGAATCTTCGCAGACTTAATCAGACCTTCCTTAGTTCAGTACACGGAACTGTAAAAAGGCCGCCGACCTGTTCTCTGCCGGCAGAGCCGAGCGCTCCCTGATAGTGGGCAGATACAATGGAGAGCATGACTCCGACTGCTGAACTTGTGCAGATAGATCTGACGGCGAAGAAGCCGACGCCCAAGCCGGCGTGGCTGAAAGCCAAGGCTCCGATGGGCGAGACGTTCCATGCCTTGAAGAAGATGGCGCGCGATCTGAACCTGCATACAGTCTGCGAGAGCGCCCACTGTCCGAATATCGGCGAGTGTTGGAACCAGAAGGCAGCAACCTTCATGATGCTTGGGAACCTGTGCACGCGGAGATGCGGATTTTGCGCAGTGCCGAAGGGCAGGCCGGAGCCGATTGATTTCGATGAGCCGCGACGGGTGGCCAACGCGGTCGCGCAGTTGGGGCTGGCTCATGCTGTGGTTACCAGCGTGAATCGCGACGACGACAATGTTGGCGCGGCGCGGGCATTTGTGATGGTGATTGAAGAGATTCGCAAGCAGGCTCCCGGATGCCGCGTGGAGGTGCTGACCCCGGATTTTCAGGGTGTGGAAGAGGCGCTGCGGCTGGTGGTGGCGGCGAAACCCGAGATTCTGAACCACAATATCGAGACGGTTCCGCGACTGTATCGTGTCGCCAAGAGCGGCGGACGGTACGAGCGCTCGCTTGGTTTTCTGGAGAAGGCCAAGGCGATTGCAGCCGAGACCGGCGAGCGTCAGGTGACCAAGACCGGCATCATCGTCGGTATGGGCGAAGAGATGCACGAACTGCTGGCGGTGTTCCGCGACCTGGCTGACCGCAAGGTGGATATTCTGACGATTGGCCAGTATCTGCGACCATCGAAAGACCACCTGGTAATGTCGCGTTTTTATACTCCGGAAGAGTTTGCGTTCCTCAAGCATGAAGCGCTGGGAATGGGCTTCAAGCATGTAGAGAGCGGCCCGCTCGTGCGTAGCAGTTACCACGCGCAGGAACAGGCTGAGAGTACAGGGCTGGCGTAACGACTGCATATGCCCCGGCGAATGATGACCTTGCGTCGTCTTCGCCATCTTTTATTTGGCCCTGCTTTGAGCCCCAATGACAGCGAAAACGTCCAATCTGCTGGCCTTTAATTGCAGGGACTGCGGTGAAGTCCCGCCACCCGTTGTCATCCGGTGTGTTCTATAAATAGCGGCGCTTGATGGCGCAATGTGGAAAGGAACGGATGAAACGCATACGAGTGGTTCTAACCCTTCTGGCAATGCTTGCGCTGGCGAGCGGCGGAGTATGGGCGCGCGCCGATGCAGCCCTGCTGATGGAAGAACCATATGGCATGTTCGGCAGCATCAATCCGACCGGGCACGCTGCGATCTATCTGAACCATGTCTGTGCGGAGTCGCCCACCGAATTGCGTCCGTGCCGGCCCCGTGAGCCGGGTGTGGTCATCAGCCGTTATCACAGGATCGCCGGCTACGACTGGATTGCGATTCCGCTGGTGCCTTATCTCTATGCCGTGGAGCGGGTCGAAGATGTTCCGTCAACCGTGGACCCTGCGCAGGTAGCGCAGTTGCGCGACGCCTACCGGCGGGAGCATTTGATTGACCTGATACCCGACATTGCGGAGGGAGAGAAGGCGGGCGAGACGCCGAAGGGTGACTGGCCGCAACTCATTGGCGCGTCCTATGACCGCAAGATCTATGGCTTCCAAATCGAGACGACTGCGGAGGCGGATGAACGGTTTATCGCGGAGTACAACGACCGTCGCAACGAGAGCCGCTTCAACCTCTTCTACCGCAACTGCGCCGATTTTTCGCGGACGCTGCTGAACCTTTATTACCCGCATTCGATCCGCCGGAACTTCTTCGTCGATCTCGGCATCACGACTCCCAAGCAGGTCGCGAGGTCGCTCACCAAGTATGCGAAGCGGAATCCCGACCTGGACTTCTCGACCTTCGTCATCCCACAGGTTCCCGGCAGCATCGATCGCAGCCATCGCGTCAATGGCGTGGTCGAGGCGATGTTGAAGTCGAAAAAATATGTAGTGCCGCTGGTCGTGTTGAACCCGCAGCTTACCGCAGGCATGATTGTGGCCTACCTGGCGGATGGACGCTTCGCGCCTCCGAAAGATGCGCCGAAGGAGTTGGTGCCGGGCAGTATTCCGGGCATGGAAACAGAGACGGACGGAGTGGCGACTGCATCGACAGTGCCGACGCCGGTCCCGTCAGACGGTGCGCAACTCCATCACCATGGAGCGGACGTTCCTTCTACAGTGCATTCAGGCGGCGCGGCTCAATAATCGGCTTGCCGACGGTTACGCGGCTCAGTTGACGTTCAATCCTGCGTCGGTATCGAGCACCAGCATATTGCCTTCGACCAGCATGGAGTGAAGCTTCAACGATGTCAGCGAGAAGGCATAGCCGGTGCTCTCGATGGAGCGGCTCAGCAGTTGCCGCATCAGATCGGCGGCGTTCACCTTCATCTGATCGGGCAGCTTGCGATCGAGAAAAGGCACCAGGAGAAAGTTCAGCTCCTTCGATTTGCTGAGCCGTTCGATCCGAGCATCGCGAAAGCCGATGGTTTGTTCCCGCGCGTCGGGGACCATAGAGACGTCGGCGTCCGCATTCATCGACACCCCGATACATACCCCCCGAACCGACGTTCCCAGCTTCGCGCGGGTATGGACATGGACGACGACACGGTCCGCGACAAACGAGACACGCGGCGAATCGGCGTAAACGTAACAGGCGGAATTTACGTCACCGCGCATATAATAACGGCCCTCCGGCCCATTGAAGAGCTGGGTCCGCAAGGTGCGTTCAAGCGCCTGCGAAGAAATCCTGACCTCAATCGCGGAAGCGGCACGGGAGGCGCTGAATAAAACGGCGCAGGAGAGCAGGAGGCAGAGCGGAATGCGGCGCGTCATCCTTCAAGGATAAGGCCAGCACGCTTTGGACCGATAACCTGCGGCAATAGTTTTCACTGATGGCGAGACACTTGCAGGATGCGGGCTGTATGCTTCCTATGCATCTCTATTCAATATTCGGCGCACACTCTGTCCGCCGGGAGGCTCAATGAAACGGCGTGAATTCCTGACTTCATCTCTTGCAGCATCTGCCCTTGCTCTTACCGATCGTGCCCCAGCCCAGACTTCGGCGGCTGCAACCGGTCCGCGCGAATACTATCAGCTCCGCAAGTACAGCCTTCAGTCAGGCCCGCAGATCAAGCTCATGGACAACTATGTGGAGGGTGCACTGATCCCGGCGCTCAACCGTATCGGTATCACGCCGGTTGGCGCGTTCCGTCTCGAATTCGGCCCCGAGACTCCGACTCTTTATCTGCTGCTGCCCAGCTCCAATCTTGAGACCCTGGCCACGGTCGATCTGCGGCTCGCGCGCGATGAGCAGTTCATGAAGGCGGCCGCGCCATTCTGGAATACCCCCGCCATCACGCCTGCTTATAAGCGTCTGGAAAGCTCGCTGCTCATCGGGTTTGAAGGCTATCCAAAGTTGACCCTGCCCGCTTCGACCGCCCAGAAAGCCAAGCGCATCTTCCAACTGCGCACCTACGAGAGCCCGACCGATCAGGACCACGTTCGCAAGGTCGAGATGTTCCATCACGGCGAGTTCGAGATCTTTCAGAGGTCCGGCTGCGGCCAGGTCTTCTATGGCGATACCTTGGTTGGCCCGCGCATGCCCTGCCTTACCTACATGCTCACCTTCGCGGACATGGCCGAGTTGAACGCGGGCTGGGATCGCTTCCGCAGCGACCCCGAGTGGAAGAAGCTCTCCGGCTCGCCCCGCTACAACTTCGAGGCAACCGTCAGCAACGTTACCAACCTCGTTCTCAGTCCTGCACCGTACTCGCAGATTTAACCAGCCTTCTTTTGCCTACTTCCGATTTTCCAGTTGCGCCTCCATGCAGAACAGGCATGGAGGCGTTTCTATCTGCGATACTCACAATCAGCCATGGATATCGCCTCTCTTACCTCGCACTTTGCTATTCCCGGCGTTCTTGCCTTTCACCAGCTTCCCTCCGGACTTGTCTACGCCAGCGTTACGACGCCGCATGCAACGGCCACCGTCTACATGCAGGGCGCACACCTGACCGCATGGCAGCCCGCCGGCCAGGAGCCGGTAATCTTCCTCAGCCGCAAGACAGATCTCGCACCGGGCAAGCCTATTCGCGGCGGCGTTCCCATTGCCTTTCCGTGGTTTGCGAATCGCCACGACGGCAAGACCGGGCCGTCTCACGGCTTTGCGCGCATCCAGGACTGGACGCTGGCCTTTGCTGCGCTCGCGGGCGATGACCTGCACCTCACCTTTACCCTTGCGCCGACCGCGATGAGCCGCGAGCTGGGCTACGACAACTTTCGCCTCGCCTATCAGCTCGTCATCGGACGCACCCTCACGATGCAGCTCACGGTGGGCAACGATGCGGCTGTGCCGCTTCTCTTCGAGGAGGCGCTTCACACCTATTACTCCGTCGTCGACGTGCACGAGGTCACCGTTACCGGTCTCGAACCTACGCCCTTCATTGACAAGACGGACAACATGCGCGAAAAGCCTGCCTCGCACGCTCCGTTGACCTTCACCGGATTTACCGACCGTGTCTATCCCAACACCACGGCTACCTGCGTTCTCGACGATGCTGCCGGACGCCGCCGCATCACGGTTGCGAAGGCGAACTCCAACACCACCGTCGTCTTCAATCCATGGAAAGAGATGCCCGACATGGGACCCGACGAGTGGCACGAGATGCTCTGCGTCGAGACCGTGAACGCCGCCGCCAATGCCGTCACGCTTGCGCCGGGCAAGACCCACACTATGCAGGCTCACATCTCGGTCGAAAAGAACGTGTCCTGATCCGGCCTATTTCTTCTTTCCGAACAGGCCGTTCAACGTACGCATCACCTGCTGTCCGCTGTCTTTCCGATTGCCCAGAATGCCCGTCGCATTGTTGCGCAGTAGCCCGGCTACGTCGGCTGTAATGACCGGACTTGCCGATGTTCCCGTAATCGTGACCGGAATGCCATTGGCGGCGGCCTGACGCGCAGTCGCCCCGCTCGCTCCGTTGATTGCTGCCAGTAATCCCACTGCCACGCCCCCGACACCCTGGCTCGTATTCACCTTCATGGTCAGGTGGAAGTTGAGTGCCCCTGCGGGCGAGACGGTACCGCTGCCCGTCGCTTCGCCTAGCGTCGGCATTGAGGTGTAGATGTCGTCGGCGCGGATGCCGGTATCGGCAACCTGAAGCTTCGCGCGCATCACCCGAATATCGGTTACGTTGCCGCTATTGCCCGTGGCCGCACCCGCCGCTCCCTTGAGCTGCGAGCCCAGATTGAAGCCCGCCAGCCGCGTGTTGTCGATCTCGAAGGGGCCGGCGATCGTCAGGTTGTCGGGTGGCCCGTTGACGCTGAGGTTGGTGGTTAGTTGGCCGCCCTGTAACACCGAGCCGTTGGGCAACTTCACTCCTGCGACCGGCAGCAGGGTTTGCAGCTCATCGACCGGCATTCCTTGTCCTGCCAGTTTCATATTCAGCGTCGCAGTTGGCATCAGGCTGTAGCTTCCGTTCAGAGTCGCGGTCAAGGCGCCGATGGTGACGGTCGCATTCTGCAATTGTCCGGCGCTGGTCTTCAGGCTGTGCGAGGTCTGGTAGACCACATCGACCGGCTTCTTTGCGGGAGAGCCCTTTGGGCTGAGCTGCAAGTTCTGTACATGCACCGTGCCGTTGCTGCTCACGGCCACGCCGTCTGATGCCAGATGCGCGTCTACATCGGCCAGCCCCGTCATGCCCGCGCTGCGATCGAGCGCGCCAACCGCAACCGGGTCGAAGTGATGCATCGTCAGCCGTGCGTCAAAGACGGTGGCCGCGGCATTATGCGGATCGATTGGGCCAGCCTGCCCGGTCAGCGTCACCGTTCCTTCACCGGGAAGGTTCGCACTCAGCGTGAAGGGGAACTGCTTCGTGAAGGAGAAGTCTTGCACCGTCAGCGCAATCTGCTCGAAGGTGAGCGCCGCGCCATGGGATGGCTGATTATCGACCGTGGCGCGGCCTCCCTGGATGTGGAGCTTGTTTACGGTCAGGTCGGGAATAGCTGTCTCTTTCGTCGAGTCGACGGCATGGCTGGCGGCGTTGTTGCCGAGCGTCGAGAAGTTCCAGACGCCCTGGTCCGCATGGATGAGACGAATCTGCGGTTCGTCGATCTTGAGGCCGCGCACGACGATCCGGTGGCTGAAGATCAGCGGTCGCAGCTCAACGCTGATATGCAGCGACTTCGCCGTAAGAAAGGGCGCGGAGCCGAAGGCCGGATCGTCGGCGATGCTCAGGTCGCGGGCTACGACGCTGCTCGAAAATATCGACAGGCTGAGCTTGCCCATCGTCACCTGCCGCCCCAGCGCAGTCGTCAGTTGCTGCTCCAGCAATGGGCGAAAAGTATTGACATTCACAAATAGCGGCACTGCCGCAATCGCCACGATGCCCACCCCTGCAACCGCCGCCACCACCTTTTGCCAATACTTCATGCTGTATTCCCCTCCATGTGCAGCTAACGCAAGTTTACCTGTCGATTGGATTCCTTTTGCTCAAACGGAGGTTCAGCCGATACTCTCAAAACTGCCATGCTTATTCTTGCGTCCGCCTCGCCCCGCCGTCGTGAACTGCTCACCCAGGCCGCGCTCGTTTTCTCTGCTGAGTCCGCCGACCTCAACGAAGATCGTCTGCCCGACGAGGCAGCAGCAGCGTATGTCCAGCGACTGGCGGTCGAAAAGGCCCAGGCTATCTGGAGCCGCCACCAGTCTTCCGACGCTCCCGGCGATCCGCTCCTTGTTCTCGGAGCTGACACTGCGGTCGTTAGCGATGGCCATATCCTCGGCAAGCCCACCGACGCCGCGGATGCCGGGCGTATGCTGCGGCTGCTCAGCGGCCGGACCCACGCCGTGCTCACCGGTCTGGCCGTGGTAACGCGCACGGGAGTCTCCAGCGACGTCGAGATCACTCAGGTCACCTTCAATGTGCTCAAAGACGAAGAGATTGCGGATTACATCGCCACTGGAGAGCCTCTGGATAAAGCTGGAGCCTATGCCATCCAGGGCTATGCTGCCCGCTGGATTCCGCGCATCGAAGGCTGCTACTTCAACGTGGTCGGCCTGCCTATCGCCCGCACCATCGCCCTGCTTGCCGAGGCGCAGGCTGGGTTGTAACTGCCTTCAGTCGGCGCTCGCGAGCATCGTGGCCAGCAACGCCGCGCGTGGGACCAGATGCTCGATCACGACATGCTCATGAGCCGCATGAGCTCCCTCGCCAACCGCACCCATGCCATCGAGTGTAGGAACACCCAGCGCCGCGGTGAAATTGCCATCGGAGCCGCCTCCGGTGGATGCCTCATTCAGCTCGAAACCGAGTTCAGCAGCCAGCTTTCGCGCTTGCTTGAAGAGTGCGATTGTGCCGGCTTTGCGTTCCATCGGCGGACGGTTGACGCCGCCCGTGATTTCGAGCTTGCAGTGGGGGTCGGAGACCTTGAGGCTGCGAAACAGTTTTGCGACACGCGAGGCGTCGCTTGCCTTTGCTATGCGCACGTCAACCTCGGCGTAGGCATCCCGAGCGATAACGTTGGACCGCGTTCCACCGGCGATGACGCCACAGTTGACTGTCCGTTGAACCGATAGATCGGTAAAGTTTGAGATTGTCTGCACCAGCTTCGCCAGCTCCAGAACCGCCGAGTGCCCGCGCTCGAAGTCCACGCCGCTGTGCGCCGCGACGCCCGTGACCCGCACGGTATATTGGCCTACGCCTTTGCGCGCCGTCTTGTAGGCGAGGCCCTGTGCGGGCTCCAGAACAAAGACTGACGATGAGGCCAGGGCTAATTTTTCCGTGATGGGCCGGGAGACCGTGCTTCCCACCTCTTCATCACTGTTCAGCAGCAGAGTGATGGGGCGGGTCAGCTTCAACTCCTGCAGGATGCTTACAGCCGCCAGCGCCATCACGACTCCGGCCTTCATGTCGAGTACGCCGGGACCCCAGTAGCGGCCCTGTTCTTCGCGCCAGGGCATCGACGCCAGCGTTCCCATGGGCCATACGGTGTCGAGGTGGCCGAGCAGGAGAATGGGCTTGCGTATCGAGCGGGAGGGGCCAAAGTGAAGCTCGACGATGTCGCCAAAAGAAGTTTGCTTATGACGCCTGACCCTTGCGCCGAGGCTGCGGGCGCGTTCTTCGACCATCGTAACTACAGCGTTAACCGCGAGCCGGTCTTCACTTGGAGATTGCTGAAGAACAAGGTCGCGAAGGGTGGACCGAATCCATTCGCTTCTGCTTTCGGCACAGGCCAAAACCGCTTTGGAGTTCATGGTCGGATGTTATAGCAGGTACATGGCTTAGAGGAAGTTTTCGAGGGGATAAAAGTGGTCAACCTTTTTCTGGAAATGTGGCATTTTTACCACAGTAGCGCGTGTTGATCTCACTGTAGCCTTAACCGAGGCAGCTTGCAGGAGATGTTGATTCGTGGCACTCGAAGCTCATTTTGAGCGGACAATCCGGTCGGAGATAGACTTCAACGGCGTTGGCCTGCACAGCGGAGCGCCCGTCTCCATGCGGCTGGTGCCGGCGCCGGCTGGGTCGGGGATCGTCTTCCGACGCACGGACTTGGACAACTTCGAGATTGCCGCGATTGGCCGCAACGTAGCCAAGGTGAGCTATGCGACCAGCCTGATGCGGCAGAGCGTTTTGATCTCCACGACGGAACATCTGTTGTCGGCGCTGATCGGGTTTGGCGTGGATAACGTCATCGTCGAGGTGGATAACCTTGAGGTTCCGATCCTCGACGGGAGCGCTTTGCCGTATGTGCAGGCTTTTCATTCGGTGGGACTCAAGCAGCAACGCAGAAAGCGGGAATATATCCGGATTCTGAAAGAGATTGAGGTCCGCGAGGGGTCGAAGTTTATCGGCGTCTATCCGGGCTCGGGATACAGGATCGAATACATCATCGACTTTCCTCAACCTATTGGATATGAGCGATTTACCGGGGACCTGGCAACGGGGGATTATGTGAAGTTGATCGCCCCGGCGCGGACCTTCGGGTTTAAGGAAGATGAGGCCATGCTGCGGGATATGGGGCTGATCCGGGGAGTGTCGGATGAGAGCGCGATTATTCTGTCGCGGCGTGGGGTTGAAAATGGGCCGCTTCGGTTCGATGACGAGTTTGTCCGGCACAAGGTTCTGGACCTGATTGGCGATCTGGCGCTGGCCGGGCGGCGGATTCAGGGGCGAGTGGTGGCCGAGAGGGCGGGCCATGCGATGCATACTGCTCTTGTGCAAAGACTGATGCGGGACCGGTCGGCCTGGGAGCTGGCTCATGGATATGATGAAGTGGCTGAATTAGAGACTGTCCCCACGGGTTTGCACCATGCTTCGGTGTAAGGGACATTTGTGTGGGAACTTTGGGCTCCGGAAAACCGTTATCGTTGAGATCGGGACGTCTGAGATGTCTCTGGAGCTCTTATGAAGAGTCTGGCGGCGATTGCGCTGGGGTCGAACCTGGAGTCGGCGTTTGGCGATCGGGAGGCGAACCTGCGCGAGGCCGTGAATCGGATCGGGACGCTGGGTATGGTGCAGGCGGTCTCGACCTTTTATGACACCGAGCCGGTGGGGTATCTCGCGCAGCCGCGATTTCTAAACGGGGCGTTGTTGCTGGAGACAGAACTGGAGCCGTTGGAACTGATTCGTGGGCTGCTCGGCATTGAGCAGGCGATGGGGCGAGAGCGGGTTATCGCGAAGGGGCCCAGGGTGATTGACCTCGATCTGTTGCTGTACGGGCCGACGGTGATGTCGACGCCGGAGTTGACGCTGCCGCATCCGGAGATGCACGAGCGGCGGTTTGTGCTGGAGCCGCTGGCGGAGATTGCGCCGGAGATGGTGCACCCGGTGCTGGGGCGGACGGTGGAGCAGATGTTGAAGAGCATGAAAGATGGATAGGTGTTAACCGTTTGGCCTTTCGACCGTTGTATTGGGTGAACGTGACGTAAGCATCGGAAGAGAGGGAGAGATATGGATCGTGAGATTCTGGTTCCTTTTATTGTGTTCTTCACCATTGGGTGGATCGCATGGGTGGTCTTCACGTCGATTCGGCGTCACCAGATCGCGAAGTTTCAAGCTGGCATGCAGATGAAAGTGCTGGAGAAGATCGATTCGAGCCAATCACTGCTTGCGTATGCGCAGACCGAGGCAGGGAGCCAATTTCTCGACTCGCTCACGGTGGAACGGACGGAGCAGGCGAGCCCGTATAAGAACATACTGAGCGGTGTTCGAGCGGGGATTATGCTGATCGCGTTTGGTCTGGGGTTGCTGCTGCTGCATTCACTGGCCGGAAACGAGGCCCAGGCCAACACGTTTATCGGTACGCTGGCGATTGCGCTGGGTATTGGCTTTGAACTGGCGGCTGCGGCCACCTACTTCCTCTCCCGTTCTTTCGGGCTGTTGAGTCAGGATGTCCGCTCGTAGCGAGGTTTGGATGCCGATGCATAAGACCGATGCATTCGCGGCAGAGATCGCCTGGACGGATGAGCAAGACGCCGCGATGGACGAGCAGGCGTTTCGAGTGCTGTATGACGCGACCGCTCGGCCTATTCTGGCTTACCTGACTGGCGTTACCGGACGGAGAGATGTGGCGGACGATCTATTGCAGGAGACGTTCTGCCGATTTCTGGTTCGCAGACCCCCGGCGATGGCAGAGGATGGGACGCGGCGGTATCTGTTTCGCATTGCCACCAACCTGCTTCGCGATCGTTGGCGCAGTGGTGAGGACAGGCCATGGACGGAGGTTGCCGAGGCCGGGGCCTGGCCGGATGTGAGCACCCGGATTGATGTGCGCTCGGCGATGCAGGCTTTGAAGCCGAGAGAGCGGGAGTTGTTGTGGCTGGCGTATGTGGAAGGCATGAGCCATGCAGAGATCGCAGAAGCGATGGGCTTGAGCGCCATGAGCGTCCGATTGTTGCTGTTTCGTGCACGGCGGAGAGCGGCTGGGCTGCTGCGGCCCGGTGAGGAGAGGCGATGAAGAGAAGCCGGTGTGAGCGAGAGATTGAAGTTGCAAGCGCTCTGCGTACAGGCTTATGGACGGCGGAGTTGAACGGCCATGCTCAGGACTGCGCGATCTGTGCCGAGACGCGGCTGGTTGCGGAGAGCCTGCTGAAGAGTGCGGCGGCGGTACACATAGAGCGGGAGCCGGTTGCTGCCGACCGGGTTTGGCGGCTGGCGCAGGAGCGGAGGCGCGAGATGGCTCTGAAGCGGGCGACCCGGCCACTGATCTTCATGCGCGCAGTAAGTGTGGTTTGCATGATCGCCTTGGCGGCATGGCTGCAACGCAGCTTTTGGCGCTTTGGCGACCGCCTGGCCGATGCAGGCGCAAACAGCTGGAGCGCCATGGGCCCCGAAACGGTTTCGATGGGAGCCGCGATTGCGGTGGCATGTATCGCGATGGGAGCGTGGTACTTGCTCTATGTGGGGAAGCGTGCGGATGGCACCGTCTCTTCGACGTGATGCGCGGGGGATCCCTTGTAGTCAGTGGACTTAGAGGCCTCGCCCGTTAGGGTAGACGGGGAACTGATAGCGGTTGCGACGCACCAGATAGACGATGAGCCAGATGATTCCGATGAGGATCAGCAGCGGGGCGAAAGGGACCAGCACCCAGAAGCGCCCAGGCAGTACGGCACGATTACCGTGAATCTCCGCGGCGGGAGCGAGGTTAGTGTTGCCGCCGGCGATGGCCACATTGCCGCCAACCTGCGCATCGTTGGCCAGATCCAGATCTCCGCCCAGCATCGCCACGTTTCCACCGATTCCGTGTGAAGAATCGACCTTGATATTGCCGAAAAAGACGGCAGCGTTGCCTCTGACTTCGCCATGCACGTAGACCGAACAGAAGGCACAGGCGACATTACCTGCGTCCTCGCCCTCCGGGATGGTGATATCGCTGCCGAAGCTGGCTCGGTTAGATTCGGCGCGAGCGAGGGGTGTGAGGATAAGGAGAAAGAGGGCGGCTGCAAGAAGGGGCTTTGGCATAAAGATGTCCTCGTGGAGGTAGTGTACGGCGGATGAGAGGGCGTATGGATGGGGAAAACTCCGGTAAATGAAACAACAAGAGCAACCGCAGGTCCTTCGGCTCGGTTCCGGCTTCGCTCAGAATGACAGGGTTTGAAGGTGGATGAAGCTCGGCGTTGTACCACCTGTGGATGCTAGGCTTAAAGGACATGAGCCACGAACTGCCGAAAGCATATGATCCGTCCGTTATTGAAGAGCGCTGGGCCGAGTACTGGGTGCGGGAGCGCCTGTTTGATGTCGCCACTGCTGAGGGTACGCAGGAAGGCGTAAAGAAGTTCACCATGCTGCTGCCGCCGCCGAACGTCACTGGACGGCTGCACATGGGCCACATGCTGAACCAGACGGAGATGGACATCCTGACGCGGTGGCACCGTATGTCGGGCGAGGTGGCGATGTGGGTTCCGGGAACGGACCACGCGGGGATCGCCACGCAGATGATGGTGGAGCGGCAACTCGCCTCCGAAGGGACGAAGCGGCAGGAGCTTGGGCGCGTAGCCTTTGTAGAGAGGGTATGGGAGTGGAAGGGCGTCTATGGCGGGGCCATCCTCGACCAGATGAAGCGGCTGGGCGCGAGCGTGGACTGGGGCCGCGAGTATTTCACCATGGACGACCGGCTGAGCATCGCCGTGAAGGAGGCGTTCGTTCGCCTGCACGAGCAGGGGTTGATCTACCGCGGAGCGTACATCGTCAACTGGGACCCGGCGATTCAGACTGCGGTGAGCGACCTTGAGGTGGAGCACGAAGAACGGCTCGGGAAGATCTATCACATTCGCTATCCCCTGGCCGATGGTTCGGGCTCGATTGTCGTTGCAACCACGCGGCCCGAGACGATGCTGGGAGATACGGCGGTTGCGGTGAATCCTGACGATGAACGCTACCTTGCGGTGCAGGGCAAAATCGTTCGTCTGCCTCTGAGCGGCGTGAACGGCGGGCCAGACCGCGAGATTTCGATTCTGACGGATGATTGGGCGAAGCCGGAGTTCGGTACCGGCGCGGTGAAGGTGACGCCGGCGCATGACCCGAATGACTTTGCCATTGGGCAGAGGCATGGTTTGCCGAATTTAACGATTCTGGATGAGACGGCGCATGTGCTGCTGCCGGGGTCGCCGTATCACGGGCTGGATCGCTATGCGGCGCGTACGAAGATCGTCGAAGACCTGAAGGAGATGGGTCTGCTGGTCGATGTGAAGGACCACACCCTTGCCATTGGGCTGAGCCAGAGGACCGGTGTGGTGATTGAGCCGCGGCTTTCGCAGCAGTGGTTCGTGAAGATTCAGCCGCTGGCGGATAAGGCGATTGATGCGGTGGACAAGGGCTACATCAAGTTCACGCCGGACCAGTATCGCAAGACCTA
Source organism: Terriglobales bacterium (assembly GCA_041691575.1). Classification (GTDB taxonomy): domain Bacteria; phylum Acidobacteriota; class Terriglobia; order Terriglobales; family Acidobacteriaceae; genus Edaphobacter. The sequence continues at coordinate 326,443 of JBEPUJ010000002.1, forward strand.
CGACGAGTGGATGAAGAACATCCATGACTGGTGCATCTCGCGGCAGCTTTGGTGGGGGCATCGGATTCCTGCGTGGCATTGCGCGGCGTGCGCGAAGATTACGGTTGCGCGGGAGACGCCGGAGGTCTGCGAGCACTGTCAGTCGAAGGAGATCGTGCAGGAGACGGACGTTCTGGATACGTGGTTCTCCTCCGGACTGCTTCCGTTTACCGTCTTCGGTTGGCCGGAGAAGACGCCTGATCTCGCGGCATTTTACCCGACGCAGTTGCTGGTGACGGGCTTCGATATTTTGTTCTTCTGGGTGGCGCGGATGATTATGCTGGGCAGCCACTTCATGCTGGACGTCCCGATGCCGGATGGCAGCAAACGCGAGTTGAAGGATGCAGTACCGTTTCGTGAGGTCTACATCCACGCGCTGGTGCGTGACGCCGACCGGCAGAAGATGTCGAAGACCAAAGGCAATGTGATCGACCCGATTGAGGTCGTCAAAAAGTACGGCACCGATGCAGTCCGGTTTACGCTGGCGAGCATGGCGAGTCCGGGAACGGATATTGCCTTCAGCGAAGAGCGCACGGATGGCTACAGATCGTTCGCGAATAAGATTTGGAACGCCGCGCGGTTCCTGTTTATGCAGGTGGATAGGGCTAAAGAGGCGGGAGTTGCTGTCGATCTGACGAAGCTGGGCACGGCGCTCAAGGATGTAGAGGGTGCTCCGCTGGAGACGCGGTGGATCCTGGCGCGGCTGGGTGCGGCGGCGGCGGCGGTAGACGCTTCGCTGGCGGCTTACCGCTTCGACGAGGCGGCCAGTGCGGTCTACCAGTTCTTCTGGGGCGACTTCTGCGACTGGTATATCGAGATTGTGAAGCTGCGGCTGGAGTTTGGCGAAGGGGCAGATCTGGCGGCTACGAAGACTGCGCTGACCACGCTGCTGGCGGTCTTTGAAGCTGCGCTGCGATTGCTGAGTCCGTTTATGCCGTTTATTACGGAAGAGATCTGGCATGCATTTTATGACGGCGCGGCGCCGGCGAAGTCGATTGCTCTGACGCGGTTTCCGCGGACGGAAGATGTGGCGGGGGATGCGGCCAGCATCTCGGCGATGGAAGTCCTGCAGCAGATGATCGTGACGGTGCGCGGTCTGCGAAAGGAGATGGGCGTGCCGGAGAAAGAGGCTGCGCCGATCCGGGTGTTCGCGGGCAACCGTGTGGTGGCGCTGGTCGATGACAATGCCGATCTGCTGCGGCGGTTGGCGCGGGTGAGCGAGGTAGAATTTGCGTCTGCCGCGCTGACTGGCGATGGCGCGCGTAGTACAGCCGACTTCGATGTGGCTGTGGTGTATGAACGGCAGATCGATGTTGCGGCTGAGCGGGAGCGGCTGACCAAAGATCTAGCCAAGTTTGAAAAGGGACTGGCGGCAGCGGAGCGGCAGTTGGGCAACGAGGCCTTTATGGCGAAGGCTCCGGCGCATATTGTGGACGGGCTGAAGAAGCAGGCAGCGGAGACGAAGATGCTGCATGACAAGGCGAAGACCGCGCTGGAGGCATTGCCTTCGGCGTAGGCGACTTGCTGAAAACGCGCGCTTTATGGCTGGGTTTCGACCTTTTCCTTGACGATCTGGTCGGTGGCGATGGTGACGTTTTCGTGCTTGATATCGAGGCGCAGCCGGTTGAAGAGACTCATATAGATGTTAGCCACCCAGACCAGGGCGAACCAGGAGATGAGATAGCCGCGCCAGCCGCCGTAGAGCATCTGGAATTGGGTGATGAGCAGGAAGAAAGCCGCGATGTAGTGGCTGAAGCAGTACTCGCAGGTGAAGAGGTAGAAGAATTTCCGGATGAGCAGGGGGCGGCAGCTTTCGCTTTTTCCCTTGCACCAGTCGCGGGGCTCGCGAAAGAGCTCTTCGTGGGTGATGGTCCAGGAGGTGCAGGCGATGGGGATGGCCAGAAGCAGGAGATAAGCGAGTTGGCGGCTGAGCGGCATGAGCATGGTCGGGGTCACTCGGAAGTGCTAACAGTGAAATGCGGGCTACAGGTTTAGGATTACAGCATGGACTGGAAGAGCAAGCGGATACGGACGATTCTAGAGGCGGCGCTGGCGGAGGACAAGGTGGCCAATGATGTAACCACGGCATTGACGATTGCGCCGGGGTTGCGGGCGTCGGGCACGATTATTGCACGGGAAGACTGCGTGGTGTCGGGGCTGGGAAGCATTCCAGTCATTCTGGATATTTTTTCGAAGATGTCGGCTGCGTCCGGCACGCCGCTGGGGCGGTTTCAGGTGGTGAGCCATCCGGAGATCTTCGACGGGGTGAAGGTGAAGAAGGGGCAGTCACTGGCTGTGATTCGGCATAATGCGTCGGCGATTCTTTCGTGTGAACGGGTGACCCTGAACCTGATGCAGCGAATGAGCGGAATTGCCACGCTGACCAACCAGTTTGTGAAGACGATTGCGGGGACGAAGGCCAAGATTCTGGATACGCGGAAGACAATTCCAGGGTTGCGAGCGCTGGATAAATACGCTGTCTGCTGTGGTGGGGGTGTGAATCACCGGCTGGATTTGCAGGATGGAATTTTGATTAAGAACAATCATATTTCGCTGGGTGGCGGGCTACCGGCGGTGCTGGAGCATGCGCTGAAGGGGCGCAAGGCCGGGCAGATCGTGCAGGTCGAGGTGCGCAGCCAGTTGGAGCTGGAGCAGGCCATTGCCGGTGGAGCGGAGTCGATTCTGCTGGATAATATGAAGCCGGCGGTGGTGAAGAAGGCGGTCAAGCAGATTCGCGCAGCGCTTCCAGGGGCGCCGATTGAGGCTTCGGGCAATATGAATCTGAAGACGGTGCGGGACTATGCGCTGGCCGGAGTGGACTTTATCTCGGTGGGCGCGCTGACGCACTCGGCGGTGGCTGTGGACCTGAGCATGAAGATTACAGCGGATGTTTACTAAGGATGGAGTGTTTGATTTAGCGAAAGTGGACGCGGGAATTGCCGGGACGGGGTTTGCCGGACGGGTGCTGCACTTCGCTTCCGTGGGATCGACGAATGCACTGGCACTGGAGGCGGCGCAGGCAGGGGCGCGGACAGGCGTCTGGGTTGCCGATGAGCAGACGGCCGGGCGCGGCCGCGGTGGGCATGGATGGCATTCGGCGGCGGGGGATGGGCTGTATGTGAGTGCCCTGGTCGCTCCGTCATTGCCGATGACGCGTGCGCTTTGGCTTTCGTTGGCGACAGGATTGGCGGTGCGGACGGCGATTGGCGCGGCAACGGGGCTGGCGGTGGATATCCGGTGGCCGAACGATCTATTGCTGAATGGGCGGAAGTGCGGCGGAATACTGGTGGAGACGGCGGTCGAAGGCGAGATGCTGCGGTATGCGGTGATCGGCGTGGGCATCAATGTGAACCATGCGAGCTTTCCGGCAGAGATTGAAATGCTGGCAACTTCGCTGCGGCTGGAGAGTGGAGCCGAAGTTTCGCGGGAGGCGCTTTTGATTGCGCTGCTGTGCGCGTTGGAGAAAGAGGTTCGGCTGCTGGTGCAGGAATATCGCGGAGAACTGGCCGGCCCTGGGCTGCTGGAGCGGTTTGCGGAGGCTTCGAGTTGGGTGCGGGGCAAGCCTGTCAGAGTGGACGAAGGCGGCGGCTATACTGGCGTGACGGCAGGGCTCGATGCGCGTGGATTTTTGCTGATAGACGGGGAGGATGGTGTGATGCATACGGTGCTCTCCGGCGGGGTTCGAGAACGGTAACGAGGCGAGAACGCAATGCTATTGGTGATGGATGTTGGCAATACGAATACCGTGCTTGGGTTGTATCGACTGGCGGAAGGAAGTGTCCCCGACGCGGTGGCAACGGAGCTGGTTGCTAACTGGAGGATTACGACTCCGGCGAAGCAGACAGTCGATGAATTTGGCATGCTGTTGCGGAGTTTGTTTGGGTTACGAGGGCTGGAGATTGGGGTGGTCGATGGGATTGCGATCTCGTCGGTGGTGCCTCCGCTGGACTCGACGCTGCGCCAGGTCTGCGAGATGTATTTTCGGGTGAAGCCGGTGTTCATTGAGCCGGGCGTGAGGACGGGGCTGCCGGTGCTGACCGACAATCCGACGGAGGTGGGAGCGGACCGGATTGTGAACTGCGTTGCGGCGTTCGAGCGGTTTGGCGGGCCGACGATTGTGGTCGATATGGGGACGGCGACGACGTTCGACGTGATCTCGAAGAAGGGCGAGTTTATGGGCGGGGCGATTGCTCCGGGGCTGGGCATCTCGGCCGATGCACTGTTTTCGCGGGCGGCGCGGCTGCCGCGAATCGATGTGAAGAAGCCGGTGAAGGTGATCGGCACGGGAACGGTCGACAACATTCAGATCGGCTTGTACTACGGCTATATCGGGCTGGTAGACGGCATCCTGGAGCGGATGATCGCGGAGCTGGGGCCGGAGACGAAGACGGTAGCGACGGGCGGGCTGGCGAAGCTGATTGCGGGTGGATCGAAGTATATCGGCGCAGTGGATGAGATGCTGACCCTGACCGGGCTGCGGATTGTTTACGAGCGCAATCTCGACCGGCACAGGAAGCGTGTGGCATTGCCGGTAGAGAACAAACCGCCGCAAGAATAGATGTAAGGATCGATGCAGAACTATTTCAATTATTTTACGGAGATCGAGGAGCGGTTTCAGCAGCGGCGCGGGTCGCTGCTGATGCTGTCCACGCTCGATTGGGCGCTGATTGAGACCTGGCGCGAGGCGGGGATTCCACTCGAAGCGGTGTTGCGCGGCATCGACAGTGCGTTTGATAAGCACGATGCGAAGGCGCTGCGGTCGGCGGGCCGGGCGCGGAAGGTGAACGGACTGGCGTGGTGTGCGCAGAGCGTGATGGAGGCGGTGGAACAGGCGCGCGAGGCAGCGATTGGCGCGGCCACTGCCGCAGGTGAAGCGGTGGAGAGCGGGTTCGAGGCGGAGCGGGTGGGAAGGTACCTCGAAGCGAATGCGGCTGCGGTGGAAGCGGCGAAGCTGAGTGCACCGGCGGACGCGATGGCTGCAGAGGTAACGGCGCGGCTGCGGGTGCTGGCTTTGGGGCTCGTCGCTGAGCCGGTGATGTCGCTGGAAGAACTTGACCGGACGCTGACGGTGCTCGAAGAGAAGCTGTTTGCGGCTTTGTTGATGGCTGCGCCGGAGGATGAGTTGGTGGGGTTGCGGGAACAGGCGGCCCGGGAGCTTGCTCCATATAAAGGGAAGATGCAGGCGGTGCAGATCAAACAAGTGCAGCAGCAGTTTTTGCAGAAGCGGTTGCTAGAGGCTCGGAAGCTGCCCCGGTTAAGCCTTTTTTATATGAGCCATGGGTAAGGTAGAACAAGCAGCTGCAACCGCAACCGCAGACCCTTCGACTCGGCTCCGCCTTCGCTCAGGATGACAGAGTGTGGCAGGAGGCAATAGGTAACGGATGAAGTTACGAATTGAAAAGATGGTTTATGGCGGGGCTGGGCTGGCTCACCAGAGTGAAGGTGAAGGCGTGGGGAAGGCTGTGTTTGTGCCGTTTACCCTGCCGGGCGAGTTGGTTGAGGCGCGGCTGACGGAGAGCAAGGATGGGTTTGGCGAAGAGAAGTTAGTACAGGTCTTAGAGGCTTCGAGCGATCGGGTGACGCCGGGATGTGCGCACTTTGGCGAGTGTGGCGGATGCCACTATCAACATGCGAGGTATGAGGCGCAGCTCGCTCTGAAGGCGGGCATCCTGCGGGAGACGCTGGAGCGGGCCGGGCTGACGGACTTGCCCAAGGTGCAGGTTCATGCGGGTGAGGCGTGGGGATATCGCAACCGCATACGGCTGCGCATCGCGGAGGTAGAGGGCGCGCTGCGGGTTGGGTATCTGCGCCGAGGTTCAAATGAGTTTCTGCCGGTGAGGGAGTGCCCGATTGCCGCGCCGTTGTTGTGGCGCGCAGCGATGGCGTTGTTTAACGTGGCTGAGAGTGCAGATGCGGCGCGGTGGGTGAAGGCGGCGGTTGAGATCGAGTTTTTTGCGGCGGGCGATGAGAGCGCGCTACAGATGACGGTGTTTGTGCGGCAGAAGCAGGCGGTGGGGTTTGAGGCTTTTTGTGAGCGGCTGCAAGAGCTGCTGCCGGAGTTGGTGGGGGCCGGTGCGATGATGCTGAGGGCGGAAGGCTCGCAGAGGGGACGGCAGGCGGAGAGGCCACAGCCGGTTGCGGCGTGGGGAGCCGAGGGGCTGAGCTATCGGGCTGCTGGAGAAAAATATTGGGTCAGCCGGGGCGGGTTTTTTCAGGTAAATCGCTTTCTGGTCGATGAGTTGGTGCGCATTGTTGCGGCGGATCGCCGGGGTTCGCTGGCATGGGATCTGTATGCGGGGGTGGGCTTGTTTTCGCGGGCTTTGAAGGCTGGGTTTGATGAGGTGGTCGCGGTAGAAGCGGCGGCGGATGATCTGGCGAAGACATTTAAAGGCGATGGCAAACGCGCGGTGTCGGCTACGACCGTGGAGTTTCTGCGCGGTGCAGTGGTGCAGCGGGAGAGGCCGGAGCTCGTAGTGATGGACCCTCCGCGGGCCGGTGTAGGCGCGGAGGTTTGCACGTTGCTGGGGCGGGTGCGGGCGCAGGAGATGGTTTATGTCTCGTGCGATCCGGTGACACTGGGGCGGGATTTAAAGGCGATGGTAGACTTCGGCTACCGAATCAGTGAGTTACATTTGGTTGATTTGTTTCCGCAGACGTTTCACCAGGAGACAGTGGTGGTGCTGCGGCGGCCTTGACGCGGTAAGACGGATGGCAGATGCGGTCAGTGAGCAGAGCTTCAATAGCTGACATAGTTCGCGATGAGCCGAATCCTGCACTTTGCGACGGGGCTAAGGTGGAGCGGCTGCGGTTTGGGCGCGCTCCCTTGCTGGCTGCGGCGGTGTGGTTTGCGCTGGGTGAGGCAATGGCGCGGAACCGCCAGCCGGTGGTGGTACTTCTGCTGGCTTTGGTTGCGATGGCGGTGCTGGTTCTGGTGGGGCTGCGGTGGTCGCTTCGAGTTACAGTTTTGCCCGTGGCCGCGGTGTGGTTGGTCGTGGGAATGTGGTGTGCCGAGGTGCAGCCGTTTCCAACGCCGCAGACGGCCTTGCAGGGCTATGCGGATGGGTTGAGCAGGCAGGTTCGGGGACGGGTAGTACGGGTGCGGGAGCTTCCGCCGCGTCAGAAGGCAGTGTACCGGGACAACGATCCGGCGTGGTGGATGGAGAAAGAGCCGGATGCTGCGGAGGCCGTGTCGGTCGATCTAGAGGTGGATGCGGTGGAGGAGGTGACGCCGGACGTTTCGCGAATGGTGCCGGTGCCGGGTGGGGTTCGGGTTACGGTGCTGGAGGATGGCGGTTCGATCGGACATGGGGCACCCAGTGTTCTGCCTGAGTTGCAGTGTGGGGATGTGGTGGAAGGGCCGATGCGGTTGAAGGTCCCGGAGCGGTATCGCGATCCGGGAGCGTGGCAGTATGCGGATTATTTGCTGGCGCAGGGGCTGGGAGTTCACGCGACGGTCAAGGCTAGCAAGCTGACACTGCTGGGCTCAGGTACGCGAAGTTTGCAGTGCAGGGTGTATGCAGCGCAGAGTTGGGCGGCGGAGAGGCTCTCGGGCTATGTACGATCGGGCGCGAATCGGCGGATGCCGCCTACGCTGCGGTTGAGCGCGGATGACGCCGGGATGCTGAACGCCATGCTGTTTGGCGACCGGATGGGGTTGAACCGGGCGCTGCGGCTGGGGTTTGAGCGGACAGGCTCGTTTCATCTGTTCGTGGTCTCGGGGATGCATGTGGCATTGCTGGCCGGCCTGGTGTTCTGGATGGCACGGCGGCTGCGACTGCGGGAGTGGCTGGCTACGCTGCTGACGATTGCGCTGACGGCAAGCTATGCACTGCTGACCGGATTTGGGGTTCCGGTACAGCGGGCGTTGTGGATGGTCGCCATCTTTCTGGTGGCGCGGCTGCTGTCGCGGGACAGGAATGTGCTGAATGCGCTGGGAGCGGCGGCCCTGGGGGTGCTGGTGTGGTCGCCGGGGAGCTTGTTTGAGGCGAGCTTTCAAATGACGTTTCTGGCTATCCTGGCGATTGGAGGGATTGCGGTCCCGCTGTGGGAGCGCGGGCCGGGGGAGTATGCGCGGGCATCGCGGCATCTCTGGGACGAGTGGGAGGATGTGGGGTTGCGGCCGAAGGTCGCGCAGTTTCGCGTGATGCTGCGGATCTGGGGTGAAGCGTTTGCAGGTCTGCTGGGGTGGTGGGCGCGAGGTCTCCTGGCGCTGGCGGCGCGGTCGGCATTCTGGGCTTTGGAGTTGGTGCTGATCGGTGTGGTGGTGGAGTCGGTGATGGTGCTGCCGATGGCAGTCTACTTTCACCGGGCGACGATGTTTGCACTGCCCGCCAATATGGTGAGCGTGCCGCTGGTTGCAGTGCTGGCACCGATGGCACTGGTGACGTTTTGCGCGGCGCTGGTGAGTCCGTGGCTGGCGATGGTGCCGGGCGCGGCCACGGCGGCGCTTCTGCATGGGATTACCGGCGTGATTGGGCGGGTGAACCAGATTCAGGCGGCGGATATACGGGTTCCGGGGCCGGTCTGGTGGGTGGCTTTGCTGGCGGTCGTGGGGTGGGCTTTCTGCTGCTGGGCAGTGCGGCGGTCGCGGGGATGGGCATGGGTGGCGGTGGCTGCGCTGCCGCTGGTTGCGGCGATGGTGTTGTGGCCGGAGCGGGCGGCGATTGCCCCCGGGATGCTGGAGGTGACCGCGATTGATGTGGGGCAGGGAGATTCGTTGCTGGTGGTGAGCCCCGAGGGGCGGACGATGCTGGTGGATGCTGGTGGGCCGGTGGGCGGGCCGTCCGAGGCTGCGGCGGTGGCGAGCGGGTTCGATGTGGGTGAGGAGGTAGTGGCTCCTTATCTTTGGTCGCGGCGGATTCGGCGGTTGGATGTGATCGCTCTGAGCCATGCTCATAGCGACCACATGGGCGGTATGCCGGCGGTGATGCGGGACTTTCGGCCGAGGGAATTGTGGGTGGGGATCGATCCGGATTCGGAGGCTTACCGGGCGTTGCTGGCGGAGGCGGAGGAGCTTGGAGTGACGGTGCGGCACCTTCATGCAGGGGAGGACTTGGCGTGGGGTGGAACCGAAGTTTCGGTGCTCGCTCCGGAGGCTGCTTACAGGAATGCCGGGGCTCCGGTGAATGATGATTCGCTGGTGCTGCGGGTGCAGTACGGAAAGGCGTCGGCGCTGCTGGAGGGGGATGCGGAGGCTCCGAGCGAGCGGGCGATGGTGCGGGGTGGGCGGATGTCGAAGGTCACGCTGCTGAAGGTCGGACACCATGGCAGCAAAAGCTCAACTACGCCAGAGTTCTTTGCGGAAGCAGCTCCGAAGGATGCAGTAATTTCGGTGGGCAAGGGGAATACGTTTGGGCATCCGAAGGAAGAGGTGATCGACCGGATTGCGGCGGCGCATACGCGGCTCTACCGGACGGATGAGTTTGGGCTGACCACGTTTCTACTACAGCGGGATGGCGGGATTCACGAGGTTTTGGGGTCAGGAGACGTGACCGCAGTGTTTTAGTGAATGGCTGTGCTGAATTTATCTGTGCTGAAGCAGCGTTGAGAGAAGAGTATCCGCACCGTTCCAGGCGATCTGAACGCCGATGCAGAGCAGGATAAACGCAACAACCCGAAGGATGCCGTGGGCGGTCGAGGGGGAGATTCTGCGCGTGATCTGTGGGGCGTAGGCATAGCAGACGTAGATAAGCGCGCTGAGCAGAGCCACGGCCAGCAGCAGTCCAACGTGTGAGAGCGCATTGTCGCTGAGCGTTCTTTTGGAGGCGTGGGCGCTCAGCGTCAGCATAACGACGATGCAGCCGGGGCCGATGCTGACGGGGAAGGTGAGTGGATAGAAGGCCCCCTGTTCGAGGCTGTTAGCCTTGGCTGCGATATTATCCTGCACCTCTGCATTGGCTTCATCGACTGTGGATTCCGGGTCCTTCTGGTTCAGAAGAGACCAGCCCATTGCAGCCAGCACCAGGCCTCCCGATACCTGCACGATGGGCAGCGAGATGCCGAAGAAGCTGAGAATGGTGGAACCGACCAGTTCGATGACGGCGAGGAAGAGGATGGCGTTGATGGCGATACGGCGGGCCAGCGAGCGGTAGACCTCCGGCGGGGCCACGCCTACCAGGCCCAGAAAGACCAGGGCCGACCCGAGCGGGTTGATGACCGGAAGCAGAGCGCTGAAGCCAAGAGCAAAGTACTTCCAAAGCAGGACCATCGTCCTTGCTCCTTATGGGATAAACAGATTCGCAAATCGAATGACTCTTCCTGAACGATAGAACGATATCGTATTGCGCGGCAGAATGCTGCGCCGTTTTCACATCAGGCGTTGCCCCCGACTGCGATGTCCTCTACCTCCACGGGAACTGCGCCCGTCTTCAACTTCGAGCTTGTCACCAGGAAGACCGCCAGCAGGATCGAGATCATGCCCAGGTACTCCGCGAGCACGAAGCGTTCGCGAAGAAAGATGGCGCCGAGAATGACGGCGACGATGGGATTGATATAGGCGTAGGTCGTGACCTTTGCGACGGCAACGTTATTGAGCAGGTAGATATAGGCCGTGTAGCCGATCAGGGAACCAAAGGTGATGAGGTAGAAGATGGATGCCCAGGCCTCCAGGCCCCAGTGAGCGCCGTGATAGCCACCGGTTGCAACCATGATGACGGTGGTGAAGAGGCCGCCCAGGAGCATCTGCCAGCCGGCGGCGGTGAATCCACTGAGGTGGATTGTGGTGCGGCGAGCGAGGACGGAACCTGAGGTCCAGAAGAATGATCCGGTCAGAATGACCGCGATGGCAATGAGCTGCCGCGAGTCACCGTGGAGGCTGTTGCGGAGTCCGGGCGAGACCAGAAATGACAGTCCGATGAAACCGATGGCCGCTCCTGCCCATCCGCGTGCGGGCAGGCTTTCGCCATTGGGGAGAAAGGCTTCGATCAGCGCAGCGAACAGCGGGATGCTGGCTGCGAGCAGAGATGCCAGGCCGGTGGAAAGATACAGCTCCGACCAGAGGACGGCAGTGTTGCCGCAGCCGAGCATGAGGATTCCCATGATCGCAAGGAGTCCGAACTCCCGCTTGCCGGGCCAGATTCGCATCCCGCGCATCGCGCAGATGGCGAGCAGGATTGCCCCGGCGACAACAAAGCGGATACTCACGATCATGAAGGGCGGCAGAACCTCCAGGCCGTAGCGCATGGCCAGAAAGGTCCCGCCCCAGAAGAGGTAGACGCAGGCGAATGAGACCAGAATGCAGGCTCGGTTGGGGGAGGCTGGTGTACTGTCAGTGGACACCCTTCTATCCTATGACGTGGCCGTAGATTTATCGCCAGAGCTATACTTAAAGGCAAAGGCTTCCTATGGAAACGCAAACGATTACCGTGAGCGCGACGCGCATTGAGGTCATGATGCCGCGTAGACACCTCCGCCTGATTCCCAGCGGCGCACGACCTAGTCTGTTCGCCGGCGACTAGCTCTACCTTTCCACAGTCGGCGAAGTCCCCGCCCCCAGCGCCCCTCTTCCACTCCGCACCTTGCGGATGCTCGTCCCACTCTCCGCGGACGGCCCGGAACGGCCAATCCCCTACGCTGCCAACCCATGTAGCCACCAAGGAGAATCCTCATGAGTACCGCTATAGAAACAGTGAAGCAAACCCGCACAGTCAGCGAAGAGACCTATGCCAAGTTTGGCCCAAAGTTGAAGACCGCCCTGCCCGGCCCGCTCGCCAAGAAGATTGTCGCGGACGATGACCGCCTGATCTCGCCCAGCTACACCCGCAGCTATCCGATGGTTGCCAAGCGCGGCCGCGGCATTCGCGTCGAAGATGTGGACGGCAATGAGTTCCTCGACTTTGCCGCCGGCATCGCCGTCAACTCGACGGGGCACTGTCATCCGGAAGTGGTCAAGGCGATTCAGGATCAGGCAGCCGAGCTGATTCATATGTCGGGCACCGATTTTTATTACGACCACATGACCCGGCTGGCGGAACGTCTGAGCGCCGTCGCGCCGATGGCCGGCCCGCACCGCTTCTACTATGGCAACTCCGGCGCCGAGGCCGTTGAGTGCGCCATGAAGCTGGCCCGCTACCATACCGGGCGGCAGAACATCATCAGCTTCTTCGGCGCGTTCCACGGACGCACCATGGGCGCGCTTTCGCTGACTGGATCGAAGCCGCAGCAGAAGCGTCGCTTCGCTCCATTCGTTCCCGGCGTCCATCACGTTCGCTATCCCTATGCGTATCGCGGTTGCAGCGGCACCCCCGAAGAGCAGGAGGAATTTGCGTTGTCCTGTGCGCGGTATATCGAAGAGAAGCTGTTCAAGACGATTCTTCCGCCGGAAGAGGTCGCCGCCATAATTCTCGAACCGATTCAGGGCGAGGGCGGATATGTGGTCGCGCCTACGAACTTCTTGCAGGAGATTCGCCGCATCTGCGATCGTCACGGAATCTTGCTCATCGTCGATGAGGTGCAGGCAGGCGCGGGACGGACCGGGAAGTGGTGGTCGATCGAACACTCCGGCGTGCAGCCCGATATGGTGTGCATCGCCAAGGGCATTGCGTCCGGTATGCCGCTCGGCATCTGCATGACCAGGGCTGAGGTGATGGACTGGGTGCCCGGATCGCACGCCAGCACATTTGGCGGCAATCCGGTCTGCATCGCCGCCGCGCTGGCCACGATGGATGTGATCGAGCGCGAAGGTTTGCAGAATGCTACAACCGTCGGCGCGAAGATGCAGGAACGGATGTCGGGCTGGGTTGCGAAGTATCCCACCGTCGGCGAAGTTCGCGGACGCGGCCTGATGATTGGCCTCGAGATCGTCAAGGATCAAAAATCCCGCACACCAGTTGGACCGATGCGCGACCGCATCGTCGAACTGGCGTTCGAGCGAGGCCTGCTCTTTCTCGGTTGCGGCGAGACCAGCATCCGGCTCTCGCCGCCGCTTATCGTCACTCAGCAGGAGGCGGACATTGCTCTCGATGTCCTTGAAGAGTGCATCGCGCTTGCAGCTCAGTAAACTCGTATCAATAAAAAACGGGCGTCGGCAATTGAGCCGACGCCCGTTTTATTTGCAGCATCTAAAAGTTAAGGGTTACCTGCGCACTCACCGTTCTGGGCGAAACGAAGTGCGTTCCGCTGAAGGTGGAGAGGAAGTTGTACAGTGCATATTTATTGGTGATGTTTACCGCCGTCACGCTGATGTTGGTCTTCACATGGTCGCGGCGCAGGATGTTATCCCAACCGGCAGCCATATCGAACATCGTGCGTGGCGCTACGCGTGGCGGATTGCGGTCGTCATTCTCCGTCCCGGGTTTTGGCAGCGACAGCAGCGGAGAGGAGAGCTGTCCGGTTGGGCAACTGGTCAGCGGCGAGTTGAGAGTCGCCTGCACCCCTCCGCAACGCAGCAGAATCTGCGACTGCTCGTCTGCCGTCAGGTAGGTGAGGTCGGTTGGGTTCTGGCCATCATCGATCGGGGCATTGCCCGCCACCAGACCGCTCTCATACCGCCAGGTAACGCCATACCACGGCCCCTTCGGCTTTGGCTGGTACTGCATATGCGTGGACGACTGGAACGCCTGATCGTGGTCGATCCGGAACGGAACTCCAGCCGGTACAGGGGATTGATTGAACAGGATGCCGCCAACCTCCGGGCCAAAGAAGCGCGAACGTGTATGGCCAAGCACAGAGTAGGCTGACAGCCCATACGTGGTGGGAACCGTGATCTTAAGCCCGAAGCCATCGATCTTCGATTTCGACCATTGGATAGGAAAGGCGAGCGGCGTATTCAACAGAACGTCGAAGTCGTAGTCGCGGTCGGTGTACTTCCAGAAGTACTCCCCATTGACCACGAGGTGTCTGCCAAAGCCCTGCTCGAATCCTGCGTCGTACTGATTGCGACCCGCGGGCTTCAGCGGAACTGCGGCGCCCGCTCCTTCGAGTCCGCCGATGCCGGTGGAACTGGAGACGATCAGATTCTCGTTATAGGGAGTCAGGAAGAGCTTGCCATAGCCAAGCCGAAATACGGTGTTCGTGGCCTTGAGGTTATAGGTTGCGCCCAGGCGCGGCTGCACCATCGAACGGCTGCTGAGGCCGTTGTAGTTATCCACGCGACCACCTACCAGGAAGGACCAGTTCTTCCACACGATATTGTCTTGCAGGTAGATCGCCTCCTGCTTGATGTCCGTGCGGCCACGGAAGTGATACGGCAATCCGCCGCGCGTCAGGTCGTAAGGCCCTGTTCCAGAGTTATAGCCGGGATTAGGTGTGTCCCCGGCGGGGCAGTTGTTCGGATCGTTCGCATCAGGATTTGTATCCGGGCTCCCATCTGCGTCGAGGCAGGGCGCATTGAACATTGGATCGGTAATGCCGAGTGAGAAACCCTCGTTCAGGAACGTGTGGTAAAATATCGCTCCCATCTTGAAGCTGTTGATCCCGCGTGAGTAGCTGTAATCCACCTTGATGCCGGCGTTTTGCAGCCGGCGTGATTGCGCCAGTGTTGCTGGTGTATCGCTGAAGGGGTCCTTACTGGGGTAGTAGTGAAAGTTATCCTGCCGCAGGTAGGGGTTTACGGCGATCAGGCTGTTCGCATTGAAGATATGCGTCCACGAAGGCGCGAGATTGTAGCTGAAGATCTCTCCTCGCTGGTCCTGCCCCAGGGCTTGCTGATCGTATTGGTTCGGGTTCTGGAACCAGCTTCGCGATGCGCTCAGGTTCAGTTGCAGGGCATCCATGAGCGTAGGGTGATAATCGATGCGGTCGAAGAAATTCTCATTGTTACCGTGGGCATGCAGGGGGCGCTGCTCCGGCGTGTCGAGATATCGTCCGCTATCCACGGCGTCGAAGCTGACGAAATTGCCAAGATGGTGAGTGCCAAAACCCAGCGCGACGCTTCCAGTTGTCGTGCCGAACGAACCGTAGTTGAGCGAGATCGAACCGGTGGGATGCGACTGCCCAAGACCCGAGCGCGTTGTGGTCTGCACCACAAGCGAAGCCTTGTCGCCATACTCCGGCGGCGCGATGCCATCGATCACGTTGATCGACTGCACGGCGTTCAGGGAAAGCTGGTTCCCGAAGACCCGGCTCTGCTGGTCGCTGACCGGCTGGCCATCAATCGAGTAGGTTGTGTCCGCATGCTCGCCCATGGGATGGAACAGGCCGTTTGAGTCCGACGCAATTCCCGGTGTGCTCAGCGTTACCAGCGAACTCAGCGGAGCGCTTGTGCTCTCGGTCGGCAGCCGCGCAAAGAGCGAGCGGTCCACCGTCGTCGCGGAGGTCGGATCGGAGTTCACCATATCCGCTGCGTCAGCATCCACGGTGACAGTCTGCGAACTGGATGCCACCGCCAGTTGAAAGTCAACGATCGAGGCTGACGCGGAGCGGATCATGGTGTCCTTCGCGATTGGCCGGAAGCCCTGGACGGTCGCCGACATGTGGTAGCGGTTGAAGGGAAGGTTGGCGAAGCGATACTGCCCGTCCGCGCCCGTCTGCGCGGTCTGTTTGTATCCGCTGATTGGATTCAGAATCGTAATCGTAGCGTGTGGCAATACTGCGCCTGTGGCATCCGTTACGGTGCCTGCGATATTGCCGCTTGTGCCCTGCGCCAATGCGCCGGTAGCGAACAGAATGAGAGCAAGGGCAAATAAAGAAATTCGGAATGGAGTGCATCGTTGCATAGAAAAGGCCGATTCCTGATGCTCTCGGAGAGCACCACTTTTTAAAAGCGCGGTCACGCGCAAGCGCGCCATCTTGCGGACAGAAGAAATTGATTCGAAAACTTACTGCCGCTTAAACGAAGGAGGTATCGTTTTGGCCGACTGGCGGACCGCGGCTGGCCAATTCGAACCGCCACCGAAAGGTTCGCAGCGTATCGGATGCAACCGCGCTGAGAGGCTCGACCTCAAGTGTAGGCACTGGCACTAAATGCAGCGGCGAGGGAATCGCGGTGTGCATCGCCACACAAACGAGGCAATGGTCCTCTGGAGCAGGCTGGTGATGTTGCGAGCCCGGTTGAAGCGAAGAGGCTTCAGCATGCGTGTGGCAGGATTGCGCCGCACTCATGAAGACGACCATCAAAATGCAGAGCGCAGCGATCAGCCGCAGCCAGATTGCGGGCTGCTGAATGTTCTTTTCGCGTTGTAGATAGCTCTGCATGGATATTCTGCGCTTTTACCTGTGTAGCACATCCCGGTTGGCAAGCCAAACGGCGATAGCGATTTTCTCGGCCTCGGCGCGTCTAAAGAGGTGGTACTAAACTGTCAAAATCAGCCTTATGACTAAGACGAAGCACCAGACCGTAAAGTTTTCCGCAATTCGACTTCTCATCGCTGCCCTGCTGGTTTTCCTGGCGGTTCCGCCCGGTTATGCCCTTCAGGGAGCGCACAAGACCCTGCCCGCGGCAGACTCTGCCGGCGCTCCCCGCCGTACCCGCCTCTTCCTCAAGGACGGCAGCTACCAGGTCGTCATGAGCTATCGGGTTGTGGGCAACCTGGTTCATTACATCAGCGCGGAACGTGACGCCGCGGAGGAAGAGATTCCGGTGGCGCTCGTCGATTTCGATGCGACCCACCGTTGGGAGAAGCAGCACGACCCGGCTCAGGCCGAAGCTAATTCACAGCGCGGCGCCCCACCCGCTCTCGCCCCGGAACTGCTCAAGGAAGAAGCTGACCGCGCATCGCTCACTCCGGAAGTCGCGCCAGACCTTCGCCTCCCGGCACAGAACAGCGTCCTCGCGCTCGATACCTTTCACGGAGGGCCCGAGCTTGTTCCGCTCGGCCAGTCGGATAGCGACCTCAATCGCAACACCGGCCACAATATCCTTCGCGCCGTGATTAATCCTCTCTCCAGTCCGCACCAGGTCGCGCAGCTCAAAGGAGAGAGATCTTATGTGCAGCTTCACGTCGCATCGCCTGTCTTCTACATTCGCATTGGCGATGACAGCGTAGCACCCCCCGGCGGAACGCCGCTTACCGTCGACACTCACGGTGCATCGAGCGCCATTAAGACCGATCCGAGCAGCGGTTCTGCAAGCAGCCGCTACGTCGTCGTTCGCGCCGATGTCCGCACCGGCGTTCGCAATATTGCCAGCTTCCGCATCGGCCTGCTCGGCGGAGTTCAACCGCAGGAAGATGTAGTCGAGACCGCGTCCGAGGTGCTTCCCGGCGGCCACTGGATGAAGCTCACTCCGAGTCAGCCGCTCGACTTTGGTGAGTATGCGTTGATGGAGGTCATCTCCGACAAGGTGGTCAACCTCAGCGTCTGGGATTTCGGAGTTCATCCCGTCGCGCCAGAAAACCGCGACGTCATCAAGCCCGAGCCCAAGCGGCCTCTCGTTCTCGAACGCCGCCGTCCTGACTAGGGAGCCCCTGATTAAGTCAGGCTCTATTAAGGGTTAAGTCACGCTCTGTTAAGGACACGGCTTCAGCCGCGCCGTAAGTGACTTGCCCGCAATGCGGCATTAGCCGCTGAGGGAATCTTCGGAGACTTAATCAGACCTTCTCTAGCGCTCGTCGCGCACCCCGGCCAGGGCGATACGATTCATCAGCAAACCCTTGCCCATGACGGCTATGTTGTTGCGGGTGCTCTTGGCCTCATACATCATGGTGTCGGCCGATCGCAGGATCAGCGGCACCGTATTTCCATCTTCCGGATAGGTTGCCAGTCCAAAGCTGCCGGAGAGTTGCAGCGACATCCCTGCTCCTTCGAGAAAACGATTGGTCCGCAGATCTTCAAAGACCGTCATCGTCGCCGAGGTTGCCGCCGACTTGCTCAAGCCGGGAAACAGCGCCACGAATTCATCGCCTCCATAGCGGAAGGCGGCATTCGCCGGGCCGGTGGAACGTTTGAGCAAGCCGCCTACCTCTGCCAGCAGGCGACTCCCTATCAGATGGCCATGCGTATCGTTGACTGATTTGAAGCGGTCGAGATCCATGAACATGAGGCTGAACACCCTGCCCGTTGCTACCTGCTCGTCCAGCATGGTGTACAGATGCCGCGCGTTGAACAGCCCGGTCACGTCGTCGGTGATGGTCAGCTCCTGGATCAGCGTTACGGACTTTGCATTCTGGATCGCAATCGCCGCATAGTCGCACAGGATGCGCAGGAAGGAGATCGAATACTCCGACATGAGATCGAGCTTGCTGTTGAGTAACTGAATGACGCCCAGCGTCTTGTCCGCGGCGCGAACGGGAATACAGGCAATGGATTGAATTCCCAGCTCGGGGTGCGCGGCCGCGAACTTCGACCACTGCGGATCGAGCGCGACGTCGGGCACAATCAGAGGATTGCCGGTTGCGGCCACCCACCCGGCCACGCCCTCGCCCATGGGCACGCGCAGTCCCTTCAGGCTCTCCGCATTTTCGCCCACCGCAATCACGTAATACAGCTCGTTCGATGGCTCGTCCACCATCATCATCGACCATCGCTCCGGACCGAAGAACTGCGCCATCTTCTCCATGATGGCGCCCAGAATCTCCTCGAGTTCCAGGCTTGTCGTCAGGGAGCGCGCCACATCGTGGAACACCCGAAGGTGGTCCATCTGACGGCTTTCGATGACTTCAAACTTCCGCTTGTCTTTCACTACCTGAGCCCTCAAGAGAGCGCACTACTGATTGAAAAATACTTCTTTGGGGAAGAACCATAAGGAAGATCGGAGGGATCATCATCCTATCGAGAATTACCGTCATCCGCCAATGTGGACCATGTTCCGTGAAGGCTTTTGAAAATCGGGTTCTCCAATATGATGACGCGCCTCTTTCTGCATGACTACATTACGGATATACGTATCGAGTTCCTCATCGGTTCCCCCACGCAGCATCTCTCCATAAAGATCGTGATCGTTCTGTGAAAAAAGGCAAGTTCTAATCTTTCCGTCCGAGGTCAGGCGCACCCGGCTGCATGCGCCGCAGAACGGCCGCGATACCGGCGCAATGATGCCGATCTCGCCCAGCCCATCGTCGAAGGTAAATCGCTTTGCTGTCTCACTTGCGCAATTCGGCGCAAGCTCCACCAGCGGGCGGTGGGCGTTCAGGCGATCAACAATTTCATTCATCCGGACTACCGTCTCCGGTTTCCAGCTACGGTCTTCTTCGAGCGGCATAAATTCGATGAAACGCACGATGACGCCCTCTCGGCGGGAGAACTCCGCAAATTGCTCGATCTGGCCGTCGTTGAATCCGCGCAGTAGAACACAATTCACCTTGACCGGCCCGAGTCCGACGGCCTTGGCCTTGCGGATGCCTGCCATCACGCGATCGAAGCTGCGCGGAACCCGCGTAATCCTCGCGAAGGTCTCTGCATCCACGGCATCCATGCTGACAGTGATGCGGCTCAGCCCGGCGTCCTTCAATGGTTCGGCCAGTCCTTCCAGCAGATGCCCATTCGTGGTGAGCGCAATGTCGAGTAGCCGACCCTGCGCGTCGTCGGGAACCCTGGTTCCATCGGGCAGATAGGCGGTGCGCATCTTAGCCAGTTCGCGGACCATCTCCACCAGCCCGGACTGCAACAACGGCTCGCCGCCGGTCAGACGAATCTTTTCCACTCCCAGCGAGACGAAGCGCCGCACGATTCGGAGATAGTCGGCGATTGCCAGCTCGGCGTATTGCGCGCCTTCATTGCCGGTACGGCAGTAGACACATTTGAAGTTGCAGCGGTCGGTCACGGAGACGCGAAGATCGGTGATGGCCCGGCCAAGCTTATCCCGCAGTCTGCCCTGAACCTGCAGAGTGTCGCCGTCCCGGTCATCGCCAGTCCGCTCCCAACCCAGGGTAGCGGCATCGTCAATCGTTGTGTAGGGCATTAGGTCAGCCATCGACTACGTTTCAAGTCTTGTTAGATGCATTTGTTGAGACAGGGGGAGGCAGAGAACAAGACAACCACAGTATAGTCATCTGCCGGGTCTGACCACAGCCCGAACTCATCGAAATGTCTTATAAGGCGCGGGCGGCGACTATCCTTTTGCCGCAAGCACCGCCTTCGTCAGTGCCGGAACCACTTCAAAAAGATCTCCCACAACCCCATAATCCGCAACTTCAAAGATCGGCGCATTCTCATCCTTGTTGATCGCGATGACGGTCTTCGATCCCTTCATCCCCACTAGATGCTGGATGGCGCCCGAGATGCCGACCGCAAGGTAGAGCTTGGGAGAGACAGTCTGGCCGGAGCTGCCGACCTGCCGCTCCATCGGCAGCCAGCCGTTGTCGCAGATTGGCCGTGATGCTGCCAGCTCCGCGCCGAGCGCCGATGCAAGCTCTTCGACGATGCCGATATTCTCCTGCTCTCCGATGCCTCGACCGACGGAGACGATTACCGAAGCCGCACCGAGATCGACCGTATGCGCTGCTTCGCGGAACAACTCTCCCGGCTTATTGCGAATCTGCCCTGCTTCAAGTTGCGGGGTAAAATTTTCTACGCTCGCCGCGCCTGCCTCGACAGCTTCAGCCCGGAATGTTCCCGCTTGCACCGACACAAAGCATGGTCCGGCATCCGCCTGTTTGTAATCGGCGTTTAACTTTCCCTGCAACAATTGGCGTACAAAGACGGGGCCGTCATGAATCGCGATGACATCGCTGATCAGCACCTGCTTGAAACGCGTCGCCAACGCAGGAGCAAAGTCACGTACCTGGTAGGTATGCGGCAGCACTACATAGGCCGGGTCAGTCTGCCTGATCAAAAGCTCCGCGGCGGCAACGTATCCATCCGAGGTGTAGTCCTTCAACAATGCATGTTGCACCGCGAAGACCTTCGCCAGCTTCTTTCCAGCGAGTTCTGCGCAGAGCGCATCGATGCCCTCCCCGATCACCGCCGCCGAGCACTCCATCCCCAGCTTTGCCGCAAGTTGCTGCCCCGCCGCCAAAGCCTCGAAGCTCATGCGGTTCCATACCCCGCCACGCTGCTCCATCAGTACAAGAACACCGCTCATATCACCCTCACTTCAAACTTCAACTTCTCCACCAGTTTGGCCGCGACCTCGGCAGGCGTCCCGGTCAGCATCTCGGTCTTCTTCTGTTTCTTCGGAAGGTACACGCGCTCCAGAGTGATTGCCGGACTAGCCGCAGCCCCAGCCTGCACTGTCCTGGTCTCTTTCGTCTTAGCCTTCTTGATCCCCATCAGCGTGGCATAGCGCAGCTTGTTGCCGCCCGATTGAATCGTCAGCAGCGCAGGCAGCGGCATCTCCACATGCTGAAACCAGCCGTCTTCCAGTTCGCGCTTCACCTTCAGACCAGAGTCCGTGACCTCCACCTGCATGATGATCGTTGCGTGCGGAATACCCAGCAGTTCCGCCAGCACCACACCCGTCTGGCCGAGACCGAGATCATCCGACTGCAACCCGGTAAGTATCAAATCGGGAGCCTCAGCCTTTGCCACCTCTGCAAGCATCTCGGCGACGCCGAGCGTGTCGCGTTCGCCGATATCATCGGATTCAATATGAATCGCACGATCCGCGCCCTTGGCCAAAGCCTCGCGCAGCGTGCTCGTCACCCGTTCCGGCCCGGCGCATATCACGACCACCTCGCCGCCGTTCTTCTCCTTCAGTTGCAACGCCTCTTCGAGCGCGTACGCATCCGGCTCGTTGATGGTGTAGTTCACATCGCTCTCGTCGATCCATCTGCCGCTGTCGGCAATATTGATCTGCGCATCCCGTTCCGGCACCTGCTTTATCGCCACAAGTATCTTCATCATTCTCCTGTGTCCTGCATTTTAGGCAACGCTCGCGCCGTCAATTGTGCGATGTCCAGCAACTGCGGCGGAGCATCGCTCATCGACGAGAGCGCGTCGCGGAACATCGTATTGCAGAACGGACATGCGGTGCCTACAATCTGCGCTCCTGTCCCCACTAGCTCCGCCGCGCGAACATGGCTCACCCGCTCGCCACGCTCTTCTCCCAGAAACGCCAGCCCGCCGCCAGCGCCGCAGCAGAAGCTACGTTCATGCGAACGCGGAGCCTCGACCAACTCTCCCGCCATCTTCACAATCTCTCGCGGCTCGTCGTACACATCGCGATACCGCCCCAGGTAGCAGGGATCGTGATAAACAATCGACTCTCCCGAAGCCTGTTTGGGCAAGCGCTCTTTATGTCGCGCCATAAATTCACTATGGTGCTCGATCTCTGGAGCGATCCCATACTCGCGCCAGTCATTCGAGATCGTTCGCACGCAATGCGGACAGATGGACACGATCTTCTGCACCTTCGCCGCCTCGAATGCCTTCAACCCAGACTCCGCCATCGTCTGAAACACGAGATCGTTGCCGAGCCGCCGCGCCGGATCACCCGTGCACTTCTCTTTCTTCAGCACGCCGAACGTCGTGCCCAGATGCTGCATCACTCGCGCAAAGTCGGCAACAATCTCGCGCCCCTTCGGATCGTATCCACCCATGCAGCCCAGCCACAGGCAGTATTCCTGGGTGCCATCAAATATCGGAAACCCCTGCTTCTGGATGAACTTGTCCCGCTCCATGGCGCTCAGCCCCAGCGCATTGCCCTGTTTTTCGAGCGCCAGAAATAGCTTCGTTCCGTGGGTATCTTCCCACGCGCCGGTGTTGGTCGCCCCTCGCCGCAACCCAATGATAATGGGCAGATGCTGAATCCCGACCGGGCACTGGTACTCGCAACTGCCGCAGGTCGTGCACTCGAACGCCGCCTCCATGCTCATGTACTTTGCCGGGGGATTATCGCGCGATTCCACCAGCGCCTCGGTTAACAGCGGAGCATCGGAGGCTGGGCCTGATTGATTCAGATAGCTCTGCACTCCAAGGATGATCTCTTTCGGGTTCAGCACCTTCCCTGTATTCGAAGCCGGACAGTGCTCCGTGCAGCGTCCGCACTCGACGCAGCTGTAGACCTGGAGCGAGATCAACTGGGTAACATCCTTACCCGCAATCAGCCCAAAGTCCTCGTCGCCGCTCAGCGGAGGAATCTTCGAGAAGCCATCGCGCTTAAGAAAAACCGTCAACGGACTCAGCACCAGATGCAGATGTTTGGTCTGCGGAATCAGCGGCAGAAATATCAGCAGCGTCAGCGTGTGCGTCCACCACAACACCTTCACGGCGGTTCCGCCGTCATCGACAAAAAATGCGCCGAGATAGCTCGCCATCAACAGGAAGATCAGAAACGCGATCACTCCCGATTCGTTTGAAACCTTCGTCCCCAACCAGATGGGTCGCGCAAAGAACCTCCGGACAAATAGCCCGGTAATCGAGACTGCCACCAGCAGCGCCCAGATCGCGGCGAAGATGAAATAGAAGTTGCCGACACCGCCCGTGGGCGTCAGAAAAGCCAGCCCCAGCGGATTTGCAAGGTGGTTCAGGCTGACCAGCGCGAACGCGAGAAACCCCCAGAAGACGAACGCGTGGGCCAGTCCCGGCAGCGGACGCTGCTTGATAACCTTCCCCTGGCAAAGCACCTCCCAGAAGAAGTCCCACACCCTTCGTCCAATTGGATGAAGCGAAAAGTTCGTATCTTTTTTGGAGCGGAAGATGGTGCCGAGGATCGGCCCGAACCGCCAGAAGAAGAGCCCTGCCGAGATTGCAACGCCGACGAGCAGCAGCGCAGCTTCAAACCCGGAAAAGTGAGCCGGTTCGGCCAGCGTTGCTGAGAGATGTAATCCGGAAGAGAAAGCCGCACCCATCGAACGGGCCCCCACCGTTGCTGCGCATACCAGAGCAACCATCCGAACCCATCCGCGAGTGGCGCTTCATTCAGCGCAACCCGCTTCCGTTACAGTCTCCGCAGGTGGCTCCGGTGGTCGTTCAGCCGTTAGTAGCTGATGAACTCGGTGCATCCGCGGCGCAGACGAAGACCCGCGATGCCAAAGAAGAGGGCTGCGGCGAACATGATCGCATCCCAGTACACCATGGGGTGCATCCATCCCGGAGACAGCGTCCAGTCCTGCCCTGCCCATATAGTCACCAGCGCCGCCACGATGAAGCATTGCAGGCAAAGCGTCAGAAAAAGCTGGCCGCGACGACGGCGCTTATCCAGCAGTTCGACCTGATCGGGTGTCAGGTTCCGTTCTTCTATGGGGAGCAGCATGTTAGCCATCGGTGTTCTCGTCTCCTGCGTGTAGTTCCAGTTCGAATATCTTGCCGCCGCCCCGCCGGGCAACAGCACAACTCCATTAAATCACAGCCTTCCGCTGGAGGCGGAAAAACCGGGTTTTGCTGGCACGCTGATCGCGTCCTGACTCTTCCGCAGCCCCTGAAAGCCCGTCCTGTCGGTCACGAACGTCAAACCACCTGAAACCACATTAAATGAACGCGACGGACTGGATTCCGGCGACGTCAAATCGTTTTCTACAGCGAACGTTTTTGCACCCTACCATGTCGTCGCGCCGCACCATGTAGCTCTGCGCCTTGGCGAAGCGCGCACGGTCGCGGTCGTCGGCGCCTCGTCCCAACTGGGCTTTTTTGCGCCGCACCAGCCAACTCAGTTGATATTCGTCCTGCTGGCCGCAATGCGGGCAGGTCATCATATGCGTTCGCTGTTCCGGACGCTCATCGAAAAATTCACGCTCTTCCATAGGGCACCTCGCCGGGGGTATGGGACGGTAACTTCGCTGCGTCGTCCGTCATGCTGCCCTTGCGATTCAGAGTATTGCATAATCGGTGTGGGCCTTGCAGCCCGCAGGTATCGTTATGAGCAAGCCGAAGAAACAGGTTTTTTCGAAGGTCAAGGCCGTCAAGGCCAATGCACGAGCCCGCGTCGGCAGTCCGCCGCCCGAGCGCGTCCTCCCCGATCCCAAACAGAAGCTCGCAGCCAAGCCGAAACATAAGCCCACCATGGCCGATCTCATCGGCACCACAGGAGATGAAGAATGAAGATTTTCCACCTCACCGCCATCGCTGTTTGCGCCTCCGCCATCGCTGTTTCAGCCCAGACGATTCAGGTCAGCAAGGAAAACCGGACGATCTCCGTTACCGCGACCGATAAGGTTACCGCCGTGGCCGACACCGCGACGGTCCACGTCGGATTCATCACCTACGGTCCCAGCAGCGACGCCGCCTACGCCAATGGCTCCCATCTCTCGAACGCCATCGTCAAAGCCCTCAGAGGCGCCGGCGTTCCGTCCTCTGCGATTGAGAGCGAGAACCAGTCTGTAGCTCCGGTGCAGCCCTACCAGGTAGAAAAGGCCACCGACGCTGAAAAGGCCCAGCGCAAGTTCCAGGTCACGCAGAGCTGGACCGTCCGCACCAATGCCGACGATGCGGCGAAGGTCCTCGACCTGGCCGTCAAGGCCGGAGCCAACCAGAGCGGCCAGATCGACTGGAGCTTCAAGGACGAGAACGCTCCAGAGGCCGAAGCGGCCGCCAAGGCGCTCCAGCGCGCCCGTACCCAGGCCGAGCAGATGGCCAAAAGTCTCAACGCCAGACTTGGCTCGCTGCTCTATGCCAGCAACGAGGTGCAGGCCAGCCCCGTTCGCCCTGTAATGATGCGCGCCATGGCGGTTCCGATGGCGATGGATAAGGTCCAGCCGCTGGCCATCAATCCTCGCCAGATTGAAAAATCCGCTACAGTCAACGCCATCTTTGCGATCGAATAGGTCGAATCTTCCGGCGAGTACCCCCGGGAAAAATCGAGACTTAGAAAGGGTCTTGATCGGGCAATGGAACCAGCGCAGCTTTGCGCACTGCCGCTTCCCGCTTCAGACGAGCGATGTCGTCCGTTGAAAGTTTTGGCTTGTGGACAGTGACAACCGGCTGGGGACGCAGAATCTGGTAACTTTGCCGCGCGGCCCAGGGAGAAAGAAGATTCTGGTTTTTGTCGCGAATGGTCGCCGCGTAGGCAGTCACGTCCCGCAGGTAAGTTTCGTCGGGCGATTGTGCGATGCCTGCGGGAGCCGCCGCACGTTGGACTGCCTGAATGAGGAGAGTGAGTGTCGGGAGGGCTAACGCAGCCGGGTTCTTTCGAGCCACGAACCCGGAGACATAGGGTCCGTAGTATGCAGAACTACCAGGAAAGCACTTATCCCTCATTTGCATCTCCCGTAGCGTTACCTGGTTCGAGGCAATAAGATTTTGCCCTCCTCTCAGCAGTACCGACTTTGCGTTGGCCAGATTTTGCAGATCAGCGGCCAGATGGGTCAGGATGGCCCGAAGCTGTCCATCTGCGTGCAAACGGGCGTTGGCCTGCAGGTATTCTTCATTCACCATCTGCGGGATGACGGAGAACGTTGCGGCGCGCCCGATCTCGTCGCGGAAGGGGACGAGTTCTCGGATACGGCTGTTTAAAACATTTCGGGACAGAACCTTCGGTGCGATGTGGTCCCCATAATAGCCAGGATTCCCTTTCACGCACCGGTCCGCGATTCGCTTTTTGGCGGCTAAACGGTTTGTAAGGGATGTTGCTCTTATAAGTGCATCCAGGTCGTCGTAGAGCCGGCTAAGATCGGCTCCATGGGAGGCCTCTTCGCGAGGCGTTACAACGTGTGCTCCGCGCATCGGAGCCATGAAGTCGAGGGTCTCTGTCGGCATTCCAAGCTGTCGCCGAAGCTCATTCACATCTTTTACTTTGCCATTGGTGGCCAGTCGGCTGACCGCTGCGACTTGACTGGCATCGACGTAGCTGATGAGGTTTCGCCCGTTCTGTTCGATTTCGTCGCGCAGCTTTGCGTGTACGCCGAATTGATTCTGTCCGCGTTCCTTATCCACGTTGTAAGCGTTATTTTTTCCCAGCTTTCCTCGTTGCGCTTCGCTGATCGCCTGGCCCGTCGCTCGGTCGTAGAGGTCGGCAGGGATATCGAATGACCGGATAATGGGGCAGGTGGCGGGGTTTAGTTGCGCCCGATAGGTGTTGTAGTAGTGGAACGCGCGGCGGGGGTCGCCGATGTTGAACATCGTATCCGCGGTCTTGTGGATGAGTTTAATGCCGAGCCCGTTGGCATGAATATCTTTGTACCCTGAAGTTGAATAGGCAAAGACCGTCAGGTAGACGCGTACTTTGCTACGCCAACTTCCCTGGGCGGGATCGACCCGATGGATCAAGGAGACCTCACCCGGTGCGCTTTCCACGCCGTATGCCTGTCCCCGAGGAACGGGCTCAAGCTGGATGCTTCGTGACGCGAGAGGAGAGATCCGATTCGTGATCGTGGGACCTGTTGAGAAGCTGGTTCTGCCTGGGGTAGTGCCGGTCGTTGCGAGACGCGAGGCCGCTATGCTGACGGGGAGAAGGCCGGTCACTTTTGGCATGGGGGAATCCTATCTTATTTTTTTGTTTCGGCAGGATTTGTTCAAGTCTATAAGGGCTTGAGCCGGAGGGCTGCAAGAACGGCTGGAAATGAGACGGCTGCGGCGCGACGGGGCGACACTGGCGGCCGGAGTGCAAAGCGACGGGAGAGCGGCTTTGCTGTTCGAGCCAGACCGCGCCCGAGTCGCCCGGTTCGCTCAGGACAAAATTGGTGGGATAGGCGGGATCGATCTGAATGAGCACATCGGAGCCGGTGACTGAAATAACGATGCCTTCGGTCACGTCGCTGGCCGCACCTGATTTAATGACTCTCATTCCGGCGGCTGGTTCCATCGGTGAGGCTGCCGGTCCGATGCCGAGCTGGTAGTTGAGGCCGATGACTCCGGCATCGAGTTGGGCGGCGGCACAGTCGAGATTCGCGTCGGCGCGGGCCGCTCGGGTGGTCGCAACCCGGTTTTCCGGCGCGGCTGCGGCAGGTTGGTAGATAACCTCGTCGGCAGTGTAGGGAAGCAGGCTGGAGTTGCAGAGGACGTGGTAGGCGCTGACGATCCAAAGATCTCCGGCGTCATCCGAGGCGATGTAGCCGAGCGTGCCGGGCTCGTTGACGCGGGCATTGAGGATGCTCGTGCCGGCGAGAAGAGGACGGAAGGCGAGGTCGGAGTTGGACATAGTTTGATCGGCGGCTACCACATTGGCGATGCGTGAGCTTCGAGGTCCTGGGTCTGCTGGGCGGTGAGATCGGGCATGAAGTTCAGGCCGGCACGCTGCTCGATCCAGCTTACGGACTGGATGTATTGCTCAAGATGATACGGGCTTTTATAGGTCGAGACGTTAGGCATGACAAAGGCGATGGACTTCCACGCGGCACCGTCCTTGACGATGACGATCTTGTAGAAGTGGGTAGGGACGCTGACGGCATCTTTGCCGATGGTCCAGAATTTGATCGTGCCATCGGCAGTCTGGCGGTTGTCCTCCTTGGGGTCGTAGAAGAGCGGGCCGGTGAACTCGTAGGCCTCGGAGTAGGCGGCAACCCATTTGCGGGTCTGGGCTTCGAGCTCTTTCCATGCGTCCCGGTTCAGTCTGGGACGCTGAGGCGCCATGTTGGACATATAGAAGGTCTGGTCCTGCAACTGCTGGTCTTTGCCCTGATTGGCGGCGGGCGCCTGATGGCCCTGGTCGTAGCCGGAGTGAGCGTAATCGGCCGGGGTCGAGCGCGGTCCTTTAAGCTCGGGGTCGGTCATGAACTTGTTGGAGCGATTGGTGTCGGTGCCGAGCTGGCCGGCGGTGACGTGTTCGCAGATCCAGAGCGGAACCTTGTCCAGCGAGCTGAATTCGAGGACGTAGCCTTGGCGGAAGATGAATTCGGTCGGGCCGAGCTGTTCGGAGGTCTTCTGAGGCATGCCTTTGAAGCAGAGGGTCGCGGCCAGTTGCTGCTGCGGCGGGTGAAACCGGCCTCTTTGGCGATGTAGCGTGAGCCGATGGCCACTCGGGCGTGCGGTTGTTGGTGCAGGGAGCAGCCAAGCGTGAATGACAGGATTGCAGGGGCCCAGAACAGAACTCTGATGCGCATGACGGGCACTCCTTCTTCTGTGGCTTCGGTTCCTTATAGAACGGAAGGGACGGATGTGCCAAGTTAATTCGAGAGGACACCGCATCTTCCGGGTCAGTATAAAGGGCTGTCTGGTTTCTGGGTGGTGAGGTGCAGAATGGTGGAAGGAGCGGGCCGATGAAGCGATGGATATTGCGAGTGGTGTTGGGGCTGGCTGGCGCTGCGGCGCTGCTTTACCTGGGAGACTTTGCCGTGCTGCAAATGAAGGTGAAGCATGGGACAGCCTTTGGATCGTTGACCGTCACGCATCTGCTGGCGACTCCGCTGAAGGGGAAGAAGGTGGAGTACGACGTTCTGGGCGCATTCCAGGAGAGGTGCAGCCGGTCGGTGCTGCCACAAGCGGGTTCTCCGCCCTGCTGGTGGCTGGAGCGACATACGACTGCCTGGGATTGAAGATTGCCGGACGTTGAACACACTAAGGCGTTGCGAGAACAAAGTGAAAGAGCCGGCTGGGACCATTTTCCGGAAGAAGATAAAGGTCCTTCCCCTTGAGCGCCATTCCTTCGTTTGTATAGGGTTGACCTTTATCTGTAGCGTCCGCGCGAAGCCTCCGTAGCAGCTTCATGGATGGCCATGCAACCCATTCGATGGCTCCGCTGGTCGCCGAGGTGTTTCCCGAGCCAACAAGATCGCCATCGACAAACTTAATGTCCTGATAGCTGGTGGCTGATGGGTTGTCGATCTTTCTGATCTGCCTGCCCTTCTTATCGAGCACATAAAACTGCCGGCTGTCCCAGTTCCCCGCAATCAGGCTGTCTTTCGTCACCGCCACGCATCCGATGTGATCGGGGACTGCAATTCTTCTCTTTACAGCAAGCGTGTGCTTGTCGAGTTCGACCAGTACCGCCGAAGTATTCCGTTTATATTCCGCAACCGGAACCCAGACGGAATTCTTATAGATGGAAAAGCCGCCGGGATGAAAGCGGGGGCCGTCGGTAAGATCCACCTGTCGCTCCAGTTTATGCGTCTTCCGGCTGAACTGGTGCAGATACGCTTTACGGTCTTTCTGGTCGACCGAGGTCACCCAGATGTGATCCCGATCCAGGTCGACGCCCTGCACATGATAGAGCGTTCCGTCGAGAGGAATGGTCTCCACCAGCCGCGCATCTTCAACCCCTGTGATCGCGGCGGGCGCGGCCGCCCTGCCCGACTGCGCAGCCAGCGGCAGTGCCATCCCCATGCTGCATATCCAAAAACAAAGCACCTTGCGAAGAAACATCGTTAGCCCTGTATCAATAAGATGAAATGATTGTAAAAGGATGGCGCTTTGGCGGTTGCCCCCACGCTCTCCTCTTCTAACCAGGCATCCGAGGGTTTGGGGTTGGTTGGGAGTTATAGTGTGGGGCACCCGGTCGCCTGCCGCCTTGATCTCCAGAGCATGAACAGGCCTGCCCCACCCAGAGCGAATAGCGTGACGGTTGGAGGTTCGGGTGTGACGGCGGTGCCGAAGGCGTCCTGATAGGCGAGGTTGGCGACCAGCGAATCGGCGGAGGTTGTCGGGTGCAAACTATCCCAGTAAAGAAACGTATCGGGATTGCAGCCAGCGGTTGCGTTGCAAGCGTCGGCCACATTGTTGAAACCGTAAGCTCCCGGGTTGGCCAGAATGTTGTTATACAGCGTGGCGATGTCCACTCCGATAACGTTAATCCCCAGGCTGTTCAGATTGCTCACCTGCAATGCCCATTCCTGATTGAATGCCAGTGAGGCGAAGTTTGCCGCGGCGGCTGCGGCGGGATCACCGCTGAGTGCTGGAACTCCGCCGAGATTTGGCAGGTTGAGCCAGAGGAAGTTGTGCCCGCCATCGGCGGCCACCTGTGTGATCTGTGCCGCGATGTTGTCGGCCGCGGTGATCGGATTCTGGGCTCCGAATATGTCCTCAGCGCCCCCCCAAAAGGTGTACAGGGCAGAGGAGGAAGCGCTGCCTGGATGGGTAGCCAGAAAGAGGTTCACCTGATTCTGCATGTCGGCAGGATTTGCGCTGCCGGTCATGGCACTGCCGACTGCGTAGTTCGACCCTCCGAGAGGCGCAAGAGCGGGGGAGGGATCTGCTACTCCAACCTGAGCGGCGAACTGGTCGATCCAGAGACCGGCGGGGCCTGCTGCGGTCTGCGGGTTGGTGTAATACCCCACGGGAAATGGAACGCCGGGAACGCTTCTGGTGGCGTAACCCGCGCCGGGCGCGGCTCCGAAGGTAGCGATGGAGGCATTGCCGGCATCGGAGAGGCTGTCGCCAAAGCTGACGATCTGGGTGACTTGACCCGGCAAAATGGGGGAGGCAAGAGCCAGGTTGCAGGATGTTGCGAAGGCAGCTATGACAAGGAGACCAACTCGGAAACGCATCGCTCCTCTACCTCTTTTGTGGGATATCTAAGGGGAACCAAGTATGCCATAGACTTTTTGGGTCGGCAAATTGAGGGACTCTGGCCCCGTCCACGGTGAAGTACCCCCTCCCCCTGTACTTAAGTACCCAAAATCTTCGAAACAGGGGAGTTAAGTCTGGACGAGAAGTGTGGCCTTGGCTGGGGTGTTCTGTAAAGGGGTGCTTCTGGGCATAGGTTTTGTCAAGGTTGGGACTTGTGGCGACTTGGCTATCACCCAGCCGATGAGGTAATCGCGAAAGTACGGGTGCCCCATCCTTCGCGCTTTTGCGAAGGGTGGGATGTAAACCCTCGTGCAGCCCATTCACCGCTACTGCAGAAGTTGGCGTTCGCCTCGGCGTGCAGTCCATTCGGATTCGATTTCGACCAGGCCGGGTTCTCCGGTGGCGTAGTGGTTGAAGCTGCTCCAGCGATAGTCTTCGGGGTTGAGAACGAGTCCGCGTTTGACCGGGTTACGGTGGATGTAGCGGACCTTTTCGACGCGCTTCTCTTCGGAGTGGACATTGAAGTCGTAGTAACGGCGTTGCCAGAATTGTTTCTGGTCGGGGATCCGAAGGCCTTGAGCTGGCGGGAGGTCAGTTGCTTGAAGATCTGGAGAAAGGTCGCGAGGGTTCCGATGGCGGGTTCGTCGGTGAGGAGATGGATGTGCTCCGGCATCAGGACGTAGGCCGCAATGCAGAGCTTTTGTTGTTGACGGGTCTGTTCGAGAAGTTGCTGGACGATGTCTCTTGCGGCGTCACCATCGAGGAAGGGTTGTCGGCGGTAACAACTGAAGGTGATGAAGTGGAAGTTCTGAGCCTGTTGGTAGCGTCTGAGGTCGGTGGGCATGGTGGTGCGAGAATTTTACATACCACCCTTCGCAAAGGCGCGAAGGATGGGGCCCCCGAGGGTTTGTTGTTGGTTGGGAGTTATAGGGTGGGGCCACCCGGCTCACCCTATAACTAACTTCTAACCAAGCCTCTTCATTTATGAGGCTGCGGGAGACGATTGAACTGGCAGAATGCATGTAGCAATGCGCCTAAGCTGCATTCTGATCTCAACGAGATGCTCGCGTTGATCTGGAATTCCAAAGATATCCGAGTGCGCCTGATTTTCAGAATTGGGAGTATGTTGAACACTCAGGCCGTCGATTTGCCTGATGTTTCCAACGATCATACTGATCACAGCGTTGTCTTCGGGGCACTTCCTAGCTTCCTGCCTTGTCTGTTTAATAGTGGAGTACTTGCTCCAGTTGACGGATAGGCCCAAACCTTGAGGCCTGAACACACCGGCTTGAAGTTCACCATCTATAACGTGAACCTTATGCGCTCTCATAAATACAGAATCTGCATCTGGAATTCTTTCAATCGGCCATGCTATTTCATCAGCCACGTAGCGATTCCAAAATTGACCTGTTTAGGGTCAATGCTTCCCCTGATTTTTTGAACACCATAGTCATCTCCATAGAAGACCGCCATATCAGTGACGTTTGCCGGGATGTTTACTAAAAGTTCCCAAGCTTCCCGTTTCCAATGAAGATCAATACTCCCATTCGGACCTGGAGCTATTCTGGGGACAGGAGGATGGAGACATGCAGAGTCCCAGAGATGCTTTGAGTGAGCTGTCAAAAATGATACTGCGAGCTCAAACGTATCTTGCGAATAGGCTGGACTACCTTCTCCGTCCCAGTCTTCCTCCAAGTCCAGCATTTCGCGGGCCCGTTCAATCTCATTCTCTAAGCCTTTTACGAGATTTGACTTGTAGTGCTCCGCAGAAATCTCTTCTTGCGAGTATTCGGCCCACTGTTTGTCCAACTCTTCAGTGGTTTCGTCTTCCCATATAACCGTGGCTTCTGCTGTCGGCATATTTAATCTTTCCTCAATAGAAGGGCCGTGGTTCAACTATCGCCACGCCTGCATCCTTCATTAAGTTCTTTAGGGTTGATTCCTTTTCTGCAGCACGATCGAGCAATTGTCTCATGACTACAAGGTCGCTACTATCGAGTGCAAAGTAGATATCGACGTTATTTTGATAATTATCACGTTGCGTCATTCGCAACATATGAACAATCATCGCTGCATCCGGTTTTTCTGAAACATCCAGATGGAAAACGGGCCGCAGGTCGGTAGTGATTTTAGCGCCGGAAAAGATTCGTTCGTGGGCAGTCAAAACTTCGCCTGCCTTTACCGCTGTACCGAGCGATTTCTCCAGTGATAATACGGACACTAGGAAAGGACGAAGCTTTCTCCACTGCGAGTCAACTTCATTCGGAGAAAAAGTATCTGCTCTCTTTAGCGAGCGAAAAACAATATTGTCAACAAATGTCTCAATCGACTGCTCTCTATTCCGAGTCAGATACATGCTTTTCAGGACACCGATAATCCCGCTGGCCAAGTCCGCCGGTAAACGTGTTTTCTTTGCAATTTCTCCTGCTAGATCAGTCGTGTTGAAGTGTGGCGCTGCTGTTGCGATGGCGTCGAGGAGTTCTTTGACTCCGTCGTCGGGCAATTCCAAAAGTTTCTGGATGTAATTGATTTGCTGCGCTGGTACTTTGAGGGCCATCTAGCACTCGGATCGGTGGAATAGACTTTAGAACTTTCCTAAAGTGACAATATCAATGCTAAATGGGATTATCAAGTTGCTGATTATAAACAGTTAATACCGCCTAATGCATGGCGAAAGGACTATTCCACCGTAACGCTCTTTGCCAAATTTCTCGGTTGGTCAACGTCGCAGCCTCTTCTTACGGCGATGTGGTAAGCCAGCAGTTGCAGGGGGACTACTTCGAGAATGGGGAGGAGGAGTTCGGGGGCCTGGGGGATGTAGATGGTGTGCTCGACCAACTGGCCGATCTCGGTGTCGCCTTCGGTGGCGATGGCGATGACGCGGCCGCTGCGGGCGGTGACCTCCTGAATGTTGCTCAGGGTCTTTTCGTACTTCAGGACGCTAGAAGGATCGTTGGAGTCTTTGGTCGCGATGCAGACGACCGGGAGCGACTCGTCAATGAGAGCGTTCGGGCCGTGCTTCATCTCGCCCGCAGGGTAGCCTTCGGCGTGGATGTAGGAGATCTCCTTGAGCTTGAGCGCGCCTTCGAGCGCGATGGGGTAGTGGATGCCGCGGCCGAGGAAGAGGAAGTCGTTGGCGGTGTGGAAGATTTTGGCCAGCTCCTCGCACTGCTCGGTAAGGGGCTTGCGCGCGCGGGTGCGGCGCTCGGGAACTGAAACTGGAACCGGGGCGGCGACTCCCTCGGAGGTACCGGTGGCTCCCGTGCCGCTGAGGTTGAGCATCTGGTCGAGCTTGCCGGGGATTCTCGATAGCTCGGTGACGAGGTGGAGGGATTCGGCGTCGGTGATGGTTCCGCGAACCTGGGCGAGATGCAGCGCCAGGATGAAGAGAGCGGTGAGCTGCGCGGTGAAGGCCTTGGTGGAGGCGACGCCGATCTCGGGACCTGCGTTGGTGGTGATGGTTCCCTGGGCTTCGCGGGTGACGGCGGCTCCGACGACGTTGCAGATGGCGAGCGTCTTGCTGCCCTTGGCGATGAGCTCGCGCTGGGCGGCGATGGTGTCGGCGGTCTCGCCGGATTGGGTGATGAGCAGGCCGATGGCGTGCGGGTCGGCGATGGGGTCCCGGTAGCGGAACTCGCTGGCGTAGTCGACGTCGACGGGCAGGCGGGCGAGGCGTTCGATCATGAACTTGCCGGCGAGGCCGGAGTGCCACGAGGTGCCGCAGGCGGCGATGGTGATCTGGCTGGCGGTGCGGAAGTCCTCGTCGGTGATCTGCATCTCGCTGAGGAAGACCTTGCCGGTATCGAACGAGACGCGGCCCAGGGTGGTGTCGCGAATGGCGCGGGGCTGCTCGTTGATCTCCTTGAGCATGAAGTGCTTGTAGCCGGCCTTTTCTGCCATGATGGGGTCCCAGGTGATGCGCTGGACTTTTAATGGCAGGGCCGCGCCCTGAAAGTCCGTAAGGGTGACCCCGGCGGTGGTGAGGACGGCGAGTTCGCCATCCTGCAGGAAGTGGATGTTGCGGGTGTGGTGAAGGATGCCGGGGACGTCGGAGGCGAGGAAGAATTCGCCCTCGCCGATGCCGATGACGGCGGGCGGACCCATGCGGGCGGCGACGAGCTTGTTGGGCTCGTTGGCGGAGAGGACGCCGATGGCGAAGGCTCCGGTGAGGCGGTGGACGGTGCGGCGGACGGCCTCTTCGAGGACGATGCCGGGGGCCTGCTTGATCTCTTCTTCGATCAGGTGGGCGATGATCTCGGTGTCGGTCTCGGTGACGAACTTGTGGCCGGAGGCGGTAAGCTCTTTTTTTAGAGCGAGATAGTTCTCGACGATGCCGTTGTGGACGACGACGAGGGTTCCGGTGCAGTCGCGGTGGGGGTGCGCGTTCTCTTCAGTCGGGCGGCCGTGGGTGGCCCAGCGAGTGTGGCCGATGCCGAAGGTGCCGTGGAGGGGATGCTCGGCGATGACGGCTTCGAGGTTGCGCAGCTTGCCTGGAGCGCGGCGAAGTTCGAGACCGCTGGAATTGCCCGCTACGGCGATGCCGGCGGAGTCGTAGCCGCGATATTCGAGACGGCGCAGGCCTTCAATGATGACGGGGACGACGGGCTGGGGACCGATGTAACCAACAATTCCGCACATAGGTTGAGTTTAGATGGAGGAGCGGAATTTTGCGCGGTGGGAGGCGTAAGACTTTTGTGGGAGATCAGAAGGGGTTATACGGTGGAAGGATGAAGTCTATGCGAAAACTCCTGATTGCGGCGCCGGCGGCGGCTCTGATTATGTTGCTGGTGGCGAGCTATCTGACGCGTGGGGCGATGGAGAATCTGCCGTTCCTGAGAGGGAAGCGCGGAGCTGCGGCGGAGACCCTGGTGGACCAGAGGCCGTGGCAGACGGCGCAGGCGCTGGCTCCGCTGGCGGTTTCGGTGGAGGAGCGACGGCTGGCGCTGAACGCTCAGCGGCTGGCGGACCATGAGGTCGATCAGGCGTTTGCGATGGCGCTGCGTCTGGCGGCGATGGAGACTCCTGTGTTCAAGGGGGATGCACTGGCGTTGTCGCAGAAGGTTGCAGGCTTGAAGGAGATGGTGAAGGAGGACCAGGCGGCGGTGGATCGTCTGACGAAGGAGGCGGCGAAGCTGCCCAAGGGGCCGGATGGGGCGGTGCAGTCGGACGATCTCGATATCGCGAAGGCGCAGTTGACGCTGGACAACGATCAGTTGGGGGACGCGAGCGACGATCTGGCGCAGGTAAGCGGGGACAAGCGGGGAGCGATTCAGCAGGAACTGGCGGCGCGGGAAGCGTCGATGAAGAAGTTCGACGAGCAGATGGATAATGGCGCGCCCACGGCGGTAGCGTCGGCGAAGCGGTATGGCACGCTCTATGGACGGGCGAAGTCGTGGTTCGATCAACGCAGCCGGATGGACCTGATTGCGCAGGCGCAGGCACAGGCCGATGCGGATGTGGCGGCGCTGACGGCGCAACATGCCGCGATTGAGAAAAAAGCGAGTACAGCGGAGGCGGGGATCAGCTCTTTGCCGGGGCTCTCGACGGACGATGCGGGAACGCCGGTGGATGTCGAGGTTGGGACGCGGAGCCGGGTGGCGCGTATGGGTCAGGTTCATGCGCTCGCGCAGATCCACTCCATTCTTGATGACCGGATGCAGACGCAGCAGCAGCTTTCGGGGGTGTACGCGAAGTGGCAGGCGCAGGTGGCGTTGCAGCACAGGATTATGACTCATCTGCTCTTTCAGTCTCTGGCGATGATTGCGTTTCTGCTGCTGTGTGCCGCGCTGCTGGGCGCGCTGGTGCGCATGATGCTGGACCGGTCGGCGATGGATCAGCGCAGCCTGCATACACTGCGGACGATTGCGCATTTGGCGATTCAGTTGGTGACGCTGTTGCTGGTGCTGCTGGTGATCTTTGGGGCGCCGAAACAGATGCCGACGATTTTGGGCCTGGCCACGGCGGGGTTGACGGTGGTGTTTCAGGACTTCATCCTGGCGTTCTTCGGCTGGTTTGTGTTGATGGGGAAGAATGGAATCCGGCTGGGCGATTGGGTGGAGATCAATGGCGTGGCCGGTGAGGTGATCGAGATTGG
Source organism: Terriglobales bacterium (assembly GCA_041691575.1). Taxonomy (GTDB): domain Bacteria; phylum Acidobacteriota; class Terriglobia; order Terriglobales; family Acidobacteriaceae; genus Edaphobacter. The sequence goes on from JBEPUJ010000002.1 coordinate 363,704, forward strand.
ACTGTTCCGGACGTCGCTGCTGGAGACTGGGAACTGGACCGATAAGGGGCATCCGACCGGACGGCGGGTGACGTTTCTCAATAAGTTCGCGATCTCGGGACAGTACTTCAACTTCTCGACGACCGGGCAATGGATGTGGGACGAGATCAGCGTGAATGTACCGGCGGGAGAAGACTCTTTCCAGACGATCGATCAGATCCACAAGACGGTGGTGAGGGAGACGGAGGAGGGAGGCCGCGAGGCGGAGCAGGAGTGGCAGCGGGCCATGAAGCAGCATGACCTGAGCCCGTTCTCGGCGACCACTTCGGTGGAGATGCGTCCAGCCGGGTCGGGGATCGATGTGCTGATCCGCTATGTGACGCGGGCAGGCGACCGGTTCGAGATGCGGAACCGGCTATACCAGGCAGTGATCGACCTGTTGCAGAAGAGGGATAAGAAATCTTTGACCGAGGGCGGCGCATCCGCGTGAAAGTGCGGGTAAGCGGCTTGGGATTACTGGATCTGCGAATCGGGATTGGTGTGCTTTGCGAGCCGTTCGAATACGCCCTGGACGACACGGTCGCAGCGGACGCCCATGAAGGGAAAGGCTTCTTTCGCGCCGGTTCCGATGCGCTCGAAGAGCCAGTTTCGGATCATGCCGTGACCGCGATGAAGGCGAACTTTGACGTTTTCCTGGGTGAGGTCGAGCGCTTCGGCGGTCTCCGCGGTGCTGAGTTCCTCGATGTCGCGCAGCATGACGACGGTTCGATAGCTCTCCGGAAGGTTTAGCACTGCCTCTTCCAAAAACTCTTTCAGTTGCGCTGCCGAGGCGTTCTGTTCTGGATCGAGCGATCTGCCGGGCGTCTTCATCGAAATTTCTCCGTCGTAGTCGGTAATGTCTACCTGTGGATGCCGGTTGCGTGAGCGAAGGCGAGACAGGGACTCGTGGACGGCGATGCGGGTCAGCCAGGTGGAAAAGGCCGAGCGGCCCGCAAACTGGTCCAGATGCGTGTAGGCACGGACGTAGGCATCCTGCATAACGTCTTCGGCTTCGGCATCGTCGTGCAGTATGGCGCGGGCAACGCGGTAGAGGCGCTGGTTGTATCGGCGCATAATGACCTCATACATCGCGAGATCGCCCCCGCGGACGCGGGTTACGACTTCTTCGTCGGTCAATGTCTTCGATTTTTCGAGAATCTCGGTCGTTTCCATGGTGTGCCTATCCTAATAGATCACGTAGAGCCGAAGAGGTTACAACACGGTCTGCGGAGTCCTCGTTCGATTTTTGAATGTGGCATGTAACCGGAGTGTGGGCAATGAAGTCTTTTGCGTGAGAGGTAGAAGATGACTACGTTCGATAAACGTCTTAACGCCAGTTGGTGGGCGCTGCGAATTGCGCTGGGAGTGGTGCCCATTCTTTCTGGACTTGATAAATATTTCAACAGGCTGGCCGAGTGGGGGATGTATCTGAGCCCGCTGGTGACGAAGGTTGTTCCGGTCAGCGCGACCACCTTTATGCACATCGTGGGCATCGTAGAGATTATTGCGGGTGTGCTGGTGTTGAGCCGCTGGACGAAGATTGGCAGCTATTTTGTGATGGCGTGGTTGATCTGCATTGCGATCAATCTCATAACGACCGGCATGTTCTTCGACATTGCGGTTCGCGATCTTGAGATTGCCGTCGCGGCATTCGTGCTCTCGCAGCTTACGTCGGTGCGTGAGGACCGCGGGCATGTGACAGGGAACTAGAGTATCGTTGCAGTGCCAGAGTTTGCTGAACCCGGTAGTGAATGAAATTCAACTGAACTGGAGAAAAAAATGAAAGTAATTGCTTCCATCCTTGCTTTAGGCCTGCTCGCCGCGCCCGCGCTGGCCGCCACAAAGTCGTTCACGGATGTCACGGTTATCGATGTGAACTGTTCGAAGAAAGAGGCCGCCCACGCGGACGCTCACACGCGCTCCTGCGCTTTGATGTGCGAGAAGAGCGGATTCGGCATCATCACCGCGGACAAGAAGTTTTTGAAGTTCGACGCGGATGGCAATGCAAAGATCGCCCAGCAACTGAAGGATTCGAAGGCGACTGATCACCTTCGCGTGGATGTTAAGGGCGATGTGCAGGGCGACACACTGAAGGTCGACTCCGTCAAACTGCTATAGTCCCATTTTGATTGACTCCACGCGGCGAAGAGTGGTCAGGCTCCGCCGCGCTGGAGTTCTTTTGTTTTTAACACGATGAAGTACTCGTAGATGGATTGCAGGGTGGCGTAGGTGAAGCCGGCGGAGCCGTCGAGAAAACCTCGCTTGGCGAGATAGAGCACCAGGAACTTGATCAACGGGCGGGCGGGGAGCCGATAGAAAAGCTCCTTCTGGTGGAAGCGCCGGCGGTGAAAGTCGCGCTCGAAGAATGCAGACCGAAGACTGAAAGCGGGACCGCCGGCGGCGGCATGCGCGGCGCGGTTGTCGAGAATCTGCTGGGCCTCAAAGGCGCTGTATTTGTTGTGGCGGTCGATCCAGTGGCCAATGCCCTTGCTGAAGGGCAGATGATCGAGGTAACCGGAGACCTGACCAACGGGGCCGTCGGCGATGGAGATGGGATTGACGAGGCGCTCGTAGCGCATCTTTTCGGGGCGAAAGAGCCGGAGATAGAAAGGCGAGGTCTGGACGTGCCGGAGCCAGCGGTCGTTCAGGAAGTCGCGTCGCTGGACGCGAAAGGCAATGTTGTCGCGAGAATCTTCGGCGGCCAGGAGAAGGCTGCGCTGGAGATCGGGGGTGACGCGTTCGTCGGCGTCAAGATAAAAGACCCAGGGATGGCGGAAGGGAAGATGGGTTAGCGCGTAGTTCTGGTGCGCGGCCCAGTTGTCGAAGGTGCGTTGACTGACGTGGGCTCCGGCGGCCTGTGCGATGGTTACGGTGTCATCGGTGGAGAAGGAATCAAAGACATGGATGTCGTCGGACCAGGCGACAGAGGCAAGGCAGTCGGGGAGATCGCGCTGCTCGTTGCGGGTGAGGATGAGAATTGAGATCAAAGAGATTTCCTTGATAAGAGTTGCTCGTCAAATATTTTGATTCGGTACTTTAGCAAGATCGAGAGCCTTGTCTATTGTCGCAGTTATGACTAAGGGCCAACGTTCTCGTGTAAGTCAGTTCCGTTTTAGATTATGACTATTTGAAGCGATACGGCTGTAAATAAAATTTCCCGGGTCCAGCGCTTGCCGCTGGCAGTTTATGCGTTATTTCGGCGACCCGCCCGGACGTAGGCGACGCCAGCCAACTGAATGAAGATGATGAGAAGGGACAGGGCGGCGAAGACAAGCACCCAGGGTAGGTGGCGCTTCTCGACCAGTTGGAAGAGGACGCCGTGAGCGATAGCCAGACCGACCGCGATGTAGGTCCAGCGCTGGAGGGACTTCCATCGTTCGAGGCCGAGGGTGCGGAGCGCGAGGTCGTTCGAGATGGCGAGCAGCATCAGGAAGAGCAGGGCTGAGATGAGGCCGACATCGTTGGCCGAACCGAACAGCCCGGTCTGGAACTTCAAGGGGTGGCGCTGCTTGAAGAAGTACATCCACATGCGGCCGCGGAGATGGACGGTCAGGCCGACGGCGGTGTGAAGGATGGCAAGCACGCCGGCCCAGATGCCAATGTCGCGGCGGAGGTCGAAGCTGACAGGGTTGGGGCGACGGCAAAAGGTATTCCATGGGCCTAGAAGAAGAGTCACCCCAAGAAAGAGGAGGCTGCTGTAGGCAGTGGCCATGCTAAGGCGGTGGCGGAAATCCGGCGGGGCTGTGGCGAGATAGATTAGGGCTGTTCCGGCGGCGGCTGACATAGCCAGTATCGTGTGGCGTCGAATGCGGCTGAACCAATATCGACTGCTGGACTTCATAAACAGATCTTAGCCGTGATTTGCGAAGGGGCGGATGGCAAGGACGGCATTGAGGCCCCCGAAGGCCAGGGAATTGGAGAGGGCAAGCTGGGGAGAGGCTTCGCGGGGGGCGTTGAGGATGACGTCGAGATTCAGGGTCGGATCGATTTCAGTGACGCCCGCGTTGGCTGGGAGCTGGCCGTGGTGGAGGGCGAGGATGGTGGCCAGAGCTTCGAGCGCTCCGGTGGCTCCAATGGAGTGCCCGTGGAGGGCTTTGGTGGAACTGACAGGGATCTGGGCTGCGCGAGGGCCGAAGAGTTGGTGAATCGCGGCAGCTTCGGTGGCGTCGTTGGCCTGGGTTCCGGTACCGTGGGCGCTGATGTAACCGACTTGATCCGGTGAGGAGTTCGCGTCCTTAAGGGCCTTGCGCATGGCCGCGGCTGCGCCTTCAGGGGCGGGCTGGGTGATGTGGTGAGCGTCGGCGGACATGCCGAAGCCGACGATCTCGGCATAGATAGGAGCGTTACGGGCCTGCGCCGATTCGAGGGTTTCGAGCGTGAGCATCGCGCTGCCTTCGCCGAGGGTCATGCCGTCGCGGTCGGCGGAGAAGGGCCGGCACTGGGTTGGGGAGACGACGCGCATCGAGTCCCAGGCGCGGAGGAAGCCGAAGGTGAGCGGGGCCTCGTGGCCTCCGGTGATGGCGGCTGAGACCATGCCGGAGCGGACCATATGGAAGGCCAGGCCGATGGCATGGGTTCCGGAGGAGCAGGCGGTGGAGATGTTGAGGACAGGGCCGGTAATGCCAAGGTCGATGGAGATGTGGCTGGCTCCGGCGGAGGCCATGGTGCGGGTGACGGTGAGCGGGTGAACGCGGGCGTCGCGGGTGTAGAGCTTGGCGGTCTCGGTCTCTTCGGCCTGTCGGCCTCCGCAGGCGCAGCCTACGATGATGGCGACATTATCTGAAGCGTGGTGCTGGAGGAGGTTGCTCTGTTGCGCGGCCTGGCGGGCGGCGACAATGGCGAACTGGGTAGTGCGGTCGGTGGAGACGACGATGCCGGATTCGAGGTGCTGGCGGGGGTCGAAGTCTTTGACACGGGCAGACTGGGTAAAACGGAGGCCCTGGGTTTCACCTGGGGCTTCGGGAAAGTCTGGGAAGGGCGCGATGCCGGTGGCGCCGGAGAAGAGAGCGGTGCGGAAGTCTTCGACAGTGCTGCCGATGGGGGTAACGCAGCCGAGGCCGGTGACTACAACGCGGTTCAATAGATCTTCCTTACGGTGACGTCCTTGCGATGGCCGCGGCTAAGGGGTGGTGACGGCGGCGGGAGGATGTTTTTCGCGGAGTTGAGCGACTCCGTTAACCATATCGCCAACAGTTTTGATGGTACCGAGGGCTTCGTCGGGAATTTCGATGGAGAAGGCCTCTTCGACCTCGAAGGAGATGTTGATCTTGTCCAGGGAGTCGATGTTGAGGGCGTCGAAGGTGCTGTCCAGAGTGATCGAGTCCGGGGCAATACCCTTCGATTTTGCGATGATCTCAATGCAGCGCTGCGCGATGTCGTCCATAGTCTTACCTGGCTTCCTCTTATTGCTAGCTCAACTTACAGGGATGCCTATGACAGTGTAAAGGCAGCTTGCGTTGTGGTGCAGATGAAAAACTTGGGGTCGCAAGAACAAGCAACAATGATTGGGCCGGGAGGCGTGATGGGGCAACCTACCACTGAAGCAAAACGAGCTCGGAGCAGAAGGCGGGGCCCATAGCGGCGAGGATGCTGTAAGTGCCGGGGGCGCCCGGGGTGTTGACGAGGTAATCCTCCATCACAGCAAGGACGGAAGCAGCGGAGAGGTTGCCCACTTCGCGGAGACTCTTCCAGGAGGGCGCAAGGGCATTGGGGGGAAGATTAAGGCTGGTCTCCATGGCTTCGAGGACCTTGGGCCCGCCGCTATGGAAGATATAGCTGGAGATGTCGCCCATGGTGAGGTTGTTGTCGGCGAGGAAGCTCTCAACGTTGCCGCGGAGATGCTCATTGACGACCTTAGGGACGTCGGGGGAGAGGACGATCTTGAAGCCGAGATCGCCAATCTCCCAGCCCATGATGTATTCGGTGTTGCGGTAGAAGGTGGAACGGGTGTCGAGGACGCGGGGGCCACAGCCCTCTTTGGCGAGGGCAGTTTCAGATCCGGCGATGACAACGGCGGCGGAGCCGTCTCCGAAGAGGCCGGTGGAGATGAGATTGGCGATGGATTGATCGTTGTCTTGCCAGGTGAGGGAGCAGAGTTCGACCGAGAGCAGCAGAGCGTACTGGTCGGGGAAGGCGCGGACGTAGTCGGAGGCGCGGGAGATGCCAGCGGCTCCGGCGACGCAGCCCAGTCCGAAGATGGGGGTGCGCTTGATGTTGGTGGGGAAGGGCATCAGGTTGATGAGGCGGGCGTCGATGGTGGGGCTGGCGATGCCGGTGACCGAGGCGAAGAAGATAGCGGAGATATCGGCGGGGCCGAGGCCAACGCGGTCAAGGGCGGTGGTGATGGACTTTTGGCCGAGCTCGACGGCGGATTTGATCCAGGCATTGTTGGTAGGACCGAAGCCGGAGAGGGTCTCGTAGACGTCAAGCGGGAAGACCAGATTTCGAAACTCGACGCCGCAGTTGGCGTGGAGGCGGTTGATGAGACGGGGCTCTTTGAGACGGTCTTTCCAGCGATTTTTAAGCGCTTCGGTGATTGCTGCCTGCGAATAACGGTGAGGCGGGTAGGCTGTTCCGACGGAGGCGATGCGCATGCTTATAAAGACCCTTTGCTGTTGCGGAGCGTGAACTGGTATGCAACGTGTCGATTGAGCTAAAGATGTTGCATTCAGCCTACACGCAGATGCAAGGTTTGAGATTGTGGTTTCGAGCGGCGATGGCGAGAATCAGCGAATTCTTGCCAGTTCGCGTTGGTAGAGGGTGTTTTGCGGAAACTCTTTCGAGAGAGCGGTGAGGATGTCTTTTGCCTCCTGGGGATGGTTGTCGCGGAGGGCGGCGACGGCGAGCATCATGCGGGCGAAGGGCGCAAGGTAGTGGCCTTTGGCGGCGGTAAGGCGTAGCAGGCGGATGCCCTCCTCGCGGTCGGTCGCGGCGCCGGTGATGCTGAGAATCCAGCGGACCGGAGCGGATTTGAGGCTGAGCATATAGTTCTCGACGCCGGTGGCGAGGTAGGCGTCATACATCGCCGGATTAATGGCGAGAGCTTGCCGGGAGAAGCTGCTGGCCTGCTTGCTGAGGTTCAGGGCGGCGATGTCGCGCTTTTCGATCATGAGGGCGTAGTCGGACTTCATGCCGCAGATAAGGGTCTTGACGTAGAAGGCGGTAGCGTCTTTGGGGTTGCGCTGGAGGGCGGCATCGGCGAGACGGTTGGCCTGGTCGGCACGTTCATCGAAGGATTTGCGGACTGCGGGGTCGGGGGTGAGGCGCTGTCGGTTGTCGAAGCGGCTTTGGTCGGCGAAGAGCTGGACGTCGATGATGTGGAGGCGGTCGAACTCCCCGAAGAGCCAGGCTGCGGCGTCGGAGGCAGGGCCCATTGGATCTTCAGGGTGGTCGGACATCCACCGCTGAAACTTCTGGTGGGCGTCGGGAAAGTTGAGGTTGTACATGTCGTAGTAACCCTCATCGAGGGCCGATCCGGTGAGCGGGGTACTGAAGGCGGAGGCGAGGGGGGCGCCAGCCAGCAGAAGCAGGAGCAGAAAAACGAACGTGGAAGTGCGTCTGGAACCAGTGCGGGAGTGGGGAATCCTGGCCGTGATCATTGCTGACATTCTTTAGTTTGCCCTAATTCTGCGAGTGGGATGGAAATCCTGATACCGATTCGGGTAGCGCTCTCTTAGGTGAGATGCGGAATTCGGGCCATCGGGCAGCTTAAGGTCGTGAGATGTAATCTCCGGTCCGGCTCAAGTTGCCGAAGGCAACGTGAATCCTCACTTAGGATGCAAAACTTTGCATATACGCCAAGAATGTCTCGGCTAAGCTGTTGATCCATATAGGTATTGGGTTTGGAGATCAAGATGCACTAAGAGACAGTAAGAAATCCTGCTGCATAGGGCCTGTGGGTCGAATTTCACAGTCTGGGCAGGTGCTCTTAGAAGGGCCGTCAAGGCGGCAATTTTAGAAAGACCCGCACCATGCGGAATCAGGAGGACTATATGAAGCTTTACTCGAAACTCTCTGCTTTGGGGGCGGTGCTCGTACTTTCGACCGTCTTCGCGTCGGCCACCCCGCTTCAACTCGGCAGCTATGGCACGACTTCCTCGAACTTCGGCAATGACAACTCTGCGTTGTCCGCGTCGACGAGCGTACCCGGCTTTGCTTATAGCAATGGATACACGAATTACGCGTTTGGCAGCTCCAGCACCACGAACCTGACCGTCACCAGCGGAGCGGTGTGGGATATGGCGCTCCCGAATTCGAGCTGGGTCTCCTATGCCCAGACTGGACCGCAATCGAGCCCATTGACCACCACGGCGAATGGCAACTATTTCTTCACCAGCACATTCGATATCGGTACGAATGATCCTGCTTCGCAGGGCGGCTATTTGAACCTTCTTGCGGATGACACCGTGACCGTGTTTTTGAATGGTCACCAGGTAAACACCCCGACCCCGGGCGCGCCATATAGCCACTGCTCGGACGGCGTTCCTACCTGCATCGGCACAGCGACGCTCGTGTCGCTGTATTCGCCTGACTTCGTTGCCGGAGTCAACACGTTGACGTTCCAGGTGACGCAGGCCAATGGCGATGTCTTCGGTCTCGACTTCAACGGAGCCGTTTCGCCTGTTCCGGAGCCAAGCTCGCTGATCCTTCTGGGAACCGGCTTGCTGGGATCTGCCGGCGCATTGATGCGCAAGATGCGTTCGTAACTTTGCAGCCTGACTTTATCTGAGGCTGCCGGGAGCGGCCTCCGCATAGAGTTGGGAGACAAAGTCTTTTATAGCCGCCAGATTCGTCTGGCGGCTATTATTTGCGTTAAGAGAGACATCGATCCGGTTGATTGCCCTTGCAGGCAGGGATAAGCCCTGGATGACGGTCGTCAGATCTTTGCCGTGGCGGTTTGCTTCTCGTCTTTTTCTTCCAGATACCATGCCACAGTCTTCTGCAAGCCTTCGTGGAATTGGGCTTTGGGCTGGTAGCCGAGCTCTTTGGTGGCACGGCTGATGTCGGCCAGTGAATGCTGGATGTCGCCTTCACGGGTGGGACCGTAGATGGGCTTCGCAGTGAAGTGAAGCTGGTCGGCGATGGCGGCATAGACTTCGTTGAGCGTGTGGCTCTTGCCGGTGCCGATATTGAAGACGCGACCAGTCGCGACTTCGCTGGGAGCTGTGCATGCGAGAAGGTTGGCGCTGACAGCGTTGTCGACGTAGTTGAAGTCGCGGCTGGTAAGGCCGTCGCCGAAGATGGTTGGAGTCTCTCCTGCCATCATTTTGAAGGTGAACTGCGCGATGACGCCGGAGTAAGGCGAGTCCGCGGCCTGGCGGGGGCCAAAGATGTTGAAGTAGCGGAGGCAGACTCCTTCGAGACCGTAGGCGCGGTAAAACGACTGGATGTAGTACTCGCAGGTGAGCTTCTGGACGGCGTAGGGCGAGAGCGGACGGGGCAGCATGTCCTCTTGCTTGGGCTGGGTGGGCTGGTCGCCATAGGCCGAGGAGGACGCGGCATAGACGATGCGGCGGACGCGGGCGTCGCGAGCCGCGATCAGCAGGTTCAGAGTTCCATTGATGTTCGATTCGTGCGAGGAGAGCGGGTCTTTCACGGACCGGGGTACCGAGGCGAGCGCTCCCTGGTGGAGTACGTAGTCCACGCCTTCGCAGGCGGACTTCACGCCCGCTACGTCCTGCAGATCCATCTCCTGAAAGGAGACCTTGTTCCGGATGTCAGCAAGATTTTCGAGGTTGCCCGTTGAAAGATTGTCGATTCCGCGAACTTCGTGTCCCTGCTCGACGAGGGTGTGAGCCAAGGTTGAACCGATAAAACCTGCGATTCCAGTAATCAAATAACGGGCCATCTATCCTCCACCAGGAACGTGTCACTGGCTGTAATGAAAAATTTATCGAAGCGGAAATGTCCGCGGGTTATGGATTGCGGGCACGGCTGAGAGCAGCTAGTTTGCCAACTTCGTTTGTTCGAGTCCATGCAACTTTTGTGCTGTTCGTGTGATGCGGAGAGAAGAAGCGACAGTGCAAGCAATGATTAAACAAACAACCCTATTATCGCAATGTTTTTGCGATGGATGTTGCGGCCTTCGGTTCCGGCAAAGGGCCGCAGGCAGATTATTTTGTAACGGCAGCGTGAAAAAGAGTCTGATTTACCGAGAAATCGGAGGTTCGATATAGCGCGAAAGGAAAGATGCAAGTTCAGCGGGGCGAATGCGATAATTCAAAGATATGCCAACTCAACTCCCCGTTGTTCTTCCTCAGATTGCCCAGGAACGTTTTGATCGCCTGAAGAGCCGAACTGCCAGAATTGGAGTCATCGGACTTGGTTACGTTGGATTGCCGCTCTCCCTTCTTCTTGCCGAGGCCGGTTTTAAAGTAACGGGTTTCGACATCGACAGTAAAAAAGTAACTGACCTCGAAGCTGGCCGGTCGTATATCTTCCGCATCCCGGCCGAGGAGATTCAGGCGGCGCGGACACATGGCTTTACCGCTACGACTGATTTTGCCCACCTGTCGGATATGGATGCCGTCATCATGTGCGTTCCTACGCCGCTGACCGAGCATCGCGAGCCGGATCTGAGCTACGTCGAGAACACGGCCAAGGCCGCCGCTCCGTGGATTCGGGAGGGCCAGCTCGTGGTGCTTGAGAGCACAACCTATCCGGGAACGACAGAAGAGTTGATGATTCCGATTCTGGAGGCCGGCAATACCAAGGGGCTGAAGGTTCAGAGCCAGGGTTCGGCAGCGGAACATGGGGTCTTCTATGTTGCCTTCTCGCCAGAGCGCGAAGATCCGGGAAACGATACAGTGGCGCGGCGCGACATTCCCAAGGTGGTGGGCGGACATGAGGAGATCGCTACGACGCTGGCGGCGACCTTGTATGAGGGCATCTTTACGCGCGCGGTGCAGGTGTCGTCGACGCGGGTGGCGGAGATGACCAAGCTGCTGGAGAATATCTATCGCTGCGTGAACATTGCTTTGGTCAATGAGCTGAAACAGCTTTCGCTGCGCATGGGCGTGGATATCTGGGAGGTGATCGACGCGGCGGCGACCAAGCCTTTCGGCTTCCATCCTTTCTATCCGGGCCCCGGGCTCGGCGGCCACTGCATTCCGATCGACCCGTTTTACCTGAGTTGGAAGGCCAAAGAGTATGACTTCAATACCCGGTTTATCGAGCTGGCCGGAGAGGTGAACGAGGCGATGCCGGCGCATGTGGTCCAGGCTGTCGGAAAGGCGCTCAATCAGCAGAAGAAGGCCATGAATGGCTCGAAGATTCTGATGCTGGGCATGGCTTATAAGAAAAATATCGATGATTTGCGCGAATCTCCGTCACTGACGATCATTGAGCTGCTGCGCGAGGAAGGAGCGGAAGTTTTGTACAACGATCCTTACTTCCCGACCGTGGGCAGGGGGAGGCGTTACAACCTGAACATGACCTGCACGCCGCTCGATAACCTGGAGCAGTATGACTGCGTCCTGATTGTGACGGATCACTCCGACTACAACTACGAGGAGATCGTCAGCAAATCGCAGCTTGTGGTGGATTCGCGCAATGCGACGAAGGGAATTCGGTCGCCGAAGGTTGTTCGCTGCTAAAGAAAACTGAGATCGACTGAGCGGGAGGATCTTGATTCTCCCGCTTTTTGTTGCGCCAAAGCTACTTTTGGGCCAGGAGTTTTGTGTAAGTTGCGACTGTCTGACTCATCATGGCCTCGGTCGTGAATTTGTCCGCGACGCGTTGCTTTCCGGCTATGCCCATCGCCTCGGCGCGGGATGGATCGGACAGTAGCTGGGCGACGGCTGCGGCGAGTGCCGGGGGATCTTCGGAAGGGACGATGAATCCGCTGACGCCGTCCTGCACGGCCTCCGCATTGCCGCCGACGTTGGTTGCGACAACTGGGAGAGACGCTGCCATGGCTTCGACGATGGCGTTGGAGAAGCCTTCGCTGCGCGAGGGCAATACGAAGATATTGGCTGAAGAGAGATGCTCGCGGAGATTGGTGACACCGCCAAGGAATTGAAAGCGACCGGTAAGGTTCAGGTCGCGAACGAGGGCTTGAAGTTCCTCGAAGTAGGCAGGCTCGAGTATGCCTCCAGCGATACTGAAGGAAACGTTGGGGAACTGCGGCGCGATGGTCGCGGCGGCTTTGATGAAGATGTCATGGCCCTTGACGTGGCGGATGTTGCCTGCCGTGGTGACGATGACTTCGCGGTGGGGTTCGGGCTGCGAGGATGTACTCCAGTCGGCGAGGTTGAGACCGTTGTAGATGGTCTGGACGCGCGCCGGATCGATGTGATCTTCTTCGATGCAGTGCTGGCGGACGAGTTCGGAGACGGCAAAGACAGCGTCGGGAAGGCCTGCCATGAGGCGGTAGGCTATTTCGTGTTTACGGGTGCGGAGGATTCCCATGTCTCTGCGGCTCCAGATGAGCTTGGATTTTGACATGGTCTTGGTTACAAATCCGGCCCAGATATCGGAACTCTCAAAGAAGGTCTGGACGATCTGGACTTGCTGTCGCTTGAGGAAGCGCCGCAGATGGAGGGCTGCCTTTAGGGCATGGAGATCGTAGGTGCGCTTGAGCGGAAGAAGATAAACAGGGCAAGGAGGCGATTTAAGCGCTGGACTTTCGGGGTCAGCCGAAAGGGTCAGGATTGATGCCCGGTATCCATACTCAGGCAGCAGCGCGGCGAGTTTAAGGACAATGCGTTCTCCACCGCCCAAGGTCTTGGAGAATTGATCAATGACAAGAAGGACATGGGGGAGCGAAGCGTCTTTGGCTTTGTGGAGATTGGACGTACCCCGCAGAGATGAAATCATAGGGGTTACAAGAGACTCAGACATGCTGATCGCACCGGGATAAAACTAACGATAGGCCAGATATGGATTAACGGCGGCGGTTGAATCGATAGGATCAACTACGTCCGTCGATTCTGGTTCAACCAGATGAGTTGATGCCGCGGCCGTTCCAAAGAGAGCCCAGAGGAGCCCGTTGACTTCAAGGTAGGTCCATCGGTCCCCAAAGAGGTTGAGGATAATGCTACAGCAGACAGTGAGAAAAAGGCCTAGGCCAAGCCCTTGATAAAGGGGGTCCTTTGCATGTCGGAAGAGACGGTAAGCCAGGGCAAGCATCTGTTGAAGAAGAACAAGTGCTAAAATCCCGCCGAGGATGCCCGTTTCGACGAGGACTTTGACGAACCAGTTGTGAGTATCTTTCAGGTTATCCGTGTGGTTGCCATATTGGAAGGTCGCATAGCCGTTTCCAAAGAGCGGTTCACTATAGAATGACTTCTTGGCGTTTTCCCAAAGGTCAACACGCTCCTGGGCGGACGCTTCGAGTTGGCCATTTTCATTCTTGGTCATCATGACGCGCTCGGTCACGGCGACAGGAACGATCGCTTGCCAGGTGAACAAGAAAATTGCGACCACCACGATCATCTTCCGGTCTTTCAAGATGCCGAGCAGGAATGCTCCCATCACCACCGCAATATAGGATGCGCGCGAAAAAGTGTACATGGTCGCAAAAATCGTAGTGCCAACAAGGGCGTAGCAAAGGAGCTTGGCTTTACGCCGTTTGAGGAACTGGCCGAAACCCCAGAAGAACAGGGCGAACTGGGCGAGGAATGCGGCGAGGCCATTTGAACCCGCGAACCCGAGCGGACCGCCATCCCGCTTATCCTCGTCAAAGGTGGCCCACGACCTCGACAAACTGCTCATCAAGGAACTTCTATCGATAAAGAGCAAGGAGATACCTGTAACGAGAATTACCGTTCTTACAGCTTTTCGGTCTTCGACGACTAAACCTGCGGCAACAAAAACCAAAGGCAGAAGCATGTAGTCTTTCCAGGTTGCGAAGTTAGCATCGTTTATCCATAGCGGTGCAGGCGAATGCCCCAGCGCGGTGCCTAGCCACATAGACAAGTACATATAGAAAGCGAAGACTAGCCAGACGAGATAGATATTTGATTTTGGAAGGCGCTTGCCGTGGAGCAGGGCTCCGACGATCACGGCCAGGACTAGAATCGTGAGAACGTTGGCGCCCAGAAAGTGGTCGAGAAAGTGGTCTCGCAGGGTGCGGTAGGGCAGGAGGGGGAGCATGTAATAAAACCCCCACAGGGGCTTTCCCGCTAGAGAGGCGATGATGGTCACCCAGCAACCCAGGTAGGCCACCAGCGGAATGTAATGTCCAATGCCTGTTCCCAAGACGCAGCCTCTTCGGTACGACGAGTAAAAAATAACACGGTTAGCGAGACAAGCCTACCGTGTCCATACTGTATTTCTGCCTGCAATGAAATTGTAGAATGCGAATGCCGCAGCTACATTGAGCATCACAAATGTATTGGCGATGGCAACGGGCTTGAATTTTCGGAGGGAGGGGCTCAGTATTCCGAAAACGGCCAAAAGGTAGAAGGAGATTTGGAGCCAGAAGATTGTTCTGTAAAGGGAGCCTCCAGCCCATGCGGAGGATACGAGCATCACCACCATGAGCAAGGGGACGGCAAGCCGTAAGAGCTTATGGCTGATAAAGCGGAAGAAGAGAGGGTTTGCCGGTGAGAGCAGCCAGGGCGCGATGCGCAGCAACTGGTAGTTCCCGGTAAGGGTGCGAACCTTGCGCGAGAACTCTTTTCCTTTTTGGCTGAAGAGTCGATCACGGGCGATCGCGGAGGGCTGAAAGACAACGCGCTTGCCGAGGCGCGCCACGTTCATGGGAACAAAGACATCATCAAGGATCGTTCCGGCTGGGATTTCTGTATAGAGTCCGCGGCGGATCGCGTAAATCGCTCCCGTGACGCCTACGACGGAGCCGGATGCGGATTCGAGTTTGCGGACGGTCTTTTCAATCTTCCAGTAGATGCCGAGAGCGTCGGAGGACGGTGCTCCGGAGTCATTTTCGAGCAACAACTCGCCGCTGACTGCACCCACGGCAGGATCGGCAAAACAGGAGGCCATCTCGGAAACTGCGTTCGGCTCCACATGCTGCCGCGCATCTAGAAAGACGAGGACTTCCCCAGTAGCGTATTTGACGGCCTCGTTGAGGGCACAGGCCTTACCCTTTGACTCTTCGAGAATGACCGGGACGACATGAGGAGCCTGTTCGCGCAGAATGGCGGCAGTTCGGTCCGTCGATCCGTCGGAGGCAATGACAATCTGGAGACGATCCAGGGAATAGTCCAAGAGGCGAAGATTTTCCAACTTCGCGGGAAGATTGGCCTCTTCATTGCGTGCCGCAATAATAATGGAGATGGTGGGGGTTATCGGGCTTTGAAAAACAGGTTGCCTGCGTAGAAGAACATAAAGCCAAAGCAAGAGGGCATAGCCGAAATAGGCATAGCTCGTGACAGCGAAACAAAACCAGAAAAGCAGCTTCACTTAGTGCTCCGGTATGGCAATCTGAGGCTAGCGGCTGCGTAATGCGTCGAGCGAGTTACCGAACTACCTCGGGGCAGCAACATGACGCGGAGGATCGCCACTCTGTTCCGGTCATCCGACGCCGTATCGTGGATGGGACTGCCCATGATCACAAAATCCTCTTGTGGGGTGCCGTGCAAGAATGCAAGGCGTTCAAGTCTGGCCGAGCGCCACATATCTCTTGATGATACGTTATGGTGCAAGGGGCAAAGGGAGAGTATTTTGACTCGAAAGTGGTAGTGAAATCAGGGCAATTGCTGGCGCGGTTAATCGAGGGTACTCGAGCAATAGCACTGTAGTATCGTGGAGATTGCGCGTTTAATATCAATGGCCAACACAAAACGATTTGCGTTAAATGTGATTATGAACTGGGCGGCTATGGCGGTAAGCATGGTAGTCCCGTTTTTTCTGACGCCATTTGTCGTGCGAAGCCTGGGGGCAGTCGCATACGGAGTTTGGATATTAGCCGTTTCGACGGTGGCGTACCTGGGCCTGCTTGATTTGGGCTTGCGTAGCGCCATCATCCGGTTTGTATCCAAGGCAGACGTGCAAGGGAACATCGAGGAGGCGCAAAGCGCGATCGGAACTGCGCTGTGGTTCCGCCTGCTGATCTCGGGTGTAGTTGCAGTCCTGAGCGTTGTCCTGGCGCTTATATTTCCGCATCTCTTCAAGGTTCCATCAGAGATGCAACGGGCAGGCCAGATTACCGTGCTTTTGTGCGCGTTGGGCGTTGCGATCACTTTATCGTCTGGCGTGTTCGGGGCGGTGCTCTCCGCGATCAACCGTTTTGATATTTTGAGTTCCATCACCATGGGCCAGACGCTTGCGAGAGCAGTCGGCGTCATTCTGATTCTCCGCAGCGGCCATGGTCTGGTGGCGTTGGCGTATTGGGAGTTCGCTATTATTTTGTTATCCGGCCTTGTTACCTGGGGAGCGGCTGCGAAGATATACCCACTTTGCAGAGTCAGGATAAATTGGCCGGATATGACAATGCTGAAGAGGATCTGGTCGTATAGCTTTACGACGTTCCTTATCATCATTGCCGTTCAAATTGTCTTCTATACAGACAACATAGTGATTGGAGCATTTTTATCGGTTGGCATGGTTACGTTTTACTCGATTGCGGGGAGTTTGGCATTGTATTCTGGGCAAGTCGCTTCGGCGATGGGAACGACCTTTATCCCGCTTGCAAGCGGTCTCGACGCGTCGGGCCGATCCGATGATTTGCAAAGACTGCTGGTGAGGGGCACTCAAGCGGCACTAGGGCTGGTGCTGCCGATTTGCACAGCGCTGCTGCTGCGCGGCAAAACCTTTATTGGCCTGTGGATGGGGCCTCAATACAGCGAAATATCCGGAACAATTCTCCAGATCCTTATTGTCAGCCAGTTTTTTACCATCGCGAACTCTACGGCCGGGCAGATTGCGTATGGAATCGACAAGCACAAGTCCATCGCAAAAGCGGCGATCTTCGAAGCTGTCCTCAATCTTGGTCTAAGCATTGCGCTAGTGAAGTCCGTCGGGATTTATGGAGTCGCCTGGGGCACGACACTTTCCATGGCTATCGTTCATCTGGCCTTTTGGCCACTGTATGTACGCAGGACGCTTGGCGTGTCGATGCGGATATATATATGGCAAGGCTGGACGAGAATTACTTTATGCGCGATCCCATTTGGTATTGTGTGCGTTGTTGCCGATAAATACTGGCGCGCCAGTTCACTTGTGGATTTTTTTGGCCAAATATTGGCAACGCTGCCGGTCTATGCGATTGTCGTGCTGCTGGTTTTCAAAGGCGAAGCCGGCACCATATTTAGAAAATGGAGAGGGGCCAGACTTGCGCAAGCGCAAGTTTCCTCTTAAATCCATCTCTTTACCGCAAAAGATCGCGGCAGTTGCGCTCCGGCCACCAATAGCGGAAATCGAAGCGGAAATTACGCAGCTTGGTGTAAAGCATATGGGCGAGGACGCGGTAACGATGAGCAGGCACAATCGTTCCGCAGAATGGCCACTTGAGAAATGATTCGATAGTGCATTCCCAGTAGCGATCGTTCTGGGCTTCTCGCAGGGCAAGAGCCAGGCGGAAATAAATCCGCGCCTCAATCCTGCGCTTCCAGAGGTTTTTGGAAAGTCCGGAGAGATCTTCGAGCAGCGATCGGTCGAGCAAGCCAAGGACGTTAGCGGTCAACGGCATAAAACTTTTGCTCGCGTTATTTTCCCACCAACGATACATCGTCAGACTTTCAGGAGTTTCCTGAAATGCCGCAGACGAGTAACGCCGGATCAGACGAAACCACATATCCCAGTCGTCGATCATGCGAAGACGTGGGTCCGGATCGAATCCGCCAATTTCCTCCAGCGCAGAACGGCGAATGATGGAGGTAGAAGGGAGGATCGGGGTGCGGTAGCGTATAGCCGGCCAGAGTTTCCTGGCTGGAAATACCGGCATTTCCCTGGTGGAACCATCCGAGTATAAATACGAGAAAGTGGAGTACACGACCACAAGATTCGGGTTCGCTTCAATCATCGCGAGTTGCTTTTCAAGCTTTCCGGGAAGGATAAGATCGTCGTGATCTAGAAATGCTATCCAATCGCCGGTAGCTTCGCTGATCGCCCTGTTGCGGGCTCCAGCGATGCCTCGATTTTCCTGCTTGATATACCGGACACGGTCCCCGAACGAGCGTGCGATTTCTTCGGTGCGGTCCTTCGATCCGTCGTCAATTACAATGATTTCATGCGCCCGGCAGGTCTGCGCCAAGGCGCTTTCCAGCGTTTCCCGTAAGCAAAGTTCAGCGTTATAGGCTGGGATGGCAATGCTGATCTTTGTCATCGTGAGGAATTAGAACCTTTCTCTGCCGGATCTGGATGGAGCCTTATGACGACAAGACGATTCCTGCTTAATGGTGCCTTCTGTCTTCTACTTTTGTTTCCCATTGTATCGTCAGGCAGCAGCCTCACTTCGGAATCGCTTGCTCCAAAACATCGAGCGACGTCTTCTTCGGCCTCCCATGCCTGGTTCATTCGTCCGGATGGTGGTGACCGCACGCAGTGTACAGGCACTGTGGATGCTGTTTACCGTGGCAAGGGGTCCAAGCAGCCATGTGCTTTCAAGCATCCCTACTACCTGTTTACGAATGACGTTTACAACAATAAGCAATGGATTGTCGCCGGTGGCGATACAGTCATCTTACGCGGCGGGCCCTACCGGATGGGCTATAAAGGCCCGAACCCAAAAGACATGTGGGGATCGTGTCCCGGCGATGCTTTCAATTGTTTGATGCCGCCCTTGCCATCCGGAACGCCAGATCATCCTACTCGATTCCTGGGCGAAAATTATGAGGGGTGCAAGAAGAAGACCCAATTATTTGGGGGGTTTGTGTTAGCGGCAATTATCAACCTGCGAGGGTCCAAAAACGTCGATGTCGAATGCCTTGAAGTGACCGACCACAGCCAATGTATACGAGGGGGAAGCGGGTATCCGGCATCGGAAGCGTGCAGTAATTCCACGCCGCTGTCTGATTCTGCAGGGACAGGCATCATAACCGATAGCCAAACCTCTGGAATTCTCCTGAAAAATCTCGATATTCATGGACTGACATCGCGTGGAATCATGGGCGCAATTGGTGGAGATATTACAGTAGATCACATGCGGCTTGCATTCAATGGGATGGCGGGATGGGATTTTGATGATGGCCAAGGGGCCCAGAGTGCTCCCGGCGCAACGGTGCGTGCTTCGTACCTGACAGTGGAATGGAACGGCTGCAATGAGGAATATCCAATCGCGCATTCCATCCCGGCCTCCACTTGTTTCGACCAGGAGAGCGGCGGTTATGGTGATGGCATCGGGACGCCGAATACCCCATTAAGCTTTTCTTGCGATCACTGCACTTTCCGGTACAACACGCAAGATGGATTCGACCTGTTGCACATGAGCGGCAGTCTGATCTCCGTGACGAATTCCACTTCATACGGCAACATGGGGCAGCAGTGGAAGATGGGACCGATGCAGCGGATCCTGTTTCAGAATAATGTGACGGTGAATAACTGCCGCCGCATGTCAGCCGCTATGCCCGGTGCGCCTGACGGGTATCGTCGATACCTCTCACTTTTTTGCAGAGCGGCTGGTGATGGGATTTCATTTGTCGTGAACGATAGCGGGAGTTATGTTTTCCAGAACAACAGCTTCGCCGGTTATGGCGCGACGAGCTACGATATTGAATGTTCGGGCAAATGCTCGAAGGCCAACATTATTTATCAGAACAATCTGAATATCGGCTATAAGGATCCAGTAACGGGTAAATTGCCGGCCATTTTCTATACGACAGGTTTACCGCGCAATCCTTTTGTAGCCCAGGATCACAATATCTACCACAACATGCGAAGCTGCCCCTTCGGCTGGACAGAACACTGTAAGGATCCGAAGATAGCTAACATGCCCGCCTGGAATGGAGAGGCGAGCCTTGATGGCCTCAATTTCCATTTATCGGCTACGAGCCCGGCACGGGAAGAGGGAGTTGTCGTGCCTGGACTCAATACGGACCACGATGGGGTGTCGCGGTCCCTGGGCGGCCAGGCTGGTGTGGGAGCATTTCAATACAAGCCTTGAGGTCGATGCCCGAAACCTCGCATCTCAACACTGAACGCGCTTGAAATCAGCATGATTTAGTTTTTAACAGCGCATGGAGGCCGTTGATTATCCGAACGTCGCTTCTGTGAGGTCAAAAATCACTTGAGAGCAATCACAAGAGAACTCAATCCCTGATTTTGCCCTCTGTAGTGCCAAATTTGAAGAGGTGTTCAATGGAATGGAATGTAGTATATAGAGAGTGTTTCTGGTGTCCTTAAGCGATGGCTTTATCTCCAACAACTGAGAACGTGACCTTGGCGAATTCCACTATGCCAGAGGTTCGATTGCTGCGAAAAGCACTGGGAATTCGCTTGTTCGAACAGCGACTCCTGAAGTTGTTTTCGGAAGGACGGCTCTTTGGCACGGTGCATACATGCATTGGCCAGGAGTGGACTGGCGTTGCGGTGGCGGAACACCTGCAATCGTCCGATGTAATTTTCAGTAATCATCGCTGCCATGGTCATTACCTTGCTCGGACGGGTAATTTTGAGGGGCTGTTTGCCGAGATCATGGGCCGAGAGGCTGGAATCTGTCGAGGGCGGGGAGGAAGCCAACACATTTGCGACGCGAATGTGTTTAGCAACGGCATTCAGGGTGGCATTATGCCGGTCTCGGCGGGGATTGCCTATGCGCAAAAGATAGAGGATGCTGGAAATATCACCGTTGTTTTTATCGGAGACGGGACACTCGGCGAAGGTGCGGTGTACGAGACTTTGAACCTGGCTTCGATGTGGGGACTGCCTCTATTGGTGGTTCTCGAGAATAATTTGTATGCGCAGAGTACGTCACAGCAGCAGACGCTCAGTGGAGATATTCTAGGCCGTCCTCAGGCCTTCGGAATTGAGACGAGACGTGGAAATACCTGGGATCCTGTAGCGCTGATTGCATCGATGGGGCAAGCGATCGGACAAGTGCGCGAGACGAGGCAGCCTCTCTTTTTTTGCATCGATACCTACCGCTTGATGGCGCACTCTAAGTCTGATGATGACCGCAGCCGTGACGAAGTCGAGCATTATTGGAAAAAAGATTTATTGCATAGTGCGCGCGAAACACATCCGGAGGTTCTGGAGCCGTTAACATCTGAGCTGGAGGAGATGCTTGACGCTGCCGTCTCGCAGGCAGAGCGATCACCTCTTTCTAACGAATTCGAAGCAGCCCTCCATGAGCCAGCAGGATTCTGGACAGAGACGATAATTGAAGGCAGCGAACGAGTTGTTAATCGAATTTACGTCGGCCTTCGAACCGCGATGGAGCAGGATGAACGAGTCATCCTATTGGGCGAGGACATTGAAGGGCCTTATGGAGGCGCCTTTAAGGTCACCAAAGATCTGAGCCAGTTATTTCCCGGTCGGGTACGAAATGCGCCTATCAGTGAGCTTGCCATCACAGGGATAAGCAATGGTTTGGCGTTGCGGGGCATGCATCCAGTGACCGAGATTATGTTTGGAGATTTTGTTATGCTGGCCGCGGATCAGTGGATCAACCATGCAGCAAAGTTTCAGTACATGTATGCAAATCAAGTGACTGTGCCATTAGTACTACGGACGCCAATGGGGGGTAAACGAGGCTATGGCCCAACCCACAGCCAATCGTTGGAAAAGCATTTGCTCGGCGTACCGGGGACGCAAGTGCTTGCGCTCCATAATCGCTATGATCCAGCGCTAATTTATGGGGCGCTGTTGAAAGATGTTGATCGACCAACCCTGGTAATCGAAAATAAAGTTTTATATGGCGACAAGACTTCGGCTGAAGCCATTGACGGTTACAAGTGGTTTCATAGTAGCCACCGATTTCCAATTTCTTATATGCATACCGAGAATCATGCCGATTTGATCATCTTGTGCATGGGGGGGATGTTGTCAGAGGTGGAAAAGGCTATCGAACAATTGTTTTTTGAGCATGACGTTATTGCCGAAGTTCTTTGTCCAACGCAAATATTTCCGCTGCAGATAGAGGCAATTCTTTCGATTGTGCAACGAAGTGGGAAGTTGCTGCTCGTAGAGGAGGGTCACGGTTTCTGCGGATTTACTGCGGAGGTGCTTGCGGAAATTTATGAGCGCGATCCCAGCGTGCGTATTCGTCGTGTCTACTCCCATTCGCAGCATATTCCTTCTTCAAAGCCGCTTGAACTGGAAGTGCTTCCGAACGCAGCGAGAATTGTGCGGGATGCGCTGGTGTTGGGAGCAGATCGATGAACGCAGGCGTGCCTATTCTGTTGGAACGCGACAATGTCAACGACGAGTTCGTGGTACTAACGCGCTGGTTTGTAAAAGACGGTGGGATGGTGGAGGATGGGACTTTGATTGCTGAAATCGAGACCAGCAAGGCAAGCGTTGAAGTATTGGCGCCACAGTCCGGCTATCTTCACTGGAGCGTTGTTGAGAAAGCGGAGGTCCCGCTTTCAGATCCCATTGGGCATATCCTTCCCGAACCTGTACCTGCTGGCTC
Source organism: Terriglobales bacterium (assembly GCA_041691575.1). Classification (GTDB taxonomy): domain Bacteria; phylum Acidobacteriota; class Terriglobia; order Terriglobales; family Acidobacteriaceae; genus Edaphobacter. Next base: position 386,196 of record JBEPUJ010000002.1, read on the forward strand.
TCTGTTGGTGGATTTGCTCAAGGACCGTGAAGTATCTTCCTCTCAACAAAGTGCGCAACCGATCCGATCTCCTATTGCGGCGATAGAGACATCCCAGGTTCGAGAGAAGAAGGATGGGCAACTCCCCGATAAGGATTGCCTGGTTTTCGCTTCATCGATGGGATACACGCAGCATATTTCTCGCGGCGCGCAAGAATTAATGAAGGCACACAATATTGCGGGGAAGCATTTTGTGGGGATGGCTCTCGTTCGAGCCGATGATGTTTTGGCGGTCTATCAAGGAAAACCTATTCCATCGACCGTCCGGGCAAGAAAAGAAGATGTTTCCGGGACGGTTGCGGAAGAAGTTGCAGGACCGCTACAGGGCATGCCGAAGTTGCCTGTGACAGAAGTTCCTCTCTCGCGCATGAAGAAGAGTGAAGGAAAATCCTTGTCGAGCGGGGCAAAAAATACGATTCCGAGCTCTGTATCGGTCACATGCCTGACTCGCGGTTTGCGAACTGCGTTGGAATCGGATTCTGTGGTGGCAGGCAGCCTGGGAGCACTGGTGATCTATGAATCAGCCCGCCTCTTGAGAAAGTATTCTGCATTCAACTCTACCTACCGCTCAGGTGTGATGCTGAGGTACGAGCAAGTGAACATCGGCTACGCGGTGGACGATGGGCGAGGCTTGAAAGTGGTTGTCTTACGCGATTGCGACCAGAAGAGTCTCGGCGCAATTACTACTGAGTTGCGCGAATTGGTCCTCAGTTATCTGGAAGATAAACTCAACCCAGGACAAATCAGTGGTGGCACTTTCACGATCAGCGACCTTTCAGGTATTGGGATTTCCAGTTTTGTTCCACTCATCAGCGAAAACCAAGGTGCGATCCTCGGATTGGGGAGCGAACAATTTGTCCCCGGAAGCAAAGAAGGCTTCTACACTCTCACTTTGGGGTTTGACCATCAACTGAGCGAGGGGCGTACAGCGGCTCTATTTCTGAATGACCTAAAGGATAGATTACTGAGTTATGAAAAGGCAGTCGTGAAGAATATTTCCGATATTGAGGTCATTCTTTGTGCGCGCTGCGGTCGAGCAAGCACAGATCTTCCTGATGAAAGATCTTTTATGGTCCAATCCGTGTTTCCCCCCGGATATCTTTGCAACCTTTGCATGATGGGTCTCTGATGATAGAAACAGACAAGCTTAGAGCCATTGTCGGTGAATTGATGCAGGTTCCCGCCGATCAGATCGTGGCATCTACGGTTTTTGCAGGGGGGCCTCTTTCCAGTTCTATGGGGCGGGCTCGACTGGATGCTGCATTGCGTTCCCGATTGAATATGTCGGACCCAGGCATTTATGTGGTCCAGACATTCGGAGATCTTTGCAAGCTCGCCGGAGCGGAGGGCTCAGACACTCCGGCGCATCGTCCGTCACAAGTGGGTAGCGACAAACGATCAATTTCATCTGGTATCCGCAGTCGGGATCTTGCTGTGGGTGTAGATATCCAATCAGTTTCTGAGTTGCCTGACGCAACAGACTATTGGGAGGCTGAATTTTACCAGCAGCACTTCACTAAACGGGAGATCGCGTATGCGCTATTGCAATCCAACCCGCGACAGAGCTTTGCCGCTGCCTGGTGTGCAAAGGAAGCTCTGCGGAAGGTGGATTCTCGTTGGCTTGATGCAAGTTGGAAGCTAATGGAGGTGGTTCACACGCCTGAGGGAATGCCGACGCTCATGTCAGAAGAGAACCCCATCCCATGCTCCGTCAGCTTGAGCCATACGGAGGACCATGCGCTAGCGGTCGTCATCATGGAAACATTCCAGCCCTCCCAACGAGAATCGATGCCAGTTACGGTGCGGCCTTTGGAAGTACAAACTATTTCCCCGGCTGGTTATAGTAAACTCCCGCTCACGCTTGCGGCCATGGCAGTTCTGATCTCGCTGGCCGCGATAGGCCTGGCTCTCCTGAAATAGTCCCCATCTTCTTGCTGGAAAATATAATATCGATCATTTGAAGAGTCTGCGGTTCCACCGGGTAGAAACGTTGCGATTCCGTGATCTTTAACTATGACCGCCGTGTAACTGGACAGAGATGAAAAGGAGCGCAATTGGCATTGAAATTATGGCACGTGTTGCGTGCTGATATGTACCGATACCGCGGCGAAGCAGGCATCCCGGCCTTGGTCGCTGCATACCTTCATGAGCCAGGTTTTCGCTTTACCTATTACCTGCGCAAGGTTAAATTCTATAGCCGCCACAAAAGAACAATTGGCATCTTCGGCTATATCTACAATCGGCTCATGCTGCACCACTATCGCATGAGATATGGCTTCGATATCTCACCTGCGACTGCAGTTGGTCCTGGATTGTATATTGGACATTTTGGCGGTGTTGTTATCAGTCCATATGCAACTTTAGGATCGAATGTAAACATCGCCCAAGGCGTCACTATTGGTTCCACCAGCACGGGGCTGCGCCAAGGCGCACCTACCATTGGGGATAAGGTCTGGGTCGGAGCAAATGCCATCATTGTCGGAAAGGTGACGATCGGGTCCGAGGCCCTCATCGGTCCGGGGGCCTATGTTTATTTTGATGTTCCGAGTAGAGGGGTTGTTTTAGGTAACCCCGGGACTATTGTCGGGCACTCAGGATCTCTGAGGTATATCAATAGAGTGCTCGGCGAAGAATCAGATGACATGGCGAAGTAGAAATCTAATCATTCTCCGTATGAAGGACATGCCTCGGATAAAGGGATCATCATGACACCGACTAAAAGCATTTCAGTCGCTATGTGTACCTATAACGGAGAACGTTATCTGGTAGAACAACTGCAAAGTATCGCAAAGCAGACGCGACTCCCATTCGAACTCGTGATTTTCGATGACTGCTCGACCGATTCCACGATCGCCATTATTAAAAAATTTGCGGAATCAGTTCCTTTTGAAGTGAAGTTAATTGAAAATCCTAAAAATATAGGATCTGCGAAAAAGGGAGTTACAAGAAATTTTGAAAATGCAAGCAGACTCTGTAGAGGCGACTTCATTGCCCTTTGTGATCAAGACGACATTTGGTTCCCAGAAAAAATGGCTCGTCTAGCAGGGTTGCTGGAGAAGGAGCCACGCCTCGGAGGAGCGTTTTCCGATGCTCAACTTGTGGACCAGCAGTCGCGGCCGACTGGCGCTCGCCTATCTGAAACCAGCGGATTTACTCAGAAAGAGCAAGCACGATTGGAGCAAGGTAAAGCGTTGCCAATTCTTCTTGCAATGACAAAAGTCTATGGCTGTACATTGATGGTTGATGCTGGTCTGCTCCAAAAAATTCTTCCGGTTCCACCCAGTTGGTGGTTTGACGCTTGGTTTGCTTGTATGATCGCTGTTCATTCGCGGCTAGGCTTTATTGCCGAGCCGCTCTTCTGTTATCGCATTCATCCTTCTCAGCAGGTGGGCGCTGCGGTACCTTCGTTTGCAGAGCGAATACGCGGATGGAGACAATCGGCAAAGCAATATTGGGAAGAATCGCAGCCACAACTTGTTGAACTCCATGACCGCCTGGAGTCGCAACGTGATTCCAGGACCCAACCTCATCTTGACTATATTAGGGGGAGATTGGCATTGCTCAAGATGAGAGCAATGCTTCCAGATAATCGCTTGCTGCGATTGGCGAAGGTTCTACCTGAGGTGAATAACTATCGCCGGTACTTCAATGGCTGGAGAAGCATTGTCAAAGATCTCATCGCGTGAAACTGCATATCTGATATATCGCCACAGGGTGCCTGTCAGCGGCTACCCAATCTCGTGCCGATATCTTCTGGACACTCGTGAACGCATTCGAAAAAACATTGTGACTAGATTCGGAACAATCTTCAGTGCCCGTATGAGAATCCAATGTTTTTTGCTGCGGTAATATAAATTGGCGTTGCGAAAGTGGGTACTCGCAACATCAATCTGTTCATCCTTCAATGCCTTCTTTCCCCTGACGATGTTCAATTCAGCTCTTCGTTTCTCGATTGCATCCAAGATGAGGTTCGTCTCATTTGATTCTGCAGGAAACAGCTTAAGTGTATTTCTCATTACCTGGATATTGGATTCCGCCATTCGCTCCGCATTAGCCGACAGACTGGCGGAGTGTCTTCTGTATTTCGCAAGAACCTTTCGATGGTATCCAATGTGATAACCCGCAGCGGTAAACCGCAGCCAGCAGTCCAGATCTTCGCAAGATCGTAGAGATTCGTCGAAGCCAATGGCCTGGAGAGCATGTTTGTGAGCTGTCACTGACACAAAGACTGTACAGCGTTTGGAGATGATTGCGGCGGCATCTGCCTCGCCCTCTGACGGACATGCATTCATATAAAATTGTCCAGGGCGAATGTCATCTCCGAAAAATTCGGCGTTGCAATAAACCAGATGTTTTTCAGGATTATTTCGAAGAAAAAGAACCTGCTGTTCCAGATAATCTGGCATCCAGATATCATCGGCATCGAGGAGCGAGATCAGACAACCCTTTGCTGCGCGGAGTCCGGTATTGCGAGCTCCGCTAAGTCCACGATTTTCCTGCTTGAGATAAATGATGGAATCGCCAAAAGGTTGCAGGATTTCTTCCAGTATTGCGGTATCGGGCGAACCATCGTTCACCACAATGACTTCGAAACGGCGATAGGTCTGAGAAAAGACGGATTCGAGGGTTTCCTTTATATACGGAGCTGCATTGTAAGCAGGGACGATCACGCTTACTAAATCAGAAAAATCGTTACCGGAATTCGCGTTAGCTGCAGTGTTCAATCTGTTCACCATATCAACGTATTCGTGCAGTTACGGCCTGCTCTATTATTAGGGTACTCTTATAGAAATCAGGATACCGCTTTAGTGGAATCAACTTTTGCGCCATAACTCGATCGTGAAAGGGACAAAGGAAACAGCCGTTGCGCAGACTCCATCTTCTCTATCATGAAATACGGGCCAGTCACAGCCAATATTCTTACGTGGTTGAAATTGAAGCCTTTAAGCGGCAGGCAGACCTTTTTGCTGCGATTAAGTCAAAAAAAGATTCCATGTTGCAGCCTTACGTGACTTTTGATGATGGCCATATTTCAGACTTTGAATACGCGCTGCCTATTTTGCAGGCACGAAATCTGAAGGCACAGTTTTTTATTACCGTCGGCTGGACCGGACATAAGCCTGGCTACATGGGATGGAACGAATTGAGGGAGCTGCATGAGGCTGGGCATTCGATTGGCGCCCACGGGTGGACGCATACACTTCTTACCCATTGCAGCGATAAAGATTTAGAGACTGAATTGGGCAATGCGCGAATGACATTAGAAGATAAATTGGGGGCCGCGATTACGACGATGTCTCTCCCCGGAGGACGTTATAACCGTCGTGTTCTCGCCGCATGTAAAGAGGCGGGCTATACGCAGGTGTATGCCTCGATTCCCAGATCAGAGCCTGCATTCCCAGGTTTAATTGTTGGTCGGCTGAATATTCGCGGAGATATGAAGATCGAGTGGATTGCAGATGTTTTGAGACCCGATAGCCGGGCTCTGGCGGGCTTGGGTCGCCAACATAAGGTGAAGGAAGCTGCAAAAGCGCTGCTGGGAGACTCTCTATACGAAAAGGCCTGGTCACTGCTGAATCGAAAAGAACCGGACACTGGTGACGGTGAGGCGATAACGAATGAAGATTCTGCACATCATCAGTAGCGGAGGAATGTACGGTGCGGAAGCGGTGATCCTGAATCTTTCGCGGACACTCAACGAAAGTTCACACTCAAGCGTTCTAGGTGTATTCTCAAACTCCTCGAACCCGAATCTGCAGCTTCACGAAAGTGCGATCAAAGAAGGGATTGAGTCAAACTTAATTCCCTGCGCCGGCCAGGTTGACCCGACTGTGATCGCCAGTATTCGACGATTGGTAGCGCAGACAGGCGCCGATGTCGTCCATGCGCATGGTTATAAGGCAGATGTCTATGTTTACTTTGCGCTGCGCGGAACGGCAACACCTTTCGTTTCTACCTGTCACAACTGGCTTAAAGATGGCCCGCTTGTTTCCTTTTATGGGAAAATAGATCGTTTTGCGCTGCGCAGCTATGGTGGAGTTATTGCTGTCTCGGACGAGGTGAAAGCAAAGCTTCTGAAGGCTGGAGTCCGCGCGAAGAAAATTTACCTGATTCGGAATGGGATTGATATGCGGCCATTTGCGCACGCAACCGCATCGCTCCGCATAGGCGATGCTGGAGAAAATGCTCCGATCGTAGGCTGGATTGGAAGGCTGTCGAACGAGAAGGGCCCCGACATCTTTTTGCGCGCCGCGGCGCGCGTTCTGATTGAGAGCCCCAGCGCCAGATTTGTCGTCGTGGGGGATGGTCCGGATCTTGCTGCTCTTAGAGTCTTGATGAAGGATCTCAATATTGCGAAGAGCGTCTTGCTCGCGGGCCGCAGGGAAGACATGCCTGCTGTCTATGCATCGCTCGATGTTATGGTTTCTTCCTCGCGGCAGGAGGGATTGCCGATGGCAATTCTCGAAGGCATGGCGAGCGGTCTCCCATTAGTGGCTATTGCTGTCGGCGATGTTCCGACGGCAGTTCGAGATGGTTGCACCGGGATTTTAGTATCTTCGGAGGACGTTGAGTCATTGGCGGCAGGAATTGTTGAATTGCTGCGAGATTCCTCATTAAGAATACGTTTAGGCTCTGCCGCGAGAAAGCTGATAGAGGAGGAGTTTTCTGCTGGACGGATGGTAGCGGAGTATCTTCGTGTTTATGAGAACGCACGTGTCTCTGGAAAGACGGGCAGCGAGCTGAGATCCGCCCTGGTTTCAAGCGGAAAAGACGAAGCGAAGAAGGTAGTGGAGTGAGCGAAAACGTTCGGCGACCAAGGGTGTTCATGATGGATCTGTGGGCCACCGTCCCCTATTACACCGCCTATCTTTCGAAGGCTCTCCTGGAAGAAGGAGTTGATCTGACGATAGGTTCCATCACCTACTATCTCGATTCCGAGTGCTTCTCGATCCGAGGAATCAAACCTGATCCCGGCTTGTTCGATGTGGTAGCGAAGTTTCAACTGCCACGCTTTCCACGAAGAATACTGAAGTTGTTCGAAGCAATGCTGAATCTTTCTGCGCTGGCAGTCCGTTTTTTATTTATGCCGCCCGATGTGATTCATGTGCAGTATCTGCCCATGTTGAAGTGGCGTCTTCCGCTGGATTTCTGGTTTCTCGAGTTTTGCCGTAAGAGGGGCTCGAAGATTGTTTTGACGGTCCACGATCTACTTCCTCACGATACGGCGGAGACCTATAAGGAGACCTTTCATAACCTCTACCAGATGGTCGATGGGATTATCTGCCACTCGGACCATATCAAGGCGAGGCTGGAAGCCGAGTTCTCCGTTCCCGTCGAAAAAATTGATGTCATTCCGCACGGTCCATTTTTTTACGATCTTCCTGATACGGGTAGCGAGGCAACGCTGCGAGCTCTCGGGGTCGAGCCATATAAGGTGCTGGTACTATGGCAGGGGATCATCTTTCCTTACAAGGGTGTTGATCTGCTACTGAATGCGTGGCAGAAGGTCGAAGCCAGCGAGGAGGCCGCCTGCCTGGTGATTGCAGGAACGGGCGCACCAGAGTTGTTGGAGCAGATACGAGAGCAGGTCGGTCAGCTCGGTTTGAAGCGTGTGCATCTGGAATTCCGCTTCATCACGACCGAGGAACTGGTTGCGCTCTATCGAGCGGCAGATATTGTTGTCTACCCCTATCGTGCGATTACAACCAGTGGAGCGTTGGCAACAGGACTTGCCTTAGGAAAAGCCATCGTAGCGAGTGAGTTACCTGTCTTCCAGGAATTGCTGAAAACTCGCGAGAACGCATTACTGGTCAATCCCCAAGATACCGGGAAGTTTGCCAATGCTCTGATAGAGCTAACCCAATATCCTGATCTGCGGGAAAAGCTTGCAAGGAATGTACGTAAGATGGACTTCGGGGATCAATCGTGGCTCGCAATTGCGAAGAAGACTAAGGCAGTATATGAACGGTTCTTTTCTTCGTCTCATATATCAATCCTCCTATGAATTATTGAGGTAGAAATGGCCTCATGCATGCTTCCAATCGCTGTCGCTTTCTCCCATTGCAATGCAGTGCTCAATATGCTCTATCTTTGGTCCTGTATCTAACTATTGAGCTGGCTCTATTTAGTAGGACATCGCTTACTCAATCCGTTATCGCATGAAATAGTATGCTGAAAAATCCCCTCCTGCTTCGACGATTTCTTATGATGTAGACAGCGACGCCAATTGTTGAGCATGTTCGAGGATTGCTCGCTTCGGCCTGTTTCTTATGTTCTCTTGTTGTGATATAACCAAAATCACGGTATCCCCCTTATTGGTTTTTCCCGCATATCTCTGAGCAGCGGGAGAATAATGCTCTGTTTCTGCCTTAGTTTTCTCATTACTGAAATACCCGACCTCCACATCGTGTAGTTTCCTGGGCAGTATATGAGCATTGTTTCGTATCAATCTCTCCTCGACGTGAACGGTGCGCCCTTGGCGAACCGCATGACCTCAGAGCACTTCCCATAACACCATGCCCGGAGCAATTGTTCTCTCATATGCCCCAAAAGAGGCATTTGCCAATTCGAATGTGCAATACCCAGTTCCTTCCTCGAATGTCAGGCTAGTAAGAGTTACTACCCAATCTGGCAGTATCTGGACGATCACTATGAGGTGTTCCTCTGGTGACCGTCTTGGAGCGCATTTTGGCGGGCGGAGAGCACATCGAAGTGGTTATTCCCATCATGCGTAAGGGCAAACTACTCCAGCGCGGAGAGGCCCGTGGTCTGCCACTGGATGGCGATGCTTCTCTACAATCTCCTGCAACTGATGTTGGAACTCCCAATGCCAGTCACGAGGCAAGCAGTCATAAACTTAACAAATATCGTAGCAACCGCGGTGAAATTGAATGAAACGTATACTACTCTCTCTTTTTATTGCTCTTAGTTGTGCCTCAGCACACGCAACAACGTGGTATGTACGCACCGATGGTGGTACGGCTACGCAATGTACAGGACGTACAAATGCCGCATATTCCGGATCAGGAAACGCGCAGGCTTGTGCCTACAGTCATCCGTTCTATCTCGTTACGGATAACACCACTGGAGCAGCATTCGCTTGGAAAATTGCTGGTGGGGACACCGTGCAATTTGAAGATGTCGGGCCTTATTACATAGGGCAAACATTCAAGGGACTCGGGCAATCATGGTTAGGCTGTTCGGGGAGCTATCTCGATTGCGTACTTCCCCCGCTTCCATCAGGGACCGCCAGAAACCCAACTCGATTTCTGGGGAAAAATGCGGGAAGTTGTCATACGTCAGGTCACACTGGAACCGTTAATCCTACAGAGTGGGTGGGTCTTCACGGTGCCTTCTGGATGTTCAGCATTCAAGGTTCATCCAATGTGGATGTAGAGTGCTTCGACTTTACGCAGCCTGACCAATGTTCGATGGGGGGTACGGGGTACTTGCCGCCAGACCAGGTGTGCTCAAACGACCTTCACAATTATGTGAAACACGGCCTGATGCTTAGTTATCTGACCTCGCAGGGGCCATCCAATTCAACAGTTGCCGATATGTCCATACACGGACTCGCAAACGAGGCCATTACCGGTGGCAAAATGAACCAGACAGCCGACGATGTGATGAATTTTTCAGATATTTACATCTATGGAATCGGTGGTGCCGGGTTCGATTCGGATGCTGGCGGTTGCGGCAACTCCTGTGAGACCGTGGGCACGGTAAACATGAGCCATATGATTATCAATTGGAGCGGGTGTGTCGAAGTGAAGCCCAACGGCGGCACGATTGGGGGTAATGGATACACGAATTGCACGGACCAATCCCATGGGGGTTATGGCGATGGTTTCACTATGATCGCCGAAGGAAACAGCACATGGAACATCTCGGATATCAGCACGAATTGGAACACGCAGGACGGATTTGATGGGCTTCACATGGGAGACGACCCAGCGACGACCCCGGTTGTCAATATCACACGGCTGAGTGCTCAGGGCAACATGGGGCAGCAGTTAAAGACGGGTGGAAGTGTAAACCTAACAAACAGTTGGTTCAATGGAAACTGTCGCAGGTTGGCCCATCCATTCGCAGAGAATCCGACGGGATACAACTCGATGTTGGGAGATTTCTGCCGTGCGGGCCCCATCTCGATTGCGATGCAGGTACTGAATGGTAGATACACAACGATTGAGAATAATACCTCACTTGGTTACAGCACTAGCATGTGGGCGTTTCTATGTGTTGAAGGTCAAACTTGTACTACCCACACGCAGGTCATCTTCAGGAACAATCTGAGCTATGGAACTCAAGACCCGAAGTCGGGAGACAACCCCACACCTTCCGGAATGTATTTCGGAGAAGGTGCCTGGGCAATCACTAACCCGTTTGCTAACCCAGGAAGTGCAATTGACCACAACCTTTGGTACGGGGTACGTGGTGTTGCTCCGTTCGGAACTTGCCCGCAGGATGGAACCTACGAGACGAACGCTATATGCTCCGATCCAAAACTAGTAAATGAGTCGCAAACAGGAAACGAGCAGGATAATCTAACACCATACTTAACATCTTCCAGCCCAGCAATTGGGGCCGGTGCGACGATTGCTGGACTGATTACGGATGCCGCATCAGCCTTACGTCCTACTCTCCGATCTATTGGCGCATTTGAATCTACGGTAGGAGGCGTTGGTCTGCCTGTTCCGCTCTCGACGACAATAAAACTGAGTGCGCCAAATCTGATTACTGCTGGACAGCCGGTCACAGTTACGGCAGTCTTAACTTCAGCCGGTAGTGTGGCTCCGACTGGAACAGTTCTATTTCTCAATGGGGCATCTTCTCTTGGAACGGGAACGTTGAGCGGTTCAGGGGTCGCAACACTCTCGCTACCTTGGCTCGCTGCTGGTTCATATAACGTGAGGGCTGCATATTCCGGTGACTCAAGCTACGCTGCGGGAGTATCGAGCGTTGTAACTCTCACAGTGAAAGCACTTACTACGCCTCCCCCGGTCACAACAGATCCCCCCCCTGTTACAGGAAATCCCCCCCCTGTTACAGGAAATCCACCTCCAGTTACCGGAAGTCCACCTCCAGTTACCGGAAGTCCACCTCCGCTAACTGCGACTGATCCTCCTCCTGCGGGCGGCGAGCCGACCTCCGTGTCGATCGTGGTTGCACAACCGGAATATGGGTTCAACGTAATTCCCGGCTCAACCCGCCGCATCTTTGCGACGGTTACAAATGGAAGTACAAATCAGGTTGTGTGGACGGTGAAATCAGGATCCGCTCAGATCTCCTCCAGCTCCGGTGCATGGATCGATGTAAATGCCCCGGCGACCGGTTCTTCGTGCTCCGTTACAGGTACCAGCGCGCTATATAAGGTGACGTCCGCAACGCAGTTCACCATCGAGGCCACGTCTGTGGACGATGGATCGAAGACTGCAAATGTTACTTTCAATGTCTGCAACCCAGCTGTGGAGGTTTCGATCGTTCCCTTCTATCGCACGCTGTATGCCAATCAACCTGCGGATGTGCAGAGTCTTGTCCTCGGATCGGTTAATCAGAATGTCCATTGGGCAATTACATCGCAGCCCAAAAATGGTGACGGCAGTCTCACTGATTCAACCTCTCGAGACACACTCTTCACCGGAACTGTCCCCGGCCGCTATCAACTCACGGCGACCAGCGTTGCAGACGCTGGGAAAAGTGCGACAGCGATTATGTATGTGACCGGACATACCATGCCCTATCGTGTAACTCCCAATCAGACGGTGCCTGTTGATTGCACGGTAGACCCCTCGATGCTGGGCACCGTGTATGAGGTTGGCCCATCGCAGACCTTCAAGTCGCTTGCTTCCATTCCGTTTCCAACCATGGTCCCCGGTTCGACGGTGCGGCTGCATAACGAAGACACAAGCGGTCTACATCCAACCGAGTATCACGAGTATGTTCAGATCTCACAACCTGCGACGGCGGACCAGCCCTTTCGAATGTGTGGCGTTCCCGACTCTATGGGGAATCTACCTATCGTCGATGGATTGAAAGCAACAGGCCGTTCAGATATCAGTGCCGATGTAGTGGGCGCTGCACTTCTGACGCTTCATAAGTCAAACTACTTTACGTATTGGCCCCAGTTTTCCGCGGCACAATATATCGCTGTCGAAGGCATTCAATTTCGCAATGCAAAGGCTGGAAATAGTTACTCTCCGCCAAGTGGCTCTGACAAAACCTGGCAGGCTTCTTCCTCATGCATCCGGATTAACGAGGCGCAGAACATCGCGTTTGTCGGCGATGACATTGGAAGCTGCAGTAATGGCGTGGTGAGTGAGTTCAACAGCAACGGCGGCTGGGGCGCATCGGACGTGAACGTGCTATTGGACGGGAACCATATCCATAACAATGGCATCGCCGGTTCGAAGCTTGGGCATCAGATGTACCTGCAATCGTGGGGCAATGTCGTGCAGTTCAATCGCATCGATAACTACACGGCAGGCGCATTGGGCGCGAACATCAAATCGCGCGGCCTCCAGGATGTCATTCGCTACAACTACCTTGGCGACGGAGCACAGCGACAGATGGATCTGGTTGATGTGACCGATGCTCCGGCGTACATGTCGTTCAGTGGGTTCCTCAGTGGCGGAGCCAACTCCTTCCATTCCCTCTACAGCAAGGATCGCTATCCCGCGGATCGAATCGCTGCTGAACAGGAAGCCTGGAACTCGCACTTTGTCTACGGGAATATCTATCAGAACAGCACGTCGTCTGCGCCGATCCATTTCTCCATGGATACCAGCGGCGGGGAGCTTGCTCGAAAGGGTTCGCTCTACTGGTACAACAATACGTTCTACGAGAAGTTATGCGCGACCTGCGCGAGCCCGTGGACATTGTTCGATACCAGCGGCGGCAATGGAACCTATTATCCGCAGACTGAATTTCAGACCGTTCAGGCCTACAACAATATCGTTTGGATGGGCAATACCACCAAGCCGGCCTTTCAGTGGAATAATTATGCTGCATTCATCGGCATTGGGAGCAACAATCTTCTACCTGCAAATTGGGGCACCAATTCGGCGGATGGAGGGGCAGGCTCCGGCTGGAATACCAGTCCGAATGCTAACGCCTACCAGAATATTCTTCCCTTGAAAACGCATGTAACTGGATTCGAGAAGGCGGACATTTTGACCGCTGACTCAATCCCCTTCGATCAAAACTCCTGGATCCTCGGCAATAAGATTGCCGGCAGCCAGCTTGTGCCATCGGCGGTCTGCTCAATGCCTACGCGCTTCGCCTACCTCCCCAATCTGGGGTATGCCGTTCCCCGGATCGATGCTCCGGGTGTTGGCGCAACCGACACAGTCGCGGAGACGGCAAAGCTGATGAATGCTGTCGCCGGAGCAGGAAGGTACAACACGCGTTACTCCAACTGTCATTGAGGTAATTTGCACTGAAGAATGCCCATGAGCCCAGATATACAGTCAATTCGACTGCGTATCTGGGCTCATGGTCGTTTGTTGCTGTGGGGCTTCGAGCCTAACTGATACTGCTCAGCGCCGCCTCCGCATCTTTGGCTGTCTGGGTATTTGGTGCGAGCGCCGCAGCCTTCTTCAGATGAAGGGAAGCATTGTCCTTGTCGGAGAGCTTGGTGTAGATCATCCCCAGGTGATAGTGGATGGACGCATTATTCGGCGAAGTCTTCAGGGCGTCTTCCAGCAGGTCGCGCCCGGAGTTGTAATTTCCTTTCTGGTAATAGATCCAGGCCAGCGTGTCGGCCGTATCGGGAGAGTTAGGCAGCGCGCGGCGCGCAGTCTGCGCCAGGGAGAGTGCCACATCGAGGTTTCCTCCTGTCTCTGTCATCAGGTACGCCAGGTTATTGGAGGCCACGGCCTGATCGGGCTGGATTGCAAGTGCCTTCTTGTAAGAGGCGCTGGCGTTGGTGCGATCACCCTGGGACTCTTGCAACGTGCCCAGGATAGTGAACGCCTGAGCATCGCTGGGATGGTCCTTGACCCACTGTTGCCAGGTTTCAATCGCCTTGGGCGTATTGCCCGTGCCGATTTGAGCGCGGGCATAGGTCATAACGGCCGCGCTATCTTTGGGGTTGATCTGCATCGCCTTCTGGGCGGATGTCAGTGCCCCGTTGGTGTCGCCCGATTGCAACTGGAGCTGCGCCAGCAGGTCATACATATCGCTGCTCTGCGGAGACTTGGCAATCTGGTCCTGTACCCGGGCCAATGCCTTGGCCGGTTGCTTTTCATACAGATCGATCGAAACCAGCATGCTCAACGCCCGCGACGAGTTCGGGTCATTGAGAAGCGACTGCTCCAGCAGCGTCTTCGCTTCCGGGACCTTCTTCTGAACCAGGCGAAGCTGGGCCAGTTCCAGGTAAGCGCCGCTGTTCTTAGGATCGAGTTTGATGGCCTGGCTGAAATCGGCGTCGGCCTTGTCCCACAGTTTCTGGTTTCCCTCGGCCATGCCGCGCCAGATGTAAGGAATTGCAGACTGCGGAGCGATAGCGATAGCAGCTTCCGCCACCTGGGAGAGGGTAGTGTAGTCATGAAGCTGCATGGAGACCTGGGCCAGGCCACTCTGCGCTTCCAGACTCTTTGGGTTGATCCGCGAGGCATCGCGGAAGCTCTTCTGCGCGGTCGTCGTGTCTCCCTTGGCCAGCGCTGCTCGACCCAGCCAGAGTTTGACCTGTATGTTTTCAGGATTTGACTTGGCTGCCTTCTGTAAAAGATTGAAGGCATCGTCTGTCTTGCCGTCGTTGAGCAGAAGCATGCTGTTTAGAACGGAAACTTCAGGAAGGTTGCTGTCGGTCTTTGCCAGATCGGCTGCAATTTCGCGTACCTTGGGGATGTCTCGCTTGAGCAGGAGGACGTGCGCGTAGGCCAGTTTGAGGGGAGCGCTCTTGGGATGCTTCGATATCAGGTCGGCGTAGGCTGTGGCGGCACGGTCAAGTTGATTGGTGCGAATGTAGTAGCTTGCCAGCAGGTCGGCGCCGGTGCTGTTGTCGTTAAGGTCTTCCGTTGCCTGGTGGAGAGTCTCCTCGGCTTTCGCCGTATTGCCCTGGCGGATATAGTGGTTCGCCAGGCTGGCGCGTGCGCTGAGATTCTTTGGATCGGCCGTCACGGCCGCCTTCATCTCTTGTTCTGCGCCCGAGATGTCACCCTTCTTTTCCAGTAGTGCTGCCAGGATAAGATGCGCCGTCACGTTCTTGCCGTCAAGTGATACAGCCTTGCGAAGCTCTGCTTCGGAAGAGGCCGCGCTTGCGGGATCGGAGCTTTCGAGGAAGCCGAGAGAAGCATGGAAGCCTGCCCGGTTCGGATCGATGGCAAGGGCGTGCTTGATCTGGGCGAGCGCCTCGGTGCGATCTCCCTTAGACGCGGCAACGCTGGAGAGCAGGGCATAGGCATCGGCGTTGTTGTTATCTAAGGCGAGGATAGCCTTTGCCTGTTCGGCTGCCCGGTCCGTCTGCTGGCCGGCCAGAAGGAGGTTACCCAGGTCGACGCGCGCAGGCAGATTGTTGGGTTGAAGATCGACCGTCCGCATCAGCTCCGCGTACGCCTGCATCATCGCGCCTTGTTTGATATAGACCTTGGATAGCTGATAGTGGGCTTCGCCAAAGTTGTGATCCACCTTCAGCGCATTCGAAAGCTGGATCGACGCTTCCTTCAGCTTGCCCTGGTCCTCGTAGCGTTTTCCGCTCTCCAGATAGCGCTGCTTCACTTTATTAGGATCGCGCTTGCAACCCATGCTGAGGCCAAGCGTCGCCGCCAGACCTAAAACTACTAGAACCCGATATGCCGAAGGTGTCAGTGCTATCTTCATTGCGCTTTCCTCGATCCTTTTCTCAAAACAAACTTCTTTGTGGTGTCGAATCCATGCCGTTCGCGTTCGTGATCCTCGCTTGTGCCGTTGTTCCTGACACCTGCACTTACTGGCTTGTTCCGCCTTAGTCGGGGATGAACCGCGGCAGGAGCGGTGCCATCAGATTGGTGAAGCGCACAACGCGCTGCCGTGCATCTCCGATTGTTTCGGTTGGCGCAACCTGCGTGATCACACGCACCAGCGCTCCATCGGTTCGATCCATGCGAATGGCATCGGCAACCATATAAGCTCGTGCTACATATTCGTTCGGTATGCTCCGTCCATGGGCCTGGTACCAATAGATGACAAATTGCCTGGACTCTCCGTTGCTGATCACATACTCGCCTACTTTGTAGTTCTTGCCCGTGGCGTCCGTCAGCGTGACATAGCTACGGGAATCAAACGTCCAGCCTGCGCCCGGCAGACAATTCTGCGGCGAGTGGATGGACTGGCCCGTGCGCTGTGTCGGGAAATAGCCGATAAAGACGCCAATCGGCAGATTAGCGCCGGCAGGCTTCGCCGGCAGGCTCACATTCATGGCCTGCTGAGACCTGGAGTAGAGCCGGTTGAGAAAGTCGCCCTTGCCCAACACCGCCAGAACGTCGTCTGCCATCGGCAGATCTTCTCCGGTCCAGGCGCCGATGGTCTCGGGCATATGCTGCAAGGACTCGCGAGGGACGATGCGATCGGAATCGCCCCTGCTATGCAGGATCAGGGCAGTCACGGCGAGAAGCAGGACGACTGTCCAAAATCGAGGAGTTTTCATGCTTTTTGTCCAGTCGGTGGGGGTGAGATGAGCCGCATGACCCGGTGGACCAGGTAGAGGCAACCAAGGGAGATGACGAACATCACCCATCCGGAAAACTCGTGAAAAAAGCCCAGGGCCTTATCCGGGTCCCAATACTGCACGCAAAGCCCGGTGCCGACGATGCGGACGACGTTTGCCGCCACCGCGATAGGAATGCTGGCAAGCGCCAGAATTGTCCGGCGGGATGGGGTGCGTTCCAGAAAATATCCGTAGAAGACCGCCAGCGCGAACAGGCTCATCAGGGAGCGAATGCCGCTGCACGCCTCCGCGACCTCCAGCTTCATCACAGGCAACTGAATCACATTGCCCTCCTGAAGCACCGGTACACCCAGCACTGGCAGAACATCGCTGGCAATTCGCGAAGCCAGCAGTTGCAGCGGAAAGGTAATGTGATTGAAGATGATAGCCGGAATTGGAATGGCCAGCACCAGGACCAGCAAAGGAAACCGCAGCTCTCGCAGCATCTTCCCGCCAAAAAACGTCCATACCAGCCCGCCCATCAGAAAGATGAAGGACATTCGCGAGGTGAAGAGCTCAACTCCGTAGACGCCGAGTATTAATAGGATGATCGCAAAGACAATCAGCGCTACCCCTCGCCAGGTCGGTCGCACCGGGATTGCGCTGAGAGCCTCCCGTTTGTCCCATATAAGGTATCCGGCGAAGAGCGGCACCAGAAAGCCATGCGAGTAGTCCGGGATGGTGTACCAGTCATAGACCAGCTTTCCCGCGATGCGGTAATAGATCGCGATCAGCAGGGCGGCGATGATGGCATAGGGCAGCCAGCTATATTTAGCTGTTCCGGAGGCTTCGTCAGAGCCGAAAGGCCCGCGCTCCTCCCCGTCCGCGATCGGCCTGGGAGGATAAGGTTCGGCTTGAGTGCTGCCTGTCATTCGTAAGACGTTATACTTCACATAACACCTGTATGCAATTTGCATGCCGCAAATGAGCGGCCAGTTTTTCTGAATTAGACTCCTATATTCACTAAAGTGGAAGACAACACTCTCCACAGTGGGAAAAACTTTTCCCATGTATGCTGGCAGTTTGCACACCGATGAAGCCGTCCAGGTTGATTCGCCTTCAGCCTTCAACCTGGATTAGACGAATAGGGAGTGGTTTGAACGGTGTAGCTGGTTGAAGATCAGGGCTTTTTTATGAAGAAACGTCCTTCGGAAGCAGTTTGGCATTCCTCGTGCATCGAACTGTGTACTTACCAGAGGATTCTCATGATTGAAGGGTTTAAAGAACAAAATAAAGGTCGTTTCTGCCAGACCGTCCATAGTGCCGATAGTGATGGCACGGCAATTCGTCGATGGAGCACGGAGATCGGCGATAAGGCAATTGCTTCGTCTCCGTTCACGCGGCGTTCGATCCTGGGCCGTTACCATATATTCGCAATCAAGCGGCTCCAGCAGAAGACTAATACGTCAGAATGGGATAAGTCAGTCCAGGGTTTTACCAAGAATGGGAGTTGCCAATGAAGTGGTCTCTTGCTGTTTTAGCCGTGACGCTGCTCGCGATACCTGTTACCGGAGTTGCGCAGGAACCGCAGGCCCTGGCTCCTGCAACTGCTGAGAAATCTGCCCCACTGCCAGAGGCAGCGCAAAACGCGTCGACGAAGGATGTGACCGATACCGCGCACTATATTATCGGACCGGAAGACGCCCTCCAGATTACGGTCTGGAAGGAGCCTACTCTCTCCGGGACGGTTCCTGTCCGTCCTGACGGCATGATCTCCCTGGTTTTGCTCGGGGACCTGCCGGCCGCGGGCCTGACACCGATGCAGTTGAGCGCGGACATCACGCAGCGCTTCAAGAAATACATCCAGGACCCCAGCGTCTCGGTCGTTGTCCTTGCAGTTAATAGTCAGCGTATCTACCTAATTGGCGAAGTGGGCCACGTCGGCGCAATCGCTTTGACGGCGGGAATGACGCCCTTACAGGCGATCGCCGCAGCTGGAGGCTTGGCTCCCTTCGCTAACTCTAAACATATCTATATTTTGCGCGGAACCGGAGCACAGCAGAAGAAGATACCGTTCAACTATAAACAGGCGCTGAAGGGCGACAATAAACAGGACGTCTCGCTCGAACCTGGCGACACGATTGTGGTCCCATGACGGGCTCTATGAAAACCCACCTCGCAGTATTGCTCCTGTGTGCGAGCACTTCGGTCGCCTATGGACAGGCTGTGCCCGCCGGCTCCATGGCTCCCACCGTAGGGCCGAACCTGTCCGTAATCGACGGGGTGTTCCGTTACTCTTTGAGTGGTTCGGAGATGTTGCAGACCGGATATATAGGTTCCGGCGCGTCCTTCATGACCTCTCTCTCCGGGAACGCTTCGTATACCTCAAAGAGCGTTGTCCGGCCATTTAGCATGATTTATGCTGGCGGGATCCTCTTTGGGAATCAGTACGGGCAGTCGGTGCGACCTTTTCAGTCCTTTGGCGTCTCCCAGGGCCTGGTTACGGCGAAATGGGTCTTTGGCATCTCTGATTCCGTCAGCTATCTGCCACAATCCCCGACGACTGGGCTCTCTGGAATTCCAGGTGTCGGCGATCTTGGATCGCAGCCTGTCCAAGGGCCGTCCGTAGGGCCAGCAGGCGGAGTGCTGACCAACAGTTCTACCAGCATCAGCAATTCCCTGACCGGTAGCGTCGCACGCCAAATCACCGGACGCACCTCTCTCAGCGGTTCCGGTGCCTGGACCATCCTTCGTTTTCCGGACTCCAACGGTCTGGACAACACTCAGATCTCGGCGGATCTGGGTCTGAACCATCGGCTCGATGCGCGGGATACCATCAGTGGAAGCGCGACCTATGCAACCTACAGCTACGGAGCGGGAATAGGACTCACGGTTCAAACCAAGGGGATTAACGGCACCTACCAGCGCGTTTTGAGCAAGACGCTGTCGATGAACGCCTCCGCCGGACCGATGTGGATCAGCAGTTCCAATAGCGTCCAGGTTCCCTCCAGGTTGACCCTGTCCGCCAATATGAGCCTCCTCTACTCTCGAAGAGTTACGACAGCGAGCCTTGCTTATATGCGTGGAGTCAATGGCGGCTCCGGCGTACAGCCGGGAGCCTTGTCCGACAGCCTTGGGGCCAGCATCGGGAGAACCTACGGCCGTGACTGGATGACCTCTCTTACCGCAAACTACACGCGCACCTCCGGCCTGCTGCAAAGTCCGGCCCTTGCCGGGACACCTCTCATAGGAGTTGGATTTCTTTATTCCGGCGGGGCAAGCAAGACGGTATATGGCGGGGCGCAGGTCTCGCGGAGACTGAGTGATTCGTTCTCCGCCTTTGCCAGTTACAACCTCCAACATCAATCCATTGACAGTTCGCTGGCGGCGCAAAACGCCTTCAGTGGCCTTAGCCAGACAGTTGGAATCGGGATAACCTTCTCTCCGCGTTCCACTCGTCTCGGTCAGTTTTAAGGAGTTACCATGCTTGGTCATCGCGCACTTAATTTGGAAGATTATGTCACCATTCTGAAGCGACGGAGCTGGATCATCGCCATCCCGGCGATCCTGCTGCCGATCATCGCCTATGGGATGAGCCACTTCGTGCAGCCACGGTACCTTTCTCAGACATTGGTGCTGGTCGAGCAACAGAAAGTTCCGGATAGCTATGTTAAGGCGGTCGTGACCGAAGACCTCAGCGGCCGCCTGGCCTCGATGAGAGAGCAAATCCTGAGCCGTTCGCGCCTCCAGCCGATCATCGAGCGATTTAATCTTTACGGCGCCAGCAAGATGTCCATGGATGACCGTATCGATTCGGTCCGCAAGAATATCGATATCAAGCCCATTCAATCTCAGATTGCGCGCGCTGGAGGACTGCCCGGATTTTTTATCTCCTACCAGGCAAGCGATCCGCGCACGGCTCAACTTGTCTGTGGCGAAATTACATCGCTCTTTGTCAGTGAGAATCTCAACGATCGCACCGCTTCGGCAGAAGGCACGACCTCCTTTCTTCAGGCGCAACTGTCCGATGCGAAACGCAATCTGGACGACCAGGACTCAAAACTGGCCCGGTTCCAGGAAGAGAATGCCGGCAGGCTGCCTGGGCAGGAGGGCGCCAACATGAATATGTTGACCAGCCTGAACACCCAGTTGGACGCCGCCACCCAGGCTCTGGCTCGGCTCGAACAGGACAAGAGTTACGAAGAGGCGATGCTTGCCCAGCAGTCAGCACAGAGCAGCCAGTCCGGCGGCCAGGGTGTAGCTCCGCAGACCCAACAACTTGAGTTGGAGCGACTTCTCAGCCAGGAATCCGACCTGACCTCGCGCTACACCGAGGACTATCCCGATGTGGTCACCGTTCGCCGCAAGATCAAGGAGCTGCGTGCGCAGATGTCGAAGGCCCCGGCTCCGTCCTCGATTCCGGCGACCTCGGCTCCCAATCGCGGCGATTCGCTCAGTGTCCAGCAGCTTCGTGCCCAGCTTCGCGCCGTCGAGCAGGGAATCGTCCAGAAGAAGCGCGATCAGGCGCAACTTTCAAGCCAGATACGGGGATATCAGGGCCGCATCCAGTCCAGCCCCGCAGTGCAGGAGCAGTTTAAAAAGATCACCCGTGATTATCAGACCGCGCAACAGTTCTATGATGATCTTCTCAATAAGATGAATCAGGCCAAGATGGGAACCGATCTCGAGAAGCGCCAGCAGGGCGAAAACTTCAAGGTGATGGATGAACCCAATCTCCCTGAAGCGCCGACCTTCCCTAACCGGCTGGTCTTTGCGGGCGCAGGTTTCGTCGCCGGATTTGGACTCGGCCTGCTTATAGTGGCTTTCCTCGAGTATCGCGACACCGCTGTTCGAAGCGAGCGCGACATCTGGGCCTTTACCAAGTTGCCGACGCTGGCCGTCATCGGCTTCGCCGGCGAGCCGGATCGTGCGCCTGCTAAACGCTGGTGGCAGTTCAGGCGTCGCCAGCCAGACCTTGCAGCGGGGGCCAAGCCGCTGATGAATGCGGGCGGATAACCATGTACAAGGGCTTCTACAAATTGCAAAGCAGTCCGTTCGGGACCAGCCCCGATCCGCGGTTTCTCTACATGATGCCGCACACTCGCGAGGCGCTCGCCTGCCTGGAGTACGGCATCTCGGCTCGCAAGGGATTCACCGTGCTTACCGGCGAAGTCGGCACCGGAAAGACGACCCTGCTGCGCCGCGCCTTGAGTTCGTTCAGCAACCGGCGCGTCTCGACCGCGTTCGTCTTCAACCCGCGCCTCGATACGCTCGATTTCCTGGAGTTTGTCCTGACCGACTTCGGCATCGTTCCAGCCACGCGAACCAAATCCGGCATGCTGCTGCAACTCAATCGCTGGCTGATCGAGCGCTTCCGCATGGAAGAGACCTGCGTGGTAGTCGTCGACGAGGCTCAGAATCTTTCCTGGGATCTGCTCGAAGAGATACGGCTGCTAACCAATCTGGAGACTTCGTCGGAGAAGCTGTTGCAGATCGTGCTCTCCGGTCAGCCGGAGCTCGAAGAAAAGCTCCGTCACCCCAGCGTGCGTCAACTGCGCCAGCGCGTCTCCCTCTGGTGCCGCACCCAGTCCCTCACCGAGAGCCAGACCCACGCCTACGTCGCCGAGCGTCTGCGCATTGCCGGTGCATCGGGACCGCTATTTTCAGTTGAGGCGCTGGCTCTCGTCCATCGCTACAGCCGAGGCATCCCCCGCATCATTAACCTGCTCTGCGAGCACTCGCTGATTGTGGGCTACGTCGAGCAGGCAGCCCAGATCACTCCGGCAATCGTAGAAGGCGTGGCGATAGAACTGGAGCTGGAAACTCAACCGTTTCTCATCTCCTCCGCCGCGATGGGCAGTGGAGGTACGCAATCGCCGCATAGCAGCGACGCCTCCAGCTTCAGGACATCATTCAACGGAGAACCAACGGGAAGGCAAGACCGATGAGCCGCATTTACGAAGCATTGCAAAAGGCCGAATCCGAACGCATGTCGGAACGCAACCCGGAGCTTAATCCGAACCAGCAGGCGCACGAGCCGCAAACGTCCGAGCAAGCTATCGCCCTTGAAGCGCTTGCGCCGGCGACAGTGGCCACGCCCGAATACCATCTCCCTCTTGTCAGGCCGGCCGCCGCGCCTTCGCCTATCTATTCTTCCAGCCACTCTCCGGCTTCTGCTTCTGCTACCCCAGTCCTCACCGATGCGCTTGACCTGAGCAAGGTCGTAAGGCGGCCGTGGAGCCCTTCCTTCCCTCAACTTCCCGCTCTCCTGCAGCGCGGCCCCGCCGTCGAGCAGTTTCGCAGCCTCCGTTCGCGGATCTTCGAGCTTCGCGATCTTAGCCCGCTCAAGTCGATCCTTATCAGCAGTGGTCTGCCCCAGGAAGGCAAGAGCTTCATCTCCGTGAATCTGGCTCTCAGCCTCGCGCGCCACAAGAACAGCAAGGTACTCTTGATCGACGGTGACATGCGCCGCTACACCACGCATCAGATGCTCGGCTGCGAATCGCAGCCGGGACTCGCTGACTATCTGGGAGGGAAAGCGAGCATCGTTGAAATCATGCAGCGGCCTGAACAGTCGCCGGAGACAACCTCATCTAAGCAGCCTTTGCTGCCGAATCTCACCTTTATCGCCGGCGGCAATGGTGGCGATAAGGCGGCCGACCTCTCGGGCAGTCCACGCTTCGGCGATCTGATCCGACTCGCCGCGCCGCACTTCGACTGGATTATCGTAGATTCTTCACCTGTTCTCCCGGTATCGGATGCAGTGAACTTGGCCCGGTCCTGCGATGGCGTTCTGCTCGTCGCTCGTGGTGGCGTCACCAAGTTTCCCGTCGCCCAGCGAGCCCAGAGCGAGTTGAAGGCTTCGAAGATCCTGGGTTTTGTTCTCAATGCGGTTCAGGAAGCACCCCAGGTCGGCAGCTACTATGGATACGATGCCAATAATGAATAAGGCTTGCGAAAGCTTGGAGATTGTTTGTTTTACGCCGTTATGCTGAATTCAGCGGTTACGTCGACATACTGAGTTGTGTTTATGCTGTCATCCCAAATGTAGTGAAGGATCACGCATTTCGTTGTTGCTTCTTTTATAGGATGGATTGATGCCTCAAACCGAATTCCTTAGTTTTTTTACAGGTTCCAAGAGAGAGCTATCGACGCAATGATTCGGTTATTCAATGTTTACTATCCAACCCGTACCATTGTGCTGCTTTTGTGCGAAGCGCTGATTGTCGGCTGCTGCTTCCTGCTGGCGACGATTCTTCTCGCCGGACCAGACACGTATCTCGTCCTGAATTATGAGTACGGTTGGCTCAAGATATTCAGTCTCATCATCCTCACCCTGCTGTGCTCGTATTACTTTGATCTCTACGAGCCTCAGCGCATCTCAGAGCGGTGGGAGATCTACTTTCGGCTCCTGCTGGTTCTCGGGTTTCTCTCCTTTTTCCTGTCTGGGGTCATCTATATGTTCCCCGGCATCGACATAGCCAACTCCGTTCTGTTGCTTGGTCTCATCTTTCTGACCGCCGCCCTGGTTGCATGGCGCAGCGCCTACCAATGGATTATCGGCACCGGGGCCTTCCGGGAAAGGGTCTATGTCCTTGGTGCGGGCGAACGCGCCCAGATGGTTGTCCAGGTCCTTCGAACCCGCAAGGACGCAGGAATGGAAGTCGTCGGCTTTGACAACTTTGAGAACGACAAGGCAGAGCGGCAGGACGCGTTCAAGTCGGCCATCGCCGATA
The DNA here is from genome assembly GCA_041691575.1 of Terriglobales bacterium. GTDB lineage: Bacteria > Acidobacteriota > Terriglobia > Terriglobales > Acidobacteriaceae > Edaphobacter. Next base: position 410,598 of record JBEPUJ010000002.1, read on the forward strand.
TCGACGGTTCCAAGCATCACATCGATCGCGTCATTGTCGCGATCGAAGATCGCCGCGGCTCTCTGCCGATGCGGGAACTACTCAAACTGCGCTTCAATGGGGTTGTTATTGAAGAAGCAGGAGCCCTGCTCGAACGATTGACCGGCAAGCTCTATCTTGACGGCCTTCGGCCCAGTAACTTCATCTACAGCGAGGGATTTCGCGTAAAGCCGTCGCAGCAGATCGCTCGCCGCATCGTCTCGACGCTGACCGCGCTCACCGGCCTTCTCCTCTTTTTTCCTTTCCTCCCCTTCGTCATTCTTGCTGTTCGCCTGTCTTCGCCCGGTCCCATCTTCTTTCGGCAGACACGGGTTGGGCAGGGAGGGCGCAACTTCACCGTCTATAAATTCCGCACCATGCGCCAGGACGCCGAGGCTGCCGGAGCCAAATGGGCGACCAAGAACGATCCTCGCGTCACCAGCATCGGCATGTTTATGCGCAAGACCCGGCTGGACGAAGTCCCGCAACTCTGGAACGTGCTGCGCGGCGATATGGGTTTCGTCGGGCCCCGCCCCGAGCGCCCCGAGTTTGTGCCCTGGCTCTCGGAGCAGATTCCCTACTTCGATCTACGCCACATGATCCGTCCCGGACTCACCGGTTGGGCCCAGGTCCGCTACGGCTACGGCGCAACGCTCGCCCAGAGTCGCGAGAAGCTAGAATTCGATCTCTACTACATCAAGCACATGACCCTTGGACTCGACCTCCTGATCATGTTCGAGACAATCAAGACCATCATCCGCCGCCGCGGAGCGCAATAAGCTCTCAGAGTCAGTTCGACACGATAAAAAATGCCATCTCGACCGTGCCAAACGCACGTCACTCAACCCACCATAAATACACGTTATCTCGACTGGAGCCGCGCAGTTTTATCGCGCGGCGCAGTGGAGAGATCCCTGTATTTCGTCGTTGTCCTTATTTTTCCTGAACGCTGTAGGGTAAGTGCAATCTTGAGGCAGCCTTTCCAAGCCTGGCCGTGGAGGAAAGTGGCATATTTTTTCCTAGTGTCGAGGGCAGTTTTTTATCCACCTGCCACGCACCTGTGCATATCGAGTCCACAAAGAACCTCGACCGCTCAGACGTCACCTATGCCTAAAAGCTCCTTTTCAGTAAACCTTGTTTCTCGATGAAAGCACTGGCTTTAGCGTCCTCTCCGAACTCTGTTTGGCCAAGTTTGGAATTCGCAGCGGCCGTGGAGGAACCTCCGGCATGCCCACCTCGCTCAACTTGTAAAGCAGCGATCGGTAACTGATTTGAAGCCACTTAGCCGTCTTCTGGCGGTTCCAGCTATTCTCCTGCAACACTTTCAAAATGATCTGCCGCTCTAAATCCTGCGTCGCCTTCTTCGTAATATTCTTCAACGAGACCGGCTCGCTCAAATCGATTTCCGTAACGATGCCGCTGCGTGGCGTCTCCGGCATCAACTCTGCGACCAAGGCATCTTCACTGCCGATAAGCACATAGCTGCGAATAAGATTTTCCAACTGCCTGATGTTGCCCGGCCAGTGGTAGTTCTGCATCAGCCGAACGGCACTCTTGGAAAGCAATTCCGGTGTATGGTGGAAAACTTTTGCATAGTGATCGATGAAATGGTCAATGAGAACCGGCAGGTCGGCGATGCGCTGCCGCAAGGGGGGAAGATTGATAGTTACTGCATTGATTCTAAAGAGGAAGTCCAGCCGGAACGTGCCATCCTCGACCTGGCTGCGGAGATCGCAATTGGCGGCGGTGATCAGCCTGGTTGTAATGGAACGGGGCTCGTGTCCCCCCACCCGGGTAAAGGTGCCATCCTGCAATACTTGCAGCAGCTTGGCTTGAACGGCCAGATCGAGACTGCCTACCTCATCGAGGAACAGGGTTCCCATATGAGCTTGTTCCACCCGGCCGAGCTTAGTCGACATGGCTCCGGTGAAGGCGCCTTTTTCGTATCCAAACAGCTCGGTTTCGAGCAACGAATGCGGTATGGCCGGACAACTGACCTTAACCAGAGAGCCAGTGGATCGTTTGGAGAGAGCGTGCAACAGGCGAACGCAAACTTCTTTGCCTGTACCACTTTCTCCCTGGATGAGCACAGGGACATCGGTCTCCGCAACGCGCTCCAACTTATTTCGGACGGCCTGCATTGCGGCAGTCTTCCCGAAGATAATGTCAAGCGGCGGCAGATTGAGAGCAGCAACGGATTCAGCGTGGTGAATCAATATATTTTCCTATCGGCGCACAGAAGGCACAAGTCATGCAATGCCCTTGATGTAGCACGTAGATAACCAATCGTTATGGCTCTGTGCTAGTCCAATGCTCCACTAAGAGACCAGGGAGACTTGTGTGGCGAGGAAAAATCCCCGAATTTATGCTGTAAACGTGTATTCATCTCATTTTTTGAAGTTACTAGGAAAATCTTTACCAAAGTAACCTGCAAAAAAAATGATACTTTTCTCTCTCTTGTAACAGTGGTTGCATGTAAGCTAAGACTATTGAGAGAAGAAAAATGGAAAACCTTTATCTCTTTTGTCGGCAAAATGATTGACATTTTTTTACCGGGCTTGTGAAGACGGGCAGGACCTTTTGCTCAGTAAATATCGTGGGGAGCCTCTTCCACTCTTCGCTAGTTGGATTAAAGGAAGATTTGGACGGGCTAGCCAACGTTGTGATGCCGGTTCGGAGCATCGTAAGATCTGGACGGTTAATCCGGATTTTGCGAAAAGAGGTATTTGGATGTCAGCTTCACTGTCTTTTCCGATTGCTGCCTCGAAGGCCAGTGCCAGACGGCGGTCCCAGATTCTAATTCTGGAGCCGGATCTGGCGGTGCTTGACTATCTTCGGTCAACGCTGGGGGACAAGTATGCACTGAGTCTGTTCTCGGAAGAACAGACCCTGCTCGATCGACTCGAGCAGCAGGATGAGCCGGACCTGCTTTTGCTCGCGCTCCACAGCAGCCGTGACCCGCTTCCTTTGTTGACCCAGATTCGGTGCACGAAGCCGCATCTTCCAGTGATTGTGCTTTCATGCTCGTCCGAACTGCGTGACATCGAGATGGTCATCCGGCTTGGTGTGCGGGCGATCGTCATGAAGCCGTTTGTCGGCTGTGACGTTGAAGCGACGATCGAGGAGCATCTTGCAACGGCTGACAAGAAATTATCGACCGCGGATACGCCACGCGAGATTCCTCTGAACGAAACGCATTCCTTTGTTCGTTCCAGCAAGCGCATGCGCGATCTGGAGTCTCAGGCTGCCCTGGTCGCACGGGCTGATATTCCTCTGCTTATCCTCGGCGAGAGCGGCACAGGGAAAGAGATTCTTGCCCTCTATACACACATGATGTCGGCCCGGAGCCAGCATATTTTTTTGAAGGTCAACTGCGCCGCGGTGCCGGCAGAGTTGCTGGAGAGCGAACTCTTCGGTTATGAGCAGGGCGCTTTTACCGGTGCTGTCAAAACCAAGCCCGGAAAATTCGAGATCTGCACGGGTGGAACGATCTTTCTCGACGAAATTGGAGAGATGCCCGCGATTTTGCAGGCCAAGTTGCTCCAGGTATTGCAGGATGGGACCTTCTCGCGCCTGGGTAGCCGCGCTCCGATGAAGGTGGATGTGCGCGTCATTGCCGCAACAAATATCAATATGAAAGAGGCGATGGCGCAGAAGACCTTCCGCGAAGACCTGTATTACCGCTTGAATGGCTTTACGCTGAACATCCCGCCGCTGCGCGAGCGCAGGGAAGAGATTCCCGTGCTTTCCGAGTACTTTATGCGCAAGGGCGCCAAGAGATATGGCCGCGATGAGCTCCCTTTTTCGCCAAGATTGATGAATGCCCTGACAGAGCATTCGTGGCCCGGGAACCTGCGTGAATTGGAAAATGTAGTTAACCGGTATCTTGTTCTGGGCGATGAACGGTCGATTCTGGACGAGCTTTCTCCTTCGCATGGCCATCAAAGTTCCTCTGGTCCGGCTACGGAGGCTTCCGGAGGTTCTGGACTGAAGGAACTGGTACGTGGCCTTAAGGGGGATGCGGAAGCCACGGCGATTGCGCGGGTACTGGAGGGAACGGGATGGAACCGGAAGGCCGCAGCAAACGATCTCCAAATCAGTTACAAGGCGTTGCTGTACAAGATCAAGCAGTACGATCTCTCCCCGCGGAGCCAGGCATAGTGGCCCAGAATGATGGGGAAGAATCGGCGGACGCGCACAGGATCGTTGTGCGGTATGAGGACCATGCAGTCCGCGGGTTCGCGGATGTGACGGATCTGGGATCGGTTGAGGAGCTTCTGCATGGTTCGCAGCAGGACCGGCTGGAGTCGATTCGTCTGAGGTTGCTAGACTCCCAGGCGGTGGAAGAGGTTCCGACCAAAGATGCCAAGGCGGTCTTTTTCGTCAAGACGTTCGAAGGGGATCTGAAGCACCGAGCCCTGCATTTTCATGAGCATGCGCCGGTGTTGCAAGGGCTTTGGGTGCGGGTCTACTTCCATGATAACGAGATGATCGAGGGCATTGTCAGCAATACTTCCGACTATGTGCTTCAGGATGGGTTCTTTTTGATGCCTACAGACCCGAATGGCAATAACAAGCTGGTCTATGTGCTCAAGGGCGGACTCAAAGACTTCCATGTGTTGGGGCTACGGAATCCATCCAAGAGTCTCCACAAGGCTTGACCTGGCCGAGCCTCGGCTCACTTTGCTTCGCTCCGGTCAAGCACAAGAAGAATATCCATCTGATAGAACTTGAACGTGTTCTCCTCGCCGGGATGATCGGCTGCCACAGTCTGATAGCGGTCAAGCACGTCGTAGATGAAGGCGGGCCTCTCGGACTCAGGCAGAAGCCGGGTCCACTCCACGAAGGTGACGGTTCCGAAGGCAAAAAACGCTTCGCGAGACTTGAAGTCCCACACCTTGGCCTCCGTCTGAATATGGCGGACATAGAGGCCGTTCCGTTCGGCAGCCAGCCCATATTGCTCAGGCGTCAGATGCAGGTAGGGATCGAGGAACTCTCGAAAATAGCCGGCCCATCGCGACGAGGTGCGCGTTTCCTCAAGGACATCTTCGAGGCTTTTGCGTTCTCCTTTGGGAACAAGGCGCAGTTGCGCGAGAGCATGGGGCTTCATCGCAGTGCGAATGGAGCGGAGAGCGGCATCCTGATCGGGGAGCCAGTGGAGCGCATTGAACGAGACAACGAGGTCGAACTCTTCTCGAAAGGGCAGGTTCCCGGCGTCGGCGACCTCGAATCGCAGGTTGGGTTGGAGTGCGGGGTCAAAACGGCTCGATGCGAATGAGATCATGTCATGAGACCGATCGACGCCCACGACCGATCCGCGCGGGACGCGAGAGGCGATCTCCGCCGTGATTCTTCCGTCCCCACACCCGATGTCGAGAATCCGCTCCGACCCTTCGAGAGGTAGCAGCGCCAGTACCTCGTCGGCCATGGCCTCCTGAAGTCCAGACTGCTGAACATACTTTGCCGCATTCCATTCGGTCATGGATTGCCTCCAGTCGATGGGGTTATCGCAGATAGTTGAATGATGACACGAGAATTCTACCTGTATCTGCCGGCAAGTACGCGCTGGAACCTTCGATTTCCCAGGGTCTTTATCGCGACACAGGAGGCACGAAGTTTTGCGGCAGGCGATATCAAATCGACGTATCCATATCCCAGAATGGATGTACCCCGATTAACTAAAGATGGCCGCCCAAACTGTGGGCGGCCATCGCATTGGATTACAGGAGAGCTATGCGCCTACTGGTTCGGCGACCTTGACGTTGACGGGGGTGAGCCAGTTGTGGCGGTCGGGCTTGAGGCCGTTGACGATGTCGAAGAACTCCTCGTGCAGCGCCGTGGTGATGGGACCCATCGTGCCATCGCCCACAAGGATGCGGTCGACCGAGCGGAGGTGGGTGACCTCGGCGGCGGTTCCGGTAAAGAAGGCTTCGTCGGCGATGTAAAGCATCTCGCGGGGCAGTGCCTGCTCAACGACCTCGATGCCGAGTTGGCGGGCCAGCGTGAGGACGGAGTTGCGGGTGATGCCGCTAAGCACCGAGTTGGCCAGCGGCGTGGTGTAGAGGATGCCGCCGCGAACGAGGAAGAGGTTTTCGCCGGAGCCTTCGGAGAGATATCCATTGACGTCGAGCGCGATGCCCTCCGAGTAGCCGTTGACCTCGGCCTCCATGCGGATGAGCTGCGAGTTCATGTAATTGGCGCTGGCCTTGGCGAGCGAGGGCATGGTGTTGGGCGCCAGGCGGTTCCAACTGGAGATGCAGACGTCGGCGCCGTCGTTGCCGGGGACGTATTTGCCCCAGGGAAAGTTGGCGATGTAGACCTCGACGGGAGACGTGAGCGGATTGACACCGATCTCGCCGTAGCCGCGGAAGGCGATGGGGCGGATGTAGCAGGGAGCGACGCCGTTGGCCTCGACCACATCGACGGCGGCGGCGCAGAGCTGGTCTACCGTATAGGGTACGGGCATGCGGTAGATCTTGGCCGAGTCGAGCAGCCGGGCCATGTGTTCCTGCAGGCGGAAGACGCCTGCGCCATTGGGCTGGGTATAACAGCGAATGCCTTCAAAGACGGCGGACCCGTAGTGGACGACGTGGGACATGACGTGGATTTGTGCCTGGTCCCAGGGAATGAGATTTCCGTTATGCCAGATATTGGTGGTGGTCTGAAGTGCCATGAGATTCGCTCCTGAGGGCTGAATCTCAATTATAGCGGTGTGTTGGCGGGAGCGTGGGAGAATGAGGAGTGATGTTTGACGCCCATTCGATGAGCCTGGCGGTGCTGGAGCGGTCGGCTTATGTGCGGTTTTCCGTGCTGGCGCTGAGTTCTATCTTCTTTCTGGTGGATCCGTTTGCGGCATTGCCGACGTTTCTGGCGGTGACGACCGGGGACGATGCGAAGCGGCGGCGGCGTACAGCGTGGAAGGCGTCGCTGACGGCTCTGGTGGTGCTGAGCGCTTTTGCCATCGCCGGACAATACATCTTTCGCATGTTCGGAATCACGTTGCCGGCCTTTGAAATTGCGGGCGGCATCATCTTGCTGCTCATCGGGTTGGATATGCTCCAAGCGAAGCGGTCGCCGACGCAGGAGTCCACCGAGGAGACGACCGAGGCGCGGGTGAAGGAGGATGCCGGAATTGTTCCGTTGGGCATCCCGATGCTGGCTGGGCCGGGCGCGATTACCAGCGTGATGGTGCTGGTAGGACAGGCGCAGACGCGGTGGCAGATGGCGGCGATTTTGATTTCGATCTTTATTACGGCGGTGATCTGCTATCTGGTTCTGGGGAATTCGGACAGGGTGGCTCGGGTGCTGGGCGATACGGGTGTGCGGATTCTGGTGCGCATCATGGGGCTGCTGCTGGTGGCGCTGGCGGTGCAGTATTTCGTCAATGGCATGGTGGATCTGGGTGTGATCGCCAAGCCTTAGGGTTCCGGAGTAAATTGAATCGCTCCGCAATCGCAAACGGGAGATGTCACGCTCAAACTACTGAAACCGAATTGCCCGGTCAGCGAAATGTATTTCCTTTTCCTGCGCAAGATGCTGCAAGATGCCGCAAGTTGCTTTATGATCGCTGATGAAAACTGTGCTCTGCCGCATCGAAGATGCGATGTGCCTATATCGCACGTCGTAAACAGGTTGCAAGGAATGATTGCGTTAACTTTCTGGCTTACGATTTGCATTGAGAGTTTGGCGTATTAAGTGCCCGTTAAAGACGACGTATCGGTCTCTGCTGATTTGCAGGCAGTCAACCCGAACAAGGAGATTTCACTGTGAAATTTCAACTTTCAGCAGCTTTGACCATTGCAGCCGTGTGCGCTGGCCCAGCGTTCGGCAGCACAATCAACTTTAACAGCCCAACGGGACATCAAGGGCATTCACAGACTTATGGTGCAGTGACTGCGTACGCTTTTGCAAACGGTGGTGGCTCTCTCGATCTATTCGGCAAGAGTGATGGAGGATCAGAGGAGGGAGTGGGTATCTTCGGTACCAGTAACAATGAGATTACCAGCACGACTTTCGTCCAGTTGGATCTCACAAACATTACCGGTCCATTCTCCCTTACGATTGGCAGCACTCAGAACGTCGAAGGGTTCAATGTCTGTTTTTCAAACACGCTTGGCGCGGTAGGCAGCAGCTGTACGACTTTTTCCTCTCCGAACCCTGACCCCTATACGACGACTGACTTTACAAAATTAGGTCAGTACGTCTCCATACAAGCTGACGGTACACCGGCGGGAGGCAACGTTCTTGTGAATGATTTGAACTACGGTTCTGTGCCAGAACCGAGTTCTCTCGTTCTGCTTGGCACGGGAATCGTTGCAGCGGCAGGGGTCGTGCGTAGAAAGCTCGCTGTTTAGCTCTTGTCCGCATATCCGAGATATACGAGCCGCCCGAAAGGGCGGCTTTTTCTTCGGGTGAAGCGTCTTGGAAGGGTCTGGGTACTTAGGGAGCCTCTGATTAAGTCAGGCTCTGTTAAGGGCACGACTTCAGCCGTGCCGTAAGTGACTTGCCCGCAATGCGGCTTTAGCCGCTGAGGGAATCTTCGGAGACTTAATCAGACCTGCCTTAGAAATAAAACCTGAGTGATCATGAATTCTAACTGGCAAAACGCAAGAGAGATTCACAGCCTGTCTTGATTGTCTTTGGTGCGTGTTTTGATTTGAATCATCCAAAGGTTATTGGGACTTGAAAGGAGAAGGAATGGAACAGCGGTTTAACTATTTCAAGGCGGCCCCGGATGCTTATAAAGCGATGAGTGGCCTGGAGGCGTATCTGCACGGATGTGGGCTGGAGGCGGGGCTGCTTCATCTGATCAAGCTTCGGGCTTCGCAGATCAATGGCTGCGCTTTTTGCCTGGACATGCACTCGAAAGACCTGCGCGCGGCCGGAGAGACCGAGCAGCGGCTCTATACGCTCCATGCCTGGCGCGAGTGCCCCTGGTATACGGACCGTGAGCGTGCCCCCCTGGCGTGGACGGAGGCGCTGACACTGATAACGCAAGGGCATGTGCCCGATGCAGTGTACGAAGAGGTGCGGAAGCAGTTCAATGAGAAAGAGCTGACCGACCTAAGCATCGCGATTACGACGATCAATGCGTGGAATCGATTGAGTATCGCTGCGCGGACCACTCCGGGAACGTATACCGTTGGGGCTTATAAGACTCACACAAAATAGAAAAGGGTGGATGCCGATTTGCTCAATGGGGCACGGAATGTGCTCCATTGAGGTTTCAGGCTGAGTGAAGAGGATCTCTTGCCCGGTTGAGCGCCAGTTTTCTGATATGTTGGCGAAGCTGGAGATTTGGCTGCCAGAAGGTCGGCAGATGCCTGCTCCTGCAAAGGGGGAGAGCATGCTGCGAAGAGACTTTCTGGGTTTGGCGGCGGCCGCTGCGTTGGCGGGGTCGTCAGGGATGGCTGAAGCGATGGCGCCTGCGGGCGCGGCGATGGGCACACCGGTGCGAGTGGGCAAGCCGATGGCGTTGGGTTTGATGATTGCGCCGTTTCGTGGACCGGAGGAGACCATCCGCCGGGTGCACGATCTGGGCTTCACCACCTGCTTTCTTTCGCTCGATGGCTACCTCGGCAAATTTACGCCGGAGCTGGCGAAGCAGATGCGCGGCTTGCTGGACCGCTATGGCGTGACGGCGACGGCGGTCGAGGTGGTGAGACCGGAGCCGCTGGTCTGGGACTTCCTGCAAGGGCCGTCGACTATCGGGCTGGTTCCACGGAAGACGCGAGCGGCGAGGATCGACGCGTTGCGGCAGGTCTCGGACTTTGCCAAGTTGCTGGGGGTGGGGCTGGTACAGACGCACTGCGGCTTTATTCCCGAGGACCCCGCCGATCCGCTGTACCGCGAGACCGTGGCTGCCATTCGTGAGGTGGCGAAGCATTGCGCGGGTAATGGCCAGGATTTTCTGATGGAGACAGGTCAGGAGACGCCGACGACCATGTCGCGAATGCTGCATGATGCAGGCCAGCCGAATCTCGGCGTGGGATTGGATACGGCCAACCTGATTCTGTATGGCAAGGCGAACCCGGTCGATGCGGCTGATATTCTGGGGCCGCATGTGAAGAGCATCCACGCCAAGGATGGCCGATGGCCGACGGACCCTGACAAGCTGGGCGAGGAGGTCCTCATCGGCAAGGGCCTGGTCGATTTTCACAAGGTGTTTACCAAGCTGCATCGGCTGGGATACAACGGCGCCATAACGATCGAGCGAGAGACCTCCGGCCCGCAGCAGGTTGCGGATGTACGCGACGAGAAGGCGTATTTGGAGAAGATTCTGGCGCAGGTAATTGGCTGACAACCGCAGGGAAGGGAGAACTTATGGAGGGCGTGAAGGGAATGAACAGGCGAGAGTTTGTGAAGACAGGGGTTGCCGCGGCGTCGGGACTGTTGCTGCTGCGGTCGAAGACGGCGTTTGGCTATGAGGCGAACTCAGCGGTACGGCTGGGCCTGCTGGGCTGCGGCAACCGGGGAACATCGGTGGCGACCTCGTTCGCCAGAAACACCAGCGCGCGCGTAGTGGCGCTGGCGGATATCTTTCCCGACAAGCTGGCGAAGGGGAAGATGCACTTCGATGAAGTCAATGCAGGACTTGGCTTAGCGGCAATCGAGAGTCGGCTGACCTTCCATGGGCATGACGCCTTTCAGGAGTTGGTGCATTCGAAAGACATCGATATGGTGCAGATCTCGACTCCGCCGTGGTTTCATGTCGAGCATCTGGAGGCTGCGGTGAACGCGGGAAAACACGTCTACTGCGAGAAGCCCGTGGGCGTGGATGTGGCGCAGTCGAAGAAGGCTCTTGAGATTGCCAAGCGGGTGGAGGGAAAGCAGAGTGTGGATGTGGGCTTTCAGGTGCGGAGCGCCCCGCCGATAGCCGCGGTGATTGGCAGGGTGAAAGAAGGCGCGCTGGGAAAGATTGCTTCAATTGCGGCGAACTACTATGCACCGGCTTCGACGGAAAAGGTAAGTGTGGGATCTTCGCGCGACGAGTGGCGTCTGCGCAACTGGCTCTGGGACAGGGCGCTTTCAGGCGACATCCTCGTCGAGCAGAACATTCATATCATCGACCTCTGCAACTGGGTGCTGGGCGCACATCCGCTGAAGGCGACGGCGACCGGAGGGCGGAACATCCTGACCCATCCCGGCGACTGCTGGGACAACTATCAGGTGGACTACACCTACCCCGGCGATGTGCATGTCAGCTTCACTTCGACACAGTTTGGCGACTACGGGTTCGAGGCCGGGTTGCGAATCTTCGGAGCGAAAGGCGGCGCCGACGCTCCGTATTCCGGTGCGGTACGGATTACCGGCGAGTCGGCATGGGCCTGGCAGGATGCGCAGCAACCGGGATCGACTGACATAGGCAAGTTTGCGGCGAATGGCGAGTTTCTGGACAACCTGGCGCAGGCAGACCGGGAGAAGGACCGCAGCTTTATCGAGAGCATTACGTCGGGCCGGTTCCATAACCAGATTGCGGCGGGCGTCGAGACCGCGCATAGCTGCATGCTGGGCCGCATGGCCGGGTATCAAAGGCGCGAGGTGACGTGGGAGGACCTGCTTGCGCATGGAGAGAAGTACCCTCTGGGGATGGACGTGAAGCAGTTCAGCTAGGGACCTGGGTTGTTGTGGTTTAGGCCCGCTCGCTCAACTCTGCAGGCGGGTTCTGCATCATAAGGCTTATGAGGAATGGAATGGCTCGAATGAACAGGTTAGGGTGTTTTGTGCTGTTGAGTGCGGCGCTGGGTGTGGGTTCGCCGGTGGCGTGGGCTCGATTTCAGCCGGTGAGCTGCAAGAATGCGTTCACGGAGCAGCAGGAGGTCACCGAGGGCCAGAAGGTGGTGGCGCAGGTCTACCAGCAGATGCCGGTGTTGCCCGACAGCGATCCGGTGGCGCGGTATGTGCGCCAGCTTGGAGCAAAGCTGGTGGCCCATGCGCCGGGATATAAGTGGCCGTATAACTTCCACGTCGTCGCCAGCGAGGACATCAATGCATTTGCCCTGCCGGGAGGGACGATCTTTGTGAATCTGGGGACGGTGCAGGCGGCGGAGACCGAAGCGCAACTGGCCGGAGTGATGGCGCATGAGATATCCCACGTAGTGATGCGGCATTCGACCTGCAATCTGACGGCGCAGCAGTCCAAGAGCCTGTGGTACGGGCTGGGGAGCATTGCCTCGGCGGTCTTGCTGGGCAACGGAACCGCCGGGCAGCTTGGGCAGGCGGTGATTGGAGGCGCGCAGGGCCTCGATTTCCTGCACATGTCGCGCGATGCCGAAAAGCAGGCGGACCTCCTGGGTACGGGGATTCTGTATGACTCGGACTACGATCCGCGCGGACTGCCGCAGTTCTTCGAGACCATTCAGGCGAAGTATGGCGCTGGCGGGACGCAGTTTCTGAGTGACCATCCCAACCCCGGAAATCGCACGCAGTACGTGAATGCCGAGATTGCGACGCTGCCCCGGCTGGAGCATCCGGTGGTGACGACGACCGAGTTCACACGGGTTCACGCAGTCGCGCTCAAGGAGAAGGCGCTTGCGGCCAAGGATGTGCAGACCGGAACATGGAGGAAGAGCGGGCTGTATGCGTCGGGGCCGGGGGCTGGCGCGGGCCAGGTAGCGCAGCCGGTAAGCCAGGGCGGGGCAGCACCCGAAACTTCGTCTGGATCCGGTCAGCCTGCCACGGCTTCGGTTCCCAGGTTGAGCCGGAGCGTGCTGGGCATCGGCAGCCGGATGGTGAAGTATCAGGGCGCGCGTTTCGCGATGAACCGCCCGACAAGCTGGCAACAAAGTGCGGATGCGTCCGGCACAGTGACAATTGCTCCGCAGGGTGGTGCGACGGAGGCGGGACTTGCGTATGGAGCGGTCATCGGCGTAGAGAAGCAACCGGGCAATGGGGTGACAGATGCGGCGTCTCTCTCCGCTGCGACGGCTGCACTGATGCAGAAACTGAGCCAACAGAACGGCGGGTTGGAGCAGGTAGGTGGAGTGACGGCAACAACGGTCGGCGGTCGATCTGCGAATGTGGTGGAACTGCGCGGGCGGTCGCCAGTGGCAGAAGGCGGGAAGCAGTTGGTGGAGCGTGACCGGCTGCTGACAATAGCACGCCCGGATGGGGATTTGAGCTACGTCGTCTTCGTCTGCCCGGAGCCGGATATGAACCTGCTTAAGCCGACCTTCGATGCGATGAGTGCCAGTTTCCGGGCGCAATAAAGACGCACCTTTGACGGGTTTAGTGAACGAATACGGCTGAAGCGGCGATGAGGATGCCGATGGCTCCAAGGCTGAGACCAAGGAAGAAATAGGAACGCCGTCTGGTGAAGAGAGTGATGGAGGAGAGCACAACGGCAATCTGGAGCAGGGCTTCGCCGAGATCGTAGCGTGCGGCCTGACCTTCTGCGTGGGTGACCTCGTGCTCATACTCGTGGGCAGTCTTTTCCTCTTCCGCAAGGTCAGCCTTCCACTTCTGAATATGGATTTTGTACTCCTCCAGCTTGGCTTGTGCGGCGGGGAAGTTGGCAAAGGTTTGGAATGGGAACAGATCGACAACGACCGAGAGGTCGTCCATGCGTATCTTCTTGGCCTGGTAGTAGTTCCATTGGTCGGCTGCGCGTGATTGCATGAGGATGGCTTCAGTATGGCTGCGATGCCCGAGGACGGTGACCATGGCGACAAGGACAGCAAGAATGGAGATTGCGAGCGAGATTTTGGTGAGTGATTCGCCCTTCTCGTTGGCTTCCTGAAGTTGTTTGCTGAATTCCTGGGCTTCCGTTGGTTCCATGTTGGGGATTCTAGCCTGAGAAGGGGTGTTGCGAGTGCGCCCTCAAAAATATTTACGCCAGATGAAATCTTTATTAACCGCGTATCTACTGGAGATAACCGAGTTTTCTACAGGAAATCTGAGTTTTCAACAAGCCGTCAAGTTGCGTGTTGCGCGAGTCGCTGCTAATCTCAGGAAGTCGCAGAAACACAGTGCTTGCAAGGAATTGAAAAGCACGGTACTCTGAATAGGCAAGAGAAGTAAAGCTTCACACCTTGGCTCTGGTAACAGGTGAGCGGATTGTAAAGGGATGATGGAGCGCAGTCCAAGCGTTTGATCGGTGATGAGCCTCTGGCCAGCCGGCATCCAAACCCAAGCAACTGCAATTGAATAGTTTTCAGAAGCCAAGTGCTTCGCGGTCAGATTTTGATCGTCACGATGTTTTGAGATGTTTGTGCTGTGCGAACGATGTTGATTTCGGATTTTCGGGCTGAAAAGGATTTTTCAGCGAGGCCAGAAAAAACAAGTTGACAAGAGGTTAGAACTTCGATAATCTCAGAAAGTTCGCTAAAACGTCACACGCTGCCGAACGGTACTCGAGAGGCTGAAGTCAAGCCACTAAGAAGTAAACGAGAGACCCGAATAAGCAGCCAATACAGACGAAAACAGCGCATCAAGTTCGAGGACACAAATCTGGCGTATGCCGATTTCGTCCTTGATCCAAAGCTGCCCGCTTAGGCGGATGCAGTTCGGATCTTTGACAACATAGTTGAACGTGCCAGTCGTGAGATGATACGAAATTTGGTTTAGTCATTCTCACTAGTTATAAACCTCCGCTCTTTCGAGCAGCGGGGGCGCTTGATCCATCCCGACCCCTGTCGTTGGATGGCGAGCAAACCAAGATTAAACGAGAGTTTGATCCTGGCTCAGAATCAACGCTGGCGGCGTGCCTAACACATGCAAGTCGCACGAGAAAGGGTAGCAATACCTGAGTAAAGTGGCGCACGGGTGAGTAACACGTGACTAATCTACCCTCGAGTGG
>JBEPUJ010000003.1:0-374326 GCA_041691575.1 Terriglobales bacterium
CTGTGGCGAGCGTCTTTTCAAAACGTTCTTGTGCTTCCGGGCCTTCGTGATATTCGGGTTTCATTTCTTCGCCTCCGGATCGATGATGTAAATGAGATCCATATCGTGAGAGAGTCTTACGAGTTCCTTTCGAACTGTAACAACCTCCATCTCTGAATCCACCTGAGATTCGAAGTTTCCTAGGTTACTTACATCAAGATTTTGTTCACCAAATTCATGAACCATTTTCTTAACACGAGCAGCGTAATTTTTGGCATATCTATGCCGTAATTTCTCTAACCATGGACGGGGAATTGCGGTACGCTCATTTAGAAAGTCTTCAAGTCCTTCTCGCGTGTTAGGGAATGCGCTCTGTGGTCTTCCTTCCGGTCTATTGCCCATATCGTGGAGAAAGTTGATTAAATCTTTAGCTAATCGAAACGCATCAAGTTGAAGCGGCGTGAACACCTCTAACTGCTCTTGTAATCGTCGCCTTTCCTCGTCGCTGCGGTCGCGCTCCTCCCTGTATTCCAAATTGGACTTTGCGCTTTCATATAGATCGCTTTTGCATCGCTCCAATTCCGCTTTGTGCGGAAGCTGTTCGGGGCTCTGGTCGGTCTTTGTTATCGGCTCCCTGCGGCCCTGCCATTTGAGCAAAACTATCCATAACACAGCCACGAAGACACCGAGCATAGCCATCCCCCACCAATCGACTGGGCGGTGCTTCACATATTGCCAGATGGCGGAGGCGAGGGTCACCATTCCCCCTCCAATTGCTGGCTTGATACCGTAGTCGTAAACCCAGCTTGAGAAGATATTATTAGCGCTGCTCTTGACCTGCTCGCTGCCAGCCATTTGTTATTGTCCGCCCCATGTCTGGATAGGTAAACTCTTGACACTAAAGGTATTCTCATAGAGATACCTGCGTCAAGTATGTTATTACCCTTCGGTGGTACTGGTCCAGGTGTCGTGTACAAGAGGAAAGCCCCGGCGATTGGCCGAGGCTCTCTAGCTCTACTTCTATTGTAGCTGGGCGGGTAGAACTAATATGCCAACTTCAAAAGACAAAATGTTCGTTGGTTATGTGTGAGTTATGGAGTTATTCACAGGTTCGGGGCTTGACAACTTTTCACAATGGGAAAAGTTGGCGACTGCGGGGAATCCCCGTAGCCGTTTTAGGGAAGGTCTGATTAAGCCTCCAAAGATTCCCTCAGCGGCTAAAACCGCACTGCCAGCAAAGCATTTACGGCACGGCTGAAGCCGTGCCCTTAACAGAGCCTGACTTAATCAGAGGCTCCTTAGAGCGCTTCCAAAGAAGGTAAGCCCAAGATGAAAGCCGTGGGTCCTTCGACTGCGGTCTCTCGCGATGAGACTTGCGAGAAACTCCGCTCAGGATGACAATTTCATTCTATTCATTCTGGGTATAGCTATGTTGGAACCCCATTAGACAGATTCAAAGGGAAAAACCCCACCCTCCGGGCTTATCTGGAGGGTGGGGTTTTGTATTGGTAGCCGGGTAGAGATTAGAAGATGAATTTCCCGCCTAGCTGCAGTTGTCTCTCTTTACTTGCAGTACTGTTGATCGTCCCAAAACTGCTTCCATTATTCAGGTCGCTATTTGGTTTATCCATGACTGGATGATTGAACAGGTTGAATGCCTCAAGCCGGAACTCGAATCGTCGTTCACCCCATATAGGGAATTGGCGGAAGATTGACGCGTCCATGTTGATATAGCGCGCGGAACGCAGCGAGTTTCGACCGGCAGTGCCGAAAGTAAATTGCGCTGGAGACGCGTAAGCCGAGGGATTGAATCCAAAGCCCTTGGGAACATTCTTGTGAGGATCCCCCACGAGATTGGCGTGTTCATATCCAGACCAGCCAACATTCCCAGTGTTCGCGATGTCACTGCTAATAATGGGAGTGTAGGGCAGTCCCGATCGGACCGTGAGGAAATTGTTGAGCTGCCAATTTCCAAGGATGTAGTCAGCCACACCATGGCCCGTGGACCAGCGTTGTCCTTTGCCGACAGGAATCTGAAAGATTGTGTTTTCCGTCAGGACATGGGTGAGATCCGTGCCAGACACAGATCGGCTTCCGTACGCGTTGGGATGATAGGGGTCAACTGGTGAACCGCCTTCTGCCCCGAACCACCCATCACCGCCGGCGTTGATCGACTTGGACCAGGTGTATCCGACAGAGTAGGACAGACCATTCGAGTAACGCTTATCCAACTGAAGCTGGGCAGCATTGTAGGAAGAGGTTCCGTTGCTGCGGTCGTAAAAGGTTGGTCCGATATAGGGGTAGAGCGCTCGCGCCTGCGGATCTCCTGGACCGGGAGTCAAGGCGGTATTGTAGTAGCCGCCTGTAACCACCCGATGAGAAACGGACCCGACGTAGTTTGCCGTGACGGCGGTGGACGGGGTCAGTTGACGCTGTACACCGACGTTCCACTGCTCCGAGTAGGCGTTTTTGATGTTGGGATCGTAGAACCACTGCACCTGGTTGAACGGGGTAGCGGCTGGAAACAGACCACTTCCTCCACTACCAAACGGATTCTGCACGGTCACAGTCGGTGTAGGGGACGTCGCTCCGGGAGTCGTCGGCTGGTTCTGCCCGTTGAGAATCAGCTGCCCGATATCGGGCCAGGAGCCTTCGATGTTCTGCGCCATCTGGGAGACAGCGGCCCAGTTGTCATAGACAATGCCAAAACCACCATGAAGTACGGTTTTATTTCCCAAGCGATAGGACAAACCGAGGCGCGGTCCCCAGTTGCCAGTAAAGTTGTGAGCGATCTTGCCGCGCGGATCGACGACTACATGAGCGGGGAGCTGACCGCTGGCGTCTGGAATGCAGGGCGCGAAGCCTCTGGATGCACAGGTTGGTGGAAGCTTCTGCAGGACGTAGGTTCCATTGGCGAAGTTCATATCGCCGGTCTCGATTCCGCCCTGCTGGCCGATGGTGTCGTTAGTACCATACGGAGGAAGGAAGGAGTAGTCGTAGCGCAGGCCTGCGTTGACGGTGAGCCTGGACGTCGCCTTCCAGGAATCCTGGAGGAAGAAGTCCATCACGCCACCCGGCCGGGTCTTTTCGTTTACATTGCGACGATTGGCCCCGTCTGGAACGCCCAGCAGGAATGAGGACACCGCGTCACCTGTCGCTATCGGTTTACCGTTTCCATCCAAGGGCGCCGTTGGGCTCGCGGTCTGCTGTGCCAGAAACGTCTGGTTGACTTGCGAGAGGGGGCTGGCGAAAGCATTGCTAATGAAGCCACCCCCAAAATGGATCTCATGATTGCGTAAGATCTTGGTAAGGACGCCGCTGATCTGATGGCTGTCTGTGGCTTTCGGTGTAAGGTTAATGCTCTCGCCACCACTTGCATAACCATTGATTCCCAGCGATGGAAGCAGGTTTCCACCTCCATTTCCAGCAAATCCTCCGGCAAATGCACTGTTAAAGCCGACTGTGGTGAAGATATCGCCGATAGACTTGCCCCAGAAGTTGGTGGAGTTGGACTCGACAGTTGTTCGAGCGTATTGCAACTGCAGAATGAGACCAGGGCCAAAGATGTGCACATAGCTACCTCCCCAGTTACGGGCAGGAACGGAATTTTGGCCTTTCAGACCGGGAAGACCGCCTGAGTGGGTCACCACGTTGTTGATCATGCTGTAGCGGAACCACGCAGAGTCGTTCTTGAACAAGTGCTGGTCGATTCGCCCCGTGAACTCGTTCTGGGTTTGCACCGTCGGGGTGGTGTCGATGGCGTTGTCGCCGTTGTTGTCGATGGGTGGACCCGCAACGGGATAGACGAACTTGGCATAGGCCACCATGCGCTGATCGATCCTGTTTGTCGGTATCTGGTTCCCCACAAAGGGGGTGCGAAGATACTGGCCGGGATGTGCAGGGTCGGCGATGGTGGAGTACGGATCGTAGATTTGGGGAGCGCCGCTCTCGTCACCAGCCAATTGAGCCGCCGTTGGAACCTTCAGCAAAGTGCTGCTGGCAGCGTTATATCGAAACCCCTGATAGGCAACGAAAAAGAATGTTTTGTCCTTCCCCTTGTATAGCTTCGGAATCCAGACTGGGCCACCGAGAGCTCCGCCGAATTGGTTCTGGTGAAAAGTGGGTTTCGCCTGGCCCGTAGGCAGGAAGTACGGACGGGCATCGAGTGACTCATTGCGGAAATACTCCCAAGCCGAGCCGTGGAAAGAGTTGGTGCCGGATTTGCTAACGACGTTGACCACGCCACCCAGAACTGATCCATACTCGGCGCTGTCGGTGTGGGAGACGACTTTGACCTCTTGAATGGCATCGATGATGGGAGGAACCGCGTAGGTGCTCAGAATACTACCGAAATTATTGAGGCCGTCTGTCAGGAAGAAGTTACTGCGGTTCGTCTGTCCGTTGATTGCAGGAAAGGTGAATGCCGCTCCCTCTGTGACGGGTGCGGAGAATCCGCCCCCGCCCATGCCGTTGTTTTGCCCAGTACTGACCGGCACAACGCCGGGGGTGAGCGAAAGCAGTGCGGTGAAATTGCGGCCGTTGGTCGGAAGGTCATTGATCTGCTTGGTAGCGAGCACCGTGCCAAGGTTTGAACTGGTCGCATCCAGTTGCTGGCCCTCTGCTTCGACAGTGACAACAGTACTCTCCGAGCCAACGGACAAGGCAAAATCAACTGTTCCCGTCTGGCCGACGGCGAGCACGAACTGCGAGACTTTTTTCAGGCTGAAACCTGCTGCGGACGCTTCAACCGTGTACCTGCCGGGCGTGAGACTGGTGAAAACATACTCGCCGGCGCTGTTGGTCACAGTGGTACGAACCACCGAGGTATCCACTGCGGTCAGGGAGATCTTTGCGCTTGGCACTACGGCGGCGGTCTGGTCGCGAACCACTCCGTTCAGTGACGCGGTCGAGAGTTGGGCAACCATCTGAACTGAAAGCAGCAGAACTGCACAACTCAGCCAGTTGGCGATTCGAAATGCCTTTTTTGTAATCGTTTTCATGCGCACCCTCCAAATCATTCCAAAAACAGCTTTTGTGATCCATTTCCCAAGAAAACACGCCAGCCTGACCGCCTGGATTTATTTCTTTACTTTCACGTTAACTTTGCTCGATGACACTTTTATCTTTCCTCCAGATTCATGTCAAGGATAAAAATCAATTTTTGTATAGATATTTTTGCTCACCCTGAGGTGGAGCCTAAACTGCTCGATTCTTCCCATCAGCCAAGGTTCCAACTCCTGGCACCCCCAGGCGAAGCTTTCCGAATCTGTGAGGAGGGGCCGCTGTAAAGTGGTGTAAAAGAATGGCTGATGTTCTAAGCTTCCTCAGAATGAAACGAATGGATACGAGGTTTACCGAGATTCCGCGGCGCTGGCCGATGAGGTGTGCCGGTTGGATGCTATGCGGCGTGCTCGCGAGCCTTTTGCTGCTGGACGGCTTCGGGCTAACGCCGAAGACGGCAGCCGGTGCGACTCCAGACCCAGTGACCGCAGTTTCGGACCGCGATGGCTATGTGGGGTCGGCAAGCTGTTCTCGGTGCCACCTCGGGATTTACAAGCAGTTTTCGCGGACCAGCATGGGCCGCTCCATGTCTCCGGTTACGCCGGAGTGGACGAAAACGTTGCCCACCCCGGCTGATTTCTACGATGCCAAACTGGACCGGCACTTTGAGGTTCACGCCCGTGACGGAAAGCTCTACCAGAGTGAGTACCAGACAGATGCGGAAGGAAAGGATATCTTTCGTGACACACGAGAGCTTGATTGGATCATCGGAGCAGGAGCTAACGGATTAGGCGCACTGGTGCAACGGGATAACTACCTGTTTCAGGCGCCGCTGTCTTTTTATTCCAAAACCGGCGCTTGGGGACCGTCTCCGGGTTACGAGTTTGGAGACTACGGATTCGACCGTCCCATCCTGGCTGGATGCATCTCGTGCCACAGCGGCCGCCCCCGACCAGCCCCCAATACCAATGGGAAATTCGAGACGCCCCCGTTCACCCAGTTACCCGTCGGCTGTGAAAACTGTCATGGACCAGGAGCGGCGCACATTCACGCGATGGATTCAAGAGGCTCCACTGAGACGGGCAATGCTATCGTCAATCCCGCCCGCCTCAGCATGGATTTAGCGAACAACATCTGCATGTCCTGCCACCAGACCGGCGATATCCGCGTCTACCAGGAGGGCAAGACCTACCAGGACTTCAGGCCGGGAACACCGCTGGACCGTGTTCTTTCGATCCTGATGGTTCCACCGGACAAGGCATCTCCTCCGCAGGCTGACCACCTGGAGCACTTCTACTCGATGACCTTGAGCAAGTGCTACCGCTCCAGCGGAGGACGCATGGGGTGTATCACCTGCCACAACCCGCACGTCGAGCCCTCAAAGGAAGAGGCTCCAGCCTACTTCAACGCCAAGTGCATGACCTGTCATACGCAACAGAGCTGCACGCTCCCAGTGGCTGCGCGGCAGCGCACAACCCCTGCGGACAACTGTATCGGGTGCCATATGCCGAAGCGCGATGTGCGGGTGATTTCGCACTCCAGCATCACCAACCACCGGATTCTGGCTCGCCCTGACGAAGACTTTCCCGAGAGCGCCTTTCACCAGACCACGGCCGCGCTGCCCGACCTGATTCACCTCAATCCTGTTCCCGGAAGCAAAGAAGATGTGATTCCGCCGCTTACCCTGTTGCAGGCCTACGGCGAGCTGGCGGCAACGAAGCCGGAGTATGTTGCCCCTTATTTGAAGTTGCTGACGCAATTGGAGCAGAGCAATCCGGACAACGCCCTGGTGCAGGCTGCTCTTGGCCGCAAGGAGCTAAAAAGCGGCAAGCTACAAGAGGCCGCCGATCATCTGCAGCGTGCCTTGAAGCTTGGGTCGCAACAGGCTACGGTGTACGGAGACCTGGCCGAGGCAACGACCAGACTGGGCCACCCTGAAGAAGGACTTGCTCTGCTGCAAAAGGCGACAGTACTCGATCCATTTAATCCCCAGCTACAGAGAAGCCTGGTGGTACGCCTCATTGCGATGAAGCAATACGCGAACGCTCTTGCTGCCATGGAACATTATCTGGAGATCTTCCCGCAGGACTCGTATGTGCGGAAGATGCTGACGCTCGCGAAAGGAGAGCCTTCACAGAAATGACCACGTTTCGTCCGTTGCGAGCTTTCCTCCAGCAAACATACCTCTATGCAGTGCCTGGACTCCTGTTCCTCGTCTGCGCTCCGGGATTGTCCGCACAGAACACGGACGGGATTCGCTTTGAAAATCACCAGCCGCACTCAGGCATTGATTTTGTGTTGAACAACGGAACCACCAGCGACAAGCCGATCATCGACAGCATTCCGGGTGGGGTTGCCCTGCTGGACTACGATAACGACGGCTATCTCGACATCTTTTTCACCAACGGCGCACAGATTCCCTCACTCTCCAAAGAAAGCCCCGGCTTTTACAACCGGCTTTATCACAACAATCATGACGGCACCTTCACCGATGTGACCGATCGGGCAGGACTGCGTGGCACAGGGTACAGCATCGGCGCAGCGGCGGCAGACTTCGACAACGATGGATGGACCGATCTCTATGTCACTGGGATCAATCGGAACATCCTGTATCACAACAACCATAACGGCACCTTTACCGACGTGACCGAACACGCAGGCGTATCGGGAGCGGATGCCCGAGGCAGGAAGCTGCTGGGAGTCTCCGCCGCCTGGGTCGATTACGACAACGATGGTCTGCTTGATCTCTTCGTGACGAACTACCTGGAATGGACGCCTGAGACTTCCCGGGTTTGCGGTGAACCCGGCAAGCGGCTGTCGTGCCCCCCTTCGCTCTATCCGGGCGAGCCGAGCCTGCTCTATCACAACAACGGCGATGGCACCTTCACCGATGTCTCCGCTGAGACCGGCATTGCCAGCGAGATCGGTAAGGGCATGGGCGTCGCCATCGCGGATTTCAACGGCGACGGTTGGATGGATATCTTCGTCGCGAATGACAATCAGAGGAATTTTCTATTCCGCAATCGCAAGGGCAACGGCTTCGATGAAGTAGGCGTAGAGGCTGGCGTGGCCTACACCGAAGATGGCATTCCGGTGTCGAGCATGGGCGTAGATTTTCGCGACTACCGCAACGACAACCACCCTGGCTTGTTCATTACAGCGCTCGGCGGCGAAACCTTTCCTCTGTACAGGAACGAGGGGAACGGCTTCTTCAGCATGGACACGTATCCTGCAAAGATCGGCTTCACAACGTACAAGATGAGCGGGTGGGGCGCCGGTATCTACGATCTGAATAACGATGGGTTCAAGGATCTGTTCAGCGCAAACTCTCATGTAAGCGAGAACGCCGATCTGGATCCTCAGCAGCACTACCGGCAGGCCAACGCGGTCTTCCTGAACCTGCGCGATGGAACTTTTCAGGATGTGAGCGCACAGGCCGGCACAGCGATGACATCGCGCGCGGCTCATCGTGGCGCGGCTTTTGGCGATTTGAATAACGATGGCAGGATCGATGTTGTGGTCTCTGCAATCGGAAGCCCGGCCGAATTGCTTTACAACCTGTCTGTCGGCGGCAATCACTGGCTGACGATTCAAACCATCGGAGTGAAGAGCAATCGCGACGGCATCGGCACGCAGATCAAGCTCACCTCTGCCTCTGGCGCCGTACAGTACAACGAAGTAACAACCGCGGGAAGCTATGCGAGTTCTTCGGACAAGCGAGTTCACTTCGGCCTTGGGCGCGACAAGATGGTGAAGGAGATTGAACTGCGCTGGCCAAGTGGAGTGGTTCAGGTTCTGCACAACGTGAAGGCAGACCAGATATTGAAGGTAACTGAGGGTGCATCATGAAGGCGCTCTGGCTTTGTGCTCTCTGCATCGCGGTGGCCGTCCCGCCTGCGTTCGCGGACAGTTGCACCGGGACCGAGACGCAATTGAAGACCATCGCGAGCGATCTTGGACGCAATGCGGTGAAGGCCGCTAAAGACATTCTCACACCGCTTGAGAACTCGTATCCGAAGTGCTCTCAACTCCTTTTGGCGCGTGCGCGAATCAAAGCGGCTCAAGGGTCCGCCGCAGAGGCGCAGGACCTGTTCATCCGCTACCTGGCTCAAGCGCCGGGCGAGCCCACCGGGATGGCTTACTTTGCCCGCTTCCTGATTGATCAGGCGCAGTATCAGCAGGCCGACGATCTCTCGGCCAGTGCGCTCGAAAGTAGTCCCTCCAACCCTGCGGTGCTGGCCGTGCGTGGGCAGATCCTGGACATGAAACGACAGCCTCAACTCGGCATGACCTTGCTGAAAAGATCCTGCGAACTCGATCCCAACAATGTCGATGCGCAGTTTCAACTGGGGGCTTTGTACGACCACGCCAAGCGTCCAGCCGACGCGGTCCAGCATTTTCAGAAGGCTGTCGATCTCGATCCGGAGTATGCCCCGGCGTGGGACTACCTCGCGCTTAATCTGGAGCCCCTTGGCGAAGAAGACAGAGCCGATGCTGCCTACAAGAAAGGCCTTGCGGTGAATCACGACGGGCCACACTTCGACGCATTTCTCGATTACAACTATGGCCGCTTTCTAGCCAAGCGGAACCAGCTTGCCAAGAGCAAGCAGCATCTGGACCGCGCGGTAGAGCTTGTTCCCGACTTCCGCGCTACATGGTATGACCGCGCCAAGGTCAACCTGAAGCTGGGCAACTATGCGCAGGCTCGAACCGATGCGGAGAAGGCTGCCAGCATCACGAATCAGACCGGCGGCATCATTGACCTACAGATTTATGCGCTGCTGGAACAGGTCTACCGCAGGCTCGGCGAAACAACGTTGGCGGAGAAGTATGCTGCCCTAACACGGGAAACGCCACCGCCGGTGCGCAAAGGATACGAACAAGCTGCGCCGCGATGAATCGGTCGTCTCTACTTTTTAGAGACAGTATAGGGCTGTTTATGGATGATCCCCTTGCCCTCCTGAATGGTCACGATCTGTCCATCCGCGATCTTCGGGAAACTCTCGGTCTTACCGCTAAGCCAGCGGATGGTCAGCTCCGCCATCGAAGACCTGCCCAAGCCAAAGTGCAGCCGCAGGTCGCTCTGTGACATGAATGAGCCGCCGCTGCGAACCTCGTCTATCTGCTTCTGACCATCCGCACTCAACGTAACCCGCGCACCAATCGCATCTCGACCTGCGGCGGTGAGGACACGCACCGTCAGCGAATGACCTTTGACCGGCGCAGTGTTCTTGAGCAGCGTTGGCGACTCTCCCATATTGACGATGACGATCTCCTGCTCCCCATCATTGTCGAGATCCCCAATCGCAACGCCTCGCGATGAGTGCTCGTCGGATATTCCCGGACCGGCTGCCTCGGAGAGATCGAAAAACTGACCATCTCCCCGATTCCAGTAGAGCAGCCGGCGCTGCTTGAAACGCTCACCGGTGTGTCCGGCTTCCACCTCCGGATAGACGTGTCCGTTCGCGACAATCAGGTCCGGCCAGCCATCATTGTCGAAGTCGAGAAAGGCAGTTCCCCACCCCAGATAGCGCGTGTTCACCGCGAGACCGCTATCAATCGTCGCATCTTCGAAATTGTCGTCACCCTCGTTTTTGTAGAGAGTGTGCGTGTCATCCGCAAAGTTGGTCTTGAAGATGTCGAGCCGGCCATCGTGGTTGTAGTCTGCTGCGCTGACTCCCATGCCAGCCTGTTCGCGGCCATCTTCGTTGTAAGCCACACCGGTCAGGCCAGCGATCTCTTCAAAGCCCTTCCCTTTCAGATTGTGGTAGAAGAGGTTTGCCGTCGAATCACAGGACACATAGATATCCGGCCAGCCATCGTTATCAAAATCTCCCGTCAGAGGGGTGAAGCCGTAGTAGTTTTTGGGAGTCGTGATGTGCATCTGGTCGGAGACGTCTTTGAAATGGCCGTGTCCATCATTCTCGTAGAGCGAGACCGTCTCGGCGGGCAGCCCTCGAGGCCCGCACAACACCGGCAAGCCCTTCCACTGGCAACTGGACTTATCTCCCGGCCTTGGCGTCTTCGATGGATCGAACTCGACATAATGCGCCACAACCAGATCGAGAAAGCCGTCCCGGTTGAAGTCCACAAAAGCGCAACCCGTACTCCAGCGCCGCTGCGCGGTTGCCAATCCCCGCTCTTTCGCCTCGTCGCGAAACTTTCCCTTGCCCAGGTTATGGTAGAAAACGTTCTGTCCCCATGCGGTAACAAACAGGTCGATGTTGCCGCTATTGTCCGCATCGCCCGCGCAGACTCCCTGGCCCCAACCTGTGTGTGTTAGCCCGGACCCTGCCGTCACATCTTCAAATTTCAATCCGCCAAGGTTGTGGTAGAGATGGTATGGCGGAACAGGACCATCATCCAGCCGCCCTCCATTCACCACGAAGATGTCTGGGAGACCGTCGTTGTCATAGTCGACGATTGCAACACCGTTGCCAGTAGTCTCAATGATGTATTGCTTTTTTTTGTCCGCACCGGAGACGTTGACGTCCTTCAGGCCGGCCTCGTCCGCAATATCGACGTAGTGAACAACGGGAGCTTTTATACCTGGAGGCAACGGTTTGGCCGCAGCAGCTTTCCCATTGCCGGTCGCCATTCCCATTTCCTGCGCATGAGCGCCGTTCGTCGCGCAGCATCCCAGCACGATGGCGCACAACAAAACGAAAAAAGGGCGGGCAGAGTGGGCAAAAGGGCGATTCCTGATCACCTCGCGAATTTTAGCATTCTCAAAATACTGTTCACAGGCAGTAATTGCCTCGATTGCTGTCGGTGACGCAATGCGTGTGCTTCCCGGCGTTGTGAGCCGATTTAGCCTTCTTTCTGCGAACCTTTAGCCTGTCGCGTAAATTTTCTGGGAACGGGTATGCTTGCAGCAATGATTGTTCGCCTGACATCTTCCTGGGTTGTTCGGTCCGCCGCCACTGTCTTAGCTTGCTGCGGGATTGCCGTCTCTCAACCGATTCCTTCGCATTGCAAGGGACCGGCAGAGTTGGAGCATGCTATCGCCACGCACCCCACAGCGGGAGCCTACGATGCGCTCGGCGCTTACTTCGGGGAACAAAAAAAACTGTCCTGCGCCATCCCTGCCTTCCGCTCCGCGCTTCGCCTTGCTCCACAATCGTGGGAGGCACACTACGATCTTGCGATCGCTCTGCTGCAACACGGTGATGCTGCGCAAGCGGCACGGGAACTTCACACCGCATCCACTCTAAAACCGGGAACGCCGCGAATACAGCTTGCCCTTGGGGTCGCTCTCAATCAGTCGAACCAGCCCGCAGCGGCTATCGAGGTATTTAAATCTGTATTGAAGACCGATCCAAAATCGATCCCTGCACTGGACGGATTAACCAAGGCCCTGATTGCGGAGAAGAGGTACTCGGCGGCAATCGGCTATCTGAAGAATGCTCCTCCCGATGAGGTGTTGGCTTTGAATTTGGCCATCGCCTACTCGAAGAACGGCAATACCACTGAAGCACAGCAGACCTTGTCTGCAATCGTGAAAGAACACCCGGACTACGCGCAGGCACACGTCAATCTTGCCATCCTCTACACGCAGCAGAGCCGCTACCGGGATGCCGCTGAAGAGTTTCGCCAAGCGCTGCAGCTTGATCCCACCGACGACGTTGCTCGGATCTCCTACGCCAAAGCCCTGATCATCCTGGCGCAGTTCGACGTCGCATTGCCGCTGGCTGAAGACTACCTTCGCCGCAAGCCAAACGACTTTGAAGCACTCTACATTATGGGCGCTGTCAACCGCGGACTAGGCAAATATGCCGAAGCGGAACAGATGCTTTCCAAAGCCGTAGCGCTTGAACCAAATCACTATGACGCTCGTTACGATCTTGGTTTTGTTCTGGCGAAGCTGGGCAAGCCGGAGCAGGCCAGGCAGCAATTGGAAAAGGCATTACAAATTAATCCGAGTTCCAGCGAAGCCCGCTTCCAGCTCTCCAGCGTACTTCGCGCCTTAGGACAGAAAGACCAGGCTAACCAGGAGTTGAAGGTCTTCCAGCAAAAGAAGGCGGACACCGTAAAGCAGGACGTCGCAGGCGTCAAAGTCAATCAAGCCAATGAATATCTGGTCACAGGAGAGGTGCAGAAAGCCCTGGACCTCTACCGCGAGGCTCTCACCGACAACCCGGGCGATGCACGCACACACTATGACTACGCGCTGGCTCTGGATCGAGGAGGAGACCTTGCTACCGAGCGAGACGAACTGGTCAAGTCAATTGCGCTCGACGCTGCCTTTGCCCCTGCCCACAATCAGCTTGGACTGCTGGAGTTGCAAGCGGGCCAACTGACACAGGCCGAAGAGCAGCTAAAACTCGCCATCTCGTTGGATCCGCAATATGCCGAGGCGCAGAGCAATCTGGGAGTCCTGTACGGCCAGCAGGGCAACAATCAGCAAGCCGAGCATTTGTTCCGGCAAGCGACGGAGAACAATCCAAAATATACCCAGGCCTTTGTCAATCTGGGATTGGTTCTCGCCAGCCAGACGCGTTTTGCAGAGGCCGAAGAACAGTTAAGACACGCTCTGCAACTTCAGCCCAACCATATTTCTGCACTCACGGCTGATGCGATGGTCCTAACGCGCCTGAACCGTCACATCGAAGCTATCGCCGCCTTCCGTAAGGTGATCGAGCTCGATCCCCGGTCCGCGGAGGCGCATCTGAATCTTGGCATCGCTCTGGCCGATCAATTCAATTTGAATGACGCTTTAGCCGAATTCTCTGAAGCTACACGTCTCGCTCCCGACAGTGCGATTGCATACTACAACCGCGGCAGGGTTCTACTGGATCTCCAACGTAATCAGGAAGCGAAGCCCGAGTTGGAAGAAGCGACGAAGCTCGATCCGAACGCGACTGATTCCTGGTATCTGCTGGGCCTGATCGCCCGACAATCCGGGGATACCGACATGGCCATCCAGCAGTTTTCCAAAGCCGTCTCCTTGAAGCCCGACTATGCCGACGCGCGGTACATGCTCGGTCGCGAACTGCAACGCAAAGGTGACAACGCCGGAGCGATTGAGCAGTGGCGAAAGGCGGTTGAGGTCCAACCCGACTATGGCGAGGCGCTGTATAATCTCGCACGGTTGCTCACCAAATCAGATCCTGCGGAAGCGAAGCTCCTACAGGCCAGATTCGACCATCTACAGGCACAGAAACACATCATGGATCGCGCCCAAACATTGGGCAACTTCGCCCTGGCGTCAGCAGACGCCCACGATTGGCCACAGGCAATCGCACAACTAAAGGAAGGGATCGAACTCTGCAAGAACTGTAGCGCGCTGCCCCTGCTGCACAAGGATCTCGGGCTCATCTACTGCCGCTCCGGCGAGATGGCGAACGGTCGTGCCGAGTTGCTGGCCGCGCAAAAGCTCGCCCCATCTGATCCCGACGTCATGCGAGCGCTCCAAATCCTGGACTCATTGCAGAAGTAGCGCTTTGTAACAAGATGTTCTGGGCTTTTGACCAACGTCGCAAGGCTGCATTGTTCCGATTCTGTATCGCGATAGGCCGCAGCCACGCTCCTAGCGATTGCCCAACGCCAGCAGGATCGTTGCACCCGTCAGGCATACGAGTCCCACACTCATCAGTGCCATCGCTCGCCGTGGAGCTCGCTTCCATTCGCCGGTCAGCACTCCGGACAACGTCGCTGTCATAATCATGAAGATCTGGAAGAGTCCCCAGCCAACCGACGTTCCAAAGGCGCCAAGATAGCTTGCGCTCATTCCATACAGTGACATCGCTCCCATCCACAAGATCGCCATCAGCGAAGACCAGAAAAAGTCCGGCCCGGTTGAACCGAATTCCCGCCACGTTCCGTTCTTCCAAAGCAGATAGAGACAGTACACGATGTTCGGAACGAAGCCGCCCGCCAGCGCAATCGGCCATACCGCATAGCCCGCATGCAGAGCGGGAACTCCAAACTGAACAGCCTCCTTTGCAATGTCCTGACCGAACGCAAAAGAATAATTCAACATTGGCGCCATGATGCCGCAAACCACTGCAAGCAGAACCGCAGCCGCATAACCCTGGCGCGAAGAGACGCTGGCCACAGAGGACGCGGCGTTCGATGCGCGTTCTCTCACCTGACCTCCCCACCCCGTAAAAACCACCCCCGCCACCATGATGACGACCCCGCTGAAGATGAAGTACGCCGCGGATCCGAGGAGGCTGGCATTCTGCTGTACAAACAGGGGGACAAGCGTACCCAGCACAGCGCCCAATCCGACGATGATTGCGTAGGCCACGCCCAGACCCAGGCGGTTAACGGAGATGCCGAACAGAATCTGTGCAATTCCCCATCCCCCTCCAAGCAACATCGGAAGCGCCAGGCGGCCCAGGCCGAGTGCATGATAGATCTCCAGCAAGTGATCGACGAGCGTAAACGCCAGCGCCCACGGCAGAATCACCAGAGAGACAATGCTGAACACCAGCCAGATGTTCTCCCACTTCCATGACCGTGTGAACTTCATAGGTAACATGCAGTTGCCGGACATCAGGCCGGCAGCCATGGTCAGTGCAACGCCGTACAGAAGTTCTTCCGTCACTTAGCTCACCTGAGAGAAATTGATTTCAGATCACACGAGGCACCCGGTTCCTGCGGCGTCTTATACACTCCGCCGCTCACCTCAGCAGGCGATACAAAGTGAGAGCGAAGATGCGGGATGTGCTCCAACAGCAACGCCTCATGACCCATAGCGATGTGATTGAACAGCACCAGGTGTTGATGCAACTGCCCCATATCGCCCACGTGCGGCGCGACCGGCAAGCCGAACTCTTTCGCCATCAGGCTTACCGCAAGAAACTCGCTCACTCCTGCCAGCCGGGTGCAGTCGGCCTGAACATAATGCACGGCTGAGGACTGCATGAAACTCTTGAAGACCACGCGATTAGGAATATGCTCCCCGGTTGCAATCTTCACCGGCGCAATCGAATTCGCCAGCACGGCATGGCCTTGCACATCGTCGGGATGGGTCGGCTCTTCAATCCAAAGCGGCTGAACCTTCGCCAGTTCGCGGCAGCGGCGAAGTGCCACTGGAAGGCTCCAACGCTGATTGGCATCGAACATCAACGTTCCTTCGTCTCCCACGCACTCACGCAGCATCGCCGCACGGCGCAGGTCGCGCTCCGCGTCGTCAGATCCCACCTTCAATTTGAACGCAGTAAATCCCTGATCGAGAGCGCGCATCGTCAGTTCACGCACCTTGGCGTCGTCATATGCCATCCATCCGACGGAGGTGTCGTATCCCGGATAGCCGGTCGCAAGAATATGTTCCCGCTCTGGACGGCTCGCCAGCTTCCCACGCAACAGTTCGAGCGCATCCTGTGCGGACATCTCATCTTCCAGATAACTCAGATCGAGCAATCGAACCACCGCCTCAGGCGTCAGGTCCAGCAGCAGCTTCCAGAGCGGCACGCCACGGCTCTTCGCCCAGAGGTCGAAGCACGCGTTGGTAATCGAGGCCAGCGCCAGATGCACTACGCCTTTGTGTGGCCCCAGCCAGCGCAGGCATGGATCGTTGGCCAACCGCCGCGACATGCTGCCGAAGTCCGCCATCAGCGCTTCGATGTCCATGCCTGCCAGCGGTCGGGCCAGCATCTCAATGGCCTCGCACACCAGCCGGTTTCCCTCTCCCAGCGTAAGCGCGATTCCCGTGCCGCACAGACCGCGATCGCTCTCCAGCAAAGTTACCGCAAGGCAGTATTCAGGATTCGTATGAACAGAATCCGTACCCGCGCCTGCGGGCAGTTTGTACCTTGCATCGTGAGTCGAGATTTTGTTAATCGTGTAACTTGTCATAGCCTCTCCGGTCCGCTATCGTCTGTAGCCCAGCTCCGCTCCGCCACTCACCGGCAGGATGCAACCCGTCATAAACCGTGCTCTGGCGGAGAGGAGAAACACCGCAGCATCAGCAATCA
This sequence comes from Terriglobales bacterium, assembly GCA_041691575.1. Classification (GTDB taxonomy): domain Bacteria; phylum Acidobacteriota; class Terriglobia; order Terriglobales; family Acidobacteriaceae; genus Edaphobacter. The sequence continues at coordinate 16,905 of JBEPUJ010000003.1, forward strand.
CATCCCCGTGCGGGCAATAGCCCAGCAGATGAATATCATCCAGGTATCGCCGAATACTGTCCGGCTCCCTCTGCTCGTCACACCATCGCTCCAGCATCGGCGTCCACACACCAGCCGGGCAGATTGCATTGACCCGGATTGAACAACTCGCATAGTCCACAGCCATTGCCTTGGTCAAAGAGATCATCGCTCCCTTACTCGCAACGTACGCCGCATGATCTGCCTGTCCGATCAGTCCCACCATGCTTGCCGTATTCAGAATGCAGCCCTTGCTTGCCTTGAGTGCGTTAAAGGCAAATCGTGTTGTCCAGTAAACCGACTTCACATTCGTCCGCTGCAGATCGTCCCACTCCTGCTCCGTGGTCTCGTGCAGCGGTTTCGATGGGCTCGCGATCCCGGCATTATTGTGGACTGCGTCGATACGCCCAAATCGCTCGACCACCGCAGCCAGCGCGATGCGCACCATCTCTCCATCACAGACATCCGCAGCCAGCGCGATGCTGTCGCCGCTCAACTCGGTCGCTGTCCGTTGCGCCGCGGCAAAGTCGCGGTCGAGAATCGCAACCGTCGCTCCTTCGCGCGCATACGCCAGCGCGCACTCCCGGCCAATCCCATCGGCACCGCCCGTCAGAACAATGATTTTTCCTGTCAGTTCATCTGCCATGTCAGCCACGCCTCTCCCATTGGCCGTAGGCCGCCTTGCCAAAGCGCGCCATCGCCCGCTTCACATACTGTTCGGCGACTTCGCCCTCGCCCTCACGCAGCAAATCCACAATCCGCTGATGTGCTTCCAGGTTCTTGTCCCACACGGTTGTGGTCTGGCCGCTCGTCGTCACCCGCATACGCACAAAGGCAAAGAACGGCAACAGGATGCGGCGGGCGTGCTCAATGACATAAGGATTCTGTGAAAGTCTGCAAAGCTCCAGATGAAACTCCAGATCGAAGTCCATCAGCCGTTCGCGATTCCCCGACGCGGCGGCCTCCCGCATCTTCTGTACCGCCGTCTGCAACTTGCCAAAGTCCGGCTGGGCAGCGGCAGCCAGACGCGCCGCCAAACCTTCGATCGAGCCGCGGAGGTCATACAGGTGCGCCACATCCTCTTCACTCAGATGGATCACCCGCGCGCTGCGCCCCGACTCCTTGGTGATAAATCCATCTCGCGCGAGGATGTTGATTGCCTCGCGGATCGAGCCCTGCGCCACGCCAAACTTTGTCGCCCACTTGCCTTCTACAATGCGCTCGCCCGGGGCCAGCGAGCCCTTCACAATCTCCCGTCGAAGCCGTTCGGCCAGGTTGGTCTTCACCAGGCCACTAGTCGTTAAAGAAGAAAGTGTAGGCATAATTTGAGCGCTTAAATATCTTAAGTCCCACGGTATCTCTCTTCGTTCCACGCTGTCAAATCATAATATTTCCCAATTAAATTCAGATTATTCTGAAAAATTCTTGACATCCCTATCCGAGAGTCTTATGGTTTCCATCCATATGAGCGCTTATATCTATCCACGCAGGCAATTCCTCCAAATGGCCCTCGCTGCTTCCGCTGCTCCTTTGCTGCCCAACGCAGCCTTCGCTTCCCTGCTGGATGAGGAGCGCACTGCCTGGTATCGAAACGCCAAGTTTGGCATGTTTATTCACTGGGGGCCCTACTCGCTGGCCAGTGTCGAAGCCTCCTGGCCCATCATGCGGCCCAAGCCCGGAGGCATCACCGAAGCCGAGTATCGTGCCTTGCCGGCACGTTTCAACCCCACAAAATTCGACCCCCAGGCCTTCGTCGATCTGGCGCGGAGTGCCGGGCAGAAGTACATGGTCTTCACCACGAAACACCACGACGGCTTTTGCATGTTCGACTCGGCTTATACCGAGCACAAGATCACCAACACTCCCTACGGCAAGGACATCGTCGCGCAACTGGTCGCCGCGGCAAAGCACTCTGACATGCCGCTCGGCTTCTATTACTCTCCGCCCGACCTCTACCATCCCGCGTTTCGCGACACGTCCAAACTCGCCAAGGAAAATTGGGAAGGCCAGCCCGAGCGCCCCGAATGGCCGCTCTACCTCGACTACATGGAGCTGCAACTCACCGAACTGCTGACTCGCTACGGACCGGCGGCACTGATATGGTTCGATGGTCTCAACAACCAAAGAAAGTACAACGGCGCTCATGTTCTCGATCTCATCCACAAGCTGCAACACCGCACGCTGGTCAACGACCGCATCGGCGTACCCGGGGACTATCAAACCCCCGAGCAGTTCATCCCCAACGCCATTCCGACCCACAACGTCGTCGTCACCGGCATCGACCCCAGCGTGCAGAACAAGCTGAACGCTTCCGCCGTTCCCAAGCCCGAGGACTTCGAGCTTTGGGAGACCTGCATGACCATCAACGACACCTGGGCTTACAACAAGCACGATCTCAACTACAAGTCTGCCGATTTTCTAGTTCGCAGCCTGGTCGAAGTGGCGAGCCGGGGCGGCAATTTCCTCCTCAACGTGGGGCCGCAACCCGACGGCATCATTCAGCCGGAGTTTCAACAGCGGCTGCGCGCCATCGGCGACTGGCTCGCAATCAATGGCAACTCCATCTATGGCACGACGTACGGCCCGGTACAAGGAGTCAAAGGCCTGCGCACCACGGCAAAGGGAGAGACGATCTTCGTTCACGTCTTCGATTGGCCCACGTCGTCTCTCGAACTAAGCGGGATCGATCCCAAGGTCCTCTCCGCGCATATGCTCGCCAACGGCCAGCCCCTGAAGTTCCGGCAAACTGAGAGCGGATTGCACGTTGACCTTCCTGCACACGCCCCCGACGCGAACGTAAGCGTCATCGCCCTTAGAACTCTATAGACGCTTGATGAAGCAGTATTGCGAGATGACCGTACAACAAATCGACTAACCCTTCCTCCGGTGTACGAGCGGTATGCCCGTTGCACGAGGAGTTAGGTCGAGCGTATGTGAAAGCACAAGGGCGCGGAAGGCCCCGACGCTGCCTCCCGGGTCCGGACCAGCAGGGTAGGCGAAAGAGAATCGCCGCGAGAGCTTCAAATCCCTCACGTGCGCAAGTTTGAGCGTTCCCCAGAGAAAGCTGATTCCGTACGGCCCAACGCGATACGAAGGTCACGCCAAGGCCTGCTTCCTCGGCACTGAGCAATCCTTCGGTGGAGTCGAGTTCCATGCTGGTGTTCAGGTCTTTGACTTTCACACCAGCCGCTGTAAGAGCCTGTTCTATAATGCGCCGAGAGCCCGACCCGAACTCTCGCATGAGTAAAGGCTCCGCCTTGAGCATTCGTAAATCTACATCTTGCCCCGCCCATTCGTGAGTTGCTGGGACGACCAAGACCATGTGGTCTTCCATAAAGGGTTCGATATGCAGATCCTTGCGATGCTCCGGGCCTTCGATAAGAGCGAGGTGGATTTTTCCTGCAAGGAGCGACTCAAGAATCGCGTCGGTATTGCCACTCAATGCCGCCACTCTGACCTTTGGATGAATCTTGCGGAAGGTTGCGATGAGGTTTGGCAAGATGTACTGCCCGATTGTCTGAGACGCACCAAGGGAAAGTTCGCCGCTTTGTTCACCATAGGCATTTGCAATCGGTGAGAGGGCCTCCTCGGACAAAGCCTTCATCTTGTCTGCAAAAGGAACGAGGGCCTTGCCCCCGGGCGTCAGCTGAATGCGCCTCCCGCCCCGATCGAAGAGAGGCACTCCTACCTCATCTTCCAGTGCCTTGATCTGCTGAGTGACCGCTGGCTGAGTAAGCAGAAGTTCCTCGGCAGCTCGGCTGAAATTCAAATGCTTGGCGACAGTCCTGAAGACGTGAATTCGAAAATTCTCGATCATGCATCCGATCCCGATGACGATCTTGTGCTGGAAGCCGCTATAGCCAGCCACAGCGATTTCATTATCACCTTCAATACGCGGGACTTTTCCGACAGTCTGAGGTTCGGAATTCGCTGTCTAACGCCCAAAGAATTCCTTATACTGTTAAAGGAGTCGCTATGAAGAATATCCAACTTCCAGATGACGTTTACCAGCGCGCCGCAGAATTGGCGGAGTCGGACCATGTTTCGGTTGACCGGTTGGTCGCCGCACTTGTGAACGAAAGTGTCGGGGATTGGTCACGGCTACAGGCTCGTGCCTCGCGTGGTTCTCTCGAAAAACTCAAGCACGTTCTGTCCAAGGTCAGTGATATGCCTGCGGACGCTGTAGACCGATTTTAGGTGGCGGCAGGTTCGCCGCCCGTGCAGGCCAAAAAATAGTCTGTGTACGATACGCGTACGATAACTCCGGCAAAGCAGCACTTTGAGCACTTAATTCCCTTTTAGAATGTGCAAGTTACATATCTTAAAAGCTGTGTGGAAAAGTTCGACTCCCGCCGCCTCCACATCATCTGATTGAAAACAAACAACTTATGCGCAAAAACGCCTCGAAAACTATGGAAGAACATGTAGAAACATGATTGAAAATAAACGAGTTGCATAATTGCGGACGCAGGTTTCTTCGGAACCGCCTCCAGCAATTTTTCAGCACCCTCGCCAGTACCCTCATCGACCTCTGCTTTCTGGTTACAGACCTCTGCCATGCCGGCAGGAGGTCGCCTGAGGCATGCATCTCTGCCGGGATGCGGACGAGTGTGCTGAGAAGGGTGCTGGAGCACTCTTGCGAGAAGCTCCGCCGCGTTTTCAGAGGTATACCGATCTGACCTCTGCTTTTTCAAGCCTCCCTACTCTCATGTGCAAAAGTCACCCCGGTAGATCATATCGTCAGCGATACGGCTGGCAAGTCACGCTAGACCGTGATGAATGGTCAAGAGGAAAGGACTTTCGGGAAGTATACGTATGGCCCCGCCTCGGCATGCCGTCGAGCCTCTCGAAATCTTCCGAGCGAGAAGTAGCCGTACGCAGCATTCAGGTGCAACGATGGGAAGAATGATTGAATTTCGAGCAATTGATGATGGGTTCGCGTATCGTCTGCGGTAGTGCTACTCGCCGCTCGCAGTGTGCGTAGAATCGTTGCGCCTGCCTGGGTTGGGGATATCCTTTGACGATGGCCCCGCAGTTGGGCCATCGTCATCAAGGAGTGTCGTTTTTGGAGATAGTTGTCGTAGGTTTTGCATTTATCTGTCGTAAGCTGTGGGTATGCAAGAGCTCTCAGGATTGTCCGTTGATGATCGTGAGCTCGCGCTTTCCCGCTTTCAGCTGCTTCAGCCCCACCTCGAGCATGGCTCCGAGCTCCGCTCCGTCGCCGCAGGATCTGGTGTCTCTTTCCGCACGTTACAACGCTGGGTAGCTCAGTATCGTAAAGACGGTCCGGCATCTTTGGTACGCAAGCCACGGGCAGATCGCGGGGAACGTCGAGCTGTTTCGATCAGGATTCGTGAGGTCATCGAGGGGCTCGCCCTCGAAAAGCCGCCGCTGCCCGTCACTTCAATCCACCGCCAAGTCTGCAAGTTCGCTGAGACGATTGGGGAGCCGGCACCAAGCTACTGGATGGTCTATGACCTGATTCGCGAACTGCCTGAGAGTCTGAAGGTTCTGGCACACAGAGGAGTGCGGGTTTATGGGGAACTCTATGACTTGGTACATCGAAGGGAAGCCTCCAAGCCGAACGCGATTTGGCAGGTCGATCATGCTCAACTCGACATTCATCTGGTTCGAGAAGGCTCTTCACCGGCTCGTCCATGGCTAACGATTGTGATCGATGACTACAGTCGGGCAGTCGCCGGCTACTACTTAGGCTTCGAACCGCCTTCATCTCTTCGCACCTCGCTTGCTTTACGGCAGGGCATTTGGAGAAAGGGTCATCCCCATTGGCACATCTGCGGAGTTCCGGAAGTGCTATACACCGACAACGGTGCGGATTTCACCTCCAAGCACCTGGAACAAGTGGCGGCAGACCTCAAGATCAGGCTGATCTTCTCTACTCCTGGGAAGCCGCAAGGACGAGGAAAGATCGAGCGTTTCTTCCGTACTGTGAACGAGATGTTCTTGTGTGACCTGGATGGATACACGCGAAGAGGACGCCGCGCTCCCAGTCTGTCCCTCGGGCAGTTGGAGGAGCTCTTTACCACGTTTCTTCTGGAGGTGTATCACCGTCGTCCAAGCTCGCAATCGCATGTCCCACCGTCGAAGCGATGGGAAGAGGGCGGTTTCCTTCCCCGTATGCCTGATTCGCTTGAACAGCTGGATCTGCTGCTAATGCAGGAAGTTCGCGCGCGCAAAGTGCGCCGTGATGGCATTCACTTCCAGAGTTTCCGATATCTGTCGCTGACTCTGGCGGCCTACGTTGGGGAGGATGTCACGATCCGCTATGACCCGCGGGACATGGGTGAGATCCGTGTCTTCCACGAGGATAGGTTTCTGTGCCGCGCTATCTCGGCCGAGTTGGCCGGCGAGACGATCCCGTTGCGCGACATCGTTCGAGCGCGCAATGCTCGTAGAAAACAACTGCGATCGATCCTCCATGATCGCCAGAAGATGGTGGACACCCTTCTGCAACTGAAAAAAGGCCCAGCTACGGAGGAAGCTCATGAAAATCCCAGTGTCACAGTCCGGCCAGCAACCCACATCAAGCGCTACCGAAATGAGTAGCCAGAGCTTTGTCGAGACCATCGAGCACAAAAGATTTGTAGAGTTTTGCGATGCCGTGCGCCAGTTTAGGTACATCGGCCTCTGCTACGGCAGTCCAGGAATTGGCAAGACACGATCAGCTCGCCATTACAGCCGCGCCGCCATGATGGAGCATGCTCATGAATCGCATCCTGAAACTGATCACATCGAACTCGACACACTGTTCTACACGACGGCCGTTGTCAATACGCCGTCCCGGGTTGAACACGACATCCACCAGGCTCGCGAAAGGCTCATAAGCGTCGCAATGCGCCCACTCCGTCGCGAAGCAAAAGAAGTGCTGGAAGCGATTCGACAGCGGGATGAAGCCCGGCGCAGGGAGATCCTGAACAAACCAGGACGTTCCCCGTGCGATCGGCCTCCGGTCGATCCAGCCTACTTCGACACCTTCGAGCGGTACGAGGCACGCAAGAAAGCGGCGCCCGATCCGACAACTCTGATAGTGATCGATGAAGCTGACCGGCTGCACATGAACAGCCTTGAACAGATGCGCTCTATTTTTGAGCGCGGTCGCGCCGGCATGGTGCTGATCGGTATGCCTGGCATCGAGAAGCGCATCGCTCGCTTTCCGCAGTTCTATTCGCGTATAGGCTTTGTTCATGAATTCCGGGCGCTCGATTCAACCGAACTCCAGCAACTGCTTGATCGTCGTTGGACTCCAGCCGGCGTGACGTTGCCCAAGGATCCGTTCGACCCAGAGGTCCTGGCCCGCTTGGTCAGGATTACGGAGGGCAACTTTCGCCTGCTCACGCGAATGCTGACGCAGATCGAGCGAATTCTCAGCATCAACGACACTCAGGTGATTTCAATTGCAATCGTCGAAGCCGCTCGGGACAGCTTGGTCATCGGTCAAAGTTGAGACCGGCCGTCATACGACAGATAATGTCAAAACCTTACGACAGATAATTTCTCAAGCTACAGGACCGGCCAAAACGAGCTCTGTTGTCATGAAACCAGTTTACCCCTGACAATTGACATTGTCGTAGGTAATAAATTCAAACATTTAATGCGCATACATGCAGCTATTCCCTTTCACGCTCAACTCATAATACTGAGGAATCTCTCAAGAAGAGACGAGCGCGGTGCTTGCAGACTATCTAATCGTATTCACGAGGCTGATGATTCTTCTGCCGAACTTGATCTCATTCGTGCACAGGGCGGAGCGGGGACCTCAGGCAACAATCTCCCTACAATGAAGCACCTTTAGCCCCGCGCTGAGTCTGCTCTAGGAAATCCGCCCAGTCTTGCATCATCCGGGCACGTGGTTCCAAGTAGAGGGCATGGTTGTATGCCGCGCTGACAGCATTCCGCGGGCTATGGGCAAGTTGGAGTTCAATATGTTCATGGACGCAGCCGCGCTCATGCATAATGGTTGAGGCCAGCCCACGGAAGCCGTGGCCCGTCATCGTGCCCTTATAACCCATCCGCTCCAAGGCCTTGAGAATAGTATTGTTGCTCATGGGCTTGGCTCCGTCGCGGTCATTAGGGAAAAGCCATTCGCTACGCCCGGTCAGGCCACGAAGCATGTCTAGGACTTCCAGAGACTGTCTTGCGAGGGGTACGACGTGGGGTGTTCGCATCTTCATTCGGTCCGCGGGAATATCCCAACGGACGGTTTCGATGTCGATCTCGGACCATTTAGCACCGATCAACTCACTCGTCCGAACGAATGTGAGCGCCATCAACTTCATCGCAAGACGGGTGACATGCGTTCCCCGATAAACTTCGATCTCCCTGAGCAGATTTGGTAGTTCTTTGGCGTCGATTCGGGCATAGTTTCTCTTCACGGAGGCTTTGAGGATGTCGCGAGGCTCAATCTCCTTGGCCGGATTCCGCTTCGCATAGTTGTTGGCGATTGCAAATCGGAAGATTTGCCCTGTGGTTTCCAGCGCACGCTTTGCAACGTCGCGGGCTCCTCGCGCCTCGATCGCTCGGACCATGGTGACGACGTCTGGTGCCTGGATCTTGTCCATCTGAAGGGCACCTAATGTGGGAAGGATGTTTGACGCGACCCGCCGCTGGGTCGAATCGACGTGACGCAGGCTCTTATCGTCTTTCCAGTGTTCGAGCCACTTGCCGGCAACCGTTGCGAAGGAATTCTCGGTGGCGAGCCGAACCGCGGTTTTTTCCGCTTTCTTCTTTGCCATCGGGTCCATCCCCTCGGCCAAAATTGACCGCTGCTCGGCATGGCGCTCTCGGACGCGAGCAAGGGAAACATCTGGGTACTTCCCGAACGTCATGAGTTTCTGCTTGCCCTCAAATCGATACGCCCACCGCCAGAGCTTTCCTCCAGACGGGGTAACCCAGAGAAACAAATTTCCGGAGTCAGCCATTCTGTAGGGAACGTCAGCCGGTTTCGCCCGTTTGATTTCGGTATCGGTCAGTGCCATACTGAATCTCCAAATTGCCTTCAAAGCGAATGTACCATCAACTCCAAATCAAAATACCACCAGACATACCATCACCAAACGAGGCTGTCAGCGAACCGCCCTGGACGGTAAAAGCAGAAACCCCATATTTTACCGGGGTTTAACTTAATCTATTGGATATCTTTGGATGTTCTCGGAAGGCTTATGGCGGAGAGTGGGGGATTCTCTTCAATAGGTCAAATTCCTAGTAAAAATTGACACATTTCTCCTTTAGTCCTGTTTTAGTCCTACAATTGCCGTTGAACGGCATAGAGAGGACTAGGACGACGATGAGCAAAGCTGTTGCGCTGATGTGGTACTGCCGAACGGAAAAAGGGTGGAGGCGGTTTCCTGTTGTGTTGGGTGGAAACAATCGAATCAAGCATGGATTCGTATCCCATAACGGGATTCAAACTCAGTATTCGGAAGGCCGTTACCAGATACGCGCCTACCAGAACCGGAAGAAGGTTTACAAGAACGCCGGGGACAATCCGGCGGATGCGATGGCGGCCAGAGATAGAGAGGCGAGTCTGGTAGCAGCCAAGGAAAGCGCCGGGGCCGCTGGGGTAAAGATCGTGGAGGAACCGGGGCGGGTGTACCTGCGGAAAGCCGCTCTGCGATTCGAGGATGACGCCAAAGATCGCAAGGCGTTTGAAGCTGCCGAAGTAAACAGGTTGGTCACTGCGGAGTTTATCGCGGTGACCGGCCGGACGTATGCGGATGAAGTGACACGCGATGATGTCCTCAAGTTCCATAAGGCGCTGAGGGCGCGGGGCCTGTCTGACCGGACAGTGAGCAACAAACATAAGCGGCTGGCCAGCTTCTTCAAGTTCTGCAAGATGGATAAAGAAATTCTCCCACCCTGTCCAAAGTTCGAGAAGAAGATCCCTAACGCTTACTCCAAAGATGACAACAAAAAAATCCTTGAGGCGGCGGATGACTACATGCGGATGGTCATCGAACTGGGTTTGAAGTGTGGACTGCGCGACCAGGAGATACGGCACTTTGAATGGTCGGACATCCACTGGGAAGACTCCATCCTGCGAGTGTCCAGCAAGCCTCACTGGGGCTTCAAGGTCAAAGACAGTGAGGAAAGAGACATCCCCATCCCATCGGACTTGCTAAGGCACCTTAGAGCGCGAAGAAAGACGCATCCTGATAGCAAGTTGGTTCTTCCTACTAGCGGGGGCAAGCCTAATCGCAAGCTACTGCGGACGTTGAAGCGGCTGGCCAAGAATGCCGGCCTGAATTGTGGAGTGTGCGACGGGTGCAAGGGGAAAGCAGGAGAGTGCCAGCAATGGACTCTGCACAAGCTGCGCCGTAGCTACTGCACCGGCCTACTGCGAAACGGTGTAGACGTTGCGACGGCGCAGCGGTACATGGGACATGCCGATCTTGAAAGCACGATGCGCTACTTGCAACCTGCGGCGGCCAAGGAATCGCAGAGGACTATCAATGCTATCAAGTGGGTGTAATGGTCACGCGGCGATAGCCCTATCCTCCAGCCATCGGGCGGTGTCCTCGGGGTCGAACCTGATGGCCCCGCCCATTCTGTAGCAGGGTATCCGGCCACTCTTGGCCAGCTTGTAGACGTGCTTGCGGGAGATGGCTAGGACTTTGGCCAGTTCATCCGCTGGCCACAATGACCGGCGGTTGCGGATGATGTCGATTATGCGGGTGTGAGCTTTGGCGGGTGTATCGCCTAGGATGTCTGCCAGCAATGGGTTCCTAGGCCCGCTCTTTGGTTCGGTTGTACTTGTCATGCGGCCTCTCTATGTTTGGTTGATGGTGCGTGGGCGGTGGAGATTAGGACTTCGACTGCCTCATCCTCGGTCATGTTGGCCATGAGCCGTGTGAGTTTCTTGGACACTTGGCTAACGTCCTGCCCGATCATCTGGGAGAAGTTGGTTAGGTTCGTGGGCGCACCTTGGACGCTGAGAATGCGGCTGTCGCCCTTGTTGAGATTCTGCTCACTGGCGGTGGCCCATCTGCAATTCTCAGGGGAGTATCCCTTTGAGTTGTCGATGCGGTCGATGGATAGTCCACCGTGACGCTTCAATCCCAGGTCTGCAACGAACTGGTCGTATCCGTCCGGTCCCTGCCACTGTGGGCATACCTGCCGATCTACATATTTGGGGTTGTAGCGGGTGCGGCGAAGCATGGCGTCGTAGCTATTGCGAGTGATCTTCTTTCGGAGGGCGTCGTTTAAAAACTCGTCTCTGACTTCGTCTTCCCACTGCTTATGGAGGGCCGCCTCTGCTCCGATTCTGCATAGTGTGCGTTCGCAGGAGATGGCGCTGTAGGTCTTCAATGCCGATGTACTCGCCTCGACGAATGCGCCACATCGGCACAAGCACAGCCAGAACGCCGGTCTCTTTATCCGGGCAGTCTGCTTGCTCTCAGGAAAGAAGCGCCAGGGGGTCAAGTATCCATAGCGTCGCCCCCTCATGCGTATCAACCGCCCGAGCGCAAGGTAGTCTTCCTTCCCGCAACCACAGGAGGATAGACACGTTCCTTGACGGTCAGCTTCCCATAAGTCTCCCCTCTTCGATCTATGAATTTCACTTGTGCTTGCTCACTGGTCTTTTACTCTTGCTTGCTTACTGGTCTCGCTGGTCATTGACGATGTCACTCTCACTGGTCTTACTGGTCATTGACAATGTCACTCTTCGATGTGAGTGACAAACATCGTATACAACAAGGTAGTGTCTAGGGGCTGTCACCCGTCTTCATTGTCGATTCATTCCATCTGCTCCCCCTAGCTGCTCTCCCTCTCCAGTACCGGCACATCGTATACACAACGTCATTTCGCAGGTTCATCTGACTGCCAGAAAGAACATTCACGAAGACACGAATCCCCTGCCGATAGGGGATGTGCAGAGACTCCATTAGAGGAGTCCCCGCATACGCATAGGCTCACGGATGGTTACCCCGGCGAAATTTTCCAAACTATCCCTTGGGACCATCCGACGGTGTCCTAATTTCCGTGATTGAAGACGGCCGGTGAGAATCAGATGGTCGATTGACCTCACTGAGAGATTGAGCAAAGATGCCACCTCCCGGCGGCTGAAGAGCAAGCGGGTGGCTGCCCATACCTTCGTGTTTTCATTCATACTGTGCAGTCTTCCTTTAACAATTGTATCACGTGAACAATGGATAAGTCTAGGATATTAGACGTGCCTAAATATCCTAGCGACGCTGGGAGTTACGCTGTCTCTGCCGGAGTCGGCGCAGCTTGAGGCGGACGTGTTGTTTGGCCGCGACCAGGCCGTCTAAAAAGGCCGCGTCCTTCTCCAGGCCGATCTGGGCCGAGAGAGCCCGATGAGCAGACCGTAGCTTCTCTATTTCTTTGAGAGCGTTAACGGGCATGGCTAGTTCCTACCCGTCACGCGCCGGGATTTCTGCTTGCGGAGCCGGTTACGGTCTCGCTCGATGGCCTCCAGCTTGGCGGCTGCCTCATCGAACCTGAGATGCAGGGCGAAGTGTTCTTCCTCCAGGGTGGCGATGATCTGACGATGTTCTGAGGCTTGTTTGGAGAGGCTAGAGAGTTGCTTGTCTGTGGTCTTGAGGTTCACTTCTGGATTCCTCCAGAGACGAGCTTGTTGCGGTTGACGGCGCTCTTGACGATGGCTTTGGTTACGGCGACGTTGGCCTTGATGCTGCGGCCCTTGGCCGGCCGCGTGATGCTGATGGTTTTCTTAGTCATAACGATGTTTCCTTCTTTGGTTAGGGGTTGACGTTGACGGGGTAGAAACCCGTTGACAGGCGCTAGGAATTTCAACTTTCTGGACCCACCGACGCACGTCTAGAGAAAAGACGTTGCGCCCGACCATGCTTGTGCTTGGTGGCGACGACGTGGCGACGTGGAGGGACACGGAGTCGATAGCAGATACCGGGGACTGCGTTCGTAGTCGTCGGTTGGGGGTGGTGAATTGATTGGCTTGTGCCGTGTGAGAGATAGGGCAGAACGGGTGTACCAGAAAAGGGGGTACTTTTCAGGTGGCAATTGGCGGGCTTTTGAGGGCAGAAATTTAGTGCTTCACAAAACGACCGTTTTATGTCACACTCGCTTCACTATGAAAACACGAGTTGCTTTATACGCACGAGTGAGCACCAAAGACAAAGGGCAGGACTACGAAAACCAACTCATCCAGCTTAGGGAGTTTGCGAAAACTCAAGGCTGGAGTGTGGTGCAAGAGTTCGTTGATAAGGCATCTGGCAAGCGAAGTGATCGTGACCAGTTCCAAAAGATGTTTACCTCTGCCTCTAAACGGGAGTTTGATGTGTTGCTCTTCTGGTCACTGGACAGATTGAGCCGTGAGGGGGTCGTAGAGACGTTGAACCACCTTCAGAGGCTTACGGGCTATGGTGTGAATTACCGGAGCTTCACGGAGCAATATCTGGACAGTACGGGCATCTTCAAAGAGGCTGTCATCGGCATCCTTGCGGCGGTCGCTAAGCAAGAGCGGGTGAGGCTCAGTGAACGGACAATAGCCGGTCTGCAACGTGCGAAGTCTCAGGGGCGCGTCGGCGGTCGTCCAAAGGTAGAAGACGATGTGAAGGTGATGAAGCAGTTCCGCAAGCTGCGTGAGTCTGGAACATCCACACGGAAGATTGCGGCGGAGCTAGGAATCTCGCCAACTACTGTTCAAAAGCTTGCTACCCTTGATGCGGCCTAGGACATCGTAGAAACGGAGTCGAGCTTGTTTTCTTCGACTCCGTCTCTCACTTTGTCACTGCCCCAGGTGGGAGCTATGCCTAGCCGGGGCGGGTGGCTCGGTGCTTGGCCAAAGCCGCGTGATTCACGTATCCGCCTTTGGGCTGGTCGCTGGGCGCGTCCGGCAACTTCGAGAAGAAGTGAGGGTCTTTGCCGGTCAAGCGAACTTTCTCCGCACGTGGGAGCTTATAGAAGTCCTGTTTCGTCTTCACCTCGAATGTGCCGGCCGATTTGAGCGGCAAGGCTTCATAGGCCGCGCCACCGCGAACGCGGATGAACTCCAGCTTTTCAGCTAGGGTGAGGCCTGACTTGGACATTGTCCCTACCCGTCCACCACCGGCACCTTCACGCGGGAGTGTGCGGCGATCTGCCACGCCATCGGCGCTATCGAATGCCCATCGGGTGAGGCCATCTTCGAGCGGGAGAATCTCCGAATCGAAGTTGACGTGCGGGCGGCCATCGTCATCAAAAACAACGTCGCGGCCAAAGGCCTTGAGTGTGTCCGCATTAGATTTGGTGAACTTGATTCCAGTCTTGGCGAATGATTCGTTTATTGCCGTAGCTTGCCAGCCGATCTCGCGGGCTGGCTTCTGTGTCTCTTCTGACATGGTTTATTTTCCTTTGCTTCTAGTCGTTGTATTGCGTCCACGCAGCTTCGAGGCTGCGGACGTGGTCTCGCGCCCTGCGTTCCATTGGCGCTTTGCTTGGCTCTGGCTCTGCCTGAATTCCTGCCTCATCTTGGGTGGGTGTGGCAGGGTGCCGGGACGTTGGTTGTGTTGTGGTGGTGGAACTGGGGCGCTCAGTCAAGGGACTGCACACTGTGCGGTCTGTTCAAGGTCGGAGACACGCTGGAGTAAATCGTCGATTACTTTGTCTCGATTGTCGATAGCTTCGACTAGGACATCCAAAATGACGGAGATGTCCGCGAGGCGGCCAGCGAGGGCACTGACGGCGGTTTCATCTTGCAGGATGTTGTCTAGGATGACATCGTCAGAGACAGGTGTGGATGGGTCTTGTTCGTTCATGAATATGGGGACGCTTTCTGTGTGATTGGAGCTAGGCAGCGGGCTCAATCGCCGGGAGGGCGTCGAGTCTCAGGGCGAGAGCCACGCGCTGCGATCTAGCAATAGTGGAGTCAGAAGGAAGAGGGTAAATCAAACCTGATTCCACTATCTTTATTATAGCACGTTTGATGCCAAAGTCAATAGTACATCCTGTGGATAACTCGTAAAGGCTATGTAAACATTGGTGAAAATAAATATTTACTAGCTAGGATTACCTGTAGACGACGATTTCTGCCTACTTTGGCTTACATACTACCTGTGGTATACGGTGTCGCTACCTTGCCAGTACGATACTAGATGTTGTGGTTACTCAATGCGGGAGACAACATCTTGACACCGTAATAACTTGTAAGTCTATATGTATCAATAATTTAGCTTGCATTTGTGTGGTCGCTTCGGTATGTTGGTCGAGTAGTTCAAAGGAGAAATACTATGTCAACGACGAAGTACGCAGACAAGCTGGACGGCGGGTCTGTACCTAGTGGGTCGTACTCATGCTCTAACTGCGGGGGCGCGGATGATGGGGCGTGTTGGTGCTCTAGGATGAGGGCGGCGGCGGAGCTACTTGTGATGAATGAAATCTATCGGCCTCAGATGTTCTTAGACGCTTATGGGCAGATGGCCGGGGCTACACTTGAAGTAGCAAACGTCTAATGTTTGAAGGGGGATGGGCAGCATGGATGAATTTGAGAAGCTGATGGTTCTGAATGTGCTGCCTCTCCCTGATTCTTCTCAGACGGGTGTGTCTGGGCAGGATATGGGTGAGTCTACCCCATCATCTGCGGGGCGATTGTGGGGGCGCTGGGGACGGCTTTTAGGTGACTTGCTACGCCGTAGAGGCTAAGTTGCGTACTTGGTCACGTACCTCAATCAAATGCGGTGTCTAGAACAAACTACTAACTCTTGCCGCTGAGATAAAGGACATTCCTGCGGTGGCCTGATGTCCATTTGAGCAAGCCAGGATCTCGCTGCTTCTCTCCTCTAAAGGCTTTCTAGCTTCCCAACGTAAAAATTTGTCAAGCCTCTCCACCATGCCTGAGTCGCTCAAATAGCAAGTTGATGGGATGACTAGTTCACAGCAAGACGAACAGTTCGATTGACTGCATTGAAGATGTAAGCGGTAGTATGCGTCTATCGGGCGGAGGCGCGGCCTTGACGCTACGTGAGGCATTATTCGCTGTATGTCTGCGCTCTTTGCCGTGAATCCACACGAGCAAAAGGGACAGAGTGTCCAAGCCTTCCAGATAGTTGCAGGCATACGCCGTAGTGTCTTAGGTTCCTCCTCCATAGTTGAATCTCGAAGAGAGATGATCTCCTTACAGTGGGGGCAGCGTAGGTAGAGCACGATCTCTGGCATGTAAGTGATGTTACCGATTCAATGGCAGTGCAAAACGAGTGCGCGTGTGTTGGTTTTTTGTTCCGCGCACAGTGTGCAGGATGAGCGATAAACCCTTAGTCCCACATAGTCCGCTTAGTCCTGCAAAACAGGGGGAAGACCGGGAATCAGGGCGAACGAGGCGACTATAGGGCTATCGCCTATCCTTTGTTTTCAATGATTTAGTAGATTTTGCTGGCGTTCTAGAGCTTATGGCGGAGAGTGGGGGATTCGAACCCCCGATAGAGCTTTTGACCCTATAACGGTTTAGCAAACCGCCGCCTTCAGCCACTCGGCCAACTCTCCGACTCATTTGTTGCGATTGTGCTTCGGCTTTGGTGATTATAACTTGCCCGCGGGGAATCAGGGGTCCGCATCGAGTAGATTTGTGGTGAGAGTTTTCCAGGCAGTTCATAGGACTGTACTAGCACTCGCACTCGCCTGCGAAGAGTTCTGGCCAAGACAAGGCAAAAGCGAAATACAGGGGTCTCTCCACTCTGCTTCGCTTCGGTCGAGATGACGTGTAGTTCGAGTGAGCGTAAAGCTGCGCTGCTTCGGTCGGATGACGTGTTTCAGAGGACTTAAATAGTTTCTTAGGACAAGCGATGCGGGTGGCGAGAGGCGGGGGCAAGACGGGAAAGATGCGGCTGCTGCCGCTGATCGCCGCTACCTATTTCATGGTCTCGGGTGGGCCATACGGCCTCGAAGACATCATCGGCAAGGCCGGATATGGACGAGCGCTGCTGCTTCTGCTGCTGGTGCCGCTGTTCTGGAGCTTGCCGACCAGCCTGATGGTGGGAGAACTGGCCGCTGCCATGCCGCAGGAGGGAGGCTTCTACCAGTGGGTGCGGCGCGCGATGGGGCCTTTCTGGGGGTTTCAGGAGGCGTGGCTCAGCCTGGCGGCGAGCGTGTTCGATATGGCGATCTATCCCACGACCTTTGTGCTGTATCTGTCGCACGTGGCGCCGGCGCTGACGGCGGGGTATGGAGGGCTGATGTTGAAGCTGGGGATCGTGGGGATCTCAGCGGTGTGGAACCTGCGAGGGGCCGTGGCGGTGGGGCGGGGGTCGGAACGGATGATGGCGGTGTCGCTATCTCCCTTTGTGGTGCTGATCGGGTTGGCGATATGGCATGGGTTGCGGCATGGTGCTACGTTCGCGGCAGGCGGAGCCCCGGTAGAGGCGGACCTTGGCGGAGCGATGCTGGTGGCGTTGTGGAACTACATGGGCTGGGACAACGCTTCGACAATTGCGCAGGAGGTCGACCATCCGCAGAAGACGTACCCACGGGCGATGCTGACTTCGGCGGTGGTGGTGACGTGCGTGTATGTGCTGCCGCTGCTGGCGGTGTGGATGGTGGGGATTCCGGCGGAGCGGTTTTCGACCGGGGCCTGGGTGGATGCGGCGATGGTGCTGGGCGGTCCGGCTCTGGCGGTGGCAGTGGTGCTGGCGGGATCGCTCGATGGGCTGGGTACATTCAACGCGCTGACGCTGTCGTTGACGCGGCTGCCCTATGCGATGGCGGAAGATGGGTTGCTGCCGAAGGTGCTGGCCAAACGCTGGTCGAATGGGGTGCCCTGGGTGAGCGTGCTGGCGTGCAGTCTGGGGTGGGCACTGGCTCTGGGATTTACGTTCGAGCGGCTGATCTCGATTGACCTGGTGCTGTATGGAGGCGCTTTGACGCTGGAGTTTATCGCGCTGGTGGTGCTGCGGGTGAAGGAGCCGGGGTTGCAGCGGCCGTTCCGCATATCCGGCGGCGTAGGAGCCGTTGTAGCCATGGGGGTTGGCCCGGTTTTGCTGATTGGGTTTGCTCTGTGGGCAGCACGTGGTGAGAGAGTGGCGGGGCTGCCGGCGCTGGGCTTTGCAGCGATTGTGGCTGCGCTGGGGCCAATTGCGTATGCGATAGCGCGGCGAAAGAAATCGACCGCTGCATGAAGAAGAGCAACCGCAGATCCCTCCGCTTCGCTGCGGGATGACAAACAAAAAAAGTAGGCCGCCCTCTTCGGCGGCCCCTCGTATCGCTTGAAGATTTGCTACTTTTGAAGGACGGCTTTGACTTCCGATTTGGCTGCGGATTTGGCTTTGTTATCGATGAAGTTCTGCTGGGCTTCGAGAACCTTGTCGCGGGCAAAGGAGGCGTCGTGCCAGCCCTTTACCTCGACGCGCTTGCCTTCGAGGTCTTTATAGATGGCGAAGAAGTGGGTGATCTCCTTGAGCATGTGGGGATAGATCTCGGAGTAGTTCCAGACGTCCTGGTAGCGGGGATTATTTTTGCCCACGCAGAGCACCTTTTCGTCGGCCACGCCTTGATCGAGCATCTCCAGCACGCCGATAGGGCGAACCTCCTGAATGCAGCCGGGGAAGCTGGGCGTATCCACCAGAACGAGGACGTCGAGCGGGTCGCCGTCGGCGGCGAGGGTGCTGGGAATGAAGCCGTAATCGCCGGGATAGTGGACGGGGGAGTAAAGATTGCGGTCAAGCTTAAAGACGTGGAGCTTCTTGTCGTACTCGTATTTGTTGATGCCTTCGGAGGGAATCTCAATGACGGCGTTGATGACCTCGGGGGCCTTGTCTCCAACGGGTAGCTCAAGATAGTTCGGCATAAATTCTGGCATCTCTTCTCGTGAACGTAAATTTTGTGGCTTGCTGGTTCTGATACGGCAGGCGGCAGGGATTAATTGCAAGCGCTCATGCTCTTCGGTTATGGATGAACCCGCCCCATGTCTATAATCAAGCAAAATGAAGGCTCATGTCTATGTCACGCTGAAACGAACGGTGCTGGATGCCCAGGGGCAGACAGTCGCGGATGCATTGCGGCGGATGGAATATCGCGGCGTTGCCGATGTGCGGCAGGGAAAGTATTTTCTGCTGACTCTGGAAGATGGAATCGAACAGAATGCGGCCCAGGCCGAGGTGGAACGGATCGCGCGCGAAGTGCTGACCAATCCGGTAATCGAAGAGTTTACGTTCCGCCTGGAGCCTTGAACCGGCTTATCCAGCCCTTTTTCTGTCAAAGTCACCGACGCGGCTGGAAAGCTGTAACCGGCTGGTGCTAGGCTCAAAAGGTAGCAATGGAGAACCCTTTGAGTGACGTTTTTATAGAACCTTCGACGGCGCTCGGGGCCGCGGCCGGAGCACGGGCTGGAAGCCGGTTTGTGCGGGCATGCCTGCGTCGTCCTGTGGACAGGACTCCGGTCTGGTTTCTGCGCCAGGCCGGACGATATATGCCCGAATATATGGCCGTGCGAAGGCACCATTCGCTGCTGGAGATCTGCCGGACTCCGGAGATTGCCGCGGAGGTGACGATCACCGCAGCCGAGCGGCTGGACGTCGATGCCGCAATCATCTTTGCCGATCTGCTGCTGCCGTTTACGCCGATGGGGCTGGACTTTGAATTTCTCGCCGGGGAAGGCCCTGTGGTTCATGTGCCCGTGCGCACGGCAGAGCAGGTGCGTGCGTTGCGCACAGACCGCGTGGACGAACTGGGCTACGTGTCGCGGGCGATTGAGAAGGTTGCCGCGCACTTCTCTGCTCCGCGGGCGGATGGCGACGAGTTGGGCATCATCGGATTCTGTGGCGCGCCCTTTACGCTGGCCAGCTACATGATCGAAGGCGGATCGTCGCGGAGCTACGTCGAGACGAAGAAGCTGATGTACAGTGACAATGTTGCGTGGCCGATGTTGATGGAAAAACTGGTGACGGTGCTGGCCGGTTTCGCGCAACAGCAGGTGAACGCCGGAGCCGACGTAATCCAGATCTTCGATAGCTGGGCCGGCGCGTTGGGCGTGAGCGATTATCGGCAGTATTGTCTCGCGGCGACGACCGATCTGGTCGAGCGAGTGCGGGCGATGGGAGTGCCGGTGATTTATTTTGGCGTGGACACTGCTTCCCTGCTTCCGGCGATGAGCGAGACTGGGGCCGACGTGATTGGGCTGGACTGGCGGGTTCCGCTCGATGTGGGATGGAAGGCGGTCGGTGCCGGGTGCGCGGTGCAGGGGAATCTCGACCCGATCACGCTGTTTGCTCCCGAAGATGTTCTGAAAGCGCGGGTCGAGGAGGTGCTACAGACAGCGGCTGGACGCCCGGGGCACATCTTCAATCTTGGGCACGGCATCGTACCGGGCACTCCGGTCGAGAGCGTCGTCCAGGTGGTCAAGTGGATCAAGGAGTACAACACGCCATGAGCGGAGAGACAGGACAAAGCGCGGTTCTGCTGCTGGCGCATGGAACCCCTGACGTGCTCGGAGAGATGGCCGCGTATCTGGATAAGGTAACCGGCGGCCGGAAGCTTCCGGATGAAGTCGTGAAGGAGTTGCAGCACCGCTACGGGCAGATCGGGCTGGGAGAGACGCCGGGAGCGGAGCCTCCGCACTTGACCAAGTGGACGCTGATCCAGGCAAACCTGCTGGAGCGGGCTCTCGATCGTGCGGGCGATTCCAACACGAGGGTCTACGCAGGAATGCGGAACTGGCATCCGTATATTGCGGATACGATCGCGCAGATGCGGCTCGATGGCGTAACGCACATCAAGGCGATTTGCCTGGCTCCGCAAAATTCGCGGACGAGCGTTGGACTCTATCGCAAGGCAGTGTTGGCCGCAGCGGATGGACTGGAGGTCGATTTCGTCACTGGCTGGGCAGAGCATCCCCTGCTGGCGCTGGCCTTTGCCGAGCGGCTGTGGCCGGTGTGGGCACTGGCGTGTGCGCAGTCGGGACGACGCGTGCCGGTACTGTTCACGGCCCACAGCGTTCCCTGCCGGACGATTATGACGAGCGAAGCGTCTGGAACGAAAGAGCGGACTGGGATGACTGAGATTTCTCCTGATCCTTATGCCGTCGAAGCAAAGCGCACGGCAGCGCTGGTGGCGGAGCGCATGGCTCCGGTCGGATTCAGCGACAAGGATTGGTACTTCGCCTTCCAGAGTCAGGGCATCAGCGGAGGCCCATGGATTGGGCCGACGGTGGAAGACACACTGAAAGCGATCAAAGCCGAGGGCCACGTCGGCGTTGTGATGCAGCCGGTAGGCTTTCTCTGCGACCACGTCGAGATCTTGTACGACATCGATATTGCCTTCGCAGAAAAAGCGCGCGAGCTTGGACTTAAATTGTGGCGGGCAGAGAGCCTGCATGACTCCGACCTGCTGATCGACGCGCTGGCAGAGGTTGCGTCGGGCAAATATCAGGCTGAGACGGAAGAGGCGGCAGTCCTGGCGCAGGTCTAAGCTAAGGCAAAAGAGAGCCGATGCGGAGGCTCCGGCCTCCGCGTTGTTCTTTGGAGAGTAGATGAAGCGGATTGCGATTGTTGGCGGTGGCATCGCGGGATTGACGGCGGCCTACGAGTTGTCGCAACTGGCGCGCAAGGGAACGCCGGTGGAGGCCGTGCTGTTCGAGGCCACGCCGCGACTGGGCGGAATCGTTGAGACGGTGCGCGAAGGCGGCTTCGTCATCGAGTGCGGTCCCGATGCCTGGGTGACGGAAAAGCCCTGGGCGCGTGAGCTTGCCGAAGAGCTTGGCCTGGGCAGTGAGGTGATGCCCTCGAACGACGCTGCGCGGAAGACCTACGTCCTGATGGACGGGCGACTGCAGGCGATGCCCGATGGAATCCGCATGATGGTGCCCGCGGATCTCGACGCCCTGGACCGGTCGGAGTTGTTCAGCGCGAAGGCGAAGCAGGCTTACCACGATGAAGTAGATCGAGCTGAGGAACTCAAGGCGAGTTCGCCCGATCACGATGAAAGCGTTGCGTCCTTTGTCCAACGGCACTTCGGCGATGAAGTGCTGGAAAAGATTGGCGCTCCACTGCTGCGCGGCGTCTTTGGCGGAGACGTGACACAGTTGAGCGTGCGCGCAGTGATGGCTCCGTTCGTCGCGATGGAGCGTGAGCATGGCAGCTTGATCGTCGCGATGCAGACACGCAACGCCAGGAAAAAGAATGACGCAGCGATCTTTACGACGCTGCGAAGTGGCCTGGGAACGCTGGTGGATCGCATGATTGCCGCCATCCCGGCAGACTGGATTCGATTTGGTGCGACCGTGCATTCGCTCTCGCGAAATGATCGGGGGTGGACGCTGAAGACATCAATGGCCGAGGAGAGATTTGATACGGTCATCATGGCTGCGCCCGTGCATACGGCGCGAGAGTTGCTGCGACCTGTCGATGCCCGTGCCGCGGAACTGATGGAGATGGATGCGAGTTCTGCGGTGGTCGTAGCGTTTGGATTTCCCGATGCAGCAAAGTTTGCTGTTCCTCCAGGCTTCGGCTTTCTGGTGCCGGAAGGCTCAGGCGGTCTGTTGTTGGCATGCACATTTGTAGACCAGAAATTTTCCGACCGTGTGCCGCAGCATGGCCGGCTGGTGCGCGCATTTTTTGGCGGAGCCGCTGCCGAGCGTCTGATGGGATGCGGCAACGATGAGACCGCTGCGGTTGCGCGGCTCGAACTGGCGCGCCTGCTCGGGCCACTGCCGGAGCCGCAAGTGACGGTGGTGCGGCGCTGGCCTCGCAGCCTTCCACAATACGGCGTGGGCCATCTGGAACGGATGGCGGAACTGAACGAGCGGGTTCGTCAACTCGATGGATTGAGATTGTTGGGCAATGGATATCGCGGCGTTGGATTGCCCGACCTGATTCGGGATGCGCGCGCTGCCGCGCGACAGATTGCTTGAGAGAGCAGAATGCAATGAGAGCTTGAGGAGGAGAGAGACAATGAGCATGAGTATTGCAACGACCCATGGAGACGGCGGACAGACCGGACTTGCGGGAGGCGTGCGCGTTTCGAAAGCAGACCTGCGCGTCGAGGCTTATGGCTCCGTCGATGAGTTGAATACCGTGCTGGGCTTCGCGCGTAGCATCTGCAACACCAAGGAGATCTGCGCCTGGACCGAGGAGATTCAGCGGACACTCTTTCGTGTGGGAGGCGCTCTGGCCACCCCTCCGGAGAATCAGAAGAACGCTCCCGTCATCTCGCTCGACGACGTTGCCGCTCTTACCAATCTCGTTCATCAGATCGAAGCAACGGAAGGAATTCTCTCTGACTGGTCTCTTCCCGGAGCGCATACTGAATCGGCAGCATACGAGATGGCCCGCACCGTATGCCGCCGCGCAGAGCGCAGCGCCGTCCGGCTGGCAGAGAGCGGCGTGGAGGTGAAGCCGGAGATCATCGCTTACCTCAACCGGCTTTCGGATCTCGTTTGGCTCTTCGGCAGACTGATTGAACTGAATGCAGGCATCGACGCCCGCTTGCGCACAGGGACGACATCTGGGCCAGAGTGGTCCAGAGCATGGAGATAGCGATTCTGCCACGAGGACTTTCTTGCAAAAAATTGAGCCAATTTTGAGCTAGCGGTTGCTGCGCCTGACATAATAACTGCCATGACATTATTTTCTTCTGCTTACTCGAAGCAAAATAGGGAACGCGACATCGATCGGCCTCCCACTCTTCTTCCAATCTATGTGCAAAAGAGCCCGATCTATTCGGTCGCTCGCACAGCCGCTCTCGCTCTCGTCGCCTCTTTCATCTTTGCCTGCAGCACAACGATCTCTCACGCCCAACGATCTACTTCTGATCTGGACCTGCATGGGACAGTGACCTATGCCAATCACCAGACATACGTGGAGGTTCCCTTTGTCGTGCCCAAGGGAGTTACTCGTGTAACGGTAGATTTCTCCTACACGGAACGCGATAAACATACGACCATTGACCTTGGGCTATTTGATGGCGAGCGTTTTCGTGGATGGAGCGGCGGCAATAAGTCATCCTTCACCATCTCAGAGACCGATGCGACCCCTTCTTACCTTCCGGGGCCGGTTCGCCCCGGAACATGGAAGCTCATCCTGGGAGTTCCGAATATTCGGGAAGGCGTTCGTGCTCAGTACGAGGCAAAGGTTCATTTTTCGCATGCCGGAGACAGGCCGGCAGTCTCCACCTTCAGCCAGTCGCCGTTGCGTGACGGCCCTGCATGGTATCGCGGCGATCTGCACATGCACGACGCACATAGCGACGGATCTTGCCTTAGCCAATCAGGGAAGAAGGTGCCATGCCCTCTGTATAAGACAGTCGAGACAGCGGTGGCGAGAGGTCTGGATTTTATCGCCATCAGTGACCACAATACGACCTCGCACTATGATGACATGCGCGAGTTACAGCCATATTTCGACCATCTACTGCTGATGCCCGCTCGCGAGATTACAACCTTCCATGGTCATGCCAACGTTTATGGACCAACCGATTTCATCGATTTTCGACTTACAAGCTCACACGTCCCTAACTTCAACCGGTTGCTCGACGAAGTCCAGGCTCAGCACGGGATACTATCTATCAATCATCCGGGCATACCTTCCGGAGAGTCCTGCATGGGCTGCGGATGGACAGTTCCTAACACCGATTTCAGTCGAGTTACTGCGATTGAAGTGATCAATGGAGGAACCGCAGATGGGCCACGTTCCGGTATTCCTCTATGGCAGCAACAACTCAACAATGGCTTTCGCCTGACAGGTCTGGGCGGCAGCGACAACCACGACTCGGATTTGAAGAACGGGACCTATTCGGCCATTGGTCATCCTACAACCGTAATTCATGCGGCTAACTTATCCGAGAATGCCATACTTGACGCAATTCGGGCTGGACACGTCTTTGTGGATGCAGAAGGGTCGAAAGATCGCGCCATCGAGTTCACGGCGAAGACTGCAACCGGCACGGCGTCCATGGGAGACGACTTACAGGTTCCTGCCGGTCAGCAGGTGCACTTCACTCTGAAGATGGTTGCGCTGACGGGTAGCCATCCGGAGATTATTCTGGATGGCCAATCGACCACGTTACTCAGTGCATCGCCCGCAGAGCAGAACGAAGAGGCAAGAAGCTTCGACTACCAGAGCGATGGGAAGAGACATTGGCTCCGCGTCAATGTTCGCTCCCAGTCCGGCGCCATGCTGATCGTTGGAAATCCTGTCTACCTGAATTTCTCTAAGTAAGAAGGACGAGCTTTCCGTCAGCGAGTGCCGATGGGAGGCTCCAATAGACGATCCACGCAACCCGTCGGCCTGGTCACCGAATTACACCGGGCTACCAAACCATCGGGCAATGCAACAACATACTTGGTCCATTGCGAAGGCTCCAAAGGCGGGTAGTCGGTGCTGATCATCTGCGCCCCGCTGGAGAGCGCAAGGTCACGACGCGCTGTATCGTTTGTCCGCGCTTGCTCCGTACCTTCATCCGATCGCGTTCGTACAAGATAGCCCTGCTTTACCAGCGCATCAATCTCCGCGCGTGATCCATCGTTCTGCTCCGTGAACGCTGCATCGAGAGCGCCTGGAACAGCATTGGTAAAGAGCACCCGGCCACGCAGGGACGGATGTCCTTCCGTATAGACAGATTCCACATGCCTCTGGTCCAACAAAAAGATCACCTTGCCACGCGCCTCCGCGAGGGTCGGCCATTTGCCAGCGTGGACGGCTTCCACCAGTGTTGCCGCATTGCCGCGAACGTCGTCCGGAGTGATCATCTCACCGGGCTTGAATACCGATCGAATCTCCTGATCCAGCGCATCGAATACGGCCGCGGTAAAAGGTTCCGGCATCGCCGCATTCGGAAGCTCTCTCGGCTTTCCCTCTTTTGTCTCTACCAAAATAAAGATTGGTAGATGGTAAGGGTGCTGTTTCGACCACGCATGAACATCCGTGAGGCAATCTACGAAAGTCATGCATGTGCTGCGCACGTCCACATCCTGCATATGAAAAACCTTGAATCCTGGCTTCTCCATCTTGCGATCGGGATCATACTCCGCATCCGCGGGCAGCCCCGCCTTCGCCACCAGGCCCAGGATGGCGGGGTGCGAATACAAACCGTCTTTCGCGTCGGCATAGACATCGATCTCAATCTGCCGTACGCCACCCGATAGTTGATCGGCAAGCGGAGGATGGCTGTAGTCGAGGCTATGCAGTCCTTTGGGATACTTCATCTCCATGTACTTTCGCGCGCTTGGAGGAAGCCCTGAATGGTAGCTATTGTGCGAGCCAACTACCTGAATCTGATTCACGCGAAGATGTTGGTCCTGCTCGGCCGCAGTGGTTTGTTGAGCGAACGCTAGTCCACCCACTGCAAACAGCATCACCGTCGTGCAGATTTGAGTTACTTTGCTGATGGTCATACCTCTCCCAGATTCAAATCCAAGTTTAAAAAATCAACCTCTCTTTAGCCTGAATAGGGCTTGCTGTAGTGAGTGGACCACTCCACCAAATCAGCATTCATCCATTTGAGCTTCTGATTGCGGCTATCTGCCTCAAACAGCATGTACGCATTGGGGTCATAGCGAGTCGCTGCTGAAACATAGTGCTGTGGGCCATAGGTGTGGGCAAAGTCCACCCACTTATGCCAATGTCCGGCAATCACCATCTGGATGGTATCGCTATGCTTTCTAAGAAGGGTGTGCAAGCCGTAGTCGCGCACTTCCCTGGCATCGACCAGCCAGAGCGGGTAGTGAATGAAGATAACGGTCGGCTTGTTCTCGCGCAGCAGCCCCTCGAACCAGTTGAGTTGCTCTTCGCCAAGCGATCCTCGTCCCTTGTTGAACTGGCTGGAACTCCGATCCCATGTTGCGCCTAAAAAATTATTGAGATGCACAAAGCGGAACCCCTTGTAGTCCACCGACGAATAAGGTTTTGCTTTGAGCTTGTCGGCGAACAGGCGGTGCGACATCTCGCGCGAAACTTTGGGAACGTCATAGTCATGGTTGCCAAAGCCAAGATGTACGGGCATCTGAAAACCATCGAAAAGGTCTTTGGCATTGTCGATGCGGGTCTTGTTCTTGAAGTAGAAGTCGTAGTCCGCTGACGGATAGTTATGGAAGCAGTCGCCGACCACGAAGACCTGTTCTATCTTTGGGTTCAGCGAGTTGATAAGAGAGCGCGCCGAAGTAAGATGCTCCGTTGTATGCAGGATACTTTCGTTATCTTCGACTCCGTTTTCAGTTCCCTTCACATAAAACTCGTCGATGATATGCGGATCGGCGACAACTGCGAAATGAAACCGTGAAGCCGAGGCCGACTGCGCCACCTCGCTCCATCCCCGTTGCGTGTAGAGCGCGCCCAGCGCCGATGCCCCCATCATTCCAAATGCACGACGATCGATCTTCACGTTGGTTCCCTCCTGCCTGCTGTTGTCGTCATTGTGAAAAAATACGACGCCGATCAGAGAGACTCGGCGCCGTGTGATTGGGACATTTTCTATTCATTCGCGTGTGTCTTGCGAATAGCTAGAAGATGATCTTCGCGGCGAGTTGCAGCTGCCGCGCAGGAAATGCAGAGGTAATGGAGCCGTAGTTGGAGTTACTCACGTTACTGGCTGGCGCCTGGTAGTTCACCTTGTTGAGTACATTGAATGCCTCAGCGCGGAAGTCGAAGGTTGCGCCCTCTCTCCACAGCGGAAACGCCTTATGCAGGCCGAGGTCCGCCTGGTAGAAGGCGGGCGATACGACCATGTTGCGCTGTGCGTTGCCGAAGGGATTGCCAGTGGTAGGCACATAAGCGCCGGCAACTCCTGGCCCCGTGGACGTCAGCAGGTAGCCAGTAAGAGCGGTTGCAGTCTTTTTACGGTTCGACGCTGGAGCCACAGGGTTTCCGATGACATTGGGCCGATACGTATAGAGATCGGTTACGTTCGTTTTTGTCGAGGTACTGTTGGAGTAATTGAGGTTGGTCGGAAGGCCGCTGTTCATGTTGTTGATCAGGGTTACCTGCCATCCACCCAGAAGCGCATTCAACGCATAGGGGGAGTTGGCTCCAAAGTGACGGCCCCGACCGTACGGCAGATCGTAGATCACGGCTGTCGTATTGTTCAGAGGCTGGTCATAGTTCGACCGTCCATAGTCGCTGCTGGGATTGGCAAAGTTGACGCGGGAGTTATCGCCATTGCTGGTCTCGAGGTGTCCACCGGACAAGTCGAAGGTACGGCCCCAGGTGAAGGAGTTGAGCAGATACAATCCATTGCCATAGCGCTTCTCCAATTTGAATTGGAGCGCGTTATAGTTCGAGGAACCTCCACCCCATGCGATCTCGATGGTGCCAAAGTTCTGAACCGGACGTCGCGACGCCAGCGAAGCCGTGCAGTTTGTCACCGAGGCGGCCGTGCAGATTGATGCCTGGTTGTAATCCGCAAGGATCTGGAGATGCGTGCCCGTGTTGCCGACGTACGCCACATCCATGACCACCTGGCCAGGCAACTGCTGCTGCACAGACAGGTGATAGCTCTGCACATAGCCGGTCTTGGTGTTCTTGGGGATGTAACGCGACGTCACCAACGCTGGATTGAAGGCGGAAGGTGCGGTCAGGTTGACTGAATAACCCTGCTGGGTCTGCCGGAAGCATTTTGTCTGGTCCTGCGTGTCGCTGGTGCAGAGGGTTGCAGGGCTTGGCGCAAAGTTGTTGATGGTTGCATTCACGACGTTCGGTCCGTTATAGGTAAGGTTGTTCTCTCCACCGGCGCGGTTGAACTGCGTATAGCTGATACCGTATCCGGAACGAATGACCGTATTCGGCGTCGCGCTGTAGGAGAGGCCGAACCGAGGCCCAAAGTTATTCAGCGGCATGTTGACCAGAGCACGGTTATAAATCGAGCCGCTCTTCGCCTGGATGAGCGAGTTGGTAGAAGGATCGAAGTTGGCCAGCTTGTTGTTGGCCTCGTACTGCGGCGTCGCCAGTTCGTAGCGCAAACCGGCGTTGATGGTGAGGTTCGGCCTCAGCTTGATGTCGTCCTGGAAGTACATGAAGTTCATTCGCTGACGGACGGAAGCGATGAAGAAGTTGGTGAGCGAGTAGGAATTGCGATTTCCCAACAGGAAGTCTGCCAGATTCTGCGCTTCCTTGAGTTGCCCAAAGACGTCGGACGGAGATCCTGCAGTAGCAGAATACTTTCCGGAGTAGTTGTCCTGGCCATAGCTGGGGTTGTAGTCGTTGATCTGTGTGTTGATTCCCTGGAACTCGTAGCCGAGCTTCATGGAATGCTTGCGATGAACCAGCGTGTAGTTCACCTTCGGGTTGAAGACCGAGGGGTTCTGGAACTGCGGGCTGGAGGGCTGAGTGCCGAACTGCGAGAACCCGTCTACGCTCTGCGCGTTCAAGCTGCGCACGATGAGGGGATCGGTGGGGATGCCGTTGGTGATTCCGTTGGTCGTGAGCAGGCTGGGGCTGCCGACGCCATAGGGCGACTTGCCGCCTTCGTTATGACCGATGCCGACGCGAACATCCAGCAGCGACGCGGGCGTCATCACCCACGTTGCACCGACAGCAATCTGGCGATTGTACAAATGGACGTTGGCGTTGGCGTTGCCACCAGCTGGTCCACCAAAGGTCGGGGGATCAAAGATGGTCGTCTGGTGCTGGCTGTATACGCCAAAGACGCTGAGCTTCTGGTTGAAGGTGTGGTCGATGCGAACATCGCCCTTGTCATCATTGATCGTGCCCCGCGGAAATGCTGAGAAGTTGTTGCTATAGGCCGCGGCAGTATTCAGCGCGGCGCCGTTATTTGCCTGCGGCAGCGCAGCCATGACGGCCCGCGCAAAGGGAGTCTGATCGCCGGTAGGAATAATGCCGTTCGCATAGACCTGCCCTGTAATGGGATTTGTCAGCGGGATCGGTGAAGTCGTCCCATCGGCTTTGTGTATCAGGAAGGTACCGAGGCGCTGCTCTGTCGTCGGCAAGGTTGCGGTTCCATAGGCAAGCGCAATCTGCCGGACGCCTTCGTAGTCCATAAAGAAGAAGGTGTGATCCCGCCAGATGGGTCCGCCGATGGTTCCGCCGAACTGGTTGCGGATAAAGGTGGGCTTCACCCCTGAAGTAGGCGCGAAGGGCCCGATGGCATTGAAGACCGTGTTGCGGTTATAGTCCCAGGCGCGACCGTGAAACTGGTTGGTTCCACGACGAATGCTGGCGTTGATCACCGCACCCGATGCCCGGCCATATTCCGCGCTGTAGTTGTCCGTTTCGAGACGAAACTCCGAGACCGCATCGGGCGATGGCGGAATATTTTCGTTCGCAAATCCCTGGTTCGATGTTCCGTAAGAGTTGTTGTCCAAACCATTCAGCAAAAAGTTGTTGAACGCGCTGCGCTGTCCGTTCACGTTGAACGATGCCTCGCGGCTGGTCGTGGACTGATTTTCCAGGAACGACTTCCGTACGCCCGGAGCCAGTAGCGCAAGGTCAGCGTATGACCGGCCATTCAGCGGCAGGTTCTCGATTTCGCGCGTACCTACAACCTGACCACGTGAGCTGGTCTCCGTCTCGAGAATCGTTGGCGCTGAAGATACCGTCACCGTCTCGTTCACCGATCCGGGCTTCAAATCCACGTCAACGCGTTGACGCGCATTCGTCGTCACCGTAAATGGAGGCGTCTGGGATCGCTGGAAGCCGGCGGCCTCGGTCGAGACCTCGTACCGTCCGATGGACACGCTCGGAAATTCATAACGGCCCTCTGCGTCCGTAGTTGCGGTCTGCTTGATGCTGGTCGCGACGTTGGTCAACGTTACCGTACTGCCAGGAACCGCCGCACTGGTGCTGTCCCGGACATAGCCAAGTACGGAAGCCGATTCGAATTGCGCGTAGCTCTGAAGCGCCGGCAGAAGCAAGAGAACCGCCAGTGCCACTGGCAGCCATCGAGAAGCCAGGGAGACAAGCTTCGCTCCGGCAATTGTTTTTCGGGTTTGAACAACTCTTCCTGGGTATATGTGGGGCATCATCAGTTCTGGTCTCCTTGAAATCAAACTTTGCAACGGCAGATTTTGTCGATCGCGTAACAACGCAAATTTTTTAACTTCCTACTGCGAATATGGAGAACGTTACGCAATACGGATCACGACTGTCAACATAAATCCGCTAACGGAATCGGTAACGTAAAAGATCTCATTTATCAATTTAAATATATTATTTTCAATTACTTAGATGAATTAACTAAAACAATTTAACGTAAACTACAACATGTTCGTAGATTTTCTTGAAGTATAAGAAGGGCTTTCGGTAATGGAATCTATGATCTCTATCATGCCCGTTCAGCATGAAGCTCAGGTAAATATCCCGCGAAGCCGCACAACTTCACAGGCACCTGGCGAACGTAGGCTGCTCCCTATTAAGCATATCGAGGATCGACCGTAACGACACCCCATTGACGGTCCACCACCTCGCGATGCGCTGCCATCATCCACACAAAATTGAGCGGGCTGCCGGGGATCGCGACATTAGGATGGTATCCCTCCGGCAACAGAACCGCATCGCCATCACGGACGACCTCTACCTCCGCCGCCGTGATCCCATCCGTATAGACAAGCTGCAGGCCAAAGGAGGGCTCGGGCATGTCGAAGAATACGTAGATCTCTTCGAGCATCGCGGCATGTTCGTGCGGAGGCCAACTCGTCCAGTTGCCGGGAAGAGAGCTGGTTACTCCAACGACAAGGCGTCCGGCCTGCACATTGGTTCCCAGCATGATGTCGATCTCGCGCCTCGAACTCTCCGACCCTGCGACGAAGTGCAGCTTCTCATCCCTCTGCAAGGCATAAGGAACAAACTGTACCGGATAGTCTCCATCCACCTTAGCCGAGCATTCGACGAGATCGACCTCCGCAGCAGTTTCAACGGTCACCGGCAGCCCTTTCGAGATGTACAGGGCATCCCTGCCCTGCATGGCAAAGCGCTGTTCTCCTACTGTGACCGTAGCCGCACCGCGCAGACAGATCAGGCCCGTCTCCTGCCCCTCATTCGCGAAGCTCACGCGACGCACTCCTTCGTTCAGCCGGATACGTCCGTAGCTCATCTCCACCATCGAGCTGTTGCCGGGATGGATGAAGATATTGCGGCCATTTAAACTCGCAGTACCACTGATCAAACGCTTCGACATCGCCTTGTCCTGTCCGGCTTTCGCCCGTTACAGATCAAAAAATGGCCCCGAAATAGCTCTCGCCATCTCAGGGCCGCTCAGTAAAACTTCGGTGGGGGCCCGCCAGCTACCAAGCGATCTTCGCCGGGAAAAACTCGGCAAACAGATCGTCATAGTAAGGCTTCAGCTCCTTCAAGTCTGGCTTGGTGTGGCCCTTGGAATAGAGGTCATACACGTTGAACTTGTTGACCCAATCCAGCATCTCCACGTCGTGCTTGCTCATCAGGTGGCGGTACGCACCATGCCGGTGCGCAGAATAAAACGAGTGATACCGCAGCATGTACATCGATTCTTCCGGCATGTAATTCTTCATCACCTCGCCGATATAGCCGTCATGTCCAAAGGACATATGCACGTTTGCCAGGCCGCAGTTCGGCTCATAGATGCCATACTTCGACTGATAGAGCGGATTATTGATATCCGGGTTCGCCTTGAAGTACTCCGGAAACACAATATCTTTCGAATAAGCGCAGCCCACGGGGAATGTATCGCCTACCACGCCCCACTGCGGTTCGCCCCACAGACACAGCACCTTGCCCAGATCGTGAATGAATCCGGTCAGCACAAACCAGCGTGGATGGCCGTCCTTGCGGATCGACTCCGAGGTCTGAAGCAGATGTTCGATCTGCGTCAGGTCGGTGTCGGGATCGCTGTCATCGACCAGCGTGTTCAGGAACTCCGCCGCCTCCCAGATGCTCTTCTCGCCCTTGTTGAGTCCGAAGTATTCCTTCTCCTTCGCCATCACATAGTCGAACGTCTGATACTGGTGGTTCAGGCGATAGAACTCCGCAACGCCGGGGTTCGCCTCGGCGTCGTACTGGCGGAACTGTTCCTCGGTTTTACCTTCCTGGTATCGCCCGGTCAAAAACTCATCCCACTCATCCATATCCTTGAGAGGAGCGTCGTTGGAAATTGCTGTCGTTGCCATTTTGATTTCCCTTCGGCACAAGCATTCCGCAGCTTGCGTTACCGCTAACTAATTTAGACCTACAATAGACCTGAATGGAGCCGGTGGCAAGTAGAAAAATTTAACGCTTTTTTACGGGAATATTCCCCACTGTCGATTGGCGGACAACCAGGGTCGAATTCACCAGAACACTTCGCGGCGGCTGCTCCGGGTTCGTGGACAGATCCAGAGCAAACTCCCCTGCAATCCGCCCCAGTTCAGAGGTTCCGTGGTCGATCGAACTGAGCGGAACCCGCAGATAATCGGCGTAGCGGAGGTTTCCGCAGCCGATAAAGGCAATATCCTCCGGAACCCGGAGACCTGCCTGGAGCGTCGCTTCAACTGCGCCTATCGCCGTGAGGTCGTTATAGCAAAACACGGCGTCCGGCCTGGGCTTCAGCCGGAGCAGCTCCTGCATCGCCTGAAAACCGGCGAGGTCTCCCGCTTCTTCCACCCGGTCTCGCACCAGCACGTAGCTCTCTGGCACCGTAAGCCGGTGGTCCGCCATCGCACTTCGATATCCACGTAAGCGGTCAAAGGAAGGGCTGGTGTTCTTTCCACCTATATGGGCAATCCGCTTCCTGCCAATTTCAATCAGGTGTTCGGTTGCCATCTCGCCCACCCTGACATCGTCGGTCCCGACAAAATGCGCGGCCAGGTGAGGAAAGTTCCGGTCAAACAGAAGATAGGGGGTGTGCACATCGCCAAGCTCGTAGAAGTTGCGCAGGCTCGCCTGGCAGGACGCGATCAACAGGACGTCGATACCCCGGCTCAAAAGCGTCCGAATCTCCTCCTGTTCCACCTCGGGGTCTTCTTCCGACGAAGCCAGAATCAGTGCCCGCTTGCTGGTTCGTAAGACTCCGCTCAGTGACTTGGCGAACTCTGCAAAGAACGGATGGACCAGGTCAGGAACCACCAGGCCGACCGTGTATGTGCGTCCGCTGGCAAGCCCGCGGGCCATCATGTTGGGCTGATAGTTCAGTTCCTTCATGCGCTTGAGAACGCGCCGCCGCGTCTCTTCGCCAATGTCGGCATTGCCCCGCAGGACCTTCGACACAGTAACGACAGACACGCCAAGCTCGCGCGCAATATCTTTCAGTCTTACAGCCATGCATAACTCCTGAGAGACAATCCTATAACTTTGTCCAACGTCGGCAGATAATTCAATACTCAGGAGAATCGTGTTCTCTTCCACAAGCTCCAGGTTCCCGCAACCAAGCTGAGTAATAGTACCCCCCCCAGAGCGGCGATCCAGCGGCCATTCATCTCCAAAGGCGGAACGACTGCCCGCACTCCAAGCCAGATAAATACGCCTGTAGCAGCAGCAATGATCGCATAGTCCCACCAGCGACGCTTTTCGCTGTGCGCGCCGAACTCATCGCCTGACATGGCCAGCATCGTCCGGTTGTAGTCGAGTCCGTAACGCTCGCACTCTCGCAGCACCGCCTCATTGGTCGAGGTCTGCTCCTTCGACGATGCCACCGCGGTGCTGATCGCTAACGCTCCGAGAATCATCACCAACGACCCAACCACCACCAGCAACTTATGTCGATGGTCCGCCGCAGCCAGTTCGCCAAAGACCAGCGCGCCCCAGGCCAGCCCCCAAAGCTGGTTTGTGTTCGAAAGCGGAATGCCTCTGCCGATCCCGACATATTTGGTTGCAAACTGCTGGAACAGATCGCCGATCACCCAGACAAAGCCGCCCAGGAAGAGCCAGAACACCATGCCGCGCAGATGGAAGAGTTGGAACGAAGGCGAGTGCAGGCCGCCATCGAGCGCCAGCGTCAACGCAAAGACCGTTCCCAGCTCGCCCACCGTAAAGGCGGTCACAAAGGACAGTGGATTCATGCCGCTCAAATAGGCCTTGCGGTAAGGGACATACATCGTTCCCCACATCAGACTCGCGCCGGCAGCCGCCAGAATTCCCCCCACCGCATGGTGAGTCGTCACCATGCCTCCGTGGATTGTGCTGAAGCCCAGCATCACCGCCGCTCCCACAATGGCGGCTGTGCCCAGGACCACCTTGCCGATGTTCTTCGCGCTGGCTCCATCCAGTTCGCGGAACAGCAGCCGTCCCCACAAAAGCCCGATCAGAGAGTTCGTGTTCCAAAGCGGAAATGCCACCGCCAGCCCTACATCCCGGATGGCAAAGACGGTCAGCGTATTGGCCACTGCCCAAAGCGCCCCCGCCAGCAGCGCCCATACGATCAGGTGCTTCTTCTCCATCAAGTCGGCGAAGACAAAGCTCGTTCCCTTCAACAGCGTCGGAAAGGTCCACCGGGCGGTAAAGACCCCCGCGACCATGCACAGCGAGATCGCAAACGGAGAGAATCCAGCATTCACCAGCTTCGTCGGCGCCTCCGCGGCACCCAGCCAAACGCCCGCAGTCAGTCCGCAGATGACGCCCAGTCCATGCAGCGACAGACCTTTATTTCCCACCCTGGAAACTACACTTGCCACAAATTTCTCCACGTTGCGCGCTGCGCTTCTACAAGAATCAGTGCAGAACCACCAGGAGCGCGATCCCGGCGATCAGAACAAAAAATGGCACCAGAAAATGACTATCCGTTACGATCGTCTTCACGCCACGAAGGAAATCCATTTTGAAAAACCTTTCCACGGGGCTCCGAAGCCACCAAGAGTAAGCGGTTACGTTCAAGCAACCCTATATCGCAGTGCCTGCTCTGTCAACCTATTCCTGAGTTTCACAGGCCGAGTAGAGGGGATCGCGGTTTGGAACTCGAAGCCAGAACAATCCGCCTTGATTGCCATGCGAGATGGGCATAACGCGAGATGGGCATTGATCGAGGTAATCCAACGGAAAGCCGGTTGCAGCCACCACATCCGCCAGAACCAAGCGGGCACAACCACACGATCCAACTCGCTAGATTTAGATGGTCGGGGCGGAGGGATTCGAACCCCCGACCCTCTGGTCCCAAACCAGATGCGCTACCAGACTGCGCTACGCCCCGACTCGCTTTAGTCTATCGCATCCATCCCGCTACAGCCCACTTCTACATGCCGAAGAGACGGTGGATATCCATTCCTATATGTCTCAGCGTGAGATCCATCAGCCACGCCAGAAACAGCATCGGGATCAGCACCAGTCCGGCCAGAAGAGCGAATAGCCCAATCAGAAATATCCAACTATGAATCGTATGCTTTCGCGGCTCGGCCAGGGTCCCGGCCAGCAGAGCGTAGTTTCGCCGGTTCGCCCGCCACGCAATGTCGAACATGTCGCCCAGCACCGGAATCGATCCCACCACCACTTCGATTCCGACGTTCGCCACCATCTGAGCAACCGTCACATAAGGCACGCCACGCGTCCAGGCCGCAAAGATGATGACGCAGGAAGCAATTCCGCCAATCAGGTCGCCGATGCCGGGAATCAACCCGACAATTCCGTCCAGACCGAAGCGAATCGACGTTCCGGGGATCCGCAAAAAGTCGTCCAGGATATGCGACAGCAGATCCAGATTTTCGTCGTCGAACACCTTCCCACCGCGTTTCGTGCGGGGCGGCAGGACCTCGGGCTTTGCTGTAAATTCCATCGCACTCCCAACTGTCCACTCCGGCAATCGACCGGCGGCGTTCCAGTGCTATAATTTTGAGTATACGGCGGCTATAGTTCAGTGGCAGAACGCCGCTCTGTGGCAGCGGATGTCGTGGGTTCGAAACCCACTAGCCGCCCCAAAATTTTCTCTTCCTAGTTGTTTTGATTTCGCTCGACCTCAGGTTCCCGATTCCATCGTGGTTTCCGCCCTCGCCTCAACTCGCATCCATGCCGGGACCTCCGGCTGGGCTTATCCAACCTGGAAACCCGACTTCTACCCTCCTCGCACTCCTGCGAAAAAATTCCTCGAGTTCTACGCCTCGCAACTTACGTCTGTTGAGGTGAACTATACCTTCCGCGCTTTGCCCACCGCGAAAATGCTCGAAGGCTGGCTCGCTGCCACTCCATCTCACTTTCAGTTCAGCTTCAAAGCGCCGCAGCGCATCACCCACTTCAAACGCCTCCGCGAATGCGATGCGGATGTAGCCCAGTTCATCGCCGCGCTCGAACCCGTCCGTCAGGCGGGCAAACTTGGCGTCGTGCTCTTTCAGCTTCCGCCGAACTTCAAGGCCGACGCTGCACTCCTCGACGCCTTCCTCAGCATCCCGACATTCCAGGCGTCCGGCGCTACGCGGATAGCCTTCGAGTTTCGTCACGACTCATGGTTTGGCAAAGAGTTCAGCGATGAAATTTACGCCATCCTGCGTCAGCACAATGAGGCCATCTGTATCGCCGAAAGCGACGACTTGGTCACTCCGGAGGTCCACACCGCCGCCGACTTCACCTGCTTCCGTCTTCGCCGCAGCAGCGGCTACTCAGCTGCCGAACTTGACGCCTTCGCCAAACGCTTCACCGCGCTCGCCCAGCAACGCGATGTCTATATTTACTTCAAGCACGAGGACGAACCCACCGGCGCGCTCAACGCCAAAGCCTTCCTCGACCGCATCTTCGCCGCCGAGGAAAAGCCTTAATGCCGCAACCCACGCTCGAAGCCAACGCTGTTCAAGCCTCTGACTTCCACCCACGCCGTTTTATGCGCAACGGCCATCTGCAGACCATCTTCGGCAACTATCTGCCGCGCACCAACAGCCTTCCTCCCGCCGAGGCCCAACTCGTCGAGGTCTCTCCCGCTACCGAACACCAGATCTCCAGCCAGGTGCTCTGCCACTGCCATTGGCAGACCGAGGACGTTCGCGCCGCTCGGCCTACCGTCATCATCGTGCACGGGCTCGAAGGTTCCTCCGATTCGCAGTACGTCATCGGCAACTCCAACAAGCTCTGGCAGGCGGGCGCGAACATCGTCCGCATGAACATGCGCAACTGCGCAGATACCGAAGCGCTGACGCCGACGCTCTACCACTCCGGGCTCTCCGGTGACGTGCTCGCCGTCATGCGCTTCTTCGTCGATCTGCACCATCTGCAATCGATCGCTCTGATCGGCTACTCCATGGGCGGCAACCTTGTCCTCAAGCTCGCGGGCGAACTCGGCAGAAATCCTCCGCTCGAACTCCGCTCCGTCGTCGGCGTCTCGCCGGTCATCGATCTCTCGCCCTCGTCCGACGCTCTCCATCTGCCGCAAAATCGCATCTACGAGATGAAGTTTGTCCGCGCCATGATTCGCCGTTTTCGCCGTAAGGCAGCGCTCTTCCCTCGCGCCTACGACCCTAACCGCGGCGCCGGAATCAGTTCCCTCCGCGACTTCGATGAGCAGATCATCGCGCTCTACTCCGGATTCTCCGGAGCGGAGGACTACTACTATCAGGTCGCCGCTGCCCGCGTCATCGACCGGATCACCGTCCCCACGCTGATTCTCAACTCGCTCGACGACCCCTTTATCCGCCTCGCTGCAGATACTCGCGAGAAGATCCTCGCCAACCCCAACATTACCTTCCTCGAGACGGCCCAGGGCGGCCATTGCGCCTTCCTCGATCAGCCCGACCCCGCGACTGGCTACGACGGCTACTGGGCCGAGCACGTCCTCACCCGCTTCATCCTTGTCAACTCTTGAACGCTTCTCAATCGCTTGCCGCTAAGATAGACATTGATGCTCGCTGAATGGTCCGTCGAATCCGCCGCTGAAG
Source organism: Terriglobales bacterium (assembly GCA_041691575.1). Taxonomy (GTDB): domain Bacteria; phylum Acidobacteriota; class Terriglobia; order Terriglobales; family Acidobacteriaceae; genus Edaphobacter. The sequence continues at coordinate 55,585 of JBEPUJ010000003.1, forward strand.
ATCCCGTCCTCGTCATTCCCTGGTCGGATCCGTCTGACCCTACCGGCAATCGCCGCTTCATCGACCTTCGCGAAAACCCTTACGATCTCGATCACCTTCCTGAAGCTGAACTCCATCCTCCGTTGATGCACGCTCTCCGCGCCCTCAACGCCAGCCGTTCCCCGGTCTTTACCGCAAAATGCGATGCGTGGGCGCTCAACGAGCAAGAAAACGCGGACGAACTCGGCCATCTCCACCTCAATCTCGACCTCGCGTACCAGGAAGCCGGCGACACCGCCAACGGCTTCGCCAGCTACATCGACATCCTCTGGCGTGAACGTTCTATCTTTGCCTCGTTCCATCAGCACGAGCAGCTTCTCCACCGGCTCACCCGCCATGCCGCTCCGCTCGACCACCCTTACGCCATGCTCGACTGTGTTCTTCGCCCCGCTCTGGTTGACCTTACCGGCCCGCAGGAAGGCTTCGCCCTCAGCCTCTATATCAAAGCTCTCGGCCACGACCCAGCCGCTGCAGAAGAAAACTGGGCCGCCGCTCTCGACGCCATCGTGGCCCTGCTGCGCAACAAAGACCTGTCTTTCGCCTGATAGCCCTAGCCCACAGCTTTTGCTGTTTGCTGTTGCCTACTTCATGGCTTCACCCGCTACAATCAAGAACAGGGCAACGCGCGGGCGAGTAGCTCAATGGATAGAGCATCAGCCTTCTAAGCTGACGGTTGCAGGTTCGAGCCCTGCCTCGCTCACCACCAATTCTGCGCATTCCTTTTCAGGCTTCCATCAGTTTGTCTTCCATCGTCAGTGGATGATGTTCATGCGTATCCACATCCTTGGTTCCCATGGCATGACGCAGAAACGCCAGGCCAATCAACCCCAACGCCAGCATGCTCACCCCATTCCATTGCCAACGCACCCAGGCAACAGTCGCCAGCGCCGACCCTACCGCTCCGCCGGTGAAAAACACCGTCATATAGACCGTATTCAAGCGGCTCCGCGCCGACTCATCCAGACCGAAAATCCGCGTCTGATTCGCAACCTGAGTCATCTGCGCACCCACATCCAGCACAACCACGCCGATCACCAGCGCAATCATATGCAGAGTCGTCGAAATCCGCGCCAGTTCCTCGACCCAGAGCAGAAGGTACGACCCCCCCAGCAGCGCCATCCCCACCGCCACCACCCACCGCGATCCATGTTTATCCGAGAGTCGGCCGGCAATCGGAGCCGCCATCGCGCCCGCCGCGCCCACCACGCCAAACGTTCCGGCCACTCCGGCACCTAGCCCGTAGTGGCTGAACAACATGAACGTCAGCGTCGTCCAGAAACAACTGAACGAAGCAAACAGCAGCGCCCCCACCTCGCTCGATTCGCGCAGCACCGGCTGGGTCCGATAGAGCGTCCACAGCGATTTCATAGCATCGCGATACTGTAGCGTCTGCTTTGGAGGCAGTTTCGGCATCACCCGCCACAAAAGCGGTACAAATGCCGCATTCAGCACCGCCGCCACCACAAATACAAAGCGCCAGCCCTGGATATTGCTTACCCATCCAGCAAAGGTCCGGGCCAGTAAAATGCCCAGCAGCAAACCCGTCATTACGGTGCCGATCGCCCGTCCGCGCTGGTCATCCGAGACCAGGTCTGGAGCAATCGGCAACACAATGTGGGTCACCGAAGCAAACGCGCCCATCAGGACGCTGCCCGCAATCAGCCAGCTCAAACTGGGCGCTAAAGCCACCATCACCAATGACGCCGCGACCGCTGCATACATCCGCATCAATAAAGAGCGGCGCTCCAGCACATCCCCCAGCGGAACAAAGAACAGCAGTCCCAGCGCATAGCCCACCTGCGTCGCCACAGCTACAAATCCCGTGTGACCAGCGGCCGTTCCATAGGTATGCCCCATCTCCAACAACAATGGCTGGTTGTAGTACAGCGAAGACACGCCAACAGCGCAGGCAAGCCCCAGAAAGGGCAGCGGGGCGCGAAATGCTGCACGAGAAGATTCAGTCATTATTTGAGAGGCCTGACCACTAGTGTAAAACAACGACCAGTTCACGTTTACTCTTGCCCTGTCCCCGGTCCAGCCAGCCAGCAATCAATTCGTTCATTTTGCTCGGAAATCCTTGCTTTTGCCCCGTCGCAGCAAGGACAGCACTCCGCCTTATATCTTTGACAGCTAATCCCTATACCCGTCCTTAAAGAACGAGCTTTGCAATCGTCGCCAACTGCATGAACGAAGTTCCCTCGTAAATCTTCCCGATCTTTGCGTCCCGATACAGCTTCTCTACCGGATAGTCCTTCACAAACCCTGCCCCGCCAAAGACTTCCACCGCCAGGCTTGCTACCCGTTCGGCCACCTGCGAAGCAAAATACTTGCACATCGCAGCCTCTTTCAAAAACTCCATCCGCTCGTCCTTCAAGCGGGCAGCGTTGTAGACCATCAGCCTGGCCGCCTCGATCTCCGTCGCCATCTCTGCCAGTTGAAACTGCATCGCCTGAAACTCGACCAGCGCCTTGCCAAACTGCTTTCGTTCCTTGGCCCACTTTGCCGCATGCCCCCAGGCCCCGCTGGCCAGCCCAAGCATCTGTGCCCCAATCCCGATGCGTCCCTCATTCAGCGTCTCAATGGCGATCTTGTAGCCCTTGCCGGCCTCCCCCAACATCTGATCGCCCGGCACCACGCAATCCTGAAAGATAAGCTCGCAGGTGCTCGAAGCCCGAATCCCCAGCTTGTCCTCTTTCCTTCCCAGCGAGAATCCAGCCGCGCCCTTCTCTACCACAAACGCCGTAATCCCCTTATAGCCAGCCGCCGGATCAACCGTCGCAAAGACGATAAACAGACCCGCCTCCTTCGCATTGGTAATCCACAGCTTCTGCCCGTTCAGGACATAGTCATCCCCTCGCCGCACCGCGCGCGTCTGGAGCGCAAACGCATCCGAGCCCGACGCCGCCTCGCTCAGCGCATAAGCCCCCACGGCATCTGTAGCCAGCCGCGGCAGCCACCGCCGCTTCTGTGCCTCGGTCGCCCAACGCACCAGGGCATTGACGCATAGCGTATTCTGCACGTCCACCAGCACGCCGACGGAAGGATCGACCCCCGAGATCTCCTCCACCGCCAGGATCGCGTCAAAAAAGCTCCCACCTGCCCCGCCATACTCCTCAGGAACGGCTACCCCCATCAAACCCAGATCGAACAGTTGCCGAATGAGCCCCGCATCCATCTGCTGAGCTTCATCCATCCCCCGAACCAAGGGAGCAATCTGCTCTGCGGCAAACCGTCGCACCGTTGCGCGAAACATCTGCTCGTCTTCACTCAACTGTGTCAGCGCCATAGCTTGTTCTGACATACTTTGACCCATCTTTCCGCAAAGCAGGCAACTCAGTCTTTTTCATAACCTATCGGTCAGAATTTTGCGGCCATCGCTGCTTTCCATGCACCACGGATAGAATCTCGATCGTATCCTGATAAACCTGATAGGGAATCAGGTAGGGCGTTCCGGTCACGACAAGTTCTCTCGTCCCGGTTGCGCGTCCCGGTCGCCCAGAATGCGGATGCGCCTCCAACCGCTTCACCGCAGCGCGAATCTTTCCGACCGTTCTAGCCGCGGCCCCCTCATTGTCCTGTGCAATTTCTGCTCTGATCTCGATCAGTCGCCTCTTCGCCAACTGCGCCCATACCAGCTTCATCAACCTGCACGCTTCTTTGTCTTTAATAGGCGCACAGATTTCGCCAACTTCGGGGTCCGTTCTATCTCCAGAGAAGCCAATAGAATATCCATCTCTTCACCCGATACGGTCATGCCCGCACGAACTTGTCGCTGACCTTCGCGAATCTCTGCAATCAACCAAGCCTCATTGGATAAATACTCACGCAATGCCTCTGATGCAAGAAATGATTTGCTTCGCTGGGTCGCTTGCGACAGGTCATCGAGCTGCTGTTTCAGTTCATCGTCGATGCGAAGCGTAAAAATAGTCGACATAGCTCACCCTCGTAATACAACCTAGTATATTGTATTACAGGCTGACTTTCTATCCAGCCACCTTCACCAGCCGCCCGCTCCGGCTGACGATCGACAGCTTCTCCGCATTCAGAATCTTCCGTGCCTGGTCCTTGGCATGGCTCGACCACGGCCCAGTCGGGTCCAGCCGGACATAGGCTAACCAGTGCCGCAGCGCCCGCCGCCTGTGCCCTTGCCGCTCATACGCCAGCGCCAGGTTGTAGTGCGCATCCGCATACTGCGGAACCAGAGCTACTGCCTTCTGATAAGCCAGCGTCGCCTGATCCAACTGCTGCATTTCGTCGAGCACATTGCCCAGATCGAAGAATGCCAGCGCATAGTCGGGATCGGCCACCGTCGCCCGACGATACAGACTCTCCGCGACCTCATACTCTCGCAGGTTGTAGTGGATCGTTCCCAGATTGATCAGTGCCGGAGCATGCGTCGGCTTCACCGCCAGGATCGACTCGTAGATCTCGATGGCCTCCGGAATCGTCGCCGGATTCTCCTCCATCTTCACCGCCCGCAGAAACATCTCTTGCATCTCGGCTGCCTGCCGTGCCGGATCCTGCCCACCTGCCCGCACCACGCTCAACTGCCGCCCGCCGGTCGTATCGAAATCGAACGCAAGCTGCTGCGTCAGCGGATCGACCAGCGCCCCACCATACCGAAACGCCAGCCGCGACCCTCGCCTTACCGCGCTCGCCTCCATCAGCGGATTGCGCATCCCGCCGACGCGCTGCATCGCATCGACCGAAGCCCGTATGCTCTTGGCCGAGATGCGCGTCGTCGCCTGCAGGTCGCGCAGCGTCCGCAACCGACCCAATTCTTCAAAGGTGTAATGTTCGTTGGGAGAAATGAGTCCCGCTCGCTCCCACGCCACGAGCTGGCGCGCATGCAAGTGCAGGATTCGCAAAACGTCTTGACGGCAGTATCGGGTCACGTCGGTGTCTCTGTTGGCCCCGCCCATAAATCCGGTGCAGCTAAATCCGGTCCAGCAAACTCTTGTTGCAGTATGCGGCCCAAACCCGCGCCAATCAAGCCCTTTTCCCCTAACCCCCTCAAATACCAGTGGATATCGTGTACCAAATTGGGTTCCGACTGAAGGGGAAGCTCGTAACCGGCAGTTATGTGGATGGAGAAGAACTTGAATCTATATAGTGGACCAACTTGAATCTTCGTCCCGAGGAGCTGCATGTATTCAGCAATGAGTGAGTGGAGTCGTCGCCATTTTCTACGGACGGCAGGGTCGTTAGCGGCACTGGCAGGCACCGAGATGAAGGGCGTTGCGGCGACTGGAGCCCGCGGCGTCTCGCTGGCACTGGACCCGTCGGATACGGTAGCCGGCACTCCCGAATCGCTTTGGGCGGCAAGCGAGCTGGAGCAATCGCTGGCGGCCAGAGGAATAAAAGTCCTGCGCTGCGAGCGGATCGCGCAGGCTAATAAAGGAGATCTTTGTGTTGTAGTGGCAGGCTCAGGCTCGCCGATCGCGGTGGAGATATTGCGAAAAGCAGGAGTCAACGTAGCATCAGCACCGGAGTCGCTCGGCATATTTCCGGGCGAGGCAGGAGGAAGAAAGGTAGTTCTCGCCTGCGGATACGACGCGAGAGCGATGGTGTATGCGCTGCTCGATCTGGCGGACCGCGTGCAGAACTCAGCCAATCCGGTGGCTGCGCTGGCCAGTGTAACTCCGCGTGCTGAACGTCCAGCGAACGAGGTTCGCAGCATCACGCGGCTATTCACCAGCGATGTGGAAGATAAGCCCTGGTATAACGACCGCGAGATGTGGCCCCACTATCTGACTATGCTGGCGACGCAGCGGTTCAACCGGTTCAACCTGGCATTTGGCATCGGCTACGACTTTATACGGCAGGTGACCGATGCCTATTTTCTGTTTACCTATCCCTTCCTGCTCGCGGTGCCGGGATACAACGTGCGGGTGCCGCAGTTGCCGGATGCGGAGCGCGACCGCAATCTGGAGATGCTGCGCTACATCAGCGAACAGACTGTGGCGCGTGGGATGGAGTTCCATATAGGCCTCTGGATGCACGGCTACGAGTGGATCGACAGTCCCAACCCGAACTACACCATCGAGGGCATCACGAAGGAGAACCATGGAGCCTACTGCCGCGACGCGGTGCGCATGCTGCTCAAGGCCTGCCCGGCGATCAGCGGCGTGACCTTCCGCATCCACGGCGAGAGCGGCGTGCAGGAGGGCAGCTACCAGTTTTGGAAGACGGTCTTCGACGGCGTGGCCACCTGCGGGCGCACGGTGCAACTGGACATGCACACCAAGGGCATGGACCAGACCATGACCGAGATCGCGCTGGCAACCAAACAGCCCGTCAGCATGTCTCCGAAGTTCTGGGGCGAGCACATGGGCATGACCTACCACCAGGCCGATATCCGCGAGTACGAGCGCCCCAAGCCCGGCGACGAAAACAAGACCGGCCTGATGAAGCTGAGTGCGGGAACGCGCAGCTTCCTGCGTTATGGCTATGGAGACCTCTTACGAGAGAACCGGCCATGGACCTTGGTGCATCGGATCTGGCCGGGAACCCAGCGGCTGCTGCTCTGGGGCGATCCGGTGACGGCGGCGGGCTACTCCCGCTGCTTCAGCTTCTGCGGAAGCAACGGCGTGGAGATCTGCGAACCGCTCTCGTTCAAAGGCAGGCGCGGCACCGGCCTTCCGGGCGGACGCTGCGCCTATGAGGATGCAAGCCTCAAGCCGCACTGGGACTGGGGGAAGTATGAGTACACCTACCGGGTCTGGGGACGGCTTCTCTACAACCCCGATGCCGAACCCGATACCTGGCAACGAACGCTGCGCAGCCAGTTCGGCAGCGGCGCGGGCGATGTCGAGGCAGCGCTGGCTCATGCCAGCCGGATTCTCCCGGCGGTGACAACTGCTTATGCCCCTTCCGCAGCCAATAACAACTACTGGCCCGAGCTGTACTTGAACCAGTCGCTTGTAGACGCGGCGCATCCGGGGCCATACGGCGACAGCATGGCTCCGAGGGTCTTCGATAACGCCAGCCCATTCGATCCGCAGCTCTTCTCACGCATGGATGAGTTTGCAGCGGAGTTGCTCAGTGGTGAGCGCAGCGGAAAGTACTCGCCGGTAGAGGTCGCGCAGTGGATCGAGGACTACGCCGATCAATCCCTGCGATACCTGAAGCTGGCCGATAAGAGCGTGAGCAAGAAGCAAAGTCCCGAGTACCGCAGGCTGGCGATTGATGTCACTCTCCAGGCCGGGCTGGGACAGTTCTTCGGCGCGAAGTTCCGCAGCGGCGTGCTCTATGCCATCTATGAGAAGACGGGCGACCGCAGCGCGCTGGAGGCATCGCTGGCAATGTATCGCAAGGCCCGGGCGAGTTGGGCTCAACTCGCGGGCACGGCAAAGGGCGTCTACGTGGCCGATATCACCGTCGGCGGGCAGCCGCAGCAGCGCGGGCATTGGATGGATCGCCTCCCGGCGATGGATCGGGATATTGCCGCTCTCGCCAGTAAGCTCGATGCAGCACCGGCAGGCACGAGCACACCGCAGATAGCAGCCGTGATTCAGCAGACGCTGGGACATCCGCATCGGGTGACTCCGGCCTGCAAACACGATGTCCCGGCGACGTTCAGCGCAGGCGAGCCGCTGCAGCTGGCGTTATCGCACCCGAATCCTGCCGCTGCCGTGCTTCTCTATTACCGCCATGTCAACCAGGCAGAGCGGTATAGGACTTTGCCCATGCAGGCTCGCGGCCAGTCATACCACGGGGCCATTCCCGCCGATTACACCAAAACGGAGTATCCGCTGGAGTATTACTTCGAGATAAAGGACAGCAAAGAGCAGGTATCTCTGTTTCCCGGCTTCTCCGGAACCTTGACCAATCAACCCTACTTTGTAGTTGGCGAGCATAGGAGCTAAACGTTACCTTCCCGACCGGGAACGTAATGTGGTCTAACCTTTACCGCAATCAAATATCCACCCAGTCTCGAGGGATGAAGACGGTTCCTGCTCGCATCTCCAACATAAATTGGGGCATGCAACCGCTTCCAGAATTGATTTCGCCACTTTTCTATAAATAAGTTGCCCGCGCACTAGACCATTCCTGTCCAGGCTCAATATATTGGTTGGTCAACCAGTTCTTAGCCGAGATTGAGGTTAGCCATGATGCAGTGTTTGCGATCGCTTTTTGTGACGGGTTTATTGGTGGGTACGATGCTGGCGGCGGCACAATCATCCAAGCAGCCATCCAAACAGCCTGGACAGCCCGGATTGTTGTTCTACCTCTCGGGCGATCACGGATTCAATGCCGATTATGCCTCCGGCAACCCTGTGCCCAACTTCCTCGCGGACGTCAAAATCCTGCCCGGCGGTGCCAAGGGCTCGTACCTGCAATGCGGCAACGATCAACTGTTTTCTTACTGGGCTCCCGGTAATATCTACGCGCAGCGCGGAACGATCTCATTCGACTGGCGCTCGCGCGAGCCTGTGGACGGGACCGAGTTCCCGATCTTCCGCGTTGGCTATGCCGACCACTCGAGCTGGGACATGGTGTGGATGCGGATCGACTACAACGGCCATGGCTTCGACGCCTTTGTCACCGACGCGAACTTGGGCCGCACCCGCGTCTCCTACACCATGCCGAACTTTCCGAAGCCGGACCAGTGGGTGCATCTGGCACTCGCCTGGGACCAGACAGCCGGCATTCGCTTCTATGTGAATGGCAAGCTGGTGACGCAAAAAGCGGCAACCGGAATCTTCGATGCAACCCTCGATCAGTTCGGGCCGCACTCCCGCCTGATCGCGCCAACCGGTGTGGAAAGCACGTATAACTTCGATCGCGGTGGCGACATCGATGAATTGAGGATCTACGACCGGATGCTGTCCGACGACAATATCGCGTCGCTCGCGAAAGAACAGACGCCGCAGGCTATTCCCCCGCTGACTCGCAATGTCGCCGATAAAGACTGGCAGAAGGAGTGGTGGTTCCGTTACGGCTGGAATCGGCCCGGTGATATTCCCGCGCCGCTTCAATCCTCATCCACCACCATCCGCAAAGTCGAGATTCACGATGTATACGACCTGAAGCGCTGGTGGTGGCGGGGGACCGACGGCATCCGTGAGACCACCTGGCCCGGCGTCTACAACCGCTCACGCCTCGAAGGCCGCCACGACTACTTCCAATTGCCCGACTGGGACACCTACTCCGTCTCCGGCAAGACGCTGACCTTCTTCATGCCCAACGAGCCCTGGAACCATATCGAGATGGAGGGCGCGGCATGAGGCACCATGTCTCTGCTCTCGCACGACTTGGAAAAGGCCACCGACTCCGACCAGACATTGTTCGAGCGGCCAAAAGGGCAGGAGCGAACCTTCAAACAGATCGGCGAGCCCATCACCGGCCAGAAACTGCGCTTCACCAACGTGGAACAGGAGACGCCACTCGGCGAGCTCTCTGCGTACTACGTTCATCCCGGGCAAGCTCCGGCTGGCATCGCAGAACTCACCTACAAACTGACGGCTACGGTTGAGCCGGACAATCCTTCACTCGCGCCGCTGGTGAAGTATATCGATGGCCGCTTCCCCCCGGACGAGCGCATGACCATGGTCGCCATGCCCCCCGGTGCTCCTAGGACTGTAAGGACAGCTCCGCAGACGGGCCTGCCGGTCGTGAATATCCTTGTCCCTGCCGACTTCCGCAAGGTGCAGGCCGACAGCGGGCACGGCTTCTCCTATACCTGGGAGAACATGGACGGCGGCCTCGACGGCATCGCCATCGACCTGCCCGCGCTGAAGGTAAAGCCGACGCACGGCGAGTACCTGCCGCTCAACATTCAGATCAAGGACCCGCTCTGGCCGATGCGCGACATGCTCGACTTCAGCTTCTCGGTCAAGCCGGGCGAGCCGCACACCCTTTGGCTCGATACGCGCGACCGCATCCTGCCCAACAACAAAAGCCTCTGGATCACGATCGCCGCGGCAGGAGGTGACTTCGGCCCGGAGGCACTCGAAGGCGCGCAACTCCGCCTGATCTTCAAGCCGTGGAAGGACGCGGCAAAGGAGCATGTCGCCGACCGCTTCACCCAGGTGCGCGACAACTTCGCCAACATGGTCGAAGAGAACGTCACCTCGAAGAAGCTGGATACCTTCAACCGCTTCAACGCGGACATCAGCGACCTGCTGCGCGTCGATCCGCAGAACTATCTGGCCCGCACCTACTGGTACGACGTCAACCGGGAGCAGTCGAAGCCTCCATTCACGCTTCCCACCGCGCCGCCCGGCGTCCCCAACTGGGCCTTTCTCCAGACGACCGACCTCGGCTATCTGAAGCAGTTGGTCAACTGGTACATCGACAACCGCCAGATCTCGAACGGCGAGTTCGGCGGCGGCCTCTCCGACGACAGCGACTTCCTCAACTGGTGGCCTCCCACCGCGTTGATGGGCGTCACTCCCGAGAAGATCAAAAAGTCCGTGCTGAAGACCATGGACACCATGTACGACCAGCACATGTTCACCAATGGCCTGGCTACCGGTCAGTATGACGAGTTGCACAGCTACGAAGACGGGCTCAATGTCCTCGGCCAATCGATGATGATTGACTTCGGCAGCCCGAAGCAGATCGAACGTGCCATGGAGACGGCGCGCCGCCTGGAGTGGCTCACCGGGGTCAATGCCGCCGAGCACCGTCACGTTCGGTCCGCCTACTACAGCGGCGCAAAGATGGCGGAAGATGGCGTATGGGGATGGTCGAAACCTAACTCGTACTTTGTCTTCCAGCCGGCGCTCTCGCTGGTGCTATTCAACGGCGCGCCCGAGACCCGGAAGATGGTGCTGGAACTTGCCGATGGTCTGCTGGCTCATCGCAAACTCGGGCCTGACGGAAAATACATCATCGACGGCACCATCAACTTCAAAACCGATGCAGACCTTCCCGGCAAAGCGCCCTGGTTCATCTTCTGGTCCGCCTACCGCTGGACGGGAGATAAGAAATACATCCAGCCATTCCTCGATGATGGCGCGTCCTCCTTACAGTCGATCAACTCCAACGCGCTCGACATGCTGCAAATGCGCGATAGCTGGGGCAAGCAGGTTCTTGCGTCCGAGCCGTCGGCTTCGACCTTCTCGCGCTCCTCAGGGGGTTCGCAGAAAGAGGCGCTGGCGCCATTCGCCTGGCAGATGACCGGGGACAAAAAGTATCTGGAGCAGTTGTACGCCAGCCAGATCGAGGACGCCGTCGACCGGCAGTTCATCAACACCGAAGGCAGTCTCTGGATCGACCGCATCTACTTCAACACCGGCGCGCTGCAGCGGGCACGCCTCGGCGGAATCGCCCTGATGCGCGGCTATGTCTATCCCGGCAACGCCGTCAGTTGGAACTTCGACGCACCGGCCAGCGCCCAGAGCGTAGCGATCCTCATACCGGACGCTACTCCCGATCACATGAAGATCATCGCCTACAACCTGGACGCCGTGCCCGTAAAGGCACACCTGACGGGCTGGGAGATCGATCCCGGCAAGTGGGAGATCACCCAGGGCACCCAGGGCGCAATTGACGGCGATCCGCTTCGCAACGTCACCACGCGGACCGAGCAGTTCGAGCGCAGCCGCAACGTCGAGATCACCTTCCCTCCGCACGCTACGACGGTCCTCGACCTCAAGCTGGTCAGCAAAGGCGTGCCGTATTGGTCGCGCCCCGATCTGGGCATCGACCGTCAAGACGTGACGGTCGAGGGCCAGCAGATGAAGGTGACGGTCCACAGCGTGGGGTCGGTGGATGCGCCGTCCTCCAAAGTAGTGCTTCGCGATCGAGCAGGAAAAGTGCTCGCAACCGGCGACGCTCCTGCCCTAAAGCGCCTGTGGACCTGATGCCGAAAACCGCGGTAGTCGTTCTGACCTTACCGGCAAACGCCGACTGGAAAGAAGGAAGCGTCACCATAGAATCAACCGGCGACATTCCGGAGATCACTCAATTGAATAACCGGGTAGCACTGCAAACAGACTCCAAATAAATCCAATGACTCCTAAGAAATGGAATGGGGCAACGAATGAGGTTCAATACGCCAAACAGTCCTGCCACTGACCTGATCAATCTGTACGGTCATCAGTGGTAGCTCGGAATAGCTTGAATCCGCTTTTGTAGAGGATGTATCGACCCAAGCGTCTTATGCTTCGGATTGCGCAGGTGTAAGCAAATTTCGCTGGAGACATGACGAAGGGACAGAGTGATAGCAACTCGTATGCTCCCGTCATACGACGGCATACCAGGCAGGCCAAATAGGCGAACCCCGTTGTCGTGAATGTCGAAAGGGGGCAGCAATCGGCTCTCAAGAAACGATGCAAAATCGGGTCGCCCGGCAGATTTCACGAAGATCGAGGGAAAATATACGGTTGGATCTCTTGATCCGCTGCACGATTGAATATCTGCCAGCTTCGCAAATCACCGCGGCCGCCGAGTTCCATGCCGCCCGTGCCAATACCGCCTAGAGGAAAGACAATGCGGCTCAGATGATCGCCGGAGAAATGGCGTGGATAGTCAATGGACGAGACCGCTCGTTTTATTTTTTTTGAGGTGGCTCAGCCTTCGTAGCGGAGGTGACAGCAATCAAAAGGCTCTTAGGGAGACACTAACCCGAGGGAGAAAGAATGCGGATATTAGGGAACCGCAATTGATTTTTGAAAGGAATGGAGCCGATGAGCGGAGTTGAACCGCTGACCTACTGATTACGAATCAGTTGCTCTACCAACTGAGCTACATCGGCCTGTTGCTTGATCAATTATAAATCGGCTGACTGGAAGAAAAACCGCGTCCCATGCGCATTCGCAAGGAAAGCTGCCATAATTCACCATCATTGCGTCCATCCATTTGACCAGACACAGTAACCAAAGGCAGCCTGCTCTTTTCAAAGTGGCCTTGCTTAGTCTACCGGTGAAGGCAGGTTCATGGCAATGCGACACCTTTGTCCAACTATCCATCGACATCGAAGAAATCGTGGCAAAAACAAAAGCCCACCTCGTTTGGCTCTTTCGTGCCGAACGAGGTGGGCTCAGCGTTAAGGATTAGAAGGTAATTTTCACCGATCCCTGGAAGACCCTGGCCTGGTTCGATGTTGATGAAACCTGTCCAAAAGTTGACGACGTCAAGACTGCGGCTCCTCCCGTCGTTCCACCGAGCGTTCCGGTTGTTCCTCCAGATGGAATGTTGAAATTAGGATGGTTCAACACGTTGAAGGCTTCCAGCCGAAGCGTCGCTGCCAGAGTGTCGCGGATCGGGAAAATCCGAGAGACCTGAGCATCAAATTGATAGGCGGTGAAACCACGGAAAGAGTTCCTGCGGATATTGCCGTAGGTTCCATATGCGGAGCATGTCAACGGCGTAGCTCCCGTTGGGCAAACCTGAGCAAATGCATCCGGGTTCAGATATGCTCGGTTCGACGCCCCGCTCCCTGACCGGCGGTTTGGATGAAGATAGACCGGAACTCCGGCAATCAGGTTCGGACGATCCTGGCCTACGTTCGTAAAGGAATTATCCTGTCCTGCCGTCACACCGAACGGGGCTCCGCTCGATATGTGCAGCAGCGGCGCAAACTCCCAATTATTAACCAGCAGCGAAGCGAACCGGTTGAGATGGAAGCTGCTCTTGGTAATCAGAACGACGTTTTCGATGTTCCGATAATCGGAGCCGCAGGGGCCATAATCGAATCCCGGGTTGCTGGGATTTGAGACGTTTGTGCCGGCGTAGTCGCCCTGGGCATCCGCGACATTGAGGCACTTCGACCAGGTGTGATTGGCCAGAAGGCTGAACGTGGAGGAGAGGCGATGCTGGAGGGTGGTAATTAGGCCGTTATAGTTGGCCATGCCTACCGAGTTGACAAGGACTGTGCCGCCGCCCCCGCCCAGATATTGGTTGCCTTGTGCAGGATTCGCAATTGTTAGCGCATAACGCGAAGCCTGATTCTTTACCGTGGAGCATGGCGTTCCGGCTGCTCCCGGAGTGACTGCGGCGGGCCCTGTTCTGACGATGCCGGAACAACCCGTGCCGCTTGCTCCCCAGACTCCGGGGATATAGATAGCAGGACTTAGTGGTGTGCCCATAGGAGCGTGAACGGTGTGGCTACCGATGTACTGCATCTGAAGTTGCCAGCCCCGGCTAAACTGGCGCTGAATACTTGCTGTCCATTGTTCGGAATAAGACGGGTGGAACTGTTTGGTCATCACAATATATTGCGACTGCGGAAAGAACTGCGCGCTACCCGGAGTCGGAATGGCCGGTTGGGGGAAGGGGTTGGTCGTGATGGAGCCGACCGACCACGGGCTGGAGAAGCTGATAGGACCGGAAGAAGAGGTCTGCGCCTGTGCGATGGCAGTGGCAAACGGCGGATTCTGCTGATTACGCTGACCGGTAAAGAAGTTCACCATGTCGTAGTTCAGAGAAGCTCCGGCACGCAAAACCGTCTTGCCGTCACCAAAAGGATCCCATGAAACTCCAACGTTCGGAGAGAACTGCCAGGGCGAGTTCTTGGTGAACTGCCGGGAAACGCCCTTGTCTCCGTAGAAAAAGGTTCCCGCAGGAGCATTCGGGTAGACGGAACTGACTTTATTGGCCAGGAAAGCATCCATGTCGAAGGTTGTGCCGCGATTGAAGACGTCCACAGGCAGCAATTCAGGAGCCCAGCGAATTCCTCCAACCAAAGTAAGGCTCGGTGTGGGATGGTAGGTGTCCTGGATGTAGAGGCTGGGAATCGGAGCTCGCAACGCATTCTGCTGCATCTTGCTCTGCTGGAAGGCGCTCATGGTTCCCATGAGGAAGTCCAGGTTGGTATCTCCTCCGGCTGATCCGCCATTCGGTCCGTTCGCGCTGTAGCGGCCATCGAAGCTGAAATTGCCGTTCGACTGATATGCGTTGGAGATATTGAGCTGGTTCTGGACCCACTCTCCACCGAAGATGAGCTGGTGCTTACCGCGCAGCATGGTGATGTCATCACTGACGGCGAGGGCGTTATCGTTGAAGTGGGAGACCGAATTGGTGCCGCCGCCGATGTTGAATTTATTAGTAGCGGTCAGTTGCAGGCCGTTGGGCACAGCCTGGTAGAGATCGACGCCAATTGCGGAGACGTTGATATCGTTGGCAGCGTATCCGCGGTTATTCCGGCGTCTCGAAATAGTGAGGTGGAATGTGTTCACAGTCCTTGGGCTGATCGTGAAAGCCTCGCCAAGGGTGAAGGATTGCACGCGCTGAAGATTTCCAGACTGGGTGGTGATGAGAATGTTGGTGGGAGAGAAGAAGGCCGGAGCCTGGTAGCCATCGAGGAAGTAGCGGGCGTAGAGGGTATTCCTCGCATTGATGGTGTAGTCGACGCGGGTGACAAACTGGTTGTCCGATGTGATCTTCGGAATGGCATAGGAGACAAGACCGCATCCCTGCGTGTCGACAGCCGGATCGATTGCGGGAAGGTACTTGAGCAGATTCAATGCCTGCGGATTATAAGTGGGAGGACTGGAGTACTTGTTGCCCACCAGTTTCGCGCCGGTGAGGGGGTCGAACAGCTGAACAGGTTTCGTTACACAGTTTGGTCCGTCTGTGACTGAGAAATCACCCAAGAGATTCGCGGCAGTGGGCACATGAGCCTGTGTCGAAGCCTGAGACTGGGTCGTATGCGAACGCTGGTATCCGGCGAAGGCAAAGAGCTTGTTCTTCAGGATCGGCCCGCCGAAAGTACCGCCATACTGATTCTGATGAAGGACATCTTTCTTGGTGGAGAAGAAGTTAGTGGCGTTAATGTAATTGTTGCGGATGAACTCGAAAGCCGACCCATGGAATTGATTGGTGCCCGAGCGGGTAACGACGTTCACCATGCCGCCGCTATGCATCCCGCTCTGCGCGCTGAGCGCGGTGGATTCCACGCTGAACTGGCTGACCGCGTCCGGGAAGGGGAAGGGCAGGTTGGTGTTGGCCATATAGTCGTTGTTGTCGCCGCCATCCAGCCGCCACATGGTGGTATTGCCCATGCCGCCTGCGATGGAGACCGAGACGGTCTGGTACGAGTACTTGGTGCCGGTAAAGTCGCCGCCGGGAGCTGGCGTGGAGCCGCCGGAAAGTGAGATGAGGTCGGTCATCAGACGACCATTGAGCGGCATTTCGGTCATCGTCTGCTGGTCGATGGTCTGCTTGAAGGAGGTGTCCTCTGTCTGCAGGGCGAGACCTTCGGACCGGACTTCGACTTTCTGATCCGTGCTGCCGACCGTCATCTGGACATTGACGGCGATGCTGCTGCCGACTTCGAGCACGATATGAGTCTGCGTGTAGCTCTGAAACCCGGCCATGCCTACATTTAGGGTGTACGTTCCTACCGGGACGTTGGGAAAGCTGTACAAGCCGTTATTGCTGCTGCTTATCTTACGTTCGACGTGAGTCGCGCTATTGACCAGTGCTACTTCCGCACCTGGAATGACGGCGCCGGTCGCATCGGTAACCGAGCCCTGAAGGCTGGCGGTACCGGACTGAGCGTAAAGAGCAGACGAACATGTAGACAGGAAGAACGCAGCCAACAAGCCGAGTTGAGCGGCTCCTCGGATGAAGTGGCCTCGAAGTTTTAGAAATGACATGATTCTGGGTCCTCGCGAGAGATCGGGAATTTTGAGTGAGACATAAACTTTCGGGAATTTATTTTGAATTCCGCAAAAGTGGTCATACCGGATGCGATAGGACTATATGTCGCCGTTTAAAGTTCTGTCAACAGGAATGATTTCCAATTCGAAGGACAATACCAATTTAGAGCCTCATTTCAGGTTGAGGCCGCCCCTTGCACGTGACCTTACCGATACCAGGAGAACCGAAGTCCAATCCTATCAGTGGACTGACCATAAAGGGCTAACTCGGTCGTGAACCGCAAAGCAGCCACATGTCGATTCGAAAGCGCCTACTGCATGGGCCCAAATTTTCCATCACAGCTGAACGTCTCTTCGCTCCGCGTTCCTTTAGAAGCAACGACCTTGATCTCCGTCCCACTGAAATCAAGGTTCGTCCCCTCCGGTCCCAGCGTCACCGTGGCAAACCGTCCATGCACCTGAACTGGAGTAATCCCCTCAACGCGTACCCCGTCGAGCGTAACCTCTGTCCTGTGAGCATCATCGAGTCCGGCAATCAGCACATCCCCCGGAGTTGTATCCACCACGTTGCGAATCGTAATCGCCTTATAATCCGGAATCCTGCTCCCCACATACCCCGGATCGACAAAGCCTTCGACCGTCTGATTCGTGTAGTAGGGACTGATGGCAATAGGGTTAGCAACATCCTTCATGCAGATATTCTGATAGACCAGATCGTGCACCGGGCCGCCTCGCGTCACATTGCTTTTAATGCGAATTCCGCTGGTCGTATGGTCCTCCGTCAGCCCATCCACCAGCAGATCGCTGACCCCGGTAAAGGTCTCGCTGCCAATCGACATCCCATGCCCGCTATAAAAGTGGTTGTCGAGCACGCTCATATGGGAGACGCCGGTCTTAATTGCGATATTGTCGTCGCCACTATCGATCCAGCTATGCGCAATCGTAATATTCGAGGAACTCCCCGGATCGATTCCATCCGTATTCCGCGCATCCTGCCCCTTGGTCGTCGGCGTCACCAGGTGCACATCCCAGGCGGTAAGCCCATTCGTCCCATTGACGCTGACGTGAAAATTCGTAGAGTTGTGCAGCGTGATCCGATACAGCACCAGGCCATCCGCATGGCGGGCAACAATCATCCTCGGCGTAAAGTAGCGCTCGTTTTTCGGCTCCGCCTTCCGAGCCATCTCCCACCAGCTATAGTCCTTGCCCAGAATCTTCGCGTATCCCCGCCCATCGATCACTCCATTGCCCATGATCCCTGCATCGGTCACATCCATCGCGCTAATGAGCGGACGGCATCCGCCACGCACCGGCAGCGGATGTTGCGGCGCGGGAAACACCGTCGGCACTCCCGCAGCAATCGTCCCGCACAACCCCGGGGTCGCCCCTTCACCCTTGATCTCATATAACTTCGCATCGCGCGAGCCGAACAGCGTTACTCCTTCATCCACGAGCAGCGTCACCCCGGTCCGCATCTCCAGCGGCCCGCTTAAAAAAGCGTTGTTCCCACTCGCCGGCCTCAACTCCACTGCCATTCCCGGTTTGCATGTATCCAGCGCCGCTTGAATGCGCTGCGTATCCAGCTTGCCTTCATCGGCTGCATTGAGCATGTGGTTCGTCGCACGAAGCTGCGCCGATAGCTGCATACACGACTCTGGAATCTTCGGCTCCGTCGCCTGCCGCGTGTCCTGAGCGTCTGCCGGCAAACACATCGCAGTAAGCATCGCCCCACACAATGCCGCGACTCCAACCCGCCCACTCATCCATCGCAGGATCATTCGATCGACCTCCACAAGTCGCTTAGTCAAACTAGCATAAGCAAACCGCACAAACAGCGATGCAACACACGCCGTTGATCCCTTCTCTATATCAAGCGATGCGTTTTCATTGTTGTTGTAAAAGCATTCGAATATCTCCATCGGCGATGGTCCAGAAATACGAAGAGGCCACCCGGCAACAGGGTGGCCTCTTCATTAGGGAGAATAGTTCCAACGGAGGCAAAGCCATCAGAACTTTCTGGCGAAATACTAAGTTTGCCAAAATCAGGTGTCAAGACTTAAACATCCAGACAATAAGTCGTTATTTAGGAACTAGTTACGGGGGTTACTCCTCATACAACAGCCGCTTCCATATTCGCCATATATTCGCCATATTGGGATTAACTCTATCTCAAACTGCTATCAAATCAGCCGCTTAGCTCCGCCCCTGCACCACCGCAGGTGCAGTCTATGTCATCTCTTCGGTTCCAGCTCTGGCCCATCCAGGTGGATCTTCTCCAACCGGCCGCTCAAATCGATCCGCAGAAACTCCGGTTCCGTTGCCGCAGGCTTGCCCTGCATCACTCGAATTGCCGCCCTCCCGAAGCCCAGAAATAATCCGAGCAGCACTGCAGAGATCATCAGTATGCCCGACAGAATGGCAATACTCATCAACAGGCTTGCCGTCTTGCGCACCTCTGAGTGGAACTCCAGCGGCATTGGCTTGTTCCACGTCAGCACATCGCGCAGATGAATCCCTTCAATCAATTTCTGGGCCACATCCGGGCTCCATGCCCCCGTCGTCATCAGCACCAGCGGACCTTCGCGCCGCAGCTTGACTGTTCCTGCCGACGCACCCTGCCGATTCATCTCAGCCTCAATCCCCCGGCCCCGGTCGCCCGCAATCTGCGGCGTTGGATAGAGCAGCAGGGTTAACATGCCCCGCCCCGCATACTTTGCCATCGCCACTTCGGCGCTTTTGTCGAACCCAACCATCGCAGCCGGCAGCACTCCGCCCATCGCCTGATAGCCCGCTGGCCCCAGCGCATAGCGTAGTGTATCCGTCTCCAGACCCTTCTCGGGCAGCAAGGTCGGCAGCAGCGGAGCCCGCGCCCTTTGCCCGCCGATCTTTGGCAGCGTCGTCTCCAGACTGCGCAGATCGCTCACCGCCGAAGCGCCTGCCTTGCTCGCGTCCGCAACCACAACGGTCGCGCCGCTGCGAAAGATAAAGTCTCCTCCCCCTGAAGCAGCCATCTCCGAGCCGATCTTCCCCTCTTTGGACACAATCATGCGCGACCCCGGCTTGCGCAAAAAGGTAAATGCACTCACCGCTCCGGTCACATCCCCAAACTGAAACACCGTCACCTCCAGCGTTCCCGTGCCCTTCTGCCGCCGGTAGGTGATCTTGTCGCCGCGATCGAGGCCATCTTCTTTTAAGACATCCGCCACCTGTCCTTCAGGCTGAAAACAATCCCGGCAGGAACGGGGCGCACCCTCTATCTCCCACGCGCCGAACCTCAGCGGCAACAGCGGTCCACGAGGTTCTATCAGCATTGTCTTCGTGGTCTGCCCCAAAACCGGGACCACCGTCCCAATCAGGGACAGCAACAGAACATACCGCGCCACTACTCGAAATTTAAGATTGATATTGACCATGAAACATCTGCCCCTGCTATGGGTCAGACTACACCAGCACAAACCCGTAAGCGAAGCCGCCACCGCTCACTGAGGGCCTCGTGCCGCGGAAGAAATACCTCGTTTTTCAGCGGCCAGGAAAATAGAGATGCTTTTACTACTTCGCGCTGGCCCGCTCGACCGGAACCTTCGAGCCGCTCAGCCCGGCCTCGTACTTCGCTACTCCCCTGTATAAACTCTCCGCCACCCGCTCCCGGTACTCCGGCTCTTCCAACTGCCTTGCATCCCTGGGATTGGTTACGAACGAGATCTCTGCGAGGATCGACGGCATATTCGCTCCGATCAAGACCACAAACGGGGCCTTCTTCACCCCTCGGTCCTTCAGCCCCGCATTGCCCTTCTCCAGCCCGCTGTACAGGCTCTCCTGCACGTTGCTGGCAAACTCTCGCGACTCCGCGATCTTATCCTTCAGCGTAATCTTCTTCACCAGATCGCTCAGTTGATGGATCGACTGGTCTGAAACGGCGTTCTCCCTCGCCGCCACTTCCAGCGCGTCCAACTGCGTCGTGAAGTTCAGGTAATACGTCTCGACGCCGCGCGCGCTCTCATCACGCGAAGAGTTCGCATGGATCGATAGAAACAGGTCGGCCTGTGCCTTATTGGCGATTGCGGTCCGTGTCTCCAAGGGAATAAATGTGTCGTCAGACCGGGTATAGATAATCTCCGCGCCCAACCGTTCATGCAGTAGTTTGCCCAGCCGCAGGGCAACATCCAGGACAACGTCCTTCTCCTCGATCCCGCCTACTCCCAGCGTGCCCGAGTCGTGTCCGCCATGGCCTGCGTCGATCACAATGCGTCCGATCTTCAGCCCCAGCGCCCTTACCAGCGATGTCTCTCCATCGGCCGTTGGTACTGCCGCACGCGCCGGAACGGCACTCACGGCGTCTGTCCTGCTGCTCTTCGTCCTGCTCCCATGGCCGGAAGCGGCAGACCCCAACCGCGATTCGGCGCTTCCCGATCCCAGTTCCCGGTTCCCTGTTCCCTGCGTTCGCACCACTGCCGAGATCGGCTGTGAGGTCGGCCTGCGCGTCGCTTCCACCTTGCCTGGCTGATCACCCAGCGAAGCCACTTCTACGAGCGTGTTCGACTTCGCCTCCACCGTATTCGGCACTGGCCGCATCGCCGTCGCCTTCGTCACCACAGCGGTCTCAGGAGCGGGCGCTGTCTTGACCGCCGCCGTCTGTGTGGCCTGCCCCTGGCTTCCTCCATGAATGTCGATAATTAAGCGATAAGGGTTGGGCAGAAGAAATGCCGAATACTCCGTCACATCATTCACATCCAGCACTACCCGGGTCATGTCGTTGGTGAACTGCGCCGCACGGACACGCTTCAAAAAACCATCGTCCGTCACGGTAAAACTCTTTCCCACCAACTCCTGCGCCAGCCGCGTTCCATGCAGATCGAAGTAGATGCGATCAGGATTGGGCACCCGCGCGGCCTCGTAGGTCACGTCGTCACCCAGATCGATCGCCACCCGCGTATAGGTGGGTGTGGACCAATGCCGAATCCCCGTCACCTGAGCCAGCCGGCCTGGTTTGCCAACCGAAGTTCGCGCCACATGCGCGACCCCGGCAACCTCTCCCGCTGCCCGCCCCGTGCTCTCCGCCAGCTTATTCACGGGAACCGTCGAAGCTGCAGGAGCCGCGACCGCTTGCGCCGGTTGGCTGCGTACAATCGCCGCCTCTCGCACCGTCTCTCGCGTGGTCGCAGGCATCGGAGCAAACGCACTTCTCCCCGCGCCCTTGCCGCCGCGCTCACTCGCGCTCTCCGTCGCGGTCGCCGCTCCCGCCTTCGCGGCAAGCGGACTCCTGTCCTTCTGGGCCTTGAGAGTTGTTTCCCGATCCCTGTCTTTCAACGAAGCCAGCCCGGCCCGAGCTTCCTCCGCCTGGCCGCTTCTGGGATAGAGCTTGATCAGCAGTGCATACCGCTCCCGCGCACCGGATGCATCATGCAGATCGTTCTCATAGATCTGCGCCTGCGCCAGCAATGCCGCCACCCGCAGGGAACTGGTGGGATATTCCTTGAGTAAAAACTCGTACTGGCCGATAGCATCCTTCAACGACTTGGCATCATGCGATCCACGGCCCTGCTCGGCCAGCAACTCGGCTACGGCGTTGACCGCGGCAGGCGCATAGGTATCTCCCGGCGACTGGTGATAGATGGTACGGAAGCCGTCCATTGCCTGTGTGTATCCGGCCCGGGTGCGCGCGCCTGGAGAAATTGCCTCCAGCGTCTCCCGGCCTTGCATGGCCTGCTGCCAGGGAGTCAGTTCGACGCGGCGATGAGTGGTGGTGCGAGTCTTGGCGGGCAGAACCTGCACCATGGCGCAGCAAAGAACCGCCGCACAACCTGCACATAGAAACCGCCACTTCTGTTTTTCGAGACCCATCATCTATATAAAGTTTAAGAGAGCGAACCGCCCAGCGCCCGGTAAATGAACCCCGGTACTCCCCGCGATACCCCCGCAAAATTTACCGGAATTTAGAATCTGCCCATAGCCGCAAGATCACGTCATCTCGACCGGAGCCATGCGGCTTCATCGTGTGGGGAGCGGAGATCCCTGTATCTCGCCTTTGTTCCTGTCGTTGCCCGTTCGTCAATCCAACGAATCCAACGCAAATCAGTTTTTTGGACAGGCTGCTTAGAGCAGCCCCTCCACCACGCTCGCGGCCTTCGTCAACGCTCCATCCAGAGCGGCGACATCACTGCCGCCCGCCTCGGCCAGATCGGGCCGTCCGCCACCCTTGCCGCCGACCATTCCTGCGAGTTGGCCTACGATCTTCCCGGCCTGCACCTTCGAGGTAAGGTCTTTGGTGACACCGACGATCAGCGAGACCTTGCCGTCGGAACCTGCGCCAAGAACAACGACGCCGCTGCCAAGCTTCGTCCGGAGACTATCGACGAGCGTCCGCATCTGGCCCTTATCCAACGCGTCCACCCGCTGCGCCAGCACCTTGACTCCCTTTACTTCGACAGCGGAGGAAGCTGCATCTGCAACCGAAGAAGAGGCAGCCTTCATGCGAACCTGATCCAGTTCGCGCCGCAGCTTCTTCATCTCTTCTTCCTGCGCCGCAATCCGGTGCCGCAGCGCATCCGCCGGAGCAGCATCAGTCGAGCCAACCATCTGTCCGACCACCCGGGCGACGTCGAAGTCGCGCCGAAACTCGGTCAATGCGCCCGTCCCGCTCACCGCCTCGACCCGGCGCACGCCGGACGAGACTGAATTTTCGCCAACCACCTTAATTAAGCCAATCTCTCCGGTTGCTCCGGTGTGGGTTCCACCGCAAAGCTCGGTCGAGAAATCGCCAATCTTGACCACCCGCACGCGCTCGCCGTACTTCTCGCCGAACAGCGCCATCGCGCCAAGCTCATTCACCGCAACGTCAATCGGCACATCGACGAGCGTCTGCACGGTCGCGTTCCCCAGCACCTGCCGGTTCACGATGTCCTCGATCTCCCGCAACTCCTCCTCGGCGACGCCCGTAAAGTGGGAGAAGTCGAAGCGCAGCCGCGAGGCATCGACCAGCGACCCGGCCTGCTTCACATGCTTGCCCAGAACCTCGCGCAACGCCGCGTGCAGCAGGTGCGTCCCGGTATGATTGCGCTCCGTGGCCCGCCTGTTCTCCGCATCAACAACTGTATCCACCACATCGCCCACAGCAAGCGTCTGCCGCGCCACCACCTTATGCGCGAAGACTCCCTGCACCGGCTTGGTTGCTCCGCTGATCTCGGCCACCACAGTATTGTGGTCGCCCGAGTACAGCCATCCCTTGTCGCCCACCTGTCCGCCCGAGTCGGCATAGAAGCTGGTCGCATCGAGCACCACCTCGCCCCGCTCCCCGGCCTTCAACTCCGGCACGCCCACGCCATCCTTTACCAGCGCAAGAATGCGCGCCCCATCCACCCGCAGCGCCGTGTAACCCTCAAAGTCCGTCTTCGCCAGTTCGCGATAGACCGGCGCCGCCGACTTCTGCGATCCGCCCTTCCACGAAGCCCGAGCCCGCTGCTGCTCCTCCGTCTTGGCAGCGTCAAAACCTTCCTGATCGAATCTGAGTCCAGCATCACGCGCGGCATCTTGCATGAAATCTAATGGGAGACCATATGTCTCATAAAGACGAAAAGCCTTTTCGCCCGGGTAATTCCTCTTTGCTTCAAGCACCTTTAGTGTTTGCTGCTGTCCAGGTGTAAGAAATCCGCCTTCGCCAATAATCTCGACGAGCGATTTTTCATATTTGTAGCGCTCGGTCCTGATCTCTGCCCTAAGTCTCGTTGTCCCTATTGCGGTGTAGGCCTCTTCCAAAATTGAATATGTCGTGTCTTCAATGTCAGCCTGAAGCAAGTCGAGAGCTGCACTTAGCACACGCGCAAACTGCTCTTCTTCCGCGAGCACTACCTTCGCCACACGCTCCGCCGACTCCTTCAATTCCGGATAAGCCACCTGCATCTCATCGCGAACGGCGAAGACCATCTCGTGCATAAACGGCTTCTCCTGTCCCAGCAATCGTCCATGCCGAATGCCGCGCCGCAGAATCTTCCGCAGCACATAGCCGCGTCCCTCGTTCGCCGGTAGCACACCATCCGCGATAAGAAACGTAGCCGCCCGCGCATGGTCCGCAATAATCCGCAGCGAAGCACTCGACTTCTCATCCGTGAAATCCGCGCGCTCCGTGGTCGTAAGCTCTTTCGCCCGCTCAATCAACGGAGTGAACAAGTCCGTCTCGAAGTTCGACAGCACACCCTGCAAAACCGCCGCAACCCGCTCCAGCCCCATGCCCGTATCGATCGAAGGCTTGGGCAACGGAGTCAGCACGCCATCGCTGCCACGGTCGAACTGCATGAAGACCAGATTCCATATCTCGACATAGCGCTGCTCGTCCTGTGGAAATGGAACGTCCTCGCCGGTCGTTGAGGCCGCAACGCCCAGGTCGTAATAAACCTCCGAGCACGGCCCGCATGGTCCGGTATCGCCCATCGCCCAGAAGTTATCCGCCGCGCCCATCTCAAAGATGCGCTCCGCCGGAACCCCCACATCAAGCCAGAACTGATACGCCTCCGCATCGCGCGGAACACTGGCGTCGCCCTCGAAGATCGTCACATACAGCTTCGCCGGATCGATGCCGAACCACTGCGACGAGGTCAGCAGCTCCCACGCGTAGGCGATGGCGTCCTTCTTGAAGTAGTCGCCAAAGCTGAAGTTGCCCAGCATCTCGAAGAAGGTATGGTGCCGCCGCGTGAAGCCGACGTTCTCAAGATCGTTGTGCTTTCCGCCCGCGCGCACGCACTTCTGCGAACTCGCCGCGCGCGAGTACTCGCGCTTCTCCGCGCCGAGGAAGACGTCCTTGAATTGGTTCATCCCCGCGTTGGTAAACAGCAGCGTAGGATCGTTCGCCGGCACCAGCGAAGAGGAGTGCACCCGGCGGTGCCCCTTGGTCTCAAAAAACCGCAAAAAGTCTTCCCGAATCTGGCTTCCCGAACGATATTCCATAGAACTAAAGTTTATCAGTGCCCTGTACTCCGGGCCTCCACGTAATTCCCTCCAGCCTCAACGCCGCATCCTTCGTAGCCTTCAGTCGCCCAAACTCCCCCTGCCACCGCACCATCTCCATCGCACACACCAGCGCATCGAAGGCGTCCTCCGACCCCAGCGCCTTCGCCAGCACACCGCGGGAAATTCCCGCATACTTCTCGTCTGTCTTCCGCTTCGCCGCCAGATAAGCCTTCCGCGCCACAGGGTTACTCTTCGCCACCGCACCAGTCAGCAACCGCGTATACATCTCCACCAGCAGCGGCTGCGGCCTCTTCGCGCCCAGAGCAGCATCTTCAAACGGCCACACCCGAACCCCCGCCTCGCGCAGCCGCAGCAGAAACGGCATCGCCCGCAGCGACCCGGTGCCCACGCTGCCCGAGCCGCCGATCTGAAATGGCGACTTCGGCGTAATCCCTCGCACCTTCGCTGCCCGCTCCGGGTCCGTGGCCAGCAGTTGCGGAGCGAACTTGTTGTCCATATCCGTCAACCGCATCGACCGCTGCAACCCTTCGCCGCAGAATTGTGCGGGTCGCTTGTGCGGCTTGCCCCAGAACCGCTCATCACGCTGAATGTCCTCGCACTCCCGCGCCAGCCAGCGCTCACCATGCCCCACCGCCACATGCCGCCAGAAGTCGAAAACCGTGGCGCAGTGATGTTCATCCAGAAACCACGCGGGAAAGCTGAAGCAGCAGTCGATGCCCACCACCATCCGCGGCGTCTCCTGCGCCAGGTCAATCAGCCATGCGATCAACTCTTCGCGCGTCCGTCCCCCCTCGAGCGTCACCTCGCCATTGGTCCAAACCCCCGCCCAGATGTGCCGCCGCTGTCCCGCCGCATCCACCCGTCCCGACCAATCCACCGCAACGATTCGCTCCAGCGGGTGCTCCATGTCCCGCTTCTGGGACGTGGGCTTCCGCATCGCCTCAGCCCTCATCGACTTCCGCTTCATCCCGCTCCGCATACGAATCCGAATCACTCCCACCCTCTTCGATGCCCGCCATCGTCTCCTCCGGCAAATTCCACTCGCGCAGCACCTTGAAGATGGTCGAAGAGGAAAATCCCGCCCGCATCAGTCTCCCCATCACCCGCATCGTCTGCTTCTGCGCGTCGGCGCCGCTCGGCTGCTTGATCCGCTTACGCGCGATGTACTCCCGCGCCAGCATCACCTCGTCCACATCGTCATAGGCCTTGGCCAGCGTAGCCGCAACCAGATCCTTATGCACGCCTTTTTGCGCCAGGTCCTGTTGCACCCGCCGCCGGCCATGCTTCTCGTTCTCCTTGCGCAGCCGCGTATAGTCCGCCGCAAACCGCGTGTCGCTGAGGTACTTCAACTCCGTCAGCCGGGTGACAACGGCATCCATCGCGCGTTCTCCCGCCTCGCCCTCCTCAGCGCGCAGCTTCATCAACCGGCGCAGATCCCGCACCGTGCGCATCCTTCGCGCCAGCACTCCCACCGCATAGTCGAAGAGCCCGGCCTCGCCAACCGGCTCGCGTTTTTTTGGCCGCGCAAACGCCATCAGTGCTGCGCCCCGGCATACTTGCCGCTATGCGTCCACTGATCGCACCAATCATTCACCGTCTCGTACCAGAGCTTTGAATTCTGCGGCTTCAACACCCAATGGCCTTCATCGGGGAAGTAGAGCATCTTGCTGGGCACGTGCAGTCGCTGCAACGCGGTAAAGAGCTGGAAGCCCTCCGAGACATCGAGCCGATAGTCCTTCTGCGAGTGAATCACCAGCGTCGGCGTCCTCGCATTCTGGATCGACAGCATGGGTGACCACTTCCGGAAGGGATCCTCTGACGCCGGTCCCGCGGCGTACTTCCACGGCTGGCCCGGGCCCGTCGTGCCGGGCCGCTTGAACTCCCACTCGTTGAACCACAGTTCTTCGGTCGTGCCATAGGCGCTCTCGGGGTTGTACATGCCATCGTGCGTGACGATGCACTTGAAACGGTTGGTGTGCGTCAGCACCCAATTGGCCATGAAACCGCCATAGCTCGCACCCAGCGCGCACTCGCGGGTCTTGTCGATGAAGGGATACTTGGCCTCCGCGTAGTCCAGCCCCTTCATCAGATCGATGTAGGCCTTCCCGCCCCAGTCTCCGCTTACCTCATCGACGAATTTCTGTCCATAGCCGGTTGAGCCGCGGCGATTGATCATCACGACAACATATCCATCCGCGGCAAACAGCTCCGCGTTCCAGCGGTAGCTCCACGCATCTCCCCACGCTGTCTGCGGGCCGCCGTGCATCAGAAACTTCAGCGGATACTTCTTCGCGGCATTGAAGTTCGGTGGCCGGATAATAAATCCTTCCACCGATGTATTGCCCGCGCCGGGAAACATGAACCGCTCCATCCTGGGCAAGTCGAGCTGCGCGAGCAGGCCGTCATTCAGGTGAGACAACCGCACGACCGGCGCTCCTGCATGGCCCTGAGCATCGAGCGCAATCGCGCCAACCGCCGCCGGAGATCTCACCGTCATCACGGTAGCGACGATCGTCCTTCCATCGGGCGCGACCTGCAATCCGCCATACTCTGCTTTATTGGCCACGGCGGTCGCCTCCGGCAGATCGACCTGCGTGGAGAGAATGTTCTCCTCTCCCATCTCCGCACTCGCAAAATAGATCGTCTTGGAGTCCGGGGCCCATGTAAATTCATCGACCGAATTATCGAGCTTCGGCAACATCTCCTTAATCGTCTTCGCCAGCCGGTCAAACAGCATCAACCGATAACGGTCGCTCTCAAACCCGGCCCGCG
Source organism: Terriglobales bacterium (assembly GCA_041691575.1). Taxonomy (GTDB): domain Bacteria; phylum Acidobacteriota; class Terriglobia; order Terriglobales; family Acidobacteriaceae; genus Edaphobacter. The sequence goes on from JBEPUJ010000003.1 coordinate 83,910, forward strand.
CCTGCGAACGGAACGCAATGTATCTCCCATCGGGCGAGTAGGCCGGCGCATCATCGCTACCCGGCGATGCCGAAATCTTCACCGCCCGTGCACCCGGATCGTCTAGCCGCAGCGTAATCACATCGTTATTGGTGCTGGCTGCGGGAACTGCATCAAGATTGGTGACATAGGAAATCTCCTTCGAGTCCGGAGCCCACGCATAACCCAGTGGTCCGCCTAGCGAAAACACCGGCGCCTCGGCGTCCCCGATCTCCCGCCGCGGCGTCAGGTCGCGCACCGCATTTCCATCGCTGGCCGAAACCACCAGCACATGGCTGCGCTTGTCGCCGATGTAGTGATCCCAATGCCGGTAGAGCAGATGCGTAAAGATCATCGCCTTCACCGGGCTCTTCGCCGCCGCATCGTCCCTGCGCTTGTTGCAGGCGTCCTCCTGTACCCACGATTCTTCGTCGCTGCACTCTGGATAAACCCGCGACACAAACAGAATCCGCTGCGAGTCCGGCGACCACACAGCGCCCTCAGCTTCTGTACTTAAATTCGTCAGCTGCTTCGGTGTGCCCAGCGTCCCGGTCGTCTCGTTCCACGGAGCAAGAAAGATCTGCGACAACCCCGTCGCGCTGTCCGTCGCCACAAACAGCACCTGTCTGCCGTCCGGCGAAAACCGTCCGTTGCTCTCCCCCTCTTTCCAAAAGGTCACTTGTTTTTCCTGGCCGCCTGCAAGAGGCACCACCCAAAGATGACTCACCTTTGTATTCGCGGCGAGATCGACATTCACCGTTGAAAACATCACCCACTTGCCACTCGGCGAGATCTGGGGATCGTCGATTCGCTTGATCTTCTGCAAGTCCACGAAGGTCATCGGACGCCTGCCCGAGGCCTGTCCGGAATCCGTTCCGGTAACACGCGCCGGAACCGCCCCTGCACCCTGTCCAAAAGCCGCCCCACTCCATGCCGCCACGACTACAAGTAACCCTGCAAGCATCCTCATCGCGTCAGTCTACTACCCGTGAAAATACTTCTACAAAAATTTCAAAAAAACTGAGCCAGGTCAATTCAACCGCCTGCATGGTCTACGAGAAAAAGAATTATTGGCCCTCAGGCATTTCCACCTAAGCCACTTCGTGAGTCACTGTGGAAAGACCCTCCATCGCAGTCTCTGCCAGAGGCAACTCCACAACCACCGCTGCGCCGTGCGGATGGAGATTGAATGCGCTGATCTCTCCGCCGTGCTCGCGCACAATCCCATAGCAGACGCTCAGCCCCACCCCCATCGTGTCATCCGGTTGCGACGTCGTATACAACGGATCGAAGACCCGCCCTGGCTCCTTGAACCCCGGCCCCGTATCGCTCACAATCAACTGCGCCCAACCTGCGTCGCGGCTGACAGAGACGCGAATCTCATACTCCTTCTCTGCATCTTCTTCTGACTCTTCGCCAGCCAGATCGGCAATCGCCTGCGCGGCATTATTCAGTAGATGCTCCAGCATCTGTCGCAGCCGCTCCCCATTTCCCCATACTGACAGATCATCGCCCACGGCCTGTAGCACCAGCCGAATACCTCGACTCTCCAGTTTTGCCTCGCACTCGGACGCCATATCCCGCACCAGTGTCGCAATCTCTACCGGTTCACGGATCTGCGCTACGGGCGTTCCGAAGTGCAGCAGATTCTGCACCGTCTCGCGCATCCGCCGCGCCTCTTGCGCAATCATCTCCGCGTCCACCTGTATCCGAGGTTCGTTCGTAGTCTCCGCAATCAGCTCGGAAAATCCGAGCACCGTCGTCAGCGGATTATTGAGCGCATGGGCAACTCCGCGGGCCAGCAACGCAAGCCCGGTCAGCTTTTCAGCCCGCAGATGCCCTTCGGCCAGTGCAGCGTTCTCCATTCCCCGCCCCAACTTCACCGCCAGAACTTCGAGCGGCGGAATCACCTCTTCTACCGCCTGGCGCCGCACCGTCAATAATCTGTCCGCACACACGGCCAACGCACCGGATATCTGCCCCCTGGTCGTCCAGAAGGGAATCATTATCGCTCGCCCGCAACCTGTGTCCGCCGGATGCTTGCCCAATACCACAGCAAAACTCTTCGTTCCTACACGAATGCCCATCCCACGGTTTGCCAGCTGCGTTTCATCGAGATCTGCCGGCTCGATCTGATCCATCACATCCATCACGCGCTCGCCCCACTCATGCAGCGCATCGATCAGCGTCTCTTCCATGCCAACGCTGCTGGCCACATACATACGCCCCTCGCCGTCGTGCACCAGCATGGCCACTCGCTGGAACGCACTCTTCTTGGTCACCAACCGGCACACCCGCCGGGCCAGTCCACGTACATCATCCTCTTCGCGCAGCCGGGCATCAAAGCGAGCATATGCCTCGAATTCCTCGCGAATCCTTCTATCTTGCCGCCGCTGCGCCGCATGAAGCCTCCGCTGATGGCCCATCAGCAAGACGGCACCCGCCAGACCCAGCATTCCGACAATGCATCCCCAGTGCAGCGCCCACATAGCACTTAACCAGACCGGCATGACTCATCCTCGCTTTTCGCGTCTATTCTTTAGATAGACAGGCGGGACGTATCGTTGCCCTGCCTGTTTTACTGGAGTTTTCGCAAATGAAGCCTTTATCACGCATCCATCTCTGCGTCACCCGCGTCCGCACCCGCATCCGTGCCTCGGCTTCAGCTGCCCTGCTTACGGTCTCTCTTCTCCCGTTATCGGCTGGATTCGCGCTTGCCGTCGCCACTGTCGCAATTCCGTACACTGCTCAGGCAGAGGAGCCCGCAGGTTTTGGCCCGCTCGATCCCACGCCGCCTGCCAACCTGACGCCGCAGGAGATCATTACCAAATTCGCCGCCCGCGAATCCGTCTTCAACATTGCGCGCCAAAACTATACCTTCCGCCAGACCGTCAAGGTCACCACCATCAACGACGACACCAACAAGCCCGACGGCGAATACATGCAGGTCACCGATATCCTCTTTGATAGCAATGGAAAACGCGACGAGCACGTCGTCTTCGCCCCGCAGAATACCCTCGAACGCGTCATGATGTCTCCCGCCGACTTCCAGGACATCGAACACCGTCTTCCCTTTGTTTTGACCACCGAAGACCTGCCCCAGTACGACATCACCTATCTCGGACGCCAGCACATCGACGAGATCGACACCTACGTCTTCGACGCCAAGCCTAAGGTCCTCGAAAAAGGAAAGCGCTACTTCCAGGGCAAGGTCTGGGTCGATCAGGAGGACTTCCAGATCGTCCTCGTCAACGGTCGATCCGTGCCCGACGACAAGCGCAAGGGCCACGAAGACCTCTCCCCGCCCTACACTACCTACTATCAACAGGTTGACGGAAAGTACTGGTTCCCCACCTACACCAAGGCCGAAGGCACCCTGCACTTCTCCGGCGGCAACGGCTACCTTTCGCAAGACGTTCATCTGCGCACGGTCGTCACCTACACCGACTACAAACAGTTCCGCGCCACCAGCCGCATCATATTCAACGGACAGGACATCACCGACAACAAGGCTCCCGAAGATACAAAACAGCAGCCTCAGCCTTCTACTGCGCCGAAATAACCTTTGGTGGAGCGGGCGGCTCCTCTATTCGTCGTTTCTCGTATGCCCTGCCTTCATCTCGATTGGAAGCGGGGCTCGGGCCACTGCTGGCGAAAAACCCAGGGCCTTACGTGAGATCTCCGTTATCTGCTCGGGCATGTGATGCACCGAGACCGGATCGCAATGCATCTCGGGATTCTCGTGCTGCTCCGACATCCAGCGGTCCATCATCGTGCCCGCGCACAACGCCCCGCAGAGATGCCTCACCCCAGCGGAATGGGCATGGAGAGGCTGCCAGCGCGTCAGCTTGAGCAGCGGCTGATCCTCCGCGGTCTGGCCCTCGAAGCAATCCACCCAGGCCAGCCACCAACGGTCCTTCTCCGACTTCTGCTTGCCGCACACATCGCAGGTATAACTTTCGCTGTAAGCCATCTGAGCACTCCTGCCGCTGAAAGTATCATACTTTCAGTCCGGGCTCACCCCAAAAAGCAGGCTCACCTCCTATCAGATGCGCTCAAGCCGCACCCGCTTCAAAATACAGATACTTCCACCACGCCGCGCTCCATCGCTCTAAAAATAGTGACCGGCGATTTCTTCCTCTCGCCGGCCATTCCAAGCCCCGTTCCGTTACTGCTCGCAAAACTTCGCGCTACTCCCCTAGGGTGTAGGTGACGCTGATCGTCGTCTCCACCGCTGTCGGCTCCCCATTCAGTAGAAACGGTTTGTAATGCCATGTCTTTACCGCCTTCATCGCCGCTTCGTCATAATCTTTCCGCAGACTCTTGACTACCTGCAGATCGCTCACGCCGCCGTCCTTATTAATGATGGCCTTGAGCTTACAAGTACCGTCCACGGTGTTCTTGTCTGCCCTTGCTTGCGCGGGATAGATCGGGTTGTCGCCGCCAATCCTGTTCCCGGCCATGATTGCACTGGCTACCTGTACAGGACCATTGGCCACTGCTGCCGTCGCGGGCGGCAGCTCCTTCACGTCAAGCCGCAGCGCCAGCGCCGACCCGCAGGTCGCAATTCCGACCAGAACACATACTGCCGCCAACCCCACGCGCAGCAGCCCTCTTGTCTCTCTTCGTTTCGTCATCAGGCTCATAACTCTTCTCTCCAGAATGTTGGCATCGAAGATTCCGATGGCGTGAACGTTGAGGTTCTGCGTCTGGTTCGACATCAATGACGCCAACCGCAGCAGCGACCGTGCATAGTGCTCTCTTGTGGTTACAAACTCTGCCGCCATCGCATCACACACCAGCTCGCGGCTCTGCCTTACCTGTGCCTTCAGCCATCGCGTCATGGGGTGGTAGCTCACCGGCAGCGAGATCAACTCGTAGAGCACGTTCTTCGCGAAGTCCCGCCTGCGCATGTGCGCCAGTTCGTGCCCCAGCGCCGCCTCTACATCAGCCGCCTCTGTCGTCTCCATAAAGTCCGGAGGCACCAGCAGCATGCGCCGCCGAAAGCCGAGCGTCAGCGGACCCGCGACCATCGCCGTGCTCGCAATCTCCGCGCCGCGCACCTCAAATACCCGGCAGCACCTCTCCCACACGGCTTGCGAATCTCCAGTCAGCGCAAGTCCCCGCGCACCGCGCCGCAGTCGTTCGCTCTGCATCAGTCCCCATCCCAGCCGCCCGCAGAGAAACAGCACCAGACCTAGATAAACGATGGTCGCTCCATGACGCAGCCCCGGCGGCAGATGCAGCGTCGTCCCCGCGCTCTGCGTAAATCCCCCCATCTCCACCCGCACCGTCCCGGCCTCCGGGCCGCTGGTGCCAAAGCCGTGCAGCATCCAGTTCGTCCAGTTCCCGGTCGCGCCGCACCCGGGCAGAATCGCCGCAACCAGCAGCGCTGTCACCCAAACCCATTGCTCTGACTGCGGCCCCATCCGACGTACCAGGCGGGCGCAACCGTATCCCGCCAGGCAGATTAACGGAACCTGCCACAACGAGTTCACCAGATAGCCCAGCACAAACTCTTCGAAGAGTTTCATCGCTCGCCTCCCCCTTCTTCCCCCTCGGCCGCCTCCAGCCTGCGGCTTAGTTCGGCGATCTTCTTCGCATCGATCTGTTTGCTCTTGATGAGGCTCATCACCAGCTCTTCGCTCGATCCACCGAACATGCGGTCCACCATGTCGCGCACCGCATGGCTCAACGCCTTCGCCTCGGTCACCGTCGCGCGGTACTCATACGCCCGCCCCTGCAACCTGCGCTTCAGCTTGCCCTTGCGGTGCAGAATGTTCAGCATGGTCTGCACTGTCGTGTAGGCCAACCGCTGCTCCAATCCCTCCTGCACCTCGCCGACATTGCTCGCGCCCCGCCGCCAGATCACCTGCATGATCTGCAATTCCAGCTTGGTCAAACCCTCTTTTTCGTGCTCGCCCATGGCTCGTCTCCTAATGAATTAGGACATTACGCCCGCCCCCCGCACCTGTCAACTAAAACCTTAGGAGATGAATCCGTACCTACCCCTAACCCGGGTGCCCCATGTCCCGCTTCTGGGACATGGGCTTCCCGCTCAGTTCTCTGGGATAAGTAGAAAGAATGCGGCTACGCCGCGTCGCCCGCTTCAAAGTACAGATACTTTCGCCACGCCGCGTCCGCGCTGCCGATCATCCGCATGATGTGACGCGATGTGTGCAGGCTGAAAGGCCGCGGCTCCCGCTGCAGTTTCATATCCGTCAACTCATGCAGCAGCTGGTTGCCCTTCCTCCGGTTGCAGTCGTGGCAGCACGCTACCAGGTTCTCCCACGTCGAAAGCCCGCCCCGCGACCGCGGAATCACGTGGTCCAGCGTCAACTCGCCCGCCGTCAGCACCACCGAGCAGTACTGGCAGCAATTCCGGTCGCGCAGCAGGATATTTTTGCGCGAAAGTGCCCGCGTCTGGTGCGGAATGCGCCTGTACTCCAGCAGCCGGATCACGCTCGGCATCGCCACCTTCATCCGCGCCGCGTGCAGGATCGCGCCCTGCTCCTCCTCGGTCCGCGCCACGCCCTTGAGCACCAGCACCAGCGCCCGCCGCGCGCCGCAGATGTTGATCGGCTCATAACTCGCATTCAGGACCAGCACCGGAGTCTGCATCGCCGGTTGCCGGAACACACCGATCCGGACATCCACGTCCGATATCAGCCGCCCGCTCGCATGGGAACTCCCATGCCCGGCGTGTCGATTTCCAGTCAGCCTCTGCTTCCGCATCTTTCCCGATTGCATCTTCCTGCCCTCCGGTTCCAAGCCATCCTGCGCAAAATCAGCCGTACAAATTTTGTTCTCCACTATCAATCCCAAAGCGCCACCATCTCCCGCTGCGCCCGGCTCAACGTGGCGACCCAGACCTTCCGTGCTCCGGCCCGTCGCAAAACCCGCGCACACTCTCGGGCCGTAGCTCCGGTCGTATAAATGTCATCCACCAGCAGAACCTCACGGCCGACTAAGGCAGCGCCATCCTGCACCGCGAACGCGCCCTGCAAATTCCGTCTTCGTCCACGTGGAGTCAGAGCAAACTGGCTCTCCGTATCCCGTACCCGCCGAATTGCTCCGTGCGTCGCGCGCAGCCTCCACTCCGGCCTTGTCTTCTTCAACTCAGCCAGGGCGGCGGCGGCCAGCAGGACGGCCTGGTTATATCCGCGCTGCCGTTCCTTGGCCGGAAAAAGCGGCACTGCGACTACGATTAACTCCGGGCCAGCTTCGCCCTCCAGCATCGCCATCGCTTCGGCAAGCATGCTGCCCAGCGGTCGAGCAACCGAGCTCATCCGCTCATACTTCAGCAGATGCACCATCTCGCGCAGCCCATCCTGATAGATGCCATAGGCCACCGCCCGTTCGAACTCCGGAGCCACCATCCGGCACGGCGCACACAACAATCCCTCCGCAGGAAACTGCCCCGCAAAGCGAACCCCTTCCAGATCAAGGGCTTCCCCACACCGCCAACACAGCGTCGCCGTCTGCGCGGCAATCCCGCCCACACAAGCATCGCAAACAGGAGTAATTCCAGCGCGCAGCAATGGCCCGCCACAAACGCGGCAATCGGCTGGAAATAATGTAGTTACGAAGTCATCGACAGCAGCCCGAACCACCCGTCCCGGCCTTCGAAACAAGCGCGTCATCGCGCCAACTTCCGCCACCCCGCCAAGGGTCGCACCGGGCGGACCCCCGGTTCTACTCCCGAGCGCATTGTCATTCAAGCATTCGCTGAAGACGCACCTCACTCGCCGGCGCTCCAGGTCGCTCGGACCGCGCCATGCCCGCAAGTATAAGCCCACTCTGGCGTAAACGCCAATCAATGCTGGATGAATAGACCCAGAACAAAACCGGGTTGCCGCCCGCTTGATCGCAGACGACAACCCGGTTTTCCTTGCAGCGAGTGTTGCGAACGGCTACGGCAGCACCCTGACCATCACCACCCCATGGCTCGGCACCTCAGCCGAATAGCCACCAGTTTTGCGACCTACATCCTTCTTCGCCCAGAGATCGCGCACCGATGCGTTCAGCGTATTCGGATAGCCGACGTCCGACCAGGCCACGTCAATCTTTGCCGCCGCGTTGCCGCGATTGAGCAATGTAATCGCTCGCCCACCGTCGGCCAACTGTTTGGACCAGATCTCAAGGTCGCCAGTCTTCTTTACCCTGCGCCCTTGCTGCCCGAGCGCATCCTGGTCGATGGCGATGACCTCTTTATTCAACAGGATCTCTTTCGTATCCGCCGACATGTGCTCGATGTCGTTGCCCGCCAGCAGTGGTGCCGCCAGCAGCGCCCACATGCTGAAGTGCGCGCGGTTCTCCGTCGTCGTCAACCCGCCGTTGCCTACCTCCAGCATGTCGGGGTCATTCCAGTGTCCCGGCCCCGCATAGCTCTCGATGCCATCCATCATGTCCAAAATCTGGGTTACACCGCTGCCGCCCCAGGACTTTTTGCAGTCCCAGCAATCCTGAATGTCCGGAGTCGACCGCCATATATTGCCGACCGGTCCGGCCCACAACCACGGCTTCGTCGATCCCCACTCGCAGATGCTGAAGAGGATTGGCCTTCCGGAAGCCTTCAACGCATCGCGCATCAGCGTATAGGAAGACTCGCTGTTTTGACCCGGCAGCGTGTTGCACCAGTCTTCCTTCAGATAGTCCACACCCCAGGCCGCGTACTGCCGCGCATCCTGGTACTCGTGTCCGACGCTTCCCGGCCGCTTACCGCAGGTCAGTGTCCCCGCATCCGTATAGATGCCGAACTTCAAACCCTTCGTGTGGATGTAATCCGCCAACGCCTTGATGCCCGCAGGAAACTTCTCCTTGTCCACGATGATATTGCCGTCCGCGTCGCGTCCGGTCTGCCAGCAGTCGTCGATGATCACGTACTGATAGCCCGCGTCCTTCATCCCGTTGCTGGCCATCGCGTCCGCCGTCTCGCGCACGACCGCCTCGTTGATGCCCTTGCAGGCATACTTGTTCCAGCTATTCCAACCCATCGGCGGTGTACGCGCCAACCCGTTCTCCAAGGCGTGTCCAGCTGCAGGTGCCAGCAGCACAAGCATCAGCAACGAAGAAACCCAAACCATCCGCAACATTTTCATTCTGCTCCCCTCTCGATTGCTTCCGTAGATCACTTACCTGCCGTCGATGCAAAAAGAGACGGGCTCTGCCAATTGAAATCCACGACCGAAAACTCATGACGCAGAATTTCCCTTCCGTCGTCGCCGCAATTGTAATGTAAACATTTACATCCCGTGCAGTGATTCAGCATCAATCACCGACACAGGAGACATCTTCGATGTTTAGAAGCGAGAACAATTCTTCCGTAACGTTGCTAGAACAAGCGCTTTTCATAGCAAAAAAGCGCTGGCCCGGCCGGAACGACAACCCGATCTCTCCCGCCAGCTCGTATCCCAGCTTAGGCAACAGCCTCTGCGTCGCCTCATTCTGTGTGTTCGTATCGACACGGAGCACCGGGATGCCTCGTTCCACCGCAACTTCTTCCGCCTTCCGCATCAGCGCCACCGCTACTCCAACTCCGCGAAACTGCGGATCGACAGCCAGACGATGCACCACCACCGCAAGCTCCTCGACATCCCAACCCACCTGCGCATACTCCGGCGTCTGGTCCGGCGTCACCGCAGCGACCCCTGCAACTGCGCCATCGACTTCAGCCACCCAAAGCTGTCCCTGCGCAATGTCGCTCTCAAACACAGCCGCATTAGGATAGCCCTCGTCCCACTGCCGATTTCCCGCTGCCTGCATCAACGGAATGACTCGACGCAGCAACCCCATCACGGCTGCAACATCCTCCTGTACGGCTAACCGTATCCACTATCCACATGCCTCCAGCGTATCAACATGTCGGCAGTTAACACCGGGATCGAGGTCACACCAAGGAACCCGGAATGGGGCTACATGATGCGGAACCGCTCCCGCATCAACCGTTGGAATCGCGGCTTCCAAATCAGGTCATACGCCAGTTCTTTTCCCGGAAACATGGCCAGCGTCGCTTTCCTGCTATCGGCGATCATCTGCGAGGCCTCGTCGATCGTCAGCGAGCCGTCCTGCGCAATCACCTGCATCACCATATTCATCATCATCTGCATGCGCCGAATCAGCTTCTGCTCATCGGCCCGTTCTGCCGCCAATATGTCTGTAACCGCCGTACCTGTCTCGTTTATTTCACCCGTTTCGTTCACGTCCATCGACACCCCCTGCCCGATCTCGGCTGTTCATTAGATACCGCAAAGCAGGTCGCGGATGCCGTCATCCAACGTTTGGACTTTCACGCCACCTAAACGCGTGCCTTCGCTGACACCCCACCTGGTTAGTAACGCTTCAGCTTTTGTTCCGGAGCAGGGCCTTGACGTCCGTTCAACAGCCAGTCCAGCCGACTACGCACATCTTCATCTTTCGCCTCGCCCATGATGCGCGTAATCACCTGCCCCTGCTCATCGAGAATCAACGTGGCGGGAACAATATCTCCCATCCCAAAGCGCGTCAAAAGATCCGCATCGCCGCCCACCCACACCTCGAGATGAATATCCTGCTTCGCCAGATAAGGTTCAATCTTGGCGCGATCTTTCGCCTCGTCGATCGAAACCGCGATGAAGCGAACATTCCTGCCCGCGAACTCCTCATTCAGCTTTGAAAGGCGCGGCAACTCTTCGCGGCACGGAGCGCACCATGTAGCCCAGAAGCTGAGAACGACTATCTTGCCGCGCAGCTCGGAGAGCTTCTGCGAATGCCCGGCGAGATCCTTCAACGCAAGGTTGGGGACGCCCTTTGCATCAGCAGAATACACCGCGGAAAGACACACTACGCACAACACAACGGACAACAGGTTCTTCATAGCCGCCTTTACTGAGGACATTGTCGCTCCGGAGTTTATCGGAATCGGTCGCTTTGTGAATCCACCAAATGGACGAGATGAAAATCATGCCCTGGGGGCATGACTCGCCACGTTGCCCCTGCTACTGTCCAGACGTACGAATGAAAAACGGACCTCGATTCTGAGGTCTCCAGGCATTCCCCGGCCAGCTTGTAACCCTTTTTACGGAGGCAGTTCGCATGAGAATCATGAAGAATACGGTTGTAGGCGCAATCACGCTCGCAGTTGCAGCCATTCCATTCGCAACCAGTTCCCGGCCAGGTTTCGCGCAGGGCTGCGTTGCCGCTCACAGCCCCCAGCCGGTCATCTCCGGACTCGACTCCATCAGTCATCCCAGCTCCACTAACCTGCTGCATGGCCTGACCATCACCACCGGATTCAGGACTTACAGCTCATCTCGGCACTATGTCGGCACGGTCTATCAAGTGCAAAGGGAGATTAAACATAACGAGGTCCAGAACCACGTAAATCTGTATGACCTGTCGCTGAACTACCAGCTCAATCCACGCTGGAGCGTTATCGCGGACATTCCCGGCATGACTGCGACCCGCCACCAGCAAGGCAACATCAACCAATATCGTTCCGGTGGCATCGGCGACGTAACCGTCGGCGCTCAGGCCTGGATATGGCGACCACCAACCGAGAGCCATGGCAACATCGCGCTCTCCGCGTCGATTAAACTTCCTACCGGCATCAACGACGCCAAGGGGACAACGATCTTAAGCAACGGCCAGACACAGGTGCGTCCCTTCGATGAATCGATCCAGCCCGGTGACGGAACCTGGGGGTTCTCGCTCGCGACCACGGCCTATCGCGAGCTCTACTTCCACACCTATGGCTACATCACAGGCTCGTGGCTCTTCAGCCCGCAGGACACAACCGGCGTAAAGACCTTCCGCTCCCAGCCCGGCGAAGACATCAACTCCGCGACCGACCAATACCTTTGGCGCGGCGGTCTCTCCCATGCTGTGCCGAAGCTCCGCGGCCTTGCACTCAGCTTTGGAGGACGCATGGAAGGCATTCCCGTGCGCGATGCCTTTGGAGCAAGCAACGGTTTCCGCCGCCCCGGCTATGTCATCTCTGTCGAACCCGGATTGATCTACTCCTACAGGCGTTATGAGCTCAACGTCAGCGGCCCGTGGGCCATTCAGCGCAATCGCAGGAGAAGCGTAACCGACATCGCGCATAATGCCCATGGCGATGCCGCCTTCTCCGATTACACCGTCATCGCCTCACTCTCACGCTCCTTCTAAAGCGGTTCCAAAGCGTCTATACCTACAAATAAAGAGAGCAATACCCCAAAATATTGTCATCCTTCGCCGCACCGGGGTCCCCGGCGAGCGTCTTTTTGCTCGTTGGGGTGGGCTGGCGGAGGACCTGCTTCCCTCCTGTGGCACATCCTATTTGGAAGCGATTTAAATACGACGTCCCACGCGCCGATGCCCGAAGAATGATCTCTTCTCTTCGGGCATCGGCATCACAACACTTCATCTTGTCCCACAGCAGCCGTTTACTTGCGCTTCCAGCGAACCCCGTCTTTGGAGTCCTCAATCAAAATTCCCTTGGCCAGCAGTTCGTTGCGAATAGCATCGGCGCGGCTAAAGTTACGTGTCTTCTTCGCCTGCATCCGCTCGGCAACCAGCGCGTCGATCTCCGCATCACCCAGCGACAGATTCGCCACCAGCTCCGGAGCAGCCTCGCCGAGACGCCCCTCCTCTTCCGCCCACGCGAGCGCGGCGCGCGTCAGTGCGGCGTCCCGATCTTCAAGCACCGCGAACACTCCATCGAAGAGATCGAGCACGCGCAGAATCTCGGCGACGTTGCCGGAACGGAGCGTCCCATTATCCGCAGCCGAATTGGCCGTGCGAACCAGCTCGAAGATCGCGGCGCGCGCCTCAGCGGTGTTCAGGTCATTGGCCAACGACGCCGTATAGCCCTGCTCCGACTTCGCCGTTGCCGCGGCAATCTCCTCGTTCAGCCCCTCCGCAAATCCGCCCTTCAACATACGCTGGTGAAACGTGCGCAGCCGGTCGATGGCGTTGGTCGATTCCGCGAGGCTCTCGAACGTGAAGTTCATCTGGTGCCGGTAGGGCACCGAGATCAGCAAAAAGCGAATGGCCGACGCCCGATAGCCCTTGAGCAGAAGATCGCGGAGCGTGTAGAAGTTGCCCTCCGACTTCGACATCTTCTTGCCTTCAACCAGCAGGAAGCGAACATGCATCCAGTGCCGCGCGAAGGTCTTGCCGCTGGCCGACTCCGACTGCGCAATCTCGTTCTCGTGGTGCGGAAACATCAGGTCTTCGCCGCCCGCATGCAGATCGAACGAGTCTCCCAGAAACTTCGTCGCCATCGCGGAGCACTCGATATGCCAGCCCGGACGCCCAGAACCTAACGACGTCTCCCAGTGCTGCTCGCCCGGCTTAACCGCCTTCCACAGCGCAAAGTCCCGCGCGGCGTCTTTCTCATACTCATCGACATCGACCCGCGCCCCGTCTTCAATTCCCTCGAAATCCTTCTTCGAAAGCTTGCCGTACTCCGGAAAGCGCGTGATGCGGAAGTACCAGCTCCCGTCTTCAGTCTGATAAGCAATGTCCCTGGCAGCAAGTTTCTCAATCAGGCTGACCATATCTGGAATGCAACTGGTCGCATGGGCCACATGCTCCGACCGCTGAATGCCGAGCGCGTCGAGGTCTTCAAAAAAAGCCCGCTCGAACTTGGCCGTGTATTCGGCAATGGGCACGCCAGCGGCAGCGGCATTGCGAATAATCTTATCGTCCACGTCGGTGACGTTCATGACGTGCTTGGTCTCGATGCCCTGCTGGCGCACAAATCGCCGCAGCACATCGACCTGCAAAAAGGTGCGGAAGTTGCCGATGTGGCCGTAGTCGTAGACCGTCGGCCCGCAGCAATACATGCGCAAAGCCGGCGCGCCCACCGGGGCCAGCGCTTCAATCTTTCCGCTCAGAGTATTAAAGAGTTCTATCGTTGCCACTTGCGCTCAATCCTGCCGCAGCCGAGCGCGTAGCGCGGTGCAGACTGCTCTCCTTGGAATCCCTGTCGATTTTAGCCGATGCGCGGGTGCTTCCGGGCGAAAACGGACTTTCTCAGGCTGCGGGCAAGAGTCACTGCCTTGAGGGACGCGTCTTTAGAGGCTGCTGAAAAGTCCCGCCTTGTTTATGGCACGGCTTCAGCCGTGCCATAAATGCCTCGCCTGCAGTGCGGCTTTAGCCGCTGAGGGCTCTCTCCGCGCCGCAACGGACTCCCTCTTACGACTGTCCCAGCCGAAGCTGCGGAGTCGCCGCCAGCTGCTCGGACGCGAAATCGCCAGCCACAAACTTCGGCCACGCCGCGGCGGCGATCATGGCCGCATTGTCCGTCGAAAGCGCCAGCGAAGGAAAGGCGACCGGCAGCCCGCGGCGGTCCGCTTCTGCCTGAAAACGGCGGCGCAGCTCGCTGTTAGCCGCTACCCCGCCCGACACCACCACGCCCCGCGCTCCGAACGCCTCCGCCGCAGCGAAGGTTTGGCGCAGCAGATTGCCGACGACCGCATATTGAAACGACGCAATCAGATCGAGCGTCTGCGCATCGCAGAGTCCCGCAACCGCCGCAATCCCCGGCTTATCCCCGCCCATCACGGCAAGCGCGTTACGTCGCGCTTCGACGCTCTCCCGCATCGCGTGCGTCTCGACATAACGCAGCACCGCAGTCTTTATCCCGCTAAAAGAAAAATCGAACGTCGGCCCGCCCGAAGACACCGGAGCCTTCTTATTCGGCATTGAAATCCCTTCGCGATGCGTCCTCGGCTTGATCTGGCCGAAATGAAAGGGCACCGCCCTCGGATTCCCCCGCACCGCCAGAGCATCCATCCACGGCCCGCCCGGATATCCCAGCCCCAGCAGCTTGGCCACCTTGTCATAAGCCTCGCCCGCAGCGTCATCCACCGTCCGGCCTACGTTGCGATACCTCCACGCGCCCTCGTCACCCTGCCGCGCCAGGTCTCGCTTTTGCGTTGCCAGGTAAAGATGCGTATGCCCCCCCGAGACCACCAGCGCCAGCAGCGGCAGTTCCATCGCCACGTCAGCCCGCTGCCGCGCCTCCATCAACACCGCATGGATATGCCCCTCCAGATGATTGACCCCGATCAGCGGTTTGCCCACCCCCCACGCCAGCGCCTTGGCATACGTGATCCCTACCAGCAGCGCCCCCGCCAGCCCGGGCCCCTCCGTCACCGCCACTGCATCCAGATCGTCAAACCCCACGCCAGCCCGAGCCATCGCCTCCCGCACCACGGGAACGATATTGCGCAGATGCTCCCGCGAAGCCAGCTCCGGCACCACGCCGCCATAGTTGGCATGAAGCGACATCTGCGAAGCCACAACATTCGACAGCGCAGCATTGCCTGCCCGAACCACTGCCGCCGCCGTCTCATCGCAGGAGCTTTCGATGCCGAGAATCAGGCCCGTTCTGCTATTACCGCTCATATCCTTATCATAGGTGACAGTCATGGCCAGGCCCACCAACCCGAAGTACCTCGCAGCCCGCAACATCGTGCTTACCCTGCGAGCCGCGAGCCATCAGGCCTACTTCGCCGGCGGCTGCGTCCGCGACCTCCTGCTCGGCCATGAACCAAAAGATTTCGATGTAGCCACCAGCGCCACGCCGGACGTCGTGCAAAAGCTCTTCCCCAGAACCCTCGCCGTCGGCGCGCACTTCGGCGTCATCCTCGTCTGCGGTGATGGAGCCACCACCGAAGTCGCCACCTTCCGCCACGACGGAGCCTACAGCGATGGCCGCCGTCCCGATGCCGTCAAATTCTCCACCGACGCTCGCGAGGACGTCCTTCGCCGCGACTTCACCATCAACGGCATGCTGCTCGACCCCATCGCCTTCGAAACAACCGGCGACACCCCGTCCGCGACCCTCGACTTCGTTGGCGGCCGCAACGACCTCGCCCTGAAGATCCTCCGCGCCATCGGCGAACCATCCCTGCGCTTCTCCGAAGACAAGCTGCGCATGCTCCGCGCCATCCGCTTCGCCGCCCGCCTCGACCTCGAAATCGAGCCGCACACCCTCGCCGCGATTCGCCACGCTGCCGCGCAGATCGACCAGGTCAGCTGCGAGCGTATCCGCGACGAACTCACCCTGATGCTGACCGAAGGCCACGCCCGCCGCGCCTTTGAGCTACTCGATACCACCGGCCTCTTGCAACACATCCTGCCCGAAGCCACCCGCATGCATGGTGTCGCCCAGCCGCCGCAGTTCCATCCCGAAGGCGACGTCTGGACGCACACCATGCTCCTGCTCGAAAAACTTCCCCCCGGCGCATCCCAAACCCTCGCGTGGGGAGCGCTGCTACACGACATCGGCAAGCCCGCGACCTTCCGCAATCCCAACCCACTCGATCCCAACGACCGCATCCGCTTCAACGGCCACGTCGAGGTCGGCGTCCGCATCGCCGAAGCGATCCTCGGCCGCCTGCGCTTCTCGAACGAAGACACCGCGCAGATTGTCGCTCTGGTCAAAAATCACATGCGCTTCGGCGACGTCCTCCAGATGCGCCAATCCACGCTGAAGCGCTTCCTCCGCCTGCCCCGCTTCGACGAGCACCTCACCCTCCACCGGCTCGACTGCACCTCCTGCCACGGCGACCTCACACTCTACAACTTTGCCCGCCAACAGTACGAGACCGCGCCCCCCGAGCACATCCAACCCAAACTTCTCGTCACCGGCCGCGACCTCATCGCCCAGGGCTACCGCCCCAGCCCTCAGTTCAAGCCAATGCTCGAAGCCGCCGAAGACGCCCAGCTCGAAGGCCTCGCCACTACGCAGGAAGAGGCCATGGCCGTCGTCTACACTCACTTCGGCAAACCACCCACGAGCTAACGCGATGCTCTGCGTCCTCGCAACACCATCCCCCGTCTAACCCCACAGGTCCCCATTTAAAAATGCACCGATCGCACCTCTCCCTTCTTTTCGTCAGCCTCCTCGCGTTGACCCCGCTCCATGCGGCGGTCATCGGCACCAGCACCCCGGCAGAGCCGATCAACGCGGCCCGCATCGCGCAGCTCCCGGCCAGGGACCGCGCCGCCTGGACCGCCTACCTCGACCGCTCGCAAAAGCAGATGCGCATCGACCGCGCCGCCCTCGCAGCCGAGCGCACGCCCGGCTTACCTGAGCCTCCGCAGCCGAAAGAGAGTTTTAGCGCGCGCAGCATGCCGCTCCATCGCGAAGCCGACTGGTACGGAACCCCCGAGGCCCGGCACATCGCCGACGTGATCGTCAGCTTCCAGACGCCTGCCGGTGGCTGGAGCAAGAACCTCGACATGGCCGGAACCCCTCGCCTGCGCGGCCAGAGCTACACCGCGGGCGACCTCTCCAAATACCCCGGCGCCGGCGACTTCGACGCGCCCCACGACCCCAACTGGAACTACGTCGGCACGCTCGACAACGACGCCACCAACACCCAACTCCACTTCCTCGTGCTGGTCTCAGCCGCGACACCTGGCACCGCCGCCGCGCCCTACCGCGCCAGCTTTCTCAAAGGCATCCGTTATCTTCTCGCCGCCCAGTTTCCCAACGGAGGCTGGCCCCAGGTCTGGCCGCTCCAGGGCGGATATCACGACGCCATCACCTACAACGACAACGCCGTCACCGAGTCGGCGGAGACGCTCACCGCAGTCTCTGAAGGCGGCAGCGCTTACGCATTTGTTCCCGCAGACCTGCGTCGCAAATCCGGTGCAGCCGCTCGTCACGCGCTCGACTGCATTCTCGCCACCCAGGTCGTGATCGACGGCAAACGCACCATCTGGGCGCAACAGCACGACGCGCTCACCCTCGCTCAGGTAGCGGCGCGCAACTACGAACCGGCCGCGCTCGCGACCGGAGAGAGTGCCGCCCTTCTGATCTACCTCATGCAACTGCCTCATCCATCGCCCGCCGTCGTCGCCTCCATTCAGTCCGGCGTGGACTGGTTGAAAGCCGCGGCCATCCACGATCAGGCCTTTGTCGGCGGCCGCAACACTCCCGGCGGACGCCATCTCGAACCGCAGCCCGGAGCCGCCCCCATCTGGTCGCGCTTCTACAGCATCACCACCGAAAAGCCCGTCTTCGGCGACCGCGACAAGACTATCCACGACACCGTAACTGATCTCTCGCCGGAGCGCCGCAACGGCTATGCATGGTACAGCGCCGGGCCGCAACAGGCCCTCGATGCCTACGCCACCTGGAGCCAGCAACACGAACCGCGCATCTAACCCTTCCATGAGTAACGGCACGAACGATAATCCGGACGTTCAGGAGATTCACGACGTCCTGATTATCGGCGCAGGCATGGCTGGCCTTACCGCCGCCCGCACCCTTGCCGATGCGGGCCGGCGCGTCCTCATCCTAGAAGCGCAGCACCGCATCGGTGGCCGCATCCTGACTCAGCGCATCGGCGACGAAACCCTGGAACTCGGCGCAGAGTTCATCCACGGCCATCCTCCCGAGCTGTGGGCCTTGATCCAAGAGGCTGGCCTCACAGCCCGCGAACGCGGCGGCGCGCAGATCTGGTTTCATAACGGCGCGCTCGGCGACAGCGGCAGCGAAGTCAGCCACGCCTTCCAGTCATTGGAAGACCTGAAAGACTTCAATGGTCCCGACCTCAGCTTCGCCGAATATCTCGATCACAAACAACCATCCCCCGAAGAGCGCACCGCCCTCATCGGCTACGTCGAAGGCTTCAACGCCGCCGACCATCGCCAGATCAGCGCCGCCGCGCTGGGAGTGCAGCAGAAGGCCGAAGACGCCATCGACAGCGATCGCCTCTATCACCTCGTCGGCGGTTACGATCAACTCCCTCAGTACCTCGCCGACCGCATCGCCGAATCCGGCGGCAGTCTCCGCCTCGATGAGCCGGTACGCGAGATCCACTGGCAGCCCGGCCACGTCGAAGCCCTCACCCTCAACGGCAGCTTCACCGCGCGGCAGGCCATCCTCGCCGTACCCCTTGGCGTTTTGCAAAACAACCGTATCCTCATCACGCCCCGTCCTGATAGCACCCTTGCGGCAGGGTCCAACCTGCGCATGGGCAACGCCCGCCGCTTCACGCTGCTCTTCCGCGAGCGCTTCTGGGCCAGCCTCTGTCCCCAACCCGCACTGGCCGAGCTAAGTTTCCTCTTCGCCTTCGATCAGATGCCTCCGGTCTGGTGGACCCCTCATCCCGAATCCAGTAACAGCATCACCGGCTGGATCGGAGGCCCGCGCTCGGCTGCGCTCGAAGCCGCCGCTCTCGATTCCAACACTCTCGGCCGCGAAGCCTGTGCAACGCTCGCACGAATCTTCGGCATACCTGCCGATCGCGTCCAGCAGCAGCTCCTCGGCTGCTACACCCACGACTGGCAGAACGATCCCTTCGCCCTCGGGGCTTACAGCTACGTCGCTACCGGAGGTCTGGATGCCTCTCGCCAGATGTCTACGCCCGTCGCCGACACGCTCTACTTCGCAGGAGAGCACACCGACCTCACCGGCCAATGGGGCACCGTTCACGCCGCCATTCGCTCTGGCCTCCGCGCCGCCGCGCAGATTCTCGGCGCTTAAGAATTCGCTCCAGGATCAGAATCGACGTTCCTGTCCCCATCTGCCGCCCATTCCCTCTACTTTGATTTGTCATCCTTCGCCGAACCGGGGTGCCCGGCGGGCGCTTTTGCCCGTTGGGGTGGGATGGCGGAGGACCTGCTGTGGATTTCGTTTTTGCCCTTGCTTCTGGGTACGCCAAGGCTTCAGCCTTGGCCCTCTCAACCAGCCAAGGGGCCGGGGCTTTAGCCCCTGGGGTATACCTCCCCTCCCAGCCACAATCCCCCCCACGCAAGCGCTGGCACCCTCCCCGGAAAACGCCTACCATGCTCCCACGCATCACAAGCTCCAGGGGGCGCGATGAAACCGCTACTCAACACTCCTGCCGACAACACCCCGAACACGCAGCTCACCATCGACGGCCTGCCCATTCCCATTCGCTCCGGCGAGCTTCTCATCGACGTTCTCAACCTCTACACCAAAACCCACGCCCGCAAGCCCGTACCGCAGGTCTGCTACCTGCCGCAGATGGGTCCCATCGAAACCTGCGACACCTGCATGGTCGAGGTCGATGGCATACTGGTCCGCGCCTGCGCCACCCGCGCCACCGCCGGCATGAATGTCGTCACCGCGGGCGCAGCCGTCGACATCGCCCAGCGCGAGGCCTTCGACCGCATCCTGCAAAATCACGAGCTCTACTGCACCGTCTGCGACAACAACAACCAGAACTGCACCATCCACAACACCACCGCCGATCTTGACGTAAAGCATCAGGCCCGCCCCTACGCCCCCAAGCCTTACCCGCAAGACCACTCCAACCCCTTCTACCGCTACGATCCCGACCAATGCATCCTCTGCGGCCGCTGCGTCGAAGCCTGCCAGAACGTCCAGGTCAACGAGACCCTCACCATCGACTGGGAGAGCCCCCACCCCCGCGTCCTCTGGGACGGCGGCGAAGAAATTGAAGGCTCCAGCTGCGTCTCCTGCGGCCACTGCGTCACCGTCTGCCCCTGCAACGCGCTCATGGAAAAATCCATGCTCGGCCACGCCGGCTATCTGACGAATCTTCCTCAACCCGTCCTCAACGACATGATCGAAGTCGTCAAAAAAATCGAGCCCGAGACCGGCTACGGCCCCATCCTCGCCCTCTCCGACATCGAAGCCGAGATGCGCAACTCCCGCGTCAAGCGCACCAAGACCGTCTGCACCTACTGCGGTGTCGGTTGCAGCTTCGACGTCTGGACCCGCGACCGCCACATCCTCAAGATTGAGCCCATGCATGGCCCCGCCAACGGCATCTCCACCTGCGTCAAAGGCAAGTTCGCCTGGGACTACGTCAACTCCCCCGACCGCCTCACCAAACCGCTCCTCCGCCAGGGCGACACCTTCGTCGAAATCACCTGGGAGGCCGCCCTCGACCTCATTCAGGAAAAGTTCACTCAGATCAAACGCGCCCACGGCCCCGACGCCCTCGCCTTTATCGCCTCCTCCAAGTGCACCAACGAGGAGAGCTACCTGATGCAGAAGCTCGCCCGCGCCGTCATCGGCACCAATAACATCGACAACTGCAGCCGCTACTGCCAGACCCCCGCAACCATGGGCCTGCAACGCACCGTCGGCTACGGCGGCGACAGCGGCTCCATCGCCGACATCGAACAGGCGGCGCTAATCGTCATCGTCGGCTCCAACACCGCCGAGAGCCACCCCGTCCTCGCCACCCGCATCAAGCGCTCGCACAAGCATCGCGGCCAGCGGCTGATCGTTGCCGACCTGCGCAAACACGAGATGGCTGAGCGAGCGGACCTCTTCTTCCGCCCCAATCCGTCTACCGACGCCGTTTGGCTCTCCGCCGTAGCGAAGTACCTCATCGACAACAATCTCGCCAAGCAGGACTTCATTCACCAATGGGTCAACGGCTTCGACGAGTACAAACAATCCCTCGCCCCCTTCACTCTCGAATTCGCCGAGCGCATCACCGGCATCCCCCAAAGCACCCTCATCGCTGTCGCCAACGAGATCGCCGCCGCCCCCTCTGTCTGCATCCTCTGGGCCATGGGCGTAACCCAGCATTGCGGCGGCTCCGACACCTCCACCGCCATCTCGAACCTCCTTCTGGTCTCCGGCAACTACATGCGCACCGGCACCGGAGCCTATCCCCTGCGCGGCCACAATAACGTCCAGGGCGCCAGCGACTTCGGCTCCATGCCCAACATCTTTCCCGGCTACCAGCACGTGGATGACCCCGCCATCCGCGCCAAATTTGAAGCCGACTGGGGCATCACCCTCCCCACGACAAAAGGTCTCGACAACCACGGCATGATCGAGGCCATCCACCAGGGCAAGCTCAAGAGCCTTTACATCAAGGGCGAAGACACCATCACCTCCGACTCCAACGCCAACAACGTCGGCGAGGCGCTGCGCCAGCTCGAATTCCTCATCGTGCAGGACGTCAACTTCTCCGAGACCGCCGCCTACGCCGACCTCGTCCTGCCCGCCTGCCCCTCGCTCGAAAAGGAAGGCACCTTCACCAGCACCGAGCGCCGCATCCAGCGCCTCTACAAAGCTCTCGAACCCCTCGGCGACTCCAAACCCGACTGGGAGATCATCCAGCTCATCGCGAACCGGCTCGGCGGCAACTGGAAGTACAAGCACCCCTCCGACGTCATGGACGAGGTCGCCCGCCTCACTCCGCTGATGGCCGGCGTCACCTACGCCCGCCTCGAAGGCTACAAGACCCTGCAATGGCCCGTGCATCCCGACGGCACCGACACCCCGCTGCTCTTCACCGACAAGTTCCCCTTCCCCGACGGTAAGGCCAAACTCTATCCCCTCGAATACGAAGTGCCCTGCGAGGAGAGCAGCACTACCTATGATCTCCACCTCAACAACGGCCGCCTGCTCGAGCACTTCGAGCAAGGCAGCATGACCTACCGCTCCCCCGGCATCAAAGAGATCACGCCCCGCACCTTTCTCGAAGTCTCGCCCGAGCTGGCCGCCGAGCGCGGCATCACCAGTGGCCGCCATGTGCAGCTCACCTCTCCCTACGGCACTGTCCGCGTACAGGTGCTGGTGACCGACCGGGTACAGGGCAAGCAACTCTACATGCCCATGAACTCCATTGAAGAGCCAGTCAACCGCCTCACCAGCAGCCACACCGACCGCGCCACGCACACGCCAGCTTTCAAGGAGACGGCAGTCAGCATGACCGTCCTGCCCGAGCAGGGCAAGAACCCCTTACCCCGCAAAAACTTCCGCTACGGCACCCGCACTCCACAGACCGGCGTCGAAGTCGAGCGCAAGTGGGCCAACCCCCAGTACCGCGTTCCCGGAACCTCACCCGGCGATCAGCTTGTCCAGATCAAATCAACCACCGTCTAGCAACTCACAACGGCAAGGAAAATTATGGCCAACCCACTCCCCTTCAAACCCGCCCCAGCCGACCCGCGCACCGAACTCCAGCGCCGCCTCGCCGCCGCGCCCACCGAACACGCCGAAGCCCTCCTCATCGTCTGGGACATCCTCGAGACCGCTCACGACCAGGGCATCCTCGACGCCCTGCACGGCCTAATCGGAGCCAAAGACACCATCGCCGCCAAGCTGGCCGAGTACGCCAAAACTCCCGAAGGCATCGCCGCGCTCCGCAACCTCCTCGCCACCGCTAAAATCCTCTCCACCATCGATCCCGAGACCCTCGACCAACTCTCAAAATCCGTCGCCTCCGCCGCCGGGCAACACCATCAGGAGCAAACGCCTCCCAGCCTCTGGCAGATCTTCAAGCGCACCAACACCGAAGACAGCCGCCGCGGCCTCTCCTTCCTTACGCTCCTTCTCTCCGAGTTGGGAAAATCGCTCAAGCGGCAGTAGCAAATCAAACCAACAGCGCCAGTTGACGCTGTTGCAGAAATCGGCGGACCGCGGGATCTCGCTCCAACCCGATTGCGATCCCATATGCCTCGCGAGCCTCGCCGTATGCGCCGCTCCTTGCAAGCAGTTCCGCGCGCGCAGCCCAGTAAGGCTGATACTCGGCCAGCCGCACATCCGCAGCCACCTCCGGCATGGCATCGAGAGCGGCATCCGGACCATCCATCTCCGCAATTGCCAGAGCGCGATTAATGGCCACTACCGGCGAGCCCGCCAGCGCAAACAGCGCGTCGTAAAGCTGTACGACTTCCGCCCAGTTCGGTCGTCCCGTGCAGCAGCGTTCCACATGCGCCGACTGCAAAGCGCCTTCCAACTGATACCGTCCAATCGACCCCAACGTGCTGGCTCGCCGCAGCAATACCTCAGCCTCAACGATCATCTGCGCATCCCACAACGCCGGGTTCTGATCGGCAAGCGTCACGAACTCGCCATCTGCATCACGACGCCCACGCCTTCGTGCCTCCGCGTGCAGCATGAGCGCAAGCAGGCCCAGGCCTTCCGGCTCCTCCGGCAGCAGTTCGGTCACCAGCCTCGCCAGAAACATTGCCTCTGCTGTAAGGTCGCGGCGTGTTACATCGATCCCGCCCGGATCAGTCCAGCCCTCTGTAAAGGCGGCATAGATAGCGTCCAGCACCGCCTCAAGCCGGTCGGGCAACTCCTCGTGCTCCGGAACGCTGAAGGGAATGCCGGCCTGCCTGATCTTTTCCTTGGCACGCACCAGCCGCTTGCCCATCGCCGCCGGAGATGTAAGAAACGCGGAGGCAATGACCTTCGCATCGAGCCCCAACACCACCTGCAGAATCAAGGGCGCGCGAATACCCGCGTCGATCGCCGGATGCGCGCAGGCGAATATCATCGCCAGCCGCTCATCCGGGATCTTTGCGACGGCAGCAGCCGCCTCCAGCCCTTCGGCCATCACCTGCAACTGCTCGGCGGCAATCTCATGCCGGCTCTGCGCCCGGTGCATATCGATCGCCTTTCGCCGTGCCACGGTTAGCAGCCAGGCCTCCGGGTTTGACGGACAGCCATTGCGTGGCCAATCCGCCAGCGCCGCCGCGAACGCCTCTGACAGCGCATCCTCGGCGGCAGCGACGTCTCGCGTGCGTGCCGCCAGAAAGGCGACGAGCTTGCCGTAACTGCGACGCGCCACCGCATCTGCCGTGCTGTGCGCCTGCGCGTCGCCTTCGTGAAGATCCATACGTTTACTTGCTCCAGACGGGACGCACTTCGACGATACCGTGACTTCCAGCCGGGCAGCGGGCGGCCCACGAGATCGCCGCATCCAGGTCGGACACGTCGATCAGGTAGTAGCCGCCCAGTTGCTCTTTCGAGTCTGCATACGGGCCATCCAGCACCTGCGACTTTCCGTTCGCGACGCGCACCGTCGTCGCTGCCGAGATGCTCTGCAGGCGGTTGCTGCCCTTCAGGGCGCCGGCCTTAGTCAGCGCCTCCGAATAGGCCGTATAGGCAGCCATTCCCTGTTCCTGCTGTTCTTTCGTCAGCCCAGTCCAACCGGCTTCGTTTACGTAGAGCATCAATAGATATTGCATGTGAATCCTCCGTCGTTGGTTCGTAGTCGGCACGATGTACCGCTACTAGGATGACGCCTCGTCGCCCTGGATTTGGACAGCCGCCCCACAATATCTTTCTGGCTGCTGAATTTTATTTCTTCCTGCTGATGTCGCACAGCATGTCCGAATGAATGTTCAGACCGATATTGGTCATGTTGTAAAAATGTTCGCTGGCAACAAGCCAGACGATTTCGCAGATCGCTCGCTCGGAGTAATAACGGGCCATGCGTGCAAAAGTAGCGGGGTTGACCTCTTTGTCTCTCGTCAGTTCCGTCACATAGTCCAGCGCTGCGCGTTCTGCGTCGGTGAAAAGAGGACTCGTGCTGTACTCCTCCAGCGCGTCGAACTTGGCCTGGTTCATCGAGGCTTTGATCGTGAACGACCGGCCAATATCGATGCAAAACAGGCAGACATTCAGCCGTGCCACCTGCTCACGAATCAGCATCTGCGTCTCCCGCGAAAGCAGCAGCTTTTTGTCCAGCTTGCCGATCTTTGCAGAGAACAGGCCAAACGCAAGCGGCATTCGCGCCGAAACCACTTTTACCGGTGTAAGCACTTTTCCAAATTGCTTCCGAGTCATGGCATAGACCAGCTTCATCATCAGGCCCTGCGGTTTTTCGATAGGAGGAAGGAATGTATCCATTGGTATCTCCGTCTTGAATTGTAGGCGGGCATCAAGGTCCGCCACTACCATGACGCACGAGCGGTGGCGATTTGGACAGTCGCCACGAATATTTGTGGGGGCAACGTTCCTCGTGCTCATTCATCCCCTGGGTTAACCTGCTGGATCTGATCGATCAATCGGACGAAGCAAGTAAATTCCGCGTCTTCTTCGGCAGCTTCGCGTAAGCCATCGCATGAGCCAGCCTCAGCAGTTTTTCCAACTCTACGCGGCTGAGTACATTCCGCTGCTCCAGCGCAACCCAGTGAATGCGCGCCCGGTAAGGGGCAGGCACAACTCCCGGGCGCTCAAGCAGTTCGTGAAATCCCTCAGGCCCGGCAGCGAGAGACAGTACTGCTCGCCCATCTTCTTCGAAGTCGAGCTGCGCGAACATCTTGCCGCCATCCTCCTGCGCTCCCACGCGAAAAACCAGCTTGTCACCCCACCGAGGCGTCGCGCTACCGCTCTCAACAACTTGGGGAAGTGAACGAAGAAACGCTCGTGTGAACTCTGGATCCATGCTTTAACATGACGCGCAAGGCGGCTTACTTATCTGACAAGCTTCCGGGCTTAGGACTTGCCAACGATGAGGCCGTTCTTCCATAGCGCCAGCACAATATCCATTTGGCTGTTGTGTATCTTCTCAGGATCATCCGTAACCGCTCGCCACAACGAACCGATGGACCAGGTTTGTGTCCGTTCAGCCAGCAGGGCAGCGGCACGGACTGCGTAAGCCTTGTTGTCCCTCGATGCTGTGTAGTGGCCTGCCGGAATGCCCTTAACCAACCCTTCTTCGCAGAGGCCCAGAAAAGCTCCCCGCGGGCAGCCCTTCTTTCTCGCCGTCGGACTGGTAGGGTATAGCTTCTCCATCGCGCGTTCCCACCGGACTACAGGAGTCATGTCGACCGAAGCTCCTTGCCGAGCCGCCATAAGCGCCGCTTCTCCGTATCTATTCGCCATCGTGGCCCTCGCATTGCATGAAGGTCGATTCTACAAGACATACACAACGAGCAGCGCGCGCCCCGGTTGTGATGAAATAGCACACGTGACTCATCCATTCGACATCGGCAGCGTCCCCGTAGGCCGCGGCAATCTCTTCCTCATCGCCGGACCCTGCGTCATCGAGTCCGAAGCCCACGCCCGCAAGATGGCCGACGCCATCCAGCGCATCGCCTCCGACCTCGGCGTCCCCTATATCTTCAAGGCCAGCTACGACAAAGCCAACCGCACCTCGCTCAAAAGCTTCCGTGGCCCCGGCCTCACGGAAGGCTGCCGCATCCTGCGCGGCATCGCTCAAAGCACCGGCCTGCCCGTCCTCACCGACGTTCACACCCCCCAGGACTGCAAACCCGTGGGCGAAGCCGTGGACGTCCTCCAGATCCCCGCCTTCCTCTGCCGCCAGACCGATCTGCTCATAGCGGCAGCCGAAACCGGCTGCGCGATCAATGTCAAGAAAGGCCAGTTCGTCGCCCCCTGGGACATGAGTCGCGCCGTCGAGAAGATCCGCGAGAGCGGCAACCAGCGCGTCTCGCTCACCGAGCGCGGAGCCAGCTTCGGCTACAACAACCTCGTCGTCGACATGCGCTCCCTGCCCACCATGCGCGCCTTCGCGCCGGTCGTCTTCGACGGCACCCACTCCGTCCAGACCCCTTCAGCCGCTAACGGAGTCTCTGGAGGCCAACCCGAGTTCATCCCCGTCCTCACCCGCGCCGCCGTAGCCGCCGGGGTCGATGGCGTCTTCCTTGAGGTCCACGACAACCCCGCCGAAGCTAAATCCGACGGCGCCAATGCTCTCCACCTCAACAACCTCAAGGCAGTCCTCGAGCAACTCCTCGCCGTCCACCAGGCCGTCAACGCAACTCACATCTAACTTCTCCACCCCCGCAGCTAAACGTACGTCCTCTCGACCGGAGGCGGCGTCTTTGCCGTTGCAGTCTAATGTCACCTGTCTCATCGAAGCGCAAAAAAACGGCCCCTCGTTAGAGGGGCCAATCTGCCTTGGTTCTCTCTGGTTAGGAGAGTTTTTTGCGAGCGCGCTCTTTGTCGCTGACTCGGCAAACTTGCGGGCGGCACAGTTTGAACCGTACCGCCCTGGGGGGAGGGCTACTGCTCCGGCGGGGCACTTACTCCCGAAGTTGGCTGGGAGGTGTTCACTCCCTGCGACGCTGGTGCGCTCGGCATTACATTGCTGGCCGAGTTGGAGTTCATCGTCGCCAGGCTGTTATGCAACAGCGTGACCTGAACTCCGTTCACAATTGCCTTCTCGCCGTCCTCAGACTTGGCGGTGTTTTTGCCCAGGCCGGTACGGTAGATGCGGTAGACGGGCACCTGATGCTCGGTGACGAGGTAGCGGACGACAGAGTCGGCCATCGCCTGCGAGGTCTGTACGCCGTTGCGGCTATAGCCCTGCACTTCGACGATGTAGCCCTTTTCGCCGGCCAGCTTCGTAGCAATGTCGTCGAGATCAGCCTTGCCCTTCGGTCCCAGCGCCGTCCGTCCCTTGGCGAAAGGAACCGCTGTCGCAGTCACCTTCGAATACTGGTCAAGGTTGCCGACGGTCGTATTCAGGGCGTCTGTCCGGTTGCTTGCGTTGCCCGCCAGAGTCTGCGCGGAGTTGGCCCGGTTAGCGGCATCCGCCGCGCGCTGATCGGCTGCATTGGCCGCCGTCATTACCCGCTTGATACCTGCCTGCGACCGCGAATCGACGTCGCGAATATCATTGGCGTTCTTCGCCTGCAACTGGTCCAGCTCATTGTCCCGGTCGCGGATCGGGTCGAGCTGGCGCTTTACCCACTTCTTGCGGGCAAATGGGTTCACATGACCCCAGAAGCCTTCTTTGGATTGCATCTGCAACGGCTGCCCGGTGGCGTAAGCGCCGCCCTTGTCTTCCTGATTCATGGTTGCCGTGCTTGAACTTGCGGAGTTCGTCGTCGATGTCTGGACGACGGGTGGCTCGTTCGACTGCGCGAGCGCTGTAATCCCCATCGCTCCACCTAGGATGAGAACGGAGAGGCCAAAAGTGTTTCCAGATTTCATCATCATTTTTGCTCCTTTGAGAACAATCCTGCGTCTGTTGGGTCAAACGTCAACACTGTCACTAGAGCAAGAGCCATGCCAAACCACAAATTCAGCATAACTTATTCAAAACAATATGCTTACTAATCCGAACTCGATCTGACCAATAGGGACGATTCGCGCAAACTCCCGCAAAATCTTCCGGCCACCCAGTAACTATTGCCCACCCGCGAAAACTCGCCGCTATTCCAAAAGACGTGCGATTCGTCCATTTGTCTATCTCTAATCATTCGTTAGACCCCTGCCCCAGAGGGACAACTTGCAGGCTTGATAGAAACTTCCTTAAGGAGCCTCTGATTAAGTCAGGCTCTGTTAAGGGCACGGCTTCAGCCGTGCCGTAAGTGACTTGCCCGCAATCCGGCTTTAGCCGCTGAGGGAATCTCCGGAGACCTAATCAGACCTTCCTTAAATCTCTCGCTATAGCCATTCTCCCGCCCGGGGTCTACTTCGTATCCACCCCGACCACCCGTACCTCGGGCATCTGCATATTCCAGTTCTGCGGAATCGGCTCGAAGATCAGCCGGAACTCGCGCTCGTCGCCCGGCTTCAGCGGCGAAGCGCTTACCGGCTGGGTATCGATATACGGCTGCCGCGTCCGAATCAGGGTCAGCGGCAGCGTCTCGATCTGCGGAGCCGAACCCTCCATATTGCCGAACAGCACCTGCACCGTGATCCCCGTCACCGTCGCGGTGCCTGTGTTCTTAATGTGTCCATCCACAAACGTCGACTTCCCGCCCACCAGGCTGGTCGACTCGCTCATCTCAAGCTGTGACAGAGGCAGGCTGGCAGCATACGCCGCCAACGGTTGAGCATCGTTGGCATGCGTCGCCTTCCGGCCTCGTCCCGACCAGATCAAGCCGAACAGAACGATCAGGACCACCGCCGCCGCCGCAATCCAGGCCGTCACCGGCACACCGCCGCCCGCAGGCGGCTTCGCTTCAAACATCGCCGGTTTGTCCGCGCCGCGCCCCGTTCCGTCCGGCAGATTCCCTGTCTGTCCCGCATCGCTCATAAGCGGAGATTTTATACCGCCCGCCGGAAATTTCCCGCAGCCGGAATCAACCCTGCATCCGTAACCGAATC
The DNA here is from genome assembly GCA_041691575.1 of Terriglobales bacterium. GTDB lineage: Bacteria > Acidobacteriota > Terriglobia > Terriglobales > Acidobacteriaceae > Edaphobacter. Next base: position 113,686 of record JBEPUJ010000003.1, read on the forward strand.
TTCTTACGATTTTTATCAATAAAAGGAACCAAAGGGTGCATCATCACGTTATAAACAGCATCTACTCCTTCATCAGGAGAAGCATGATGGACTCCCCGAACTACAAATCGCCATTCTCCGCCACAGAGCTTCGACCAGGAACGCAAGCGCTGGCCCCAGCCAGTCCGGACTCGTCGGATTCGGAATCGGCATCTTTGCCGCCTATCCGGACTGACCGCCTGTACCAGATCGCTGCCTTGACCGCTGGCCTGATCCTCCTCGCCACCGCTCTCTAAGCGCGCCCGGTCGTAGCGAAAAGCCGTAGCGAAGCACTACGCCATCCCGCCTATTCTCTTGCGCCCCCTATAGCGCTTCCAAAGCAGCTATACCCAAAACCCAAAAATATTGTCATCCTTCGCCGCACCGGGGTCCCCGGCGAGCGTCTTTTTGCTCTCTGGGGTGGGCTGGCGGAGGACCTGCTTTTCTCTTGGGGCACATCCTATGTGGAAGCCATTTAACTTTCTGACCCCTACTCCCCCGAAAAAATTATTCTCGACCGCCGATCGCTCTCGCATACTATGATGGGCAACCGGGCCCTCGTAAAATTCGCACGCAACGCGGAGCGCACTTCATGGCAAGACCTGATCTCAACGCCCCCGATCCCATCACCTCTCCCGCCCATTTCAAAGACAGCCTTGTCGACGCCGAGCGTTTGCTGAAGTATGCCGCCGAAACCGGCGTGGAGGTCGACGTCTCCGTTCGCGCCGCGGTTTTGCAGGCACGCAGCATTCCCTACACCCAGTGGACCGAGGTTACGATCGAGAACCTGCTCGACGCGCTCACCAAGCTGGCCGCTCTGCTGAAGCCGGTGACCGCAGCCAGCCTTACCGCCTGGAGCAACGACACCAGCGCCACCGTTCTCTACTATCTGCGCGTGGCGATCATCCTGGCCTGCGTGATCGTGCCCGCCTCGATCGCCAGTTTCGCTACCTCGGCGCTCTCCAACTCGCTGCGCGCCGACATCGCCAGCGCCAACGATCTCGCCGTCAAACTTCGCGCCCAGCTCGGAGCCGTGCCCCTGCCGGTTCAGCCTGGAGCCACCGCGCCCGCGCTTCCGCCCGGCGTCAGCGAAGCCGAGGTCATCGCCGAGTTGCAGGAATACGCCTCCACCATCCGCCTGATCGACTCCCGTGCCCGCGAATTGAACTGGCTCGTCCTGCCCCGGGTCACGCCTCCTATACAAAACGGGCGCAACGGCGCAAAGGATCGCGCCGTCTTTGAACTCGACCCTGTCCTCGCCAACTTCTACGAGGCCCGCGACAGCGCCACCGCCACCTTTCAATCCGTCCGCTACTTCGCCCAGAGCCTGCTCAATAATGTCTCCATCTTCTATGGAGCGATCAACACCTGCATCCTCCCTGTCCTCTACGCTCTGCTCGGCACCTGCGCCTATCTGCTACGCAACTTCGAGAGCCAGATGAGCAACCACACCTTCATCCCCTCTCCGGCCAACTCCGCCCGTTTTCTCATCGCTGCCATCGGAGGCGCTGTCGTCGGCCTCTTCAACAACTTCACCATCACGCCGGAGGCCTCCGTGCCCCCGCTCGCCCTCGCCTTCCTGGTCGGCTACGCAGTCGACGTCTTCTTCGCATTTCTTGAAGGCCTGCTGAAAGCCTTCACCAAAGCCGAAGCACCGCCGGTAGTCCACTCCTGACAGACACCCCCAATCCCCCAAGGAAAACTCCTTTGAAAAAGTCCCTCCGTCTCGCCGCGTTGCTCGTCCTGCCCATCTCCTTCATCTACGCGCAAGCTCCATCCCCCGCACCTGCTCCAGCCTCCACTCCCACCCCAGCCTTAACCGCAACGGCCAGCCCCAATCTCACCGGAACATGGAATCTTAATCTCGCCAAGAGCGACTACGACCAGGTTCCTCCGCCTTCAAGCGAGATCCTCATCTTCACCCAGACCGGCTCCGCCTTCACCGTCGCCACGGCGTCGGACAACGAACGCGGCAAAGAGGTCTACACCCTTTCCTTCACCACCGACGGAGCTGAAACGCCCACCCCCAAGGGAACCTTCTCCGACACCGCCACGCTCCAATATCTCAGCACCAGGAGCGAGTGGAAGGGAGCTTCGCTCGTCGTCACGCAGAAGATCCTCTATGAGTCCGCGCCCGGAACCCTCAAATCCACCTTCACCCTCTCCGCAGACGGCAAAACCCTCACCCGTGCCATGCACATCTCAGTCGATCAGGGAGAGTTCGACACCACCTCTGTCTACGAGAAGCAATAGCTGCCGCATCCACAGACGGGGTTGCTGCAAAACCCCGTTTGACCTTCTTCTCCAACCTGCATACCCTTAAAGACGTGCTCATAACCCCGCTCCAACTAGTCGATGAACCCCTCCAAATAGACGAAACCATTCTTCCCGGCGCGCTCGACTACACCGACGACCTCCGCCAGATCGGCCCGCTCCCCGTCAAAGGGGCCGCCGATCTGCTCGTCGAGCACAGCGACACCGGCTCCAACATCAACGACATCCGCCTACGCGCCGCTTACCACGGCGACTTCGAGATCCTCTGTGCCCGCTGTGTCGAACCCGTCGCCCTCTCGCTCTCCGGAGACTTCGATCTCATCTTCCGCCCCGAAGAGGCCGATGCCAACCCTGGCGAGCATGCAATTACCCCCGACGAGACCGAAATCGGTTATTATGAGGAAAGCGGTCTTTCGCTTGAAGATGTGGTGCGTGAGCAGGTGTTACTCTCCCTGCCCGGCCGTACCCTCTGCAAAGAAGATTGCAAAGGGCTTTGCCCGCGCTGTGGCCAGAATCTGAATCTTGCAACCTGTTCCTGCGGTGACGCTCCAGCCGATCCGCGGTGGAATGCTCTTGCGGGTCTGGCCGATAAGCTCGAGGTTAAGCACTGAGGTCAAGCACTAATCAAGTTTTTTGCTTCGTCGCCAGAGCGTCCGCGCATGGTTGCCGCAGCCGATCGAAAGGGATACTGCAATGCCTAACCCAAAACGGCGCCACTCCAAACAACGGACTGCCAAGCGCCGCAGCCACGACTTCCTCACCCCCACCGGCCTCTCCGAGTGCCCCAACTGCCATGAGCGCAAGCTGCCCCATCGTGTCTGCCGCAAGTGCGGCACCTACAAGGGCCGCGAGGTCCTCGCGGTCAAGGAAGCAAGCTAGCATCATCCACATTCTGACGCTTCAAGTCCCCTGCTGATGCCGATCGATATCGTTGTAGACGCTATGGGCTCCGACAAGGCCCCCGAATCCGAGATTCGCGGGGCCATCCTAGCTGCGCGTCAATATGACGTCCGCGTCCACCTTACCGGCCCCGAAAACATCCTCCGTCCCGTCCTGCGCCAGCACCTCCGCGGCCAGCGCCTGCCTGTCTTCATCGTTCCCGCCTCCGAATGGATCACCATGGACGACAAAGCCGCCCAGGCCGTCCGCGCCAAGCGCGACTCCTCCATGCGCGTCGGCCTCAAGATGGTTCGCGAAGGCCGCGCCGCCGGCTTCTTCACTGCCGGCAACACCGGAGCCGCCATGGCCACCGCCAAGATGGTTCTCGGTATGTTGGCCGGCGTCGACCGCCCTGCCCTCGCCACCATTCTCCCCACGATTCTGGGTACGCCCTCGCTTCTGCTCGATGTTGGAGCCAATGTGGACTGCGACCCCGACAACCTCGTCCAATTCGCCGTTATGGGCCACATGTACGCCCAGAACGTGCTCAAGATTCACAACCCGCGCGTCGGCCTGCTCTCCATCGGCGAAGAAGACTCCAAGGGAAATTCCCTGACCCGCGACACGCTGCCCCTGCTCCGCGCCCTGCCCGGCATCAACTTCGTCGGCAACGTCGAGGGCCGCGACCTCTACAACGGCCGCAACGATGTGGCCGTATGCGATGGCTTCGTCGGCAATGTGGCGCTCAAGACCAGCGAGGGGTTGGCCAAGCTGGTTAGCGCGTCGCTGCGCGAGTCGCTTAAGTCCACCGTCACCTCGCAGGTCGGCGCGCTGCTCTCGCGCAAGGCGTTCAGCGAGTTCAAGAAGCGGCTCGACTACTCGGAATATGGTGGAGCGCCGCTGCTGGGCGTCCGCGGTGTCTGCATCGTGGGCCACGGATCTTCCAATGAGAAGGCGGTCATGAACGGCATCCGCGTCACCGCCGAGTTCGCTCAGGCCGAAGTGAACACCAGTATTGAAGCCGCCCTGACCGTCCCAAAGACCGACGCCTGAACCCGTCCCGACTCACGTCATCTCCACCCATCTCCGACTCACGTCATCTCGACCCATCCCCCAACTCACGCCATCTGAACCCGTCCAAACTCACGTCATCTCGACCGGAGGCGGCGCTTTTGCCGCCGCAGCGGAGAGACCCCTGTATTTCGTCGTCGCCTGTTTTACGCCGCTCTCTTGAACGGCGAATGGTAGCCATCCGGATCAGGCGGAATAAAGCAGACTGCCCATCAGGACCGCCAAAACAATCATGCTGATCGCCACATAGAGCCGGTCACGCTCCAACGCAAAACCCACCACGGCAAACACCACCCGCGCAATCGGCGTGGCAATCAACAACAGCACTCCAAGCTCGATCAGAGCTACCGGATCGCCCGCCAGCAAAAGCCGGAAGAGCCCACCCACGCTGCGCAGATCGGCAGGCTCACCCGCGAAGGTCCGGTAGTCCACCACACTGCCCGCATGCGCGTGAAGATAAAGCGCTCCCCCGGCCAGAACCACCGCCGAGGCCAGAAGCACCCCAACCTGGAGCAACCGCCCCATGATTATCTCCATCCGGTGATCATCCAAGACAAATCGATGCGCCATTAGATCTTCCCCATCCAACCGTTCACAATCATCTCCACTCCCAGCACCAGAATCACGACGGTAAAGATGCCGCGTAGCAGCGAAACCCGCGCCCGCACCAGCAGCCGCGCCCCCAGCAGCGATCCTGCCAGAACCCCCAGCATCACCGGAAATGCCAGCCTCGGATCGACATAGCCGCGATGCAGGTAGATTCCCGCGCTCGCCGCCGCCGTTACCCCGATCATGAAGTTGCTGGTCGTCGTCGAAACCTTGAATGGGATGCGCATCACCTGATCCATCGCCAGCACCTTCACGGCGCCTGACCCGATTCCCAGTAGTCCCGAAAGTGTCCCTGCGCCAAACATCGTTGCAAAGCCCGCCGCGATCCGATCGACCTTATAAGGGCGCTCTCCGCCCATTCCATCGGGATACGAGCCCGAAAGCCGCAACCGATCCGACCATGGACTTCCTGCCACGGCTCGCTCTTCCGGGTGCCTGCTCTGTTGCCACGACAACCATGCCGAATAGAGCAGAACCACTCCAAAGATGATCGCAAGCGCTCGCGTTGGCGTCCGGGTGGCCAGAAACGCGCCCAGAATGGCTCCAACGGTAGTCGCCATCTCCAGAAACATGCCGATGCGGATGCTCGAAAAGCCCTCGCGCACATAGGCCGCCGCCGCTCCCGAAGAGGTAGCAATCACCGAGATCAGTGAAGCCCCGATCGCATAGCGGATATCGACATGGAAGACCACCGTAAGCAGCGGAACCAGCACAACCCCGCCGCCAAGCCCCGTCAGAGCCCCCAGCAGCCCAGCGCCAAACGAGCCGGCAAACACAAGCAAAGTAAATAGCAGCACTGACATAGTCGTTAAAAGTTCGATGCCGAAAATCCCTGAGAACGAACGGCAAAGGATTATGGCACAAAAACCATTACAAAAAACCGCCCAAGAACTTGTGTCCGAAGCGCCTATCGGACATCCAACACAGCATGGGCAATACCTGGACATTGGCGGACATTCCCTCGCAGGCAGGCAAACGCGTCCTCATCACCGGCGCGAACAGCGGTATCGGCTATCGCGCTGCTTTGCCGCTCGCCCGCAAAGGCGCCCACATCATCTTCGCCTGCCGCAACCGCCGCAAAGGCGAGGCCGCCCTGACCCGTCTCGTCACCGAGGCTCCCGGCTCCAGTATCGAGCTGGCTATCCTTGACCTCGCCTCTCTCAGCTCCGTCCGCACCTTCGCCGCGCGCGAACTCGAGCAGCGCCGCCCCCTCCACCTCCTCATCAACAACGCCGGTGTCATGGCACCGCCCAAACGCCAACAGACCGCCGACGGCTTCGAGATGCAGTTCGGCACCAACGTCCTTGGCCACTTCGCCCTCACCGGCCTTCTGCTCCCGGCGCTCCAGCGGGCTGCCGCCGAATCAGCCGCTCCGCCGCGCATTATCACCATCGCCTCCATCGCCCACAAACGCGGTCGCCTGAACTTCGACGACCTGCAAGGCAAGCAGAACTACTCCCCGATGAAGGCTTATCAGCAATCCAAGCTGGCCAACCTGATGCTCGCGCTGGAGATGGACCGCCGCCTCCGCGCCGCAGGCTCAAACATCCTCAGCATCGCTGCCCATCCCGGCGTGGCCAACACCAACCTCTTCCAGACGGGGGAACGCTCCGCCGTCGAGAACGCCGCCCGTAAAATCTTCGGCCATCTCATCGGAGCGCTCCTGAACACGGAAGCCGAGGGCGCTCTCCCCACTCTCTACGCCGCCACCGTCTCTGACGCAGCGGGCGGCAGCTACTTCGGACCCCAGGGCTTCCAGGAGATGTGCGGCGAAGAGATTGGGCCTGCGAAGATCGCGCCGCAGGCTCAGGACACCGCCGCAGCCGCCCGGCTATGGGAGACCTGCGAAACTCTCACAGGAATTAAATTCCTCTCCTAGATCGCATCGGCCTGCAAATGCTCCGCAAATAACTGAAAAATATAGATCTTGCTTCGATAGCTGATCAATACAAAACTGTCATCCTGAGCGAAGTCTCTCGCAGCCTTATCGCGAGAGACGCAGTCGAAGGACCTGCGGCTGGCTCGCAGCCTCGGAAGCACTATTCTTGTCAACCCCCTAAAACCAATATCCCATTTACCATCAATAAGATACGCATGGCGTACTAGTTCCTGTCAGCCCGCTATAATAAATACAGGGAAATAATAGAAAGCCCCAGCCAGTCGGCTGGGGCTTTTCCGTCTCCTATAAGTCCAGACTTATATCCTTTCTTTCGAATACTTTAGTACTTAAATAGGGGGAGGGGGGATACCCTACACCCGTGAGAGAAATGGCTTAATCGGCTGCGGAGGAAGCTTTGCTCTTATCCGACGGAACGGAGGTAAGGACAATGCTCTCCTGGTCTTTTGTCTCCATCTTCGAGTAAAAGTTCCGCAGCTCGGGGTACTCCTTGGCGAAGTAGAGAATCTCTCCCAGAGAGTAGTTTCGATAGACGGTGACGGAGGCAGGGGCCGACGTAGTTTTCATAGTGTAGACAGCAAATTTCTGAAACTGGACCTGATCGTTCGCGGGCAGCGATTCCACCGTCAGCGACGACGGGAAGCTGACGCGAACCGCGTCCTGATGGTCGAAAGGATAGTCGAAGTAAACCGGTATCTCGCGCTTCTCGTGGGGGAAGCTGGGTTTGGAGTTGACCTCGAAGAGATTGCCCGGAATGAGCAGGCGCTTGCCGGTCGAGGAGCCGATTGCTCCCTTGACGGTGAGATTGACGTGCAGCGGCTCTTCGTAGTCGGTGAGCTTTTCAATGGAGGTCACCTTGACGTCCATTCCCGCCGGGAGAAGCTCTTCCACGCTGGTACGGAGGTCGTGATCGAGGCAGGTGGCGTCGCCGGTAAGGGACCGCTGCCGCCAGCGCAGCGCCGGAGCGCCGGTGTAGACCATCCTGACCGTCCCGGTGGCAACTCCTTGGGAGTCCAGGGTGAGATCGGCGCCCCGTTGAACCCGCGAGGCGGTGTATGGCTCTCCCGGCGCGTTGGCGAATGCCGTGCCTCCATCCGTCTGGCGGAGGCCGGCGGCGCGGGTGTGCTTCCACGCAAGATGACCGTAGGCCGAGAAACGGGAGCCGGGGTCGAAGAACTTTTCCTGGCCGCCGACGTTGACGATGGCGAGATCGTCGTCGAGTTGAGAGAGGTTGAAGTAGCTTTGCAGAAAGACATTGCGATCCCGATCGGTGACAGCCATGAACGTCTGGCTGAGGCTGGGCAGATCACCCTGGAAGAACCAGGTCTTTTCCGTCAGCATGGGACGGATGCGCTGCTCGTACTCATAGGCCACGATACCGCCGGGATCACGACCGGGAGCCCGGGCAACCCTGACTTTATCGTCTTCGAAGAAATTGCCCTGGCCCGGGTAGCCGTACTGAACGATCTCGTTGTCCTTCAGCGCGTACTGGAGCGAGAGAATCTTCGTGTCCTGATCGAACGGAACAGCAACGATGGCGCCGTCCCGCCCCTGGGGGCGCAAGATCTTGACGACATGACGATAGTGCTCGGTGGCCTGGCCGTTGGGTGCGACGGTGTAGGTGGTGTCGTCGAGAAGAACGACGGCGTTGGTATCGGCAGGGTAGTCAGGCAGCTTTTGTGCGGCGGCAGTGCTGACCCAGTCGGGAACGCTGTCCTGTTTGGCAAAACAAACGGGCATTGCAGTGAGAAGAATGAGGACGGCGAAGGCGAAGCTATGCCTGCGTGTCCCTTGCAACGGTCTTGCACAGTGTGTCATCAGATCCCTTACACGCAACTCTTTCAGAACGAAAGGTAAATGAAGCTCGAATCTGATTTGAATGCGTGCGAACCTTATACGACGGGGAGAGTTGCAGAATCCAGGAAAATCGATTCAGGCCTATTCCGGAGCGAAATTGGCGAGCGAAAGCGGTTTTGATGTGGTCGAGCTGAACAAAGCAAAATGAACAGCAGGTCCTCCGCCTCTTGCGAAGGATGACAAGTCAAAGTAGAGCGAAAGCCAGTAGATGGAAGCGGCCTCGGCGGAGCTACTCGCTGAGGACCGCCTTGGTCAGATTGCGGGGATGATCGACGTCAATCCCGCGATTGACCGCAGTGAAATATGCAAGCAGTTGCAGAGGCACAACCTCATAGAGCGGTGCTACGTACTCCGCGCAGCGGGGAATGGCGATGGTATAGCGGCTGAGCGCGGCGATCTGCTCGTCGCCTTCGGTGACGATGGAGATGACCTGAGCGGATTGCTTTTGCAGGTCGCGCAGCAGGTTCACCGTCTTCTCATACCGCAGCAGTGAATCCGGCGCATGAGGATCTCTGGTTGCTAAAACAACGAGCGGCGTCTTGGGATTCACCAGCGCATTGGGGCCATGCTTCAGCTCTCCGGTTGGATAGCCCTGCGCCTGCATGTAGGCGGACTCTTTGAGCTTCAATGCGCCCTCGCGAGCGATGGGATAGTGGATGCCTCGACCAAGGAAGAGAAAAGCCTCCGCCGATTGCAGCTCCTGGGCGATTTGAGTTACCTGCTTCTCCCACCCTGGCAGGACAGCCGCCATGGCGCCGGGCACGGCGCGCAGTTGTCTCACGTGCGACTCGACGACTGCGCGAGTCATTTTGCCGCGAATACGCGCTGCATAAAGCGACAACAGAGAGACGACCAGCAGTTGCGTAGTAAAGCTTTTGGTGGCGGGCACAGCGCGTTCCACTCCGGCCTTCGTCGGCAGGGAACAATCGGCGAGTCGCGCCATGCTGGAGGCGTCATTATTGGTGATCGCGATGGTCGACGAGCCGCGGGCAATGGCTTCGCGCAGCGCCTCCGACGTGTCCGCCGTCTCGCCCGATTGAGAGATGACCAGAAAGCACGGGTCTTTCAGGGTCTGCGTGGAGCGGTAGATGTACTCGCTCGCATACTCCACATCGACAGCGATGCCGGCCATGTCTTCGAGCAGTATCTCTCCCACCTGGCCCGCGTGACGGCTCGAGCCGCTGGCGGCAATTAAGATGCTCTCTTTGCCGACCAGAGCCTGACGTGCGGGAAAGAATGTCTCTTCGCGCAGGCAGTCGCCCTCGGAATAGGTATCGAGCGTATCGGCGATGGCGGAGGGCTGCTCGTAGATCTCGCGCAACATGGCGTGGGGAAAACTTCTGTCAGTTGCTGCCATTTACTTCTCTCCTTATGGGCTACACGAACTGCGCCCACGCAGCCATAGACTGTCGTGGGCGCAATGCGTAGATCGTACTACCTGCGTGAACAAAACGCCGTACCTTATTGACCGGCAGCGGGAGCAACTTTCAGCCCGGGGTTCTTGCCTGCGCTGATCAGGTTCGCCATGATGCGGAACGAGCCGGGAACGCCATCCGGCATCTGCCGGAAGAAGGCATAAGCCATGTAGACGTAAGTGCCGCTGCCGTAACGCGCATAGAGCAGACCGCCCTTCTGCGGGTCCTGGTTGGTGTCGTGCGTCTCGGTAAGGGCGATATATTTAGGATCCCATTCCCGCATGAAGTCGTGGCCGCGCTCCTCCACCCAGTTGCTGAAGTCAGCCATGGTGATTTTGTTGGGCCAGTTCAGCAGCGGATCGTTCGGGACAAGAATCTGCACGGCGTTGTCCTCTTCAATGACCTTCTCCGGATCGGAGGAGAGTGTCAGCGGATACGGCCCATAGTTATGGTCGTACTCGGGCGTCTGGTACTGAACAACCACCGTGCCGCCGTTCTTCGCATAGTCCAGAAGGCGATTGTTGAAGGTACGCAGCTCCGGCCGAGCAGCGTAAGCGCGAATGCCCAGCACGATCGCATCATATTGGCTCAGATTCGCGGATGCGATGTCCTGTGCCGAGAGGAAGTTGACGTGGACGCCGATGTCTTCCATCGACTGCGCCACATCGTCTCCCGTTCCCATGACGTAAGCCACCTTCAGGCCCGGTGCAGTCTTTACATCGACACCGGTCGTGCGATAGACGGCAGGACGATAGTGAGGATAAGGGCGCAGACCGTCATAGCCAACCGTAGTAAAGCCCTGCGTATACTTCTCGCCGTTATATTCGGCGACTGCCGTAATGGTGTATGGCTTAGCCTGAACCGACTCCGGATGCACAAGGAAGACGATGTTCTTCTCCTCGCCATCACGCATGGTGGCAAAGTCCGCGACCGCAGGGGTCGACTTCCATCCCTGCGGCAACTCCAGATGAACCTGCCCTTTGGCCGCGCCTTTGACGCTGCTGTGGACCTGTACCTGCAAGTCAAAGGTGTTGCTGGTAAGAGGAACGATACCGGCCTGGGGCGATACGAGCAGCGAGATCGCGGGCGCAACCAGCAGAGGCTCAAGCACGGGGCCTTCTCCGTTGATGCGGTGGACGGTCTGCACAACGCCATCCAGCTTAATCTGCACGTTCTGGTAATCAACCGTTGCCACCGCCGAAAGCGGATAAGGAGACGTGGGCAGATTGAGATAGCGAGGATCGTTGATGTCGTAGTACGACTGCTCCAGATTGGGCCGGCTGAAGTACGGCTTGGTCAGCTCCGCCTGCTTCGGCGCAACCACCGCGAAGGTTTCATCGCGTGTCTGACCGGAAGCGACAGGCCCGGTCACCGGCGCTTTGGATGTAAACGACCAGCCTGGTCCGGCCTGCGACTCCAGCTCAATCTTGTTGATGGAAACTGAGTCGGAACTCTGATTCCCCACATGGACGTGGACAGTGAAACTCTGGCCCGGCACCACGGTCTGCGGCGTCGGCAGTTGCGTAGACATATCGCCCATGGGACCGAAGCGCTGCGGACCTACACCGTCGACGACGTTCGCCATCAGGGTCAGGCCCAGCGCCTGCTGAAGAGCCGTGTTGAACTCTCTCTGCTTGATGGTGAGTTCGTGGGTCATGTTGTAACGCGCCTCGGCGGAGAGCTTGCTCTTACTTACTTCGGCGAGCAACGCGTTGGTCTGGGCCAGACCTTTGGCCAGCGAAGGTGCGCTCTTGGCGGGGTTGGTGGCATCGAAGTCCTTGATCGCCGCATCCACGGAAGCTCCGAGCGCGTTCAGCTTCTCACGCCATTGAGCCTGTTCGCTCGCGGGCGCATATCCGGCAATGCCTGCAAGCGAGATATCGATGCCATCGAAGAAGGTCTCTTCATGCGCCGAAACCGGAACCCGCGAGGCATAGAGGTGGTACGGCGAGGTAACAGCGCTCGGCAGTGGTACAGCGATGCCGCCGTTCTGTGACTTCTGCTCGTTGAGTCCTTCGCGGGCTACTTGAAAATAAGAAGCTCCGAACTGGGGATTGTAAGATCCGGACGGAATCTCGACGTTGGTGGAAGGGATGCCTTCAATCCAGGTGCCGTCAACATAGTTGCGGAAGCGGACTGGCTCCCAGTGGCCGGTCGCATAGTCGTAGATGCCCTTCTCCGTGACCCGCGCAAAGGGAATGCGGGCATAGACTTTCAGCGGGCTCCAGGGCAGCAGACCTGCCTTGATCTGGTCGGGGAACATCTTCGGATCGCCAGCGGCTTTGTAGACCTCCTGCGCCATCATCCCGGACACCTGATGCTGCCCATGCCCGTCGGATACATTGCCCGAGAAGACCGACGTCACCACCAGAGGGCGGCTCATACGAATGACGCGGACAGCGTCATAGAGAACGCGGTCGTGACCCCAGGTCTTTAACGCTTCCTCGATGGTCTTAGAGAAGCCGAAGTCCGCAACTCGGGTCCAGTACTGATGCACGCCATAATAATTTCCAGCGGCCAGAAGCTCCTGCGTACGCATCGTACCCAACTCGTCCCAATAGTTCGCGGTCATGACGTTCTGTCCGCCTTCGCCGCGATTGAGCGTCAGCAGGGTCGTGTCCACACCGAGGCCGCGGCTTTGATACGCGAGCATACCGCCATCTTCGTCATCCGGATGAGCCACGATCATCGTGATGCTGGCGCGCGTATGCAGCTTCTGCAGGCTCTGCCAAAGGCCGGCCGATCCGCGGTCGATAGGAAGCGGTCGAGCGAGCGGCTGTTGGTAGGGAACAGGCTGGGGGGACTGAGCGAGGACAGTCGCGCCAGAGGTAAGAAGCAAGGCAGCCAAAAGGCTGAGAGTCGAACTGGAAATGAAGCGGAGGGTGGGGCTGGGGGCGGGTTTGGCGGATCTGCGGAGTGCGACGGGGCTCATTGCGAAGGTCTCCTGTGCCACAAGGTCGATGGTTTCATGCGTTGGTAATGGATACCACGCGAAAGAAACTTTGTAAAGTTTACTAACTTATGTAGAGTATGATCTTGACGAGTGAGCCATCAGCAAAATGAGACTTAAGGATTCCCCACTCCGGCAGTACTCCCGGGAGTACTCCAAGGACCAAGAGAAGGGGCCGTCGCGCCCCTCCCACCTGCGCCAGGTAAACGCGCGTGGATTGCTGCGCCTGTTGCGAGAGCATAATCCCTGCTCCAAAGCCGACCTGGTGCGCCTCTCGGGGCTGAGCGCACCCACGGTCTCGAGCGCGGTCTCCTACCTCGAGACGCTCGGTCTGATTGAGAACCTGGGTGAAGGCGAATCGAGCGGAGGACGGCCGCCGGGCTTGCTTCGCTTCCGCTCCAGCCGCGGCTACGTCGCGGGGGCCGATATCGGCGGAACCCGGTTGCGCATGATGCTCGCAGACCTGAACGGCACCGTGATTGCACAGTGGTCTACACAATTTTCCGACAAACAGAAGACCCCCAAGCTGGTCTGTGCCCTGATGCATCAGGGACTCAAAGAGATGTGTCACGAAGGCGGAACCTCAGTCAGGAAAGTCCTGCACATCACCGCGGGCGCGCCCGGCATCACCAATGTCAGTTCAGGCGTCGTCATCTCCGCGCCGAATCTGAAGAACTGGAATGAAGTTCCTCTGCGCGCCATGATTGAAAAGCAGATGGGCATTCCGGCACTGGTCGACAACGATACGAACCTGGCAGCCGTCGGCGAACATTGGCACGGGTCTTCCGCCGGCATGGATAACTTTATCTTCGTCGCGCTGGGGACGGGTGTAGGCGCAGGCATTTATCTGCAAGGCCGGCTTCACCACGGCTCCGCCTGGAGCGCCGGGGAGATCGGATACATGAGCGTAAACGGAATCCCTCGCGAGCCTATGCGGGTACGCTCAATCGGGCAGATGGAGCGCTCCATCGGCGGCGGCGGCATCGAAGCGGAGTGGTTGCGACTTCTGAAGCATGCGGGCGCCGCCAACAATGAAGCCCTTACCAGGCTGCGCGCGCCTCAGATCTTCGATCTCGCGCTCGATGGCGACCGTATCGCAGGAGAGGTGCTTCTTTACACGGCCCACATTCTCGCCGGTTGTCTTTCCGATCTCGCGCTGATGCTGGACCCTGAAACCATCGTTCTGGGTGGAGGCGTCGGCTCCCACCCGGAGCTTTGTCGACTCACACAAAAGTTGCTCCAGCAGAATGAACTCGCCCGGCCGGCCTTGTGCGCAAGCGCGCTCGGCACCCAGGCACAGCTTCACGGTGCGATCTCTGTCAGCCTGTCCGCCATCGAAAGCACATTGCTTACTTAAGAAGTCCGCAAGTTTTTATATTGACAACGCCCGGTGGGTTCTCTATGCTCACCACCACTCGGTGCTTTCTAAACAGATTTTACTAAGTTTACCTAATTTAGGCCCCATCGAGTATTAAGCCGGTCCAATTCAGGAGGCATCTGTGACTATCCTTCACGTTGTTCGTCGTTCCATCTTAGGCTCTGTTGTAGCAGTGGGTCTGATCGCTTCTTCGGTGAACATTCCCGCATGGGGCCAATCGCAATCGATCAACGGCACCATCCGCGGGCAGGCAACGGACGCCAGCGGCGCAGCCATTCCGGGTGCGACCGTCTCGATCCGCAATCCGGATGTCGGATACTCCAACCAGATCACCAGCGGCAACGACGGCTATTTCGTGCAGCCGAATCTTCCTCTGGGCAAGTACAAGGTCACGGTCAGCAAGGAAGGCTTTTCCACGCTGAACTACGATCAGATCGTCCTCAACGCCGGTAAGGAGATTGTGCTCGACGCCAAACTTACCGTCGGGGGCACGAGCACACTGGTCGAGGTCACTGCCGAAGCGTCGCTGATCGATCCCTCCACGCTCAACCTCCAGCGCACCCTGGACTCCCGCGAAGTGACGAACCTTCCGCTGGTCTCGCGCAATCCGTACAACTTCATCATCTTCCAGCCCGGCGTCAGCGGCCACCCCAACCCGGAGCTTGGCATCCCCCGCAGTCTCAATACCAACGGCCTGCTCGACCGTATCAACTACGAGATGGACGGCATGGTGAACACGCAGAGCGACCGTATCGGCCTGCGGCTCTTCCCCATCGGCAACATCTTCGTCAAAGAGGTCCAGACCGTCTCGAACTCGTTCGCACCGGAGTTCGGTGAGACCTCGGGCAACGTCTACAACGTCATCTCCAACAGCGGCACCAATAGTTATCACGGAATGTTCCAGTACGTCCGCCGCTGGGTCGACGCCACAGGCTATCCGTTCCTCTCCAACCACGCCCTGCCCAAGCCCAACCTTCAGCTCACGGACTACTCGGCCAACCTGGGCGGCCGCATCATCAAGGACAAGCTCTTCTTCTTCGGCTCCTACGAGAAGCTCACCCGCGGTTCGCCGCAGGCCGTCACCATCACCGCGGCCAACGCTGCCGCGCTTGGCATTCCGGCTGACCAACTGGTTGCCGCTCCCGGCCTGCTCCACGGCACCTTCACCGACGAGCGCGTCGATTGGAACATCAACAAGAAAAATTCGATGTTCGTCCGCTACAACTACTTCAAGAACAACTTCCCTTTCAACACCCAGGTCGGCGGCCTTAACGCCAAAAGCACCGCCTCGGACTTCCTCGATCGCGCTCATGTTATCGCGGGTCAACTTACCACCACGGTCAATGACCACTTCCTGAACGAGCTTCGTTTCTCCTGGCCCTTCCGCAACAATCAGCACTTTGCCGGCCCCTCTGGCGGAACCGGCCCGGCCATTGTCGTTGCGGGAGCAGCCAACTTTGGCGCCTCCAGCAATGCCGGCGACCAGTTCACGGATAAAGTGCCCAGCGGCAGTGACAACGTGAATCTTATCTATGGCAAGCACACTCTGAAGCTCGGCTTCAACCTGTCACGCCGGATCAACCGCCAGCGCGATCTCACCTTCAACGAATACACCTTCAGCAATACCTCGGCCTTCACTGCCGTGCAGAATTACCAGCGCGCCAAGAGCGGCGTGGATCCCTACGCTTACAGCAGCTTCCGCAGCAGGACGGATTCCAAGGGAATCGGATACGCCTCGCAGTTCTGGGGCGCTTATGCCCAGGACACCTGGCAGCTTTCGCCCCGTCTGCTCGCGATTTATGGCATCCGCTATGACCGTTTTCAGGGACCAAACTCTAACCCGAACGCGCTCTATCCCAGTTCGCGCAAGTTCAATATTCCCAAAACCAACTTCGCGCCTCGCGTCGGCTTCAGCTACCGGGCGACGGACAACACCGTCGTCAAGGCGTCGGTCGGCGTCTTCTATCAGTCCACTCCGACCAATCTCTGGTTCAACGCGCTCAACCAGGATGGTTCAAACCGGACCTCGTCTTATTCCTACACGGTGCCTCATAACTCCGGCGGAATCGGAACCCCTCCTGCCGGAGCACCGGCGTTTCCGAGTGTTCCTTCTACCGTCGGCAACGCCGCAATCCAGGACGTGACCACGATCTCGCCAACCTTCAAGAACGAATACACCTGGAACGCAACCCTGCAAGTTTCGCAGCAGCTCTCCCGTTATGACTCATTTTTGATCGGCTACGTCATGGCCAATGGCCGCAATCTGCAGTTGCAGCGCAACATCAACCTCATCAACCCGATCCGCAGCCTCGCCGATGGTCGTCCGGTCTTCGGCGGCTGCAACGCAGTCGGCTCGGCATGCAGCCCTGCATATCGCGCAGACCCACGCTTCAATAACGTCACCCAGGTTGAGTCGGGAGCCAACTCCAGCTTCAATGCTCTGGTTGTCAACTACACGCACCAGATTTCGCGCGGCATCCAGTTCAACGCCAACTACACCTGGTCGCACACGCTCTCGAACGCGCCTGAGGTCAACACCTTCGAGGTCGGTTCTGCCGCTTCCAGCATTGAAGACACCACCAACCGCCACCGCGACTACGGCAATGCCTCAGTCAACCGCCCCAGCGCGTTCAACCTGACGGCGGTCATGGAACCTACCTTCACGCTGCACAATCGCTTCGCCAATCAAATTGCTAACCACAACATGCTGGCATTGCTCGCCAATATCTCTTCCGGCGATCAGGCCAGCATCTACACGGGCTCTTCGCAAAACGGAGACGGCACCGTAACGACCATCACTCGTCCTGCCTTCGTCGCTCGCAATACCGTTCGTTCCCCAAATATTGCCCAGATCGACGCACGCTACACCCGCTCCTTCAGGCTGTTTGACCGGGTCTCGCCCTCGTTCTTCCTCGAGGCGCAGAACCTGTTCAATCACTTCAACATCACCAACATTGCCACTGTCCAGCCAGTGGACGCCAGCGGCACCCCCAATGGAAAGCCTACTGTCAACCGAACCTCGGTGCTCGAAGCTCGTATCGTGCAGTTCGGTTTCGCAGTCAGCTTCTAGTTTGAAGAGGGAGCGTATGGGCCGGCAACGGTTCGTGCCTCCCTCGTTTTTTTTCAACTTGCTCGCAACGCTATAAAAAGGACAGAATGCCGCAGTCCCAGCCCAAATCCCCATCGCTCTTCCCCGCTCCAATCTATCGCGATACTGTTCTGGCCCAGGTCTTCGCCGATGCGAAACGCTACTTTCTCGGTCCTCTGATCGAGATTGAATACGCCCACACTCTCATGCTCGCCCGCCAACAGATCATGCCGGATTCCGAGGCAGCACAGTGCATTCGCGCGCTTGACACTCTCGACCTGAACGAGATTCGTACTGCGAAGTACGACGGCAGCTTTGAAGATCTCTTTTTCTTTGTGGAACAGAAGATCGCCTCCGTCTGCGATCCCGAAGTCGCAGGTAAGATGCACACCGCGCGCAGCCGCAACGACATCGATCTGACGATGTATCGCATGGTGTTGCGCGAACTGCTGATCACGACACAAGAGGCGCTCCTCCAACTGCGCGGCCACCTCGTCGAACTGGCATGGACACATCGCGCCGCGCTGATGCCTGCTTACACGCACAATCAGCCTGCGCAGCCCACAACTCTCGGCCACTACCTCATGGCCTTTATCGAAGTTCTGGAGCGCGATTCCGAGCGCCTGCGCGCCGCCTACAGCCGGGTCAACCGCAGCGCCATGGGCGCCTGCGCGATCACGACTACCGGCTTTCCTATCGACCGAAATTTCACCGCAAGCCTGCTGGGCTTCAATGGCTTGCAGGTCAACTCCTATGGAGCCATCGCCGCGGTCGACTATCTCACCGAAAGCTGCTCTGTGCTGGCCATTTCCATGTTGAACCTCGGCCGCTTCGCGCAGGATCTTCTCCTTTGGAGCACGGCGGAGTTCAACTACCTCCGGCTCAGCGACGCCTACGTTCAAATCAGCAGCATCATGCCGCAGAAACGAAACCCTGTGCCGCTGGAGCATGTTCGCATCCTTGCCAGCCGCTCACTCACCCAGGCGCAAAGTATTCTCGGCTGCCTGCACAACACTCCATTTGCCGATATGAACGACGCCGAGGACGACCTGCAGCCGCTTGCCTATACAGCGTTTGAAGATGGCGAACGAAGTCTTCGCCTGCTCGCCGGCGTTCTCGACGAGGCCGAGTTCAACCTCCAGCACATGGCAGAAGCCGCTGAAGGAAATTTCCTGCCTGTAACCGAGTTGGCCGATACGCTTGTTCGCTCCACCGGCATGAGCTTCCATTCCGCTCACAAGATCGTCAGCAGCGCGGTCAAGGAATTAACTGGCGGTTACGATGCCGGAGCGATGTCCGCAATTATCGAGCGCGAATTGGCTGTCTTTACGAAAGGCACGTCAAAACTTACCCGGGACGAAATTCTCAAGTCTCTGAGTGCCGCGAACTTCGTGGCCGTACGCCGCATCCCCGGCGGTGCTGCCAGCGAGGCGCTCGATCCTGAAATCTTACGCGCGCGCCAGCAGGTATCCTTGGATCAGCAGTGGCTTGCCGCAACACGAGCAGATCTCGCCGACGCACGAAAATTGACGCGGCAGGAATGTGACGCACTCATCCAACGCTCCCAGGGGAATTAGCATCCAGCCATCAGCGACCAACAAACCGGTGGAACTCCAGCGCGGACTCTCCACCACCTCCGCGCTCGGCCTCAACGTCATCGACATGGTCGGCGTCGGCCCCTTCGTCACCTTGCCACTCATCGTCGGTGCCATGGGCGGCCCGCAGGCCATGCTGGGCTGGCTGCTGGGTGCGTTCCTCGCGCTCTGCGACGGCCTCATCTGGTCCGAACTCGGCACCGCCTACCCCGAGGCCGGTGGCTCTTACACCTATTTGAAGAATCTCTACGGCCCGAAAAAACTTGGCCGCGCTTTCTCCTTCCTCTACGCCTGGCAGCTTCTCTTCTCCGCTCCGCTCTCGATTGCCTCGGGCTGCATCGGATTTTCTCTGTACCTCTCCTACTTCTTTCCCCACGCAGGTGTCCCTATCGCTTCGGCCCACCTCTTTTCCGTGCCGATCGTACTCAGCGGCCAATCGCTGATGGCCATGGCTGCATGCGTGCTTGCGCTCGCCATACTCTACCGCAGCATCGTGCAGATCGATAAGATCGTCCGCTGGCTCTCTTTCATCGTCGTCGCCACCCTGGTCTTCATCATCGTTGCCGGGCTGATGAACTTCAACCCGCATCTGGCCTTCGACTTCCCTGCCGGGGCCTTCCATCTCGACAACGCCTTCTTCCTCGGCCTGGGTGCGGGAATGCTGATCTCGGCCTACGACTACTGGGGTTATTACAACGTCTGCTTCGTCGGCGGCGAGGTCCGCGACCCCGACCGCACCATTCCCCGCGCTGTTCTGGGTGCTATCGCCATCGTCGCTACGCTCTATCTATTAATGAATATCAGCGTCCTCGGCGTCATCCCATGGCAGGAACTCGCTGCCGAAGCCGACACGCACACCCGCATGTACACCATGGCGACCTTCATGGAACGGCTCTACGGCCATGGTGCTGCCGTCATCGTCGTTATCCTCATTGCTGCCGCTGCACTCTCCTCGGTCTTTGCCCTGCTTCTCGGGTACTCGCGTATCCCTTTTGCCGCCGCCAAAGATGGCAACTTTCCCGCCATCTTCGGACGTGTCCACCCCAAACACCGCATCCCCCATATCGCGCTGTTGACCCTCGGCGGCGTCACCATCGTCTGTTGCGTCTTCCGCCTGCAGGAGGTCATCACAACTCTTGTCGTCATCCGAATCCTCTTCCAGTTTCTTCTCCAGGGCACGGCGGTTTTATTGCCCAAGCATCGCCGGGAGCGCAAACTCCGCGGCTTTCGCATGCCTTTGTACCCGCTTCCGGTCATCCTCGCGCTCGGTGGATTCGTCTTTATCCTGTTATCCAGGCCTAATTTCCTGAAGGAGATGCGGACAGCCGGCATCGTGCTGATCGCAGGTGCGGTCGTTTATTCGGCACGATTCTTCACGTCTCGCAACTCATCCTCCCCGACTCCCCCCGCCAATAATTCGGAATAGAAATCCCTGCCGCTGCATCAAAACTCTTGAGACCAAACATGTCACCCACAGACTGTAGACGCACACTCGGTAAGCTCTCCTCCCTCATCGGCAACACGCCACTGCTTGAAATCTGTTACACCCGCAATGGCGTCTCTGGCCGCATCTTCACGAAGTATGAACAGATGAACCTGACCGGCAGTATCAAGGACCGCATGGCGCTCTCGATCCTCGACCATGCCTACCGCGAAGGCTTGATTCAGCCGCAGGACACCATCGTCGAAGTCACCAGCGGCAATACCGGCATCGCCTTCGCCGCACTCGGCGCGGCGCTCGGTCATCGCGTCGAAATCTACATGCCCGACTGGATGAGCCGGGAGCGCGTCGACATTATCCGCAGCTACGGAGCCACCGTAGTTCCCGTTACCCGCGAGGCAGGAGGTTTTCTCGGTGCTCTGCGCATCGTCGATCAACTCGCGGCCACACGCAGCGACATCTTTCTCCCGCTGCAGTTCGCCAATCAGGCCAACGTCGATGCGCACCGGCTGGGCACCGGCGTCGAACTGACGCGCCAGCTTGCCAGCGAAGGCCTTCGTCCCGACGCCTTCGTCGCCGGGGTGGGCACCGGCGGCACCATCATGGGGGTCGGGCTGCATCTCCGCAAGACCCACCCACTGGCGCGAGTTCACCCCGTTGAGCCTGCGGAATCTCCAATCCTGTCAGTGGGCTGCAAAGTCGGCACCCACAGAATTCAAGGCATCTCCGACGAGTTCGTTCCCGCCATCGTCGACCTCTCCATGCTCGACCGCCCCATTGCCATCTCCGATGGGGATTCCATCCTGATGGCGCAAAAGCTGGCCTCGGCACTGGGCCTGGCAGTCGGAATCTCCTCCGGCTGTAACTTCCTTGCCGCCCTGACCGTGCAGGAGGAACTGGGGCCGCGCTCAGTCGTCGCTACGGTCTTCAGCGACGACAACAAAAAATATTTGAGCACAGGCCTTCTGCAAACCGAACCGGTACGCGAGCACTACCTTTCGCCCAGCGTCGAACTGAAGAGCCTCCGCGTGATTCCGGCTCCGCCCTCACCGTAAATCCTTGACGCTCCCTGAAGTGATACTGGGGCTGCCCAACGCGCCTTTCCACGCAATCGACGCGGTGCACCCGTTGCCTTATCGGGATTCAGCAACCGGCTTATCCGTCCAGCTCCTAGAGCAGTTCCAAATCAGCTATACCCACCAATAAAAGAAAGCGATACCCCAAAATATTGTCATCCTTCGCCGCAGGCGGAGAACCTGCTTTTCTCTTGGGGTACATCAAATCTGGAAGCGCTCTAAGTCTGCTTCTTTTTGCGAAGGTGCTTCATCGTACCTCGCGGAAAACCAGTGGACTCTCTGACCACAAGATCCGTCTGGATGTTGTACTCATGCTTCTGCGGAGAGGTATCTTTCTCCTCGATGCACTTCCGCAACGCATTCACGGCTGCGCGCGCCAGTTCGAAGCGCGACATCTGAACCGTCGTCAACGGAGGAATGGTGACCTCGGCAATATGGATGTCATCGAATCCAATGACCGAAAGGTCATCCGGAACCCGCAGGCCGGCACGATACATCGTATGCAGAACACCGATGGCAGTCATATCGTTGGAGCACATCACTGCGGTTGGCATGTTCTTCGCCGCCAGCAGTTGCTTCATGGCCGCCATCCCGCCTTCCAGCGTGTGGTCTCCTTGAACGATCCACGCCGGATCAGGAGTAATCCCACACTCTCTTAATGACTCGGAAAACGCGGCCAGCCGCGACTGCGCGGAGTGCAAGCCCACCGGACCCCTTACAAAGGAGATATTTCTATGCCCCAGCGCAGCCAGATGCTGTACGCCTTGCCGGATGCCGCGATGATAATCCACTTTCAATACGCTGATGCCGGGACCGTCAGGCCCCACGTCGATGAACACCAGTGGAACTTTTCGCTGGGCCAACTGGCCGAGCAGAGGCTGCTCGATGCCGAACGTCATCACCGCTACGCCGTCTACCTTGCGCTCCAGCATGCGGCGAATGCAGTGCGACATGCGCTTCGGATCATAGTTCGTCGAGCTGACCAGGATCTCGTACCCATGTTCGACTGCTATATCTTCAAAGCCCTGGATCAGTTCGGGAAAGAACGGATTGGTGATCTCGGAGACGATCAAGCCCAATATCCAACTGCGTCCCGACACCAGCGCGCGCGCCTGGGTGTTGGGAAAGTAGTCAAGTTCTTCGACCACCTCCCACACGCGCTTCGCTATCTTCGGATTGACGGTCGGCACGCGGTTGATGGTTCGCGAAACGGTGGCAATCGAGACATTTGCCAGACGCGCAATCGTACGGATGTCCATCCGTTCGGGGTCTTTGCTTTTGCTCTTCTTCTTTACCGGTCCAATGTCAGCCATAGTGATATCAGGAATGCGTTTACAGAATAGCGTACCCGTTCAGGACAAAGCCTGTTTTGATGCAAGTTCCCCCATTGCACATATTTACAGTAAAACGGTTTAAACGCAGGGGATCGCAAAAGGTTTACAAAGGTAAGGTCGGATCTGACTAAACTCCTGGTAGAAGTTTGAAAATGGGTACCCAATCATGAAGGCTCTTGTAAAGGCGCACTCGGAAAAAGGCTTGTGGCTTCAGGATGTTCCCGAGCCGGTCTTCGGGATCAACGATGTTCTCATCCGGGTCCGCTACACCGGAATCTGTGGGACCGACGTTCATATCTACAACTGGGACGAGTGGGCGCAGCGCACCATCCCCGTGCCCATGACCATCGGCCACGAATTTGTCGGCGAGATCGTCGAGGTGGGCTCGAACGTCAACGACTTCCATCCCGGCGACATCGTCAGCGGCGAAGGCCATGTGGTCTGCGGCCGATGCAGAAATTGCCTCGCCGGAAGAAGACATCTCTGTGCCGCCACCCTGGGAGTCGGCGTAAATCGCCCCGGCGCTTTCGCGGAGCTGATCGTTCTGCCTATGACTAATATCTGGCGTCATCATCCAGATATTAATCAGGAAGTCGCAGCGATCTTCGATCCCTTTGGCAATGCCGTTCATACCGCCCTGTCCTTCAACGTGCTCGCGGAAGACGTTCTGATCACGGGCGCTGGCCCCATCGGCATTATGTGCATTCCAGTCGTTCGTCACGCGGGGGCGCGACACGTCGTCATCACCGACCCCAATCCGTACCGCCTCGAACTTGCGCGAAAGATGGGAGCCACACTCGCAGTCAATCCCGCCGAGACTCCGATAGCAGAGGTACAAAAGCAGCTGGGCCTGCAGGAAGGCTTCGACGTTGGTCTGGAGATGTCGGGCAACGCCGCAGCACTGCGGGAGATGATCTCGAACATGAGTCATGGCGGCAAGATCGCGATCCTCGGCATCCCCTCCAAAGAGATGTCGCTTGACCTCAGAGAGATCGTCTTCAACATGCTCACGATCAAGGGAGTCTACGGACGCGAGATGTATGAGACCTGGTACAAGATGAGCGTCCTCATCGGCTCAGGTCTCGATATCGCACCGATCATCACGCACCGCTATCCCTATTCCGAATTCGAGCAGGGCTTCCAGGCCATGATGTCGGGAATGACGGGAAAAGTGATTCTGGATTGGACCAGTCTTTGCTCTTGATGCTGTAGCTGTCCAAAACCCAGACGCACGTCATCTCAACCGAAGCCGCGCAGCCTTATCGCGCGGCGCAGTGGCGAGATCCCTGTATCTCGCTCTTGCCCTTGTCTTTCGTCCTCTGCTCTTGCAAGCTAATTGCAGTTTTAGACAAGGTTCAAAACTAACTATCCTGCGCGTGATCGACTGGAATATCCATACCGGACCAAGCTTTCTGCTGCGTCCACTGCGCCGCAGGATTAGCCCAGAACGGATCGTTGGGAGGCAGGCCCAAAGGAAGCCAGGCTGCGCTCGCGAGGTAAAGACTTCCGGTGGAGATATAAGTTTCGCCGAGCGAAGGCTGGTGTCCGGACAAGCCGATCTGTAGCCATCCTGCGGCAGAGAACGTTCCGGCGGGCGTGAGCGTACGACGCTGAACGGCGGTCAGAGCGCACCGCACCTGCTGAGGCAGTACAGCCTCGGGCAGCATGTGGCGAAGGCTGCAATCAGCAAGCAGATGAAACGCTCCGCAGCGGTAGGTGATGGATCGGCCGAGAACCGGATACTCCCCTTGCGGCCCGATAACCCGCTCCTGGATCGCGGCATATCTCTGTGTCCGGGCATGAATGGAGGACCGCATATTCTTCCACGCAGGTTCCTCGTCTCCCAACGTCTGAACGAGCTGCAACAGATAAGGGTGGATGACGAAGCTGTTGTAGAAGTCGGCATGAAAGTGCGGACCATCGCCATACGTGCCATCGCCTACGTACCAGTCCATGTGCTGGCGCAGGGCATAGTCCACGCGGAGGCGATCCCAATCGCCACCGAGCGCCTTGATTGCGGCCTCGTTGATTGCCGCAAACAGCAGCCAGTTGTTATAACCCGGCAGAACGACGCGCTCAGATACCAGCGCGTGAATCAATCTCTGGCGGGTGGTTGCATCGAGCGGCTGTATCAGCTGGCGTGGTGCGCGAAGCAGGGCAAGCGCAAGAAAAGAGGAGTCAACCAGAGTCTGAGCGGAAGCGCCAAAGCGCATGTAATCCGGCGAGGCTGGATCGACCGCAGAAGCGATGGCCGCAAGAGCCCAGCGGCGATAACGCGTACGCAAAGCTGTCTCTTGAGCCGACTCTTGAGGAGAAGGTTCCAACTCAAGCCACGGAGCAAGGCCGGAGAGAAGGCGGCCAAAGGCCTCCAGCGGAGAACCGACTGCGCGGGAAGCAGCCTGCCCCGGAGCGGCTTCGACAGGCATGGTCGCGCGTAATCGACGCTCGTTGAGCGCATGCAGAACAGGCTCCGACACCCGCTCCAGCAAGTCGAGCCAAATAGCTCGATCGGTCTTTGCAGATGCAGCAGAGCGTCCGGGACTGGGCGCGGCATTTATCTCACTAGCCTGCGCATTGCCGGAAGTTGCAAGCAGGGTCGTCGCGCCCGCGGCGATCGTGTTGAGCAGGAAAGTGCGCCGTGTCTTCGTGTCTGGCTGATACATGAATCTCCCTTTTGGTCCCAGAGAAAACCATAGGGGTGCTGCTGTCTGCCGTCAAGCAGGTTCCGCGCTTGTAGCCGTCATCCTATTTTTTGAGCGCGTTGAGCGTGTCTTTGCTGAGCGGCTTCTCATGCAGCAAAAGCTCCGTTGCCCGCACGCGCGGATTGGCATGGAACCAGCGCTGAACGATGTTGTCATGCAGAAGGTTGGTCAGCGCAAGCAGTGACATCCCCTGATGATGCGCCATCCACGAGCGCACCAGGCGCGGCTGTTTACCCTCGGTAAAGTCGGCCGCCTCATAGAAGCCATAGGCGCCAGTCCAATTCATCGCGTCCATCCGGCGGAGATTCGCCAGTGCATCGTTCCGCAAAAGCGGCAGCGCAAGAAAAGTGGAGTAGGGAGAGATCACCGGACCATCTTCCGCGCCATATTTAAGCGCCAGCGAAGGAATGCCCCAGGCCTGATATCGATAACGGCCGGAGTCTTCGATTTCGGCAAAACCCGACTCCGATATGCCCCACGGAATACCACGTACATAGTCGCGCTGAATATGGACCGCAGCCTGCAGCGATCGGGCAATGAGCGTGTCCGGGTAAGTGCGCATCCAGAGCGCGGGCATCATGTATTCGAACATGGTCCCGGTCCAGGAGAGTAATGCAGCGCGGCCATTGACAAGCACATGCGAACGGCTCAACCGGAACCACGCCTGCTGCGGGATGTCCCCTTTGGCGATGGCGAGCAGTGACGCGATGCGAGCCTCTGAGGCGAGAAGGTCATAGCAGGATGAGTGCAGCTCACCCGTAGTGCCGTCATAGGCAATGGACAAGAGTTGCCTCGATTCAACGAACAGGAAGCTGAAATCCATGGCTTCGGCATACTGTTCAGCCCGGGCTGCAATGGCGGCGATGTCTGCCTCAAGCCGCGCAAGGCTTTCCCGTGCGGCAGGGAGCAACGAGCGCAGTTCCGCAGCCAGCGCGCTTAAGCTCGGCACCTCTGCGTGAGTCACGGGAGTGTCCGCAATGCGTCGCTCTAAAACACCGATATACTGCGATGCCGTTTGCAGTGTGGGAACTTCGCTGTCCTTGCTTTGGAGCGTTACCGCGCCTTTAGCTTCCGGGGTGTCTCCTCCAAAGTATTCGAACAAAGGAGCAAACCTGGGCAGCAGCCACGGCGTATATTGCGAGATAAATTGAGCTAACGCCTCGTGACGGCGCGACGTTTCCTCAGCCTGCCAGTCCTGGCCCCGCGCAGATTCATCCGGAATCGCCCGCAAAGGTAGAGGGCCTTCCAAAAATCGGTGTACAAGCAATCGAATCGATATCGCATCACCGGGTGCGGATGCAGAATGCTTGCGCGGCTTCCGGCTGTTCTTCTGCTCCAATCTTTCGTGAAGCATCTCGTCAAGAGCCGTGAAAGTATTGGCGTTCAGGACAGGCCGTTTCAGTAAATCGAGCGCACCCGTATGCAGCGTATAGAGCGACGCCGCCAGGTTGCCGCTATCGACCGCAGAGACGATGAGCGGCGCAATGGGCCGGAGCGTCTCGATGTCATACCAGTTATAGATATGGCCACGCTGCTTTTCGAGCCTCTCATAGGTGTTCAGCGTTCCAATCGTCTGAGCCGCAAACTCCGGCAACGTGATAAAGCCGAATTCGTATGCAGCCTGTCTCGCATTGAAGAGCATGCCAAGATTGGTCGGCGAGAGAGTCCTGACTTGCAACAAGCCCTGCTCCTCTACATTGTCGGGAATCAGGAAATGGTTCTGCTCGTTGCCGAACTCAGAGAAGTAGCGCCATATCTGCAACGCCTGACGCTGTAGAAACGAGCTGTCCGTCGGCGACAGCGGCCCTTCCACTCGCCGTGGAGACGAATCTAGCCAGAACGCCGCAACCGGTGCGATAGCCCAGAGAACCAGCACTGGCGCTGCCGCAAGCATCGCATGTGGACGAGCCCAGGTTAGAGCGCCCGCGAAGAACAGAGCAAGCACTGGCGAAAGGCGCAGATATTGATCGAGCGAACTTGTCGATGTGCCCGTCTCGGCCTGTGCCGCTGTCTCCCAGTCCAGCAGGTTCTTTCCCGAGATCAGCGTGCGATTCAGCGACCGCATAATGGCATCCAGCGAGAGCAGCATGTGATGGGGAAGGAAGATGAGATTGAGGATCGTAATCCCCAACGACGACGCAAAGGTAGAGAGCGCATTTTTTGCCGTGACACTGCTTACGTTAAGCAGCGCGCGGCTGATGTTGAACCCGAGTTGAACGAACCCCGGCAGCAGCAGAACGATGAGCGTAGCAATCGTCCAGTAGATTGGCCCGCCCGGAAGAAAGAACCAGCCAAAGATGAAGAGCAGAAACGTGACCGGCTCGAGCAGGCTGCGGCGCAGATTGTCGAGGATCTTCCAGCGGGAGATCGTGCTGATGGGATTGGGAACGGCGCGCCCGAATTCGTCCGGCACCGGGCTGAAGATCCAGCGCATGATCTGCCAGTCGCCGCGCAGCCAGCGATGTTTGCGGCGGGTATGCGCGGAGTAGTGCGATGGATAGTCGTCGATCACCTCAATGTCCGTGGCCAGTCCGGCACGCACATAGGCCCCTTCGATCAGATCGTGCGAGAGCAGTGCATTGCGTGGAAAACGGCGGTCCAGCAACTGGTGCAGGACAGACACCTCGTAGATCCCCTTGCCGGTAAAGATGCCTTCGCCAAAGAGGTCCTGATAGGCATCCGAGACCGCGCGTGTGTAGATGTCGAAGCCCGTCTCGCCCGAGTAGAGCGACGCCATGCGCGAACGCGATGCCGACCCGACGCTGACGCCAACACGCGGTTGCAAAATTCCATATCCCGCCGTAACGACGCGCAGGCGCGGATCGACAATTGCCTGATTGAGCGGGTGCGCAATCGTTCCTGTAAGTCGCGCTGCGGCTCCACGGGGCAGTTGCGTGTCCGAGTCCAGCGTAATGACGTAGCGCACGCGATCGAGCAGATGCAGAGGGCCAGCCTTAACCGGAAACGTATCGTAGGCATGAAGTATCAGCTTGTTCAGATCGAGCAGTTTTCCGCGCTTGCGCTCCCATCCCATCCACACTCCCTGTTGAGCGTTGAAGACGCGATGACGATGCAACAGGAAGAACGATCCTCCTTGCTGACCGGCATATTTCGAGTTCAGTTCGTTGACCAGCCGCAACGCCAACATAACCAGTGGGCTGTCATCGGTATCCGGCGGCCGTGTGGTGGTGTCCGGTAGATCGGTCAGCAAACCGAAATGGATATTCGGGTCTTGATTGGCCAGATAACGAGCTTCCAACTGCTCAAAAAGTTCTGTGACCTGCTTCTCCTGCATGAGGAGCGTCGGGACAATGACGAGGGTCGTCATCTCTTCCGGAACTCCTTTTGAGAAGTCGAGCTTCGGCAGCGGTTCAGCCTTCAGCAGCGCCGTAATGCTGCCATTGACGAGATCGACAGCGCCCTGCGTGGCGGGCAGCAGCGCCAGCAGCAGCGCGCCAATCACCGCCCAGTAGTCATGATGGGGGACCAGCGGAAGAACGATCGCCGTAATCAGCAGGACCGAAAGCGTGAAGGTTCCGAGGATGTAAAATTCCTCGTTCCAGCGGCGCATGGCGCTGCGCAGCAGTTCGACCGGAGGCGGACGATAGCCGATGCGATAGTGCAACTGCGGAACGCCTTCCGCCACAAGGTAGTACCCAATGTGCGCCTTGCGCTGAGCAAGCCGTGGGTCAGAATGCAATGCGCTGGCGGCTTCGCGTGCAAGATCGAGCGCAGCCTGCGCGGTCTGCACTTCACTGAAGTGGGCGTGGCTCGCCATCTCAGCAACCCGCTGGTGGTACATGGTTCGCGTCTCGTCTTCCATCTTCGCGAAGGCGCCCGCCGGATCATCGCGAAGGATCACGTCAAACGCAATCAGCGGTTCCAGAACGGTGCGCCACTCGCACTGATCCAATCGCCGCATGCCGTGCAGAGGCACAGAGAAAGGTGAATCTTCAATGGGCGGAAGCTCTCCGGCGGCGAAGGCCTCGTCCGCGCGATCGAGAATGAACTCAAGCTGTGCCAGTTTCAGCGCCTGGGGTAAAAGCTCAATCTCCCGCAGCAGAAGAGGGTCGCGACGCTGGAACTGGTGGACGTAGATCGCCAGCGATTCGCTGGACCAGATCCGCGCCGCAGAGAGATATCCTTCCGCTAAAAACATGACCTGCGGCAAAACTTCTCCCGAAGGGAGGCGAACCTGCGGTACCTGTAAAAATCCATCGGTCGAACTCTCCGCACCGGCCAGGGCAGTCTTCAGCATGCGAGCGCTTTCGACGATTTCGAGTTGCGGCGTCAGTTGATTGCTGGACGCTTCTTTCCGGCAGATCGCGAGTCGCTCATTGAGCCGTTCGGTCAGCGTGCTCAGCCGTTTTTCGAAATCTTCTTTACTGGCTCCCGAGACGACAACTTCCAGATGCCGAATCAGCGTGTCGGCGTGCTCCCTCAGCTCATCATCGGGGATCGTCGGCTTCTCCGGCAGACCTTCCGTTCGCAGGTCAGACACGGGCGCGGTCGGCGGGGGAAGGCTTTCGGAGGTGTGATCGTGGGGAAACAATGACATGGCCGCTTTCCTTGTAGGTCGTGCAGTTTTGCGCCTGCAACGACTTGCAGGGGGAAATAGATCCTGACTACTAATTCAGCAGGCGGCCTACCGGTAACTTGCAGCCTGCATTTCAAACATCTCCGCGTAAAGGCCGCCTTTACGCATCAGTTGTTCGTGGTCTCCTTCTTCAATCAGGCGTCCGCCGGAGAGGACCACGATCCGGTCCGCCATGCGAACAGTTGAAAAGCGATGCGAGATCAGCAACGCCATCTTGCCTAAAGTCAGTTCGGCAAAACGCTCGAAGACTTCGAGTTCGCTGCGTGCGTCGAGCGCTGCCGTCGGCTCGTCGAGAATCAATAGCTGCGCATCCCGCAGATAGGCGCGGGCAAGAGCGATCTTCTGCCACTCGCCGCCCGAAAGTTCCACGCCGCCCTCAAATCGCCGCCCCAGCATCTGATCGTAGCCGCCACCAAGTTTGCCGACGACCTCATCCGCCAGACTCTTGTGCGCTGCGCTCTCAAGATCGTCCTGGCTGTGCGGCTGATCGACGCGGCCCACTGCAATATTTTCTCGCGCCGTCATCTCGAAGCGCATGAAATCCTGAAAGATAACGCCGATGTGGCGATGCAGGTCCTCCAACTCATAGTCGCGCAGATCGACGCCGTCCAGCAGAATTTGGCCCTCCGTCGGATCGTACAGCCGCGTAATCAGCTTCACCACCGTCGTCTTCCCCTGGCCGTTCTCGCCGATCAGGGCAATCCGTTCTCCCGGAGAAAGTGTGAGATTGAAGTTGTGCAGCACCGTGCGATTAGTCCCCGGATAGGCAAAGGAGACATTGCGGAACTCGAAGCCACGCTGGATCGGCACCGGCATCTTGCGGCCATCGGGCTTCGATTGCACCGTAGGCTCCATCTCGAAAAATGCGATCAGATCCGTAAGGAAGAGCGCCTGGTCGGCGATGCCGGAGACCGTCGAAAAGACCTGCTGCAAATTGGAGCTCGCCTGCTGAATGGACGTGGTGAGGAAGGTGAACTTGCCGATGTTATATTCACCCGCCAGCGTCCGCCAGATGACGTAGATATAAGCGCTGTAGTAACCCAGCGTCCCAATGACACCAAGCAAGCCGCCCACAATCAGCTTCGAGCGGGACAGCGCGACATCCTCAACGTAGATCTGATGAGCCAGCGTCTCAAACTTATTGGTGAAGAACTTGTGCAGGCCAAAGAGTTTGACCTCCTTCGCGCCTTCGCGGCTCCCGGCTACCTGGCGCAGATAATCCATCTGCCGCTTTGCCGGAGTCTGGCGAAAATTCTTGGCATACCCCAGAAAGGCGAAGTGCGTCTCACCCAGAAATGACGGCAGCACCCCCAGCGCAAGCAGCAGCACCAGCCACGGAGAGGCCCATGCCAGCACGGCAGTAAAGGTAAGGGTCGTAATCACTTGCTGGATCAGCCGCCCCATCTGCTGAATCATCCCCAACCGGTCGGTCGCCTGCACCCGCGCCCGCTCCAGCCGGTCATAGAAGA
This sequence comes from Terriglobales bacterium, assembly GCA_041691575.1. Lineage (GTDB taxonomy): Bacteria > Acidobacteriota > Terriglobia > Terriglobales > Acidobacteriaceae > Edaphobacter. Next base: position 145,336 of record JBEPUJ010000003.1, read on the forward strand.
TCGGGTTCTCGTAGGTCGTAAGGTCCAGCCGCGAGGCCTGCTCCATCACCCGCACGCTGACATATTGGGTGTAGCGATTAGCCAGCAATGAGTCCGAGTAGTCCATCGCGTGGATCAGCAGGCCAAACACGATATTCAGCCCGACCTCGGTCCCCACCAGCGTCCAGAAATCGTGCGGCAGCGGCCTGCCTCGCAGCACATCCGCAATATCCTGAAGGATGAGCGCCGCCACCTTCGCAATGGCGATCGGCAGCACCGCCACGATCACGCGGAGGATAAGCCCCCAGGCAACGACAGCCGGTCCCGAATCCCACAGGATGCGGAGCACGGGAGGAAGATTACGCAGCGCGCTCAGCCGGTCGCGCCACGGACTCTCCACTTTTTTATGGATGGCGGCTTTACTCATAAGACTCAATCAGGAGCACCGGCGGAAGGCTGTCTTGGCCGGAGCGTATATGGATGGATGCACAAAAATCGGTAGACGTTGGATATCCGTGATTTAAGAGGCTCATCAAGGAAGGTTTCGCTTAGCTTAGCCTTACCAGACTATTCCATTCCTCCCTCTCACGATGACCAAAGTCGCTGCCTTCCCTGCTGACTTCGATTTATGATTCTGGTCAAACATGCGGTTCCTCCGGCGCAGTTCTCTGCGCGGTTTTGGGAACCTGGACGCAGTAACTGGCGTATTGTTCTCAGGACAGAGGAGATTTGGGTATGCGCGTAATGCAGATGACAGCTACGGTAGCAATTGTGGGAACGGTGCTGATCGGCGGCTGCAGGGTCGAGTCCAATAAGCAGGGCGGCAATGACAATGTAAAGATTGCCACGCCCTTTGGCGGCATGCAGGTGAAGACCAACGACGCAACGGTGTTGGAAGGCATGGGCCTGCCCGCCTATCCCGGAGCGGAACTGGTCAAGAAGGACAAGGATCACGGCTCCGCGGACGTGAACATGAGCTTCGGCAGCTTTCATCTGCGGGTGAAGGCGGCAAGCTACCGGACGCCGGACAGTCCGGACACCGTCGAAGCCTTTTATCGCAAGGCGTTGGGCCGCTATGGGGACGTCATTAAATGCTCGAACGACCAGCCCGTGGGCGAGCCAACGCGCACGCAGGAGGGCCTGACCTGCAACGACGACAACAAGCACGTCCAGATCGACGACGATATGTCTAAAAAGATGGAGCTGAAGGCCGGTTCAAAGCAGCACCAGCATATTGTTGCGATCAATTCCGAGGGCACAGGCACCAAGCTGGGCCTGGTAGCTCTCGACCTGCCGGGACATTTCACCAGCGGCGACGAGAACAAACAATAAATTAGGCGGCGAGCAGCGGGTAAAGCTTGCCCCGCCCTACCGGCTGCGGCATATATCATTAGGCATGCATGAATTTTGTCACCGTTGCGGTGGGGACCTTTCAGACGGTGACGGCACGTCGCCCTTCTGCCCGCACTGCGGCGCTCCTCAGATCTATCTGCTGGACCATGAGCAGCCCGTAGAGATGACGGAGGCGAACACAACCGGGGCTGCGCCGCCGCCTCCACCCCGGCAGATCGAGTGGAAGACGGCAATCCAATGCGCCTTGCTGGTAGCGGCTGTTGCCGCCGTGCTGAGCCTGATAGCGGCACGGTTTGAGTCGGTGTCGCCCCTGAGCTGGCTCTGGACCGTAAGCGGCTCCCTGATTACCCTGGCTCTCTACCAGCGTCGGCGCCCGCAGGCCTGGATGGATGCCGGCATCGGAGCGCGGATCGGCGTGGTTGTCGGTCTGGTCCTTGTAAGCTGCCTGGCCGTTGCCATGGCCGCCGGCGGTCTGGCCGCACGCTATCTGCTGCATAATATGGCTGGGTTCGACGCCCAGTTGACCCAGCAGCTTCATCAGCAGATTGAGCACGCGCTCAAGGCGAATCCCGAGGCAAAATCGGTCCAAGGGTATCTTTATTCGCCGGAGTTCCGGGCAGGAATGATGCTGGCCGGATTTGCCATGGTCTCCGGCATACTGCTTGTGCTTTCAACCGTGGGCGGCGCGGTTGGCGGGCTTTTACGCACTCGCCGCAAGGCTTCCTTGTAATGGACAGCCTCCACGCTCGCCGCCGGCGCTTCAATCCGCTTCGAGCTGCTGATATCATCAAGCGCAATTGCTATGAGTGAAACTACGGAAATGCAAATGCCGAAGATACGCGAAAAGGGCCGCCTCATGTCCGCCTCAGAGATCGAGCGGACGCTGGTGCGGCTGGCCCATGAGATCGTCGAAAAGCACGATGGCTGCGACAACATCGGTCTGGTTGGGATCAAGCGCCGCGGCGTTCCCCTTGCCCGACGGTTGGCCGCGCTGATCTCGAAGATCGAGAAGCGGCCTGTCGATACCGGCATCCTCGACATCAGTTTTTACCGCGACGACCTTTCGACCGATGGGCCTCGCCCGACGGTGGCTCCCTGTGATGTCGGTTTCGACGTGACCGGGCGCGACATCGTGCTGGTCGACGACGTCCTCTACACCGGCCGCACCATTCGGGCGGCGATGGATGCCCTGTTCTCTCACGGACGCCCGAAAAGCGTTCAACTACTGGCGCTGATCGACCGCGGCCACCGCGAACTGCCCATTCAGGCCACCTTTATCGGCCGCACCATAGCGACGTCGAAACGCGAGATTATCGAGGTGAAGCTGAACGAGATCGACCAGCAGGAGCAGGTGCTCTTGGTCGAACTGGTGGATTGACCGAATTGATGACGCAGATAACGCAAGCCTCGCACGACCCGAAGCAATTAAAACAATCGAGTAGGAAACCCGCCTATGCTCCCGGCTCGCTGTTGAGCGTGGCGCATCTCTCGGTCGAGCAGGTCTCTGGGATACTGGCGGTGACGGCACAACTGGAGCGGATGGCCCACGCCGAGCGTTCGCGGATGCTCGCCGGACGGCGGATAGCCCTGCTGTTCTATGAATCGAGCACACGTACCCGCACCTCGTTTGAGCTGGCCGCCAAATCGCTCGGCGCAACCACCACGCTGGTCAGCGACAAATCCTCCTCCATCGAAAAGGGCGAGAGCCTCAAGGACACCGGCCTGACGCTGCGAGCCCTCGGCGCGGAGTCGATCATCCTGCGCCACCCTTGCTCGGGCTCTCCTTTTTTACTGGCGCGCGAGACCGGCTTGCCCATCCTCAATGCAGGCGACGGTATGCACGAGCATCCCTCGCAGGCCCTGCTCGATGCCCGGACGATGCTGATGCGCCTGCCCGGCAGAGACGCTTCGGCAGCGACCGCGAAGAGTCTTGAAGGCGTCACCGTTGTCATCACCGGGGACATTCTGCACAGCCGGGTCGCCCGCTCGAACGCGCTGCTGCTGCCCCGCCTCGGAGCGAAAGTTCTGCTCTGCGGCCCCGAACCGCTGCTGCCAGAAATCGCCCTTGGACTTGGCGCAGGCATAGAGATTGTTCGCGACTTCGACGAGGCGTTGCGGCGGGCTCAAGTCATCATGATGCTGCGCATTCAAAAGGAGCGGCTCGCTGGTCTGGAGCTTGACCTTGCGGATTACATCGCACGCTACCAGTTGAACGACGAGCGTCTGGCAGCATGCGCTCCCGACGCTCTGGTGCTGCATCCCGGCCCTATGATTCGCGGCCTCGAAATCGCTGGCGACGTGGCCGACGGCCCTAACTCGGCGATCGAGCAACAGGTGACGAACGGGCTGGCGATACGCTCGGCGCTGCTGCTGCGAGCCTTTGCCACAGGCGGATTCGAGAGTGTACTTGCATGAGTGACTTATTGATCCTGAACGGGCGCGTCATCGACCCGGCGAGCGGTCTGAACGAGACCCGCGACCTTCTGCTTCGCGATGGAAAAATTGCTGCGATCGAGCAGCCCGGCGCGCTGAAAAGCGTAGCCGCGGCAGAGACGATTGACGCCACCGGATCGGTAGTCGCTCCCGGCCTGATCGACGTCCACGTACACCTCCGCGAACCCGGACAGACCTACAAAGAGACCATCGCCACGGGAACGGCGGCAGCCGCAGCGGGCGGCTTCACTACCGTTGTAGCCATGCCCAACACACTCCCCGTCAACGACTCTGTCGCCGGGTTGGAGTGGATGCTCTCGCCCGAACGCGGCGCAGTGGTGCGCTTGTTTGCCATGCCCGCAGCCACCATGGGCAGCATGGGAGCCACGCTGACGGATTTTGCGGCGCTCATAGCCGCCGGAGCCCTGGGCTTTACCGACGACGGAAAGCCCGTGCTCGAAGATGCCATCATGCGCGAGGCGCTCATAGCCGCCGCCCGGCTGGGCGTGCCCGTCTCGCAGCACGCCGAAGACACGCACCTCACCGGCGGTTGCAGCATGAACGCCGGACCGGTAGCCTTCCGCCTCGGCTTGCGCGGAATGACGGTCGAAGCCGAATCGCGCATCGTCGAACGGGACATCCGCCTGTTGCGGGAGATTGAGAAGTCCGAAGGCCTGCGTCCCCATCTGCATGTGCAGCATGTATCGACAGGCCGCGCGCTGGAGGCGATTCGTGTGGCGAAGCGTCAGGGGCTGCATGTCACCTGCGAGGCCGCTCCGCACCACTTTACGCTGACCGACGAGGCCATCGGCGAATACGACACCAACGCCAAGATGAATCCTCCGCTACGCGCCGAAGCCGACCGTCAGGCCGTGCTTGCCGCTCTGGCCGACGGAACCGTGGACTGCATCGCCACCGATCACGCTCCCCATGCCGCGCACGAGAAGGAGCAGGAGTTCGAGCGCGCTCCCAACGGAATTACCGGCCTCGAAACGGCGCTTGGGCTGGCACTGCGTGTCCTGCACAAGGAACAGGGGCTTCCACTGAGCAGTATCCTCTCGCTGATGAGCGCGGCCCCGGCAGGGATCGTCTCGTTGGCGGATCGCGGCTCGCTGAAGGTAGGCAACTGGGCCGATGTCGTCGTATTCGACCCGGCGACCGAGTGGAGCTTCGCGGCAAAAAGCTCGCGGTCGAAGTCGAAGAACACTCCCTTCGATGGAGCGGCGATGCTGGGACGGGTGCAGACCACCATCAGCGAAGGCCGCATCGTCTTCCGAGGCTGACCGCCGACAAACTGGGTGCCCCATGTCCCGCTTCTGGGACATGGGATTACCGCCCGCAGACCCAGCTTCAATCGATCACAGGTTGAGCTTCTTGAAGACGCGCTCCGGAATGTGGCGAATGATAAACATGATCGGCTGCCACTGGAACGGCACATAAAGAACATCGCGCCGCTTGTCGATCGCCTTGACGATGCCCTGCGCGACCTTATCGACATCGGCGAACTTCTCGCTGCCCTTCATTCCGGCGGTCATGGCCGTCTTCACCGGCCCGGGCTTGATGGTCAGCACGGTGACGCCTTCGCGATCCACCCGATTGCGCAGTCCCCCGAGAAACACCGACAGACCCGCCTTCGAAGAACCATAAAGATAGTTGGACTTGCGTCCCCGGTCGCCCGCGACTGACGAGATGACAGCCAGTGTCCCTGAATGACGCTGGACGCAGAAGTTGGCCAGCCACGTCAGCAGCGAGACCGGAGCCATGAAGTTGGTGTAGATGATCTGCGCGGAGGTGTTGAAGTCCTGTTCGGCCTTGGCCTGATCGCCCAGAATGCCGTAGGTCAGGTAAGCAATGTCCATGCCGGTAAGCGAGTTGACCGCATGAGCCAGCAACGCCGGGTGCTTGTCCGTGTCATCGAGATCGGCAACGGCTGTATCCACATAGCTTGCGCCGCGCGTCCTGAGGTCGGCAGCCACTGCGGCCAGCTTCTGTGCGTTGCGGGCCACCAGAAAGAGCCGTGCGCCCTGTTCGGCCCAGATGCGGCAGGTGGCTTCGGCGATACCGGAGGTTGCGCCAAGAACGAGAATCTTGCGTGGTGTTGCGTTGGTCTGACTCATAAGCTTGGCCGATCTCCTGTAACGCGCTCCCAAAAGCTGGAGGTAAGTTGCGGGTCGCGGTAGCGGGCGAACTGCTGCCACTGCGGATAGAACGCCTGAAACTGTGCCGCGGTCATCGCCGCGTCCTTGGCGGGATAGAGACGCCCACCGAACTCGCGGGTCATGTCCGCCAGCCGCTCGAACAGAGGGAAGCTCTTGTCCGGCTTGATGGGGAAGTCGAGCGCCAGCGTGATGCCCGGTTTAGGGAAGCTCATCATGCCGGGCGACGGCACATCGCCAAAGACCTTGAGCACCGCGAGGAAGCTGGCAAGGCCGGACTTCGCGACCTCCTTGAGGATGGTTATCGTGCCTTCCCGGGCGTTCTCCCACGGAATCACGTACTGAAACTGGAGCAGACCGCGCTTGCCGTACATGCGGTTCCAGTGGAGCACCTTGTCAAGCGGATAGAAGAACGGCTCGTAGTCCTGCAAGGCGACAACGCGCTCGTGAATCTGCTTGTGAAAGAAGGCAGTGTTGAAGAGGCTGACCGAAAGGTGATTGAGCGCGAAGCCGGGAGCGTCGAAGGGAAAGACCAGCTTCGGCTCGGGCGAGCGTCTCAGATCGTCTCTCTTCTTCGAGTGATCGCCCTGCATGAAGACTCCGCGAGCGAAGTTCTTGCCAGTCGAGGCACAGTCGATCCAGCTTACGGTGTACTCGATCTCCTGACTCTGCCGCGTGAGGTCGAGGAACTCGTCGATGCCGTGGAACTGGATGCCTTCGTAGTCGATCTTGCGCGAGACGATGGGTTTGAGCCGCAGTTGCGCCCACGAAATCAGCCCGGTAAGGCCAAGTCCGCCGATGGTCGCGGCGTAGAAGTCGGGGTTTTCCGTGCGCGAGCAGAGCTTGCGTGTTCCATCGCTGCGAACCAGCTCAAACTGGGGAACGTGACGACCAAAAGTTCCGGCGACGTGATGGTTCTTGCCATGAATGTCGTTGGCAATCGCTCCGCCTAAAGTCACATACTTCGTTCCCGGCGAGACGGGAAGAAAAAATCCTCTCGGAACCGCGAAGTCGAGGATCTGCGCCAGCGTGACTCCTGCTTCGGCGGTGAGCAGGCCGGTCTCGGGATCGAAGTCGATGAGGCGGTTCAGGCCTGTGGTGACAAGGAGGTTGCCGTCCTTGAGCAGGCAGACGTCGCCGTAGCTACGGCCCAAGCCGACGGGCAGCACGCCGTTGTGCATCCCGCTGGCGACGGCAGGATAGTCGCCCTGCCAGTGCAGCGGGACGACATTCGCATTGTAGTTCGGGTAACGGCCCCAGGATTCGAAGGGAGCCTTACCTGTGAACTGCTCGCCCGGAGTGCGGAAGTTCAGCTCTGGCGTGATTCCTGAAGCGGTGGGCATAGGTCTAGGATAGCTGATTACGGAGAGCCGATTGTGAACGCGAAAGGCACGGCCTGAGCCGTGCCTCTCGCTTTGAAAACGATTGATTTATGCTGCGGCTGCGGTACGCGCATCCTTCGCAGACTTCAAAGCGCCCTTGGCCTGTTCGGCAAGGGTAGCGAAGCCAGCGGCGTCGTTGACGGCGATATCGGCGAGGATCTTGCGATCGAGACCGTTGCCGGCCAGCTTCAGGCCGTTGATGAAGGTCGAATAGCTCATACCGTTGATGCGGCAGGCCGCATTGATACGGACGATCCAGAGAGCGCGATACTGCCGCTTCTTCTGCTTGCGGCCGGTGTAGGCGAACATGAGTCCGCGCTCGACGGCCTCCTGCGCTGCCTGATAGAGCTTGGATTTGGTGAGGAAGTAACCACTGGCGCGCTTGAGAATCTTTTTGCGCCGGTCATTGCGTTTTGTACTCCGTTTTACACGGGGCATGGTACATCTCCTTTTGCGTACATCGTTTGAGCGGCTGGAGGTAAGGTGGCCTCTTCACTCGCTATGCAACTTCAGATCTCAGTGGACTCACTTCCGTTTGTCCAGGGGCCGGAACGCTTTGCTGGCCCTTTGCTCCATTTCCTGGAGCGGCTCGATCTGAAAAACCGACAACTCCCCTGCCTGAAACTCAGGCGTAAGGAAGCATCCGTGCTACTTTGGCGTGATCCGCATCGGAGACAAGAACCTGGCCACCAAGCTTGCGCTTGGTCTTGGTTGCCTTCGAGGTGAGGATGTGGCGCATCTTGGACTGGCCGCGCTTGAATTTGCCCGTGCCGGTCTTCTTGAAGCGCTTGGCTGCGCCGCTGTGTGTCTTCAACTTTGGCATTGATGTTCCTAACGAAGTGCTGCTTTTGTACAACCCTCTGAGTATATACGACCAGGAGGGGCCGACAGCAGGATACGCCGCTATTTGCCGGGAGACACCGTTATTTATTTATTGACGGCGCGCTTCAGGGTCTCGTCGATGCGGGTCTGCCAGCCTCGACCGGTGGCCTTGAAGTGGTCGAGCACTTCCTTGGATAGGCGCAACGAGACAAGCTGTTTAGTATGAGCCTTTTGTGGGCCTCGCTTGCCAGGGCCGACGGTGACCAGACCAAGGCGGCGACCTTCCTCCCAGTATGCTGCAACGGCCGCGTCGTCATTGGGATCGTAGGGGCCATCGTCAGGATCCTTCGGATCGTAGGGGATGGGGGCGTTGGAGTCGTAGTTGAGCTTGACCCGCTCCCAATCAGTCTTGCTGCTTAGTTTCTTCATATTCATCGCGCTCCTTTCTTGAGGCGTAGCGGAATGAGATAGCTCGAATATCTTCGCCGCGCTGTGTGTACACCAAGGCTAAGATACTGTTGAGATGTTCAACTAATGCAGTATCCAGATCGCGTTCTTCGCCCATCCGTTCGGACCTTCTAGTGATCTTCGATGGATTGTCGTAGACGAGATGAGCATCGACGAAATCGAGTCCGTGTTTGCGCAGATTGGACTCGCGCTTCTTCTCGTCCCATACAATCACAGTTTTATTGTAGCTACAATATGAGTAGTCCGCAATCGAGTACTTAGAGGAGATGTTGATGCATCGTGATGGAAAACTGTGGAGGCTTAGTTATTGTCTGGCGTTGATAGCGATGGCTGCGGCGGTGGCAACGGCCAGGGCTGAGGATCCAGCATGGACGACGTCCTTTCCGGCGCATCGGATTGCGGGCAACCTGTACTACGTCGGCAGCGAGGATCTGGCGTCGTACCTGATCGTGACCCCGCAGGGAAACATCCTGATCAACAGCAGCCTGAAGAGCTCGCCTGCGCTGATTAAGAAGAGCGTCGAGGAGCTGGGGTTCAGGTTCAGCGATACGAAGATCCTGCTGATCAGCCATGCGCACTGGGACCATGATGCTGGCAGCGCCGAGATCAAGAAGCTGACCGGCGCGAAGTACATGGTGATGGACGCGGACGTTCCGGTGGTCGAGTCGGGCGGCAGAAAAGACTTTCACTATGGCAAGTCGCCGGAGGATCTTTACCCTCCTGCGAAGGTCGATCGCGTGTTGCACGATGGGGACGAGGTGCGGTTGGGAGGCACAGTGCTGGTGGCGCATCTGACGCCGGGACACACCAAGGGCTGCACAACGTGGACGATGAAGGTGGAGGACGGCGGGAAGACCTACAACGTCGTGATTATCGGCAGTCCGAATGTGAATCCGGGGTACAAGCTGGTGGGCGATGCGGCGTATCCGCAGATGGCGCAGGACTACGAGAAGACGTTCCGGGTGCTGAAGTCGCTGCCCTGCGATATCTTTCTGGGAGCGCATGCGGGTTACTACGGGATGGTGGCAAAGTATGCGCGGTCGAAGCAGGAAGGCGCACGGGCGTTTGTCGATCCACAGGGTTATAAGGATTACGTTGCTGACAGGGAGAAAGCGTTTCGGGCTGAGTTGGCAAAACAGCAGAAGTAAGTAATCGGACGGGCTTAAGGGCACGGCTAAAGCCGTGCCCTTAAGCGAAGCCTACTTTCAGCATCCTCTTGGCTTAGGGCTCGGGAGGAAATTTCAGAGTTGTGTGGGTTTGTGCGAGGAGAGCGGGGTTGCACCCATCGGTGGAGTTGACGGCGAGGATGACGATGCCGGGATACTGCCGGAGGAGTTGCAAGAGATTACTGCCGTCGTCCGACGTGCCGGTGGATTGATTGGCGTATCGGTCGTGGCTGTCCTTGACATTGCTGCGCTTGCCGAAGAGAGCGTCGCCCTCGTCGAAGAGAAGGATGACACCGCTGGGGTCGGTGGCATGGAGCAGTTGGGTAAGGGCGCTGCTCGCAACTGTGCTGAGATCGACGCGGCAGAGTTCGCGATGGAGATTGCCGGCGAGCTCCTGCGCAGCGGCGACTTTTGCGGCGATGTCTGGACCGGTGAAGAGGGTGATGGTTCCAGTTTGTGCGACGGCAAGGGGCGGCCTCTGACGGAGTTGAGTTGCCAACGCCTGAACAGCCTGAAGATGGGGCGGCGACAACACCGGAGTAGCGGCAGTTGCGGCTGGAATGATTTTTTTAGCCTGAGTGAAGAGGTTGCGGATGTTGGTCACAGTGGCCTCCGATTATTTTTTTGCCGAGGTGGTGTCGAGTGGTTTGCGGGCGAAGTAGTAGAGGCTGAAGGCCAGCAGGGCGAACATGATGACGCTGAACCAGCCATGATAAAGCGGGTTGTGGTCGCTGAAGCGGGGGATGGTCTTCTCGGTGGCGGCTTCGTAGAGTCGTACGCCCACACCCATGAGTCCCACGATGCCCCCTGCCGCGATGAGGCCGGAGGCATAGAGCGAGCCGGAGCTGATCTCCGATTCGGAGTCGAGTGCGTTGGCGGGGATGGGCAGGCCGGTGTCGGGGTCGATCTCTTCGGGAGCGGCTGCGGCACGTCTTTCGAGAACACGGTCTACCATCCAACGCATGACCCCGCCGACGAAGATGGCCAGTGTGGTGGCGATGGAGAGGTATGCTCCGACGGCGAAGGTGAGGCTGCGGATGCCGAGCAGTTCGATGCAGATGACCAGCGCGACTCCCAACAGGACGAGGCCCCATGGAAGTTTGCGCGTGAGGATGCCGTTGATGACCGTAGCCATGAGACGGCCCTGCGGAGCGGCGGCCTTTTCGCTGCCGATGCCCTGAACCCACTGGATCTCGATCTGGCCGGTCTGCGGATTGTAGAGGTACTTGCCGTCCTGAAGAGTGGAGGAGCCAATGGCGTTGAGCAGAACGTATTGCCGAGTATTGGAGAGCTCTTCGTGGGTCGGGTTATCGGTATCGTGCGAGGTAAGGGAGATGTGCTCGCGCTTGAAGCCGCCTTCGTTCTGAACGCCGTCGGGAAGCGAGGAGAGCGAGAAGGCGATGGGCTGCTGCATGCGCTGGAAGGTTTCGAGGCCGGTGTTCATGGCGTTGAGCGTGACCCCGATGGAAAACAGGGAGACGATGACGCCGATCATGATGGCGAGCTGCTGCTTCCAGGGCGTGGCTCCGATGAGGAAGCCGGTTTTGAGATCCTGCGAGGTGTCGCCCGCGTTCGAGGCGGCGATGCAGACGATGCCGCCGATGGTGATGGCGAGCGCTCCGAAGGCAGGGGCCGTCCAGCCGCGGACGAGGAAGATGGCGGCGGTGGCCATCAGCGTGGCGATGGTCATGCCCGAGACGGGCGAGGCGCTGCTGCCGACGATGCCGACGATACGGGCGGAGACGGTGACAAATAAAAATCCGAAGACGACGACGAGCAGAGCGGCGGCGAGGTTGGCGAGCGCTCCGACCTGGGCTCCGGGGACTGGGTGGAACTGGAGGAAGGCCCACATGAGGACGATCAGCAACGCGCTGCCGCCAAGGACGACGGACATAGGGAGGTCGCGTTCGGTGCGGGGCTTTGAGGCGAAGGAGCCGGAGGCTTTGCCTGCGCTGTTCTTGCCCATGCTGCCGAGGCCTTCAGTAAGCGCGGAGAGGATGGTTGGCGCAGTGCGGAGCAGGGTGATGAGACCGGAGGCAGCAACGGCTCCCGCGCCCATGGGACGGACGTAGGTGCTCCAAAGGTCGGAGGGAGACATGTCGCGGATGAGGGTGGTGCCGGGATAGATGGGGCTGCCGAGGTGGGAGCCGAAGAAGTAAATCGCGGGCATCAGGACAAGCCAGGAGAAGACTCCTCCGGCGAGCATGACGGCGGAGACGCGGAGGCCGATGATGTAGCCGACGCCGAGATACTCGGACGTGCAGTCGGCGCGGATGGCGGAGCCTTTGAGCAGATGCTGGGCTCCGAGGTCGGGCTGGTAGTCGGGTTGCGAGGGCCAGAGGGAGAAGAGATTGTCGTTCTGGAAGAGGGTGTAGAGGCCGCCGAGACCGAGGCCGAGGAAGACCCGGCTGGCGAAGGAGCCGCCACGCTCACCGGCTTCGAGTACGTCGGCACAGGCGGTGCCTTCGGGATAGGTCAGGCTTCCGTGCTCTTCGACGATGAGCTGGCGGCGGAGCGGAATCATAAAGAGGACGCCGAGCCAGCCGCCAAAGAGAGCAAGAGCGAAAATCCTTGTGCTCTCCAGATCGAACCCTAAAAAAATGAGGGCGGGCAGGGTGAAGATGACGCCCGAGGCAATCGACTGACCGGCGTTTCCGGTGGTCTGGACGATATTGTTTTCAAGGATGCTGGCCCGTCCGAAGGCGCGCAGAATGCTGATGGAGAGGACCGAGATGGGGATCGACGCCGCCACGGTAAGCCCGGCGCGGAGGCCGACGTAGACCGTCACCGCACCGAAGAGGACTCCGAAGAGACTGCCGAGGATGAGGGCGCGGGGAGTGAACTCGGGGCGGGACTCGCTTGCAGGGACGAAGGGCTGATAGGTGGTTTTGGTGATGGTGGGTGTTGCCATTTATTGATCTCCCCGGCTGCTCAAACAATGGTATGCGGCTGGATGGGAGTTTATCAGCGGAAGGGACGGGATGGCCTCGGCCAAAAGAAAGGGTTACCCTCTGCAGTCAAGCAGAGACAACCCTTTTTAGTTCCGGCGAATTGGTTGGGGATGCCGGTCATTTTGAATGGTGAATGACCGGCATCCGGTTTTTAGAACTCGATGCGTCCGCTGAGCTGGATGGCGCGGCTGGTGTTGGCCTGCCCACCGGAGACCTGGCCGAAGCTGGAGTTTCCGAACACCGAGCTGGCAACGGCGAACTGCGTGTGGTTGGTGACGTTGTACATATCGGCCTGCAGGTTCAACCTGGAAGACTCTCCCAGATGAAGGCCGAAGCTGCGACGAAGGCTGAGGTCCAGGTTGTAGTTGCCCGGACCGTAAAGGTTGTAGGGAGCCGTACGCGCCGTGTTGCCGAACATGTACGACGGTGTGGTGGTGAATGCGCTGGAATCGATGAAGTTGATCTTGTTGTAGTTGCTGCGCGTCACGCCCTCGCCCCATTTCCCGTTGATGCGGGCATTGCCGGAGTAAGAGTTGCTGTAGGTGGGCAGGCAGGTACCCTGTGCCGGGTTGGTTCCGCAGCTTGCAGCCGTGACGGCCAGAGGAGAGCCGGAGAAGGCCTGGAAGACTTCAGAGAGCTTGAAGCCTCCGAAGATCGCGCGCTGCCAGACATTGTTGGCAAGGAACGTCCTGCCGACAGGCAGATCCCATACGCTGGTGACGACGAGGTGGTGAGGCTGGTTGCTGGTGGACACGCTGCGCTCGATGGCATCCTGCTTCCACGCCTTGCCGTTGCCGGAGAAGGCCGCCGGAATGGCGTAACCGGAACGGAAGGTGCCGCCATCGTCGATCGATCGCGACCAGGTGTAGTTGGCCATGAAGGTCAGGCCATGCGCCGGACGCATATTCACCTGCATCTGGAGAGCGTGATAGTTGGAGTTCGCCACGGAACCAAACGTGTCGCCGACCGAGTAGAAGGGGAACGGCTTGAGCGCGGTCGCGAGCGACTGGCTGGGGGTGAAGTTGGCCGGGCAAGGAAGATTATTGGCTATGCAGGCCGCGGTGAGGTTGGCTCCGGTAAGGCTCAGGCTCGAGCCAAGCGAGAGGTACTTAGGATCAAGCTGGTTGGCCCAGTAGCCGCGGGCATTGCTGCCGTCCGCAGGCAGGAAGTGTCCCTGCGAACCGACGTAGGAGATGGTGGAGGTAATGGCGTCGGTCCACGAGTGCTGGAATCCGAAGCTCCAGTTGATGTACTGCGGTGCGCGGCCGCCCAGATACGGATCGGCGTAGCCGACGCTCAGCGGCGAGCCGGTATAACCCTTGATTGTGGTGTAGCCAGTCCCAAAAGCAGGACCGGAATCGCGTCCGGCAGCCGGGGCGAAGGACGGGATATCAGTATTGGCACCCGTAAGCGGTGCGGTGCTCAAGAGCTGGCCGTTGGGTCCAGCGGACAGGCCGGACGAGAAGCCGAGGGTTCCGGTTCCGGTGCTCGATGCTGCGCCGCCGCCCACTGCATTGCCGTGCGTGTACATGACTCCGTAGCTTGCCCGGACTACCGTCTTCGGGTCGACCTGGTAGGCGAGACCGAGGCGAGGCCCGATGTTCTTGAAGAAGTTGTTGGCCGGGCTGGTGCAATTGCAGGTATTAGCTCCGGTACCGGCATATTGCAGAGCGCCGTTGCCGCCCGTGATCGGATTGGCCAGGTTGGGATTGAAGAAGGTCATGTTGTTATGCACTTCACGGAAGGTCGGGAAGAAGTCGTAGCGCAGCCCGATATCGAGCGTGAGCTTCGGAGTGACCTTCCAGTTGTCCTGAATGTAGGGAGACATTGCACGGAAGCGCGCTCCGAATTCCTGCACGAGGTACTGGGTAAGGCTGGCCTTGTCGATCTGGCCGACGAGGAAGCTGGCGTAGGCCACACCGGTGTTGGAGGTTGCGGCGTAGGAGGGACTCGCGTTGCTCGACTTGTTGAGCGCGGCTGTCTCGGTAACTGCGTTAGCGAGGGTAAGCGGCGTAGCTCCGCCGCTGGCCGGTATGGTCTGGTAGAGTAACCACGCAATCTGTCCGCCGAAGGTGAACGCATGCTTGCCGCGAACCCACTGCACATTGTCCAGCAGGGTGTAGTTTTCCGCGATGGTGCGGTTGGCCGTGGTACCGCCCCAGTTCGTCGGCGCGTTGGTTCCGGCGAAGGTGACAATCGGGAAGGTCTGCTGCGCCTGGCCGGATGGCAGGTTGGTCAAACCCATGGCGCTTGCGGCATACGTTGGAGTCTGGTTGGAGTTGAAGGTGGGGCCGTTGTAACGGGCGAATCCATACTTGAACTGGTTGACGATGTTCGGCGTGAAGACGTGGGTGTCCTCGATGATGCCAACCGCCGTCTTGGGCGCGTAAGCCTGACCGTAGTTGTACGGGATGGGGCCGACGTTGCGTCCCGCAGTCGTCTGGCCGACGGGATTTGAACTGGCCTGGCGGCCGATGGCGGCCAGCAGGGTGAGCGTGTTCTTGGAGCTGATGACGTAATCAATACGATCCGTCGTGGACCAGTTCGATAGACCGGTACGGTTAGGCGCGTTGAAGTTACCCTGATTATCCTGGCTGCTGAGCGCCGGGAGGAAGCTCTGAAGTTTGAGGGCGACCTGGGAAAACTGGCTCGAAGGAATGGCATCGACTGGCGCGCCGGTGAGTACCGGTTTTCCTCTGGAGCCGACGCCGCCGCCCGGGCCGTAACCATACCGGTAACGGCAGGGGCCGTCGCTGCTGTTGGCGGTGCAGAGTGCCTGGGAGAAGGGATCGTAGATACCGCCGCTGACCAGACCGGCGAAGTTACCGGACTGCTGGGCCAACGTTGGGAAGGTGATGCTCTGCGGCTTCTGGCTGGCGTAACGGAAGCCGTTGTAGTTGCCAAAGAAGAAGAGTTTGTCTTTCCATTTGGATACGGGCACAAGCGGGCCGCTCAGATTGATGCCGAACTCGTTGCTGTTCTCGATGGGCTTGACCGGCTTGCCGGTGACGGGGTTCAGGATATTCGCGCCATAGAATCCCCAGGTATCGAGGACGGTATTGCGGAAGAACTCGTAGACTGCACCGTGATACTTGTTGCCGCCCTGCTTGACGGTGTAGTTCTGAACACCCTGGCCCTCGTAGATGGCGGAGTAGCCGTTGGTCTGCACCTGGAACTGATTGACCGCGTCAACCGAAATCGCGGTCCACACAAAGCGCGGGTCGCCGTTACCGCCGGCACGCACGAAGGGAACCCCGTCGATGTACACCACGGAGACTCCGCCGCGGCTGCCGGAGCCATTGACGATACCGGTGTTGGTGGTGGCGTTGCCATTGGTGTTATTGCCCTGTACGCCGGGCATCAGGAAAGCGAAGTCGGTGGCGCGGCGCTGGTCGGGCTGGCCATAGGCTCCCATCTGGATGGGGAGCGCGGAGTACATCTCGTTTTCCATGGTCGCGCCGAGCGTGGCGTCGGTGGTATTGAGCGCAGGGGGCGCGGCGGAGACGGTGACGCTCTGCGACTCGGAGCCGACGCTCAGGTCGACGTTCACGCTTGCGGTTTCGAGCGCGTTGACGTGGACATTCTCCTGCCGGGTGGTCTGGAAGCCGGGCGCGGTGACGGTCAGCGTGTAGATATCGGGATCGAGCGGGGAGACCGTGAAATCGCCGGAAGAGGTGCTCTTGCTGGTCACGCTGATACCGCGGGTCGTGGAGGTCGCAACGACAGAAGCACCGGGGACGACAGCGCCGGTGGGATCGGTAACGACACCCTTGATCGCTCCCTTACCGGCGAGTTGCGCGCTGGCAGGAGGCGTGCAAAGCAGGAAGACTGCGGCGAGAAGAGCAAGCAGGCCAAGGAACGGGCGCATGCCGAGGGGCGCAAAACCGAGTTTGCGGTGGATATTGCTGGACGTCATCTTGAACCTCACAAAGTTTGTACGTAAACGACTTGCATGCGCAGCTTCAGGCTGCGCTTGATTGAAATCAGAATTTATCGCTTCCAATAGGTCAGACCACATAGGAGCAACTGCAAGCTTCTTCTTTTACGGAGGCTGCTGTCAAGGATTATTTTCGGTGGGTGGAGCTTCAGCGACAAAATGGGAATTCATTAGAACTAATGGCTTTCAGCTACGGCGACCTATTCCCCCGAAAACGCTTCGTTCCGGGAAATATACGCGATCCAAAGAATTGCCAATGGTTCTACCTTCTATCTGATTGCTTTATATGGGATAGGGTCGATTCCTCTACCGGGAGCGCTGAGTTTCGAGCCACTGCTGGAGGCTGGGCTCCTGGGCGGCACGGAACTGGATGCAGGCGTTGATGCTGTCGATGGACTTCGCGAGAGTGCGGGCGGAGGCGTCAACGGGGTGGGTGCTGAAGAAGCTGGTGACTTGATCGCGGTGCTCCGCCGTGCAGAAGGAGCCAGTGGCAGCGACGACGCGGACGCCCGAGTTGGTCGTGAACTGGGCACGAACCTTGTCCCAGTTCTGCTGAATGTATGTCCAGGCCTGGGCGCGGGTGGCGCGCTGCTGAAGCAGAACGGAGAAGATTCGCCAACTATCCTGATTGCGGACCTGACCGGAGGCCGCGTAGTCGAGCGTGCGTGCGACCAGGGTGGGATCGAAGAAGTGGGAGAGGGTGCCGAGAGAATCGGACTGGAGGCCGGGATCGCTGGAGTTTTTGCTGGCGGCGAGGACCTTCTCGTAAAGGTCGGCGTTGCCGGTGGTGGCAGCGAGCATGATCGCGGAGTCAGCGAGAGTGGGGTCGAGGTTCTTGTCTTTTTTGCCGTTGCGGGCAAAGCTGCGCTCGGCGATCTCGCGGGCCTGGCTGAGGATGGCTGGGTCGTCAGCTGCGCCGAGGATCTCGAAGAGGGTAGCGCGGAGCTGGCGGCGGTCGAAGGAGTCGTGCTTCGAGGGCTGGCCGAGAGCGGCGTAGATGGGACTGAACTCGCGACGGAGGATGGCGTTGAACTGCGCAAGATCTTCACCGGCGGCGATCCGGCCCTTAATGACATAGACCTTGGAGAGAGCCGTCCGGAGAACTTCGGGGTTGGGGTCATGCTTGAGGGCAAGAACGAGGTCGAGGTAGTCCGCGATCGAAGAGCGGTCGGAGGGGACGAGCGCCCAGCGGTCGCCGATGAAGTTGATCCGCTCCGCCGGAGTGAGGGCGGCTTCGACTTTGGCTTCGATGGCCTTGTACTGCGTTGGGGTGTAGGCGGTGCGGTAGTAGCCTTTGGCGGCAGCGTTGGCGTAGAAGAAGGGCGCACTCAGATCGGCGGGGATGGGGAGAGTGGCTTCGCCGGGGGCGAGGAGGCGACAGACGGGTTTGCCGTCGGTCTTGATGCAGACGGGGAGTGTCCACTGCTGGCTGGTCGGGCTGGCGGAGTTCGGCGAGAGGAAGAAACGGCTTTGGGCGACGGGAACACCGGAGGCTGAGGCATCGGAAAAAGTGAGCAGGGGGACGCCGGGCTGCTCGACGAAGCTGGACATGATCTTGTCGACGGGGAGGCCGCTGGCAGCAGTCTGCGCGTTCCAGAAGTCTTCGGCCGTGGCGTTGGCGTAGAGGTGGGCCTTCAGATAGTTGTGGACGCCCTGGCGGAAGGTCTCTTCACCGACATAGTTTTCGACCATGTCGAGGACTGCTCCGGCTTTGCCGTAGGCGATGCCGTCGAACATCTCGTTGATCTCGGCCGGTGTATCGGCAGTGGCGCGGATGGTGCGGGTGATGGCCTGCGAATCGTAGTTGAGGGTGGAATCGAGCGACTGGGCGCTGTCCTGCGGGATGTTCCAGTCGGGATGCCATTGGGCGACAGGCTTGGATTCGAGCCAGGTGGCGAAGCCCTCGTTGAGCCAGAGATTGTCCCACCACTGCATGGTGACCATGTCGCCGAACCACTGATGCGCCATCTCGTGGGCGACGACGGCGGCGACGTTCTTCTTCTCGGGGATGCTGGCGGTCTTGCTGTCGATGAGGAGGTCGGTCTCGCGGTAGGTGATGCAGCCGAAGTTCTCCATGGCTCCGGCTTCGAAGTCGGGGAGAGCAACCATGTCGAGCTTGGGCATGGGGTATTGAATGCCGAAGTAGGTGTTGTAGTAGTGCAGGATATATTCGGCGGATTCGACTGCGAATTTGGTGAGCTTGACCTTGTCGGGCGTAGCGCAGGCGCGGATGGGAACGCCATCGCTGCTGCCTTTCGTGCACTGGAAGTCACCGACCAGAAAGGCCACGAGATAGGTGGACATGCGCGGGGTGGTGGCGAATTTGATGGTGTGCTTTTTGTCCGGCGCCGGGATATCGGAGACGATGTTGGTGTTCGAGATGACAGTGTCGCCGCGATCCACGGTGAGGGCGATATCGAAAGTAGCTTTGAGGGCAGGCTCGTCGAAGCTGGGGAAGGCGCGGCGGGCGTCGGTGGGCTCGAACTGGGTTACGGCGTAATTGCGCTTGGCGGTCTTGGAGAGGTAGAAGCCACGGAGCTTGTCGTTGAGGATGCCGGTGTAGCGGATGTCGAGCGTGACCTTGCCGGAGAGCGGCTCAGGAAAGGTGAAGGTGGCTTGCTCTTTGGCCTCGTAGAGCGAGACCTGGGCGGTCTGAGCGCCTGCGGTGACGGAGAGGAATTTAAGCTCGGCGGCGTTGAGGGTAATGGCGGAGGTGGGATGGTCGAGAGTGAGGTCGATGCTCTCGGTGCCGGTAAAGGTCGCGGCCTTGAGGTCGGAAGTGAGCGCGAGGGTATAGTGCTCGGGATGGACGCCCGAGGGAAGACGCTGCGCGGAAGCCGCGATCGAGGAGGCGAGGAGGAGAAGGGCCGAGGCGAGGAGGGTACGCTTTGTGGTCAGCATCTATCTAATAACGGTACATGGCGGGGCGGGTTGAGACAATTGCCGCGCACCCGGCGGCGGCATCTAAACTTTGCATGTTTCGCGACCGCAGACATGCGGGGGAGTTGCTGGCTGGGCTGCTGGCCGGGTACCGGGGCAGGGCGGGGGTGAAGCTTCTGGCTCTCCCCCGGGGCGGCGTGCCCGTAGCCGCAGCGATTGCCCGGGCGCTGGCGCTGCCCCTGGATGCTTTTCTCGTCCACAAGATCGGCGCTCCCAGCGAACCGGAGCTTGCGGTGGGCGCGGTGGCAGCCGATGGTCTGGTGGCTCTCGATGAGGAGACGATTGCCGCAATGCGTATCTCTGCTCCTGCACTGGAGTTAACAATCGCTCGCGAACAGGAGGAGCTTCTACGGCGGGAGCGGCTTTATCGCAGCGGCCGGTTGCCGCTGGCGCTGGAGGGCCAGACCGCCATTCTCGTCGACGATGGACTGGCCACCGGGTACACGATGCTGGCGGCTGTGCGCTCGGTTCGTCGCCAACGGGCTGCGAAGATCGTGGTCGCCGTTCCGGTTGGGTTGCAGGAGACGCTTGAGCGGCTTCGTGCCGAGGTCGATGAGGTGTTTTGCGTCCATATACCGCGTAGGCTGGCGTCGGTTGGCCAGTTTTATGAGGACTTCAGCCAGGTCAGCGATGAACAGGTTTGCGAGGAGCTGGAGGGTGGTGCGTGATACCGTCTTTCGACTTCAGGCAGAGAGCTTCCACTGGCGAACGAGGCCTTTGCGAATGGGCTTTGCGCGCTGAATGCGAAGCAGGCGCTTGGGTGTGTTGAGGGCTTCCCACAGGTCTGTACGGCGCTGCGTGTTGAGCCAGAAATCCGGGGTGTTACCGAAGACGCGGCCAAGGATGAGAGCGGTATCCGCTGTGATCGCTCGGCGGTCGCGGCAAAGTTCATTGACGTGCTTTCGCGGCAGGCCGGTTTGTTCGGCCAGATCGGTCTGACTGATACCGAGCGGCTCCATGAACTCTTCCGTAAGAATCTCGCCGGGGCTTGCGGGCTTTCGTTTTGTCATCAGCATGGTCGGCTCACCTGTAAGAATGATTATCCAAATAAATGTCGATGGCCATTCCTTCATTCCATCGAAAGATCAAACGCCATTGCAGATTGACGCGAATAGAGTGCCAAGCAACGAGGCTTCCTTCCAGTTGCTCGAAACGATTGCCAGGTGGTACTCGAAGATCAGCATCGGTTTCAGCATCGTCGATCATCTGTAGCTTGCGAAAGAGCCTGTCGCGAAGGTCGGCAGGTATTTTCCTGGAGCGCACATCTTTCTCAAAGAAGTCCCGCAACCAGGCATCTCTCCAACTGGCGATCATATTCGTTCCACTGTACCACGCGGCGGGACAGAATGCTTGCTACTGCGGCTGGATGGAAGCCGCGCGCTCGGAGCAGCAGAAGATCTCGGCGGTGCGGGCTTCGGCGTAGGCGGCGGCTCCGAGGAGAGCGCAGGTATCGTCGAGGATGACGCGGACGGGAATCGATTGCAACACAGAGGAGAGGCGGCCCTTGTCGAGGAAGGCCTGGAGGAAGGCGCCGTTTTCGAGGGTCTTGAGGATCTTGGGAACGATGCCTCCGCCCATATAGATGCCGCCCATGGCCAGAACCTTGAGGGCGACGTTGCCTGCTTCCGCGCCGTAGGCGGCAGCGAAGGTTTGCATGGTCTCAAAACAGATGGGGCTGGAGCCGTCTTCCGCGCACTCGCCGATGACGGGATTGGGATCTTCGGTGGCGAGGCGGTCGCGAAGCCACTGCGGCTCGTCGAGCTTTTCGACATCGCGAAGATAGGCGTAGATATTCTTGATCCCGAGTCCGGAGACGACGCGCTCGAAGCTGATGTGGCCATTGAGGGTGCGGCGGAGGTACTGGAGAAGCGCAACTTCGCGGTCGGTGCGGGGAGCAAAGTCGCAGTGGCCGCCCTCGGAGGGGATGGGCCGATGCTGCTTGCCGTCCCAGATGAGCAGAGCTTCGCCGAGTCCAGTGCCCGCGGAGATGAGGCCGCGATGGCCGACGGCGGCGGAGTTAGCCGGGTGGAGGGTATAAATTTTATCCGGAGCCAGTTCAGGGATGCCGTAACCGTTGGCTTCGAGGTCGTTGATGAGGAAGACATGCTCGATGTCGAGGGACTTCGAGAGGTCGTGCGCGTCAATACTCCAGGAGAGATTGGTGAGCTTGACGCGGCGTCCGCGAACGGGACCGGGAAGGCCGAAGCAGGCAGCAGTGATCTGGCTCTTTGTGTTCGCATCGTCAGCGAGGAATTTGCTGACGGCCGCATCGAGGCTGGGAAATTCGTGTGCAGGAAACTTCTGATCGCGGACACGAAGCAGCTTGCCGTCCGCGAAGTTGTACAGCGCGAGATGAACTTTGGTGCCGCCTACGTCGCCAGCAAGGATCATTTATTAAGCTCCAGCATTCCTAGCTTATTTAAGCTCCAGCGTGCCTGTCCCTGAATTCTCGGGCGTTGGAAGCTTAGATGCCGCCGCGGAGTCAAGCAGCAGGGTGAGGCGTCCGCTGGCAGGGCGGATGATCTGCGAAGGATACGTCTCGGGCTGGTAGGGGCCGAGGAGGACATCGTGAAGGACCTGCGCCTTGGCCGCGCCTTCGATGAGGAAGGCTACTTCCCTGCCCTGATTGATGACCGGCCAGGTGAGGGTGATGCGCCAGGTGTCCTTTTGCGGGACGTGATTGGCGGTGACGATATCGGTGAGGTCGTCGATGGCTTCGGTGTGGGGAAAGAGCGAGGCGGTGTGGCCGTCGTCGCCCATACCGAGCAGGATGAGATCGAAGGTAGGAGTCTCGGCGCCTTCGAGTTTGAAGGAGTTGCGGATAACCGACTCGTAGCGGGCGGCGGCGACCTCGGGGTCGAGTTCACCTTCCATGCGGTGGATGTTCTCTGGGAGCAGAGGGACCTTCGAGAGCAGAGCCTCGCTGGTCATGCGGTAGTTGGAGTCGGCGTGGGTGGGAGGGACCGAACGCTCGTCGACCCAGTAGAGTTCGAGCTTGTCCCAGGGAACCTGTTTTAGGAAGGGCTGGGCGGGATCGGCGAGGAGGGCGAACATCGCTTTGGGCGTGGTGCCACCGGAGATGGCGATGCGGGCGCGGCCCCGGCTTTGGACGGCTTCGCTAACAGCTTGCGTGAAGAACTGCGCGGCTGCGTTTGCGACCTCAGCGGGCGTGGGGGAGATGCGATACGTGATGGTGACGGGTCGGGGCATAAGGTATTTGATGTGTTTGTGGTTTCGTGTTTTCCGCGAGGATGATTTGGAGCGGGGAAGGAGGCAAAACCCAGGGGCTAAAGCCCATGAGTTCTGCCCCCCTTTGAGAGACCCAAGGCTAAAGCCTTGGGGTACTTGGAAGCAACAACGAGAGCAACGACAACAGCAGATTCCTCCGCTACGCTGCGGAATGACAAATAAAGGAACAGGCAACAGCAACTTCAGAAGCGACTACGGTTGCGAAAGCTGCTGCGGTTCGCTAGAGTTTGCGCCACTTGCGGCCTTCGGTTTCGAGGAGCGCGTCGGCGGCAGTCGGTCCCCAGGTTCCGGCAGCGTAGTTGGGGAAGTCCTTGATGGGCTTCTCCGCCCAAGCTTTGAGGATGGGGGTCATCAGCGCCCAGGTGGCTTCGACGCCGTCGCGATGGGCGAACAGGGTAGCATCGCCGAGCATGGCGTCGAGCAGCAGACGCTCGTAGCCGTTGGCGGAAGATTTGCCGAAGGCCTCGGCGTAGCTGAAGTCCATATTGACCGGGCTGATGTTCATGCCGGGGCCGGGGACCTTGGCTCCGAAACGAAGCGTGATGCCCTCGTCCGGCTGGATGCGCATCGAGATGAGATTCGACTTGATGCCTTCGCCGCCCTTGCCCTCGTGATCCTTGAAGAGCAGCAGCGGGGGCTGCTTGAACTGGATCGTAATCTCGGTGACACGCTTGGCGAGGCGCTTGCCCGCGCGGATGTAGAAAGGAACGCCAGCCCAGCGCCAGTTCTCGATTTCGAGGCGAAGAGCGGCGTAGGTCTCGGTCTGCGAGCGGGGATGGACGCGGTCTTCCTGGCGGTAGCCGATGACGGGCTTGCCATCGACGTTGCCGGGGCCATACTGGCCACGCACGGTGTCGGCAGGGTGGATGGGCTGGATAGCTTTCCATACCTTGACCTTTTCGGCGCGGACGGCGTCGGCCTCGAAGGAGACGGGCGGCTCCATGGCTACGAAGCTGAGCAGCTCCATGACGTGGTTCTGGACGACGTCGCGAAGGGCTCCGGCAGTCTCATAAAAAGGCCCACGGCCTTCGATGCCGATGCTCTCGGCAGCGGTGATCTCGACGTGGTCAATATAGTTGCGGTTCCAGACGTTCTCGAAGATGCCGTTAGCGAAGCGGAAGACCAGGATGTTCTGAACGGTCTCCTTGCCGAGGTAGTGGTCGATGCGGAAGATCTGGTCTTCGTCAAAGACCTTGTTGACCTCGTCGTTGAGGGCGCGAGCGGAGTCGAGGTCGTGGCCGAAGGGCTTTTCGATGATGGTGCGGACCCACGGCTTTTTACCGGAGCCGTCGGTGCATTCGGCAGGCTTGGCCATGCCGTGCTCGCCGAGATAGTTGATGATGTCGGAGAAGTACTCGGGCGCGGTGGCGAGGTAGAAGAGGCGATTGCCGCAGGTGCCGGACTTCTTGTCGATTTCGGTGAGCAGCTTGTTGAGGGCGTCGTAGCCGGAGGGATCGTCGAAGTTCATGGCGTGGTACTGGATCCTACCGACGAACGGGGCGAGCTTGGGGTCGGACTCTTCGACGCCGCCGCCGGCGATGATACCCTCCTTCATGTCCGCCGCGAAGGTGCTCTCCAGCGGACGGCGAGCGACGCCGACGACGGAGATGGTCTGAGGGAGAAGACCTGCCTGATCGAGGTGGTAGAGCGCGGGGAGGAGCTTGCGTTTGGTGAGATCGCCCGAGGCTCCGAAGATGACGACGATGCAGGGATCGGGGGTACGCTCGGCCTGCGGAGTCGCTGGAGAGGCAGTGGGGGTGATGTGAGGTTCGGTGGTCGGCATGTGGTTTACCCTCTCGTGCTTGGTTGGCGCCTGGTGATGGCCTGAAATTTTTCTGCTCACTTAGATTTTTTTGACGTCGTGGCCGCCAAAGGCGCCGCGCATGATGGAGATCATTCGATCCGTAAAGTTGTTCTCTTCGCGCGAGCGGAGACGGCGGATGAGCGACTCGGTGATGACCGGGGCGGAGATGTTGAGATCGATGGCTTCGGTGACGGTCCAGCGGCCTTCGCCGGAGTCAGGTACCCAGGCTTCGAGGCCTTCGAGGGTGGGGTTCTTGTCGAGCGCACCGGCAGTGAGATCGAGCAGCCAGGAGCGGACGACCGAACCCTTCTGCCAGATGTGGGCGATCTGCTGGAGGTCGAGGTTGAGCGGCTTCTTGGCCTTGAGGATGGAAAAGCCCTCGGCGTAGGCCTGCATGAGGCCGTACTCGATGCCGTTGTGGACCATCTTGACGAAGTGGCCTGCGCCGGAGGGACCCACGTGTCCCCAGCCTTCGGTGGGGGAAGGAGCGAGAGCCTGGAAGATGGGGGTGAGGCGCTGGACCGGAGCATCATCGCCGCCAATCATCAGGCTGTAGCCTTCTTTGAGTCCCCAGACGCCGCCGGAGGTGCCGCAGTCGACGAAGTTGAAGCCGCGCGCGGTGACTTCGGCGTGGCGGCGCTGCGTGTCTTTGTAGTTGGAGTTGCCGCCGTCGATGAAGGTGTCGCCCTTCTGCATGAAAGGCTCGAGCCGGGCGATGGTCTGGTCGACGGGATCACCGGCGGGAACCATGATCCAGATGGAGCGGGGCGCAGAAAGATTCTTGACCAGGTCTTCGAGCGTGTTGACGCCGAGCGAGCCGGTAGTCGTGAGGCGGGCGGTGGCATCCTTGTTGAAGTCGAAGCCGACGACCTTGTGGCCGGCGAGGCGGAGACGCTCCGCCATATTGAAGCCCATTTTGCCGAGTCCGATGATTCCTAGTTCCATGATGTGGTCCTTTCGTTGCTAAACAACGATGCCGAGTTGAGCGAGTGAGGCGCGAAGTTGCGCGGGGGATTTGAAATGGATCGCCTGCATATCGAATGCGCGAGCGACTTCGCAGTTTTCCTGCTTGTCGTCGATAAAGAGGGAGGTTTGGGGCGGAAGGCCGGAGATGTCGATGGCCGCGCGGTAGATATCCGGCAGCGGCTTCATCTCGTGCACATAGCCGGAGCAGATGAAGTAGTTGAAGTATTGACGGAGGCCGAAGGCATCGAGGCGATGTGCGTTCAGCTCTTTGGATTCGTTATTGAGCGTAGCGAGGCGATATTGGCCGGAGGTTTTCAGCGAGGCCAATATGTCGAAGCACTCCTGGTGGAGGATTTTGCTCTCTCCGCAGGCGAGGGGCCAGAGTTGCTCAAAGGTGAGATTGAGGCTGGGATTGGTTTCGAAGACGGTCTGCTCGAAGAAGTCCTGCGCGGTGATGTGGCCACGCTCCCAGTAGTAGTTGACTCCGTCGTGGACGGCCTCATAGGCCGCGAGATCGACGCCAAGAGCAGAAAGGACGCGACCGCGCTGGGTACTGTCCCAGCCGTTGGTGAGCAGAACTCCGCCGATGTCCCAGAAGATGGTCTGGATGGAGGGGAGGCTCACTCGCCCTCCGGAAAATCTGCGCCGACAGTGGTGGACTCCCATGTGGCGATCTCTTTTTGCCAGGCGTCGAGCTTTTCGCGGACGCGCTTCAGTGCGCTGGCTCCCAGCAGGAGGCGGAGCGGTGGATTGGGCGACTCGACCACAGCGATCATGGCGCGGACGGCGCGGACAGGATCGCCGGGCTGCTTGCCGTCCTGGCCATCCATGTAGCGGCGCGCGTTGCCGGCAGTAGCGTCGTAGTCGGGGATTCGCTTTGCGGCTTCGACACCGGAACGTCCGAGAAAGTCGGTGCGGAAGGGGCCGGGCTCGATGGCGGTGACGTGGATGCCAAAGGGGGCGACTTCAGCGGCGAGCGCTTCGGTGAGGCCTTCGACAGCGAATTTAGTGCTCTGGTAATAACCCCAGCCGGGCGAGGCAGCGAGACCGCCGATGGAGGAGAGATTCAGGATGTGGCCGCTGCGCTGCTGGCGCATATAGGGGAGGAGGGCCTGAGTAACGCGGATGAGGCCAAAGACATTGGTGTCGTAGACGGGCATGAATTCGTCTTCGGTGGCCTCTTCGATGGCTCCGGCGATGCCGTAACCTGCATTGTTGACGAGAACATCGACCGGACCGAAGGTGGTGACGGTCTGGGCGACGACAGAGGTTATTTGAGCGGCGTCGGTGACGTCGAGAGCAAGGGCTCTGGCTTTGCCGGGATACTTCTGCTCGAGATCTGCGACCTTATCCAGATTGCGCGCGGTGGCCACGACCTTGCCGCCTGCCTTGAGGACCTCTTCGGCGAGGATGCGGCCAAAGCCGGTGGAGGCTCCGGTGATGAACCAGGTGCGGGATGTGGTGATGTTTGCCATGTACTTTGAGATGCTTTTGCGCTGCTTTTCGGCTCGGGACTCCTTGCTGGAGCGCCTAGCCGAGGTCACAATTTCATCCAGCTATGAAGCGAGAGTGGTTCCTGCGGCGTCGGGCATGTACAGCTTTTCGATGGCCTTGACCTTGTTGAGGCGGCGAACGAAGCGCGGCTCGGATGCGGTAAAAGTCGCCTTGAGGTATGCGTCGACGCACTCGTAGGCGAGGGCGGAGCCAATGATGCGCGCGCCGAGCACAAGGACGTTCATCTCGTCGTGCTCAACACCCTGATGGGCGGAGTAGGTGTCGTGGCACATACCGGCGCGGACGCCGGGCATCTTGTTGGCGGCAATGCAGACGCCAACGCCGGAGCCGCAGATGAGGATGCCGCGTTCCACCGTTCCAGCGATAAGCGCTTTACCGACAAGGAGGGCGAAGTCGGGATA
Organism: Terriglobales bacterium; assembly: GCA_041691575.1. Classification (GTDB taxonomy): domain Bacteria; phylum Acidobacteriota; class Terriglobia; order Terriglobales; family Acidobacteriaceae; genus Edaphobacter. The sequence continues at coordinate 172,858 of JBEPUJ010000003.1, forward strand.
GTCGGAGGGCTCGGTGTTGTAGGCGCCGAGGTCTTCAACTTCGTGGCCGAGCTTGCGGACGTAGTCGCGGACTTCTTCTTTGAGGGGAAAGCCGGCGTGATCGGAGGCGATGGCGATTTTCATGGGATTTGAACTACCTCTGGTTTCCGTGATGGGGATGTGGATTGAGGCCGACAACAGGGCAGGCAAAGGCGAACTTCACAGTAACCGGGTGGAATCGTTAGTAATCCTGCTCCAGTTCCCAGTCATTTTCCGGAGGGACGCTGTCTTCGTAGGTCGGCTGCAAAGAGGTGAAGCGCTCTTCTTTGGGCGACTCCTCGTCTTTTCGCACCATTTCGTGTTCGCTGTTGACCATAACTTTCTCCTGCTTATGCAGTGAAGGCGGAGCCATCGGGCTCCGCCTTCGCTTCCCTGCTTACTTCTTGACCAGCTTCTTTGCATGCTCGACGACGTTGGCTACACTGATGCCGAGCTTCTCCAGCGCAATAGGCCCGGGGGCGGATGCGCCGAAGCGGTCCAAGCCGATGACGGCTCCGTTGTGGCCGACATACTTGTACCAGCCCATGGTGGCTCCGGCTTCGACGGCGAGCTTGGGAGTGTTCTCCGGGAGCAGACTGGCTTTGTAGGCGTCCGTCTGCTCGTCGTAAATCCTGAAGCTGGGCATGGAGACGACCGACGCGTTGATTCCTGCCGCCTTCAGCTCTTCGGCAGCCTTGAGGATGAGGGAGACCTCGGAGCCGGTGGCGATAAGGATGATGTCCTTGCCGCTGTTGTCGAGAGCGTAGGCACCTTTCTTTACGCCTTCGTGGACCTTGTACTTCTCAGCGTCGAGGACAGGGAGGTCCTGGCGGGAGAGAGCCATGAAGCTGGCACTCTTGCGTTCGAGGGCAAGCTGCCAGCAGGCGGCGGTCTCGTTGGCGTCCGCCGGGCGGAAGTCGGTGAACTGCGGGATGGCGCGGAGAGCCATCAGGTGCTCGACCGGCTGGTGAGTAGGACCGTCTTCGCCGAGACCGACTGAGTCGTGCGTGAAGACGAAGAGGGAGTGAACGCTCATGAGCGCGGCCAACCGAAGGGCGGGACGGGCGTAGTCCGAGAAGACGAAGAAGGTGGAGCCGAAGGGGATAAGACCGCCGTGGGCTGCCATGCCGTTGACCATGGCGCACATGCCGAACTCGCGGACGCCGAAGAAGACGTTACGGCCCTTGGGGTCGACGTGGAAGCTGGGCGAGTCCTTGAAGATGGTCTTGGTGGAGGCAGTGAGGTCGGCTGCGCCGCCGAAGAGTTCGGGGACAACTGCCGCGATGGCGTTCATGACGACCTGACCGGCATTGCGGGTCGCGACCGGCTTGTCGGTCGGGAAGACGGGAATCTTCTTCTCCCAGCCATCCGCCAGCTTGGCGGAGACGACGCGGTCAAACTCGGCAGCAGGCTCTGGATACGCCTTCTTGTACTCGGCGAAGTCGGCATTCCACTCTTCGTGGGCTTTCTTGCCGCGGGGCTTGATGGTGTCCCAGTTGGCGCGAGCCTCGTCGGGAACGTAGAAGCTCTTGTCCTCGGGCCAGCCGAGATTCTTCTTGGTAGCCTTGGTGGCTTCCGCTCCGAGCGCTTCGCCGTGGACCTTGCTGGTGCCGGCCTTGGGGCTGCCGTAGCCGATGACGGTGCGGACGCGAATCAGCGACGGGCGGGTGGTCTCGGCCTTGGCAGCGAGGATGGCCGCTTCAAGAGCGACGAGATCGTTGCCGTCGTGAACCATCTGGACGTGCCAGTGATAGGCCTCGAAACGCTGCGTGACGTCTTCGGTGTAGCTGAGTTCGGTGGGACCGTCGAGCGAGATCAGGTTGTCGTCGTAGAGAGCGATCAGCTTGCCGAGGTTGAGCGTTCCGGCCAGCGATGCCGTCTCGTGCGAGATGCCTTCCATCAGGTCGCCGTCGCCGCAGAGCACGTAGGTGTGATGGTCGACGACTTGGTGGCCATCGCGGTTGTAGACGGCGGCGAGATGCTTCTCAGCCGTGGCGATGCCGACGGCCATGCCGAAGCCCTGGCCGAGAGGGCCGGTGGTGACCTCCACGCCGGGAGCCTCGCCGTACTCCGGATGTCCGGGAGTGTGCGAACCCCACTGGCGGAACAGCTCAAGCTGCGCCATGGGAAGGTTGTAGCCGGAGAGATGGAGCGAGCCATAGAGAAGGGCCGAAGCGTGGCCATTGGAGAGGATGAAGCGATCACGGTCGATCCACATGGGGTCGGCGGGATCGTGCTTCATAAGCTTGTGGTAGAGCAGATAAGCGATGGGGGCGCAGCCAAGGGGAGCGCCGGGGTGGCCGGACTTTGCCTTTTCAACGGCGTCGACGGCGAGGAAGCGGAGGGCGTTGATGGAGAGCTGGTCTAACGCATGTTGCTTGTCTGACTGCTGCTGATCGCTCATTCTTTTCCTTTTTCTTATGTGAAGAGACGCGGCACGGGGCGGCGAATCTGCTGTTCGATGATTTTGGTCGTTCTCTGACAGTGTAGCAAGCAGAGCGGAGCCGGGTACACCCTCATAATGCGGCAGATGAGGACGGCGGGATAAGAATGACTTCCAGATTTTTGCCGAGCCAGCGGTCCTGCCCGTTCGGGTCCTGGGTGGGCCAGCAGAGAGTAAAGCTGATCGCGCCGGTTTGCGCGGGATCAGTTGCAAGATCGGCGGAGAAGCCGAAATGTCCGAGGCTGTGCGAGTCCAGATGATTGACCGTAGCCCAGCCGTCAAAGGTGTAAACGACGCGGAAGCGGCCCCGGTCCACGATCCGCAGGGTGAACCCTGCCGGCATGGATGAGACGGGACGGCCAGTCTGGAAGATCTCGGTCCGGCTGGTGAAGGTGCGCTTTGCTGCAGGCACGGCGTAGCGCTCTTCGACGACGGAGATGCGGTCGAAGATGTGTCCATCGGTAGCGGAGCGGAGCAGCTTGAGGTACTCCGAGTGGGCCCAGACCAGGGGTTGTGCAGAACCGGCGGATTTGCCGCAGTACATGCCTTGGGAGGGAAGGTCGGCATAGTCCCAGACCTGTTCGGGGAGCATGCCTCCAATCGAGCTGAACTTTTCAAATGCTGAGATAAGTGGAGTTACGGACTTGCCTGCGGCCAGCTCGTAGTGGGCGCGCTCGCCGGTGAGCAGCGGCCACGCACGTCCCTGTCCCCAGCCCTCGTAGGGGCCGCCGTCTTTTTTCTGGCCATAGCCGTCGTGGTTGTAGCGACGCCAGCAAGGGCCGTATGGCGTGTCGCGCTTGAGAACAGAGTCGATGACTTTGAGCGAGTCCACGATAAGCGGGTCGTCGGCGCGGCGGACGCCGTAGCGGACGAGTTCCAGGAAGCCCGCATCCACGACCTCGCGGGCCTCAAAGACCTGTTTCTCGTCCGCGGCGCGATTGGCAATACGGATGCAGCCGGGCGGGATCTGATCGTTGTAGAAGGGCTCGCCGGGAGCGGGTGGCCGAATCCGCATGTAGTGGTACTTGACGTCGGGATGGAGCACCCCTTCGGTGGTGGTCGTCCATTCGTCGAGATGGGCCTCGATCCAGTCGGCGTAGCTTTCGAGGAAGACGGCCAGTTCATCGGACTCGCGGGAGCGAGCGATGTCCGCCGCGCAGATGAGGCCGGAGATGACGGCGGCGAGGGTCGAGGGAGAGTAGCCGGCTGTCTCTTCCCAACGCTCCTGCTGGGTGACGGGAGCGTAACAGACAAGGAAGGCAGCGGCGCGTTCGACCAGAGGGAAGACATCGAAGTTGCCGAGTCCATCCTCCTTCCAAAGACGCCATGCAAGAATGATGGGAAAGGCGACCTCGTCGAGCTGGATGCCGGACCAGTATGGGGTGCCGTCGATCCAGAAGTTCTGGGCGAAGCTGCCGTCGGTGCGCTGGGTACAGGCGAGATAGACGAGCGCGCGCAGGGCTGTCTCGGTATCGCCGCAGGCAAGCAGGGCGGTGGCGGACTGGACCATGTCGCGAGTCCAGACCAGATGATAGCCGCCCAGATCGGAGTCGCCCTTGGAGGCTCCCCAGGGAATGGAGGCGGAGGCGATAAAAGCGCCGGAGTAGGTCTTGTCTTCGTGAGTGAGGATTACGTTGTGGCTGATGTTGGCGAGCCTGCCGGCATCGGTCGAAGCCGCGGCGATGAGCTTGGGCGAATCGGCGCGCAGCCACTGCTCGATGAAACGTTCCTGGTGGGAGGCGTAGGGAGTAGCGAGAGACTGCATCATGCAGGCAAGCGCTGCGTGATGGCCGTCGCCCAGGGCGATAGAGATGGTGAACTCGCGGTTGTGAGCGACGTCGATCTCTCCCATGATGGCGATATTGCCATCGAGAGCCTGGCCGAAGTGCCAGTCCATGGTCATGTCGGTGGCAAGGTCCTGAAAGCCGTCGCTGGAGCCGACATAGCCGCAGGAGGAGCGGGTGAAGCCGCAGCTGACTCCCATGGCGAGCGAGATGTTGTCCTTCCATGCAAGCAGGCAGCGCTGACCTGCGATCTCGATGGAGCGGCCGGAGTTGCCGGCCCCGCCGCCGTTGAGGTGCGGAGCCAGCAGAGCGTAGCACTTGAGGCGAGAGAGAAGCGTCTCGTCGCCGGTGATCTTGACATGCATCAGAACGGCAGGGCGATGGGGATCGCTGATGAACTCCTTGGTGACGACGTAGCGGCCCCTGAGATCAGTAGCGGCGACACGAATAGCGGGTGCATTGGGGTGAATATAGTGCAGATCGTATTCGACGTCGCGCTTCTCTTCGTGGCAGAAGGTCTCGCCGTCGGTGAAGATCAGCTCCATATCGCGGGTCTGGGGACGGTCGATGGTGGGGTAGTAGATCTCGTTCAGAATGCCGTGAGAGACGGTGAACCAGACGCGGCTGGCGGCGGCATAGGCTGTGGAGACGGCGTCCTTCTGACTGGAAGTCCACCGGGGTTCGAGGCCGGGAGAGCCAAATGCGGCTCCCGCATCATCGAGCCAGCGGTAGGCGGCGGCGAGATCGCTCATGGGATGATTAGACTACCGATCAACCCAAACCGTTGCGAATAATCGATGAAGAGGAAAGCGCCGACTCCGGTGCGCTATGATTTGAGGGTCGAACAGATTTGCCGGATGGCATCGAAAGGTGCCTGGATGGCATCCAACCCAGTAAACCTGCCAGTGTGTGCTGGAGCCTGGCCCAAACGAACCAAAGCGACAGGAGAATAACCGTGGCCTACGAACTACCCCCTTTGCCCTATGACTATGCGGCGCTTGAGCCCTACATCGACGAAGCGACGATGAAACTGCACCATGACAAGCACCATCAGGCGTATGTGACCAACCTGAACGGCGCAGTCGAGAAGCACCCTGAGCTTGGCAAAAAGTCCCCCGAAGAGCTGTTGCAGGACTTGGCCAGCGTTCCCGAAGACGTGCGCACCACGGTTCGGAACAACGGCGGCGGACATGTGAACCACACCATGCTGTGGCAGATCATGAAGCCCAAGGGCGGCGGCGAGCCGTCGGGCGCGATTGCGGCGCAGATCAAGGCCGACTTCGGTTCCTTCGATGACCTCAAGAAGCAGTTCAACGAGGCGGCAACCAAGCAGTTTGGTTCGGGCTGGGGCTGGCTGATCTTCGACGGCGGCAAGCTGAAGGTCGTGACCTCGGCCAACCAGGACAACCCGATCTCGCAGGGCCACTACCCTGTTCTGGGCAACGACGTCTGGGAGCATGCCTACTACCTGAAGTACCAGAACAAGCGCGCCGACTACCTTGCTGCATGGTGGAACACGGTCAACTGGGAAGAAGTGAACAAGCGGTTCGAGACGGCAAAGAAGTAAGCTGTTCGAATCCTATGAATCGGGAAAAGGGGCTACCTTCGGGTAGCTCTTTTTCTGGTCTGGTGAAAGTACTACTACTCCAGGCTCAAGTATGACTTGTGAGTTTGAGTCTGAGGGGATCCAGAGAACGGCTCAGTTGTTGGAGGTGATTTGTAGAGAAGATGCCTCTACTCGAAGAACTCCTCATCAACTTTTCTGATGTAGAGGGTGTCTTCAATTCTGCAACCCACATTGTGCCGAATCATAAGTTTTGCTAACTGAACGCCATCAATTAGAACGATTCGCTTGCTAAGGTATCCAGCTATTTCTCTTGCTGAAGAAGAAAAACTGGATGTGGTTACAAACAGGCCCTTCGCGGCTTTATGACGATCAAGGCTACCGAAGAAATCACGAATGGCTCCCGAACCAATGCTATTCCCGAGGCTATATCGCTTGGCCTGTATGTATACCCAATCCAAGCCAAGAGCATCCTGATCGATGACTCCGTCTACCCCGTCGTCACCGGAGCGACCTAGTGTCCGGCCAGCATCATTCGTCGAGCCTCCATACCCCATGCTCAAAAGCAAGTTCACAATCAGACGCTCAAAAAAATCTGGCGGAGCCGCGCAAATGCGGTCGAGTAGATCTTGAGCTAATACTGTCTCAATTTGCTTCCAAGCCGACCTCATAGATTCATCTGGAGTTTGCCGTTGTTCCTCAAGAACAGGAGGCGATAAAAGATTTGGAGGATGTGGTATTTCCGAGGATCTTTCGCGAAACTGACGAAACTCTTCAAATTGCATGAGCGTCTTGTTGTCGATATGGGAAGGCTGGCTATTTAGTATGGTTCGACCGCGCTCTGTTATTTGGAAATGTCCGCGACGAGTTACCTCAATAAGGCCTGCCTTGCTCAAGTAAGACTTAGCCCAATGCACACGATTACTAAAGATAGCCTGTCTGCCGGAAGGAAGCAGTTCGCTGCGCTCCTCAAGGGTTAGGCCGAGGTCATCCGCTAGCTTTTCGACGACAGTCCCAATCCGCTTCTCCCCGGTTGAGGAGCATGCGAGCACAGGCAACATCAGAGATTGATAATCAGGTATAGGCATCGAATGAAGTCTACCGCAGGGTACTGAAGACGGTCGCGCTCCGCGCGATGCCCACCTTAGTCGCAAAATGCGCGACGAAGATGGGGCACCCGGCTTATTATGCCATCACCGAATCGACCAGCTATGGATGCTGGTTGTTACTCGCTGGTGCCCTTGCGGGGGCGGCGGTTGGCTTGCAGAACCTTCTTGCGCATGCGAAGCGACTTCGGAGTCACTTCGACCAGTTCGTCGTCGGCGATGAACTCGATGCACTGCTCCAAGGTAAGGGCTTTGAACGGGACCAGGCGGACAGCATCGTCCGAACCCGAAGCGCGCATGTTCGAGAGCTTCTTTTCGCGGACGCAGTTGACGTCGAGATCATTGTCGCGGCTGTGTTCGCCGACGATCATTCCTTCGTAGACCTCCACGCCGTCCGAGACGAAGAGGATGCCGCGGTCCTGCAGACCTTCGAGGGCGTATGCCGTGGTCGATCCCTGGCGGTCGGAGATGAGGGCCCCGGAGGTGCGCTGCGGAATCTCGCCCTGGTAGGCGACGTAGCCGTCGAGGATGGAGTTCATGATGATGGTGCCGCGGGTCTCCGTCAGCATCTCGGAGCGGAGGCCGATGAGGCCCCGGCTGGGAATGCGGAAGTCCATGCGGACGCGGCCTGAGCCGTGGTTGACCATCTTGGTCATCTCGCCTTTTCTGGGCCCGAGACGCTCGATGACGGTGCCGACGAAGTTCTCGGGAACGTCGATGGAGAGTTGCTCGACCGGCTCCATGAGCTGATCGTCGATGCGCTTGGTGACGATCTCGGGACGGCTCGCCATCAGCTCGAAGCCTTCGCGACGCATCATCTCGATGAGAATGCCGAGTTGGAGTTCACCGCGGCCGAGGACCTTGAAGCTGTCCGGGGAACCGGTGTCTTCCATCTTGAGCGACACGTTGGTGAGCAGCTCTTTGTCGAGGCGGTCGCGGAGATTGCGCGAGGTGACGAACTTGCCTTCGCGCCCGGCGAAGGGCCCGTTGTTGACGTTGAACTGGATGGCGATCGTGGGCTCGTCGATGATGATCTGCGGCAACGGCTGCGGGTTTTCGACATCGCAGAAGCTTTCTCCGATGAAGATGCCGGGGATGCCGGCGATGGCGACGATATCGCCTACCTGGGTCTCTTCAATGTCGGTGCGCTTGAGGCCGGAGAAGCTGAAGAGCTTGGTGATCTTGTGCTTGGTGAAGGTGCCGTCGATCTTGGCGACACTGTACTCCTGGCCGGTGCGCATGGTGCCGTTGAAGACGCGCGCGATGGCGAGGCGGCCAAGGTAGTCGGAGTAGTCGAGGTTGGTGACGAGGATCTGGACGGCGCCTTCAGGATCGCCCTTGGAGACGGGGATGGTCTGAATGATCTGCTCGAAGAGCGGCTGGAGATCGGTGCCGGGGACGTTGAGGTCGCTGGTCGCCGTGCCGAGCTTTCCGTTGGTGTAAAGGACGGGAAAGTCGAGCACGGACTCGTCGGCATCGAGGTCGATGAAGAGGTCGTAGACCTCGTTGAGAACCTCCTGTGCGCGGGCGTCGGGGCGGTCGATCTTGTTAATGACGACCATGGGAGTCAGCCCGGCTTCGAGGGCCTTCGACAGCACATAGCGGGTCTGCGGCAGGGGGCCTTCGGAGGCATCGACGAGAAGGACAACGCCGTCGACCATCTTGAGGGCGCGCTCGACCTCTCCGCCGAAGTCGGCGTGGCCAGGGGTGTCGACGATGTTGATCTTGTTGTCGTGATAGTAGAGAGCGGTGTTTTTGGCAAGGATGGTGATGCCGCGCTCTCGTTCAAGGTCGTTCGAGTCCATGACGCGGTCGGTGACGGCTTCGTTGGAGCGGAAGGTGCCGGACTGGCGGAGCATGGCGTCGACGAGGGTGGTCTTGCCGTGGTCGACGTGGGCGATGATGGCAATGTTGAAGATGGGCTTAACGGCTACTGCGGTAGAAGTGCTCACTGCTTTTTATGTCCTGTCTGTGCGCTTGAGGATGGGCCGAAAGATGAAAATGCGCGTGAATGTTAGTTTACCGCAGCCGGGCGATAAGCGGATAGATTCCAGATGAAACGTGCTCCTCTTATTTATGGATACAGATATGGACACTCGCCTGTCCTCACTCTGGCAGTCCTCAGAAGGGGTAGCTCTCTCTCTCTTCTCGCTGGCCCAACCCTCAAAACGCCAGCAAAATTGTCTGTCAAGCCCTCATTATTGTCTGTCAAGCCCTCATTCCAGCTAACCCAAACAAAACAAAGAAAATAACGAGTGGCATTTAGTTCCACACAACCAACTAGAATAGAGACAGGAACAAACCATGGCCCAGCGTCGCTGCTGGGCCTAACTCATTTATAAACAAGACTTTGACTGTAAAGTATCCGGAATACTTTACGTCCATACCTCCAATCTAAAGTCCTGATTCGAGATACTTTACGAAAAAGTACGTGGGGGGTAGACCCCTTGAGATACGAGGTTATTGGTCTTCGAGGGGCTGGTAGTAGCGCCCTTCGGGATAGGCGCAGCCCTGGCAGAGAATTTCGTCGCCGAGCTCGACGTGGCGGTCGTAGTTGATGCCTTCGCCGCAGCGGGCACAGGCGATGCGGGCGGATTTGTAGCCGGGCAGCTCGCGGGCGTGCATGGGAACGTGAACCCACTGCTCGGAGAAGAGGTCTTCGTCGGGGAGTTCGCGGTAGGCGAGCATCTGCTGCCGGTTCTTGTCTTCAATCTGCGGATAAAGATCGCGGGCCCGCTGTTTCGATGACTCAAGCGCGGCGATGCGGATCGCTTTATCGGTCTGAAGGTCGAGAAAAGTAGCGGCCATCTTGCCCCAGTCGCGGAACTTGAGGGCGCGTTTGCCCAGGCGACAGCCGGTGACAACCCCAATGGCATCCGTAGCGCAACGGTCGATCTCGACGAAGGTGACGAGGCGCTTGCGGTCGGCTCCCTGGGGATCGTCGATGCCGAGGCGGCGGCAGCCGAGCATGGCCAGGCGGACACCCAGAATCTGCCCGGCGCAGAGATGACCGTGGGCAATTTCGGCTTCGCGGAGGAGAGCTTCAAAGGTCTGCATGGGGTGATGATAGGCGGGACGGTCCGCATCGGCAAAGATTTGATAAGAGCAACGCCTTGCACATTGCGCCATGGCGGCAGTATTATCCGAGGCCCGAGACTACCTATGAGCGAATTGACCACGACCATCGACAAGGTGCTGAAGCAGAAGACAGGAGAAGTCTGGTCCATAAGGCCGGACGCTTCCGTATACGAGGCCATCGAAATGATGGCGGAAAAGCGGGTGGGCGCGCTGCTGGTGATGGAAGATGGCGAGTTGGCCGGCATCATCTCGGAACGCGACTATGCCCGCAAGGTCATCCTTCAGGGAAGGTCGTCGAAAGATACGGCAGTCGCCGAGATCATGACCCATCCGGTGATCACAGTCTCTTTGCAACAGACGGTGGGCGACTGTATGCGCATGGTTACGGATCATCGCATCCGGCATCTTCCGGTGCGGGACCATGGCGCAATCGTTGGCATCGTTTCGATCGGTGACCTGGTGAACTGGGTGATGCTGGAGCAGGAAGAGATGATCCGGCATCTCGAAGCCTATATTTCGCGGTAGGGCGCGATCGAGGCGACAGACGAGGCAAGGGGCAGGAATCAAGGCAAATACAGGGTCTCTCCACTGCGCCTCTGCGCGGCTTCGGTCGAGATGACGTTTCTATAATTTTTTTGACAAGTCTCAGAGCCCGAAGCCGTTTCTCTCTAGTTTGCGGGCTTTATCCTCGCCATCTTGAGTGCCTCATCCACGGCTTTGTGGGCGCGCTTCTGGCGGGATTCGGGGCTTTGATAGTAGAAGATGCCAAGCAGATGGCCTCGCCGCTGCACCGGCGTCATGGCGTCCCATCCGATGCAGGCCTGCGGGTGGCGGGCGAACTCCATTTGCAGGATAGGCGGCAAGTCGCGCTCGCCTTCCATAGCCAGCATCATGCGCTCGGTCATTTGTTCGGCGCGTCGGCAGCGGGCTTCGGGGCTTTTCGGCCTGTTGACGGTGCGGGCGATGTCGGCACGGGTGGAGGTGCTGAGTTGCTCATACCACTTTTTGAGTGCGGCATGCCCTTTGAGCAGCTTTTCCAATTCAGGCGGCGCGAAGGCAATGCGCTGTTCGAGGTCCGGCTCAAGAACAATCTCGACCATGCTGCTCGCAATTGCGCCTGCGCCCTTCTGCATCTGCTTGTTCACCAGCAGGAAGTGGCCATCCTGCGCGGAACCAAAGAGCGAGGTGCGGAAGGCAAAGCCGTTGACGGTGCCTTTGACGCGGAGACGGTTGCGTGTCTTCCATGCCCTGGCGACATCGAAGGGCAGTTTGACGATGGTCCAGTTGAGCTTGCTGTAGGGTTCGAGCACGCCGCGAAACTTCTTTGGGGTAGTCATGCGGATGGGCAGCTCCGGCGGCTCAGTATTAGCGGCTCAGTATTGGCGACTCAGTATTGGCGACTCAGAGCACGGTGGATCTTCTGGTCGGTCTTGTACTGACTGAGGGCGTACACAGCCCAGATGGTAGCGGGGATCCAGCCGAGGACCGTGATCTGGAGGACAAGGCAGATGATTCCGGCCAGGGGGCGGCCGATGGTGAAGAAGGTCAGCCAGGGGAAGAAGAATGCAATGACAAGTCTCATGGGCAGGCCTTTGTCTGGTTTCGTCCGCCGAAGTGCAGAGGCGGAGTTGTAGCGATTTTATCGCCAATGCAAAGAGATACGTAAGTCGGAGGCGGTTAGTTCTCGTCCGAGTTGTCGCCCTCTTCGACGAGGGAGGCGGAGCCGAGGACGTCGTAAGTCGTGGCTTCTCCGCTGGTGGGCTGGATGGTGACGCGCATGGGCAGGCGCTGCCATTTGGCAGGCTGACAGACAGGAATGAAGTGGTTCGACTGCGGCCATCTGCCGATCTGCTTCTGGACCACGGCGCGGCGAGTTCCAAGCTGGGCGACAATGGCGAAGAGGCCTCCGCGAGCCGTGGTGGCGATGCCGCAGTAGGCAGCATAGTCGCGAAACCAGACGGCATTGGAGACTTCGGGATCGAAGTCGGGAAGGTGCAGGGCGGTGATGTGTCCGGTGGTGCGATCGACCCTGAGCCAGGGGCCGGGCTGCCAGACCCAGCGCGGCGCGGAGTCGGTGGGGAGAGCATCGTTGAGGCGCAGGGCACGACGGACGGTGAAGGTGCGGTCGGTGACGTCATGAACCTCGCCGGTGGTCCACTCTTTCTGGCGGTCGTCGACATAGAGCGCGCGGACGCGCAGCGTGGAGGACTCGTCAGACTTGGTTTCGGGGGTAGCGTCGGTAGGGACGTAAGGGACGCGGCGGTTAGGGCCAAGGGTGACGGTGTGGACTTTGGGAGCAGCGAGGAGAGGAAATGCGAACAAAGCCAGCGGGAAAAACAGGAGGAGATGTTTACGGCAGACGTATGAAATGGGAGATTTCAAAGTGTTGCCATGCTAATTTAGCCTGACGAAATTCCGCGCCAGGAATGACCGAAGACGCTAACACTTTTGGGGAGTGGAATAAATGGGACGAAGTCCGGAAGAAAATGGCAGACAGCAGCGAAGAACTTTCCGGGAGCGGGAACTGCCACGCAAAACCTGTGGATTTCCGCGTCGATCGTGGCGTTATTGGGCTGAAATCCAGAGTAGTATCGTGGAATGAATGCGTGCTGCCGTCGTGGTGGTGCGTTCTATAGCCCGCGGCGGGAATATTTAAGCAGTACGAAAGGATAGAGAGACATATGTGGAAACCGAATCAGCCCGGAAACAGCAACCCTTCAACTCCCGAACCAGTGCGTCCGACGCAGGCGACCAGCCCAAATTATGAGGCCAGCCCAACCCGTCAGCCAGTTGTAGGCAGTGCAACACCGGCCTCGGGGGTACCAACGGGCGAACAGGCGACGATTGGCAAGTCCCTGATCGTCAAGGGAGAGTTGTCGGGATCTGAGTCGCTGTACATCGACGGCAAAGTGGAAGGCGCGATCAATCTTCCCGGCAACCGCGTGACCGTGGGCCGCAATGGACAGGTTGCAGCCAACATCGTTGCCCGCGAAGTCGTCGTGCTGGGCAAGGTGCGCGGCAACTGCCAGGCCAGTGATCGGGTGGACATTCGCAGCGAGGGCTCGCTTACGGGCGACGTCATCGCAGCACGGATTTCGATTGAGGATGGCGCGTTCTTCAAGGGCGGCATCGACATTCGCAAGCCGGGCGGCACGGACTTGAAGGGCGGCACCGCTACCAGCACGGCAGCAGCCTCCGAGCCAGTGACAGTATAAATTTTACGGACCATCAAAATAGCCTCGGCCTGCGCCGGGGCTATTTTGCGTTTGGGATCATAACTGTTCCAGGGAGCCTCTGATTAAGTCCGGCTCTGTTAAGGGCACGGCTTCAGCCGTGCCGTAAGTGACTTGCCCGCAATGCGGCTTTAGCCGCTGAGGGAATCCGCGGAGACTTAATCAGACTTTCCCTAGAGATGTCCAAGATTGCGAGCGATGGTGAAGGCGATGGCGATAGCCAGAGCTGCATAGACGGCAAAGGGCCGAGGCTTCGGCAAAGAGAAGGCTTTGCGCTGAAGAAAGTGACGATACCAGAGGATGGCATAGATTACAGCCAGCGGCATGAGAAGCATCGTAAGGGCGTCGAGACGAAAGGCTTCTACGATGTTGCCATGGAGAAGCGCTGCGAGGGCGCGAGTGGTTCCGCAGCCGGGGCACTGGAGATGCAGATAGCGATAGATGGGGCACTGCGGATAGAACGAGTACTGCTCCGGCGGAAAGCAGAAGAGAACGACTGCCGCTACAGTTGCGATGGCCAGCGGAGCCGCCGCACGCAAAATGCTGTTCATCCGGTTTCGCTTTTGGAAGGTCATCGTACTGCGTTGCGATAGCGCAAGGCTTCTTTCATCTCATTGATGCGATTTAGCTTGTATTGAAAGTAGATGCCGCCGAAGAAGAAAGTCATCACAGCGTTGAGGCGAAGGCCGAGGGGTTCCGTGGTGTTGTAGTGCCGCTCCAGCGTGTCGCGGAGGGTGAAGCGGGCGATGAGCCGGACGACCCAGGTGGCAATCGCGATAAAGCCTCCGAGGATGCTTTGATGGTGCGGACGATGTTGCACCGTCGCAAGGACTCCGCCGTAGGAGCCGCCGAAGTTGAGCACCATCAGCACGGTCGCGACAATATAGTACGTCAGTGCGTTGCTGGCCGGCTGGACGCGCCGGGCCCAGGCGGCGATGACCAGGTTCCAGGCGATGACGAAGAGGATGCAGGTAAGAAAACCAAGCAGAAGCTCAAGCGCCCAGTTGAGGTTTGGCGGATCGGGATAGGCCGACGCCGACGGCTGCGCGTAAGACGAGGCCGCAGCATAGGCGGGCGGCGCGCCGGGGACCTGAATGTCAAGAATCCGCGAGACGGGAAGCCACTCGGGCATGTCTTCGCTCTTCGCCATATCGGTGTAGAGGACGTGGCCGGAGGCGACGTAGCGCTGGAGGTCATCGAGGGTGTAGGGGCCGTACATCTGGCCGTTGCGTGAGACCTGATATGGCATGGCGAAACTCCTGAGACGGCTTGCGATTCTTACGCGAAGGCGTAGAGAGATGAAAACACGGAGAGACTTCCAGCACAACACGATTCCGCGAGATCGTCGGAAGCAGATGGGTCAGGGGTTGCAGCGGTTGAATTTCTATAATGAAACAGTTTCCAATAATTGCTGCCGCCCTGTATAAGTCTGCTGTATGGAGTTTACGGATATCAGGTCGAGCTTTGGCGGTTCGGCTGCGTATGAAAGATAGGAATTTTTGATGAAGAAGATATTTGTAACAATTTTAGTTTTTTTCGTTTCGATGAGCGCTTTGGCGCAACAGCCCTGGCAGAAGATTCAGATGCCAACGGCGGCGAGCGTGCAGAAGGCATGGGCCGATCCGCCGCCGGAGTATGGGCCGGAGCCCTACTATGGCCTCAATGGCGCGGTGAACCAGGCAGTGATCGAGCGCGATCTCGACACGATGAAGACGCTGGGCTACCGCGCAGTGACTGTGCAAGCCGGGTACGGTATGCCATTCGCGTATCTGTCGCCGGAGTACTTCAAGTTCTTCCGCATGTTTGTAGATGAAGCAAAGAAGCGGGAGATGCGGGTGTGGATTGTCGATGATGCCGGGTACCCCAGCGGATTTTCCGGCGGCAAATTCACGGCGGAGAAGCCTGAGCTGCGAATGCAGGCACTGGAGGTGTCGCAGAGGATTTCTGCAAAAGCTGGAGAGGTGGTGAAGCAGGCGGTAGGGCCGGATACTGTCTCGGTGACAGCGGTTAACTCGGCCGATAGCGCAACTGTGACTGTTCCGGTTACGAATGGCGCGATTGCATGGACAGCACCTGCGGGAAGCTGGACGGTGATGGTGGTGGAACACCAGTTCAGGACTTCGCCCACGCGGTCGGATACGAATCCGAAGCGCGTAAAGGATGGGTCGCAGTCGCTTGAAGACTACATGGACCCGGCAGCTACGAAGCAGTATCTGGAGTTCACGCACGAGCAGTACAAGAAGGCCGTGGGCGATGAGTTCGGCAAGACGATCATGGGGTTCAGGGGAGATGAGCCGGACTACTCCATCGCCGGGCTGCCGTGGACGCCGAAGTTTTTCGAGCGATTTGAGCAGGTGAAGGGATATGACATCCGGCCTTATGTCGCCACGTTTCTGCTGCCAAAGGGAACGGCCATGACGGAGACGCAGCGGCGGGCGAAGGCAGACTACTACGATGTGTTCTCGCAGATGTTTCGCGATGGCTTCTTCAAGCCGCAGGGAGAGTGGTGCGCGGCCAACGGACTTGAATATCAGGTGCATCTGAACCATGAAGAGATGGAGATGCAACTGACGCGGAGCGAAGGCGAGTTCCTGCGCGACATGAAGTATGTGCAGGTGCCCGGCATCGATTCGATCTGGCACCAGATCTGGACGGATACGATCTCGGACTTCCCGCGGCTGGCTTCGTCGGCTGCGCATGTGTATGGGCATCCGCGAGCGTTTACGGAGAGCTTCGCGGCCTATCGGCCAGCGCCGGATGTGACGATGGCCCGGTACATCCTGAATGAGCAGTTTGTGCGCGGCGTGAACCTGGTGGAGACGATGTACTTCCCGGCCAGCACAACGCCGGGACGAGGGGCGTCCGCGTATATGAAGGACCCGGATTATCCGGCGCTGATGACGTACGTGCGGCGGATGAGCTATCTGCTGTCGATGGGACGACCGGCGGCAGCGGTGGTGCTGTTTCTACCTTCGAGCTCGATGTGGCTGGACGATGCGGCTTCGGATACGGCGTTTGTTTCGACCGAGCGGCTGCTCTCTGAGCACCAGATCGACTTCGACATCGTGAATGAGGATGCTCTCGCGGTGGATTTGAAAGCTGGACACGGGAGCTTCGAGACGATGAGCGGAAATCAGTTTCGGACGGTGATTCTGCCCAGTGCCACCGTGATCTCGCAGGCAGCGCTGGACCGGCTGCGGACGTTTGCAGCGGACGGCGGAAAGGTGCTGTTTCTGGGGCGAACGCCGGGCTTGATCTCAGGACGAACGATCCTCGATGCGCGGGAGGCTACGGCTGCGGACTTCGCGTGGGCAATGGTTGAGACCTCGGCGCAGTTGCCGGAGACGCCTACTCCACCGGCTTATCCTCCGGCGGCAGCTCCGGCTCCCCAGGTCGTCGCTCCGGCGATCTTGGCGGCAGTGAAAGCTGCCGTGGGTAAACCAGATTTGTGGCTGGGTGCGCCGGATACTTCGCTACGGCACATGAAGCGCAGGCTGAAAGACTCAGATGTTTATCTATTCTTCAACGAAGGTCCGGTGGCAACCGCCGACTCAATTACCTTCCACCATAACGGGCACGTGGTAGAGGAATGGGACCCGGCTACAGGTGGGGTTGAGTCCGTGGTGTCAACGAGGGATGAAGAAGGGGAGACGATGTCGGTGCAGTTGAAGCTGAAGCCTTATGAGATGCGGGTGTTGATGATACGGTAATTCTTATTTTTCAGAGGGTGTCTCCGCGAGACTAGGGCATGAGGCGCCCGGCACCCGTTTTGTGGGTTGAGGAAAATAAGAGATAGCAGGACAAGCCGTTGTTGCCTGTTCGGAGGTCTTACATCCCACCCATCGCAAAAGCGCGATGGATGGGGCACCCCGATCTTGTGGGCTGAGGAAAACGGGCAGCAGCAAAAGCAATCCCCTGCTTCGTGTACCTCGTGAAGCAGGGGATTCGTGTGGTTGGTTTTAGAGGGTCTTGTCGTCGGCGGTATCCATCTGTGTGTCTTTGGCGGCGCGGCTGATCAAGATGCGCAGGTCGGTGACCTTGTTGAGGTGGAACGCCGGGTTGGTGGTGGGAGCGGTAACGGCGATGAAGTCGGCACGGTTGACGTCCTGTAGATAAAAAGCGGGACGCGGATCGGGGTTCATGGCTGCGACTTCGACGTGGCTCAGTTCGAGGTTGTTGACGTGGCGAAAGAAGAAGCCCTGCGCGGGCATCGGCCCGAACATGCCGGGGTCGGGATACTTCTCGACATTTTCCGGAGGAATAACCTTGACGAGATCGGCATAGTCTCCGCCCTGATGCTGGATGAAGATATTCGAGAGCTTGATGTCCTTGATGTTGTAGCCGGGGATGCCGCTGAGGATCGAGCAGACGCGAGAGTTGTTGTTGTAGCTGACGAAGTTGTCGACCAGCACACGCTGCAGGGTGCCAACGACGGTGCTTTGATCACCCGTGCCCTTGGGACCGCGCAGGCGGGCTCCGAGACGGAAGAAGATGGGGGACTCGTCGACGTCGCGCTGGGTGATGTTGCTGATCGTGATGTCTTCGCAAAGAGCGCCGTCTTCGGACTCGAGCGCGAGGCCGTGGCAGCCTTCGAAGACGCAGTTGGAGATGGTGATGTTCTTGAAGCCGCCGTTGGATTCAGTACCGCACTTGATGCGCCCGGTGCGGTAGACATGAGCGTCGGCAGCGAACTTCTTGAAGGTTCCGTCGAGGACCGTGCCCAGTTCGTAGGTGCCGGTGACGTAGCAGTTGGTAATGGTGAGGTTCTCGGTGGCGCGGTTGTAGCCGAGGGCGAAGCTGGACTTGGGGCAGATGCCGTCGTCCCAGGGGGAGTTGACGGTGCAGTTGGAGACGTGGACATTTTTGCAGCAGTCGATGTCCATGCCGTCGCGGTCGGTGTCGATCTTGAGGTTGTCGATGGTGAGGTTATCGACGCCGGTAAGCAGAAGGCCGAAGTGGCCGCCCTTGAGGATGGAGAAGTCGCGGAAGATGACGTTGCGGCAGTTCTTGAGAGCGATGGCCTTGTTGGCTACGCCGGGCTGCTCGGCCTGATACATGGGATAGTCGCCGCGTTTGGGGGGAGTATAGGCACCAGCAGGCGCACCGGCGGGTCTCGGAGGTCTGGGAGGCGCGCCGGGAGGACGGCCAGGGCCGGCTCCGAAGCTGAGGCCCTTGCCGTAGATGAGGCCGGGGCCGGTGATGGAAACATCGTCGATGCCTTCGCCCCAGATGAGAGAGTTGTGCCAGTGATTGTGGCCGTAGTCCTGGAAGGCGTCGTAGGTGGTCTTGGGCTCGGCTGCGTCGTAGGTGCCGCCGTTGTAGCCGGTGGTCTGGCCGGGGAGGGGCGAATCGGCAGCCAGGATGGTGCTGCCTTGCGAGAGGTGGAGTCCGACATGGCTCTTGAGCCGAATGGAGAAGCAGAGATACGTTCCCGCGGGGAAAAGTACGGTGCCGCCCCCGGAGGCCGCAGCCGCTTCGATGGCGCGATTGATGGCGGGGGTGTCGACGGTCTTGCCGTCGCCGGTGGCTCCGTAGGTGCGCACATCGAAGATACCGGAGGCGGGGTGGATCGAGGATTTTGGTGCGGCATAAGCAGAGGTGGGCAGGGTGGCGGCAGCGGCTGCCAATCCCATGCCGCCAAATTTGAGAAGTTCGCGGCGGGCGGAGTTAAAGGAATCCATAGGTCAGCAATGCTAGCAGAACATTGGTCGGACCTTAAAAATTTATCGCCAATTACCAAGGAGAATTTCCGGCAGAACAAGGGCCGAGGCGAAATACAGGGATCTCTCCGCTGCGCTGCGCGATAAAACTACGCGACTCCGGTCGAGATGACGTGTTGATGATTCTGTCGTTAGAGCTTGGGCAGGCTGGCGGTAGTCCATCCTCCGCCGAGTGCCTTGATGAGCAGAACGCTGGCGTTCATCTGGCGGCGCATGATGTCGATGTCGTTGCGCTCGTTGATAAGAGCGGTGGTCTGCGCGGTGACGACCTGAAGGTAGGTGTCAATGCCGCCGACGTAGCGGTTGTTGAAGATCTGTTGAGCTGACTGCGCGGAGAGAGTGGCCTGGCGCTGGTGCTCGGCCTCCTGACGAAGAACGCGGAGGGCAGCGAGATTGTCCTCGACCTCCTGAAAGGCCATGAGCGATGTCTGGCGATAGTTGGCAACGGTCTCGTCGTAGGCGGCGAGGGACTGCTCGGAGACAGCGCGGCGGCGGCCGGCGTCGAAGAGGGTCTGCGACAGGGCCGGGCCAACCGCCCAGAGGAAGCTGGAACGGCTGAGCAGGCTGGTGAGGGCAGTGGATTCGTATCCTACTGCGGCGTTGAGCGAGAGAGTTGGGAAGAAGGCCGCGCGGGCGATGCCGATGCGGTCGTTGGCCTCGGCGACGCGACGCTCGGCGGCGGCGATGTCGGGGCGGCGCTCCAGAAGTTCGGAGGGCAGGCCGATGGGAATCATCGGAGGACGGGCCTGAAGCGGAGCTTCGCCCAAGGTGAACGACGCGGGAGGCTGGCCGAGAAGAACGGCGATGGCGTGCTCGTATTGAGCGCGGCGCAGGATGACATCACTGGCTGCGACCTTTGCCGCTTCGAGCTGGGTGCGGGCCTGGTCGACGTCCGATTGCGGGGCGACGCCGCCTTGAAAGCGGTTGGTGGTGATGCGGTAGGCTTCTTCGTATTCCCGGACGGTATCTTTGAGAAGTTTTTCTTCGGCATCCGCGCTGCGGGCTTCGAAGTAGTCGATGGCCAGTTCAGCCTGCAGGCTGAGCAGGGCGGTCTGCATGTCGGCGGCGCTGGCCTGAGCCTGCTCGCGGGCGGCGCTGACGCCGTGACGGATGCGGCCCCAGAGGTCGATCTCGTAGTTGAAGTCGAGAGGAAGCTGCAGGTCGGCGACGCTCTTATTGGCGTTGGCTGAGTTGAAGTAGGGGCGATTGGATGAGGCACGCTCACCGATGACCGAAGGGGAAACGCCAATGGTCGGCGAGAGTCCGGAGCGGCTGTACTGGATCATTGCGCGAGCCTGGCGGAAGCGGGCTTCTGCTGCCTTGAGGTCCTGATTTTCGGCGGCGATTCTGGGCTCAAGCTCGTTGAGCTTTGGATCGCCGAAGATCGTCCACCACTCTCCGCGATGTGCGGTGTCGGCGGGCTGGGCGGGATGCCAGTTCGGATCTTCCTTGTAGGCCACGGTATTGGGAGCCATCTCTTTGTACGTGGGCGCAACGGCGACGGATGGCTTGACGTACTTCGGGCCGACCATGCAACCAGAGAGAAAGAACGCGGTGAAGGTGGAGATGGCGATGGCAGTGCGGTTCATTCCGCACCTATCGGTTTCTGCTCGCTGATGTGAACCTGCTGGCCTTCGACGAGAGAGTCGGAGGGATCGAGAATGACATCGTCGGTGGGCTGTAGATTGGCAGCACCGACCTCGACGATCTGGCCGGCGTCGTGGGTAATGGTGATGGGCACAAGAACGACTCGTCCATCGCGGACGACTCCGACGCGGAGTCCTTCGCGGCGGAAGAGGAGGGTGTTCGAGGGAATGGTGAGGTTCTCGATGCGCTCGGGCACCTTGAAGTGTACGAAGACGTAGGAACCGGGGAGCAGGAGGCCCTTGCGGTTGTCCACATCGACTTCTACGTTGAGGGTGCGGGATGCAGGATCGATCATGCTGGAGTTGCGGACGATGGTTCCTTCGAAGGGCTGGCCTGCGACTCCTCCGACTGTCAGTGTGGCCTTGCCGCCGTTTTTGATATCGCCTGCGTAGGCCTCGGGAACAGGAACGAAGACGCGAAGCCTGTCGATCGATGCGAGATGGAAGAGTTCCTTGGGCGCGGAGCCGGAACCAGCTTCGATGAGCGCTCCCACATCCGTATTGCGGATGGTGACGACACCGTCGAAGGGAGCGTAGACCCTTTCAAAAGACTGCAACTGCTGAAGCCGGCGAACGTTTGCCATAGCGGCATCGACGGCGGCTTTTTTAGCGGCGGCGTCGCCGGTAGCCTGATCGGTCTCCTGCTTGGAGACAGAGTTGGTCTTGAGCAGGTTGAGGTAGCGGGCAGCAGTGGTGTTGGCGAGATCAAGATTGGCCTCGGCGCTCTTCAGATCGGCCTCGGCAACCTGCAACTGCTGGTCGAGCTCGGGAGTCTCGATCTCGGCCATCAACTGTCCCTTGCGGACGCG
This sequence comes from Terriglobales bacterium, assembly GCA_041691575.1. Classification (GTDB taxonomy): domain Bacteria; phylum Acidobacteriota; class Terriglobia; order Terriglobales; family Acidobacteriaceae; genus Edaphobacter. Next base: position 194,259 of record JBEPUJ010000003.1, read on the forward strand.
GGCTCCGATGTCGAAGTACCAGCGCTTGAGATAGCCGCTGGTACGAGCGTAGATGGGCGTGTCCATAAACGGCTGGGTATTGCCGGGAAGGGCGATCTCGGGGGACAGCGGAGCATCGGAGGGGTGAATGACATTGACCGTGAGGATCGCCGCGGCTTCGGTACGCTTTTCGAGCTTATGTTGCGCAGCGGCGCGCGAGGCGATGCCAAGAACGATGACGACCAGAAGAGCGATGGCAACCACCGCCAGAGCGATCCAAACGCCGGTGGAGAAGCCGCGCTTATCGGTCGCGGGGTCCGAGGGAGAGAACGGATCCTGCGAGGGGGTGGTCATGTCGGTGTTCATTTCGGTGCTCATGCTTGCTCCTGAATTTGCTGCCCCATTGCCGGTTCCGGGGTGAGTTTACGTCGGCCATGCAGCAGGGCGAAGACCGCGGGAACGAAGACCAGGGTCGCGACGGTCGCGCAGGTAAGGCCTCCGATGACGGCGCGGCCCAGAGGTGCGTTCTGCTCGCCGCCCTCGCCGACGCCGAGCGCCATGGGAATCATGCCGATGATCATGGCAAGCGCAGTCATAATGACGGGGCGAAAACGGGTGGCTCCGGCTTCGAGCGCGGCGGAGATGGCGTCGCCGTGATCTTCAAGCCGCTCCTTTGCAAAAGAGACGACCAGAATGCTGTTTGCCGTGGCGACGCCCATGCACATGATCGCGCCCATCAGCGCCGGGACGCTAAGCGTCGTATGCGTGATGAAAAGCATAAGAATAATACCGGCGAGGGCGGCCGGAAGGGCCGTGATGATGATGAAGGGATCGAGCCAGGACTGGAAGTTTACAACGATCAGCAGGTAGACCAGCACGATGGCGAAGCCCAGTCCCGAGAGCAGCCCGAGGTAAGAGGTGCGCATGGTTTCGATCTGTCCGCGAACCCGGATGAAGCTGCCGCGGGGCAGCGACGCTTGACTGGCAGCGACGATCTTGTCGATCTTGCGAGAGACAGCGCCCAGGTCCCGGTCCTGGACGTTGCCGTAGATATCGAGCACGCGGCGAAGATTGTAGTGATTGACGACCGCCATCTCCGAGCCTCGATCGATGTCGGCGACGTCGGCGAGGATCTCGGGAGTCTTCATCCCCGGCGAGGTGATGGGGATGTTGCGCAGGTCGTTAAGCGACTGGATGTTGTATTGCGGGCTCTGGGCCACGATGCTGTAGTTAACGCCGTTCTTCGTGTTGAGGAAGAACATAGGGCTGAGCTGCGAGCTTCCGCTGAGGATGTTGACGATGCTGCCGCCGATATCCCGCTCGGTGTATCCGCCCTGCGAAGCCTTGGTGCGGTCCACGTTGATTTTGAGGGTGGGGTAGTCGTCGGGCTGCTGAATACGCAGGTCGGTCAGCCCGGGCACCTGCCGCAACTGGCCGAGGATGTCATTGGCGACCTTGCGATTGCCGGCGATATCGGCTCCTTCCAACTGCACGTCGATCGGAGATGGCAGGCCGAAGTTGAGGATCTGCGAGACGATGTCCGAGGGCAGGAAGTAGAAGACGGTTCCGGGAAATTCGCGCGGCAGGGTGTCGCGCAGGGAGCGAACGTAGTCTTCGGTTGGGCCGTGTTTGCCTTTGAGCGAGACCATGATGTCGGCGTCGCCCGAGCCGATGAGACCGGAGGTGGCATGCTGGAAGTTCATTGGACTGTAAGGCAGGCCGATGTTGTCGAGGATGTTGTCCAACTCTGTCGCAGGTACGGCCCTGCGGATCGCCTGCTCCACCAGGTCGCAGAGGCGCGCCGTCTCTTCGATGCGGGTTCCGCTCTTGGCGCGGAGATGAAGGATGAAGGAACCGTTATCGGTGCTGGGAAAGAAGTTCTGTCCCAGGAAGGGGACCAGGATGAAAGCACAGAGACAGAGCAGAAGAAAGCCTGGGATAAAGAGAAGTCGCGCATCGACGAGACGGACCAGGACTCCCTGATAAGTCAGGCGGATACGTTCGAAACCACGCTCGAAGGCGCGCTGGAACCGGGCGAAGATATTGCGCGAGCGGAGCGCATGATGGTCGTGCGCCTTGAGCAGATACATCGCCATGGTCGGTACCAGGGTTCGCGAAAGGATATAAGACGCAAGCATGGCGAAGACGACGGCTTCGGCGAGCGGGACGAACAGAAACCTGGAGACGCCGCTAAGGAAGAACATCGGCAGAAAGACGATGCAGATACAAAGCGTGGAGACGAGAGCGGGAACGGAGATCTGGGCGGCGCCGTTGATGATGGCGTCACGCAGGTTCTGGCCTTCTTCAAGGTACCGCTCGATATTTTCGATCGTGACGGTAGCGTCGTCGACCAGGATGCCCACGGCGAGCGCAAGACCTCCCAGTGTCATGATGTTGATCGTCTCCCCAAGGAAGCTGAGCACGATGATCGACGTAAGGATCGACAGCGGAATCGAGACGCCGATGATGACGGTGCTGCGCCAACTGCCGAGGAAGAGGAGGATCATCAGGCCGGTCAGCACGGCAGCGATGATGGCCTCGCGGACAACGCCTTCGATGGAGGCGCGGACGAAGATGGACTGGTCGCCGATCAGCCTGATGTTGAGTTCGGGCGGCAGGGTGGTTTTAAGCCGCGGCAGCAGATCGCGGATTCCATCGACGACATCGAGGGTGGACGCCTTCCCCGATTTCATCACCGTAAGCAGAACGCCGCGCCGCCCGTCCTGCCGGACGATGTTGGTCTGAGGGATGCTGCCGTCGGTAACTGTGGCCACATCGCGGATGTAGACGGTGGCGCCGTTGATCTGCCGGATAGGAAGATTGCCGATTCCTTCGATGGTGAGCGGAGAGGAATTGAGCAGAATGTCGTACTCATCCCTGCCTATCTTGGCCGTGCCGCCGGGTTGGACGACATTTTGCTGGGACATCGCCGTGAGCACATCGACGGGCGATAGACCCTTAGCCTGCAAAAGTCGGGGGTTGAGATAGATCATGACGGAGCGCTGCTTGCCTCCGTAGACATTGGGGACGATAGCGCCGGGAATCGTAATCAGCGGGGGACGCACGAAGTTGAGGCCCAGGTCGTTCAAATCCTGCTCCGACATTCCCCTTCCCGAAAGTCCAAGCTGGAGAATGGGAACGCTGGAGGCGCTGAAGTTGATGATCTCCGGTGGCAGGATGCCGACAGGCAGCGACTTGAGCATGAACTGCGAGGTGCTGCTGACCTGAGCGTTGGCGGTATCGATACTGGCGCCGGGCTGGAGATAGATTTTGACGACGACCCAGCCGCGAACGGTGATGGATTCGACGTGCTGAACGTTGTCGACCAGCGTGGTGACAGCCTTCTCAAAGGGCGTGGTGACGCGGCCCTCAAGCTCCTCCGGGTTTAGTCCGGTGTAGCTCCAGGCGACGGAGACGACCGGGATATCGATATTGGGAAAGATGTCGGTGGGGGTGCGCAGGATGACGACCGGCGCCGCAATAAGAATGAGGATCGCCAACACGATGAAGGTATAGGGCCGGTTGAGCGCTAGTTTAACGATCCACATTCAGGAAGCCTTTACGCACGCCGGGGCAGCGTCACATTGGATAGGGTAAGCCCGTTTTAGAACTCTTCTAATTAGACACACCTGCGGGCAAAAAATACGCAAGAAGGGCGATAATCGGATAATTAAAACGAATATCGTGGTTTGCTCTCTGTGTTCCGCTTTCTCAGACAGCGACATTTTTGGCCATGGCAAAGGCCGCCGAGGACAGCCTTTTCACCGAACTGCAGAGATCAGGAGACCGGCGAAAGTTGAGATTTTCGGTCAGGGACCACCCTTGAGTCGGGTGTCCGGCGACAACCCAAAAAAGCACCGGCGCGTGGTATACTTGAGATATCGAAAACTACGCTTGGACATGAACAAAGTGCTTGATTGACGCGGCTTTTGCGGATTTATGAATGGCACGGTCCCCAGCGGTTTTCAGAGCACTTCAGCTACGGCTGCATGGAGTTACATGGCAACGACGGCTATCCCCACCGACACCGATCTCTCAGCACTTCAACCAGACGCAGCAGCCCCAGCACCCGAAATCGAGGGTGGCGGGTATTCTGCTGAAAACATTACGGTTCTGGAGGGCTTGGCGGCAGTGCGTCTGCGCCCGGCAATGTACATCGGTTCGACCAGCGAACAGGGTCTGCATCACTTGGTCTATGAGGTCGTCGACAATTCGGTCGACGAGGCTTTGGGCGGCCATGCCAAGCGGATCGATGTGACGATCCACGTTGACAACTCGATTACCGTAGTCGATGACGGGCGCGGCATTCCGGTCGACGACAAAATTATCAATGGGGAGAAGATGCCGGCAGTGCAGGTGGTTTTGACCATGCTCCATGCCGGCGGCAAGTTCGATGCCTCCAATTACAAGGTTTCCGGCGGTCTGCACGGCGTAGGCGTAAGCTGCGTGAACGCGCTGAGCGAAGAGTTCGATGTCGAAATCTGGCGCGATGGCTTCGCCTGGGAGCAGGACTACTCCAAGGGCGCTCCGATCAGCAAGCTGCGCAAGATGGGACCGAGCAAGCGCAAGGGTACGAAGGTCCACTTTCTGCCGGACAAGAGCATCTTTACCGTTACCGAGTTCAGCTACGACACGCTGGCACAGCGGCTGCGTGAGCTTGCCTTCCTGAACAAGGGGCTCGAGATTCATCTGACCGACGAGCGCACCACGGACACCAAGACCGGCGAGAGCAAGCATCAGGAGTTCAAGTACATCGGCGGAATCGCGGAGTTCATCAAGCATCTGAACAAGGGCAAGTCGGTGCTGCACGACAAACCGATCTACATGGAGGCCGAGCGCGATAACGTGGCCATGGAGATTGCGCTGCAGTACAACGATGCCTACTCCGAGACTGTGTTCACGTTTGCGAACAATATCAATACGGTTGACGGCGGAACCCACCTCTCCGGCTTCAAGACGGCGTTGACCCGCACGATCAACGCCGCGGGGCAGTCTCTTGGCCTGTTCAAGGACGTGAAGGAGAACCTGAGCGGCGACGACGTGCGTGAAGGACTGGTCGTCGTCATCAGCGTGAAGCTGAGCCAGCCGCAGTTCGAAGGCCAGACCAAGGGCAAGCTGAACTCGGACATCGCGGGAACGGTGCAGGCATTCGTGAACGAGCGCCTCGGCGGCTTTCTGGAACAGAATCCTTCGGTGGCGAAGAAGATCATCAACAAGGCAATCGATGCCTCCCGCGCTCGTGAAGCTGCGCGCAAGGCCCGCGACCTGACCCGGCGCAAGGGTGCGCTCGATGGCGGCGGCTTGCCGGGCAAACTGGCGGACTGTTCCGAGCGGCAGCCTGACCGCTGCGAGCTTTACCTCGTCGAGGGAGAGAGCGCCGGCGGAACTGCCAAGCAGGGACGCGACCGCAAATTTCAGGCGATTCTTCCGCTGAAGGGAAAGATTCTCAACGTCGAGAAGGCACGCTACGACAAGATGCTGGGGCACGAAGAAATTCGCGCCATGATTACGGCCTTGGGCTGCGGCATCGGCAAGGACGACTTCGACGCGACCAAGCTGCGCTACGGCAAGCTGATCCTGATGACCGATGCCGACGTCGACGGATCGCACATCCGTACGCTGCTGCTGACCTTCTTCTTCCGCCATATGACGGAGCTGATCAAGCGCGGCCACGTGTATATCGCGCAACCGCCGCTCTACCGCATCAAGAAGGGCAAGTTCGAGCAGTACATCAAAGACGATCGCGAATATGTGACCGTCATGGTGAAACGCGCCTCCGACGGCATGGTGATTCGCTATGGTGAGGGTGGGGCAAAGCTTGAAGGCGCTGAGCTGACGAAGTTCATGACGCAGTTGAACGACTACCTGGGCTTCTTCGACAAGGTACAGAAGCGGTTGCGCAATGAAGAAGTGACGCAGGCGTTTGCCGAGATCTTCGCGCAGGAAGGCAAGGATTCGGTACGGCGCGTGGACTTCGAGTCGCCTGCGAAGTTGGAGGCGATGCGGACTCGGCTACAAGCCGTGGCCAAGACCTACCAGTTCAAGCATGTCAGCGATGTCGTCTTCAACGAAGAGCGCCAGGTCTACGCGGTGAGTTTCACGGACGCTCAGGGAGCGCCGCGGTTGATCGACTGGGCACTGGCTTCGACTGCGGAGAGCCGCCAATTACTGGGCAAACATGCGCAGATTCGCGAAGAGCTGAAAGGACCGTTCCTGATCGAGTACTCGGCGAAGACCAAGACCGAGGCAGCCGCGGAAGAGGCTGAAGAAGCCGCCTCTGAAGAGGGCGTAGCTGAAGCCGCCGCAGCTCCCGGGACAGCGCTCGAAGCCAAGCCGGGCAAACGCGCCAGCAAGGCTTCGCATGATCCGGTCGAGAAGAAGACGGCACGCGAGGTCTTCGAATACGTTATCGAACAGGGCCGGAAAGAGTATCAGGTCCAGCGCTACAAGGGTCTGGGCGAGATGACGGCTCCGCAGCTCTGGGATACGACGATGGACCCGGACAAGCGCACGCTGCTACAGGTAAAGCTCGAAGACATCGCCGCATGCGAGGAGATCTTTACCACGCTGATGGGCGAGGACGTCGAAAGCCGCAGGAAGTTCATTGAAGAAAATGCCCTGGATGTGAAGAACCTGGACATCTAACGCGCCATCGTAGCCGGAGAGACTTCTCTGCTATTTACGTCGATACGCATCTGACATTGAGAAGGAGTCACAATGGCAAAGAGAATCCTTATCCTAGCTGGCGATTTCGTTGAAGACTACGAGCTCATGGTTCCCTTCCAAGCGTTGCAGATCGCCGGGCATCAGGTGGATGCAGTCTGTTAGTCAGTTCGTCATGCTCGAACAAGCTGCCTGAATTTCGATGCTACCATCCGGTTATGCCGATGAATGCTGCGGTTCTGGTCGAGGCGCAAGGTCTGGTGAAGGAGTATGCCCGCGGAAGCAGCGCGGTGCGCGTGGTCAATGATGTCTCGTTTTCGATTCGCCGGGGCGAGACGATGGGGCTGGTAGGAGAATCCGGCTCGGGCAAAAGCACCGTGGCGCGGATGTTGTTGCGCCTGATCGAATCTACGGCGGGGACGATTCAGTATGACGGCGTCGATTTGCCCGCTACCGGTTCGAACGAGATGCGAGCCATGCGTCGGCGGATGCAGATCGTGTTTCAGGACCCCTATGCTGCGCTCAATCCGCGCATGAAGGTGAGCCGGATTCTGGCCGAGCCGTTTGCGATTCACGGACAGCAAAGATCGGGCACCAACGAACATCTGGAGACGATGCTGCATGAGGTGGGACTGGATGCGAGCGCGCTGGAGCGATATCCGCATGAGTTCAGCGGAGGCCAGCGGCAGCGGATCAACATTGCCCGGGCGCTGGCGCTGCGGCCGGAGTTTCTGGTGCTGGACGAGCCGGTAAGCGCGCTGGATGTCTCGGTCGGCGCGCAGGTCGTGAACCTGCTGCGAGAGTTGCAGCGGAAGTACGGCCTGACGTATCTGTTTATCTCGCACTCGATGCCGCTGGTGCGCTATCTGAGCGACCGGATAACGGTGATGCGGCGTGGCCAGGTGGTGGAATATGGGGATTGCGAGCAGGTTTGCGGTGCGCCCAGCCACGAGTACACGCGAGGATTGATCGCAGCCACTCCGGAGATGCCGCATTTTGCGGAGTAAACGCCCGGCAAAAAGCGAATGGCTTGCGTCAACAAATACAATTGAAGATGGATGCTTCCCGCTTTTAGCTCGCATTGGCACTATCTCTGGCTAGTCGCGGCTTCCTTGATCGCGGGCGCGATGAATGCTCTCGCGGGCGGCGGATCGTTCCTATCGTTCCCAGCAATGCTCTCGATGGGTGTGCTGCCGATTCAAGCGAACGCGACGAACACAGTGGCGCTCTGGCCGGGCCAATTGACTTCGCTGGCCACGCTGAAGTCGGATGTTCGCAGAGACCTGCTTCCGGTGGTTGCGCTCACCTCCATTCTTGGAGGACTGATGGGAGCGATCGTACTGCTGCGGACCGGTCAGGCGACGTTTGTGCGTCTGATTCCCTGGTTGCTGCTGATAGGCACGGTGATCTTCGGCATCAGCGGGCCTGTATCGCGATGGCTGCGTGCACGGTCTGCCGAGCCTCATGCAGAGCGCACACCGAGATACCTGCCATTGTTTTGCGCGCTATTTCCTATCTGCTTTTACATTGGTTATTTTGGCGCCGGTGGCGGATTTCTGATTATGACGGTGCTCGCGCTCTTCGGCGTTGAAGAGATGCACGCCCTCAATGCCATGAAAATCGTGGCGGCATGCCTGTCGAACATGGTCGCCATCGTCGCGTTTATTTTGAATGGAGCAGTGCTGTGGCACTACTGCCTGATTTCTATGGTCTTCGCCGCTATCGGCGGCTATGTTGGAGCGCGTTATGCGCGGCGTATGAATCCCGAGGTGCTACGAATGTTCGTCGTTGCTACAGGATGTATTATTTCGGCTTATTTTTTCTGGATGCAACATTAGATGCGGCAAAACACAATCGACTTGATCGGCTACGTTGCAGCCACATGCACGACGTTGGCTTTTCTACCGCAACTGGTTCGAGTACTGCGATTGCGTTCGGCGAGAGACATATCGCTGGGCATGTTTTCGATCTTCTCGGCCGGAACGGCGCTGTGGCTGGCCTATGGACTATTTGCACACGCAAGACCGGTCATCGCAGCGAACCTGGTAACGCTGGTGCTGTCGATCAGCATCCTCGTGTTGAAGCTGCGCTTTGACCATAACGCAGTGAAGGAGATCACCGAAATATGAGCCACGAAGGGATTCGAATTGTGAACGCCGACGAGGCCCGACGTGAGGCCGACGAAGAGCAGCCCTTGCACACGGATGCCGTGACGCCGAAGAAAGTCCGCGTGATGAAGACCGAGGGCACCGGTGTTGCCATCGACTGGAAGGACGGCCATCACAGCGCGTGGAGTTTCGCGTGGCTGCGCAATGCCTGCCCCTGCGCGACCTGCCATGAGGAACGCGAAAAGAGCGGACGCAAGCCAGGCTCGGCGAAACCCGAGGCACAATCGCCGCTGATGATGTACAAAGCTCCGGCGCGACCCGTGGAGGTCACGCCGGTTGGCAAGTATGCGCTGAAGTTCAAATGGAACGACGGCCACGAGACCGGGATCTACTCGTGGGAGTATCTGCGTCGCGTCTGCGAGTGCGAGGCCTGCCTCGCAAAAGCTAAGAAGTGATCTCCAGCACGGCGAGAGCTTCCTGCACGGTATTGGCGACGAGAAGTATTTCCCGACTCTCCTGCTTCAACATTCCGTGGGTCACGGCATGGTCGAGGAAGCCCAGCAACTGGTCGTAGAAGCCGTTGATGTTGAGCAGGACGATAGGCTTGTCGTGCAACTTGAGCGTCTGCCAGGCGAGAACTTCGAACATCTCTTCGAGCGTTCCGAAGCCGCCGGGCAGGATGAGGAAGGCGTCTGATCTTTCACCCATCAGCGCCTTGCGGGTGTGCATGGTATCGACAATGTGCAGCTCGGTAATGCCGTGGTGCGCTACTTCGAAGTCGACCAGAACTTCAGGAATGACTCCGACGACGCACCCTCCGTGGGCGAGCGCCGAATCGGCCACGGCACACATGAGGCCTACCTTGGCTCCGCCATAGACGACGCAGATGTTGTGGGTGGCAAGCGCGCAACCCAGATCGTTGGCAGCAGTCTGGTAGATGGGATCGTCTCCACTGGCGGAGGCGCAGAATACAGCGATGGTGCGAATTGGCATGTCTCCAGAATATCGCGCACCGGTCAATTCGCTGGAAACCGCATCTGCGTGGATCTGAATAAGAGAAAGGGGGCAGGCAGAAGATGCCTGCCCCCTTAGGGGAATCAGTGAAGGGTAACCGTTGTTCCGCCGAATCCGGCGGCAACCTGCAGAACGAGCGTGCCTGCCGGATGATCATTGGTAGCCACGTTGGTGACAATGCGGGTTCCGGCAGGGAGATTGATGGCGAGAGTCTCCCCTGCCTTCAACGTCATCACCGTGTCTCCGGCACGGAGATCCATCGATGAAGCCGAAGCGTTATGAAGCGAGAACTTGACCGTCTTCGACCGGGAGAACATGGCATGCGTAGGGCTGGTGAGATTTACTGGAGAAGCATGGACTGCCTGCGAAACGAACAGGCATGCGACAGCAAGAGGCGCGACGAAAAGAGAGCGATGCATCATAGAGACACTCCTGATATAGCGTTGTTGACTCGCGGAGCGTGCAGACATTCCACAAACGCTGACGCGCGAGCATGATTGAGAGCAGGCGCTGTCGAATCAAAATACAGAGATCGACGCGCAGAAGATAGCTGAATTGGGTTTGAGCTTGCGTGTGAGGTCGTCACCAATATTTTGGCCTAACTCTATAGAAAGCGCGCTAACTCACATTCGTGAACTGGGTAAAAGGACTGCAATGGCAACGAACTCGAGTTTCTGCCTACGAAGCATGAAAGTCCCCTCATGATTGAGCTGCGACGGGGGGCTCTCTGCCTTGGTTCAGGAAGCTCGCCGTTGAGAACAGTTACGCAGATTGGACGCGACTGGTTCCCGCTTGGATGAAAAAAATCTATTCGTCGCATCGAATAAATCGAGGATGCTCGCCGAAATTATTTCGAAGGAAAATATCTCGTCAGGGAAGTTCCTTCCGACATAAATGTGCCGCAAAAATCCTCACGGCGCGATGAACGTAAAATTGAAGTTGGAGCATACGGATGGCATCGGAATTAGTTGCAAATATGAACCCGCAGCAGCGAGAAGGCGTCGAAGCCGTCGACGGCCCGGTGCTGTTGCTGGCCGGGGCGGGAAGCGGCAAGACACGCGTCATTACGCATCGCATCGCCTATCTTATTCAGGAGCGAGGCGTCCCGGCGGACTCTATCCTGGCGGTAACGTTTACCAATAAGGCCGCGAAGGAGATGGCCGAGCGCGTCGATAAAATCCTCGGCCATACTTCGCTGGCCAAGCCGATGCTGGCCACCTTCCACTCGTTTTGTGTGCGCGTTCTGCGGCGTGATATTGAGGCCATGCGGGTTAATGGCGTTGGACTGACGCGAACCTTCGCCATCTATGACGAAACCGACCAGCAGGCGGTAGTGAAGCAGGCACTGAAGCGGCTGGCCATCGACGACAAGTCGCTGAAGCCGCGCGTCGCACTTGGGCGAATCTCCTGGGCGAAGAACCACATGATCGATCCGCAGGAGTACTTTCTGGCCAGCACGAATCCGATGGAAGAGAAGATCGCCCACATCTTCGAGATCTACCGGAAGGAGCTGTTCAAGGCCAACGCGCTGGACTTTGACGACCTGCTGCTCGAAACCGTCCGGCTGCTGAAGTCATCCGGCGAGGTGCGAGAGAGATACAACCGCCGCTACAAGTATCTGATGATCGACGAGTATCAGGACACCAACCGCCCACAGTATGAGTTGATGAAGCTGCTGACCGGGCCGGAGGGAAACGTCTGCGTCGTCGGCGATGAGGACCAGTCGATCTATAGCTGGCGCGGCGCGGACATCCGTAACATTCTGGAGTTCGAGAAAGACTTCCCCAAGGTTCAGACCATTCGGCTGGAGCAGAACTACCGCTCGACACAGGTGATTCTCGAAGGCGCTTCGGCAGTGGTTGCGCAGAATACGCAGCGCAAGGGCAAGAACCTCTGGACCTCGCGCGAAGGCGGATCGCTGATCGGGTACTACGAGGCTCCCGATGGCGAGAACGAGGCTCTGTTTATCGCGGACCGCATCCAGAAGTATCTTCGCGAAGCGGGCGGGCAGGAAGACGCACCCCGATGCGCTGTGCTCTACCGGACGAACTCGCAGTCGCGACTGGTGGAAGAGGCGCTGCGGCGATATCAGATTCAGTATCACATGGTCGGCGGCTTCAGCTTCTATGACCGCGCCGAGGTGAAGGACATCCTCAGCTACATGAAGCTGGTGCAGAATGTGCACGACTCTATCGCACTCGGACGGGTGGTGAACTCTCCTCCGCGCGGCATCGGCAAGACGACGATGGAGACACTGGAGCGGATGGCCCTTTCGTCCGGCATGAGCACCTGGGACGCAATCGGCAAAGCCATAGAGGACAAGCTGCTGCCGCAACGGGCACTGATTGCGCTAGGCGGTTTTCGCCGCTTGATTGAAGACGCTCGCGCCATGCTTGGGCCTGGATTTGCCGAGAAGTTAACTGGAGATCTGAAAGAAGGCTCGGCGGCAGAGAGTGATTTCGAAGCAGCTCTCGATACCGACGAAGCCGACACCAGTTTCGACGTTGAGACGGGCGCAGAAGCAGAGGCAGATACCTCGTTCGACACCAGCTTCAACTTTGGATTCGACTTTGGCCCCAGCGAAGAGATCTCCACGATTGCGGCGGAAAATGCCTCCGATTCCGATGCTTCGCATGAGATCGATGCAGTCTCGTTCAACCCGTTTGCGCCGGTGGTATTGAAAAAAAGCGCTTCGGGGTCTCGCAACGACAAGCGCGACTCAGCGGCCCAGAATGTCCGCGAAGAAGAGGCGTCGGCGGTAGACACGACGAGCGAAAAGCCTGTGTTCCGCAAGCCCGGAGATGCGGCCACCTTGCCGGAGCTGATCAAATTTCTGAACGACCGAAGCGGCTACATTCGCGTGCTGGAGGATGAAGCGACACCGGAGTCCTTCTCGCGGATCGAGAACCTGAAGGAACTGGCGAACGCGGCGCAGGACGCGCAAGAGCGCGGCGAGACGCTACATGAGTTTCTCGACCACGCGGCGCTGGTGAGCGACGCGGACTCGTACTCTGCCGAGGCGCGGGTAACGCTGATGACGCTCCACGCGGCCAAGGGGCTGGAGTTTTCGCTGGTCTTTCTGGCAGGGATGGAGGAGGGCCTGTTTCCCCATTCGCGAACCTTCACCGACCCCACTGGTCTCGAAGAGGAGCGGCGGCTCTGCTACGTCGGCATGACCCGCGCCATGGACACCCTGATCATGACCCGTGCACGCTACCGGCGGCGCTATGGCAGCGATATGCCGGAATCCAGCGTCCCCTCGCGATTTCTGGAGGAGGTGCCCTCGCGGCTGGTGGAAGACCTCGGCAGCTCCCCGGCGCGGCCGCAGTTCTCGGGTTCGGATTATGGCAACACCTATGCAACGCCCTATCCAAAGGCAAATCGGTTTGGCCGCGACAACGCCGAGGCGGGCGAGAGGCATTACAGCTATGAGGATGAGGACCAAAGACCTCAGCAAGCCGGGTCGAGCAGTTCTTCAGGCGGCGGCAGCCACTCGAAGTTCAGCAGAACCACAGCCCCCGGCCAATCTATTGACAACATCGCAAGCTTTTTTGCCGCTCGGGGGCAGAAGATCTCGCGGCCAAAGCTGGACATTCCCGAGTCCACAGGAAAGACGGGCCTGAAGCAGGGAACGCGCGTCCGACACCCGAAATATGGCGAAGGAACCGTCTTTCGCCGCGAAGGCGACGGAGATGACGCGAAGATTACAGTACAATTTCAACAGCACGGCGTGAAGAAGCTGGTGGAGAAGTTCGCCCAGTTGGAGCGCCTCTAAAGTTCTGAAAATCGCACCTGGAAAGATTGGCATCGATACATGGCAAATACAAAGAGCATCACCGATACAGACGAACGCAAGAAGGTAAAGCGCGCAGCACGCAAGAAGGCAGCCCCCAAGGCAAAGCGCACCGGCGCTCGCGGCGAGAACAAGGCCAAGATCAAGAAGGCAGCCCGCGGCCAGAGCAAGCGGTAACGGCGTAAAGCCCTGAGCGGGATGGTTGATGCGGCGTCTGCCGTGTTGGCGACTTTTAGAGTCCCGCCAGCCCCGCTCAGGCGCTGCCCCTCCGGACCGGACTTTATCGCTGTCCAGAACCATTCTGGTTGAGGAGCGAGCCCGCTGGCCAGACAAATATTTCGCACCAAATCGATCGACAAGCTGATCTCTGAATCGGAGATGCCGGAGCACGCGTTGAAGAAGACGCTTGGCCCGGTCTCTTTGACCGCGCTCGGCATCGGCGCGGTGATCGGCTCGGGCATCTTCACCGTCATCGGGGTGGCGATTGGCGGCAACCCTGCCGCGCTTGCATCCTGGTCCGACTCGCCGGTGATCGACCTTCTGCTGCGCCACAGCACCGTTGGTGGCCGGCCGGGGGCAGGACCGGCGCTGGCGATTTCGCTGGTGCTGGTCGCAATCGTCTGCGCGCTCACCGGGCTTTGTTACGCGGAACTGGCGTCGATGATCCCCATCGCCGGGTCGGCCTACACCTATACCTACGCGACGCTGGGCGAGCTGGTGGCGTGGATCATCGGCTGGGACCTCATCCTCGAATACGCCTTCTCAAACATGAGCGTCAGCGTCGGCTTCGCGGCGCATGTGGTAGCGCTGCTGGACTGGATGGGCCTGCACATCGCACCGGAGTGGCTCTCCCCGGCCTATCTTCCACTGGGCCTCCAGGACTTGCAGGGACATGACCTCTACGCTCCCGGATGGCACATGGGCTTCAACATCCCCGCGTTCCTGATTGTGCTGCTGCTGACCGTGGTGCTGGTGCGCGGCATCCGCGAGTCGTCGCGGACCAACAACATCATGGTGCTGGTGAAGATCGCGGCGATTCTGCTGTTCATCTTCTTCGGGCTCAGCTTTATTCATCCCGCGAACTACACCCCGTTTTCTCCGAACGGCTGGAGCGGCATTCTCGCCGGCGGCTCAATTATCTTTTTCACCTATATCGGTTTCGATTCCATCTCGACGGCAAGTGAGGAGTGCAAGAATCCGCGCCGCGATGTCCCCATCGGGATCATCGCAACACTGATTGTCTGTACCATCCTCTATGTTGGCGTGGCCGTGGTGTTGACCGGACTGGTGCCATGGCAGTCCGTAGCGGGCGATGGCGCGCCCGTGGTGAACGCGTTGAAGCGCGTCGCAACCACAGAGCCGGGTGGCCACAGTCTGCATTGGGTAAGACTGGCCGTGCTGATCGGCGCGCTGGTTGGAATGATCTCGTCGATCCTCGTATTTCAGCTTGGACAGGCTCGGGTATGGTTTGCCATGTCGCGCGACCGCCTGCTGCCCGACGTATTCAGCCGTGTGCATCCACGATTCCGTACACCAGCCTTTGCCACCTGGGTGGCGGGAATTCTGGTGGCAATTCCGGCGGGCCTCTTCGACGTCGGAACCTTCGCCGAGATGTCGAACATCGGAACCCTGTTCGCCTTTGTGTTGGTGTCTATCGGCGTGATCGTTCTGCGGGTGCGGCAGCCCGAGCGCCCACGCGGATTCCGTGTTCCCTTTGGTCCGGTGATTCCAGTGCTCTCGGTATTTTTTTGTATTCTGCTGATGGCCGGACTACCGGCTAAAACATGGATACGCTTCTTCGTCTGGCTGGTCATCGGGCTGGTGGTCTACGTCTTCTACAGCCGCAAGCGCAGCGAGTTTTACAAGGGCTAGCAAGTATCAGGCTTCTACAAGCAACAGCTCACCTGCGGCAACACACTAAACTAGTGTGGATGGCTAAGCGAAGCGCAAAACGAGACTCTGAGATTGACGTTGTTGACTGGTTGCGCAAGCTGCCCAAGGCAGAGCTCCATCTGCACCTCGAAGGCACCATCCTACCGGAGACGCTGGTTGAACTGAGCCAGAGGCACGACGCCGAACCGCTGACCCTGGAGTCAGCGCGCGAACTCTACAAATACGAGAACTTTCTTGGCTTCCTGATGTCGTTCAAAGCAGTCACCGAGCGCCTGCGCGGGCCGGACGACTACGAGTTGATCACCTACAAAATGGTCCGCGAGCTGGCCGCGCAGGGAGTTGTCCACGCCGAGGTCTACATCTCGTTCGGCATCATCTACTACTGGAAGAAGACCGAGGTCGAGCCCTACGTCGAGGCCATCGAGCGTGGACGCCTGCGCGGCGAACAGGAGTTTGGCACCACCGTTCTCTGGATCATCGACGCAGTGCGGCACTTCGGCGCGGAGGAGGCAGCCCGCGTCTTTCGCAAGGCGGCGGAGTTGCAGCCGAAGTATCCGAGCATCGTTGGCATTGGCATCGGTGGCGACGAAGCGCGCGGCAGCGCCGATCTGTTCCGCGAGCTCTACGCGGAGGCAAGAGACGCTGGGCTGCGTCTCACGGCTCATGCAGGCGAATCAGTCGGGCCGGAGAGCATCTGGTCGGCAATCAACATCGGAGCCGAACGCGTGGGCCACGCCTTGTCGGCTCAGCACGATCCCGAGTTGATCGAGGTGCTGGCGCAGAAGCAGATCCCGTTGGAGATCAATGTCACCAGCAATATCAGGACTGGGTGTTGTCCGGACTTCGACGAACACCCGCTGCGGCAATACTTCGATTCCGGCCTGATGGTGACGCTCAACTCCGACGATCCACCTATGTTCGGCAGCAATCTACTGGAGGAGTATGTTCTCGCTCAGCAACGTTACGGCTTCACGCTGGAGCAGATGCGCGAGCTTGCGGCGAACTCCGTTGAAGCGAGTTTTCTGGCTCCGGAGCGGAAGCTGGCACTGCTGCGGCAGGTCGAGCAATACGGCTGGTAAAAACTATCTGCCGTCCGGAGCAGGCACCATGACGGCATTGGGGTCGACCTTCGGAATGCCGAAGTGGCCGCTGAGGTGAACGAGATCGAGCGGACGAAGTTCGCAGGAGATCTGGATGACGCTCATGTCACGCGGAGAACGGATAAGGACAGTGACGCCATCGATGTTCATACCTGAGTTATGGAGCCAGAGGTCGGTGACAATACCGTGAGGTTGTGCCGATTCCCCCGGCGACTGGTTGGCGTTGACCAGATGCTTCCAGCCGGCGACGTGATAGCTGGCGATAATGGCGCTCATCGCCTCGGGCGTATAGAAGGCGGGCTCCGCGTAATGGTAGTTATCCACGGCGATGCCGGTAAGGGCAGCAGCGGCACGCTCCGGGCTCAATCCGCCGGACTCCAGCACCGCTTGCGCCACCTGCATCATGGACCGGTCAAAGATGAACCCTGTGTGACTTGCAGGCTGATCGGCAAGGGACGTCCATGCATCCTGGATTCCGGCGGGCTGCTGAGAAAGTGCTGTCGGAATCCACCCTGCTGCAAGGATCAATAGAACCGAAGTAGACAGCACAAGGCGCAGACGCATGGGAATATCACCCCTGCGTAGCTAAACCCGGAAGCGGCCGGAGAGTTTTGCCCGGTTGCGCTATTTGTAGTCGACTGGTCAGGTGTCAGGTCAGGCGATTCGTCATGCGACGACGATTGCCATGGCAAAGCCGTCGTAGCCCTTGCTTCCAACTGTCTGCAATGCGGTCGCTTCCAGCCGGGGTTCGGCGGCAAGCAGGTCGAAGAGCTGTCGCGCTCCCTGCACGTTGGCATCGCTGCTGGCCGCGTCGATCACTTTCCCCTCGCGGACAATATTGTCGACCACGATCAGCGTTCCCTTGCGCGAAAGCTTCAACGCCCATCTCAGGTAGTTCGGAATATTCGGCTTATCCGCATCGATGAAGATGAAGTCGAACGGCCCTTCGCCTTCCTCAACAAGTTTTGGCAGCGTATCGAGCGCGGCTCCAAGGCGTATCGTGACGATGCGGTCCAAACCTGCGCGGGCGATGTTCCTGCGCGCAACCTCTGCATGTTTTGCACTGGCTTCGAGCGTGACCAGGCGGCCATCTTCGGGCAGCGCCCGGCCAAGCCATGTTGTACTGTATCCGCCCAGCGTGCCAATCTCAAGGATCTTACGCGCCCCCGCAACGCGAGCCAGCAAATGCAGCAACTTTCCCTGGTTTGGGGCGACATCGATCGAAGGCAATTCGGCCGCTGCGTTGGCAGCCATGGTCTCGTCGAGAACCGGGTCGGAGGGAATGAGATGTGAGACAAGATACTCGTCGACTGCCTTCCACAACTCTGCGCCTTCAGCCATGATCTGTCTCCAATACTGATGTAATTTACTGCGGTGGCTTCGGCGCGAAGTAGCCCTTCTGCGCCCGGACGTGATATCGCGGATCGAGCGCCTGAAGGTAGATCGTCCGAAACGCCCCATCCTGCCTGAACTGCGCAGGTCTGTACTCCAGAGAGTATTGGCTACGCAATTCCTGCTCGATGTTACGGAAGCCAATGGCCACGTCTTCGATCTTCGTGGGATAGAAGGCCTGTCCGCCGGTCGCCTCCGAGATGGCTTTCAGAACATCGTCGCCCTTGTCGCGGCTGGGGCTGACGTTGGTGCTGATGGCATAGACGATGGTATTGGCGCGCTGGCACATCTTGATCGCATCGCTCTCCTGCGCCCGGCTGTAGTTGTCATCGCCGTCGGAGACAAGAATCAAAGCGCGACGGACCGAGCCGGGTTCGGGAAGAGGCAGCATCTGGTCACGGCAGGTCTTGTACAGCGCATCAAAGAGAGCCGTGCCGCCGCCCGGACGCAGCTTGCGAATACCCTGATTCAACAGATCGACGTTGTTCGTGAAGCCCTGCGCCAGATCAGTTGAAATATCGAAGCCTTCGACAAAGGCCTGGTCGTTCACATGCAGCACTTGCAGCAGAAATTCGATGGCGGAGTCCTGCTCGAACTGGAAGCGCTGGCGAATGGAACTGCTCGTATCCAGCATGATGCCGACACGCAGCGGAAGATTGGTCTGCTGCGTAAAACCGAGCACCGCTTCCGGCGGACGCCCATCATCGAGCAGGCCGAAGTTCTCGCGCTTAAGGCCGGTGATGAAGCGGCCCTTCTTGTCGGTGACAGTAAAGATGAGGTTGACTTCGTTGACCTGGACCTTGATGGTCGTGATCGGCTCGCCCTGTGATTGTGGCGCGCCCTGCGGCTGGCCTTCCGTCTGTCCCTGAGCCTGAGGCTGGTTCAGTGGAGTAGCCGGAGCCGGTGTGGCAGCGGACGGCGCCTGCGTCTGCGCATACAAAGGCGCGACGGCAAGTGCGGCGGAGAACAGCAGGGTAGAGGCCAAAAACCTGGGAGTAAGAAAGATTCGGTTGAGCACGGTCACTAGCATTGATTCTACCCAACTCCGTGAAAACCCGCCCGTATCGCAGCCAGAAATGCATCTAGTTCCGACGGCAGGGGAGCCTGTATATCCATCAGTTTTTTGGTTTGCGGGTGGGTAAAGGACAGGTGAGCCGCGTGGAGGAAGTTTCGGTCCAGCGACAGGCCAGTTTCGGCACTGCCAATGCGGTGAGGCGCGCCGTAGAGACTGTCTCCCACCACGGGATGCCCCAGCGACTGCATGTGGACCCGGATCTGATGGGTCCGCCCAGTCTCGATGCGTACCTCGACCATGGTGAACTGACCATAATCCGACTTGATCCGCTCAACAACCCGGACATGAGAGACCGCCGAGCGTCCATCCGGCCGGCGTGTCGTCATCCGTATGCGGCGGACGAGATCGCGGGCAATGGGCAGGCTGACGGTGGTCTCGTCCCTGGCCACGTTGCCGTGGACGAGAGCGACATAAGTCTTGGCAATCTGCCGCTGCGAGAACATCTCCCCCAACTTGCGATGGGTGCTGTCGTCCTTGGCCACGACGATGATGCCGCTGGTCTGCTTGTCCAGCCGGTGGACGATGCCGGGGCGAAGCTCGCCGCCCACGTCGGACAGCTTGGCAAAATGGAAGAGCAGCGCATTGACCAGCGTGCCGCGATTGCGCGCATCCTCGCTCGCGCCCGAACCCGCATGCACCATCATCCCTGCCGGTTTATTGATGACGGCAAGATATCGGTCCTCATAGAGCACATCGAGCGGAATGTCCTCCGCGATGGCATGGAGCGGCGGAGGATGCGGTGCGCCTTCGATTTCGATCGACTCGCCGCCATGCAGCTTGTGCTTCGGCTTGGCAGTCTGGCCGTCGACGCGTACCTGCTCGTTTTCAATCAGCATCTGCACCCGCGCACGGCTGATGTCCGGGATCGCCTGCGCCAGATATTGGTCGAGTCGCAGTCCGGCAGCAGCCACATCGGCGGTGAAGGTACGGACGCCGTCCTCAGGCTCGTCTTCAATATCGAGTACGGGCACAGGCAGCGGCGCAGCCTCTTCGACACCCCGGGTAGCCCGGTATTCAGCCTTGACGGAGCGGCGGCGCTGGCCCTTGGGCAACATATTTTTAGACGGCATGGGAGACCAGCTTTCGTGGTTGCAGCCAGATCAGTCCGGCAACAACGATCATTCCTACGGCAACCCATTGAATTGGATCGAGAATGCCGCCCGGAGGGGCGGCATACATATACGGCTGACGGAGAAATGTCAGCAGAAACTGCGCAATTCCGACCGTAGCCAAGGCAAGCGCAGCGACATCGCCACGTCGCTGGCAGCGACGCAATTGCAGAAAAAAGGTCACGGTCAGAACCACCGCCACTATCGCAGCATACAGTGCCACCGGGTGCAGCCGGGCAGCTCCCGGAAACATCGCCATTCCCCACGGCAGCGCCGTCGGAAGCCCCGGATCACTGCCCTCGGCAAAACGCCCCAGCGCAAGGAACGCCCACACCAGCGTCGCGCAGGGAGCCCACGCATCGAGCGTCGTCAAAAGCGGCAACCGCCGCACCCGCAGGTAGAGCAAGGTAACCACTGCCGTCAGCAGAAGCCCCAGCGGAGTTAGCGAAGGCACCGCCAACAAAAGAAAGGGATACGTGAAAAAAGCATTCAGATACATGACGACCAACAGCAGCCGCGAAAGTACAAACGCCGACAGCAGAACGAACAAGCCGGCATTCCAAAGGCGATCCGGACTAAGTCCTGCAATCACCGCCGTACGCAGGCTAAGGCTCAGTGCAGCCATAAGCCCCACCGCGGCGAGAACGCCGAAGGTGGGCAGAGTGATATGACCGAAGTGGAGAAGGATGGGATGCACGTCTGATGTTCAGGCAAGGAAATTGCCGATGATGCGGTAAAAAGAAGACCGACCCGCTGGGCCGTGCGTCGAAGCGCTGGTGAACCCGTCCTAAGACGGCGGGACCCTGCCGTGGCTCTTTAGGCATTCCGGACTGGCGGACGTTGCACACCGAGCCATGTATACGAGTCAAGACCCCTGTTCAATGAATGTTGGTTCAACCAGCGTAGATCGCGCACCTGCTTCGCAGGCCGGTTTCTTAGGTTGGATGCTACCTGCGGCAGCGCGGATTAGCAAGTTGACAGGCCGACGCGGTCCAGGAGTGAACCGCAGCCAAGGTCACTTATGCTCATCAGCCACAAGAGCCTTCATGGCAAGGCTTTCAGGAGTATTCAGACGCTCCAGCCCTTCAACGACTCCGATGCGGTTGCGTTCAGGCTGATTCCGGCTGACCTTCCATTTACCTTCGAGTCGTTCGATGGGCAACTCCAGTCCCACGATCCCTTTCACAAGAGATTCGATATAGTCCGCAGGCGCGTCGCTAACCTTCCAGGATTGGGGCAATGCGGCCTCATGAATGCTTGTCAGCGACTTTAGATGATCCATGAGCCACGCAGTATCCTCGATAATCTTGAGATGCCCGTAGGCATGAACCACGGCGTAGTTCCAGGTAGGCACGACTTTACCGGTTTCGCAATTTTCCGGATACCAGGAGGGCGTGATGTAGTGTTGCGGCCCGGAGAAGATTGCCAGAGCCTCGACCGAAGGCAGAAAGTCCTGCCACTGCGGATTTGCCCGCGAAAGATGTCCTTTGAGGAGCCCATGCTTTGCAGATTCGCGCTCGATCACCATGGGAAGATGCGATGCGAAGAGGCCGGATTGTCCCATCGTGACCAGCGAAGCGAGTGGATGCGACTCGATAAGGTCGTGCAGCACTTCGATGCGATTCTCTTCGTGAACTTTGGGAATGTACACGCTGACGCCCTCTTTGCCGAGGCAATGGACAGGTGTTCTAGCCGGCCTTACGCTCTTCCAGAACCTCGTCCAGCAGGCCGGCAAGCGACCCCGCGCGCGAGCGCATGGAGGTCTGCGACTGCGAGAGACTGCCTGCCAGCACATCGTGCCGCTGCCGCGCCGCACACAGCTCATCGGCGATATTCAGCGCCGCCAGCACGGCCACGCGCAGGCTGTCGACCGTGTTGCCGTGCGAGGAGACCGCGCGCATCTTGGCATCGACCATCTGTGCCAACCGCTCGATATACGCCGGATCGGTGCCGCGCAGGTGGTAAACCTGATCGTAGATCTCGACCCCGATCGACTGAGGGATGATGGATTCGCTTTCGGTCTGCTGCTCCGGCGCTTCGATTGTCTGGTCCATCGTTACTCCCTTTGCGATTTTTAGAGGAGTTCGTCCATCTGTTGCAACATCTTCTCGACGCGTTGACGCACTGCGTCGCGTTCCTTGCTCAAGGTGTTGAGCTGCGCTTCAACGGCAATCTGGGCAGTAAGCTGGCTTTCAAGCTGTTCATTGAGCGAGGCAACCTGCGCCTCGGCGGCGGCGCGGGCTTCGCGCTCACGCTTGACGATCTCGACGGCACGAAGAACTTTTTGCTCAAGCGCCTGAAACTCATCGACGCTGATGGTGGATGTACTCATATGTTTAAAGTATAGACGTCGGAGGCGTGGATTTTGTTGGGGAAAACCTGTGTGGAATCTATGTGGATGCCTATCTGCGCGGTTGCAAAGACTTGCACCCAAAGCCGTCAGACACCCGGGGCGCGGATCGTCCCGCCCAGCTTGGTCAGCGCCGCAATAATATCCGCCCACCATGTTGTCAGTTCATCCTCGCGCAGCGTGCGCTCGTTCGACTGGAACACGCACTTCAGCAGAATCGCGTAATAATCCGGCGGAACCGACTTGCCCTTCGCGTCGCGAAAGATCTCCGTCGGCGCCAGTCGCTGCAACTCCGGAATCGCAAGCGCGCGAATAGCAGCGGCAATGGTTTGCCACTGCATCGAATCAGGGAAGGTAAACGAAAAGTCACGCTCCACCGCCTGAAACCGTGAAAGCTCGCGCGCCGTCACCTTGCGCAGCGGAAGAGCATACAGCCGCGCCAGATCAATCTGAGCCATATACACGGGCTGCCGCAATTTGCGCCGGGCTGTTTCTGAAGCGGAGAGCTCGCCGAACTGAGCGACAGGCTGGCCATCCAGCAGCGCCGTAGCCCCTCGTCCCGGCTGCAGCCAGTTCGGGGTCTCAGACGTGAACGTAAGCCCGTTGCAAGTGAACAGCGAGAGCAGTGACTCAATCACACCCTTCAGCTCAAAGACCGGAGCATCCTGCGCGCCATGCAGCGAACTCGCCGCAACCGCACCGGTCAGCCCCAGTGACAGCGACGCCGTCTCCACGACCACATCGGTCCCACCCGCAAAGATCGCCCCCTGCTCAAACAGCCGTACCGTCTGCACATCGCGATTCAGATTGTGCGCCAGCATGGTCAGCATCCCCGGCACCAGCGACGGACGCAGCAGAGCCGCCTCCTCCGAGAGTGGATTCTCCATCGCAACCGTTCTCTGCCCCACCGCGTTGAACAGATCGCTATCGGCGTGCGAAGCAAACGTGCTCGAAATCGACTCGCTGAACCCCAGCGCCAGCAGCCGCATCCGCACAGCAGACTCGGCAGCTGCCGTAGGGTGCTCAATCACCACGCCCGGCGTCGGCAGCGTATTGGCGAAGCGGTTATAGCCATAGACCCGCGCCACCTCTTCAATAAGATCGATCTCGCGCTCCAGATCGAGCCGCCAGCTCGGCAATTGAGCAGCAAACTCATCCTCCGTCTTCGCCGTCAACTCACAGCCCAGTGCCGCCAGATACTGCGCCACAATCTCCTTCGTAATCCCTTCGGGCGAAATCGTCGTTCCCAGATGCCGCTGCACCTGCTTCACCGAGAGCACAATCGGCGCACAATCGGCCGTCTTCGCCGCAGCCTCGGGAATCACAACATCCACCAACTCGCCTTCAACCTGGCCGCCGCTTTCCAGAATCATCCGCGAAACCAGCGCATTGGCCACAGGAGCAGCGTTGAAGTCCGCCCCCCGCTCAAACCGGTGCGAAGCATCCGTATGCAGCAGGTGCCGCCGCGAGCTTCTACGAATACTCGCCGGATCGAACCACGCGGCCTCCACCAGAATATTCTTCGTCTCCGGCGTAATCATGGAGTCCCAGCCACCCATTACTCCGGCCAGCGCCAGCGCCTTCTTCTCGTCGGCCACGACCAGATCGTCCGCCTCCAGCGTCCGCTCCGTCCCATCCAGCAGCCGCAGCTTCTCTCCGCGCCGGGCCAGCCGCACTACGATGCCGCCTTCGAGCTTATCGAGGTCGAACGCATGAGTAGGATGCCCCATCCCCAACAACACAAAGTTGCTCACGTCCACGGCATTCGAGATCTGCTTCTGCCCCAGCAGGCTGAAGTATTCAGCGATGCGCCCCGTACTCGGAGCAATCGTCACATTCCGCAGCACCCGAGCTGTAAATCTCCCGCAAAGCTCCGGCGCATCAATCCGAACCGGAAAAGCCTTCGCCCCCGCCGCTGCCGCAGGCAGCGACACATTGAGCGGAGCGAGCGGCAGGTTATAGATCGTCGCCGCCTCGCGTGCGATGCCATAGTGGTTCATCGCATCGACGCGGTTGGTGGTAATGTCCATCTCGAACAGATGGCCATTCCCTTCCCCCAGGTCGTGCACGCCTTCCACGGCGATGCCGCGTAGCGTGAGGTCATCCGCCAGTTGGCGGTCGGAGACGGAGAGTTGCGGCAGGTAGGAGCGGAGCCAGCTAGTAAGAATCTTCATGGGTAGAGGGTCTGTTCAATTCCTTCTTGTTAATCCGCCGATTTCCTTCAAAATCAATCGGCATTCCAGTTCGGACCAGGCATGATGCGCTTCATGAATTCGTCGAATAGCGGCACGGTAAAGGCCGTATCGCCATGGTTTGGGCTCCAGAGCATACCCTTCAGAATAAGACTCTGACGAAGCGGGGCAAGCCTGTTCACTGCTTTGCCGAGAGTAGAAGCAATGTCACCTGAGCGATGTGGCCCTGGCCCCAATTCAGCCATAGCGCGAAGATATTTCTTCTCCATCGGCGTCAAGCGATCGAATCGTACACGGAAGAAGCTTTCATCCAGAGCTGCAATCGCTTGGCTGGAGGCCTCGTCCACGTTAGCAAAGGTAATCGGACTTTGCTGCGCTATATCCCAGGAATGCTTTCCCCACTCCTGCAGGAAATACGGATATCCATGGGTACGATCAAGGATGCTGTTGACCGCTTCCGGTGTAAAATCGACCCCTTCGTCGTGGGCGGGTTTCAGGATCGCCAACCGAGCTTCAGGGGGTGCAAGAGGTCCGATCATCGGAAAGTCAAAGAGCCGTTCGGCATACGATTTGGCATTTCCGGCTAGGCCACGCAGTTGGGGCAGACCCGCTCCTACCATCGTCAGCGGAAGATTAGACTGGGCGCAACGGTGGAGCGCTGAGATGAGAGCGGCAAACTGGGCTTCTTCTATGTACTGAATCTCGTCGATAAAAAGAACAACTGCGGTGCCCGCTTTCTTCGCCGCATTTCCCACCTGCTCGAACAGTGTGGCCAAATCGCCTTCGAGATCGCCGTTGTCAGCCAACCCAGCTTCTGGATCGAGATCAAGGCCAACCTCAATGTCGTTGTACTTCAGCTTGAATGCCTTGACGAACCCGGCAAGAGCTCGAAGACCGTGCAATGCCATATCTTTGGCATTGTCCACCTTGCTCAGACGAAGCAGTGCCAATCGCAATTGGGGGGCAAGCAGAGCTGGAAGCGAGCGGTTTTCCGGTGTCTCAGCGCGCACCGTAAAGACTCCCTCCGCCTCGGCATCGGCACGCATTTTGTCGAGCAGTACCGTCTTGCCCACGCCGCGCAACCCCACCATCAGAACGCTCTTGGCTGGTCGTCCAATACGAAGTCGTGCAATAGCAACTCGAACCTGCTCCCGCACACTATCCCGTCCTGCAAGTTCGGGGGGTTGCGTACCCGCACCTGGGGCATAGGGATTGCGGATGGAATCCATCCCTCGTTTATACATAAGTTATCTAGTTTAGTAAATATTAGTAATATCGCTAATATCTAATTAAATCGATGCTTCCTTACCCTGCTCCTCAAACGACCCGGTGGGTAGACCATCGATACTGCGCATATTCTTCTGCCGCCAATACTCTTCCAACCCGCTCTCGCCCTTCGATTCCGCCCAGCGCGTCAGCGTGGTGCGCTCGCCAACATATTCGAACAGCGGCACCCCATATCCGCACGAGGTCTGCACCGACTCTACTTTCAGCAGCACCATCTGGCGCGCGCCTGGCGTCTCGACTCCCCTAAACTCCGCAGCCAGCATCGCGGCATACTCAGAGCTGCCACGGCGCAGGATGCGTCCGCGTCCATACAGCCGCAGCACCAGCGGCGCGCCTTCGAAGGCACAGAACATCAGCGTCAGCCGTCCGTCTGCCTGTCCATTTTCCCGCAGATGCGCCGCCGTCTCATTGCCGCTCCCCGTCTGATCGAGATAAACGACGCCGTTCTCATCGAGCACTCGCAGCGATGCCACATCTCTCGGCGAGACATTCACCCTCCCCTCCGCCGTCGCGGACGCATTGAAAAATATCTGCTGCTTCTCGATGAACTCACGATGCGCAGGCTCGATCCGCTCAAACTGCTTGCCCATATATGCAGATCTCCTCAAGATTCAAAATGGCGTCTCTTCTAAGTTTAGACATTCCAGAAAGTCTGGACGACTCACCAAAAGAGGAGCAGCCTGGGGAAGGTCGGGTATCCTCTTTTATCAGAGCGCTGATGGCAATATGAAAATTCAACTCTCAGCCTGAAAGGAACCAGCTATGCTCCGATTGCTTCTGCACTGGATTTTGAATGCTCTGGCTCTGCTGATCGTGTCCCACTTCGTAGAGGGCTTCCACATCAGCGGCGTTATCTCTGCGCTGATTGCGGTCATCATCATCGGCCTCTTCAACGCCACCCTGGGCCTGTTTCTCAAGATCATCACGCTGCCGCTGGGCATCCTGACCTTCGGAATCTTCTTCCTGGTCATCAACGCGATCATCCTCTGGTTTTCGAGCAAGTTCGTGCCCGGTTTCGCCGTAACAACGTTCCAGGCAGCCTTCCTTGGCGCACTCGCGCTTGCCCTCCTGCACCTGCTGTTTGGCTTTATCGGCAGATCAGGGAAGCAGCAGGTTTAGCTCTTCTATACGGACTAAGCGAATTGCTCCAGAAACCGCATGTCGCCCGAGTAGAAATGCCCGATATCCGAGATGCCGTGCTGAATCATGGCAATGCGCTCGACGCCCATGCCGAAGGCAAACCCGGTAATGCGTTCGGGATTATAGGCATCGTCATCGAGCCCCAGCTTGCGGCGCTCTTCGGTCACACTGGCGAAGACGGCAGGATCAACCATCCCGCAACCCAGCAGCTCAATCCAGCCTGAGTGCTTGCACTTGCGGCAGCCCTTGCCTCCGCAGAAGATGCAGGAGATCTGCACATCTGCCGAAGGCTCGGTGAACGGGAAGAAGCTGGGAAAGAATCGAGTCTTTACGTCCGAACCGAACAGCGCCTTCATCGCATGGTCGAGCGTTCCCTTCAGGTCGGAGAAGGTGATGTTCGTATCCACACAAAGCCCCTCCACCTGATGGAAGATGGGCGAATGGGTAGCATCGGCGGCGTCGTTGCGATGCACCTTGCCCGGAATGACGATGCGGATCGGCGGAGCCTGCGCGACCATCGTCCTGATCTGAACGGGCGAGGTATGCGTGCGCATCAGCAGCCGGTCGCGGCTCGGCTTCGCGCCTTGATCGGCAATCTGAAGCGTGTCCTGTGTATCCCGTGCCGGATGGTTTTGCGGGAAGTTCAGCGCCTCGAAGTTGTAGAAATCGCTCTCCACCTGCGGCCCAAGGTTGGTGGAGTAGCCGAGATGGTGGAAGACCTGCACGATCTCGTGCATCGTCTTCAGCAGCGGATGCGCAATCCCCGGCTGGCGAACTGTTCCGGGTAGGGTAATGTCGATTCCCCGCCCCACTGACGCACCAATCACAGCCACTGGAGCTTCAAGCGCCGCTTCGATCTGCTGCTTAAGCTGGTTGAACCGGATACCCAGCGGCTTGCGCGCCTCCGCCGGAGCGGACTTGAGCCACGCCTCGCTGATCAGCTTCAGCCTACCCTGCTTCCGTCCCAGCCAATGCAGCCGGAAGGCTTCCTGCGCGTCGGAGGTCAGCAGAGACGAGGCCCCGGCGCGGACCTCTTCGGAAACGGCTGTAAAGGCCTCGTCAAGGGCAGATTCATCGTAGGTAGCAAGCTGAGGGATGGTGTCGTTCATGGTTGGCTAATGACAAGGATAAATGACGTTAGTTTCAGTGGCCTTTCTTGAATCACAGCGCCGAAAGAACAACGGCCACCACAGCAACCCCCAGAAGAAGGCTTCGGCGGTCGGTAATGGCATAGACGACGGGATCTTCATCGAGCTGCCCCCGTGACGCCCGAATCCAGAGCAGGCTTAGCCAGAGCAGCAGAACCGGCACCAGCAGCCAGAGCCGGGCGGTATGGCGATAAAGCTGCGCTGACGCAAGATTCGAGATATAGAGCGTAAGCACAGCGACCGAAACATATCCGCTCGCCGACCCGAAGCTGCGAAGTTGTTCGATATCGGAGACATGATAACCACGTCCTCCAGCGACTACGCCCCCGCGCTCCCGCAGACTTTCCAGCTCGGCGAAGCGCTTGACGAACGCCAGCGACAGAAAGAAAAAGACGCTGAAGCTCGCCAGCCAGGTCGAGACAGCGACGCCCGTAGCCGCAGAACCGGCGAGGATACGGACTGTGTAAAGCCCGGAAAGCACGATGACATCGACCATTACAGCGCGCTTGAGGCGAAGCGAGTACGCCAGCGTGGTCGCTGCATAGATGCCCAGCCACTCCAGAAAATGGTAAGGACGCGTCAGCGCGATTGAAGGTGAGATGAGCTCGACCACGTGTGGGAGCAAGACCGCGAGACCCACCGACGCCAACAGGAAAAGAACAACGACAGCAACGCCGCTGATCGCAGACAAGTCACCGGACGCGAAGGGACGGCGGCGCTTCCGAGGATGCTGGCGGTCGGCCTCTATGTCGAGCAGATCGTTGACGATGTAGGTTGCCGAGGCGCAAAGACCGAAGCTGAGGAAGGCGATGAAGGCCGCAGCCAAAAGAGCTTGGTCCCAGGCATGAGCAAGGAGGAGGGGAAGAAAGATGAGGGTGTTCTTCGCCCATTGATGGATGCGGATAGCTTTGGGCCATGCACGGAGAACAGAGACGCGCTCCTCGAAGATGCGCTCCGGTGTGATGCCGGACTTGCGCAGAGCAGCACGGAGACTGGCCGTAGGGTTGGCGACCATTGGATGCTGACAGTGCTGGAGCAGCGGCAGGTCTGGTAAAGCATTGCCGATGTAGCTGAAGTTGTCGCCAAAGGTCTGCTGGAAAGCGGCTAATTTATTGTTGCCAGCCAGATTGAGCGTTCCATCGGAGGCAAGCACGCCGGTAAAGAGTTTGAGATGATCGGCGACGCGATGGGCAAGAGCCGAATCGGCGGCGGTGGTCAGGTAGATCGGTCGGCCTGTGGTCTGTTGCTGCTCGATATATTGGAGGAGTTCGCGGTTGTAGGGCAGGTGGGCGACATCGAGCTGGACGGCGTTGGTGATATGCCGTTTGAGAGCAGCTTTGCCCTGGGCCAGCCAGCGCGGGATTTGGAGAATCGCAGCAGGATGCTGACGCGCGAGAGCGAGCGTGGAATCGACAAGTGTGTCGGATTTGACCAGAGTGCCGTCAAGATCGACACAGAGCACTGGAAGCGAGACGGTCCCGGAAGCCGGAATAGGCATGATTATTTATACCGGTGCCGGAAGTCAGGCAAACTATCCGGCCTCTGTATTGAGCGAAATTTAGCATTCAAAGCCTGATGATCCGACAGGAGAAGCATCAGACCAGCGCGGGTTCGCTGAGCAGAGCTTCGACGGCGGGCTCGTTTACGGGTGGCGTCGGAGAGGCGATGTCGGGGATGCTGGCAAAGGGATAGTAAGCATTGCGGAAGTACTGGGCCAACATGCGGTGAGTATTGAAGAAGCTGCCATTGATGGCGATACAATGCTGCTGCATACGAGCCCAGGCAGCAGGGTTCGCATACATCGGGGCAATGCGCGTTTCGAGCTTGTCATAGAGGCTGGCAGCTTCGGCCGCCTCGGTTTCGGCGTCGTCGATGGCCCAGCCGGTAACCCCTTCGGCGCAGCCTTCGATCCACCAGCCGTCGAGGACGGAGAGTGACGGCACGCCGTTGAGAGCGGCCTTCATGCCCGAGGTTCCCGAGGCCTCGTAAGGACGGCGAGGCGTGTTGACCCAGACATCTACACCCTGAGTAAGCAGAGCGCCAAGCTCCCAGTCGTAGTTTTCGAGGTAGTGAATCTTGAGCGCGCTGGAGTTGAGGCGGGCGGCAGCGGCGTAGACGTCGCGGATGAGGCCTTTGCCTGCGGTATCGGCAGGATGAGCCTTGCCTGCGTAGAGAATCTGGAGACCGCCGATCTTCTCGGCGATGGCGACGAGGCGGGCGGCGTCTTCGAGCAGCAGGCTGGCGCGTTTATAGGTCGCTACGCGGCGGGCGAAGCCAAGGGTCAGAACAGAGGGGTTGAAGTGATGGCCGGTGCGCTTGGCCACAACATCGAAGAGCCGCTGCTTGCCTTTGACGTGACAGGCAGAGATCCGTGCCGGGTCGATGCCGTAGACGGAGCGGAAGTACTGATTGTCGGTGCGCCAGTTGGAGATCTCGGCGTCCAGCAGTTCCTGAAAGGGCTGCGAGACCCAGGTTGCGGCGTGAACACCGTTGGTGATGGAGTGGACCTTGTAGTCCGGGAACATCAGTTGAGAGACCTTGCCGTGCTGCATCGCGACGCCGTTGACGTAGCGAGAAAAGCGCAGCGCGATGTAGGTCATGTTCATCAGGCCGTTGTGCAGGCAACCGGCGCGTTCGATGGCCGAGGCGCGGTCGTGGCCGAGGACCTGATACATCTGGTCGAGGCCGAACTGGTCGTGACCCGCGGGAACAGGAGTGTGGGTGGTGAAGACGCACTGGCGGCGGACAGCTTCGAGGTCGATCTCCTGCGCTTCGCGGAGGGGATTGCCAGCAAGATGCTCTTCGAGCAGGCCGATGCTGAGCAGAGCCGCATGGCCCTCGTTCATGTGGTAAACGCCGGGCTTGCAGCCGAGCGCCTGCAGCAGGGCAACGCCGCCGAGACCAAGGATCGTCTCCTGGCAGAGGCGGTAGTAGGTGTCGCCGCCGTAGAGATGGTCGGTAAGATGACGATCCCATTCGTCGTTGCCTTCGATGTCGGTGTCGAGCAGGAAGACCGGGATGACGTGGCCGGTGACGCCGGTGACGTCGAAGCGCCAGGCGCGGACGAGCAGTTCACGTCCCTGCACAGTGAGGGTGACGACGCGGTTGGCGCTGGGAAGAGTGGTTTCGGGCGACCAGGGAACGTCTGCCTCGGTCTGCTGGCCCTGATCGTCGAGGCATTGGCGGAAGTAGCCGCGGCGATGGACGAGAGAGATTGCGACCATAGGGCGGCAAGTGTCGGCCGCGGAGCGGAGAGTGTCGCCGGCCAGCATGCCCAGACCACCGGAATAGGTGGGAAGGGCGGGAGAAAGAGCTATCTCCATGGAAAAGTATGCGATGGTGCGTGAGGAGAGATCGGGTGCGGCGGTGGTGAGCGCGTTGGAAAGGCTCAAGTGGTATTTCCTTTTCTCATCCGGATCGAGGCGGACAGGCCATGATTCGAGTGCCCGGCTGAAGGCTGTCTATCGGTTCAGCCGCTGAGAACACGATTTCCGGGACCGATAATCGATACCCAAAGTAGAAGTTAGTCTACCAAACAAGCAACGAGGAAAAGAGGGATTCAATTTGGTTCCAAAGCTGTATTGACAGTGGTATTGATGGGCATTGACGTGTTTGCAGCGGCTTCGAGGCGTTGCCAGATCCGATCGATCCAGAGCAGGTGTTCGGGCTTCATCAGCACCGAACGCAGGCAGGTAACAGCCTCCGTTTGTTCAGCTTGCAGCCAGGTGTGCGATGGGAAAAAACGGGTGGGAAGGCTGGCGAGGGCAAGATGAAGATCGTGCCGTGCGGCTTCGTCGAAGATCTGTTGAGCGAGCGCAGAAGAAATTTCTGGGGTCGATGATTTTGCTGCCCAGAAGACGATATCCAACTCCGGAGCATAGGCGGGCGTCACGAAGTGGGGACTGACGGCGAGGCGGCGGTGAAGTTCGAGGGCGGCTTCGTGGCTGGAGTCGAGGTCTTTGGCGAAGACGCCGCCAGAGGTGTAAGGGAGAAGTTGCTGAGTGGCCCAGAGAGCAACGGCAGAGGCTCCGGCACGAGAGCATTCGAGGGAGATCTCGCCGAGGTGAAGATCCTTCGAGGAGAAGTAGGTGTAGGGAGAGTTGTGTTTATAGAACCGTCCAACGGCGGGGTCGCGGAAGAGGATGCAACCGCATCCGTACGGCTGG
Organism: Terriglobales bacterium; assembly: GCA_041691575.1. Lineage (GTDB taxonomy): Bacteria > Acidobacteriota > Terriglobia > Terriglobales > Acidobacteriaceae > Edaphobacter. The sequence goes on from JBEPUJ010000003.1 coordinate 226,668, forward strand.
AGGCCGTGCTTGTGCGGGTCGATGACGATGGAATCGGCCTGCGGGATGGCGGCGAAGGCGGCTCTGGTTTTGGGCGAAAGGCTGGCGGCGAGGGTGAAGTAGCCTCCGTAGGCGGCGTCGACGTGGATGCGGAAGTTGTGGCGCTGCTGGAGTTCGAGGATTTCGTCGAGAGGATCGACGGCTCCGGTGGCGGTCGTGCCGAGGGTGACGGCGACAGTGCCGATGTTCCCAGTCTGGAGGAGAGATTCGAGAGCGTGGAGGTCGATGCGGCCTGTCTCGTCCGACGGAATGGTGATGAAGGGCAGGCCGAGGACGCCGGAGATGCGGCTGTGGGTGTAGTGGGCCTGATCGGAGGCGGCGATTGATTTGCCGGGAGCGAGCTGGCCTGCGACCCAGAGAGCTTCGAGGTTGGCGAAGGTTCCTCCGCTGGTGAGGTGGCCGAGGTGTTCGGGCCAGTGGAACATCTTTGCGAGAGCGGCGACGGCCTCAATCTCCATGGCGGAGCTGGCGCGGCCTCCGTCGAGGGCGTGGTTGTTGGGATTGACCGACATAGCCAGCGTATAGGCGGCGCGAGCGAGCGGGTGCGGCGGCTTGAGCATCTGTCCGGCGTAGAGCGGATGAGCGTAGGGGTAGTTGTCGTGGAGCTTAATCGCGACTTCGTTGAGGATGGCGGACGCTGCTTCGCCTAACGGAGGTGTGGGGTTCGCGGGCAGTGAGGTGAAGGCCTCGTCGAGGCGGCGCTGGGCTTCGGCAAGGCTTTGGAAGAGGTTGTTCGACTGGGGTGGATGTGGCATGATTTGCCTCGTTCCAAGAGGGTACCCCCGGGGGTACTTATCGGGTAAAGTCTTGGAAATAAAAGGGATGCCAGTAAAGTCTTGCATCCAGAAGAGTTACAGGTAAAGCATTGTTGATAAACGAGTTAGGCCCAGCGTTGTCGCCGGGCCTTTGGACTATTTCTCTACTGTTTTAATTGTAGCGAATTGGGTGGAACTAATTTGCCAAATTTCCGGATTTATTTTTGAGGTGGAAGTGTTTTATTTTGTGTTGCTTGCTTCCTGGATTTTGAGACTTCTAAGGCTTAGGGGACTTGACAGGTTTGGGGACGGCTTTCGGTGGGGCTGATTGAGTTCTGCTTTCCCACCCATCGCGATGAAACTGCGATGGATGGGGCACCCGGAGGGTATTGAGGGAGCGGGACATATGGATGGGGCACCCGGCACCCCATACCCGGATGGCACCGGCAACAGCAGGTCCTCCGCCTGCGGCGAAGGATGACAAGGTTTAGGGGAGAACTTTCAGACGTTTCCTAAAACAGAGGGTTCCTAAAACTCGTGGGTGATGAAGCCGAACTTCATGAAGTAGCCGAAGAGGATGGCGAGGACGAAGGCGATGGTTGTCCAGGTGACCTGGCAGAGACGCTTCATCACCGTCTCTCCAAGGACGATGAGGATGTAGAGAGCCAGCGTGATGATAATGCCATCGAGGATGAAGATGCGGGTGGAGCTGGGCGAAGCGATCAGGATGCGCTGGACATGGAAGGGGGGAAAGAGTGAACCGATGGCGTAGACGAGGAGAAACATGACGAACTGGAGGACAGTGGACAGTAGTTTTTTCATAGCTTTTCCCGGAATGAGTTGAGCGCGATTAAGTTACGGCTTCCTCGTAGAGGATGAACCACCAATTATATGGATGGTATGAAGCCAGGTTTCTGCCAATGCGGGCCAGTGGGTGACAGGGAGCTCCGTGGGACGGAGGCCGTAGCCGTGACCGCCTTCGGCGTAGAGGTGGAGCTCTGCCGGAACCTTCGCCTCCTTTAGTGCCTGGAAGTAGACCAGGGCGTTCTCCTCGTGGACGGGATCGTCTTCGGCCTGCACGAGGAAAGTGGGCGGAGTGCTGGAGGTCGGGTCGATGCCGCGAGCGAGTTTGGTAAGTGCGGGAGGCTCGGCCAGGTAGGCGGGATAGATGATGAGGGCAAAGTTGGGGCGTGCATCTACTTCCTGTTCCGACGCGGGCGCTCCCGTACGCTTGTGGTCGGCGTGGTTGCTGAGAACCACGGCGAGGTGAGCACCGGCGGAGAAGCCGAGGACGCCGATGCGAGCCGGGTCGATGTGCCACTCGGCTGCGTGGGCGCGGGTGATGCGCATGGCCTGCTGTGCGTCTTCGAGATCGGCGGTGTTTTCGGGGTAGCGATCGGCAAAGGGGACGCGGTACTTGGCCAGCACGCAGGTGACGCCGACGGAGTTCAGCCAGGTGCAGACCTCGGTGCCTTCGAGATCGTAGGCGAGGATGCGGTAGCCTCCGCCGGGAAAGACGACGACCGCGGCTCCGGTGTTGGCCGATTCAGCGGGGGGATAGACGGCGAGCGTGGGATTGCTGACGTTAGTGAGATGCATCAGCGATTTTCCCGCGACGAGCCCGTCGGAGGGCTTGGTGATATCGGCTTCGGCAGCAGTACCGAGAGACGGCGCGGGCACGCCGTTGGGCCAGAGGGGAAGCGTCACCTTTTGCGCAGAGGCAAAGGGCGCCGTCATTAATAGAGCGATGGCAATTAATAGGTATGTGCGCACGCAAACATAGTAATGCCTTTGTGATGGAGGTGGTTCAGGAGGATGTGCGGTGGGATGGGGGAGGACAGGCAACCGCAAAAACAGTTGGGCGAGAGTATACAGCCCTATGTCCGAAATGTGGACACGGGGCGCTCCGGGGTTTCGCGGCAAGGAAAGACAAAAAGCAAAAGCAGATCCTCCGCTTTGCGAAGGATGACAAGTTGCTCTGGGAAGGATGACAAATTGAAGGGGCGATTGCTTATTAGGGGAGGGTTTGTTCGAAGGACTGGTAGCGGCGTTCCAGTTCCCATTGCTCGGCGGCCTTTTCACTGGACTTGAGGAAGGCCTGGCATTTGATGGAGGGAGATGGCGCTCCGAGGGGTTGGGAGGCGCAGGCGGCGTTGGTGCGGGTGAAGATGTCTGGCTGCTGCCAGAGGCTGGGGCCGGGGAGGAAGCTGTGTTCGAGCGAGGTGCGGGCCATGTTTTTGAGATCGGCGTAGGCGAGATTGAAGTCGCGGGCAGCGCGGGTGTACTCGTTGGTGAGGTCGATGCGGGAGACGCCCTCGTCGTCGGTGGAGAGGGCTACGGGAACACCGGCGGCGCGGTAGACGGGCAACGGGTGGTGGGCAGCGTCGACGCCGAGGATGACGTCGTTGGAGGTGAGATTGATCTCGACCATGATGTGGCGGGAGGCCATCTCCTTTAATAGAGCGTGGGGATCGTTCTCGGACATGATGTCTACACCGTGGCCGATGCGCTCGGCGTGGCCCAGTTCGACGGCCTCGCGGATGTGGAATTTGAGCCCCTCCGGCGGAACGAGGCCGGGAGCGAGTTCGCCGGCGTGGAGCGAGATGCGGACGCTGGGATAGACGCTGTGGAGATAGTCGAGCATAAGCATCTGGCGGTGGTACTCAGACATGGAGAGATAGGAGTCTTCGGGCTGGACGAAGTTGATGCCAACGACGTTGGGGTCCTGCGAGGCCAGTTCGAAGCTGAGCAGGGTCTGGGCGAAGACCTGTTGCGGAGGCGCGGCGCGGAGGACCTGGTAGAGGAAACGAATTTTGATTGAGCAGGCGGGGGTGGCTGCGGGTTGGCCGCAGCCGCCGATGCGGTTGCGGGATTCGATGGCGTCGTGAAGCTGTTTGCGGTCGATGGCGACTTCGTCGCGCAGGCCGCCGGCGAGCAGGGCATCGCGCAGATGGGCAAGATCGGCAGGGGAGGTTCCGGTGGCGTCGCCGGTGGGGTTGGCCGCAGGATCTGTTGCAGGACTGGGAGGCGTGGTGGGCCAGGCAATCGTAGCGCTGAGTTTGGCGACGGCGTCGAAGGTCGGCGTGCTCATGATTTCGAGATACTGCTCGTTTTGCGCGGCGGCGCGGGTGGCGACTTCGTCGAGCCATTCGCCGTAGTGGGAATCGTCGACAGAGCCGAATCTGCCGAAGGTGGCGAAGAACTGGTCGTGGGCGCTGATGCCGACGCTGGGGACGAAGCTGCGCATGGAGAAGGAGTCGACGAGCGCATCGTAGAGATGCTGATCTTTGAAGACGGTATCGGCGCGGACGTCGCCCTTGCCGCAGACAGGCTGCGGAGGCAGGCTGCGCGTAGTGCCAATGTTTTTGGTGAAGCTGAGAGTGGCGACATTAACGCAGAGGAGATCGGTAGCGGCGTTCTTGAGGAAGGTTTCGGCGTAGACGGCTCCGGTGAGATGCATGTGGAGGTCGGCCCCCTTGGGCATGCGCGCGAGAAAGGCGTGGAGCTGTAACTGATTTTTTCGAGCGGCGGTGAAGGCTCGGGTAGCACGCTGCTCCTGTTGCGTAAGGAATGTTGCTCGGGGCGCTTTCGAGACTGTTTGTGCAGGTGCGGGTGCAGCGATGCAGAGGAGGAGGGCAAAGACGAGGCTTTGAGTGGAGCGCAGCATGGAGGGCTTCCTTGGCATTGCGGGATGAGAAAGGATAGCGCGAAGGAAGAGAAAACGGGGCGAGTTGGCGGCAGGGCGAGGGATTGCTATACTGAGGGAGCGTTTGCGTCGCCGGTTCCCTGCCGATGACTTGCTCCCCTGAAAAGGCCGGGGCGACAGGCGCGGATTCTACGCACGGGCGTTCTTGGCGATCCCCGATAGAGGCGTTAGATGCCAAGGCCAGATAGCTCAGTGGTAGAGCGCGGCCCTGAAAAGGCCGGCGTCGGCGGTTCGATCCCGTCTCTGGCCACCACTACTGCTACACACCTCCTCCGAGTCTCCCAAAACGTTGAATAATTCAACGTCCCCGGAGACTTCGAGCAGAGGACCTTCAGGTGCTTGTGTTGGCGTAAATATAAGCTGCTCGACGTGTTTGGCCAGCGTCTGCCGTGCAATTTGGACGTCACCGTGCAGCAGCCTGCTCATCTCCACGGCTTGGTTACGGAGAATTTCCCTCAACTCATCCAACGACAACGTCAGCTCTCGAGGCTGATTCATCTCGGCAAGGCGGTCGCCTAACCGTACTCCGAATTTCTTATTCACCCTCTGGATTTGAGTCTCATTTCGCTTCCTAGTTCCTCGGGTACGATCCGCCATTCAGGAACTTCCACCCGCATCCAGTCAACAGGGCACCAACCAACTTCTCGCTGCTGTTGCCGCACAAGGGGCACTCGATGCCAAGCAACAACTCGATGAGCCCAACCGCCTCATCAATCAGTCGATCTACTTCCAGCAGAACTGTCCCAACGGGATGCAGTAGACAACTGGTGGGGTTAATGTCCAGCAAATCGTCGACTCTCGACATGCAATGGTTAGAACCTTATACCAGAAAGGAGCCGAAAATTGCCGGCTCCTTTCTGGTATGAGTGATTGAACTTCACGATGGTTTAAGCCTTCGGGGTACAACAGTGTTCCCGTATCTCTTTGTGACTTTCTATTCCACAAGTCCCAAACGGTCAGGAAACGCTAACCGTGAGCCGAAAGATTGCTCCATCGACAGCTCTCAAAAATAACACTTGACGCCAAACTGCAACACGCGGGGGGCTGTGCCGGAACGCTGCGACGAAATCACACCGAAGTTTGGGTTGCCGAAGACACTGCCCGGCGAACCGAAGGTCGTGGAGTTCAGCGTATTGAACGCCTCCATCCGGAACTCCGCCTTGTAACGGTCCTGGAAGGTCAGGGTCTTCGTGACGGAGCTGTCAAGATTGATCGTCGCCTCCGTGAACGTTCTCGGAAGATTCCTTGGCGAATTTCCGAAGCTGTAGGCGGGGATAGCCTGGAAGGCATCCTTATTGAGCCACGCGTTCACCGTGCGGTTCGGCATGCCGAGATCTCCGATCAGGTTCGGCCTGCTGCCGCCGTACAGCGGAGCGTTGGCAGTCACTGCAATCACGTTGCCGCTGTAGGCCGAGAAGATGCCGTTGATCTTCCAGCCTGCCGCGAGGTTTCGAACCCACCTGGCCCGGCTGGCAAGGGTCGGAATCTCATACCCGCCCGAGACCACCAGCCTGTGCGGCTGGCTGCTGGTCGAGATCGCCTTCTCCGCCTTCAGGTCGTCCCAGTTCTGCACCGAGTTGCTGCCGGAGTCCGCAAAGGTGTTCGTGCCGTCGCCCAGCGTATTGTCCAGGTACTTCGACCAGGTATAGGCGGCAAGCAGCGACAGGCCCGTCCTGTACTTGCGTTGAACGCGCAGCGTGCCTGCCTGGTAGTTGGAGCCGCCCCAGTTCAGCGTCGAGGTGACGCCGGGGAACTGAGGGTAATCGCGCAGCAGCGTGCCGCGCGGGATCGTCGCGCTCGACAGAGTTCCAGTCGTGATGATTCCGGCGTAGGGGTTGGGCACCAGTTGGGTCACGGCCGAACCCAGCGCAAGGTTCGACTGGTTGAGGTGACCGTAGGCGTAGCTGGCTGGCAGATGCAGGCCGTGCGTTCCCGTGTAGCCCAGCTCCAACGTCCACGAGGCCACCTGCTGCTGCAGGTTCAGGCTCCACTGCTGCGCGGTTCCGCTCACCAGGCTGCGTGGGTTGCCCGAGATGCTCGTACCCAGTCCGGTTGCTCCGCCAAGCGTGCTGCCCGTCGGCTGAACGATACCCTGCGGAAACGGATCGCTCAGCGATCCGCTTGGCGTCAGACCACCGTTGACCGAAGCCGCATACGCCGTCGCGCTCGAGAAGCCCGTATCGCTGAGGCGGACGAAGTTACCCGTCGTCGGAAGGTAGCTGATGCTGAAGCCGGCGCGAACAACCGTCGATGGCCTCAACTCATAGATCAGACCCAGGCGCGGTCCGAAGTTGTTCCACGTCGAATCGCGGTTGCCTCGCGACAGCCCGTTGACACCCGGATACATCAGGCCGCCCTTCAGTTGAACACCCTGGTAGGTCGTCTGGAGCTCCGGATCAAAGTTGGAAAAGTTGTTATGGCGGGCCGTCGTCGCCGTCTCGTGGGTCCCAGCGCAGACCCAGGTTGAGTGTCAGTCTGGGCAGTATCCGCCAGTTGTCCTGCACGTAGCCGGCATAGTAGTAGGTCGAGTACTGATGTACTGGTAGCGGTACAGGGTGCCGCTGGCCGGATTGCCCAGCATGAACGAGGCGAAGTCGTAGCCGTTGGTTGCAGCCGCTGTTGCGCTCGGTCCCTTGCTCCTATAGCCAACGGACATTTGTATTGCTGACGTGGATCAGCCTGCCTCGAGCGTCGTGCACCTGATGAATACCGATATGGATGATGTTATAACTCCATTTACGCAAGCGCAAGGTATCGGCCTAATCAATGCGTCACCACTCATGATGGGGTTTCTGACAAATGGGGGTGCACCGGAATGGCATCAGGCCTCAAGCGAAATAAAGAAAGCGGCACAACGAGCCATAGAAGTGGCCGCGAAGCATGGAGCTGATATATCTAGCTTGGCTTTGAAGTTTTCAATGTCATACCCTTCCGTCGCAAGTACTCTGATCGGCATGGCGACGTTGAAGAAGTAAAAGCCAATGTTCACGCAGCAAAGAGCGCGCTTGATCCCACCTGCTGAGAGAATTGAAAATGGCGATTGGCAACGGGTTCGCTACCACTTGGCCGTCAGGATTGCCCGAAAACTGTATCTGAAGACGTCATTCGGATGTCAGGCTGGAATGTGCAGTATCGCTGTCGCGAAGAAGTCGCAGAGATTTACGGTCTCCTCCGACAATCACTTCTTAGATTTCTTTTTCGGTGGGATGGCCGGCACCTTGGCACTTACTTGCTTTCGTGTAGAAGAACGAATAACCAGTGTGGGCTCAAGAATAACGCTTCGTGCTGGCTGCTCCTCTTTCGACTCGATAAGATCGAGAACAATCTCTCCGACGCGCCTTCCAATTAAATGACTGTGTTGATCGATGCTGGATAAGGGAACCCGAAGCGAACTGTCGTAGTGGAGATTCCCGCAGCCAATAACAGCGATGTCTTCCGGTATTCGTAGACCAGCATCGAGAATTGCATCCATGGCGCCAATGGCGAGCGGATCGTTGTAGCAGAAGACTCCATCCGGCCTCGGATTTCGTTGCAGCAAGAGGTGCATCGCTTCCGCACCTTGCTGCCTGCTTTCGATATCAACATTGATGCGACTGACAATGTAGTCTTTCGAGTAAGCCAGATGATGAAGTAAAAGTGCCTGCCTGTAGCCCTCAAGCCTATTGACTCCTGTACTATTTTTTCTTCCACTGATATGGGCCACGCGACGGCACCCCATATGGATCAAGTGTTCCGTTGCTATCCGGCCAGCGGCCACGTCGTCAGTGCCAACGAAATTTGCGGAATGACCTGGAAAGTTACGATCGATCAGGACATAAGGAGGTCCATTCTGTGCGATTCGATCGAATTGCTCCCCGGACGTCGCTGTTGAGGCAATAACGAGAGCATCAAGTTGACGCGCCAGGAGCTGACGGACCTCTTGAGATTCAAGCTCCGGATCTTCCTCCGAAGACGAGATAATAACCGAATATCCTCGCGGCCGGAGCACAAGGGAAAGCGCCTTGGCGACCTCAGCAAAAAAGGGATGGATCAAGTCCGGGACAATGAGACCAATCAAGAAACTGTGTCCGGTAACCAGACTGCGGGCCAGAATGTTGGGCTGGTAATCCAGCTCCTTAACATGCTTTAGAACCCGCGCTCTCGTCTCCTCTGAAATGTCAGGATGGTCTCGTAAGACCTTGGAAATAGTAACGACGGAAAGACCAAGGTCTTTCGCTATATCTTTCATTCGCACGGTCATACAGGCACTATACAAGGTGCTATGCTCGGGCGATATATAGAGATTTGGTGCAGAACAACATACACGAAGGGTCGATCTCTCTAGCCTTCCAGCCATAGTCGACTATGTAACGAGCACAATCCAGCTTCCGTGCAAACTTTGATGGCGAGAAATCGGCTTGGCAAGTAAGAGGTGAGCTGTCGCCGGATTTGCTGCGCAATCAGATGGCACGAGGCGAGAGTGTTTGATCGGCAACCGGCTCGACTTTGGGGATCAACAGGAAAATAAGAAGCAATGCGAGCGGATAGAACAGGCTCGCGATCATAAACACCGGCGAATAATTGTGATAACGGGTGAGAATGAGGCCGACGAGCAGGTTAAAAAGCATGGCTCCGGCAGATCCGACCGCTCCCATCAAGCCAGCGACTGAGCCGACCACCCCTGAAGGAAATATGTCCGTCGCCAGCGTCTGAAGGATGGTCGACCAGAATTGGTGTCCGAAGAGCGCCATGCTGAAGAATACGATTGCCATCTGTAGCGGAGACCTGGTGATGAAGAGAGAGGCGGGCATGATGGCCGCACTCAGACAAAGACATAGCTTCCGTGAAGAGCCGACCGTCAGATGACGGCGGATCAAGTAGCTGCTCAGCCAGCCTCCTAAAAAACTTCCCGCGCCCGCAAAGGCGTATGGGATCCAGGCATAATATCCGATCTGCTTAATATCGAGGTGGCGCACGTCTGCGAGGTACTTCGGCAACCAGAAGATAAAGAAAAACCATGCCGAGTCGGTAAGAAATTTGGCAGAGATCAGCGCCCAGACCTGTCGATAGCGAAAGAGTTCAATCCAGGAGATCCGGCTCTTTTCCAAACCGCTATCATGCGCTTTGGCTCTCGCAATTGATGTGTGAATGTGCTCACGCTCTGCGGGAGTGATGAGTTTGTGATGTTTCGGCAGATCATACAAGAGCCACCATACTGCTGCCCATGCGAGACCCAGTGCTCCTGTCAGGAAGAAGACCCATCGCCAGTTAAGGGTCAGGACGATGAGGGCAATCAGCGGAGGCGCAACCACGGCGCCTACACTCGATCCGGTATTGAAGATCCCAAACGCCGACGCTCGCTCCTCGGGTGGAAACCACTCCGAAATAGCCTTGGCCGAGCAGGGAAAACCGCCGCCTTCGCCGAATCCAAGAAGAAAACGCGCGACACCTAAGCCCAACACCGTAGTAACAAAGCCATGCAGCATCGTTGCGGCAGACCACCAGAGAATCAGGATGGCATAGCCGCGCCGCGTTCCTAACCAATCTGCGATTTTCCCTCCACCGGCATACATGACCGCGTAGGCCAGAAGGAACAGCATCTGAAGCTCAGAATATTGCTGATCCGATAGTGGGATGCTCTTCTGTATCTCTGTTACCGCTACAGGAAAACTCTGCCGGTCAAGGTAACTGAGCGCAGTAGCGCAAGCCAGGAAACCAGCGACCCACCACCGAAGATTGCGAATTCGATTCATATATAGACGTATGGAACCGGATACGACGGCATTCAAATGCAGAGCCAGCTTACATCAAAAAGACTGCGGCGTAATTGGATAGCTAAACGTTTAGGAAATAGAGTAAACACTTCTCAATCCATCCACATCCCACCGTTGACTTCGATGGTCTCGCCGACGACATGGGAAGACTCCTCACACGCGAGGAAAGCGATCACCGACGCAAGTTCGCCCGGCCTTCCCAACCGCCCCTGAGGAATGCCAGAGACGAGAATCTTCATCTGCTCGGGCGATGTGAAGCGTTCGTGAAAGGGAGTGTCGATCACTCCCGGGTTCACCGCGTTGACCCGAATACCATAGTGGATCAGCTCTTTGGCAAGGCCTTTGCTCATGCAGAGAACTGCCGCTTTTGCAGCGGCATACGGGATGATTCCGAGACTTCCACCATTGCGAGCAGCAACGGAAGCAACATTGATAATTGCCCCTGTACGGCGCTCCATCATGGAAGGCGCGATAGCGCGTGTAATTCGAAGTACGCTGCCCAGATTAGTTTCCATAACTTCGTCCCAGAATTCGTCGGTGATCTCCAGGAGCCGGTGGCGATCGATCATCGACCCAGCATTATTGACCAGAACGTCGATATGATTGGTGCGGCCGAGCACCGAGTCGATCAGTATCCGTGCCGCGCTGGGTTCTGTGAGGTCGGCCTGGACGGTAAAAGCCCGGCCGCCGAGTTCCTCAATCTGCTTCACAACCTTATTGGCGTCAACCTCATTGGATCGATAGTGGACGGCGACGTGCGATCCTCGTTCCGCCAGAGCAAGTGCAACTGCAGCGCCGATGCCTGTGCTGCCCCCTGTAACTAAACTGACATGGTCGGATGGAAAAATTTTCATAGATTAAAGTTCTCGAATTACTGGGTCCTGGAAATGGGTATGATAATTTTCTAATCGTTTCATGTTGAAAGATAAAAAGCAATGTGGGAAGAAGATCTTCCGGCTCGAACCGAGTGCACTGCGAACCTGAGGGAAAAGCCGGATCCTCTTCAACAACAATCAACAGAAGGGAGAGAGATGCCACACCATCTGTACGTCAGCCCATATCCTGCCACCTCCAACTACCGTTCTATCTTTGTGCGTCCCGTTCAATGCATCGCCTCATCTAACCACCAGCTATAAGGACCTACGCCACGGGATTCTCCAGTATTCCGATACCTTCAATGGCTATGCGGATGACGTCTCCATGCGCGAGAGTGAAATCGTCTCCCGGCACAATGCCTGTGCCTGTCATAAGAAAGGCACCATGAGGAAAACTGTTGTCCCTAAATAAAAATGCAACCAGATCTTTCGGGTCGCGTTTCAACTCTGCCAAGGTGGTATCTCCTGCAAACTCGACCTTCTCCTGGCGCTTGATCTCGAGATGGATCGTAGTCGTCTTCGGCATTGGTTTCTCCGAGAGCAAGATGCATGGACCCAGCGCGCAACTTGCGTCATACACCTTTGCCTGCGGGAGATAGAGCGGATTTTCACCTTCAATATCCCGTGAACTCATATCGTTCCCAACCGTATATCCAACAATCTCGCCAGCGGCATTGATGACCAGCGTTAACTCCGGCTCCGGCACCGACCATTTGGCATCGGATCGAATCCGCACTGCGCCCAATGGACCGATGACTCTTCGCCCTACTGCCTTGAAGAACAACTCCGGTCTCTCCGCGCCATACACGTTGTCATAGAAGGAACCGCCGCCCGCATCCCTGGACTCTTCAATCCGTGCGCTCCGGCTGCGGTAGTACGTTACTCCCGCAGCCCAAACCTCCTGGCTCACGATCGGCGCAAGCAGGCTGAGATCCTTGAGATGTTTCGTCGCCGTCCCGCTGCAACTGGCACGAGCCCGCGCGTGCAGGTGGGGACTCGAAATCAGCTCATCCCAGTCGTCCGTATCGACCGCGAAGAAATTGCCAGCCTCCTCGACAAAAATCCCTTTAGTGCTGCGATAAAGTTTCACGAAATCTCCTGCCTTACCTATAGAGCTGCTGTCGCAGCATGGGTTTTCGCCTAACGTGGTTTGAGTAAGACAGGAATGACTCTCCACGTTGACCTGGCAACAGAAGGGCTGTTTTTACTATTCCTTCTTCGGCATGACAAAGCTGTAGGCCGTATATTTCATTTCGCTCCAAGCCTGAGTTCCTACCGGATAGCCCGGAAAGAGTGGCCTGTTTACCGGAGTGAATTTTATCCGCACCCAGATCGCCTTTTTGCCCTGCGTAAGCTCCCGCGAAATCAAGAATTCATCGTCGCGAAAACGTCGATTTGAGGTTTGTACGATATGCTGTGTAGCTCCAAGTTCCTCTTTCGGATTTGAGTACACACAGGTATTGGATCCGGCGAGATACCATGTGCCGGCAAGTTTCCAATTCGCTTTCGGATTGTCCGCTATGAAAACTTCCGCCCGCTGGTCGGGGAAGGAGTAGTCAAGCTTGCGACGAAGAAGCACCCCCAGGTTATCTGCGTCGAGCCGAAGTTTGAATTCTGAAGTTCCTGTAGTCGTGCGCCCCTTATCCGTCTCGGCTGGATAGATCTCTTTGCCGTTCAGAGTATCGACACCCCATTCGTAACGAGACGCTAAAGTGTAGGGTTCGGAAGCCTCGGGCGAACGATAGCCGTGCGCGCGCTCGTCAGAAACATCTCCTATCTGTAGTTGATCCGTTTTCACGAGAGTAGCCGACGGCAGACCATACCAGTACGCGATGGTTTCATAGTGTTGGACCGATTCGTTCATCCCCCCATGCTCCAGGCGAATTACCGCATTCTTACCGAACGGCATCATGTCGGCGAGCAAAAAGCGATAGGCGGACTCGATCTTGTCCTGGTCGTTTAGCGCAGTCTTTGCAGTACGCGCGCCTACAGGGTGCCCGACAAAGGCCAGGGTCATATTTAATCCACCCCAATAATCGCCCCCTCCGCCCCACTCCTCAGTTCCGGTTCCCTGAGCCTGCGGGGTCAGGCTGTCATCGAAGAAGAATCGTGGATCGCCTTCAAGCGTGCGCAAGTCGGCATCGTGGGAAAAGATGAATGACGTGCCTACGAAGTTTCCCGACCAATTTTCATTTCCCTCGGTCTTCCGGGTATCGAGAAGCACCATGTCTTCTCCGGGTACCGGCTGAGGAAAATCCTTGTAGGTCGCATGAAAATAGGAGAGCTGGTTGATCGGCGTGTTCAGGGGCATGTAATGGACGTTCCATTCGACACCGTTGACGGCCTGGCCTGCGCCAACGAGCTCGATCTTCGCGGATAGAGAGAAGGGCATTGGGAAATAGCAGGCAAAGTAGATCCTATCGTTGGCGAAGCGAATGCTAACCGGAAATGCCTTGACAAGAAATTCGCGGTTATCGCGGTTGTACAGCGTGCCCGCTCCATAGAAAAGAGCAATCGGCACATCGATCGATGGATCTTTTCTTCCATCCCACGTGACGCGCAAATGGACGTTTGTGAAGGCAGTCGCCTGATCGGCCGGGATAGAAAAAGTGAGAGAACGGACGGTGGCTTTGTCCTTCAAACTCGCCGCAACGATCGACCCGCTGGCCGGAACATCCAGAGTTCCTCCGGCCTGCTTGTAGCCGGTTTTCGGCGATATATCGGTCCCAGCTTTGGATATGAGATCGAGCACATCCTGACCGGGCACCGAACTTTCATCCCAGCTCTTGATCGGATGCGAAAGCTTTGTGCCGGGCACGAACTGGTTATAGATGTAATAACCTGTCCCGTAACGCGTTCGGGTATAGGCCATTTGAAAGCTCCGTTCGAAAGGAATCGGAGTCCAGATCAGGTCAGCTCCCTTGGTAGTTGCCCACGTCTCGTTCAGCGGGCTGGGGAACGGAGCACTAGGAATAAAAACAGAATTGGGAGCCGGGTTGAGCGGATCGGCTGTACTGCTCTCCTGGATGACGTGGTCTTTCTTATCGACCACGTAATGCCAGGGGCTTCCGTGCCAATGGTTGTAGCGGCTGAAGAGGAGGAGCCCCGGTCCTTCCAGGTCTAAGGTCACGTTGAAGTCGTCAGAAAGCTGATACAGAAAGTGCGAAGCATCGGCACCTTCGTTGGCGCCTCGTCGATCATAAGTACTGCGCATGTAAGTACGCATGCCAATCCTCTGCGCGGCCCATTGATCCCATGATCGATAGGCGTCGAGACCGATGGGAATAGCACGAGGCTTTTCCGCCGCGGGACTGCCCACGGCGAGCAACATGACACAGAACGCCAACCAACGATAGCCATGACCCAACGATTTACCTTGCATCAACAGACCTCCGAATATCTTGAATAAGTTTCATGACGGTGATGCCAATCAAAGGGCGATTGCCGCTTCGACATCAGTAGAAATTTCAGAAGGCATACTTAAGCGCGACCTGCAGAATCCGAGGATCATTTGCAGTGAGGATCTTGCCGAAGCTCGCGGAGGTAAAGGTGGCGTTGGGATTAGCGAAGGTTGGATGATTGGTCGCATTGAATGCCTCAATACGGAACGTAACGTATTGCTCCTTATGGGCGAACTCGAAAGGAAAGTTCCGGAAAAGGGCCAGATCGATGCCATAGCGGCCAGGCCCCTCGAGTGAATCGCGACCGGCATTTCCGTAAGCCCCAGGCAGGTTGGTGCTGTAGGCCTGCGTATTAAACCATTTGTTCAGAGTTCGGCTGGCGGCTATCGGGTTTCCGATCACGTTAGGCCGGTCGGCGCCCACACCGGTTAGAGACCTATCCGCGCCGGAAGTGGGGCTAAACCAGAACCCGGAGCGTGCGCTCAGAATGGCGGCCAACTCCCAATCGGAGAGAAGCCTCCACGCTACATTTTTCGTCATGTGAGGGGTGCCTGCAACTACGGACGCATTAAATATCTGCCTTACGTCCGTATTGCAATTGCCACGATCGCCAGCCCGATTGTTTGGGTTCTGATAGGAGTTGGTGAGTTCAGAGGTGATGTCGCCCTCGTTGATGCAATGGGACCACGTGTAGTTTGCGAGCAGACTCACGTTCTTTTTCAGGCGACGGTTCAACGTCGCGAGCACTGCATGATAGCTCGAGGTTGCTCCATCATCTACCTGAATGATGGAGCTGAAAGCAGATCCAGCCTGCGGATTGAGCCGACTAAGAATTCGTCTGCTGTTCGTATTTGCCACGGTTGAGCATGGAGAAGCTCCGCACTGTCCGGGTATATAGACGGCCGGATCCTGTTGGGAACTGAGCCAGAGATGAGTTCCTTGATTGCCGATATAGTTTAGTGAAAATAGCCAATCTGGGCTAAATTGCTCTTGAACGCTTACATTCCATTGCTGGAAGTAAGTCGGATGAAGGTTCAAGGGAAGGTTCACATACTGACCTGCCGACACGAAACGCGCATCTTTTTTAGGCGGGATCGGAAGCGGAAATGGATTGCCGCCTGGATAATCGAGGTAGGGATCGGCAAATCCGCCGGCTGGGTTGTTCAGCGTAAGTGCGCTCGCCCACGGAGGTCCAAAGCCAAAACGATCGAAATATTGCATGGCGGGGAGATCATAGAGCACGCCGTAGCCAGCACGTACTACCGTCTGCGCATTTCCGAATGGATCCCACACGACTCCAAGACGCGGGCCAAAGTTGCCATAGTGGCTTTTTGTACCTCCGCGCGGAAATCCGGGATCGCCGGGAAAGGTAAGCCCTACCGGAGCATTTTGATAGACCTGACTCTGGCCTCCCTTGTTGAAAGTAGCCATATCGAAGTGCGTGACACGCCCTTCTGTCTCTCGTTCCGGCAGATAGGGCTCCCAGCGCAAACCGGCGTTAACGCTAAGGCGCGGGCTGAGACGAATCTTGTCCGAGGCATAGATGGCGAAATAATTCTGGTTGTAGTCCAGCAAAGTTGGGTTTCCCTGGATGACCGAATTAGGTGCGCCAAGCATAAGGTCCGCCAAGGCGTTCCCGGTGATCTGTCCATTGAAACCATATGCGATATTCTCTTGTGTTGTGGTCTTGTAGTGAACGTATCGACCGATCCATTCACCTCCCAGCGCTAATTGATGCCTCCCCTTCATGAGATTGATATCGTCTGCCAGTTGCTTGCTCCCCGAATAGACTTTAGCGATGGAGCAAATTCCGCAGGATGCGCTGAAGTAGCTGCTCACGCTGATCTGAGGAGAATTTCCGGGAGACGGGGCAACGTTGAGCCCCAGGCTACTGGCCGAAGGAGGACCCGAAGCAGGGCCGCGATTGATGCGTTCGCTGGTCCAAGTGAAGTGAAAGGCATTGATTGCCCACGAACTAAGAGTGTAAGAATCTCCGACAGTGAGCGATTGAACCGTGTCGACTACTCCAGCGCGAGTCGTAAGCAACAAGTTGTTATTCGCGTACACGGCTGGGTTTGAATAGTTGGTGTTGTAATAGCGTCCAAAGAGGGAATGGCGCTCCGACAGGGTGAAGTCAATCCTTCCGAGATACTGATGTTCAACCGAGTTATTCGGGATGCTGTAGAGTAGCTTGCCGCAGGGATCGGTGCTCGATGGGATGTACTTCAACAAATTCAGCGTCTGTGGGGTAAACCGCGATACGGGAATCTGGTTGCCGGGAAATGGCTTTCCGGTTAAGGGATCGGTGATGATTCGCGCCGTGCCGCACGCGCTGGAAAGCATGGTACTGAAGTCGCCCTGAAGTGTTTGCGCAGTAGGAACAAAGGACGTGGTAGTGGGTGGCGCGGTGTGAGTGACGGTCCCTTGATAGCCGCCGAAAAAGAAGAGCCGATCACGCAGAATAGGACCTCCAAACGTACCTCCAAACTGATTCCGCTTCAGTTGATCAACTTTTTTTGCAAAATAAGGTACAGCGTTGACCGCCCCATTGCGGATGAATTCGAACAGGCTTCCATGAAACGCATTTGTGCCGGAATTTGTGACAATATTGACAACTCCGCCAGCCCGCTCTCCATAGCTGGCCGGTATAGCGTTCGTCTGAACACTGAACTCGTGCAGCAGATCCGGGAAGGGGATGGGAAGATTAATGGAGCCGAAGGCATCGTTATGATCGCCGCCATCCAGAAGATAGTAGGTTCCATTGGCTTGTCCTCCCGCAACCGCGATGGTCGTCGAAGAAGGATAATTCTTGCTGCTGGCGAGATCGCTTGGAGGAGCCGTTACTGCTGCTCCAGAGAGAAGCACCAATTGCGTCGGTTGCCGACCGTTAAGCGGAAGGTCAACGACCCGTCTTTGGTCGATCACCTGAGAGATTCCCGTGGTCTGTGTTTCAGCCATCTGGACATCGGCGTGGACCTCGATCTGCTGCGACACCAGGCCGGGTTCAAGCACCGGATTCAACGTGGGATTGGTATTCACCTGCAGAATCACGCCTCTCTGCTTGTAGGTCTTGAAGCCGGGAGCACTGACTTCGATTTCATATGGTCCGATGGGAAGACTGTTCAACACGTAGGATCCATCCGAACCGCTCACGGTTGACCGAGAAAATCCCGTATCTGTCTTGAGGGCCTTGATCTGAGCTGCGGGAATAGCAGCACCTGTCGAATCCTGGACAGTTCCAGAGATTTGATCAACTGCGGTCGCTTGCGCGTGAGAGAGCACAGGGACACAGAAGAAGAGAAGAAGGATCGTTATTCCAGCGACAATGTATCGAGACCAGGAACGCATAAGATATAACCTCTCTAGAAAAACGAATCGTTTTGTTACCTGCCTGCAGATGACACAGGATCACTCACAAGTACGGAAATGCCGTATATTCAAATGATAGTTGGCTAATCTACAAGAACGAATTCTTCGCTGTCAAGTAAAAATGAAACGTTTAGAATCTTAATTCTGAGACCCGGCTGAATTGAGGCCCACCTGGATACAGACTCTGCGTTAGACGAGCGCGGTCGATTCCCTGATCCGCAGTTCCGGCTTGAGGACCACGTTACGGGGTTCCATGGGGAGTTCGTCGACTTTGCTTTGGACTCTTTCAAGGAGCAATTGCATGGCTCTGCGCCCCAGCTCGCGCGCCGGCTGAGCCACTGTTGTGAGCCGCGGCTGGAAGGTTTCTGTCCAGGCAAAATCATCAAATCCAACTACACTGACCTCTTCGGGACAGCGAACGCCAGCTTCACGCATCGCTTTCACAAAGCCGAGAAGCAACTTGTTGTTGGTGCAAAAGACCGCAGTGGGACGATCAGTCAGCTCGAAGAGCCGACGTCCAAAATCGTAGCCGGCCTGGACCTGCATTCCTCCAGAGAGAGAATGCTCATCAAGTACGGACAAGTGAGCGGAGAGCATGGCTTTGCGATAGCCTCCGAGACGGCCGGAGTGAGTCGATAGCTCCGTTCGCCCCGCCATCAGGGCAATCCGCCTGTGACCGAGCTGAATTAAATGGTTCGTCGCTTCGTAGGCACCCAAAAAATTATCTGTCAAAACGGTATCGCCGCGGAACCCAAGCGGGATCCGGTCAAAGCACACAATAGGAAAACGGCGGCGCATAAGCCTGTCGAATGAGATAGCTGGGTCTGAACAGGCAATCAATACGCCGTCTACACGATGGCTGAAGAGAGTATTGAGCTGCTGCTGCTCCTGATTCGGATCTTCATTCGCGTTGCATAGGATGACAGAATACCCGGCTGCACGAGCCACTTCTTCCGCCCCCGTAATGACCTCCGGATAAAACGGGTTGGTGACATCGGGCAGGATCATCCCGACGGTTTGCGTTCGGCCGGTTTTAAGGCTTCGTGCAATCTGGTCGGCATGATAATCCAGAGCCTCCATGGCTTGGCTGACCCGTTCGGCGCGCTTCGGACTGACGACGGACGTCCCGTTGACTACAGCCGAGACTGTAGCGACAGAAACTTCCGCCAAACGAGCCACATCCCGCATGGTTGGCGTGCTTTTCTTGTTCATCTTTATTTTCACTATACATTTAGGGGAAATTTGTCAAAAGCGACGCCTACGCTCGATGCCGGCTATCCGATGCCTCAGTCGCCGGTTCGGTTCCATCTGATCACCGGACTCTCGTTGTCAGAATGGAAGCAGATTGCCAGTTTCGTCGAATTCTATTTCTTTAGCCTCCCCAACAACAGTGAGGTCTGCGCGTGTGCGCACTTCGTCTGCGTATGCTTCCGAGACAAGCACGCGGTCCAGATTGAGCGTGTTGGTAATTCGGACGATGCGCAGCTTCGCGACGGAAGGCGACGCAAGAGAAGCGACTGCCTTCTCGAGCACTTCACGATCCGTATCGAAATAGATAGGGATCTTCGCTGTGGGAAGACCAAGTGAAGTGATCGCATTCGTGTAAACGTATTGCAAATTAAGGGATTTCACCGCACGGCTGGTGGTAAAGTCCGCCAGGCCAATCCCTATACCGTTACCATTGGTGGCGGCCGTGAGATTGCGGACAAAGATGCGGAAGATTTGCGGTTTGATCGAACTGTCGGGCTGGAGCGAGGCGAAGTACCCAAGGACCCCTCGACCGATCACATTGGTGTCCATTCCGGTACCGCTTATTTCTTTTCCGATCTCGTCCACGATCAAGAGATCGATTTCTTCAAACGGCAACTGCGACATCAGGGAACGCGCTTTCACCTGCAGCTTGCGCTCTTGGTCGGCGATATCCGCGGCTCCGATCACCTGAACATCAGCAGTCTGGTGATGTTGATCTTCGAGAATCGCGACGCCACATAAAACCGGGATCGCATCAAGAATCACCTTCGCTGCCTCACGAATGACGACCTCATGACCGAGACGGCTTGCAGCCCTGTGAGCATTCACGGCGCCCACATGCTTGCCGAAGCCTATAGTAAGCATCTTCTGGATACCGCTTCCCAGTTCGCCATGAAAATCCGTATGGGGCTTTACGCGATTGATGACCACAATTCCTTCGGACTGTAACGCGGGCACGCTAAAGACAATTTCGCGTCCGTCGGGCGTGGTACCGATCGATTGGACCTCCATGCTCGTCTCGAAAGGAACGCCCATCGCCTGCCGCGTAATTCCATATTCCGCCAGAACGCTCTCCTGCCCATCCGGAGTCGCCCCTCCATGACTTCCCATTGCCGGCACAATAAAGGGCTTCGCGCCTACAGCAGTCAATATGCCAAGGACCACTTTTACAATCTCTGCGAGATTCGAGATCCCCCGGCTCCCTACTCCGACGGCAATTCTCATTCCCGGAGTGATCTTGGCGAGAATGTCGGATCCTGTGAACTGCTCTCTCAGGAGACTTTCAAAATCCAGTTGCGGAGACGCTGGATAGTGTTGCCTTATTTCAAACATCTTAGGAAGGTTGTCAATCATGGTCGTAATAATACCGCCTGATCCTCATTCCAGGTGTGAGCACCGTTTGGCTAGAGGCTCAATACCGATGTCCGGAAGGTTCCGACCCAAAGGGGCTGGCGGCATTCAGTGACTGATCTTATCTTTCACATTTAAATCAATTAGACACTGGTTTAACGATGTTTGATGGTAGAACCAGAAGTCTCGTGGGTGGAATGATGATAGTTTGCGTGACGTTGCATCAACATGGCAGCGCTACCGCTCAACCGGGCTAACTCTGCATCACCTGCCGCCCGCAGCAATGGCGGAGAGCCTGTGAGCATGGAGTTTGCGAGCTCTTGAGCGACAATCGGACCGCAGTGTTCCCATGCGGTCGTAATGTCGCCAACAACAAGAATCAATTCAGGGGAAAGCGTCGCGGTGATAAGACGCATGCCCCGCCCTAATGCACGAGCCTGCTCGGTCAGAGCATATATGGCATGCGGATCACCATTCTGACCGAGTTGGAGTAGTTCGTAAATATCCTTCGCCTTGCGCTTCGCTACTGCGTTGAAGGTTCGAATGGCTGCGCGTGATGAGGCGACCATCTCCCAACAGCCCTTTTGACCGCACTGGCACAGAGGGCCGGTAGGGTCGACAGACACATGGCCAAATTCACCAGCGAGACCGTTGTTGCCCGAGTACATCTGTCCGCCTGTAAGAATCGCGGCTCCAACACCTTCAGCCACAGCCACCAGAACCACGTTCTTCGCACCTTGCAGACGGCCAAACCAGAGTTCTGAGATCAGGCAGACATTCGCGTCGTTGTCGATCTCAACCTGCAATCCGGAGACCTGCTCAAGCGCTTTCTTAAGATCGAATTCATGCCAGTTCATATTGGTGGCAAGCAGAATCCGCTGCATCGTCGGATGCACGCGACCCGGTAAACTCACTCCAACGCCTTTGAAAGACTTCGAAGGATTCTGCTTACGTAAAGCGCGCATCCGCTTTCCAATTTGCAAGATCGTCTTTTTGGGGTCTGGGTCGGTTGCAATCGTCTCCCGTGAAAGAAAATGACCGCTAAGATCAACGACTGCGAGGATGGCACGATTCGGCCGCAGGTCCAGAGCGAATGTCACCATGGCGCTGTTTACCGACAGCATCGTGGAAGGCCTGCCGCGTGCGGGCTTGATGACCGCACCCTCTGTTACCCAGCTTTCTTCGATCAATTGCTCCACAATCGCTGAGACAGTACTTCGACGAAGTCCTGACAGACGGGAAAGGTCCGCACGAGCAAGAGGTTGTTTGAAGCGAATCAGCTCCAGGATGATATCGCGATTGATATCACGCACAATTTCGTTCGATGCGGTCTGGACCGAAGCCAAATCGATCTGTCGGACCCCCAGAGTCTGTCTATTGCTTGGCTTGTCGTGCTTGTAAGGACTCATCATTCAGACTATATCTGTCCCCGATATTACGACAGCAGGAAGAGCGACCTGTCTGCCACCTCTCCGAGAAGGCTCCGTCTAACGGCTCCCGAACCGCATCTCTATTAGAGGCTGAAAGGCAGGATTCATGAAGCACAGTTACACCACGCCGTCGCATGGCGGTATAGAGAATACCCCTTTACGCTCTATTGTTGAGGCCCCTTCGGCAATCCGGCAGCGGATGGCCTGGGACGGGGTGCGGGGGGTGCATCAAGAGGATTCAGCCCCTTGCTGTAGTTCGGGTCTTTCGCTGCAAGATCGGTGCGATAACTAACCGAATTTGCGCTTGGGAAATTAGAGGGGACCGGCTGAGTCACCTTACCAGTCGCTGCCCATTCCACACCACGCTGAAAGGTTACAACGCTATCAACCGAGCTAAGGGCTAAACCATCGTGCCCCATGGTGGTGTGAAAGACGCGCCCCTTGCCAAACCGCGACACCATCAGCTGCGGTTCATCGAAACCCGAGCCGTGGTTGGCCGGGTCAGAATAGGCCGTCGCCAGCACCGTCATCTTGCCCGGGCCACGCAGCTTGGAATAAAGCTCATCTCCCTGGTGCATCCATACTTTCGGCAGTCCCTTCATGATGGGGTGAGTCACATCCCGCACCGTCACCTGGTAAGGTATGCGCAGGCCGTGGTTCCCTGCGCGGCCTGGCGTATCGTCCGCAACGAGCTTGCCGTCTTTATAGTGCCAATAGGGCCCTGAGGCTTCGTTGCGTCCGCGCCATCCGCCGATGCCGATCATCTCGTTATAGGCTTGCCACTTGGGAAAGGCATTATCAGCCGCATGCACCGTGACCAGGCCTCCCCCCTGTTTGATGTAGGCCTCAAACGAACTCTTCAGGTCACTCGACCAACGATCGTCAGGCGCATCGTAGTTGAAAACAACAACCTGATACTTGCTCCACTCCGGGTGGAACTGAGAGAAGTCGCCGCCAGCCGGTGGCGCCGTAATCACTTCAGTGTCGAAGAGACCCGTCTCGTCCAACTCCGCCTTCAGAATCGGTGTCACGGCCTTCCAGTTGTGGTACGGCGCTGCGCTTTCACCGTCCAGAAGAAGCACGTGAATGCGTGGCGCGGCAAAAACTGCCACCGCCTGGAACAGCAGAATTCCGCTCGCCATCATGGAAAACCACTTCTTCATATAGCCTTCTTTCTCATTTTTTTGCTGGAAGCTGCGCTCTTGCTGTTGACGGCTGACACGTGGGGAAGTTTCCATGCATACAGAACACTTCCTGCACTGGTCACCAGAACCTGATGTCCATCTAACTCATACGTGATAGGGGAAGATGCTATCTGCGCACCTGCATTCGCATGCCACAGCGTCTTTCCGGTTGCGGTATCCAAACCAAGAAAGTTGCCGCTGGAGTCGCCCGTAAACGTAAGCCCGGAGTCGGTCGTCAGCACGCCTGCGCCCGCTCGATGCCCGAGTTCGTGGGACCATCGCACCTTTCCAGTCTTGTAATCAATCGCCTCGAGCACGCCTTTGCTCCACAGGCTGTAGTCGGCACCAGCCCACCCATAAGCACCGTCTGCCGGCTTTGAAAAGTACAAGCTGAAGCTCGGCGATGCACTCACAAGGAAGAGTCCGGTCTTCGGGTCGAAACTGGGCGAACGATAGTTGGTCATCCCGCCCTCATCCGGAGCGATCAGCCGGCCATCGGGCGCCGGTTCCTTAGCCGGATTCGGAATGGGACGCCCATCCTTATCCACGCCAAGCGTCCAGTTCACCAGTCCAAAGCTCGTCGTCAGCAGACTCTTTCCAGTGGTGCGATCCAGAACGAAGAAGTAGCCATTGCGCGAGGCCTGCATCAGCAGCTTGCGCCGCACACCGCCGAAGCTGGCATCTGCAATCACGGGAATCTCGACCGCGTCCCAGTCATGGGTGTCATGCGGCGAAGGCTGGAAGGCCCAGGCAAGCTTTCCGGTGTCGGGATTGATAGCCACGATGCTGCAGGTGTACAGGTTGTCGCCGGGACGATCCTTTCCATTCAGCACCGGCGTCGGATTGCCCGTGCCGAAATAAACCAGGTTTAATTCAGGGTCATAGGTTCCGGTCATCCAGATGTTGCCGCCACTCGTCGTCTTCGCGGTTCCGACCGGAGGAGTCGCGAACCAGGTCCACTGCGTCGCTCCAGTCTCCGGATCGATCGAACGAAGAAATCCCTGCAGATTGTCGAAGTCTCCCGAGGCACCCACGAGAACATGGTTACCAACAATGAGAGGTGACATCGTTGCCCACTGTCCTTTGTTCGAGTCGGCAACAACCACATCCCATAGCACCTTTCCACTCTTTGCTTCGAATGCCAATAGATGGGCGTCGGAGGACATGTAATAGATCCTGTCCTTATATGCGCTCACACCGCGTTGTCCGATGTGAAATGCCTTGTTCGGAGGGGCCGTGTAATGCCATAACGTATGACCGCTGCGAGCATCGATCGCCCAGATGTTGTCCGGAGTGGTGAAGTACATCACGCCGTCCACCAGGATCGGAGTCGACTTCACGATGCCATTCTGCTGCGTCTGAAACGTCCACGCAAGGGTCATATTCGCGACATTGCGCGGATTGATCTCAGTCAACGCGCTATGGCGTTGCCCCGAGTAGTCACCATGAAACCCAGGCCAACTGTCCCGCGGAGGATGCTTCAACATCTCATCCGTCACCCCCTGGGCCGCCAAAGAGGCAGCACAGACAGCAGCACCCACCAGGAAAGTAAGGATACGCGCACATTTCATCCAACTCATGCAGTTCACTCCCAGAATGCAGTTCATCTCTATTTCAGCGTCTGTACATAAGCGAGAACGTTGTGGATGTCGTCATCGGTGTACTTAATCATCGCGGTCACGTGGGCATCGACAGGTCTTTTCACTTGAAAGCGAACCGTATCCACCGGCCAGGAGAAATACACGCCGTTCGCGTCTTTCAGGCCGATCGTAAATTCATCCTGATACTCGAGCGTTCCGGTCCAGGTCTTCCCATCGCGCGTCGTCACCTTAACTTTTGACTCCACATCTCGCGGATACAGCATCTGCTGCTCCAGCCGCAGACCTGTGTAGCGAGTGGCGACACCAGCCAGACTCGTAGCGGAATGGCACTTGGTGCAACCTCCGGGGCCGTCGAAATACCGCTTCCCTGCCTCGGCATTTCCCGTATGCAGATCTGATTCGTCGACGCCCTTGCGGGTGCCGGTCTGTGACATGGCCTTATCCTGTTGCGAGTGAATAAAGGCCACTAGATTCACAATCTCGGCATCGGGCAGGCTGAACCTGGGCATTCCCTTGTCCGTACGTCCATTGCGAACCACAACGCCAATGGCCTCGCCCTCTTTATCGGAACTGACAAGTTTGGATCGCGTCAGATCGGGACCCGACTCCCCGCCGCCAGCGTCCTTGCCGTGGCAGAAAGCGCAATTCTGAAGGAATGCAACTCCGCCGCCTTCTATCTGGGCCGCAGTATATTTTGCGTGCACCGGCATCGGCCCCTGCGATCCGACGGTAGAAGGAGGACGCGCAGGACGAGGTCTGGCGGGATTCTGTGCGTCAATGCTTGGAAGGAGCAGGAACGCCATCACTGCGAGGCACGACATTACCAACAGCATTCTCTTCGAAAGAAACTTCATCACCAACAGATCTCCTTGTTAGCCTCGTCAAACTCGATAACTCCCGAAGTAAGCTGGTCGTGTCCCGACTGCTGGGCACATCCTATGACGAAGAAATTCTGGACCGCAAGCAGGGCGGACCCACGAAAGCGAGTCCGCCCCCTAGGTTAGAAGGGTTAGAAGTGGACTCGCACCACGAACTCCATGGTGCGAGGATCGGTTGCGCTGGTCACCTGACCGAAGGCGTTCTGAAACGCACCGGTCGAACTGTAGTTCGCCTGGTAGGTGCCGCCTGACGCAGCGCCGAGCGTACCGCCGATTGCGAAGGGCGACATGTGGTTCGGAACATTGAACATCTCAGCACGGAATTCCAGTCCGACCTGTTCGGTAATCGGGACGTTCTTCTGCAGCGCCGCATCCCAGTTATTGAATAGCGGCCCCTTGATTGCGTCGTAACCTAGGTTGCCGTAAGTCCCGGAAGCCGGCACGGCGAAGGCAGCAGGGTTCAGGTATTGCTTGCCGTTGTGCGCATAGGGTTTGCCCACCAGGTTTGGGCGCTGGGCAACGCTGGACGTTGTGACCAGGTTGCCGGCGACCGACTGGCCAGAGGGTTGAATTACGTTGATCGGGAGGCCATTCGCGATGCGGGTAATGCCCGAGACCTGCCAACCGCCGGCGACCTTCTTGTACCACTCGTGTTCGTGCTGCCAGAACGGAATGGGATAGACATAGCTGGCGACGAAGATCTTTGGCTGGTTGTAGCTAGCCGGACCGTAGTCTGCACCCAGATTGGTGCTGTCCTGCGGCAGATAGTTGTAGGCGGAACCATTGGTCAACGCGCTGGACCAGGTGTAGGCCAGAGTGATCAGGCCGCCATGGCTGAAGTGAGTCTGCATACGCGCCTGCAGCGAGTTGTAGTTCGAATGCGCACCGTTGGTGTACTGCATGATTTCGCCATAGCCCTTATAGGGGCGCAGAGCATTTCTTGCTACACCCGGGTTTGCGGCCTCGATACCTGCCGCTCCCTGGTTGAGATCCTTGAGATAGGTCAGATTTGTGGAGCGCGAGCCCACATAGTTCAGCTCGACCGAGGTGTTGTTGAAGAGCTTGCGCTGTATGCCCAGGCTGTAGTTATGAATGCGCGGCGGCGCAAGGTTGCGATCAGACGAATTGCCGATGTTGGTCGGTGCCGCGGAGGTTCCGATGCTACCGAGGTTGTCCGCATTGCCGGCACTGGCGAGCGAAGCGACGGCGGTAAACGGAAGCTGGGAAACCGCACCGTAGATGTAGTTGCCTTCGACGCGCTCGTACGACATGCCGTAGCCGCCATGGACCACGGTCTCCTGCTTACCAGTCACGTCATAGGCGAATCCAACCCGCGGCGCAAAGGTGTTGTAGACGTTATTGATCAAACCGGGCGGCAGACCGTGGAACAGCGCCAGCACCTGGGGGTTGTTGTACACGCTCGGCGCGACCACCTGCTTCGCCTTCTCGGAGAAGCCAGTGCCGGGGAGAATAAGACCGTTGTAGGGAGACGGATTGGAGGTAATCACGCCGTTTGCGGGATTAATGGTCGCGGCCTTGTTCGGATCATAGTATTTCGGATCAAAGAAGGCGGTGTTGTTGGGCCAGCTGGTGATCGGCGGCATGAACTGCCAGCGGAGACCCAGGTTCACGGTCAGACGCCGACTCAGGGTCCAGTCGTCCTGCACGTACGTTTCTAACTGAGAAAAGCGGGCTTGAACCTGCGGGATGTTGCTGCCTTCGGTATAGCTGCCAAAGTTGCCCGACACAAGTCCGGCGAGGTTGGAGAACGTAAATGCACCATTCAACTGCGGCGGTGCAGTCTGGTTCTTGCGGGCGCGCCAGAAATACGCTCCTAACTTGATCGAGTGATTGCCCAGCAGTCGGGAGAAATCATCCTTCAGCGCATAAATGCGCTGAGAGTTATCGAACGCCCTTGGAGATACGCCGGGATTGCCATACCCGGAGATCGTGATCTGCGGGATGCGGCTTGAGGCGTTGTATAGGGTGGCGTAGGTCAGACCGTAGTCGCTACGGTTGATCGCCCTGCTCCCAAACTGTGGATTCGCCCGGATGTTCCCGCCCTCGTTGATGATGTTGCCAGAGTAGGAACCCGTCGCGACGTTCACGGTCTTGGAATTGAAGGTGTGCGTCCAGGACAGAGACGACGTGAGGCCTGGGATCGTCCGGTCATAGATGATGTAGTTGGTCGGATTGCCGACGTTCAGCACGTTGTCGTGAACGAAGTGTCCGCTGATCTGGTTTTTCTCGTTCAGGTTGTAATTAACCTTGACCAGGTACTCCGACTGGTTGTTGTTTCCCAGGCTCAGATAGCGGTAGTTGCCGCTCGGGTCCGTCAGCACTGTTGAGGACAGAGCACGACCAGTTGCGGTCGACGGTCCAGTGGCGATGGCATTCGCGATGGCTGCCGGTGTGGGGACCGATACGTTTGTCACCGTGGACGTGCGCAGACGCTTGAACTCCTGGGCGGCAAAGAAAAAGAGTTTGTCCCGGTTCCGGTTGAAGATACCCGGGATCCAGATAGGACCGCCGATGGTGTAGCCGAAGTCGTTATAACGCAGCGGCGCCTTGATCGGCTTCTGGCTGTAAGAGCTGAGAGCGCGGAAGGGGTAGCCTTGAACGGCATCGTTACGGATGTACTCGTACGCGCTGCCATGAAAGTCGTGGCCGCCGCTCTTGATTGCGACAGAGACGGTCGCACCGGAGGTACCGCCGTAGCTGGCGTCGTAGCTGGATGCGACGTTACGGAACTGCTCCAGCGAGTCTGGCGAGATGTTGACGAAGTTGTTGCCGCCGCCGCCGTTGTCCTTGTTGTCGACACCGTCGATGAAAAAGTTCGCCGAATCGGTACGGATACCATTTACGGACTGCGAGTTGCCATTGACGCCGTACGTCCCGAAGATGGCGAAGCCGCTGGCCACCGTTTGCGAGACGCCCGGTTGCAGCGTCAGAAGTTGAACGTAATTGCGGCCATTCAACTGAATCTGCGTGGCTTCGGTGCTGGTGATGACGCCGCCGATCTCCGCCGTCGTTGTCTGAATCAGCACCGCGTCGGCTTTCACAGAGACAGATTCGGACACCTGGCCGATCTCAAGTTGTACGGGCACGGCCGGCTTGCCGCCTACATCCACATTCACGCCGCTCAGGATGGATTTCTTGAAGCCCTGCATGGCCGTGGTGATGGTATACACACCAACCGGCAGGTTCAAAACGGTATAGTTCCCGTTGTCGTTGGAACGTACCGTGCGGGTTGCGCGTGTCGCCTCATTGGTTACGGTCACTTCAGCTTGAGCGATGGAAGCTCCAGTGGAGTCAGTCACCACGCCTGTTATCTGTTGACTGTCCACGGCCTGGCCCAGACACCAGCCTGTGGATAAAAATAGTAGGCAAAGTACAACGAAGAATACGCGCTTCATGACGACCCCCTAAAACTTCAAATAGTTATTCCAGCTACCATGCCTAGGAGGAAACCTCCTGGCTGGCAGTATTCAGTTCCGTTTTATCGAGCTTTAGTACGTGTGGGAGACTATATATTGAAGAACAGGTACGCTGTCAACGAAGAAATTCAAAGACTTGTCAATATTCTTCAATTGGCAGGGGCTGCCTATAGTTTTTCGGGCTCCGTGGCGCAGATATTTCACGCTAAACGGCATCTTGCACCTTTAATTTGCATGACAAGAATTCCAGTCTCCCCACTACACGCCGTTGGGAAAGGGTAGCCGTCTCAACTTCTATAAGCGTTTATGATTCAAGAGTTGTTCTTTACCATAAAAGCCATTTCCCATTGCATTGGCAGGTTCGCTGTCTGTTCGGCAACTGCACGCAATTGAACGCGCGAGGGCTGGTCGGGAAACTCTGCTGGGATATAAGCAACTGTCTTTGCAGCGATAGGAACATCATAGGGCGATCTGGATTTTTCATGAGAGCTCTCTACGCTACTCGGGATCAGAACATTCTCCGGATGCAACTCGTTAAAATATTCGGGGTTCGCCTGTGATTGTGTGCCCAGCAGCCAGGGGCCGAAATAGAACGCTTTACGATGCGCCAACTCCTTAGATTCACCGGCCTGATCTTCGCGCAGTGCCATCTCATACGTTGCAGTGATGACATCGCCTACTTTCAGATCGGCGATATGCAGTGCATTTACCGCATGGCCATTCGCCGTAACCTTGAGATCATGTGCCCACAGCGGCTTACGCAGGGTCAGTGTCTGCCCGGCTGAAATACGGTCGATGTAAATATGCACTGTGCCATCCAAGGCAAGCCGCGACGTTGCGTGTGCGGAGATCTTTGCACTTTCAATGCGCCCGTCGATTGGAAGATCATAAAAAGTCTGGCTTTTGACCGTACGGAAGACACTGCGATGGATGTCGGGAAAGGCCCGTAAACCATGCAGGGTGCAACACCACCACGCCCTTACATAAACCGTGCCCGGCGTTCCTAATTCATTGAGTCTGGCATGACCGAAATCTCCGGTACAGAACTGATTCATAGCGACTTCGTTGAACAGTACATGCTCCGCTGTATTGAGGTACATCAAATTGCCGGTAGCGTGCCATAGGGCAAGATTAAGCCGTAGCCAGTCGCACTCCGCGCACCCTTCAGTGCGCTTCTTTTTAGGCGACCATGCTTCCGGGACTCCTCCTGTAATCAGGACGTCGCCGGAATGCATCACCTCCTGCCATGCCGCTTCGACGCGTTGCAGATGTGCCCCGTCGCCGGTTGCGTTGTAGAGGTCGAGCGTACCCCGAAGGCTACAGAGATAACCATGGACGTGATCGGCTGGCCTCCGTTCGATGCGCGCGGAGATGGCCGCGCATAAATCGCGGTAACGAGTATCCTTTGTACTGGCATAGAGCGCAGCTAGCCCTTCTGTCTGCTGAGTCCAGCAGATGTAGCTCGATGCAAAGTGCGAAGCGCTGAATTCGTCTGCCATCTTCTTCGAATTAAACTGGGGCCCGATGCGCAGTAAAAAATCTCCCAGCCTCTTTGCGGAGTTCAGCACTGTCGGATCCTGCTTCAGGGCGTAGTATTCCATCAGCCCAACCAGTAGACGGCCATTACCCCATAAGAGCGCCATGTCCTTGTCGCCCGGATCATCAAAATGAAATGTCTTACCAAAGTATCCTTCTGGATGCTGCAACTCGATCGTTCGACGGACAACTCCGTCCAGTACGGGGAAGCTCTCGCCGTATACAGCAGATGCAGCGGCAAGTGAGCTGATCCAGCGGCCGGAAACGTCGCCCGAAAATTCTGTGAAGCGGCGCCCCGGCGTTGCATGAATATCCTCCAACAAAAAATCCGGTGTGTATGCAGGCCCAGTACCATGCAACACGCGATCACGCGTGAGGTGATAACGCTCCATCATCGGTTCTATCGAAACAGGTACAGCGGAGTCCGCGGGTGTAGCTTCTTGCCTGACTCTTGCCGGTTCTGCTATAGCTGTAGCGCGCGCGACGAGGGGAAGAGTAGCCGATCCGACTAGAAAATCTCTACGGTTCATTTGGCTTCTTTCTTTTATTCGGGAGTAGTATATCGCCCAGCACGTGGCCGCAGAGCCGCTCACGAGCAATGAACCTGCGCATCACCGCCTTCCCGCGATTGAAGCATTTAGCAATTCGATAGTTTTAGTCCACGACCAATACACGGCCATTGCCTAAAGCGATTTCTTGTTGCTCGTCTTTTTTACTTAGCTCGCGTGGTTATTTCCGAACAAACTTCACCATACTGGCACTGATGCATCCGCCATTTCCGTTCCGCAGCGAAAAAGAGCCTGCCGTCCCCTTATCAAAGGCGAACGTGCCGAGATCAAGCCACCCAACGCCTCCCTGTCTGGCAGAAATGGCCTTCGACGTCTGCCCTCCCTTGTGTGTAACCGTCGCAATGGGTGCAAGATCGGCCCCTGCTGGAAAATGCGTGTTCCAGAGTTGCACATCGTAGTTGCCGGCTTCAAGAATGGTGGGAGCCCAAACGGCGATAGCATCCGCATTGCACGATTGTCGTGTACCAAGATCAGAGTAGCCACCGACGTCGCCATCGCTCCAATCCTTGCCGTATTCGATGTAACCAGGCTCTTTAACTCCAATGTAGTAGTCGCGAATGTAATAACGGAGATGAGCGAAGGTAGATGGAGAATGACCGCTTACTTTGACAGGCGCTTTGGATGCCATGACAGTAAGCCAGATATGCACGAGATCATGCGTGCCTTCCGTCGCAGGATATGGCTGCGAACAAATCTTCTTGCCGTCGAGATAATAGATAATATCCTCTTCGGTCCATTCGAACCCATAGGCGTGCATTGATGTTGCGGTACTGTAGCCGGGTTTAAAGGCGTTATCACAGCGAGTGGCTCCAAGATTATTTTTGTCTTTCCAAACGAGATATCCCATGGATACTTTTTCGGGTGCAATGCCATCGATTTCAAAGTCATCGATTTCAGTGCGGGCGTTCATGGGGTAGGTGGTTGAACCGTCTCCAGCCATAGCCCAGAATGATGAGTGCCAGCCAGGATCTCCCACTGTTTGTGCATTCACTTGGTAGTAGCCATAACGAAAAGAGGCCTTACTGATGATTCCGCCGCCTGTGAACTTCAAACCAGCGAAGTCTTGTTTCCTCGGCGTAATAGTGAGTTTTCCGTCGGCAACGGTGACATTTGCAGGAAGCTGAGCGCTATTAATCTTGGCGTCCGTGCGGTAGTTCCACCGGGTGGTGTCGACTACAGTGCCGGTGAAGTCATCGCTGAATTGCAAAACATAACCAGGTCTGGGCGCTTGCGCACGCAACATACCAGATGCCATAAATAGCAGCCCGAAAGACGTGCAGATCAAGATTCGCTTTAGCTGCTGCCTCATTTTCAGCCCGTGGATCATCATTGAAGTCACCGGACTGCCTCTATGCTGTAGGTTTGCCCCGCGAGGGGAACGAAACTAAAACCGTGACCTTCCACACGAGAAGCAATCTGTTCGCCGGCGGCATCCTTAACCCGAATGGACGACCATACAGTGTCTCCACTGAGACCATGGATATGGACGGTAATGGCTCGATCGCTCTCAGGCAACGTCAGCGCAGCTGTGGAAGTATGTGCGACTGGATAGACACATATGCGGACATGTCCATCAAGCTCTTCGAGCGTAACTCCGGAACCACCGATGAAGAGCGGCGTCTTGCCGGGAGGCAAAGCGAAGTCTTTGAGCGTTTGATTGCCGGCATAAATCTTCCCAGTGTCGAAGTCCATCCAACGTCCTTTGGGCAGATAAATATCTCGCGCATTATCTGAGGCATAGTCGTCACCATAGAGCGGGGTTGCCAGCATCGCGTCGCCGATAAGCCATTCATAGGCGCGATCTGTTGCATTCTCCCGGCCATAGGCCTGGGGATCGTTGGGGTAGGCAATAGGAAGAGGGGTCATCGTCCAGGGATAGCCGTCAGCATAGAAACGACGCGCATTGCTAAAGAGATACGGTGCAATGCGAGCGTGAAACTTTGCGGACTGCAGCATGACTTTGGCAACCTCAGGTTTGAAGTTCCATGGCGGTTCGCCCATTCCCATCGAGCTATGCATCGCAGCCCACTGCGCGTTGCGCATCATGTAGGTTTCCATGTGCGGGGTGCGATCAGTCTGGAAACGCTTCTCGCCGAAGGTTCCGCCAACGATGTCTGGATAAACCAGTGGAAAACCACTGTACGCAAGGGCAAGTGAGTTTACAGGGCCACGGTCCTGATTCTGGTTATAGTTGAAATCGTTAATACGGTGCAGGTCGCCGTTGGAAGAGAGATAGCCATTGCGTTCAATGATGAGTTGGTGCTGGGCCATGAGGCGGTCATTTGTAGGATCGACCTTATCGTCGCGCAGACTGTAGCCATTGTAGCCGTAGAAGTCTTCCTTCCATCCATTAATACCGAAGACCTGCCACTTTTTGACAAGGCCGATATACCAATCGACCGCAGCAGAGTTCTGGGCATCCAGCAGGTAGTACGGAAGCTTTGGCCAACCTCCTTTGAAGACCTGCGCTTGGCCATCCTTCGCGAGAAAGTAATGATGCGCAACCCCCTCCTCGGAGTAGGGGCCTCCGACAATAAAGGTGATGCGTAGTCCAAGCATGACGGCAAGCTTTTCATCTCGAAAGTGCTGTACCAGTGCGTGCGGGTCTGGGTACTTCTCTTTATCCCAAAAGCCGAAGCTGGTCGTTTCATGCATCGTGTCTGGCTTGGAGGGCCAAAATCCCGAACCGATAACGACCCAACGAAGCGGATAGCCATCGGCAATGTAGTGATCGACACTATCCTGCACGGTCTTCGCGTTGGTATCCCACCCTAGAGCACCAAACGCCTCCCATCCGACGCCGAATGCCTGGTATTTGGGCATCCAGACCTTGTAGCCTGCATTGTTACGTGCTTTGAGATAAGCGGCATAGATGGCGTGCGGATCGCCGAAGAAATAAAACAGACGAACTTTTCCAAACGCATGTTTTACCCCTTGCACGATCTGCTGCGCGGAAGTGTGGACGATCTTGGTGGTGGGATCGATGAGCAACTCGGCAAACTGCTGCCTGGGGTAGATGACGAAATTACTGACCAACCGAGCAGCGCCCTGGCCAGAAAGAAAATTGTCGTCGACAAAGCCGGTGACATCTGTATTGAACTGTTTATTCGAGAGCGTCGAAAATTTTGCCTGCTCGACTGCATGATCGGCAAGTCCATAGGCTGGAGCGGCGCCTGCCGTGACAAAGCGAACCTCTGCGCCCTGGACTTCAGGCTCTGCAAGTAGTTCCGCCTGATGCGGGCCGAGGATTACAGTAAGGCGAAGATGCTTACCTGCGGCGCTGGTCCCCTTGAGAACACACCTTGTTGCAGAGGCCGTTCCGTTGTGCTCAAAAGTAACTGGACTTCCATCGAGCAGGATGCCAGCGCCGGCGTCTGGAGAGATTACAGAATTGATCCCGCGAGAGAAGCCGTAGCGCCCTCCCTGAAACTCAATGCGGAAGGTAATGCCGTCCGCGGAGAGCCGGATGGATTGTTCTGCATTTGCGGTTAATATAGCGGCGGTGAAGAAGAAAGATGCGACTGTAAGGCAGCGCAAACAAGATGACATTCGAAACGATCGAAACATGCTGTCCTCTCTGAAAAAGGCGCGGGCCGCGCCCTCGCGCGATGCCCGCTGGATGAAAGGGTAAGACCAGCCTAGAAATGTAGTTTGGCCGCGAGTTGTACCTGGCGAGCAGGCAAGGAGCTAAGCACCGCACCCATGTTTGAGTTGGTATTCAATCCATTCGAGCCTGCGGAGAAACTAGTGTTCGGTTGACCTAGGTTGGTCTTGTTGAATGCGTTGAATGCCTCAAGACGAAGCTCCATGGCGTACCGCTCGGTAATGCGCGTCGTTTTGAAGATCGACATGTCGAAGTTGAGAACTCCGGGACCGCGCACCTTCGAATAGTAGCGCGGCGTATTTCCGAACGTGTAGGGAGCGGGGTTGATGAAGGCTTGATCGTTGAACCACTTGGTACGCGTAGGATGAGCTACGGCGACGCTCACCCCTGGTTGAAAATTCGGCCGAGTGGCGATGCCAGAGTTGTTCGCACCCGAGAAAGCAAGCGGGCGCCCAGTTTCCGCCGTCATAATCACATTGAACTGGAAGCCTCCAACCACGCGATCGAGCCATGCAGATTTGTTGAGGAAGTGCTGATTCTTGCCAAACGGCAAATCGTACAACATGGATGCTATGCCGCGGTGGGTAACATCAATTGCGTCGACGCTGTAATCTCCGTCGAGATTGCGCATGTTTTGCACGGTGCCGCCTGTCTGACTAATACCCGTGGTTGTGGCGACGTCCGTGACAATCGGAAGGCTCATCAGCTTGCCATAGGTGTAAGAGCCTAGAAATTGCAGCCCTCGCGCAGCACGCCGCTGTAGCGATACATAAAGGAAGTTGCCATCGAAATGTGCACTGCGTGGTTCGCTAAGCACCACGGACTGCATATAGGGGTAGGGCTTCAACAGGTTGGCGCGGGTAATCGTAGCCGCTCCTAATGATCCCGGTACTTTTCCTGCGTATGGATTCGCGATAGAGGCATTCAAATAAGCTGCACCCTGGCTGAAGTTACTGGGATCGAGCGTATTGATATTCTGATTTCCCAGATTGAAGTGGGTGCCATGATTGCCGAGATACGACACATCGAGCACCATCTGGTACGGCAATTCGCGAGAGAGCGTGAGTGTGTACTGCTGCGATTGTGGGCTTTTCGCATCAGGAAGAACATAGTATCCGGACTGACCAAGGAATGCATTCTGTCCGCCTGCCGCACCTAGAGGAGGCGTCGGAGCAAAGGGAATGCCGTTTGCCAATTTAAAGGCCGTGCCGTATGCCGTGGGCGAGGTGTAGCTCGTGTTAAGCGAGCCGAATCCATTGAAGCTTCCAGCAGCCTGGTCGTATGAGACCTGAGCCGTCGTGGGATAGTAGATTGCAAACCCGCCGCGAGCTACAGTCTTGTTGTCATTCGTGAGGACAAGAGCGAACCCCACGCGCGGACCCCAGTCATTCCAGTTCTCTTTGACGAAGTTCCCGCCTTCTCCATCGACACCCGCATAGCGCACAGCTCCCAGATATCCATTGACAGTATTGGTGCGCGTAATGTCGAAGTCGGCGATGCCATTATGCTTTTCATACGGTTGACGCTGATAGTCGTAGCGAAGACCAAAGTTGAGCGTGAACCGTTGATTCGCACGCCAATCATCCTGTACATAGCCGGCATACTGTTGCTGGCGAAACGCAATTCCCTGGGCGAGCTGCACCGACGCTCCTCCGACTGCTCCCGACAGGAAACTGGCGTATTGACTCCCGGTCCCCGTGACGATTGCGGTGTCCGTACCTTGAGCGGTCTGATTTGCGCTGAACGAGTAGGACCCCGAAGCATTTCCTGACTGATTGTTGTACCCCTCGACAAAGCGGCCATCAAATCCGATGTGCAGGGTATGAGAGCCAAACGTCTTGGTTATGTCGTCCAAGAGCTCAATCGTTGTCGAAGCCCGGAAGCCGATCGTTCCGTTCAATGCGGTAAGGCCGTTGCTGAAGATCGGCGCTACAGCCGGACCGACCCCAGGCAGACCAATCTTGGCAGCATAATCCTGACCGGCTGTTACAGCCTGAAAAGGAAAGTCAGATCGCAGAATCGCAAAACGAATGCTGTTGAGGAGCGACGAAGAAAATGTGTGCGTCTCAGAGATCATCGCGTCATAGTTCTGCAGAGTGTCGTTGCGATAGTAGAGAGGGCCATACCCCAGATTTCCATTGTTTGTGAAGTTCTGGTAATAGGCATAGCGGGCGAAGAGACTGTCCTTATCTGAAATACGGAAGTCAATGCGGCCAAGGGCAGTCTTCTCTTTCGAAATCAGCTTTGGGTCCGCAAAATAGTTATTGGCATGGGTGCAGGGATCTCCCGCCTGATTGGGCACGGGATAGAACAATGCCTGCGCAGCTACTGCTACCGGATCCAGATTAGTGATCTTGTTTCCTGGATAGGCTGTGCGCTGCGTGGTCGTGGAACCGGTCGTCTGGTCATAGATAATTGTTGGCCGGCACACCTGCGATCCGCCGGTGGTGACATAGTGGCCAAGATCGCTGAAATTTCCCTCTCGTTCCTGCGGTGTGGGCACACTCGATAGATAGGGGGCTCCGGTAATAAAGCGGTATTCTTCGTAGTTGACGAAGAAGAAGGCGCGATCACGCTTGATGGGTCCGCCAAATGTTCCGCCATAGTTGTTGAAGCGCAGCTCCGGCTTGCCGAAGGCCGGCTTGGGAATTGCGATTGTCGCATCCAGCGCGTCATTGCGGAAAAACTCGTACAGCGATCCATGAAACTGGTTGCCGCCAGAACGGGTGATGACGTTGATAACACCACCAGAGGTATAGCCGAACTGTGCGGGGATGACGCCGGTCATGATGCGAAACTCCTGAACCGAGTCAGCTTTGATGTTGATCGCGACTTCGCCAAGGTAGTTCTGCAGATTGCTGACGCCATCGAGCAGGTTGTTATTCCCTCCAGGGACGCCGCCAGAGATACGGATAGCAGAAGCTTGCGTCCCACGATTGGTAAAGCCCTGGTTGGTAGAGCCCGCGGCAGACTCTACACCAGGGCTGAGTGTCGCGAGTGCAAGCACGCTGCGTCCATTCACAGGCAATTCCTGCACAGCTCGAGTATCCACCGTGTTGCCGATCTGGGCGTCAACAGTATCCAAGGCGGGGGGCGTGGACTCCACATTGACGCTGGTCGTTACGCTGCCCAGTTCCAGTTTGACGTTGGAAGTAACATGCGCCGCCGCATCCACGACGATATTCCGAACGCTTGCGGTTGAGAAGCCGGCCGTAGATACGGTAAGGGTGTATCTTCCCGGGGGCAAGGGCTGAGACTGATAGTACCCATTGCTGTCGCTGACAAGATCCCATGCAATGCCGGTATTGTTGTTGCTGAGATGGACCTTGGCGCCAACGACCACACTTCCGCTGGAATCAGTGAGCGTTCCCCCCACATAGCCGACATCCTGCTGCGCATGAGCGGGAGTAGCGACGATCCACCCTCCAAGAAAAAGAAAGAAGAAGGTCAAAAAGACATGACGCCATCGGGCTGGGCACTTTACTGGAGCATGGATTGTGCGGGCGTTTTTCATAAATAAATCCCCTTATCGTGATGTCAAGCGTTTAACTTGTATGAACCAAGAAATCCTCAAAAGGCGGCCTACCTGGGAACGTCGAAATACTAATGGGATGTCAGCGGGCTTGTCAATCACCAATGTGCTAATGCTAATCTGTAGCGCAATCTGTTTCGCGATCCCCGGAGTTTTGCCTATATCCTCGAATCGCGTCTGACCTTGCGAGGTGCCTATGAGATGGTTTATTTCTGCCGCGACCTGTGTACTTTATTCCTTCGTGCTACTCCCTTCCCCATTGGCACAGGCACCGGCAACAAACTCTGCGGAAGCAGATTTCGCACAGACAAACCACTATCGCGACGCGAACCTCAAGCTGTTGCAATCAGATACGAAAGTAAATGTGGTGCTTTTGGGTGACTCCATAACCGAGCGCTGGGGATCACAATCTGGCAAATGGTTTGAGGAGTCTGGTTGGATAAATCGCGGCATTGGCGGGCAAACCACCGCACAACTGCTGTTGCGAGAGCGAAACGATGTGCTCAATCTTCATCCCTCCGCGATTGTGCTTGAAGCCGGATCGAACGATATGCGGCTGGGCTTTGCACCGGAGGCGATTCGCGATCACTTCCTGACAATGGGAGAACTTGCGCAGGCCCACCATGTCGCTGTTTTTGTCGCAACCATGACACCTACATGCGACTGCTTCCGTCCACTCTCCGGACTGCGCACAGTGGAACAAATCCACCTCTTGAATAAACTACTGGCCGCAATGTGTATGGAAAAACACTGGACGGTGATAGACATAAACACCCCGCTCAGCGATGCGGGTGGGCATATGCGGAAAGAACTTACCGTCGACGGAGTGCATCCGAACGACGCGGGCTATGCTCTGCTCGCACCGCAAATGGAGCAGGCACTCCACGCATATCGCCCAGAAAAACCATAAGTGGACGAGTTTAGCGGTTAACGTATAGACTCCGCATGTATCTAATTCCTCGTTTTCCGGGGGCCGGAATACCTGCGAACAAAATGCAGAGTAAAGCATGCATCAGACTTGGGGAGCACGAAGTTGAGAAAACTGGAACAGCAGCAAATTGCAGGAGATCTGGTCGTCGTGGGTGGCGGCCTGGCAGGCGTATGTTGTGCAGTAACAGCAGCCCGGCAAGGGCTGAATGTAGTGCTCGTGCAGGACCGTCCGGTACTTGGCGGAAACTCCTCAAGCGAAGTGCGGCTTTGGGTACTCGGAGCTACCTCGCACATGGGCAACAACAATCGCTGGGCTCGGGAAGGCGGTGTGATCGACGAGATTCTTGTTGAAAATATGTGGCGCAACCCCGAGGGGAATCCAGTTATTTTCGACTCGATTGTATTGGAGATCGTAAAGGTAGAGTCGAGGATTACGCTGCTTCTGAACACCGCCGTCCACAGTCTTACGATGCGCGATGCCGACACCATTGCTCAGGTCGAAGCCTTCAATAGTCAAAACCAGATTTCGTACATACTCAAGGCCCCGCTGTTCGTGGACGCATCTGGCGATGGCATTCTCGGATTTCTAGCAGGCGCTGAGTTTCGAATGGGCGCTGAGGCGGCTTCGGAGTTTGGCGAGGGTATGGCGCCGTCGAAGCCGGAACATCAACTCCTCGGACACTCCCTCTATTTTTATAGCCGTGATACCGGTAAGCCTGTCCGATATGTGCCTCCGGCGTTTGCATTGAAAGACATCACAAAGATTCCACGTTATCGAGAGTTGCGTGTTTCGGACTCCGGCTGCCGTCTTTGGTGGCTCGAATACGGAGGAGATCTGGACACCGTGGGCCAGACCGAAGAGATCAAATGGGAACTCTGGAAAGTTGCCTATGGGGTTTGGGATTACATCAAGAACTCTGGAAACTTTCCCGATGCCGAGTGTTTGACACTTGAATGGATGGGGACCATACCCGGTAAACGGGAGAGCCGACGTTTCGTCGGCGATATCATACTGACTCAAAATCACATCGTCGAGCAAACGACATTCGACGATGCTGTGTCGTTTGGCGGATGGGCAATCGATCTGCACCCGTCGGAGGGAGTCTTCAGTTCGCAAGCCGGATGTACACAGTGGCACTCGAAGGGTGTCTATCAGATCCCCTATCGCGCACTCTACAGCCGTAATGTGCAGAATCTCTTTTTAGCAGGACGCCTTATCAGCGCGACACACATTGCTTTTGGATCTACGCGCGTCATGGCGACATGCTCTCACAATGGCCAGGCGGTGGCCCTTGCCGCCGTATTATGCATCGAGCAGAACCTGAAGCCGCGTGACCTATTGGAATCGAGCCGCATGTACTCTCTGCAGCAGATGCTGCTGCGCAGCGGACAATATATTCCTGGGGTGCGTCAGGAAGGGAATGGAAATCTCGCACGAGAAGCTACGATCACCGCTTCCAGCACCTTTAAACTCGCGGAATTTCGCTCTAGCGGCGAACTCGCAACGCCCGAACAATCCCACGCTTTACTTCTTCCCGTGACGCAGGGGGCAATGGCAACGGTGAGGCTGGAAGCGCGAGTGCAAAAGAAGACGATTATCCATGCAGAGCTATGGAACTCGTCACGCGCTGGAAATACAACTCCAGATGTGCTGCTTGCATCGGTTGACGTTCTGGTAGAGCCGGGCGAATCCGTTCCACTGCTACTGGACTTCCGTACCTCCATCCAAGAGCCTTCGCATGTGTTCGTAGTCGTGCCTCCATTCAAAGATGGCGCACTCTACTTCAGTCGTGCGAATGCGCCTGGTGTCATGACGCTCTCCCAAAAGATGAACGCCGCCGTCGCGAAGACCCCGATCCAGACTCCTCCAGAGGGATCCGGTATTGAGACCTTCGCCTTCTGGCTGCCTGAACGCCGGCCGGCATCACGGAATCTTGCTGCCAGGATCGAACCGCCCATCGACCTATTTGGCCCAGAGATGGTGGTGAACGGCTTTGCGCGGCCCTGGTGTGGAGTGAACGGATGGGCGCCGGATCCTACAGATGCGACACCGAAGCTGCACTTGAGATGGAATACTCCGCAGCGTCTGAGCGAACTTGGAATTACCTTCGATACAGACTTTGATCATCCAATGGAGTCAGTACTTCTGACTCATCCCGAGCAAGTTATGCCAGGATGTATTACAGCCTTTCGCGTGAGAACCGACGAAGGACGGATATTGGCAGAGGTGAATGAAAATCACCAGACACGCTGGCATATCGACTTGGATGAACCAATCCTTACGCGTGGAGTCACTATTGAAGTGCTGGCACACGGGCCTGCCGTACCAGCGATTTTTGAAATCTTCTGTAGGTAAGGCGTTTGCGTGCCCAGACCAATTCGATCAAATCCGTGGACGATAGTAGCTCTGCTCTTTGTAGTGGCGTTGCTGAATTATTTCGATAGGCAGAGCCTTTCCGTAGTCGCGCCGCGCATGCAGGCGGAACTGCACCTCTCCGACACAGGCTACGGGCATATCGTCAGCCTGTTCCTGCTGGCCTCTGCATTTGCATATGCTCTCTCAGGATTTGTCAGTGATGCAATCGGCACGCGCAAAAGCATGGCGCTGTTTGTTGCGTTCTGGTCCTTGGCCGAGGCAGCTACTGCATTCGCCAGTTCTATATTCCTGCTCGGGCTGGTGCGATTCTGCCTGGGACTTGGAGAGCCCGGATTATGGGTGGCCGCTCCAAAAGCCGTTGGCGAAATCCTGGAGAAGAAGCAGCATAGCCTGGCCATCGGCATTTACACGATGGGCGCCACGGCGGGCGCTGTCGTCGCTATTCCTACGATCGTGGCAATCACAGCCCATCTACCGTGGAGATCCATCTTCCTGATCGATGGTGCGGTTGGCCTCGTATGGGTTCCAGTGTGGTGGTTTCTCTACCGCGACACGGTGCCGAGCGACAAAAGCGTGAAGCCAGTAAAAGGGCGCGGAGTAGTGAGAGAGCTTCTTGCCCGCCCGGAGACATGGCAGTTGCTCATTG
Source organism: Terriglobales bacterium (assembly GCA_041691575.1). Classification (GTDB taxonomy): domain Bacteria; phylum Acidobacteriota; class Terriglobia; order Terriglobales; family Acidobacteriaceae; genus Edaphobacter. The sequence continues at coordinate 268,891 of JBEPUJ010000003.1, forward strand.
CTCGCGGCATGACAGATCCGGTCTGGTACTTCTACCTTTTCTGGTTTCCGAAATATCTGATCAGCGTTCGGCATCTCACGGACTCACAGATGGCGCACTTCGGCTGGGTTGTCTATTTGGGAGGAGGCATCGGTACGCTCGCGGGCGGTCTGCTCTCGGGCACAATGATCCGCCGGGGCATGCAGCCCGGTCTTGCCTACCGGCGCGCCATGAGTTGTTCTGCCCTGTTGGTGCTGGTAAGCCCATTCGCCTTCTTTTCCCCCAGCCTGCTGACGGCCATCCTGGTGGCATCCGTGGTAGCGCTCGCGCACATGGCATGGCTGATCAATCTGACTTCGGTCTTGCTGGAAATATTTCCGCTTGCCCAGATTGGCAAGGCTGCCGGATTTGTCGCGGCAGGCAGTGCCCTGGGCGGCATGGTCTCAAGTGAGATCATCGCCTACTTCGTGACACACGGCGGCTATCGACCGGTATTTTTCCTGATGGCTATTATGCATCCGCTAGCGCTTGGACTCTTGTGGACCGCATTCCGACCCAAACCGCACAAGCCGGGACTTTCACCTCTGGAAGAAAACCTCGCCTGAGTGACTCTGGTTCTGTGCGCCTATGGCAACTCCGTAGCGAACATCTTCTGTACGGCCTTCCAGCTATCCCGGTGTTCCCTCTCCAGGTTTACGACGCCCCATCGACGCACGCCGTCAGCAGGCGTTCCTTTAATCAGCGAGCGATAGTCGTTCCACGTCCACAGCGAACCGCCGACCATCCATGGACGTGCCTTCATGGCATCAACAGCATCCTCAATGTTGTTGATGCGCTGTGGGTCATGTAGTCCCGGTTCGCCCATCCGTCCAAACTCAGTCACAAAGATGGGCTTGTCCGGGTAGAGTTCGTGTGCGCGGTCAAAACGCTTCGCATATTCCCCATACACATTGATGGAGACAAAGTCAGAGTACTGACTGGCCTCATCGCTGCCGGTCTTTACCATTGGATCGCTCGTGTAGCGCGAGGCGAAGGTAATAAGCCGTGTTGGATCGAGATTCAGTGTGTAAGAGCGCATATCCCTCGTCCATTGAATGCCCTCTTTGGTATAGGACTCGTATTCGTTACCTACACTCCATGCGATCACAGAAGGATGATTCCAATCCGCCTCCATCATCTCGCGCATCTGTCGTTTCCACAGGGAGCGGATGCCCGGATCGGCCATCTGCCAGGCACTCATGTTCCAGTTACCGGCTTCAGGAATCAATAACATGCCATGTCGGTCGGCGAAGTCGAGGAGCGACTGTGCCTGCGGATAGTGGGCAATGCGCATCATGCGCATGTTGTCGGCCAGCATGTCGTTCATGTCGCGTTCGACGATGGCATCGGATTCGCGCAGACCTTCCTTGGCATCTTCGCTGACGCGATTCGCTCCAAACAGATGCACGGGATGTCCATTGAGAAGCAACTGAGTTCCCCGCACGCGAATCTCTCGCAGCCCAATGTGGCTCTTCCACTCATCTCCAGGCAGATGAAGCTCTGCATCGTAGAGGTACGGGTCGCGAACACTCCAAAGATGTCCATGCGCAAGCCTTCCGCTCCAGGTGATCTCTGCGTTGCTGTTGGCCGGGACTTGTACGGATCGAGGAGCAACTGTGAGACCAGCCACATTTCCGCGAATCGTTGCGGATGCCGGGCGGGCGCCCCCGTTATGAACCGTTGCTCGGACAGTGATCGTGGCATCGCCGGTAGCGAGGTTCGGCTTCGCATCCACCTTCACGTTACGAAAGTAGACAGCATCCGTAACCAGCAAACTGACTGGGCGAACAATTCCGCCGTAGGGCATCCAGCCCACGATGCTGACGCGCACACCAGCGCCATGTTCCGCATGTTCAGTAGATGGATGCCCGGTAGCAAGCGCAGGAATCGAGGTCAGGGTCGGAGTATTGTCGACGTCGACAAGCAGATGATTCGTTCCCTGTCGAAGCACTCCGCTGACGTCGAAGTCAAATGACGTGTATCCGCCTTCATGCGTGCCAAGACGTTTTCCATTCAGCCATACCTGCGCCACGTCGTACACCGCATCGAAATGCAGTCGAACCACCTGGCCTTTACCTACAGCGGGCGCATCGAAGTCACGCTCATAGATTGCATGACCGATGTATTTCTCATACCCCTTCTCCACTGGCCAGCAGTGAGGCACTGTCACCGGATGCTCCGTGGCGTCAAGCGTAGTGCGAAAATTCCAGGCGGTTCCATCGAGATCGACTACGGTAGCTGCGTGCAGCAGGGACGGAACAGCATACAGACAGACACTGATGATCAAGACGACAAGAAGACGATTGCGCATGAGAACCCCTCTAGCCTCATCTGGAGAAATAAAATGATTTAGACGGGCATACTGAGTTAATCGATTAATCTAACTGACACGCGTTTGTCAACAAAACACGATGCGATCAAGCAGTCGTTCCGCGAATCAGCTCGTACGGCAGGAGAATCCGCTGCGGCAGCGTATCTGTCTTCTCGATGGAATCAATCAGCAGATCGGTAGCAACCTCGCCCATGCGGAAGGTCGGAATAGCCAACGTAGTGGGCTTGGGACGGAGATGGTCCCCCGAGATCGAATTGCCGCGGCTGAGCACCGCCAGGTCCTGCGGCAGGGATATTCCGCGCTCTTCCGCATAATCGTAAAGGTAGACCAGTATCTCGTCATCCGAGGTAAAGATAGCGGTAGGGCGATTACGCTTCACACGGAACCAACGGTCCAGTATGGCGAATGCCTGCCCCATATCGTATTGCGTGCAGCCGATTCGCTCCGGATTCAGCGTAAGACCGTGACCTGCAAGCCCATGCCGAAGCCCTTTGACGAGATGGTGATGCGCGGGCAGGGTCGACAGTCCGCTGAGAAACCCAATGCGGGTGTGACCACGCTCCGCCAAATACTCGGCTGCGGCCGTTCCAATGGCAGCGTCATCCGAGCCCACATAGTTGATGGGCGCATCGCCGTAGTAGGAATTGATCATCACGAATTTAATCTGCGCAGCCTGCAACTCGGCGATCGCTTCATTTGCATCCTGGGTAGTGCAGGAGCGGGTATTGATGAGGATTAGTCCATCGGTGAAGCGACTCTCCATAATCTGATCGCGTGTAGCCCGTCCCGGTCTTCCGGAGGGCGAGAACACCAGAAGGTTGTAGCCACGGCGCATCAGCGTGCTCTGAATGCCGGATAGCGCCTGCGCAATAAACCGATTAAAGAAAATTGGATCGCGAAGTGGAACGACCAGCCCCAGCAGCCGGGTGCGGCGCTCGGCAAGCGCCTTGGCCAACTCGTTGGGATAATAGCCCATCTCCGCGGCAACGCGAACGATCTTCTCGCGCGTAACCGCGCTCACGCGGGTTGACTCCGACTTATTGAGCGCAATGGAGACGGCGGCTGTGGAGACACCCACTCGCTTCGCAATATCGGACAATCTAGGTACAAACGTGCTCTTCATCGCATCTTCTCGGCGTGCAAACTGGCAGTGGCGGCGTGTCTATCCATCCTAATGCAGAGAAAGCCCACTCGCCTCCTGTCGTGCTGATTGAAAATAGGTAAACCGTATAACCTTTCTCGTATTAGAATTATCCGACTCATCAACCTGTCTCCCGATTCCTCTTATAAGAGATACTCCTTTCTCATAAGAGTTGACAGATTAACGAGCCGAGGAAGCATTGGATGCATCGAGTTTTACGATGCAAAAACATAATCAAGAAAGGTACAGCGCTAATATCATGCCAATCAATCGCAGAGGATTTATGGGACGTATTGCCATGTTGGCGGGTGCGTTTGGTCCATGGGTCCCCAAGTCTCTCATGGCGGATGGAGTCTCGCACTCCACAGTCGAAGCAGCATCCCCCTCAGCAACGCAGCATGACAAGCAAGCTTCGCCTACGAACAGGAAAACAAAAGGATATATCCGTCCAAATACGGTCCAGATCGTTGAGCAAAGCTACGACCTGATCGTCGTTGGAGGGGGTATTTCAGGTCTATGTGCCGCCATCAGTGCCGCGCGTAACGATATGCATGTTGCGTTGGTACATGAGCGATCCGCCCTCGGCGGCAACTCCTCCAGTGAAGTGAGACTGTATCCAGAAGAGACATGCGGCTTCAGCACATGGATCAAAGAGGCAGGCATCCTCGAAGAGATGTCCGTAGAAGAACGTGCTCGCAACTGGGAGCCCGCCGTTGAAGGGCTCATGAACTCGCAGTGGGACTTAGTGCTGTATGAGTGGGCGAGGCGTGAAAAAAATCTGCATCTGCTTCTCAATACCACCATGCGCGAGGTGGAGATGAAGGATGAGTCTCACATCCGGGCCATCCATGCTGCGCAACTTGGAACAGAGAAAGGGTTCATCCTCGACGCGCCGCTATTTATCGATGCCTCTGGGGACGGTGTTTTGGGATATAGGGCTGGAGCAGAATTCCATTGGGGCTGTGAGGCGCGCTCAGAATATGGAGAACATCTGGCACCTGCGGAGCGCAATGAAAATTTGATGGGAAACACTCTCTTCTTTCGTGCCCGAGATACGGGTAAGCCCATTGAATTCAAGCGCCCAGAGTGGGCGGCGACCTTCAATACGGAAGCAGATCTTACACATCGCGGACATGGCTTTATCGAAGGAGGCTACTGGTGGATCGAAGTCGGTCATCCCCTACATCCCATTCGCGATAACGAAGAGATACGGGATGAAGCTCTACGCCAACTGCTCGGCGTGTGGGATCACATCAAAAACCACTGTACTGACTCGGATCTTCGAGAGCGAGCAAAGAGCTACGCGCTCGAATTCGTTGGATTCTGGCCCTACAAGCGCGAGTCTCGCAGGGTCATCGGCGATTACGTTTTGACGGAGAAGGATATTCGTATGCCGTCGGCTCGTCCGGATGACATCGCCTATGGGGCCTGGGGCGTTGATATTCACGTATCCGGCGGAATCGAGACCAGGCAAACCGAGCCCTATCCTGAACCTCGGAGCGACGCCAACTTCGCGGAACGCGGAACGATTCCTTACGGAATTCCCCTACGTGCCTGCTACTCAAAAAACATTCATAATCTGCTCACTGCGGGACGCCCTATCAGCGCAAGCTATGTTGCCTTTGCTTCCTCCCGCGTACTGCCGACCGGTGCAATCGTAGGTCAGGGAGTAGGTGTTGCTGCTGCCCTCTGCAAGCGGCACGCCTGCACGCCAAGCGTCGTCGCCAACGATCACGCCTTCGAACTACAACAAATTCTGCTGCGGCAAGACGCCTCGATCCCAGGCGCAATTAATGCAGATAAGAATGATTTAGCGAGGAGTGCAAAGGTCACCTCCAGCAGCGATGCACCACTTGTCTTTCCCGAGTCAGAGGATTTCCACGCTGCGAAGCTTCCCCTCGGCCAACTCTTTCCGGTCTCTACTAACCGGCTCGACAGTGTTGAACTGTTGCTTCATTCAGAAGCAGCGGCGGCAACAACAGTGAAGCTTTCCCTATGGAAGGCACAGTCGGTCTGGGATCTTCGCCCAACACAGATATTGGCGACCTCTACGGCAATTGTTCAGCCTCAGCAAAGAGGATACGTCTCCTTTCCTTTGAATTTTCAGACGGAACCCGGCAGCCTTTACTTCATACAGATAGGAGCGAATCCAGAGATCGCTTGGTCGCTTCATACAGATAAAGTAGGTATTCCTACTCAAGTGCCGGTCGGGACTACGCCTGCCGATTATCCTGGTGGCTCAATGTGGCGACCGCTGACGAGAGGCAGGTCGTTCGCGATACGCGTGAAGCCGGAACAACATCCATACACCGCCCAGAATTTAATCATCGGGACAAACCGACCTGATAGGTGGACGAACATCTTCAAATCCGATCCAAAGCAAGCCTCACCTGCGTGGATCGAACTCAACTGGGAAAAGCCTGTTCACTTTAATCAGGTGCAAATCACATTCGATACGGGCCTCAATCGACGCACGACTCTGCCAATGTTTCGCAACCCCGATTGTGTGAAAACTTATAGTATTGCGGTTCTTCAATCCGGCGAATGGAAGACAGTCGTCGAGGAAAAGGATAACTATGCCCGACGGCGGGTCCATCGTATCGAACCGGCGACTGCAAATAAAATTCGCATCTCGATCCATGAAACAAATGGTGCAGCGCAAACGCGAATCTATGAAGTTCGAGTCTACAACGAGGAGAAGATTTGAGCTGGCGCAGCATGAAGCAAAGAGAGCGTTTTAGCTTGTAGCCAGTGAGAGCAGCCCTTTGAGGTCCATGGCCGAGTCTGACTGTACTCCCCGGGGTAAGGATGGAGCGATCACGAGGGCTTGATTATGGCCTTCAAACCATACCAGGAAGGACGATTGCTCTGCTCCCGTCAACCGCTGCTGGTTAATCCAATGATAGTAAGCAGCCATGTCCGCATCGACCAGAGAACCGTTAGGGTCCAGTTCAGCATTCGCGTTGGTGCCGGAGAGCAACTCGTTCATCGGCTTCTGTCTTTGTCGGGGTGCGAAGCGTACCAATAAAGTGAGTGGCTGGGCACGTCGCAGTGCCTCGCGCGTTGTCCATTGGGCAAATGTGGTGCTGAAGATCTGGGTACCGGAACCTTCGGTAAACAGTTTTACCTGAAAGCGATCCAACACCTCGTCACCGGCCTTGTCCATATCGAGATCGGCGGGCCGCAGCCGAGCCAGGCTTGAGCGTAGCTCCTCTGGCCCCATGCCGGGGCGTGCAATCTCGGTTTGCATGTACTTCAGCAAGTTGGCACGCACGGGTTCGAGCGCCTGATAGCATACGTTCGTCAGCGACGGAATTTGCCTGGCTGGCTGTCCTCCATCCACGTACCAATGACCATAAGGGACGGGATGCGACTTCGCCCGCGCTTCAACCGCAGCAAGAAGCAGTTCGAGACCGTTGTCCGGCTTGACCTGTCCAAAGTAGGTGCCGTGCGGGCGCAGGTTGCGAAACAAGGGCATGTCATACGAGGCAACGCCCTGTCCTATCACTGCTATCCCCAGTCTGCGCACAGGGAGCGGCTCCACGGTAAACGCAGACCGAAGGCGATCTCCATAGCTTGTCGCGGCCTGACGAAAGGCATCGAGTTGGTGTGTGCTCCAGAGATAGGCAGATTCCTGTTCTACAAACTGGGCAGGATGATTAACCCAATCCAGACGATCCAGCTTGGAAGAAAGTGGCAGCAGAGAGAACGCATGAAACCACTCAGCGATCTGCGCGGAAGAAAGAGAACTGAGGTTAGCAAGTTCCTGATCAATTGCAGCGCGTTCCGCGGGGAACTTGAAATCGTATTCGATCAATTCCCGTAGCAGAGCAGGCAGAAAGCTCAGAGGAAGCTGTTGAAGCGCAGCCAAGTGGGCTACAGCCAGTTTCCTTGCCTGTGGAGGATACTCGGCGAACTGATCGGCTTGGAGATCGTGTGGCAGCATAAAAAATTTAAAGCAGTTCCTTGATTGGCTTGCCTTGCGCTTGTGCAGCGGAGAATCCCATGATTGCTCCAATACTGGGAACCAGATCGATAGATTGCACCGGACTGTCATAGACAACGCCGGGGCGGACGCCTGCGCCGAGTGCCATCATCCACGTGGTACGGGAGGCCGGGTCGCCGGTGCGATGATGCTGAAATCCATTCCCGCCAGAATCCTGGTCGGCATCCCGCCCAAAGTCGGGCAGGATGAGAAGTGTTGTGTTGCCTGCATATTCCGGCTCCTCCTGCACTGCCTTCCAGAGTTCTGCGCACAGCCGGTCAGTACGGCGGATCGCATCAATATAGAGCGAGTAAGCCCCGGAGTGCGCGATATCGATATCGTGCATGGTGATCCACAGAAGGCTTGGAGACTCCTGACGCATCAACCGCCGGGCGATGTACACCGAGAGCTCGTCCGGGCTTGACAGCGTCCTTGCATGCGTCTTGAAGTCATCGACAGAGAGCTTCAATATCTTTTCCAGTTGCTGAAGTTCGAATTCGCCTCCACCAATTTGCGGTGCGTAGAGTGGAGTTTCGTAGTTATCGCGGAGCAAGTGTCCATAGTCTGCGTTGGAGCCGGAAGTTGCCGCACTCAGAAGGTGCTTTGGCAGAACGACGCGCGCGCCGAGTCCCGCACCGTAAGAGCGGCATTCGCTCTCGCCGATGCGGTTGAATCCGTTGCTTGGTGCAACAACCCATGCATCCGAGACTGGACGCCTGAGGTCCTTACGGAAGTACTCGAAGACGGTGGGATGTTCTGGAGGCACTGCAGAAAAGTTATTGAGAGTTTCGTATACCCCGGTGGCTAGACTCGCGGTTGCCACGTAGTGACCAAGAATCCCATGGTTGGTAACCTGCGTAAAAAAGCTCGACTGAGGGATGAGTTCTCCGAGCATGTGCGGGATATTGATCTGCCCCTCCGGCGCGAAGGTCTCCTGATCGCGGGCGCCTCCGCCAAAGGTAATGACGATGACCTTCCGCTTCTTCACAGCAGTCGCCGCGTGGACAAAGGGACTTGCGCCCATGAGCGAGGTTCCCAGAGCCATTCCTGCCGCGTCGCGTAGAAAATCGCGCCTGCTGCGGCCGAGATGACGAGCAATCTCCTGAGGACTAAGTGCTCCCTTCGCCGCAACCCGCGTCGCTTCTATGCCGTGGAATGATGAACGTCCCATCAAATCTTCCTCTCACTCATCTTGCGAGTATCCATCATGTCCACGTTTTCTCGAACCTGGGTGATCAAGGCTTGGCGGAAGGTGCGGTCTTCGAGGAATAAACAAACTGCTGAACCTCTGCCCGCTCCTTGTCTACGTCAGCCATGTGTTGTGCGCGAAGCTTCTGATAAATGGCGAACTCTGTTTGCGCGCGGTCCTTTTGCCCCATGTGAACATAATCTGTTCCCAGTCGGTAGTGAGCGTCTGGAAGATTTGGATTGAGTTCGAGCGCACGGACATACTCAGGAACTGACCTCTCAAACTGATGTTGACCGGCATAAAGATTGCCCAACTGCATGTGGGCATCTGAGATCGAGCCGTTAAGCGCTATCGACTTCTGGAGCAGGGACTCAACCTTTTGAAGGTCCAATCCGGAACCTTCAGCCCGCTTTCCCTTCCACAAACTCATCGCGTAATAATACTGCGCCAGCGCATTGTTTGGTTCAAGCTCGGCATAACGTTGAAACCTTTGAATGACCTCGTCTGCCTGGCTTGGAGAGCTATCATAGGCTTTGGATAGAAACAGATAGCATCGAGCATCCGAGGGGTTGAGATCGGCAGCGGTGAGCAAGGCCTTCACTGCGTCCTCATATAGTCCCCGAGCGTAGAGCGCCATGCCCAATCCGATCGACAGCCGTGGAGAAGTGGGATAGCGCTGGGCCGCTGCCCGGAATACTTCGATCGCCGGTTCGTACGTGCGATGCAGGAGAAGCTCGCTTCCCCAGTCAAACAGATTCTCCTCGCTCGGATCCGTGTGAGCGGCAGCCGCAAACTCATTTGCCGCAGCCACAAATTTTCCATCCTTCTCTTCGATCTGGCCCAGCAAGTTATGAAGCTCTCCTGTGTTCCTCTTTTGCAGAAGACTTTGGACAAGTTGCCGCGCCTCGGCAAGCTGTCCGGTAAGGAGTTCGGCCATCGCGAGATCGTAGCCGTTATCGTAGGAAGAGGAGTCGATTTGTTGCGCACGTTCGAGCAACGGACGCGCCTCTGCGATCTTTCCAGACTTGATATAGAACTCGCCCAGATTGTGATTGGCAGTGTAGTCATGGGGTGTCAGTGCGAGCACCTTTCGAAGTTGTTCACCAGCTAATTGAGAACGTCCCTTGCGGGAGAGGCTGGCCGCCAGATTCGTCCTTGCAGCTGCCGAATTTGGCTTCAATCGAACCGCCGCTTCGAGATGGATGATAGCTTTCGTATCTTGAGACATCGAGGCGTAGACCAGCCCCAGGAGTTCCTGGACTTCAAAGTTATTAGGGACGTGGGGCACGAGGCTTTCGAGCTGGGCTGCCGCAGTAGCGAACTGCCCAGCGTCGTACTGTGCCACCGCCGATTGAAATTGGCGGTCCAGCTTCTGTTGCGGATTATCTTCGGCTGCCGCGAACGTCACCCAGGCCAATACCGAACAAAGCATCGCGCGTCGGCACCAGGCCTTCCTGCTCACAATCCGCCTCCATGATCGCCGCCTGAGCAAAGCGCTCTACAAAATAATAAACCCCGGAAAAGCACCTTGCGAGCGTGCCTTTCCGGGGCGTTTTCATCCTGCCTTAGTAATACAGCTTGAGGGCAAACTGGATCTGCCGTGGATCGTAGGGAGCATCACGCGTGGATCCAATCTCGCCGAAGTTGTTGCTGGTGAAGTTACCGGAACCGGAGACCGCCACCACTCCATTGCCGCCGAAGTTAGGAGCATTGAAGTTCGGATGGTTGAGGATGTTGAAGAACTCTGTCCGGAACTGCATGGAGAACCGATCATTGAACTGGAACGCTTTGAATAATGAGAAGTCCAGGCGACGGAACCCTGGCCCTTTTGTGACTGGTCCCGCGAATCCTAGGGCCGCGCTGCCCGTATAGGGGATGCAACCCGCAGGAGAACCTGGAATGGGGATATTATTGGCTCCCAGTTTGCAGGGCTGGTTGAAGGCTTTGGCATTCCCAATCCAGTTCGGCTTATTTTGCGAGTCTGTATAACGACCCAGTTTCGGGTCCTGACCTGCAACGCGAACATCGCGGCAGGTGGTTCCCGCGGTTGTCGCCGTGGGACAGTTGCTAAGGCTGAGAGGCTGGCCGCCCTGAAGCGTAGCGATCCAGTTTGCAGACCATCCTCCGATGACCGCATCGACCGCCCTGTTGGACGTTCCGAGGAAGCGCTTGTTCTTGCCAATGGGAAGTTCATATCCGCCGCTGAAATGCACTACCTGCCGGATATCAAAGTTAGCCAACCCCCAATCGAACATAGGACCGAGACCGGGCACGGAAGCTGCGCGAAGCCCGCTTACGCTTCCGCCATTCAGCAGATCGCCCGCGTTCGAGAGGGTCTTGGAGTAGGTGTACGCGAAGAGGAAGGAGAGGCCATTCGAATACTGTTGTTCGATTTTAGTCTGTAAGCCGTTGTAGTTGCTCTGTCCGATCGTTGCCTGATAACTTCCCCCCGAGAAATCGGGGAAAGGTACTGTTCCTGCTATCGTCTTATCTTTTGTGTTTGTGCCTGCAGGCAGGATCGCGGTCACGTTGTTTGCGCCAAGTCCTTGCTGAAGATTACTGCCTTGAGTCATCACATAGGCTGCCTGAAGAGACAGGCTATGCGTCAGCGAGTATTGAACCGTAATATTTGTGCTCAACGTGAGTGGGGTCTGATAGTTGAATTGAAGGCCCTGTAGTCCCAGGCCCGCTGCGTTTACAGCCGCAGGCGTAAATGCTACGCAGGAGAGACCGGCGCCGATGGTTGCGGTACCGCCTGGACCCGCGGTGGTGCAGCCAGCCCACGGAGTGTTATAGCTGATTGGCAAAACATCTGACAGACCATTGGGACTGAGGGGCGGAGCCACTGGCGTGTAACCGAAATTGAAGACAAAGGGATAATTCTCCCCAATGTTCGGGCCATATCCCTGATTTTCAAATGAGTTGTAGAAGAGACCAAGACCGCCGCGCACAACCAGCTTCGGGTTTACCTGATATGCGAAACCGACACGCGGTGCAAAGTTGCTCTTTTGTGTCTGTAGTAATCCCTGACCGTATTTGTCAGTCTGTTCCAGCTTGATCCCATCCTTCGCCAGCAATGTGACAAAGCTTGTTGACAGAGTCCTGTCATCCTTTCCAGTGGCTGGAATGAGGAAGGTTGGAACTCCGTTGGGAGGTCCAGACGGCACAAAGTTGGCCTGGCCGCCATTGGTCTCCCTGATTGGTCCGAAGTAATCCCATCGCAGACCCAGATTGAGAGTCAGCTTGGGGTTGACCTTCCAGTCGTCCTGAAGGTAAGCCGCGAAGTATATCCTCGCGTCGTAAGTCTTGTTGACGTTGGAGGCGTTGATCGAGTCAGAACCGCCGGAGAAATCGACTCCATTGGCGACAGTCGACGCTTTTGGAGTAATCAGGAGCTGTGCAAGTCCGGTCCCACCATTATTTTGCTGCGGGATATCGGTGTATTGGCCATTGTAGTCAAAGTTGCCACGCGAGTATCCAGGCTGAAGTGTCGAGAACTTTACATGCTGGGATTCGATACCGCCCTTGAAGCTGTGGGAATGCCAGATCTTGGTAAAGTCGTCCGTGATCTGGAGCGTCTGACTAATTTCATCGGAGGGCAGGAAGGCATTGCTGCCGAGGGTTGCCAGACCACCGATGGCGATGGAGGGAAGACCGCCGTTTCCACTAAACTGCGGAATGCCCTGAATCCCGAACTGATCCGGAATACCGTTCGTACCACCTTCGGGACCGAAGCGGGTGGTATGAAGATGGTTGAATCCGACACGCAACACGTTGATCGTCGTCGGCGTGAAGACATGGGTATATCCGAAGGCAGACTGATTTGACTTGGCGGTCTGGAGACCCTGTTGGAATCCACCTCCGTCGGCGATGCCTCCGAAGATACCCGGAATGAACTGGGGATCGTCTACATAGCTGAATCGAAAGAAGACCTGGTCTTTCTGGGTGGGGTTGACATCGACGCGGGTATCAAATGCATTGCGATGCTCGAACAGGTGAGGGCTCGATGTAAAGTTCGAAGTGAGCGACGCTGTGTCGGTCGGTTTTGGGTAGAGGCTTAGCAGCTTGAGGGCGACTGGATCCAACCGGCCTTGGGCAATTTGATTCAAGCCGCAGGTGGCAAGTGTGAAGGTCGTAGTGCCAGCAGGGCAGGTTCCAAACGGATCGCGAACATAGCCGCTTTTTGCTGCCATGAGACCGGACACCGAATCTGTCTGGCCTCCGGTGACCGCACGGGTCGTTGCAGGATCGAGAACCGTTCCCAGAGGAATGGTTCGACCAAGGCTATCAGTTTGGGTCTTGGTGCCTTGCGCCCTAATTAAGTCGGAAAGGTCCCGAAAATTACTGTTGACCTCTCCCAGAGTCGGAACAGTTCCATTTGAGACCGTGCCCTGGACGCGTCGGCTACCCTCGTAGTCGCCGAAGAAGAAGATCTTGTTCCTGAGGATCGGCCCGCCGATGGAGGCACCGAACTGATTCTGACGCAAAATACCTTTCTTCTGCTTTTCAAACCAGTCAGCGGCGTCCAGCTTGTCGTTACGAAAGAACTCCCATGCGGCGCCGTGAAAGCTGTTGGTACCGGACTTGATAGTCGCATTGAGGACGGCCCCGGCGGAACGGCCCAGCTCCGCGCTAAAATCCGCAGTCTGAACCTTGAACTCCTGAATCGCGTCTACCGGAGGAAGAACGATAAAGTTGGTGCCATTCAGAAAGTCGACAGCGTTGGAATTGTTGTCAATTCCGTCGAGCAGATAGTTGTTTTGCGAAGGACGAAGGCCGTTCGCCGAGAAGGCGCCGGATGCAGCGTTACCGCGCGTATCGGCCTGAGGCGTCTGCGTACCGGCACCGAGCTGAGCGAGGAAGGTAAAGTTGCGGCCATTCAGGGGAAGGTTGTTGACGCTGCGCTCGGTAATCACTTGTCCCACGGCCGCATCCGATGTCTGCAGTTGCGGCGGAGCCGTGGTCACTTCGACAGTTTCGGTCTCGGAGCCCAGCTTGAGCTCAACGTTTACCTGCAGGCGCTGCGCGACGCTGACCGTGATGTTCTGCTGGGTCGTCTTCGCAAAACCCGGGGCGGTGACAGTAACCGAGTAGTGCCCGATTCTGACGGGCGAAAAGGTGTACACACCGCCGCTATCCGTTGTGTTCTTGAGGTTCAGGCCAACGTCCGTATTCACGAGGGTAACGACCGCGCCAGGCACAACCGCGCCCGTGGTATCCACAACGGTGCCGGTGATTGATCCTTGATCTACCTGGGCGGCCGCATATTCTGCCGAGACCAGGAGAAAGCAAAAGCACGCGAGTGCTACGCAGCCATATTTTCTTAGCCAACTGAGGGTATTGCGATCAATAGCCATCCAAATGTCCTCCAATTTCATCACTTTTCTTCCGTCCCGCTTGTTTTTCTTCTAATCATCGAGTCATTCCGGAAAACGGGCCCAAATGCGTTGCCGCGCTGTAAGCGGTTACAGCTCGTGCGATTTCGAACATTAGTGCATCACAGTATCCGTGTCAACTAAAAGTTTGAAGCCGCGTCAATCAAAAGTTTGAGGTCAGCAATTGGATGACTAAGGCCGTCTGCATGAAGAGTCGCGGGCTGCTCATGGAATCGGTGTAAGGCGGGTGATATTCTGCGGGCACCTTCCCTGCTTCGTGGACCCACTGAGAATCATGTCAGATCAGAGCAATGAAAAACCGCTACTTTCCCGACGTGCACTGCTCAAGGGCGTGGGATTTGCACCTCTTCTGCTTCGTTCGGCTCCTCTTTTCGGGGCTTCGTTCCTGGCTGACTCTCCCCGCGTCTCCTCGGAGCAGCATCCCCCTTTCCCTTTCACAGACGTTCGTTTCAAGCCTCACTATCCTGCGAAATCGTCCCTGGCCGAGGTTCTTCTCCTAGTGGCTCCAGGTTCGGACGAATACTCAACCGAGAAGTATGCTTTTGAGATTGCGTCGCTCCTCAACCAATGGGGTCAGTCTCTCAAGAGATCGGTTCACGACTTTTCGGACCTCTTGAAGTTGCTTTCCACCACTCTCGAAGCCTCCTCGCTCAGTCCCGTCAAGGAAGTCCGGCTGCGGTCCGGATACGGGGTCGACGTTACGAAAAGGCAATTTGGCGCTCCGGCGCCTTCCGAGCGGCAGCGGTTCCTCAAAGAACTTCAAGCCTGGCTGGGGCCGATCTCAAAAGTCGAGACTGCGGAGTTTGAGATTTATGGAATCAATGAGATCACCAGCGCTCCGTTGGCGGTTCAACTGGAGGTTCGATACGACATCGTCGCTCTCCGTAGCGATAGTCGACGGGAAGAACGGGTGGGATCCTGGCGAACCGAGTGGTCGCGCAATACACAGGATGGCTGGAAGGTACAAAAATGGGAGGCAAACGAAGAGACGCTCAGCGTTGGGGGCGGAACTGCATTTCTCGATGTGACCTCTCAGGCTCTGGGTAGCTCTGAGTCGTACAAGAGCCAGATGCTTCGCGGAGTCGATCATTGGCGAACGATTCTGGACGGCGCTTGTGGAATCGATGTTTATGGTAATAACGGTGTGGCGGCGGGCGATTATGACAACGATGGATTCGATGACTTCTACGTCTGCCAACCAGCGGGGCTGCCGAACCGGCTCTACCGCAACCGTGGCGACGGCACCTTTGAAGATGTAACTGAGAAAGCCGGTGTGGGTGTACTCGACAACACGGCGTGCGCCTTGTTTGCAGACTTCGACAACAAAGGACTCCAGGACCTGCTGGTCGTTTGCGGCAGTGGTCCTCTGCTCTTTGTGAATCAGGGGAATGGGACATTTTCGCTCAAGCGCGATGCCTTCAAGTTTGCGCGCGCTCCGCAAGGAACGTTCACTCATGCGGCGATTGCCGACTACGATGGCGACGGCCGTCTCGACATCTTCTTCTGCACGTATATGTACTATCTGGGGCTTGACCAGTATCACTACCCTGTTCCCTACTACGATGCGCGCAACGGGCCGCCGAACTGCCTGTTGCACAACGAAGGCAATGGGCAGTTTGTAGAAAAGACGGAAACAGCAGGTTTGAACGTAGACAACGACCGGTATAGCTTTGCGTGTGCCTGGGGGGATTCGAACGCCAACGGTCTGCCCGATCTGTGCATCGCGAACGACTTCGGAAGCTCTCAGTTGTACCGCAATAACGGCGATGGGACGTTTACGGTTGCGTCAAAGGAGTCCCACATCGAGGATGTGGGAGCTGGAATGAGCGCCTGCTGGTCCGATTTCGACAACGACGGCCAACAGGATATTTACATCACGAGCATGTGGGAGGCCGCGGGCCAAAGAGTTTCGGAGCAGGCGCGGTTTCACCAGGCCGCACCGCAAAGTATCCGCGCCCTCTACCAGCGGCACGCACGAGGAAATGCTCTCTACCGAAACGAGGGTGACGGGACGTTTAGGAATATCGGCCAACAAACCGGAGTGGCGATGGGCCGCTGGTCCTGGTCAGCGGACTTCTGGGACTTCGATCATGATGGCTACTCCGACCTCTATGTCACCAACGGTTACATCTCCGCGGTAGAGCGGAACGATATCGCGAGCTTCTTCTGGCGGCAAGTCGTGGCGAAATCGCCCGAAGATGGCACGGCTTCGCTGGCGTACGAGCATGGATGGAATGCCATTAATGAATTGATCCGGTCGGACAGCTCCTGGAACGCCTACGAAAGAAATGTCATGTTTGCGAACAATCGCGATGGCACTTTTTCTGAGGTTTCGGGCGTCGCAGGGCTGGATTTTCTTGAGGACAGCCGCTCCTTTGCACTCGCCGATATCGACCATGACGGACGGCTCGAAGTCATCCTCAAGAACCGGAATGCTCCGCAGCTACGGATTCTGCACAATGCGATGAAGGACATCGGCGACTCGATTGCTTTTCGGTTACGAGGGCACAAGAGTAATCGCGATGCGATCGGAGCGGCAATCACCGTCGAGACGGGCTCGCTTCGCCAAACAAAGTATCTACAGGCGGGCTCCGGCTTTCTGGCGCAACATTCCAAAGAGGTTTTCTTTGGAGTAGGGAAACCGCCAGGTACGTTGAAGGCGACCGTTCGCTGGCCAAGCGGTCTTACTCAGCAGTTTGAATCTCTGCCAGTCAATCATCGCATCGAGGTTGAGGAGGGCAACAAATCGTTCGTGGCCAAAGCGTTTGCCGCAACGCCACAGTCCTACACGCAGGCGGAGCCGCCGCCAACGCTGGAGCCGTTGCCTACTCAGGTGGAGACGTGGCTGATTGCTCCGCTAAAGGCTCCGGAGTTTTCGTTGCCCGACCTTGCAGGCAACACACGCGAGCTTCGGCAATTCCGAGGCGGTTTTGTACTCCTGAACTTCTGGGCAACGACAGCGCAACTCTGCCGCGAGCAGTTGCGACTTCTCCAGCAGCACCGACCGGCGTTTGCCGCCAGCCATCTGGAGATTATCGCGGTGAACATCGACGACTTCGCTGCCATTCCGGCAGCGAAGTCGCTGGCGACAGAGGAAAAGCTTCTCTATCCGGTTGTCTTTGCGACGGAAGCAGCGGCCGGCATCTACAACATCATCTATCGATACCTTTTCGATCGTCGCCGAGACCTTGCCATTCCTACGTCTTTCCTCGTGGACAGGGAAGGCATGATCGTCAAGGTTTACCAGGGTTCAATCGATCCCGCGCATTTGTTGGAAGACGTGAAAACCGCACCAACGACGACTGCCGAACGAATGCAGCGTGCGATTCCGTTCAAGGGCGAACTCCACCAGGGTTCCTTCCAACGCAATGACTTTACCTATGGCGTAGCGTTGTTCCAGCATGGATATCTGGACCAGGCAGCAGAGTCTTTCCAACAGGTGATTGCCTCCAAACCTGACGATCCTGAAGGATATTACAACCTTGGGACACTCAACCTGCGGAGGAACGATTTTCAAGAGGCGCGCCACTATCTGGAGCAGACCTTGAAGCTTCGTCCCAACTATCCGGAGGCATGGAACAACCTGGGGATGATGTCAGCGCAGGAAGGCCATCCTGATCAGGCCATAGAAAACTTTCAGCAGGCATTGCAATTACGCCCGGGCTACGAGATCGCGCTGCTGAATCTGGGCAATGTCTACCGGCGGCAGGGGGCTTTTGCAAAAGCGGAGGAGTGCCTGCGTCATGCGCTTGAGATCCAACCGGATGATCCCGAGGTTAACTACAGCCTCGGAATGCTTTACGCACAGCAGAATCAACTTCAACCGGCGGCTGGCTATTTGCAGAAAGCAATTGAGCTTCATCCGGCGTATCCCGAAGCCTTGAATAACCTTGGCATTGTTTTCGTGCGGTTGCAGAATTACGAAAAGGCGGAAGAGCAATTCAAGACGGGGATAAGACTTGTGCCGAACAATGATCAGGCATATCTCAATCTTGCCCGCCTCTATGCAATGCGAAGCGACAGAGAGAAGGCGAGAGACGTTTTAGAAGAACTGCTGCGCGTACAGCCGCAAAATCTGGTGGCGAGACAGGCGCTGGAAGTTCTACGATGACCGTGCCGACACGGTATACGGGCCGGTGGAAAGAGTTGAAGCTCGTGCCTCATTTTCGAAAAAGACTGGAGCCGCCCATACTGCTGTCACGTGTGGGCGGCCTTCTCACCCTATTTGTAACTATTTTTGTCTCCATCCCCAGTTTGGCCCAGCAATTCTCTGCCAAGGTTCCTGTAGACCTGCGGCCAGAGGAATCGCTAATTCAGCAGGGGCATCTTGACGAGGCCAAAACTTTGACGCTGAAAGAACTCCAGCGAAACCCTTCCGTCGAAGGCTACAACCTGCTGGGTATTATTGAGAGCGAAGAGCGGGACTACCCGGGCGCACTGGAAGCATTTCACAGAGCATTACAACTTGCCCCCAACTCCACCAAGACCCACAACAACCTGGGCAACGTCTACCTTGCTGAGAAGAAGGCTGACCTTGCAGAGAAGGAGTTTCAGACTGTTCTGCGGCTTGATCCCGGCAACCGGGATGCAAACTACAACTTAGGCTTACTTCTGATGGCCAAGGGATCCCCTGTTGCGGCGATTGGACATTTCGAGCGAATCCATCCTGCGGATCTCGAAACGCGGCTTAATCTGATCCGGGCAAACCTGCAAAGCAAGCGCACAGTGGAGGCGCTGCGGCTCGCGACTCAAATGTCTGCGGAGAAAAAGGATGACGTCCAATTGCATTTTTCACTTGGCGTCTTACTGGCTTCCGAGAAACAGTACAAGGCTGCACAGCTTGAACTGGAAAAAGCAGATGCCTTGCGCCCTGGAACTCTTGAGATACTTTTTAACCTTGGGCAAGCGTCGCTCCGGAACGGCGACAACGCGAACGCAGAGCTCGCGCTATCCCATGCTCTCAAATTGAAGCCTGAGTCCCCGGAGACCCAATACCTGTTGGCGCAGGTCTACGCAAATGAGTCGCGACCACTGGACGCGCTCGATGTGCTGGTCCGAGCAAATAAGCTGGCCCCTGAGAATCCAGACATTCTCTACCTCATGGCTCAAATCAGCATGTCGCAAAAATATTATGAGGATGCGATACCGCTGCTGGAAAAGGGCCTGCAGATTGCTCCGGAGCGCTCTGATCTCCGTGCGGCCTTAGGCGAGAGTTACTTCAAATCGGACAAGATCAACAAATCCATCGATGAATTTAAGGAACTGGTGAAGGTTGAACCTTCGGCGCGGGCGTACGCGTTTCTAGGCCTTTCGCATACACATCTCGGCAGATTCGACGAAGCGAAGCAGGACTTTCAGAATGGGCTCAAGCTGGAGCCTCATAACAGTTTCTGCCTGTTTCAACTGGGCTACATCGCAAAGCTGCAGGGAGATTCGGCAGGTGCGGAAGCCATCTTTCCGAGAGTGCTCCGGGCCAACCCGGACTATCCCGATGCATTGCTGGAGTTGGCTAACCTTCGCATGCAAGACAAGAGATTTTCCGAGGCGACCCAGTTGCTGAGGAGATATGTGAAAGTGAGCAGCAGTCCGGCGGCCGGATACTACAAGCTGGCGATGGTGGAGAAGAGCCTGCACCAGACAGCAGCGGCAGAACGAGATCTGGCTCAATTTCAAGCTCTTTCCAAAAGCGCACCCGTCACGGCCCATCCTTACGATCATCTCTTCGATTACCTTGATAGCCGATCGAAGCTCGCTCCCGACGCGCAAGTACAACAAGACCTGGCTGGGCTGGTTGAGCAAAGCAAGCTGCACCCCGATCAGCCTGAAGTTTTGTATGCGCTGGCTGAGGCGTATTTGAAATCCGGCAAGGTTGAAGAGGCCAGAACCACGATTGCGCAGCTCGACAAGGAGCGGCCAGAAGACTCCCGAACCCTGACGGGAGCCGGAGTTTTACTGGCCCGATACAGTTTGTACGACGATGCCATCCAGCATTTTCAGGCAGCGCTCCAGGCGAAACCTGGATCGGACGAGATAAATTTCGATCTTGCGAATGCGTACTTTCGCAAAGGACTTTACTCGAATGCGCTCGATGCTGCCATGCAGGTTTCGGAGGAAGGACGAAAGGACGATTTGTACCTAGCGTTACTGGGAGATATTTACGCTCACCAGGGTGATCGTACGCAAGCGGAAGAGATATACCGCCGTGCCATCACCCGCAATCCTGACAACGACCAGGACTATCTTTCACTAGCGCTTCTTGAGTTTAGGGAGAACAACATTGCGGCAGCGAAGCAAACACTCTTGAAGGGCCAAGCGCGCGTCCCTGGATCAGGAAAGATCATCTGGGGATTGGGATTGGCCTCTGCATTGGAAGGCAACACTCCGGATGCAGCCCGACAGTTCGAGCGCGCCGTAGAGATGCTGCCGGAGTGGCCAGGCGGTTATTCGACGCTGGGCGTCTTCTACTATCAAACCGGGCAGATTGCCAAAGCCAAAGAGGTTCTGGATCGATTCAAGAACAGCAACGCACGAGGCGGCCTCGACATCAATCGGATTGAAGCGGTCCTGGCGCAGACCCCGGCGGGTACCCCAACCGGAGATGAACCATTGTCCAATGCTAAGAGAGCGCAATTACTTCAAATTGCGCTTTTTCTTGTCGATAAAACACGATGAAGATTTGCTGGACAAGTGCATCTGGTAGAAACAAGCTTCGCAACATGCAGTCGGTCCTACGAAAAATCTATCGCTATAATTGCAGCCATCTATGATCTTTCCACGACGTCGTTTCATCGGGTCTTCCCTCTTTTTGCTTGGCAGTGCATTGACGGACGCACTGACAACTCCGCTTTGGAGGTGGAAGCATCCCCTAACTGTTGAAGCGGCAGCATCAAATGCTACTGCGTCCGGGGTTCAGTTTGTGGATATAGCTCAGCAAGCTGGTCTGAATACTCCCAACGTGTGGGGCGGCATCGACCACAAACGATCCATCATCGAGACGAAGGGAAGCGGGGTAGCTTTCTTCGACTACGACAACGATGGATGGCTGGATATCTATCTTACGAATGGCAACCGGCTGGATGCGACCTGGCCGTCTGGAAAAGCGCCGACCTCGCACCTCTATAAGAACAACCGCGACGGCACGTTTAGCGATGTGACTGAGAAATCGGGGTTAGGGATTACGGGATGGCAGACCGGCGTCTGCGTGGGCGACTACGACAACGATGGTTGGGACGATCTGTTTTGCTGCTTCTGGGGGCACAACATCCTCTTCCACAACAATGGAAATGGGACGTTTACCGATGTAACTCGCAAAGCGGGACTCTACGAGGAAAAGGGCCGATGGGGAGCAGGTTGTACTTTTCTTGACTATGACCGCGACAGTCATCTTGACCTGTTCGTTTGCAACTACATCAAACTGGCCCCGGATACGATCCTCCCTGCAAACGAGACGAGTTACTGCCAGTGGAAAGGCGTTCCGATCATGTGCGGACCACGCGGCCTTCCAGGCGGGACCAACATTCTGTATCACAACAACGGCGACGGAACTTTTACCGACGTCTCCGAGCGGTCGGGAATTCTAAAGCCTGGTCCACGCTATTCGATCACCCCTGTGTCGTATGACTTCGACAACGATGGATGGCCGGACATTTATGTTGCCGTGGATTCAGAGGCGAGCATCCTGTTCAAAAACAACCACGACGGTACGTTCACCGATATTGCAGTGATGGCTGGTTGCGCCTACAACGATGACGGGCACGAGCAGGCCGGTATGGGCGTCGCCGTGGCCGACTATGATTGCGACGGATGGTTCGACATCTTCAAGACGAACTTTGTGGATGATACGTGCAACCTGTACCACAACAATGGCGATGGAACCTTCACCGACGTGACTTCTCCCTCAGGTATTGGAGTCAACAATCGTTATGTGGCGTGGGGATGTGGCTTCATTGACTACGACAACGATGGCTGGCAGGACATCCTTCAGGTCAATGGACATGTTTACCCGGAGGTCGATCGCTATAACTTCGGCGAGACCTTCAAGAATCCTCGGCTGGTGTACAAGAACCTCGGCAACGGAAAGTTCAAGGATGTCTCCGCAGAGATGGGTCCGGGCATCAGCGAGCATTTTTCCAGTCGTGGCGCGGCGTTTGGAGACTATAACAACAACGGAAACATGGATGTGCTGGTGCTGAATCTGAACGATCTGCCGTCGCTTCTTCGCAATGACGGAGGCAACAAGCAAAATTGGATCAAGGTCAAGCTGGTCGGAACCAAGTGCAATCGCACTGCGATAGGGGCGCGGGTGAGAGTGATCACCGGGAAACATGTGCAGATGGATGAGGTGCATGGCGGAACCAGCGTGATGTCTCAAAACGATCTGCGGCTTCATTTCGGCATTGGGAAAATAGATGTCGTGGACTTTATTGAGGTGAAGTGGCCGACGACGCAGAAGGTGGAACGGTTCGCGCAGATCAAAGCGAACCAGATACTCACAATTCGCGAAGGCGACGGGATTATCGCATCCTCCAAGCCAAAAGCTCCTTAGTCTGGATGAGCCCATGCACGACTTCACTTTGCTGGCTTGGCAGTCTCTCCCGGCTGGACGATCAGGAACTGTTTAACCTCGCGCCGCTGCCGCTCGGTAGCTTCTGCCTGTTCTTGTTTGATCTGGTCGTGGAGCTGGAATTCCTGTTTAGCTTTTGCCGATTGAGCAGTGCGGTCATAAGCTACGCCCAGGCGATAATGCGCATCGGCAAGTTGAGGATCCGCTTCGATTGCTTTTGTGTAGAAGCCGATCGCCTTGTCAAAGTTGCGCTGCGAGGCAGAAAGAATTCCAAGTTGCAGGTAGGCCTCACTGCACTTCGAGTCAATCGCCACAGCCTTCGCCAACAGAACTTCCGCCTGTTGCATCGCCTGTCTGTCCGGCAACCGCTCCTGATGCTTCAGGATGGACATCGCATATAAATAGTTGGCGGTCGAGTTTCCAGGCTGTTGCTGCACGAAGCGCGCCAGCTTTGGCTCAACACACGCTAAGGAGTTGGGTGCCGCCATCTGGATCTTTCCCATGAAGAGATAGGGATTAGGATCCGCTGGATTCAGGTCCGAAGCGTCGCAGAGATGCAGCGCTGCCTCATCGTAGCGAGCGCCCGCAAAGAGCGCCGTACCCAGTGCAGTCTGCATCCTGGCGGATTTTGGATAGGCGGCCGCGCCTTTGCGAAAGACCTCCTGCGCCTGCCAGACAGCGCGATGGAGGAGCAACTCAGAGCCCCACTCGAAGTAGTTCTGCTCGCTCGGGTTTAGCTTTACCGCCTGCTCATATTCATGAACAGCCGATAAGGGGTCGCCTGACTTCTCGTCCAACTCCCCCATCAGCCGATGCAAATCGGCGCTTTGCGCGTTCGCTAATAATTCGCGGATGCGCACACGAGCCTGTGAGAGGTCTCCAGCCCCTTCGTAAGCCAACGCCAGATTGTACTGATTCGCCTCATTTGTCGGATCAATCCGATAAGCACTCTCAAGCAATGGGATAGCTTCCGGATATCGCCCGGTACGGAGATAAAGTTTGCCAAGCGCGTGGTTTGCATCGAAGCTGCCGGGAGCGCGGGCAAGGGCTGCACGCAGTTTGCTCTCGGATTCTTCGCTGGCTCCGCTCGGAACACTGGTTACTCCGCGGCCGGAGCTTTCCGCCTTGAGCGCAGCAGTTTCATTCGCAAGAGATTCGCTGGTCCGCAAAGTTGAGTCCGATCCATGACCCCCAACGGCGGTCCAGTCTGTAACACCAGCTACGGTAAAGTTAGGCTGGTCGACGAACTCCATCGCTTGCGCTCCAGGCGCGGAAGAGGCACCAGTTCCCTGAAGCACCAGATCAACCTTTTCCATGCCCTTCTCGGGCAATGCGTTGACGTCAACTGTACGACTATGCGATCCAGACTTTTCCGCACTCAGTCGATAGCTGCCAATTGAGAGAGACGAAAACGTGAAGGCACCGACGGCGTTGGTCTTCGTCTCCGTTGTGCCCGAAGAGTTCTTCTTTTCGAGACTGACGGTAGCGTCACTCACTGGCTTTCCATCGCCTCCGAGAACGGTACCTTGTATGGTCACTCCGCCTAAATGTCTTGAAGATGCTTGCTGCGCAACCCCCGCTGGAAGCAGCGTGATTAAAAGCGCCAGGACGGCTGGCAACAGGCAGCAACGCCATCCACGGGTCTTATTTTGCAACGAACGCAATTGGAAATAATCGAGCATAGTGGAGGTCTCAATAGTAACTCAGAAGAGAAAGCAGACAGGTTGATCCTTGATGATGTTGACTACTGGCCGTCGGGAGGCGCAACGAGGATCCAGTACTACAATCGCACCTTCAGGCGACTCACGAAAACAAGTATCGAGACATACCATCTGATAAGGTCAGATGGCGTCGACCGCTTCACAGCGCTGACGCTCGATTCGTTACGATGCGCAGCCGATCAGTAATATGGAGCTGCTGGATTCTTCGCCAAAATGAGATGAAGGACACTTTCACGAATGATGCAAACGCAAAAGCTCCTTGCCACGCAATTCCTGATTCGAAGGTTCTCTGGACGCCTGGCGGCAGCGCTGGTAGTTGTTCTTCTATCTTCGATGCAAATACTGGCGCAGGACGCTGTGCCAACGGCCTGGCAGGGCGTACTGCGTAACAATACCGGCGCGCCAATCCACGGAGCCATCATTCACCTCAAACGTGAGAGCCGAAGCATCGATGCAACCACAGGCAACGATGGTCACTTTCGATTAGAGGGAGTTGCGGATGGAACGTACCAACTCTCCATCGAGGCTAATCATCACACCGCTCGATACGCTCAACCGCTCAACATATCGAGTGCATCATCGGCGGTTGTCATTACCCTTTCGGAGCAGCAAGGTATCTCTGTAAGTTCGTCGGTTGAACAACATGCGGCTACCGGTGGCGAAGCGCTTTCGAGTCAAACCGTGAGCGAGCTTCCACTGAACAAGCGCGATTTCAGCCAGCTCTTGCTGCTGGCTGCCGGGACTATGACGGATACGAATGGGGCCACGAATTTCACGCAGCAATTTGCCATCAATGGCCAACGCGGCGTTGAAGCTGTGTTTGCAATGGACGGAGTCGATATCAGCGATCCCGAGATGGGTGGCTCTACCTTCTCCAACTTCAATGTGGATGCGGTGCAGGAGATTCGTTCAAGTTCCGGCTGGATGCCCGCCGAGATTGGCCGAGGCGCAGCCGGCTTCACAGACATCATCACCCGATCGGGCAGCAGCGGATTTCATGGGTCGGTATTTGAATTTGTCAGAAACTCGGCGTTCGATGCCCGCAATTACTTTGACCACGCCTCGGCTGAACATCCAGAACGAATTCCTCCTTTTCGCCGAAACGAGTTCGGGTTTACCAACGGTGGCCCTGTGCGCATTCCCGGCGTATACGACGGACGTGGGAAGACCTATTACTTCGGACAATACCAGGGCTTTCGGCAGGTTCTCGGAACCACCCAGGTATTTCCCGTACCTACGGCGGAGGAGCGCACAGGAATCGATGCGACGGCCTTTCCCGGCGATATATTGACTGTCCCGGTGGACCCTAACATCGCCAAAATTCTGGCGCGATATCCGTTGCCCAATCTTCCCACCGGCTCGTATGGGGTACACACCTATGCGACTTCGGCCAAGGTTGTCACCAATGCGGATCAGTTCTCTATCCGGCTCGATCACAACCTCTCCGAAAAAAACCATCTCTTCGTGAGATTCAACTTCAATAATCTGACGGGGCCCACAACGAATCCAGAACAGACTGCTATCGACCCCTCGTTTGGAGTGCAATATATCGATAAGCAAAGAAACGTAGCCCTCAAATTTACCCGCGTCGTATCGCCGCACTTCACCATGGAGTCGTCCCTCAGCGTCACGCGCAGCACGCCCTCTTTCCCAACGCCGAACCGAACGGATCCGGCATTGAAGTTCAGTGATGGATCCTTTGAAGCTTTCAATTCAGCCGGTGGATCGGTGATGACGGCGTACGGCAACCTGTTTCAGGCCCAGCAGAGCTTCGCCTTAACAACGGCGCACCATAACTTCAAATTCGGCGGCGAAGGTCGCTTGAACCGGGATACGACTTACTACGGCACCAGTCCAAACGGCGAATATGACTTTGGCGGCGGCACAGCGTATGCGAGAGGCGATATTCCATCGCGAAGCGGAACCCACGATATTCACGCCGGCGATCCACTTCCCGATACGCTGACAGGGCTGCTCTCAGGAAGCCCGTTTGTCTACACCGTTGCGATTGCACCGAGTTATTTCTCTAACGGAGAACATATTGGAGTAGCTGCAATCAATCGCAACGCAGGAGCTATCTACGCGCAGGACACTTGGAAATTGAACGACCATTTTGTTCTCGACTACGGCGTCCGTTGGGAGATCTATACGCCGATCGCAGAACGCGCAAAACGGACCGCAGGCTTTTTGAATACGGACGGCGCACAACAATATGTCGTCAACCCACAGCCGGGATACAAGACAAATCACGATGGCTGGGGACCGCGAGTGCAGCTGACATGGCGTGCATCGCAGAAGTTGCAGTTTCATGCGGGTGGCGCGGTAACCGTCATTCCGCCAAACATCTGGCAGGACAACTACCTTACCGGCTCCACGCCTTTCACCGTCTATCCCAGGCTGACGGCGGCAAAGGGTGCGCCGGTTCCGTTTGGCTTCCAGATTACCCCGTCGCAGCTACCGCGTGCGTACACCCCTGCGGGCGTGGACATCTTCGCGAGCGGCAACACGAAAGATGTTGCGCCGAATACAGTCCTCGATATTGATCGCTACCAAAAGGATGTTGCAGCACTGACTCCAAGCCATGTCGTGAGCCCTCTCAACTTGAGCGGAATCGATCGTTCCTTCGGCAACGGCACTCTCTATACCTGGACCGCCGGCCTGGAGAGAGCCTTCGGAAGCCTGACCGCCGATGTGAACTATGTTGGAACGGTAGGAGCAAAACTGCCGCGCACCAGTTTTCCAAATGCCTATCCGGGGGCCAGCCCTGAGTTCGCTCGTCACACGGAGTTCGATTCTTCGGGCAACGTGATTGGCGGCTTTGGACTCGAAAACATCATCACCGCGACGGCTCACTCGACCTATCACGCGCTACAGGCTTCCCTCTCAGGAAACGTGGGCCATGGTGGCCCCGCTCTTCAGGCCAGCTATACCTGGGGCAAGGCGATCGACGATACTAGTTCGGTCTCCGGTGGCCTTGGAGCAACCGGCGCAGTAGCTCAGGCCTACCCGCAGGATCCCTTCGATACCCGGCCTGAAAAGGGTCCGGCGACGTTCGATGTTGGACAGGCATTCACGTTGAGCGTAGTTCAGGATCTCCACCTTGAAGACTGGAACGTTCTCAGTAAAGCCAATCGTAAGGTGACCACCGGATGGCAAATCCTCGGCATCTCAACAATCACGAGCGGTTCGCCGTTTACCGTCTACTCCGGCGTCCAGCAAACAGGTGCTGGTTCAAACGGCGCTGATCGTCCGGACCAGATCGCAAAGCCTCGCCTTTCTACAGCGAGAAAAGTTCGGGAAGACTACTTTGGAAAGGGTGCGGACAACGCTTCCTACTTTTCGATCCCAATCAATCTTCCCAACGGCACTGGCCCAAATAAGGGACGATTTGGCACTTTGGGCAGGAACACATTTCGCGGACCCGCCTTTTACAACTACGACTTCGCGTTTATCAAAGACACTCCTTTCGGCAAGCGCAAGAGCGGATCGGAACTCGTCAACGTCCAGTTTCGTTCGGAGTTCTTCAATCTCTTCAACATCGTGACGATGGGACTTCCCGCGAACACGCTTGAAGGCGCCGGGTTCGGAATCATTAGCAAAACAGCCGGTAATTCGCGCCAAATTCAGTTTTCTTTAAAGCTTATCTATTGATTTAATTGACATCCCATTGCCAAGCTCTGATGGTCAATGTCTTTACGATTCGCGACTATCAATGGCCATCAGCACAAAGATCCTACTGACCGAGGCTACGGATGCCGTCGGCGGCGAGGGCATGACGGGCCCAGGCATCCCAGACGAATCTCTCTTTTTCCCGTTGCCAGGTAGCCTCTGGAAGAACCTGGAGATCAGCCCAGGGGACGTTGGGGATGCCGGAGCCGAGCGCCCTGATTCCGCCTTCGCGCTCTTCCGCGGCATACCCTTCGTTGATGTGGGCTCCGGTACTCTTCGCCCATACGCTGATATGGGTCTGGCCGAGGGCGTTGATCTTTGCCCCACTCCAGTTGGGAAAATGCAACTGATTCTGTAGCCAGAGAGCGGCTTGCCGCGTTACCCAGCTTGGGCGATGACCAACCTTTGCGCGGAAGTGGCTTTCGGGGAGATTCGTATGGCTACCGGTCAGAGCAGCCACGCGGGCGCGAAGATCGGCGAAGAACGGTTCGAAGTGATGCGGACGGGCGACGAGCGGATCGATCGCGCCATTGAGGATGAGGGTAGCTCCGCGACGCTGGTTGAGT
The DNA here is from genome assembly GCA_041691575.1 of Terriglobales bacterium. GTDB lineage: Bacteria > Acidobacteriota > Terriglobia > Terriglobales > Acidobacteriaceae > Edaphobacter. The sequence continues at coordinate 297,471 of JBEPUJ010000003.1, forward strand.
GCGTAGAGGATTGCAGCCTTGTCCGGCAGGAAGCTAAGTGCGCGATAGGGACCGGCCTGGCACATGATTTTGCTGCTGCGATCCCACGAACCCATGTTGCCGTCGAGATCCCCACCGCCGGACAGGACCAGCGCACGAATCCGCGGATCGACCGCCCCCGCGATGGCCGATATAAAAGAGCCCATCGAGTAGCCGACGACCGCGATGCGCACGGCATCGACATCTGGCCGCTGGGCGAGATAACTTACAGCCTGCATCACATCAGTGACCATTAATCCGCCCATACGCTCCGGCGAATGCGGGCCTTTGATAACCGTGTCGTGCGCCCTGGTCTCGGACTTTCTTTCGCTGTTGCGTTCGTCCTCGCCGATGGGGTCGTAGGTGACGACAACTGCTCCAGCCCGTGCGTACAGAATGCCGGTGTAGAAGGCATACCAGGAGGTTTTGTCGCCGCCATGGCCGTCGACCACCACCATGGCCGGCAGTTTCCCGTGAGCATCCGAGGGTCTGTAAACGATAGCGGGAATGCGCATGCCGAAGTTGGTGCCGTAGGTCACGCGTTCGGCAATAACTCCAGATGCTGGAGAGAAGGTGCCGAAGCTCTTGGGCGCAAGCGTCGGCAAAGGGTCGGAGATGAAGAGCGCCGACTTGATCTGCGCTCGCCACTGATCGAACTGCGCAGCAGATGCCGGAGTCTTCACCGGTTCAGGCGCGTTGAAAGGGTAGCTGGGGTCAGCGAGGTTAGGGCGACTGGAGATGACCTGGGCCTGAAGCAAGGGCGTCAATGTTGACAGCAGCAGGACACAAACGCAGCCTCGCCACAGCGTCCGGATCGTCCGCCAACTGGATCTGGCTGGCATCGTCGCAGATAGATAAAGTTCCATGGGTAGGTCTCGCGATGGCAACTAAATAACCTCTACCGTATCGCGAAGTTTCAACTCTTCTTCCGACTGGGAGTATTGACGACTGAGAACATACTTTGCTCGTTCGTTGTCAAACTGTCCCTCCCATCGCGCAACCACAATGGTAGCAACTCCATTACCGATCAGGTTGGTGATCGATCGCATCTCGGACATGAAACGATCAACGCCGAGCAGCAGAGTGATCCCGGCAACCGGAATCGTGCCCAACGCAGCAAGCGTGGCGGCAAGGGTGATGAAGCCGCCGCCGGTAACCGCCGCCGCCCCCTTGGAGTTAAGCATCAGGATCAATAGAACAAAGGCTTGCTGGCCCAGGGTGAGATGAGTATTGGTCGCCTGAGCGATGAACAATGCCGCAATGGTCAGATAGATCGATGTGCCGTCGAGATTAAAAGAGTAGCCGGCGGGAACCACCAGGCCGGTAATCGTCTTCGAGCAGCCCAGATTTTCAAGCTTGATCATGAGTCCCGGCAGTGCTGGCTCCGAAGATGAGGTGCCGAGAACGATCAGCAGCTCTTCGCGGAGATAGACAACAAGCCGCCAGAGATTAATGCCATTGAAATAACAGATAAAGCCGAGGACGATTACGATGAAGGCTATGCTCGTGACGTAGACGCACAGCATCAGTTTTGCCAACGAGATCAGCGTGACCAGGCCGTACTTGCCTACGGTGAATGCCATCGCTCCAAAGGCGCCAATCGGCGCGGCCTCCATGACAATGGCGATGATTTTAAAGAAGACCTGCGACAGTGACCGTGCAAGGCCGACAACGTACTTCTCCGTGTCCAGAGACGCCAGCGCGACGCCGCACAGAATCGCCAGAAGGAGCACCTGAAGGATCTCTCCCTGGGTAAATGCTCCAACAAAGCTATCGGGAATAACATTGAGCAGAAAGTCCTTGACGTCGAGTTGGCTGCTCTGTGCGGTGTACTGCGCCACCGCCTTGGCGTCCAGAGTCGCCGGGTTGACATTCATTCCGCGCCCCGGCTGAAGCACCGTGGCCACCCCCATGCCGATCAACAACGCAAGAGTGGTCACCGATTCAAAGTAGAAGAGCGCTTTGAGGCCGACCCGGCCCAGCTTGCGGGTATCCCCTACGCTGGCAATGCCGACGACAACACTCAGAAAGATGATGGGTGCAACCAGCATGCGGATGAGCTTGATAAAGCCATCGCCGAAGGGCTTGAGATGCTGCGCAAACTGAGGGTAGAAGATGCCCACAAGAATACCGGCAACAATGCCTACAAGCACCCTGAAGTACAGGGTACGAAGAAAGGCATAGCGCTTTCGTGCGGGCGTGGTCAAAACGGTTCTCCTTATTGCCGGGTACATCAGAAACGGCCGGCATCCTCTGGAAGATCCAGGCCGCCGTCACATCTACTTCGCCATCGTATTCTGTGGATCGATCACCTTCACGACAAGATACGTGATTTGCTTGCCGGGAGCGAGAAAGAATTGATGAGGCACGCCAACGGGAATATGGATCACATCTCCCGTCTTAACCGCCTTCGAGACTCCGCCCTTGATGCCGCTGCCCTGAATCTCATTCGGCAGGGTCGGCTTTGGATCGATGACCTGGCCGCCAAAGACAAGCGTCGCTTCCCCCCTCTGGATGACGATCACGTCCGCCTTGGTCTCATGCAGTTCGGCGCGTCCATCCTTTTCGCGATGCGAGATGGAGATGGCGTGGTTGCCGAAGACTTCCTTGTGAGTTATCCCCTGGGGCGGAACTCCATCGGGCCAGATGACGACCGATGTTCCGGCCGCTGGAGCTGCCGCCGGCAACGCAAAGGCAAAGAGAAGTAAGAGGCTGGACATCATGAATAACGCTCCGTAGCTGCTCCCTGAACCGGAGCGAAAGATGTAGATTGCCGCCGTCCGGACAGGCGCGGCGGCAGTGCTGTCAATGCTCGATCAGCCTTTTACAACGACGTGCTTCTTAATATAGTCAGGGTCAATATCCAGCCCGAGGCCGGGTCCGGTCGGCACCTTCAGCACACCATCTTCATTGCTGCGAAGCGTGGACGTCTCGCACTTGAAGGGCAGGCTGTTATTGAACTCCTTGAACTCGTGATAAGGACCAGCGTTTGGAATCGCCGAGATGAAGTGCATCATGTAGACGTAGCCCAGCCCAGTGCTCGAGATATGCGGTATCGTCTTTTTGCCCATGGCAGCGGCCATGCGCGCCACCTGCATGCAGCGAACCATGCCGCCGAAGTAGAACATGTCCTGCTGCGTGATCGCCAGACCATTATTGGCAATCAGCCAGCGGAAGTTGTGCGTACTTGGCTCCTGCTCTCCCCCGGCAATTGGAACTTGCAAGGCATCTGCCACCTGCTTGGTCTCTTCATACCAGTCGAAGGGCACCGGTTCTTCGAAGAAGGCGTACTTGTACTCCTGCATCAGCTTGCCGATCGGAATGGCCTCCGCGACGGAATAGGAGCCGTTGGCGTCGGCGGAGATATACATCTTGTCTCCAAAGGCCTCACGCGTAAGCCGGATGAGCTTTTCGCTGCGCCCTACCGGCGTTTCCGGGTGGCTCATACGCCCTCCCAGCTTGAACTTGATGGCCTTTGCCTTCGAGATCTCCACATCGCGCTTCAGATGGTCGATGGTCTCTTCAGCGGAGATGTAGCGCTCGCCATTGGCCTGATAAACAGCGATGTTCTCGTTGTAGATCTTGTCGCTGATGAGAAGCCCGATGGGCTTCCCGGCCATGCGGCCCAGCATGTCGAGAATGGCAAATTCGATGGTAGCCAGCGGAACCCAGATGGCAAGTCCTGTCATCTTGTAGTTGGACTGGTAGACGGTCACCTCTTCCAGCAAAGACTCCAGATCGCGAGCATCTTTGCCGATGAAGAAAGGCTGCATCCGCTTCACGAAGATGGGATAGAGAGACTCCATCTGCTGGGAGTTCGAGATGGAGATGCCCTCTGCGCCGTCTTTAGAGCGAACCCGGCAGAGATAACTCTTGCCATAATGCAGCAGCTCCAGCGACTCGATCATGACAGGTTCCGAAAACAGCTCCCTCCGAAAGACGGGTTGCTTAAGAATAGCGTCGAGCTTGGCGTAATTGGGATTGGGCCCGGCAGTGCGGCAGGGTTTGCCTTGCGCCGCTACGGGAAGAGCGGCGGCCGCACCGGCGGCGATTGCAGTTCTGAGGATGTTGCGACGGCTCGTTTGCATTGAGGGGTTCTCCGGAATTGTGGGTTCTCTACGTAGGACGAGTTCGGAAGAGGGATGGACGCAAACTACGGGTATAGCTAATCTTCTGAAAACGCAAAGGATGTACGGCGTGGCGCAAGCAAACATACCCTGCCGGAGCCGAATGCCGCCTCCTTACTTGCTACTCCATGGGCCGTCCTCCGCGCCATTGCATTTGCAAATCCCCAAAAAAGCTGATTGGCGCCCGCTCTCCGGGATTTCTTCCTGGAGGCGACTGCCTGTAATCTGGGATAACACGGTTGCCTCCCCTCTGCCGGGGGAACATGATATGAACTTGTATGTGACAAGAACCATACAGAGAATTACTGGAATTATGGGCATGGAGTGGCAAGAGGGACCGTCGCCTGCATTGACAGTGCTCGCGCCGAAGTGATATTTCGCATGAATGGTATATGAATGGTAAACGAGGTCGAATCGGAACAGAATCAGATTCTACAGCCTCAGATTGATAAGATCTTGCGCAGCGATGAGTTCCGCGGTTCAGAGGTGCTGCGACGTCTGTTAAGTTATCTGGCCGATAAAGCCATCTCAGGCGAAGCCGACCAACTGAAAGAGTATGTCATCGCCATTGAGGGGATGGGGAAGCCAGCCTCCTATGACCCGGCTCACAACTCCGCAGTCCGCATCCAGGTAGGAAGATTGCGGCAGAAGCTCGCAGACTACTATCGCTCCGAGGGCAAGGAAGACGCGGTCGTGGTCGACCTGCCCAAGGGGCGCTTCCGTCTGACCTGCGAACAACGTCCCTCTTTCACCGAACCGCCAGCCTCGGCTGCCGGGCAGGGCATACTTCCGAAGCTACAGGAAGGCGTTGCGATACAGCCAGACAGACAAAGAATGGTTCACCTCCTCTGGCTTCCCATTGCGCTGGTAGTCGGCCTCATTCTTGCCGCGGGCGTCTATTTTGGAGTGCAATCCTGGCGCGAAAAGAACGCCCTCGCCGCTCACGGCATGACACCGGAACTGCGGATGTTGTGGGGACCATTTATACAGTCGAAACGCCCACTAATCATCTCCATCGAAGATCCGCTCTTTGCAGAAATGCGATCCAACCCCGGAATCTATTTTCGCGATCGCTCCATGAACGAGTGGAAAGACGTGCTCAAATCGCCCGAAGTCAAGACGCTAACCAACGCATTGAAGCAGACCGATATCCAGCCCAGCCGCTACTACACGGCCTATGGCGAAGTAGAAGCGTCGTTCATGCTCGGCAAACTGCTTGGGCCGCATGAACAGAACTTCTCACTCGTAAGGACCAGCCAGCTCTCATGGCAACAACTTGCGGATAACAACGTGGTCTTCGTCGGCGTACAGAATCTCTTCTTCGATCAGTTGCGTGGCATGCCAATCGCACCGCAATTGGTGCCTGAACTGGAGGGGGTTCGCAACCTTCATCCCGCACCGGGTGAGCCCTCATTGTATGAGGACCAATACTCGACCGCTCCCTCGGAAGCGGGCATGATGTACGCTCTGGTCACTCACCTTCCAGGGCCGCTGGGACACAACGATATCGAGAGCTTTACCAGCGTCCGCTCGGCAGGATACGTAGCCGCTGTGCAATGGTTCACCGATCCCAGTTTTGCGCGGGTCCTCGTATCGAAGCTGAAAGAGGCCAACGGCGGAAAGATGCCGCGCTACTACCAGGTGCTGCTCAAGGTAAAGTTCAAGGACAACGTTCCGACTGAGACGACGTATGTACTCAGTCGCATCCTTCACCAGTAAAGACAATCATCTCGACCGGCTTTACTGCTTGAAGTTAGCCTTTGCGCCGTCGGCAATCGTCATCGGCTTGCCATCTTCCGATTGCACCTGCACATCCTCGCCCGACACATTCGCATACATCAGCGTCATCCCTTTCTTTGCACTGATATGCACCTTCTTGAAGACGATATTCTCGACGGGAGATTCCGGCAGCCCTACGACAGCGCCAGCCCAATTAACCCCTGTCACCACGAGGTTTTCGACGGTAATATTGCGAAACCGTGGCGTCAGCCGACCCATTGGAGCAGAAGGAACCGATCCCTCAGGAACTAGCTTCGGGTAATACTCTGTAATAACGAACGCATTCCCCACATCCTTCATCGTGATGTCCTTATAACTCACGTTCTCGACGTTGTTGCCTCGGTCGCGGTTCGATTTAATGCGAATTCCATGCTTTGTGCCGATGAAATTAATGCGCTCGGCGCGGATGTTATACGCACCCCCAGACAGTTCGCTTCCGATAGACAGTCCGTGCCCATTACGAAATTCGCAATCAGTAATCAGGATGTCGTGGCTGGGAGCATCTGGTCCGGGAGAATTGATCGCACCGCTCTTGATTGCAATGTTGTCGTCTCCAACATCTGCATACAGATGGTCAATCTTGATATTGCTCGAACTGAATGGATCGAGGGCATCGGTATTCGGCGAATTGGCAGGCGCAAGTATCCTCAGGTTACGAAAGACCAGATCATTCGAATAGTAAGGAACCACCTGCCAGAAAGGCGAGTTCTGAATGGTGATGTTCTCCACCACGACGTGTTTGCAATGGTCGAGCAGCAATAGCATCGGACGCGGGTTTGGATTGCCGAGAATCCCCCGATCATGCACCCTCCGCGCCATCTTCCACCATGGCTGGCCAGCGCCATCAATCGTGCCGCCCCCGGTGATGGTCACATACTCTGCGTTCGTCGCACTCACCAGACCCTGCAACGTCGGTTGCCGCATGATGACGCGCTTCGGGTAATCGGCAGCATCAGCCGAGCCCAGCAAAGTCGCCTCTTTCTCCACATGCAACGTAATATGACTCTTCAATTCAATAGGCCCGGATACGAAGGTGCCACCGCTCAAGCGAACCGTCCCCCCGCCCTTGCTCGCACAATCATCAATGGCTGTCTGGATCGCCTTTGTGTCCTTCGTCGCGCCATCGGCCTTTGCCCCGTAACTCCGGGCATCGCACACGCGGCCCGCTGCGAGAGCCTGATGGGTCACCAGCAAAGCAGCAGCCGTCATTACGATGCCCACGCCCACCCGAAAATTCTTGATTGCCATTGAAGCTCCTTCGACCGCTGCAACGAATGCCTCGCTTGAGCGCCATGAAATGGCTGCCAATTGAGTGATCCAACTGTAGCGGACGCTTCCTCCATCACAACCAGGAGACAAGTGAGACACATGTTTCCGATCTGTTACAAGAAGCAAACAAAAGACATAGCCGATCACCTCGTCTATTTTGTGCTCGAAACCAACAGAACGATTCTCAGCCAACTCTTAGACGGGAAGATGATCAGTGGCCACCAACCCTAATACCCCGTCCTCCAGCACCAATCCCCAAGCGCACGTCATCTCGACCGAAGGCGGCGCTTTTGCCGCCGCAGTGGAGAGATCCCTGTATTTTGCCCTCGTCTTTATACTTGTATTTTGTTCTTTCCCAATCCCCTCGCAGGCAATTACCGTCTATGGACAAATTCCTCCCAGCACCAATCTGTATCAGCCGTTATCCGCTATCACAACGTGGCGGCTCGCAAGCTGTTCGACCGCATCCCATTTGATGGAGATACCGACTCCCGGCTCTTCGCTCGGACTCATCTCGCCATGCTTTGCAACCGGAATGTTCCGGAGCAGCCGATCCAATGGGTCAGCGCCAGACTCCGGCGGAATCACTTCAACTCCCTCGACTGCGGGGAAAGCGCACGCGAGATGGATGTGCAGCGGCCAGAAGACATGCGGAAGCACCGTCCTTCCCGCAGCCCCGGCAAGGTGGATCGCTTCGACCGCGCCCGTGATTCCGCCCACAGTCGTCGCATCGACGCGAAAGATATCGATACCGCTCACCAGGTCCGAGATGGCGTGCCGTCCGAAGACGTCTTCGCCGGCAGCGATAGGCGTCACCAGATCCTGCCGCAGCTCGTGCGTAAAGCGCCAGTCAGACGCGGCAAAAGGGTCTTCAAGGAAGTTCAGCCCCAATCCGTCGAGGCTGCGACAAGTCCTCTTCGCCTCGTTCAAAGAGGTCCAACTCCAATGAGCATCTGCCGCAACCTGGCCCGGCATCTTCTCCGTCGCGGCCGAGGCGTACTTCAGATCGAAGTCCGGGGAGTCGCCTTTCAGCATGATCTTTACTCGCCTGCAACCCTCGTCCCGCACACGGCCGATCTCGTCGGCCACATCGGAAATCGAGCGCTGGTCGATGTAATAACCGGCCACCTGCGTTATCTCAGCCGAGTCGCGAAGGCCGCCCAGATATTGAAAGAGCGGCTGCTTTGCCTGCTTGCTCGCGATATCCCACAGCGCAATGTCGATCAGGCTCAGCCCTCGGGTCAAGGCAGCGCGCGCCGGAACATTCGATTGTTCAAGATCGAACATCACGCGCCTTCTCATCTGCGCGTCTTTACCGATTAGGCGCCGTGACATACTGCTCAGCGTCTCAAAAAGAGGTGTCCCGCGAGGGTATCCAATCGCTTCGCCGAATATTCCGGACTCCGTCTCAACCCGAATGACAACATAATCTCTTGTGCGTATCTCAATCGGGCCGAGTCGTAGAACACGGGGAAGCGGCACAGGACATTCGGCGATTTGAATCTTTGAGATCTTCATTGTGGCCTTATTTAGGATTTACGATATTTGACTTGAGAATAAGAATAAAGCATATTGTGATACAAGCATCAAATAATGATATTTATTAGCGCACTAGAATCTCGTACCTATATATAGTTGCGCGGCTGCGTGGCAAATGCTGCTCACTCACATCGGGTCGCATTGCCAGCAAGTACATAAGGAGCTCACGTTGCCATCTCAATCCACTGAATCGCCTTCGACCGGGATCCCCGGTCTTCGCGGCACGGAACACGTCGGTTTCACGGTGCCGGACCTGGACGAGGCGACCGCGTTCTTCGTAGACGTCATAGGCTGCGAGTACATGTTCGAACTCGGCCCCTTTGCCGCCGAGGATGACTGGATGGCCACGCATCTCAACGTTCATCCGCGCACCGTGATGCGCCGGTTGCGTTTTTTCCGCTGCAAGCATGGGACGAACTTCGAGATCTTCCAGTACGAAGCCCCTGATCAGAATTTAATCCAGCCGAAGAACAGCGACATCGGCGGTTTCCATCTCGCCTTCTACGTCGACGACTTCGACGCCGCTGTCGCTTATCTGTCGGAGAAGGGCATTCGGCTCCAGGGAAAGCCGACCGTCAGAACCACCGGACCGAACGCCGGGCAGACGTGGATCTACTTTCTCTCTCCCTGGGGCATGCAGTTCGAACTGGTCAGCTTTCCAAACGGCAAGGGGTACGAAACGACCACCACCTCGCGACTCTGGCATCCGGCAAACCCAGCCGTCTAGAGCATTGCCGACGCTCGATCATTACGCTGGAACAACAGCTATTTTCCGCTCATATTTTGCGCAATATCATCACGATTTGAGTTTTGCATCATAGGATCAAGACGGTATAGGGTTAAATCGGGTGCGTTGTCGTACCAAAAGAACACTTGGGCATTGGGATGTACATTGATTAGCAGGATGCCAAGTGATCCACAAGATGCGCTGTAATCATCACAGCTAAAAATTGAAGTAATTCGCGGGAGTTAGTTCTAATGGATATAGCAATAAAAGCGCAATCGGATGACATCGCGTTGAACGGGAGCACTGCGGATCCAAAACCCCGAGTTCAGTCTGCTCTTCGTGCGATCTCTATCTTGCTTGCAGTTTCCGAGAGCTCCAATGGGCTTAAGGTGAAAGACATTACCGACAAGCTAGGTCTTTCACGCCAAGTGACTTACCATCTCATCCACACCCTGCACGCCACTGGAATTATCAGAAAGAACGAGAGCAACCGATACGTTCTCGGTCTTGCAGCGGTCGCGATCGCCGAGGGATTTCATCGTCAGCTCGCTCCTCCGGAACACCTCGCTCGCCGGGTACGCGCCATCGTCGAAGCGACCACGGAGACGGCTTATGCAGGAGGTTGGGTGGATGGAGAAATCGTCACCCTGGCCACTGCACGGGGTGAATCTCCGGTAGGCGCCGCCAAGATTCCCCAAGGCTTCAGTGGTTATGCTCACGCCCGGGCAGCAGGAAAATTACTTCTTGCCATGGCCGACCCCACACTTTGTGAGGCCTATCTCCAGAGCCATCCCCGAGAAGCCAGGACGGCAAAGACTATAACCGACCACGACCAGCTTTTGAATGAATTTCAACGGATTCGCGAATGCCAATATGCATTGGACAACGAAGAATTTCACGACGGAATTCGCTGTCTTGCGGTTCCTGTAGAAGGTCTTGGCGGAAGGTTTGTCCTGGGACTCTCGGTGCCGAGCGGACGGTTCGAGCAGAATTTTAATCACTACTTGTCGGTTCTAACCGACGCCGCCCGAATCAATTTCTAGCCATCAAAAGTAAAGATAGGTCCGATCTGCTTCTGGGGTACTGAGCGTGGAGCAATGTGGGACCGTCTCCTAATCGGGGCGATCACCTGTCCGGAAGATGAGGACAGGTGATCGCGGACAGTTGCTATCGTACTTCCTAAAAGCGCTACCGCTTGGTGCTGCGCCTTGTACCCCGAACGAAAAGCTCAAAATCAACTTACAATCCTCGTCGACTTGATACTCCCTTGGGCCGCACCTTCAGCTATCCATCGTCACAGCCATGGCAAAAGTGCTGACCGCATCACTTATTGTCACACTATGACAACTGTATAATTTATTGACAATACTTAGCCGAGGATATTACTTTAGTGGCTAGTTTGAAGCGCCGCCGAAATTGAGCGCACCTCGCAATAAATTCAGGCGAAGCAAGCATCTGCAAAGCGAAAAGGTGAGGAATGTCTACGGCCAACGAGGAAGTGCACGAGATCAAGAAGAGTGGGGATTCCGACCATGCGTATCTACTTGAAGCCTTAAAGAAGATTATTCAAATCCGCACCGTTGAGCAGTATGCACAAGATCTTAGTCTGGCAACTCCTCCGAAATTCCTTGGTTCCGCTCACTTCTGCGCCGGGCAGGAGGCCGTTCCGGTTGCCACCATCTCCGGGCTTGAAGAAGCAGATCAGATTATCGCGACCTACAGGGGGCACGGCTGGGCGATAGCCTCGGGCCTCTCCCTGGTTGAAGTATTCGGAGAAATTTGCCAGCGCAGCATTGGCGTAAACGGCGGCCGTGGCGGTTCCGCATACATGATGGCTCCCTGGACTCGTTTCATTGGAGAAAATTCTATTGTCGGAGCCGGTCTTCCGATTGCCTGCGGCATCGCCCAGGCGAATAAGCTTCAAGGCAATCACCGCGTGGTTGCCGTCTCGCTCGGCGATGGAGCGTTCAATCAAGGGGCTACCCACGAAGGCTTGGCGTTTGCTGCGGCTCGTAACCTACCCGTCCTGATCATCTGCGAAAACAATGGCTGGTCGGAGATGACGCCAACGTCCGAAACGGTGAAGGTTGGCCGGATCGCTCAGCGCGCCTCCAGTTATGGAATGCCTGGCCTGACCATCGATGGGACGGATCCAATTGCCATTCGCGAGACCGTAAGAAAGGCTGCCGACCGAGCCCGGCAGGATGGGGGTCCAGTCCTTATCGAATGCCGGGTTCCTCGGTTATGGGGACACTATAACCGCGACATTGAACATTACCGGCCCACAGAGGATCGTCAAAGCGCAAGAGACGCCGATCCAATCTCCCGCATCTCCGAGCGCCTGATTAAAGCGGGAGTGATCGACAGCAAAGGGCTTGAGGCGCTGTTTGCTGAAGCGAAATCGAGTATGGATGCAGTCGTTGAAACTGTATTCAATTCCCCGCCGGTGGATGCCGGCACTGCAAATCAGCATGTGTGGGCTACGGTTGTCGAAGAAACTCCGGCTCCAGCATCATCGAGTGCGCAGCCGCCAAAAACGATGAGCTATATTCAGGCCGTCAATGAAGCTCTGTCGCGCGAACTTGAGACTCGCCCCGAAGTGATCGTATACGGCGAAGATGTAGGTTATGCGGGAGGAATCTTCGGCGCTTCCCGCAATTTGCAAAAGACTTACGGGAAAGACCGGGTGTTCGATACGCCTATCTCCGAGAGCGCGATTTTAGGGTCTGCCGTAGGGTCTGCCTTGATGGGGATGAAGCCGATCGTTGAGATCATGTGGGCTGACTTTATGCTGGTTGCGCTGGATCAACTGATCAACCAGGCTGCCAATGTTCGCTATATCACCGGCGGCCGCTCTGGAGTTCCTCTTGTCGTTCGCACGCAGCAGGGTTCCACGCCCGGCGCATGCGCCCAGCATTCACAGAGCCTTGAAGCTCTCCTCGCCCATATCCCTGGATTGCGGGTTGGTTTGCCGTCAACGCCACAAGATGCGTTCGACATGATCCGCTCCGCGGTGGCAAATCCCGATCCGTGCATCCTCTTTGAAGCCCGAGGCCTATATCAGACGACAGCTCCAGTCATCACCTCGGAGGCAGTCAAGCCCATCGGGAAGGCTGACTTGAAAAAACCGGGCGCGGACGCGGTCATCGTTACGTGGGGCACAATGGTCCGAGTCGCTCTTGAAGCCGCAGAATTGCTGGAGAAAAGCGGGTCCAAGGTCAGCGTGCTCGATCTGCGATGGCTCTCCCCTCTGGATGAAGATGCCCTGCGTCAAGCGGTCCTCGCAGCCGGTGGCCGTGTGGTTGTAGCTCACGAAGCCAATCTCACAGGTGGCTTTGGCGCAGAGATCGTTGCTCGTCTCCATGAGATGTTGGGCGGCCAGATGAGCCTGAAGATCCAGCGAGTAGCCACCCCAAATGTACGAATGCCCGCGGCTCCGATTCTTGCTCAGCAGCTCTTACCGAACGCCTCCGGAATTGTGGCGGCAGTCAAAGCCGTTATGGACAAAAACTGATTGGAGCCATGATAGCGGGGAACTGGGGCTGCTTATCAGTTCCCCCGCTATCGCTCATGCAACCCACGCAAAAGTTTGATTTTCATTGACAACAATCAGAAACACCATATAGGGTCTCTTTTATTCTAGAAATCGTCACATATAGCTACTGAAATCATATTTCGATATTTATTCTGAGCGCATGGCCATCTTCTTTGGTCCTATTGAAAGCCGGAAAAGCACCGAAAGTTCCACTGCAATGTACTGATCACTTACGGATTGGAATACCAAACATGAAGTCTCTTGCGAGTATGAAGGCTTTTGCTGCCACAATGACAGTTGCGGCTACGACCATGACTATCCTGGCTTTTTCGGCCGGAGATGCATCAGCTCAAGAGTCCAGGCTGCTCAAGCAGAGTGCAAAACTCCTCATGCAAGCGGCCACGCCACCGGTACATGCAGCTGCTCCAAGAAATGGCGGCGAAGGTGCCGGTTCGACCATCTTCGGAAATTACTGTGCAAACTGCCACGGTAAGGTAGCTGAGGCGCCATCGCCTGCCACGCTACGGCTGATGAGTCCGGAGAAAATCTATCTGGCTCTCACCGAGGGCGATATGAAGACCATTGCGCAGGACCTCAGCGATCTCCAGAAACGTGACATCGCGGAGTGGGTGGGTGGCCGGAAATTGGGTGCGGAAACAAGTGGCGACGCAAAGTCGATGTCGAATGCATGCCCCAAGAACCCTCCTATTAGGGATTTGACCTCGCTTCCCTCGTGGAATGGTTGGAGCCCTGACACGGCGAACACTCGTATGCAGACCTCGGAGGCGGCCAAGCTGTCTCCAGCCGGCGTCCGCCGGATGAAGCTGAAATGGGCCTTTGGAATACCGGCAGCCTCTTCGGTCTATAGTCAGCCCACGGTAGTGGATGGAAGGGTATTTGTAAGTTCCGATGCGGGCTACATCTATTCAATTGATGCAGCTACCGGCTGTGTTCACTGGTCGTTCCAGGCACAGACGGGTGTGCGCAGCGCCATCACGGTCGGACCTACGAAACCGGGATCCACGAAGTATGCGGCATTCTTTGGAGACATCCGCGGAAACATCTACTCCATTGATGCCAGCACGGGCGCACTGCTCTGGAAAGTTCCGGTCGATCCCCACCCGCTTTCCCGGGTAACGGGCGCCTCCAAGCTCTACAACGGGGTTCTCTACGTCCCAGTGTCCTCGCTCGAAGAGCCGGAATCGTCCAGCGCAAACTATCTCTGCTGCACCTTCCGAGGCATGATTGCTGCCCTGGACACCGCGACCGGCAAGCAGATCTGGAAGACCTACATGCTTCCCGATAAGCCCATCGCGCGAAAGACCACCGATGGCAGAAATTTCATTGGGCCGAGCGGCGTCGGGGTATGGGGTCCTCTGGCAATCGACCCCAAACGGAATGCACTTTACCTTGGCACCGGCAATACCTTCTCCGAACCGGATGTGGGCCGCGGGGATGCGATCATGGCGCTGGACATCACAACAGGCAAGATTCTTTGGGTTCAGCAGGATGAGCCTGACGATGTATGGCATACCGGGTGCGGACACAATGCGGGAACCCCTCCGAATTTACCTCCGTTGAGCACCACTGCCCTGACCGCTCAGGGAGACCCGCCTCCGCCACCGGGTGGAACCACAGCCAGAGTGCGGCCACAGATGCCAGCCTCTTATTATTGCCCGGCGTCCGAAGGACCCGATTGGGACTTTTCTGCTGGTGCAATGCTGGTCGATCTCCCGAATGGGAAGAGCCTTCTCATTGCCGGTCAAAAGTCCGGAGTAGCCTGGGCGCATGATCCCGACAAGAAAGGCGCTCTGGTATGGAAGTCGGATATCTCACGGGGACAGATCGTCTTCGGCGGCGCGGCCGACGAAAAGTATGCCTACTTCCCGATGCGCGGAGGCATGAGAGGGATGCCGCCTCCCGGCGGAGTCGTCGCAGTGCGGCTCACCGACGGAGTGGAGCAATGGTATCAATCCATTCTTCCCCAGGAGTCCATGAGCCAGTACTCCGGCTTGACTGCGGCGGTGACCGTGATCCCCGGCGTAGTCTTCACGGCTGGACTGGACGGGATGCTCCGAGCCTTCACGACTCTGGATGGAACGCCGATCTGGAAGTATGACACCACCCAGGAACTAACCACTGTAAATGGCATCAAAGCGAAGGGCGGTTCCATCGGGTCTGCCGGACCTACGGTCGCGAACGGTATGGTATTTGTGACCTCTGGGTATACGGGCTTCGAAGGCGGCTCCCCAGGCAACATGCTGCTAGCATTCGAACCATAGGGTATAGATCGAGCGTCTCGTGGAGTATCCGAGGCGCTCGATCTCTTGGCACCAAGAGGTAAGGCAACGCAAAGACTAAGTAGATGCATGACAGGTGTGCGATACTCCCGCAACGCGGATCAATGGTGATCGAGGTCGGCAAGTGGAATTTCTTGTTTACATGGAAGTAGGCGAGTTCGGTACAGGGGATGCAGCACTTAGCCTGATGCAGCAGGAGGCCGAGCGAGCGCATCAGCTTTCCGAGCTGAATGTTATACAGCGTCTATGGCGTGTCCCTGGCCGCAGAGCAAATTGGGGCATATGGAACGCAGCGACCACCGACGAACTCCATCAAGCCATCTCTTCGCTTCCCCTTTATAGCTATCTCACAGTTACGGTGCATCCGCTTGCTTCCCATCCAAACGACCCGGGTACCGCCTGGAAGCAAGCTACGAAATAGGCCAATAAGCGATCTTGTGTGCCCGCTCGAATGGAGTCATTCTATGGAACGCTATAACTGGGACAATGTGCCGAAAGAAGAACTTAGCCCACTTCTCTCGCGGCAGGCAATCCACACACCGCTCATAACCATTCTTCGCGTCACCTTCAAGCGCGGGGCTGTCGTTTCTCTCCATGCTCATGCCAATGAGCAGGTAACGATGCTCACATCGGGAAAGCTGCGTTTTGAGCTCGATGGTGAGGAAATCGTCGTGCAAGCGGGCGATATTCTTAGAATCCCTCCAAATACTTCCCATTTAGCGGAAGCACTGGAAGATTCAGTCGGAATCGACATCTTCTCTCCGGCAATAGGCGATAAGAAGTAATAGTTATATGGATTGCTTGTGATGAGGCGGAGCGAGGCGCTCCACCTCATCACTTGTCTTATGAATGTCGATTCCAGAGGGAAATTAAGTAAATGAGACAGTCAACGATAGCTGCTCTGGGTAAAGCAGCCACCAGCGCCATCCTTGTGTTCCTTGCGGTCTCGCCTGCGAAGCCTCTCCTTGCTTTAGATCAACCAGATAAGGCCTATAAGATCTTCCAATTCCCTCCCGACAAGATTCCGCAAATTGACGGAAATGCGGACGACTGGTCTGACGTGCCGGATAGTTATACGATCGGCTCCGACCAGCTCCATGACGACAGAGGAACGTATTTGAACCCTGATCCATCGAGTCTGAATGTGCATGTCAAAGTGGGGTGGGTAAAAGGGCTAAACCGTCTCTATTTCCTGTACGAAGCCTACGACAACTATTGGGATTTCACAGATCCGGGCCTGCATAACGACACCTTTGAACTTGTAGTGGACGGCGATCTTTCCGGCGGTCCACTCATTCCGAGGTTCCGCTCCAATCCGGATCAGGACGAGTGGGATGCTCATTTCTCGATGCATGGAGTCCAGGCGCAAAACTACCATATCTTCACTCCCGCGGAGGGAAAAGACTGGACGCTGGCATGGGGATGCCAGCCCTGGATCAAAGAAATGCCATATGCGAATCATGCAGCGAAATATAACTTCAAACCGGGGCAGTCAGGAAAATATGTGATGGAGTTCTGGATTACTCCATTTGACTATGCAGCATGCGAAGGACCGGAACGATCGGTGGAATCGAAGCTCGAGGAGAACAAGCGTATAGGAATTTCCTGGGCAGTTATTGACTACGACGGCCCGGGCCAGAAGAGCAATGGCTTCTGGAACCTCTCCAGCCAACACCAGATGTTCGGTAAGGCCGATGAGTTGCGCGCCTTTCAACTGATGCCATTAGAGGCGAAGTACAAGACTAAGCCGATCGAAGCACAGTGGTCATTTAATGTGCTGGATATGAAACGGCGTCTCGTTGCATTCGAAGATCGATCAGAGGGAAAAGTCACCAGTTGGAAATGGGACTTTGGGGACGGCACGACATCGGCCGAGCAGCATCCTCTTCATACCTACAAAGATGCTGGGGCATATATCGTCGTTTTGTATGTTGAGGGTCCTGAAGGTAAATCGCGAATGTCGAAGATCTGGGATGTGAATGTGCGTTAGTTTCGATATCAAATGAGCAGGAAGAAATTAAAAGTGAAAGGCACACCTTCTTGATCGGGTGTGCCTTTCACTTTCTCATGGTCTTACTAAACCGTACGAACGTACGAGAGAGCGCTTATGCGTCGTCACCTAAGATAGCGACGGCTCTCACCGGGGCTCCTGTGGTGTTTACCCACTTGATCGGGAACAGGCTTAGTTTGAAGCCATGCGCCGGCAACTGATCGAGATTCGTTAGGTTCTCAAGATGGTAGTACTCCCGCGTCAACATGACGCGATGCGCTTCCCAGAACTTCTTCCGCTCAAACATGGCCCAGATAGGCGGATCGAAGGTCACAGCGTCGATGCCGGTCATTTTGATCCCTTGATCGAGCAGCCAATTGGTGGCTTCACCAGTCATCCCCACGTGATCGGTCAGATATTTTTCGCTGTCCTGAATCTTCCCTGCGCCCGTATGGATCAACACAATATCCAGCGGCTTCAGGGTATAGTTGATTTTTTGGAGCGCCTCTTTCACGTCATCGACGCTGATACCGGCCCCTTTGGGTAAATGACGAAAATCAAGACAGACTCCATCGCCATAACAATATTCAAGTGGAATTCCTTCCGGTCCGGGCGCGTCTTCCCGCATGTGCCGCAACGAATCCATGTGCGTGCCGATATGGTCACCGATCACGATCATGCAGTGGGCTGTAAGTGAATCGACCCCATACTTCGCTGCACCGATGCGCTCGGCGAATCCCTTCCAGGTTTCGTACATTACCAGCGCTGGGCGGACAACACGCGGGAAAGCAATCATGTCATTGTGGACCGACATGCTCAGGTCTATCAGTTGTCTAGCCATATCAACTTCTCCAATGGTCTTTTAATTGATCTACTATTTCCCGACCCAACCGCCGTCGACGTGAATCGATTGGCCAGTCAGGTAACTTGCTTCCTCAGAGGCGAAGAAAGCGACGACCGTTCCTATCTCACGAGGCTCACCGGCGCGGCCTAACGATATCTGGGCGAGGATGCCAGGCAGCAGGTCTGGACGCTTCATGACCCACGAGGTCATATCCGTGTCGATCAATCCTGGGTGAACACAGTTGACCCGGATACCCATCGGCGTCATTTCAGCGGACATGTTGCGTGTGAGCGCTTCGAGCCCAAGCTTTGTCGGAGCATAATGTGTACGGCCAGGCAGCACCTTGCCGGCCTGAACCGACCCGATATTGACGATGACGGCCTTCCGGGACTCCGCCAGAACACGCCGGCAAAACACTTGTGAGCAGAGCCACTCGCCGCGTAAGTTAACATCGGTAAGCCGCGTCCACTCCTCATCGGTGAGTTCGAGAAAAGGTACGATCGTCTCGATCCCCGCGTTGTTGACCAGGATGTCGATGGGACCAAGTTCTTCCCACGTCTTGTCGACCATGGCCTGAACGTCCGCACGCTTGGAAACATCACCTTTGACGGTGATAGCCCGGCGACCTTTGGATCGAACCAGCGTGGCCACCTCTTCAGCGTGCTCGGCGGATGCGACGTAGTTCACAGCTACGTCGGCTCCTTCCTCGGCCAGAACTTCGGCGATCCCTCGGCCAATACCCCGGCTCGCGCCGGTAACAAGTGCGATTTTTCCTTTAACTTTCATAGGTCCTTTCATGGTGCATGGCGGGATGCTGAAACAGAATGCAATCTACACTTGAACCGATTTCAACTTATTAGATTCCGTCGTCCTCTCCAGTCAATTGCTGGCGATTACGATGGAGTTTGCTTCCGGCTGAGTGCTTCCAATAGATGTGTTGTAAGGCGCTCTCGCGTGGCTGCGATGGATTCATCCGTCCACTTAAGAAAACCGCTCTTCGTCTTGAAACCAAGCTCTCCGCTTTCAACGCGGGCGCGCAATGTCGAGGATGGATGAGGCGAGGCATTGAGATGCGGAAGAACATAGTCATGAATCGCCAGGGTGAGATCAAGACCGACCAGGTCGGCATTGGCGACTGGACCAAGAACCGGCAGGCGCAGGCCAAAGCTGTTACTAACAGCAAGGTCTACCGTCTCGGCATCGCATACCCCTTCATCGATCAGGGCGAAGGCTTCACGCCACAGCGCATGCTGCATGCGGTTGGCGATGAATCCGGGCACGTCTTTCTGGACGCGCACCGGCACCTTGCCAACGTCACGCAAGAGATTGACGATCGCATCCATATGTTCCGGGGCAGTCAGTTCGGTCCGGGTCACCTCTACCAACGGAACAAGAAACGGGGGCTGGTAAAAGTGCATGCCAAGGATGCGCTCGCGATGAACAGCATGCTGGCCGATCTCCGTAATGCTGATGACAGAGGTGTTGCTGCAAAGAATCGTCTCAGGAGGGCAAAGTCGATCCAGTTCAATGAAAAGCTCCTGCTTTAATGGCAGAGATTCCTTAACCGTTTCGATGACCACAGTCGAGTCTTTGCAGGCGGCAGCGAGATCTGTCGTCCCGGTGATTCGGCCGAGGATGGCCGGAATATCCTCTGCCTGGACCAGCCCGTACTCGCTCATCTGAGCGAGATTCTTACCCACTCGATCATGCACAAGGGCAAGCCGTTCGCTGCTCCTGTTATAGATATGGACGGTATGCCCATAGGTGGCAAAGACCTGCGCAATGCCAGGCCCCATCATCCCAGCCCCAAGTACAGCGATCGTTGCCATCACAGTCCTTTCATCTAAACAGTCTTCAGCGAATCTATATGTTAACGAGGAGTGGAACTTAGGTGCGACATTCCATCATATGATGATGCCAATATTTATATATGAACACTTCCAAGTGAATGGAAAATATATATGCAGCCGTTAAGGAGTGTCAAGAGAGACAAGATGACTGGAAAGGGTGCTCTCCGTGGCGGTTCTGATTGAGACGGTCAAGCGCTCGGTCTTGGAGGTGAAGAACATATCCTTCAAGACCGAGCGCACATCAGATCCCTCTCCCATACCGATCGATTATTTGGCTGGTGGTTTCGCACTCGGCGTCGTGTCCGCATGCAGATCCCCGAGCATGAATTGAATTCCAGACAGGAAAAACTGTGCCAGTTCAGGTGACTCAAACAAGGTCGGATTATGCCCCAGAATGGAAAAGAAGACTCGCCCTTTGCCGTAGCTGCGAATCCAACTCACGGCATAATCCGCATCTGGGCGAGCCAGCGAGCCCGGCATGAAAGGCCTGCCCTGGTTCATATCGGTCTTTGCCACATCCATACTGAGCAGAATGTGCAGTTTTTCACGAGAGTAGGGCGGATTCACAAAGCGGAAGAATTCGTCCTGATATTCGAACTCCTTGCCGTGAAACGCGGCGGTCAAGGGGCTATGCGGGTCATCGATCTTTACCCAGAAGTTTTCGGTGGGTTGGCGATGGACGCCGCGCGTGACACCAATCATCTCGTGGAATTCCGGCCAATCCATCGAGGCGTGGCTCGTGCCATGATTTCCACCCAAACCTCCGCCTTCCCGGATAAAGCGAACCAGCCCTTCCCGCACCGCCGGATCGACAAAGATCATGCCTACAGTATTGTTCAGGTAGATTGCGTCGAATTCCTTAATCCTGGGATACTTCAGGTTGTCCAGATTGTCGCTAAACACTGCTTCATAAGCGCCGGTTTTCTTGCCCATCATTTCAAGCGCATAGTTCTCAGCCGGAATAGAACGATGCCCGCCATAGGCTATGTTCAGGTCCAGGACCAGCAGCTTGCGCGGCTTCTTCGGCTTTGCAGGAGCGTTTGCAGGCAATGCGGCGTCGATCTTCTGCTTCTCCTCCGGGCTCAAGCGATCAGGTCCGCGGGTTGCCGTAGTGCGGGATATCTCATTCACCCGCTCGGCCATCACCGGCTGCAGCGCCTTTTCGAAAGCAACCAGGGAACGCGACAGATCGGCCATAGTTTCGGTCGCGCCGGTTCCATCCACCGTAATGAGAGAGGGCTTTATTTCCAGCCGATACATCTCGCGGAGAAATTCCGATATGCCGGCTACGCCCGTGCCGAGCGCGACAGCGTGGCCGCCTGCTCCACGCGCGCTTCGGTCGCGCAGCCCGACGATCAGAAGTCGGCTTTTAACCTGGGAGAGCGCTTCCGTTGGTTTGATTCCCTGCTGCAGCCACGCTCCGGTATCGCCGCAAACGCCGATGCGATTGCTGCGGTCCTGAATCGCCGCCATGACGCTCTTTAGATTTCCGCAAAGAGCTACGTTGATTCCATATTCATTTGCCAGTTTGTCGAGGAGCGGCAGGTTCTCCGGCATTCTCTCCGATACGATTGTCTCGACATTGAGTGCTTTTGCGAATTCGAATATCTTCCGGCTGGAGGCCTCGTCCGGGCCAAGCGTGGGAACTTTGTACGCAACCATCCGGATGTTCAAGGCAAACAGCTTGTCCTGTATCGCAGGAACTTCGCCGGGCTGGAGATTGTTGTCAGCGTTCTTTGGAATTCCTTCGCTGACCTTTTGACTGCTGGATGCTTCTATATAGGAGAGGCTCAGTGCGTCAGTGCGTTCGAGCGTAGTGGATAAGGTGAGATGCGGAAAACTATCAGCCGCGATCCCCACTTTCCAGCCAAGAATTGGCGCTGCGGCCATCCGCATCGCCGACCAGGGTTCCCAGCGCATCGCCTCGCGGCCCGGCTTCGCCTGCTCTGGCGATTGTGCCAGAGCAGACGGAACCGCGGACGCAAGAATCAACACCAGGATGGAAGAGAGAGTTCGATAGCTCATATCCCGGTTACTCCCCCTCGCCGAACGCTAAGAGGAGATTTCCTGGCTGACCATTCTGAAAACCGGTGTATCCAGAACTAACGAAGACCATCCCGTTAGCGACTGTGGCACCGGCAGATCCAATCGAACCGCCATGAGCCTTCACGCCGTTTACAGTTGTGATCTCCGGCGTCGTGTCATACTGCCAGATCGATTGCCCATTGAATGAGTTATAGGCGCGAAGCATACCATCCAGCCCGGCAGTGAATACGACACCCGGAACAAGAGTTATGGCTGCGCTAATACCAGGATGGTTTTTCAACGATTCCTGCGCGGGGATCACAGTATGCCACTTTTCCAGGCCATCTGAAAGCCGGAGGGCCGCAAGACTGCCTCCACGAAAGGCAAAATAAGCGTTTTCGTCATCCGTCGCACCGCCGAAGACAACCTGACCTCGGGAGACATCGGACTTCCAGACCAAAGCGCCCTTGTTATCCGGATCATGCGCCCAAACCACTCCGGATTTCTGTCCGGCAATCAGAAGGCTTTTGCCATTCGGAAGATTCGTGAGCATGGCACCCGCCGAGAAATCCCAATCGGGGCCTTCCGGTTCCGGGCAGTAATAAGTGGCCGGCATCGCTGGACGCTGAACTGCGGGGCGAGGGGCAGCATTCCGTGGACGGCCGACACTCTTCGGCGGAAAACCGGCAGGCGGGGGGCCCTGGACACAGCCCGTATGCCATACGTCATCCGGCTGGTCCTGCTGAACCCAGAGAACCTTACCCGTATCCATCGCTAAAGCCATAATGGCATCGCCACGACCCACATCCGGCCCGGAAAAGGTATTTCCCGTCCCAAAGTAGATAGCATTTCGCTTTGGATCAATCGTCAACGGACCCCACACTCCAACTCCCGCCGGTCCCATAAAGGCTACGCCCTTGGAAGTAGTTTGCTTCTTGGGCGGATCCGGAAGCGTGTAGGTCTTCCAGATTTGCTTTCCTGTCTCCGTGTCCAGGGCGGCCACCATGCCCCTGAACTGGCAGCACTCATAATTCACGCTTGAGGATTCAGGCTCCTCAAGTGAGGCGACCGGAACGTAAAGGCGACCGTTATAGAGGCTGGTTCCGCCCGTGATGCGTGATAGTTGTTGCGGATCGATGGCCACTTTCCAGAGCAACTTGCCATTGCTGGCATCGATTGAGTAGATGGTGCCACGGACATCGCCGAAGAATGCAGCGTACTTGGTTGAGCCCGGCTTCGTGGGGCCAATCGTAATCGCGCTCCGAATTCCTACGCCGGCTTCGAACGACCAGTAAACGCAGCCGGTCTTGGCGTCGAGAGAATAGACATAACCAGAATCGGAGCTAACAAAAACTCTTCCATCCACGATGGTCGGCTGTCCGTAGACCGAAGAGGCCGCTGGAAGTCCAAAAGCCCATTTCAGCTGAAGCCTCTCGACCTTAGCAGCCGATAGATCGGAGGCTTTTGCCCGCTGAAAGCGAGTGGTAGCCAAATCCGGGCTCCAGCCATTCCAGGAAGCAGTGGAGGTCAAATCGCGAATAGGAGGGTTGGTGGAGCAGGCGTTCGTCATTTTGCTGGCATCGCCGCTCTCGGTCGCGCCCAGCTTCCGGCCTCCGACCCATTCGGCAATATCGCGCTTCTGCTGGTCGCTCAGATCCTTCGCCATCGCGACCATGTCACCCTTCGTCAGGGCAAGATAGATATGCTCCGGGGTCATCTTCTTAAGCATGGCCGGACTCGGAGCGGCCTCCACCTTTGGATTACCATGGCAGGTCTCACAATAGTTTCCGTAGATTGTGGAACCCGCACCCTCTGTAGTCCCACGAGATGCCGGGCTTGCCTGCTGCGGTGATGGCGCTTGCGCCACCACCGCTTTCTGCTGTCCCGGCCCAAACAAAAGCACGGCTGACGATAGGATCAAAGTTCCATACATCTTCTTCATTGGTCTACCTTTCAGAAGCTTATGCGGGCGCTGAGTTGAATACGTCGTGCCTGATTTTGAGTGGAAGAGATTCGACCGAAATTAGCCGAGTCGATATTCGTGGCAGGTGGAGCGAAGACCGTGTTGTTGACCAGGTTGAAGATATCGGCCGCAATATCAAACTTGTACCTCTCGCGAACCGCCACTGTCCGCCGCACCGTTGTATCGATCTCCCAATTCGTCGGAGCGGTGAGGCCATACGGCGCTGTGCGTGAGGCGTTGCCGAACGTATAAGGAGCGGGATTCTTAAACGCAGCCTTGTTGAGATAGACCGTCGTACGAGCATTCCCGGTTCCAATCTTTGCGGCATTGACATTGCCGGTAAAGGCCGGATTGAGGCTCACGATGCAGGATGAAACGATACCCGGCGTCGTGCAGCCGCTGCCCATGACACTCAGCGGTGCACCGGTAACCATGGCGTAGATCCCAGACACGGACCAACCGCCGACGAGGCTCCTGACCAACGGATTTCCGCCGCCCATATGCCCCTTTCCAAACGGCAGTTGATAGACAGCCGTCCAGTGGAGATTATGGCGATGATCGATTTGACCGCGAGCACGGTCGGCACGCTGATCAAACGGGTTGCGAGTTCCGCCAGTCGTCACGGCGCCGAGTTGGCTCGCACCGGTCAAATCGTCGATCTCCTTGGCCCAGGTGTAAGCAAACTGAGTCGTGAGTCCTCGAGTAAATTGACGGTTTAGAGTGACCTGCAGCGAGTTATAAGTGGAATTACCTATATTGCACGAGTAGCAGGTGATGCCACCGGAACTCCCACCGCGATACTGGGGGAATGGCGCCAACATCGTGGCGATCGTGCCCTTGAAATTGCTAAAGGGCAGAGCGATCTCGGGGAAAGCAGCCTGAGCGGCCGCCAGGTTAGCAGGTGTCGCCTGCGCATTCAACAAGCTGCCGAGAGCAAGATACTTCAACGGCATTGAATTGCCGTATTTGCCCACGGCTCCAGCGCGAGGCAGGAAATGAGCTACGCTCGCCGAGTAGGTCACTCCGAGGGTAAGCGAGGATGGGAGCTGGCGCTGAAAGCCGAAGCTCCAGTTCATGTAATAGGGCGATTTGCCCGCGAGGTCCGGAAGGACAACGAAGGGTGCTACCGCGCCGGTCGGGTTAATGGTCGAGTTACCGGCCCCGAATCCAGGACTCAGCAGCGGTAAGGGCGTCTGAGGTACCTGTACTCCCTGGTCCCAGTAGAAGGCCGGCTGGCCGGTTACTGCCGATGCGATAGCACTCGGTGCGTTGAAGCCAGTCTGGCCCGGTCCATTGGGACCATTGCCGCCAAGGCCAAGGGTGCCCAGTGTCTTGGTCATCACAAAGCCGGCCCGGATCACTGTCTTATCGTCGAGAGAATATGCCAGACCAACGCGCGGCTGGAAGTTCGTCCAATGCGTGTTAACCATCTGCTTGCCATAAACCAACGCTCCAGGGATGTTATTTGCAGCTGGGTTGGCCAGATTCGGATCCATAAACGAATAGCGATTATGGTGCTCCCTGAAGGGACGATATACATCCCAGCGAACGCCCAGATTCAGAGTGAGTTTGGAATTGACCTTCCAGTCATCCTGGACGAAAAGCGAGAAATTCGAGAAGCGCGATCCCGTTTCAACAACGGTGTTGTTCACAATCGATGCAGAGTCAGGAGCGCCGAGAAGATAGCTTGCGAACGCATTGCCGGTCGTTGTCAGCAATGTGCCCGTGGGCGAGAATCCAGCGGTTTGGTTGTTAGCGAAGGCGAAGGTCGCGCTTGTGCCCGAGGCCGGGTTTGCGCGGTTGTCCTGGGAAGACTGGTAGGTTCCGCCAAACTTGAAGATGTGATTGTTGCGTACCCACACCAGGCTATCCTGCACGACATAGTGGTTCTCCCATTCGTTGAATGGGCCGGTGCCTGACCAATTGTTCGGGACATTCGCACCGGTAAAGGTGATACCGGGGAAGCCGGTCGCCGCCTGGCCACCACCGGGAAGGCCGGTCAGTCCGGCTTTCTGCGGATAGTTGCCCGCCGCAGTGACGGGGAGAATTGGAATCGAGATGCGGACTGCTCCGATACCGAACGAGTTCAACAAGCTGGGCGAGATCGTATACGTTTCATGCAATTGCGCGATCATGGGACGTTCTACGACGATGCCTGGCGTCTGAGTATAAGGAAGAGGCAGTGCCGTGCCGGTGGGCGTGATGTTTCCGGTGTAGTCGGTGCGCCATGTTCCATAGGCAAACACCCCATACATCTGATGCTTCTGATTGATGTTGTAGTCCACTCTGGTGGTCACGTTCTGGTTCGTGATCGAACGCGACAATGGCTTGAGATAGTTATTTACAAAACCAGGGCCCGTCGGGGCCGGGAGATAGGACGCCAAGGACAGGGCAACACTCGACAGCCTGCTCGTGGGAATTACGTTGCCGGGAAACTGAGTCTTCGTGCAGACGCTTCCGACGCAGACCTGGGATGCAGGATCATAGATCGGAGTAGGCAAAGCGCTGAAATCGCCGCCGCGTTGCGCCAGACTCGGAACCGAAAGGAGAATCGGAGCGGTAGACGTGTTGAATTTATATGCGTCGTAGTTGGCAAAGAAGAAGATCTTGTTTCTCTTGATGGGACCGCTGATATTGCCGCCATATTCATTCTGGTGATCAGGCGGGACAAAGTCGGCAAAGTAGTTACGCGAGTCGAGAGCCGTATTCCGGAAGAATTCGAACACGCTGCCGTGAAACTGGTCCGCGCCGGATTTGATGACGTAGTTGTGAAAACCCTGTCCCTGATACTCTGCCTTTTCGCCGTTGATTTCGACCTGGAACTGATTCACCGCGTCGACCGATACGCCCAGTGCGATTGGACGCGTGTCACCCTGCTGATTGGGGAAGGAGATCGGGAGACCTTCAAAATACAATCCGTTAACTTCCTGCTGCCCTCCATTGAACGAGGTGTAGGAAGGGCCTGCGGACTGGAGGACGACCGCCGCCACGCCCGGGGCCAGACCGATGAAAGAAGTGGGGTCGCGCGGGACGCCCTGGCTCATCGCGAGGGGAAGAGCGGCATAGACTTCGTTACGCATCGTCGTTCCGAGGGTTGTGTTATCGGTCTGAATGCCATCACTGGCCGAACTAGCCGTAACCGTGACCTCGGAGCTGGAACTTCCTACGGTCAGTTGAAGATCCAAAGACACGTTTGCCAACGCGTCCAACGTAACCTTTTCGTGAAGGACCGACTGAAAGCCCTCAGCACCCGCCTGAATGTTGTAGACACCCGCGGGAAGCACGAACACAAACAAACCCGATCCATTTGACGTGCGCGGGGTATCTACACCTGTAGCCGCGTTATGCGCGGAGACGGTCGCGTTGGCGATAATTGCGCCGGTGGAATCCGTGACAGTTCCCGTAATAGTGCCATTGCTCTGTGCATTGGCAAGACTTGCTACAGCGATTAGCCCCAAAAAAATGAAACATGCCCGTATCAATCTATTCATCTTCCTCACCCTTCTTTCGCAAACAATCTAAAGTGGCAGAACCTCTAAAATTTGGCCTGACGCATTAACATCAATATGTGATTATAGAATATATATATGACATCTTACTCAGACGTGACATGAACCTATGCCACCTGTTTAGCTCCTGTCAAGACTTTATTTTTGATTTTTTACTGAAAGTAGGGCGAGTAATTGACAATATTCATCAATAAACGATTAAAGGATAATTATTTGATGATTTACAGCGAATTGCCGTCCTGTCGCCCGTTCATATTCCTCTGACGGCAATAGCCTGTTTTGCTCCGTAGTAGCTCATTCTGCGGATCTAGCCACCCAGGACCGAGGGGCATTCATGCTTAGACCATCCCCATCGAGAATGGTCTACGTGTGAAGCTGAGGTTGGGAAGTAGAAGCGGCACAGTCCGAATGGGGAACCGTGTTAAGGCATCCATCAGCGAGTAAACAGGGCAGCGAAGAGGCAGGTCCTCTCGATAGCTTGCCCCACGGCATTTTCACGATCTCCGCTGAAGAATATGCTTTACATCTATACCGTCCGACGTACGCAAGGAGAGCGAGTAGCATGGCCAACGAATTGAATGGCAAGATAGCGGTTATCACAGGGGCAGCCCGCGGGATCGGAAGAGCAATCGCGATCGAACTGGCAGGGATGGGTGCAACTACGGCGCTGCTGGCGCGCGATGAGAACGCGCTGCAAGCAGTGGCTGGCGAGATCTCCTCATCCGGCGGGCAGTCAGCCGTCTTTGCTTGCGATCTGACCGACTCCAGGGCGCTCGACACAACGACCGCAGAGATCCTCAATCGTTACAAGCGCTGCGACATCCTTGTGAACAACGCGGGCGTCGGATTCATAGGCAAACCGCTGCACGAGACTTCGCCCGACGACTGGGAGCGCACCATGAAGACGAATCTGCGCGCACCCTACCTAATGTTGCGGGCGTTTGCGCCATCCATGATCGCGAATGGAGGAGGCCACATTATTAACATCTCTTCCCTCGCAGGAAAGAATCCGCTACCGAATGGAGCAGCCTATGCTGCCTCCAAATGGGGACTGAATGGAATGATGATCTCTGCCGCAGAAGAACTCCGCGCACACAATGTACGTGTGTCGATCGTCTCGCCGGGCTCCGTGGCTACCCATTTCGGAGGGTCGGGAGACGATCCCAGGGCAGCCCGGAAGATTCAGCCCGCAGATATTGCGCACGTCGTCCGGATGCTTGTGACTCAGGAGCCGCAGTGCTTTGTGAGCGAAGTCCTGGTGAGGCCAACCTCGAAATAGCACAGGCAGGGCTACTGCGGAGGCTTTTGCATCTGAAGCTTTTTAAGGCTGCCTTCGTCGTTCGGGAGCTCTGCGCTTCCAGCAGGATATTTGTTGGAACTGAGAATGTAGGAGAGGATGTCAGCGGTTTGCGGGCGGGGGAGCGAACCGGGATGAACGGCCGGCATCGTCTTCTGAATCTTGTCGAAGAGGACGAGTATTGTCTGATCCTCATATTTGGAGAGGAACTCATCCCCATTGAGCGGTGGCGATTGATCGATTCCATTGAGATCGGCGCCGTGACACAAGGCGCACTGTTTCTGGTACTCGACACCGCCCCGTTTAGCCTGATCGGCGGTATAGATGCCCTTAGCCGGTTCAGCTGCATGAACATGCAGAACGCTATCCGAGAAACCAAGGATAAGAAGTCCGAGACCGAGCAAAACGATTGTCTTCGCAAGCATCCAGGTAATCTCCTTGAAACAATTGCCGATTCTTATCGTCATTCTATATGGTATGAGATTCAGTCTGGCTCTTCGGAGAGTGCAAATGACTTCCTTAAAACATGGAGTGATCGGATCGTTCGTAGTGGCTGTGTTTTGCATGACCAGCCTTGTATCGCACGCGGCAACGCAGCCTGCCTGCGATAAGGACAACGGTGGTATAACCCTGCCACCCGGCTTCTGCGCGGTCGTAGCGGCGGATGCTGTCGGTACGGCGCGCCACGCTGTCGTGGCGGCAAACGGCGATCTATATATTGCGCTGCAGAGCGGCAAAGGCAAGTCTGGCGGTGTCGTAGCTTTGCGCGATACCAACGGCGATGGCCGCTTTGAGACACAGGTGAACTTCGGCGAAGGAAGCAGTACCGGAATTGGGCTTCGCAATGGTTACCTCTACGTGGCCAAGGTCAATTCGGTCGAACGCTACAAGATGACGCCGGGACAACTGAAGCCAAGCGGTCCGCCGGAGGTCGTGGTCGAGGGCTTACCCACCGAGCGGGAACATAGCGACAAGGGCATTGCATTCGATGGCAAAGGTTCGCTCTACATCAATATCGGGTCTCCATCGAATGCGTGCCAGTCGCGCGATCGGCAGGCGGGCGTTGTCGGGCAGGACCCATGCCCCCTGTTGGAAAAGCATGGTGGCATCTGGAAGTTCGATGAAAACAAGCTGCACCAGAAGCAGTCGGATGGCGAACGTTTCGTCACCGGGCTTCGCCAGGAACCCGCCATCGCCTGGAACTACGGCGCGATCTATATTGTGATGAATAACCGCGATCAGTTGGACGTCTTGTGGCCAGGCAAATTTACCGCTGAAGAGAACGCGGTACGCCCGGCTGAGCCCATGTACCGTGGGGTGAAGGGCGCGAACTTCGGCTGGCCTTACTGTTTCTTCGACTACGGCCAGCAGAAGCTGCTGCTGAACCCGGAGTATGGCGGCGACGGAAAGACCGTAGGCCGTTGCAGTGCGTTTACGCTGCCGGTGGCGAGTTATCCCGCGCACTCGGCCCCGGTGGACGTAACCTTCTACACCAGCGGCCAGTTCCCTGCGCACTACAACGGCGGGGCATTCATCGCGTTCCACGGCTCGTGGAACCGTTCTCCCCTGCCGCAGGAACCGTCGAACGTCACCTTCCAACCCTTCGCCAACGGCAAGCCCTCGGGTAAGCCGGAGATCTTTGCCAGCAACTTCGC
The DNA here is from genome assembly GCA_041691575.1 of Terriglobales bacterium. Lineage (GTDB taxonomy): Bacteria > Acidobacteriota > Terriglobia > Terriglobales > Acidobacteriaceae > Edaphobacter. The sequence goes on from JBEPUJ010000003.1 coordinate 327,898, forward strand.
CGGGAAGTCTCCTCTGATGAATTCTGCCGATGCCGTGGCTCGAGCCGATGGTGTGGCCCAGGCTCCCGATGGCTCGATCTTCATCACCGATAGCCAGAAGGGCAAAGTCTGGCATGTCTTTTATCGCGGTAAAAAGTAGGAATTCATTCCTTCACAAAAAAACAGGAGCGACCATGAAAAAGTTATTGATTTGCGCAGTCATGATGTGGACAGCCGGAGCGTTGGCACAGGCCCGGCTGCACCACCCCCCACCGGACCCGGCCTGACTCTAACGACAACGGCATTCGAAGACGGCGGCATTATTCCGAACAAATACACAATGGCGGCGGAGGGGGCTGCAGTCTCTCCGAAGCTGGCATGGGACCACGTGCCCGATGGCACGGTGAGTTTTGCGCTGATCCTGCACGACCCGGATACATCGCTGTCGAAGACGACACAAGAGGTCTTGCATTGGATGATCTTCAATATTCCCGGAACGGTGCGCGAACTCCCCGAGGGAATGTCCGCCCAGGCTAAGTTAGCTGACGGTTCGATCCAGGCATTGAATCGGAGAAATGAAGTTGGCTACATGGGGATGGGCGCGCGAGCACCCGGCCCTTACCACCACTACACGTTTGAGCTGTTTGCGCTCGACACCAAGCTCGACCTCGGGCCGGATGCAACTCAGGCTGACGTCATGAAGGCGATGAACGGACACATCCTGATGAAGGGCGTTCTCGTGGGCCGTTTCCACCGTCCAAACTAACCGCGAACCGTACTCTGCCATCCTGGTTGCAACATCGCCCTGACCACGCAAGGCTCGATGACAACCAACCAGGATGGCAATGTTGTCTCTGAAGAGCACAAAGCTGCGCTCGCGAAAAATCGCTACTCCGTTGTCGTCAACGACTTCTTCGGATCCACGAATAGCCACGCCACCGCGCCCATCAGCGCCAACACCGCCGATGCTCGAAAGGATGCGCTCCAACCCAGCCGCGCGGCGATCACAGGAGTCAGCGACGCGGTTACGGCGCCCCCGATCTGCGCACCCATGTTCATGACTCCGGACATCACGCCGGACTGACGGCCCCCGATATCCGCGGTCACTGACCAGTACGAGCTTTGTGCGAAATACAGTACGCCGGCTCCTGCCGCAAGCATCACGCTTGCCAACTGCGCATTGACAACACCGGGGCCGAACCAAAGTAGAACCGCTGCCAGCGCAAGCGAAATTGCGCCCGTTCCGCACCGCCCCGCGCGCAACCCATACCTGCCCGCAATCCAATCGTTCGCCATTCCACCCGCGGGAGAGCCTACGGTCATCGCCAGAAACGGAAGCATCGAATAGATCGCGCTCGCCTTCAGGTCCAGCCCGCGCTCCTGCGCCAGATAGATATAGAACCAGGCGAAGAATATCCACGCTACATAGCCGAAGGAGAAGTAGCTCAAGGTCAGCGCCAGCATCTCCTTGCTCTTGAATAATCGCGCCCAGGAGATCTTCTGCGCACCAGCCTTTTCAAGCATGGGCCCCGATTTAGTTTCTCCTTGCGTACCCGCGAGCCCCTCCTGAATATGTGCAAGCTCTCGGCTCGAGACCAGCGGATGCTCCTCTGGGGTATCACGCGCAATCACATACCAGATCAATCCTGCGATCAAGCCAATCACAGCGCTGAACCAGAAGGATGCGCGCCAGCCGTGGTGGACAATGATCCAGGTGAGCAGCGGCGGAGTCAGGCCCGCGCCCGCGCCCACTCCGGCAAAGATCCAGCCATTGGCCCGGCCCCGCTCCTGCACCGGTATCCAACGCGCGACGAATTGGTTGGACGCCGGATAGATGACAGCTTCTCCCACCCCCAGCGAGAAACGGATTACGATGAGCAATGCCAGCGCTCCGCCGATCTTCGGCGAGACAACCGCCGTCATGGCCGTGAAGACGCCCCACCACATCACCCCAAACGTCAGAACGCGGCGCGGACCGAAGCGCGTGGCCAGCCAGCCGCCAAGTATCTGAGAGACGCAATAGCCGATAAGAAACGCGCTGAAGACCCAGCCCAGACGCACATTTCCCAACCCAAATTCATGGCTGATCTGCTCGCCCGCAATCGAGATATTCGTTCTATCCAGAAAAGCGATAGCACTCAACAGAAACAACCAGAAGATGAGCAAGGACCGCACTTGCAGTTTGCCTGAAAAACCCATCAATTGCGTCCTCGCTCTTCCTCGAATTCATCCTGCCTGATTGCGACCCTCTGCTGCTGGAGTGACGTCCAGACACTCTACCAGTTCGTGATCGAACCGTCCGGGCGGAAGTAGGTTTGAGCACGAGCCGTAACCGGTTCTGTAATTTCAGCGACCTGTTTGAGCTGTTTGAAGTCAAGCTCGACACCCAGACCGGGCCGCTCATTCGGATAGAGCTTTCCGTCCTTGAAGTCCAGGCATACGGGCAGGTGCGCCAGCGTGCGACCCTGGTAGTTATATTCCATGAGCACCGGCCCCGGGAAGGTGCCCAGGCAATTGACCAGGGCGGCCGTCGCGATCGGTCCGGTGAAGTGCGGAACGATGCCCACAAAATGCGTCTCGCAGATGGCGGCGATCTTCATCATCTCCGTAATGCCGCCGACGTTGGGCAGAGTAGCGCGAACGAAATCGATATCGTGATCTTCGACCAGTTTGTTGAAGTCCCACCGGTTGCCCCACTCCTCGCCCGCGGCCAAAGGAACGTTGACCTTCCGGCGCAGGATAGGAAGGTCCTGCTGGAAGGCTTCCGCGCGGACCGGATCTTCGACGAAGAACGGAGCGAGACTCTCAATCGCGTTGCAGCCTCGAATGGCATCGGAGAGGTCGAAGCGCTGATGGAAATCGATCACCCAATCGCCGTCTTTGCCGACCCCTTCCCTCACCGCCGCGCATTCGTCATGAAGATGGTTGATCCGCTCGCTTGTATTGAACGTACTATTGGCAGGAACATCCACCGCGCCGAACCGGAAGGCGCGATAGCCTGCCGCCATGGTGGCCTGCGCGCGTTCTTTCATTCCCATACCCTTGGTGATGCCAGGAATGATCCCGGCAGTGTTGTAGCACTCGCAATACTTGCGGACCATGCCGCCCAGCAGCTCATGCACCGGCAACTTCTGCACCTTTCCCTTGATGTCCCACAGAGCCAGATCAAGCGCGCCGATGCCATCGGTCTTCTCGCGGCCGGCCGGATAGAAGAACGCGCGGTTCATGTCCTGCCACAGGTGCTCGATATATTGCGGGTCCCGTCCAATCAACCTCCCGGCAGACTGCGAGATCGTATCGATCGACCCGCCCTCGCCAATACCCATGATTCCGGCATCGGTCTCGATCGTGACCACCATGTCGCTTTGGTTAAAAAGAGGATTTGGATTCGGCGGCTGATAGGCGCGTACCCTCGTGATCTTCATCTTCGGAAGGGCCGCGAACGCGGGAAGAGCGCCCGTAGCGCCTACGATTGCGGCAGATGCCAACGATTTGAGAAAGTTCCGTCTCTTCATAACTTCAATCTCCGTTTCACGCTTCTATATTGATTGCAATTCTTACTGTCTTAGCCAGCGCGGGACACCCGCACTGCGGCAACGAGAGCTTCTGCCTTCGCCGCCACACTCCTGGCATCGTCGCCGGGCTTATAAATCGACGAGCCGATTCCGAAGCCGCCGGCTCCCGCAGCCATCCAGGGTGCGATCTGCTCAGGACCAACTCCGCCCACCGGCATCACAATCGCATCGCCGGGAAGCACGGCGCGCAATGCCTTGAGCATGGGCGGCCCCAGAATCTCCGCGGGAAAAAGTTTGATCGCATCCGCGCCCGCATCGAGCAAAGCGAAAGCTTCGGTCGGATTGAAGAAACCGGGGACGGCAATGAGACCCGCCGCCTTTGCCGCACGAACAATCGCAGTGTCGGCGTGAGGCGTGACGATCAGCCGCCCACCGGCATCTGCAACCTCCGCAACCTGCGACGGCTTGGTCAGAGTGCCGGCCCCAACAAGCACGCGATCTCCGAAGCTGCGCGCCAGAATGGAGATGCTCTCGAGCGGCCGGGGTGAATTAAGAGGCACTTCGATAATGCAGATCCCGGCCTCTTCCAAGGCTGCGCCGATCGATTCAACTTCCGTTGGCTGAATGCCCCGCAAAATAGCGATCAGCGGACACCGTTGCAGTAAGCTGCCTAACTCCACGTCAACCTCCTGGCAATGGCGGCAAGTCCACGCGCCGCTGCGTCCTCATCTTCCACCGTAGCGGAGCCTCCACAAACCTCAATCGTCTGCGCATAGAGCGAACAGAGCGGAGCAGCGCCGACAAGATGAACTGTTCCTCCCGGAGGCATTGCAGCCCGCACCTCATGCCCTATCAATAGCCCGGAGAGGTACGAAGCGGAAGCCTCTTCCTTGAGCTGGTCCATCAAAGTAAGCGTCCGCACGCCGAAGAGATGGTGCAACAGGCCGCCCGAATCGGCGGACCTCGCGATCCCGCGCCGAAATGCCGTGTCGTCGATGGCGCTTTCCCTTATCATCGTGCGCTCCAAAATGGTGTTCCGGCTTAGCGCTCCATAGAGTTCGCCCGTCATGCAGGTGATGAGGTTCACTATCCTGCGATCGCTCAGGTGAATCCATTTGGAGTGCGTTCCCGGAAAACATACCAGACCTGTACCTCCGCATGTGTCCAATATGCCCATCGCTTCCGTCTCTTCGCCTCGCATCACTTCAGGTACCCCGTCGAAGTCTGTGCCGGCAACTCCAGGAACGAGCTTCACTTCGGCATCGGCAAAAGGAACGTCAACGACAGAATCCGCGAGGTCCTCGATTCCGACCGGACAAGGGAGATACGGGGCCTCGACCCATCCCTCGCGGCTGCCGATCATGCCGCAGAGCAGGATGTGTCTCTCCCCCTCTGCCAGCCAGTCCTCGACCTCTGCGTGCAGCGTTTCAGCAAAGTGCCCGCCTTCGACACGGAGAATACCTTGAGGTGAGGAGCGCCTCGCCAGGATAGTCCCATCGGCATCGAGCTGAAACGTGCGGAAATTACTGGTACCCCAATCAACGGCAATCAAAGCTTTGGCTCCTGGGATTCGTTGGACGGATTCATCTATTCTGACGGCGGATGCGATCCCAGCGCAGGAGAATGGACCACGGGCCTGCTGACTGCCCGTGGTGCATGTGGGGTTAAGCAAGGACGCTGCTTACTTTGCCGCATAATCCTTGCTCTCCTTGTTCCCCGAGTTGAACACCGTGAAGCTTCCCTTCGGGCTCGCAGTCAAAAGAATATAGTTCCCCTTGTCCTGCTCTCCCTGCGGATTGGCGATATATTGAGCCTCTGTATTCCGTTCCGCGCCGCCGCTCTCAGAATAGTGAAGCTGCCATCGAGTTTCGACTCCGGGCGCCTGGCGAAGAGTATCAAGCACCGGCGGATTGCCACCCTTGGTCGGGGCATTGTTCAGAATCGATACTCTGGCGCCAACCCCATCGACCAGGGCGTGACTGGAGCTTGGGCTAAAGCCATGGTGCGAGACAACAAGAACATCGACCTTGCCCAGACGATTGACCGGGCACATGAAGTCCATCTCCTTGTCCCAGGTGAGATCTCCCAGATCGAGAATCTTGAGTTTGCCAAAATTAATCATCACCCCCAGCGAGTACGCATTTTCGCTGCGGTCCATGGGCTTCGTCTCCTTAATTTTGCAGTATTCGTTCGCCTGCCCGCCCCCCGGCAAAGCATGATCGATCACCTTGCCGTCGCTGCTGATGACGGTGACTTTCATTCCGGCAACGGGAATGATCTCGCCGGGCTTCGCAACAATGTGTTTATACTTCCCCGTCGCCAGAACTTCCTGGTACGCGTTCCAGATCTTCTCCGTCGGTCCGCCGGGCTTGGTGTCCCGATTAGGGCCATGATCCACAAAGGTTCCTATCGGAATGCGAGCGGCTAGTTGGGGAACGCCGCCGCTATGGTCGTCGTGATAGTGCGTCAACAACACGTAATCGATTTTAGTCACGCCTGCGAGCTTGGCGGCGGCAACGATCCGGTCCGCATCCCGTCCCGCATTGTCCGGCCATCCCGTATCGATCAGCAGGGACTGCCCCGCCGGCGTCACAAAGAGCGTGGCTTGCCCTCCCTCCACATCGATGAAATAAACCTGCAGCGCCTTCTTGGCAGCCCACGCCGGAGACGCGACGAAGACCGATGCCAATCCAAAAGCAACGGTAAGCAAAAAGAGCGTCCATCGGCATCTACGTGTTTGCGTATAAAGAGTCATCATCATTCCTCATAACTGTTCTATATATATGTTGATTAGTCCGGCTCTATATATCTGTTGGGTTAGTCCGGCCGAAGCATTGCCGGAAGGGCCGCGCCCGCCGGGAAGCCTGCACGCTGAATTTTGCGCGCATTCTTCCCGGCTGGACAGGCTCGCTAAAACTGGAACCGAACCGATGCCTGCAGGTTCCGCGGGTTGCCGACAATCGATGTAATCTGGCCTGCCTGCGCGTTTCCAATACTCGCATTCGGATATCCAAACTGCGGATGATTGAGGGTATTGAAGGCTTCCATCCGAAACTCGACGAAAGACCGGTCATAGACAGGAAAGGACTTGAAGATCGATGCATCCCAGTTCGTTCGTCCTGGCGCAACCAGCGAATCGCGGCCAGCATTGCCGTAGGTATACGGTGCGGGAGAGCTGAACGCCGACGGATCGAACCACTTGGTCAAAGTCTTCGGATAGCTGACACTGTTGGAGCGATTGGGACGGCTTCCCGTACCGTTCGTCGTCGAGGTCTGCAAGACTGGCGAGAACCATAGACCGCTTTGCGTAGTCAGGATTCCGTTCGTCTGCCATCCTCCCAGAACCCAATTCGTCAGGCCGCCATGATTGAGGAACGCCTTTCCTTTGCCGAACGGCAGCGCCCACAGATAGCTCACCGTCAAACGGTGGCGCATATCGATCGGCGAATTGCTGAACTCCGCAGCCATGTTGCGGGGGTCCTGCGGTGCGGGACCGGTTGCTCCGCCTCCGAACTCCAGCGGCACATTGTCGAGAGCGTGAGACCACGTGTAGCCCAGCAGCACACTCACTCCATGGTTGAAGCGTTTGTCCCCGGTTACCTGGAGCCCATAGTATTGGCTGACGCCGCCCGAGGCGAAGTAGTTCACGGTGCTCACATTCGGATTGATCGCATACAAGGGGCGTCGCGTGTTCACCGCTGTCGGGCCGGGGATCGGCTGGTTGGCGTCGTATGGGCTATAGAGGCGACGGCCCAGGTTCCCGACTCCGGCAACCTTCACCACCATCTCCCAAGGCGCGATCTCATGTTCCATCACCAGGTTGAACTGCTCCGCGTAAGAGGGACGGAAGTTCGGATCGACTGCCGTCTGCACTCCGCTGGGATTGTCTGCCAGCGAGAAGTTGATGGACGGCAGCGGAGCGAAGCCCTGGCTCACAGTCGGACCCGGCGTAATATCCCCCGGCGTGGTTTGAAGCGACAGGCCGAATGGAATGTTCCTGGCCATGCGCATCGTACCGGCTTCACTGCCCGAGGTGTTGTAGAAGACGCCGAACCCGCCGCGAATCACGGTGTGGGGCAGCGCCTGGTAAGCAAAGCCGAAGCGTGGACCGAAGTTCTTCCAGTACCGCTTCACATCGGCGGTCAGGCCGACCCCGTTCCGGCCCGAAATATCCATCTTGCCCGTCTTGATGTTGAAGTTCGACCAGCGGTTCTGGGATTCGCTCGGAGGGCTGAAGTAATCCCAGCGTATGCCATAGTTGATGGTCAGCTTCTTGGTGATTCTCCAGTCGTCCGCAAGATAGGTCCCAAGCTCGTTGAGCCGTATTCCGGGAAAGGCAAAGTTATAGTCATGCCCAGCCAGAGTGGCGTAGCCAAGCATAAAGCTCGCCATGCTGTCGCCACCCACACCGGAAGGGTTTCGTGAATCGGTCAGGGCGGGAGAGAAATTGAAGCGCCCATTGCCCAGGTTGGTTTGATAGATCGTCAGTTGCCGGCGACGGAAATCGATCCCCATCTTCAGCGTGTGCGTCCCTCTCGTCCAGGTCAGATTGTCCAGTTCCTCAAACGTGTTTTCGCGGCGATAGATAGGCAGCGAGCGCGTCTGCCCGATGCCGAGATATCCGCTCGGCGAAAAGATGGGAAGATTCTGCTCACGCGGAGTCACGTTGGAATTGGGGACGCCCAGCTTGTTGCCGAGTTGCGCGCCGGGTGCATAGTCAGAGGGAGCATAGTCCATCTTGTAGCGGTTGAATCCCACGCGGAAGTCGTTCACGACCGTCGGAGAGATGATCCTGGTATAGCTCGCCACGATGTGCTTGGCAGGCTGGTACGAAGTCCCGGCGAACGACGCCTCGTCGCTCAGGTTCACCGGCTTATCCAGTCCGGCGATCGTCGTCGCCGGGTAAGTATTGGGTGAAGTCGTCTGCGTGTTTTGAATCGAGTAGCGCGCGAAGAACATATCTTTCGGCGTAATCTGATGATCGATCCTGATATCGCCCTGGTTCCAGCTCTGCGTCTGTACCCGGTTCGAGGAGTAGTTGTTGAAGCGGCCCGGCGCCGTCGGCAGCGGGTACGCGTTGATCATCTTCATCGAAATCGGATCGCGACGCCCAACCGGAATCTGGTTTCCGGCAAACTGGTCACGGATCAATCCCGCTCCTCCTGGATTCGCGCGCGTGGTCAGCGGGTCGTAGATCGGAGCCGTCTCGGTGAAGTCGCCGGTGCGCTCTCGCACCGTTGGCACGTTGCCCAGGACAAATGCCTGCGTGCTGCTGCGAAAGCCTTCGTAGTCCATAAAGAAGAAGGTCCGGTTTCTGCCGTTATAGAGCTTGGGTATGAACACCGGCCCGCCCAGCGATCCGCCAAACTGGTTCAGACGGAACGAAGGAAAAGCCGAGCCCCTTTTGTTGAAATAGGAGCGCGCGTCCACAGCCGAGTTCCGAATAATCTCGAACAGGCTGCCGTGGAATACATTCGTGCCCGATTTCGTGATCACATCCACAACCGCCCCTGAGTTGCGGCCCACATCGGCGCTGTAAAGGTTCGTCTGGATCTTGAACTCCTGCACCGCCTCGACCGCGGGACGAAGCACAATCGACAGCGTGAGCCGCTCGTTGTTATCGATGCCGTCATACAGGAAGTTATTGTCGCCTTCGCGGTTGCCGTTCGAGAAGATGTTCGAGGCCGGCCGGCGGTCATCGGGTCGTGAACCGCCCATGATGGTTCCCGAGGCGGAAAATCCCACCCCGTTGACTCCGGGGCTGAGGGTCGCCAGTTGGACGAAGTTGCGGCCGTTCAGCGGCAACTGGTTCACCAGTTTCTCATTGACCACCGTGCCCAGCGACGAAGACTGCGCCTGCAGCAGCGGTGGAGCGCCGGTCACTTCGACCGTCTCCGACGCCTGCCCAATCTCGAGCGTCAGATCGAGCGTTGCCTGCTGACTGATCTGAAGGCTTACGCCGCTGTGCACCAGTTTGCGAAAACCGGGCGCATCCACGGTGACCGTATAGGCCCCCGGGGCAAGTGCGGGAATCACATATTCTCCGCTCTTTCCGCTCACAGTACCGTGAGCGGCGTTGGTCGCAGTTTGATTAGCCGTCACCTTCGCGTTGGGAACAACCGCGCCAGAGGCGTCCATAACGGTGCCGCTCAACTCCGCGGATGCAACCTGCGCAGGACACCGGGAACAAACGAACAAGAGTGCCGCTACGAGACAAAGACCCTTTGACCAGCGAATTGCCCGAATCATTCTTTTCTCAGCCACTGAACCACCTCCATAAAATCGGTGGAAGAAGCTATATCACCTCAAACAAGCAAAAAGCAACATTTTTTGAACTAAGTTTCAAAATAATGAAATTTTCAATAGATTGATTCAACTTGTTCCGATATTGTTGATCCGATACAACTGGGTTCCGCTATCGCTAGGGCAACACACATCCGGTCCGCTATTATTAACCCAACGCCGATCAGCCCCGCTGTCATGAAGGTTCCGTGCTTCTATGTTGAAAACCAAGACCGCTCGCCTCGTAAAAGCCGAGGCCGCCAAAGAGACTCTCCCCCGGGAACCGAAGACACCTCGCATTGCAAAAAATGGAGTCGTCAAAAAAGGCGAGGTACGCGATCAATATTTCTCGCGTGCGGTGGGTAAAGCATTGGAGGTCTTAGAGTTCCTCCAGTCCGAGTTGACTCCGTTGACCATGAATGAGATCGCCCAGCGGGCGCAGCTCTCCAAAACATCGGCCTTCCGGCTGCTGCGCACGCTCGAAACCCTCGGCTGCGTGACCGTTGATGGTCGAGGCCAATACAAGCTCGCCTCGGGAATTCACGCCGTCACCCCCACGCAATGGCTGGGCAAGCTGCTCCGCGTCGGCATGCCCCATCTTCAGGCCTTGAGCCGCGAGCTTGGCGAGACCGTCAGCCTGGCGGCATTATTCGATAACCGCGTGGAGGTCATCGCGGTGGTCGAGAGCTCCCACGTCATCCGCATGAGCAACGTGGTCGGCCATATCCTCCCCCCCAACGCCAGTTCGCTCGGCAAGGTGATCACCGCGTTTCAGTCGCTCGAACAGCGGGAGAAGCTGCTGCGGAGCTTTGGCATCTACCTCTTCACCAAGCACACCATCACCGACCAGAAGGACTTGAACCGGGAGTTCGATATCGTGCGCCAGCAGGAGTTCGCCGTCGATCGTGAAGAGTGCGCCTACGACGGCATCTGCTTCAGCGTGCCGATCTTTGGGGCAAATGGACAGGTCTCCGCTGCAATCAGCTCATCGATCCCCAAGACGCGGGTCGGCGACGCCGAGCACGAGAAAGAGATTATCGCCGCCGCCCGTGCCACGGCGGAACAACTTGCGCTCGACCTCACAAACGCCTAAATCTCTGGGATTTTCTCAGTACGTAGCCCGCCCGCCGCTTACGTCGTAGCACTGGGCCGTTACGAAAGAGCAGTCCGGGCTCGCCAGAAAGTGCACCACTGCGGCGACCTCCTCCGTCGTTCCCGTCCGCTTCATCGGAATTCGATCCGTCATGTAGCCCACCTCGACCGGGGTCAACTGATCGAGAATCCGTGTCTTGATCACTGACGGAGCCACGGCATTCACGCAGATTCCCTCCGTCGCCAGTTCCTTGCCCAGAGATTTTGTGAAAGCAATCACCGCTCCCTTGGTCGCCGAATACGGTGACATGCTGGGATTGCCTTCTTTCCCTGCAATCGAGGCCAGATTGACGATGCGGCCATAGCCCCGGCTGCGCATATGCGGCACCACCGCACGGCAAAAATTGAAGACGCCGGTTAGATTGACAGCAATATTTCTTTGCCAGTTCTCGTCAGTCTGCTCCCAAACCGGAGCCGGTGGACCGGCAATTCCCGCGTTATTCACCAGAATATCGATCCGTCCCGCCCTCTCCATCACCGCGTTCACCACGCGCGCCACCGAATTCGCGTCTGACACATCGGCCTCGAGCGCAAACGAGCCGCCGCCAATCGAGGCCGCCACCGTCTCTCCGCCTGCCAGATCCAGATCGACGATAACCGGTGTCGCGCCCGCCCTTGCCAGACGGCGAGCGACCGCCTCGCCAATCCCGGTCGTCCCCCCGGTAACGATGGCGACCTGGCCATCCAGTCGAAACATATCTGCGTGATTGCCCGTGGGGTTCGCTGTCATTTTTGTCGTCTTTCCTCCATGCGCCGTTCGAGACGCGCTCTAACTTCTTCCTAGAAACAATACCTGAACTCACTAACAATGCGTAATACCGAAATCAAGTTTCAATTTTTACAAAATAATTCAATTTACCCTTGACGGTGTCGAATTCGAACTATACTCTTGGGCGGCAAATGAGAAGACAGTCTCGATCTCGACCGAAAGCCCCCAATCGGCCAGTTTCCGCGCTGGTCACCACCTGAATCCAACATGGCCCACCCGCGGAGGGCCTGACATCCATTTTGAGGGAATCATGATGATGCAACGTACCAGCCTGCTGCTCGGCCTCTTCTCCATCTCTTCCGTCCTCGTTGTCAGTCCTCTGCTGGCGCAGCGGCCCTATACCTCTGCGGACAAGCAACGCGATAGCAAGCTCTTCGTCTCCGAGACGGCGGCGCCGGTGACCCTGGCGCAGCGCATCGGGCACACCGACCCCAGCAAGTACACCCGCAGCCGCTCCCACAACAGCGCCGGAGACATGGCCTGCGAGCTTCTGGTTCCACCCACCGCGATGGACGTCAATCTCAACTTCATGCACCGCTGCCAGATCATGCCCGGCGGAGGCGTCGGCCACCACTTCCACAACAACACCGAAGAGATGTTTATCGTCTTCGACGGCCAAGCCGAGTTCACCATCGACGGCCGCACCTCGGTGCTCAAGGGAACCGTAGGCGCGCCGGTCCGCATGGGGCACTCGCATGCCATCTACAACCCGTCGGATAAGCCGGTCGAGTTCATGAACATTAATGTCGGCGCGGTCAAGGGTCACTACGATGCCTTCAACCTGAACGATCCCCGCATCGGCGTAGCCAAAGATCCCATCCCGGTCTTCATGACCATGCAGCTCGATCGCTCGACGCTGGCCCCCATCGAGAACTATCGCGGCGGCACCGGAACCGTGAAATACCGGCGTGCTCTCGACGCCGATGTCTTTCTCACCAACTGGGCTTACGTGGACCATCTTCTGATTCCCCCCGGAGCATCGGAAGGGCTGCATCGGCACAAGGGCGTCGAAGAGATCTACTACGTGCTCAACGGCGACGGACAGGTCCAGGTTAACGGCGAGACCGCCGAGATTCACAAGGGCGACGGCATACCCATCCGGTTCAATGAAGCGCACTCGTTCACCAACAACGGAAAGGCCGATCTCGAACTCATGATCGTCGGCATCTCTGCCCAGAAGAATGCGCTCGATACAGAATTAGGCGGGATTCCCAAGCGTCCTTAACCCCCCCGGCAACGGCCTCTCTGGCGGCTCTCGCCCCAGGGAGGTTATCTTGATTCAATCAATAACGGAAGCTGCAATATAACGGAAGCATCCTGCGGAGGTAGTTCATGGCAAAAGCAAAAGTAATCGACACCCACGCCCACCTGGGAGAATGTTGTGTCTTCGGGTTGATGAGCACGGAAGAAGATATGATGCGCCGGATGGACGAGAGCGGCGTCGACGCCACCATCGTACAGCCCTATCCCGGAGCCAAAGAGGCGGCAAAGACGCACGACGCCATTGCCGAATTGTGCGCGAAGTACCCCGGCCGTTTCTTCGGCCTGGCCAGCCTCAGCCCGCACGGCGATCACGACGCCTATCGCCGCGAAGCCGAGCGCTGCATCAAGGAACTGAACTTCGTCGGCATCAAGCTGCACACCATCGGCCACGGCGTAAACCCGCTCTCCGACGATGGCGACTTCGTCTTTTCCACCGCCCACGATCTTGGCATTCCCGCGATGGTCCACACCGGCGCCGGCGTTCCATTTGCCTTGCCTGCCCTCTGCATCCCCGCAGCGCGGAAGTATCCCGGACTGAAGATCATCCTCGCTCACGCCGGGATGGCGGTCTTTACCGCCGAGGCCCAGGTGGCCGCCTCCGTTTGCGGCAATCTCTATCTCGAAACCTCCTGGTGCATCGGCGAAGATATTCGCTGGATGATCTCGACCATCGGCCCCGAACGTGTCATGATGGGCGCCGACCTGCCCAGCAATGTGCCCGTCGAGGTTGCAAAATACCGTTCGCTCGATCTGGCGCCGGAGGTCTACGACCAGGTCATGGGCGGCACTGCCCTCGACGTCTTCCAACTCAAGTGGTGAGGTGAATATGTTTGTTTTGCATGTTGAATTGAAGGTCAAGCCGGGGCTGCAGCAAGCCCTGGAAAAAACGTACCTTGAAGTCTTTCTGCCTGCGATCTCCCGCCAGCCGGGATTCCAGGCAGCGCATCTGCTCCGTCCCGCCGAGGACGGAGCACACGACTATAGGCTCAGCTTATGTTTCGACGATCAGTCGTTGCAGCAGCAGTGGGTAGCGACCGATATTCATCAGCAGGTATGGCCTCAGATCGAAAGCCTGTGCGTGGAGTTCTCGGCCATCGGCTACAACACCGTCTAAGGAAAGCTAAACCTCACCATATTGTCATCCTTCGCCACGCCGGGGTCCCCGGCGAGCGCTTTTTGCTCGTTGGGGTGGGCTGGCGGAGGACCTGCTTTTCTCTTGGAGTACTCGGGCTACTCAGCTATTCAAAATAGCCGGTAAAATCGCCCAGCAGAAAATAGGCACTCGCTTCTCGTCGCTGAACCAGCTACGATGTGAAACCGAGTACAAGGAGTCCTATGCAGCGCAGTGTCCCTGAGTATGTAGATCGTTCTGTTCCGGTTCCGCTTGGCAACCGGGTTCCCTGGTATAAGAGCACCTTCCCGACCTACGCCGGAATCTTTCTTTGGGTTGGCTTCTACCTGAAGCTCGCGGAGCCGACCCTCAGCTTCGCCAGCGTCAGCACCTGCCTCTGGGCGCTGCTGGTCGCGGGCATCCTTTGCTTCGCGCTCTATTACTACGTGCCCGCGATGCTGGGCATGAAGACCGGGCAGCCTCTCTATGTGGTCGGCACCTCGACCTTCGGAACCACCGGCGGCTATGTCATCCCCGGTCTGCTGATGGGCTTCCTGCAGGTGGGCTGGGCAGCCGTCATCGGCGCGGTGGCAACCGACTTCATCATGAAGGGCCTCGGCCAAACCTCACGAACCCTGTTCAGCGTCATCGCGGTCGTCTGGATCTACAGCCTCGGCTGGGTCGCCATCAAGGGCATCCATCACGTCGCCCGGGTCGCGAAGTTCCTCAACTGGGTTCCCCTTATCATGATCGTGATCGTCTTCTGGGCGAACCGAGGCGGCATCTCTCACTATCAGGCCCCTCACCCCGATCAGACCACCGGCTTCCTCAACGTCCTCGCCGTCGTCATCGGCTACTTCGCCACCGCGGGAGCCGCAGGCGCGGACTTCGGCATGAACAATGCCAACAAAAAGGACGTCGTTCTCGGCGGTCTCTTCGGTATCATCGTCGGCGTATTAATTGCCGGCGGCCTCCCGATCCTTGCCGTGGCCGGTTATCTGGGCAACGGCGGCCAAAACTACGACTACACCGCGGCGATCGCCAGCGTCGGCGCTCTGGCTCCGGTCATGTTCTTCCTCTTCGCCGCAGCCTCTCTTGTGCCCAGTTGCTTCTCGTCGTTCATCGCGTCGAACAGCTTCAGCACCATGTTGCCGAAGATTCCTCGCACCGTCTCCACGCTTGCTGCCCTCACCCTCAGCGTCATCCTCGCCGTCACCGGAGTCGCCAGCAATCTGGTCGGTTTCTTCAGCATCGTGGGCGCATCGTTTGGTCCCATCTGCGGCGCGATGATCGCCGACTACCTGCTTGCGGGCAGACGATGGTCCGGGCCAAGAGCGGGCATCAACTGGGCTGGCTGCATCGCATGGGTGCTCGGCTTCATGGTCGGCATCCCGGAGCACATCCCCGGACTCCCGGCTGCCTGGGTTCACGCCGATAATCCTTCAGGCCTCTATTCCCTGGTCGTCGGCTTCGTCGTCTATATCGTGCTGGCCAAAGCGGGTCTGCGTTCGCCCATCGTCAAGAGTCAGGAAGCTCTCTCCACCGCAGAATAAGCACTGGCTCTTCCAGTTGCGCTACAACTTAACCAGATGAATCGCAGGCCGCCGTGACCCACGGCGGCCTGTCACTTTGCGGATGCAACATCACTCCGCCTTACTGCGCTTTGGCAAAAATCAGGCAAGGCGAAATACAGGGATCTCTCCACTGCGCTTCGCTTCGGTCGAGATGACGTAGTCGGGAATAGGGTGAGCAGCAAGACGTAGTTAGGAATGGGCCGAGGAGCAAAAGGGTACGTCATCTCGACCGGAGGTGGCGCTTTTGCCGCCGCAGTGGAGAGATCCCTGTATTTCGCCTTTGCCCTTGTCATTTTGCATCGTCTATTCTTTCGGCCGATTGCAATTCGCAGACAAGCCCGAACTGCTTTCCATAAAACGTATTCCCTGGTGTACCGTAGGTCATCGGATTTTTTTGAAGCCCCATCCTTGAATAGCAAAGGGAGACCCCCGTGAATCGTATGGACCGTAGAAAATTCCTGCAGGCATCCTCATTCGCCGGGGCGGCATTCGCCTTCGGCTCCCGCCGCGCATGGAGCGCAACCGCAGACGCGCACGTCGAGATTCTGCTCGACGAAAGCGTCGGCACGATCGCACCCGAGATCTACGGCCAGTTCACCGAGCACCTCGGCGGCGTCATCTACGATGGCATCTGGGTCGGCGAAAGATCGAGCATCGCCAACGTCCACGGCATCCGCAAAGAGATCGTCGATCGCATGAAGCAGATCCACGTCCCGGTCGTCCGCTGGCCCGGCGGCTGCTTCGCCGACAGCTACGACTGGCGCGACGGCGTCGGCCCGCGCAAGGACCGCCCCACCCGCACCAACTTCTGGGTCGACGATCCCGATGCTGCGCGCCTCCACGGCAAGGGTGTGCAACTCTACGAAGACAACGCCTTCGGCACCGACGAGTTCATCCGCTTCTGCCATCTCTCGGGCGCCGAGCCCTACCTCGCCAGCAATCTACGCAGCCTTCCGGCAATCGAGTTCTCCCGATGGGTCGAGTACTGCAACTCTCCCACCGGCTCGACCACGCTCGCCAAACAGCGCACCGCCAATGGATCGGCGGATCCCTATAACGTCAAGTACTGGGGCGTCGGCAACGAGAGCTGGGGCTGCGGCGGCAACTTCGAGCCCGGCGAATACGCCGAGGAGTTCCGGCGCTTCACCACCTGGGTACCCAGCTACGGCGTTCCCCTTTCGTTCGTCGGCTCTGGCCCCAACGACAATAATCTCGACTGGTCCTACGGTTTCTTCGAGGCGCTTCGCCGCAGAAACTACATGCCTCGCGAGCTGCGCGGATGGAGCGTCCACTACTACACCTGGAACCTGAGCCAGGGCGAAAGCACCAACTGGGTCGCGGGCAAACGCGACGCCGTCGACTTCGACGAGACCGGTTGGTACGAGCTCTTTCTCCAGGGTCTGGTCATGGAAGAGATCGTGCAGGCGCAATGGGGCATGCTCGGCCAGTTCGACCCCCGCCGCCAGATCAAGCTGGTCGTCGACGAGTACGGCGCGTGGTACAAACCCGGTACCCAGCTCGATCCCACACACCTGCTCGGGCAACAGGTAACGTTGCGCGACGCCCTGCTCACCGCCATGACGCTCGACATCTTCAACCGCCATGCGGAGAAGGTCGGCATGGCCGCCAGCGCGCAACTGGTCAACTGCCTCAACGCCCTCTTCTTCTCGCACGAGGACAAGTTCATCACCACACCCGTCTTCCACGTCTTCGACATGTACGCCGCGCATCAGGGAGCACAATCACTGCGCACGAACTTCTCGTCACCGCAGGTCCACTACCAGCGCAACGGCAAGCCGGCATCCCTCGCCGGTCTGCTCGGCTCAGCCTCAATGAACGGCAAAACCGTTACTCTCACCGCCACCAACCCCGATCTCAAACAGCCGAAGCTCACCGAGATCGCGCTGCGCGGCTCCGCGAAGATCGTCTCAGCGGAAGCATCCGTCCTCACCAACGAGGACATGCACGCCCACAACACCTTCGCCCAGCCCAACGCCGTCCACCTGAAGAAGCAGACAGTAGAAATACAGGGAGACAGATTAGTTGTCTCACTCCCCCCGGCCTCCGTCTCCAGCATCACCATCCACCTCGCCTAAGCTCGCCATGCTCCGGATGCCCCATGCCCAAATTCTCGGACATGGGGTTTTCAAACGCATATTGACATCCCCATACTCGTGAAGATATGTTTCTATCGAATAGGTAAACGTTTTCCTAACTACTCCGCCCGGCGCATTCAAAGCACGGTTTTTGTTAAGGGCTCAGTTGTGTGAATGCCGCCATAGTTTTGCTGAACGATAGTTTTGCTTAAGGGCACGGCTTCAGCCGTGCCATCCATACTTCTCTGGTAACGCGGCTTTAGCCGCTGAGGTACGCTTTTATAGAAGCTGATTCCTTCACCGCCCTCTTTAAAATCAATCTGAAATTTGTGGAAAACAGGACCAATAAAACATGGCAATTGTTGCAGGAGTAGATTTCGGCACCCTCAGCGTGCGCGTCACGCTTCTCGATAGCGAGCGCGGCCCGCTCGGAACCGCAATGGCGGAGTACCCGCTGCACCGCAAGCGTGAAGACCCCGACTACGCCACCCAGTCCCACGACGACCACATGCGCGGCCTGGTCAAGGCGATGCATGACGTACTGGCCAAGTGCGACGTCCCCGGCGACGCCGTCCAGTCCATAGCCCTCGACACCACCGGCTCCAGCGTCATCCCCGTCGACAAGAATCTCCAACCGCTCGACGAGTACTACCTCTGGTGCGATCACCGCGCCAAGCGCGAAGCGCAGGAGATTACCGAAGCCTGCCACCGCGACGGCATCGAGGCCATCGAGTGGTGCGGCGGCGTCTATTCGCACGAGTGGGGCTTCGCCAAGCTCCTCCACTGGCTCCGCAATAATCCCGATAAGCGCGCCAACTTCGCCAGCGCCTTTGAGCACTGCGACATGGTCGCCGCCACCCTCTCGGGCATCACCGACCCGCGCCAGGCCAAGCGCAGCGTCTGCGCCATGGGCCACAAGTGGCTCTGGAATCCCAAGTGGGGCGGCTTCCCCCCGCAGGCCTTCCTCTCGAAGATCGATCCCCTGCTCGACGGCGTCGTCGACAAGCTCTCGGGCGATTACCTCACCTCCGACAATCTCGCCGGACACCTCTCCACTCACTGGGCCGCCCAGCTCGGCCTGCGTCCCGGCATCCCCATCCCGGTCGGTGCCTTCGACGCGCACTGGGACGCCATCGGCGCGGGATGCCGCACCGGCGACGTCGTCAACGTCATCGGCACTTCTACATGCATCATCGCGATGCAGCCCGAGATCCGCCTCATCCCCGGCGTCTGCGGCGTCGTTCCCGGCAGCGTCCATCCCGCCTACGCAGGAGTGGAAGCGGGCCTCTCCGCCACCGGCGACATCTTCGACGCCATCGCCCGCCGCGCGGGAACCACGGTCAAATCGCTGGCCGAGGGCATCGATAACAATCGCCCCGGTCAGACCGGCCTGCTCCGCCTCACCTGGGACAACGGCGACCGCACCGTTCTGGTCGACGCCGATCTCGCGGGCATCACCATCGGCTGGAACCTGCTTACCACCGCGCAGGACGAGCTCTTCGCCGCCATCGAGGGCACCGCCTTCCACACCCGCATCATCCTCGAGCGCATGGCCGAATACGGCGTCCCGGTCGAGCGCGTCGTCAACGCCGGCGGCATCCCGCAGCATAACGCGACCCTCAACCAGGTCTATGCCAACGTCCTCAACAAGCCCGTCGTCGTTCCCGACGGCATCCCCACCAGCCTCGGTTCAGGCATCTTCGCCATGCTCGCAGCGGGAATCTTCAAAACTGTAGAAGAGGCGCAGGACAAGCTCTGCCTCAGGTACAAGACCTACAACCCCGACCCTGCCGCCGCAGCCACCTACGACCAGCTCTATCGCCACTACCGCGCCCACTACTTCAACTTCGGCGCCGGCGATCTCCAGTCTGTCACCATGAAAGAGACGTTTCTCCGGTTACAAGAGGTCGCGCACCAGAGCCATACTCCGAAAGAGATCAGCACCAACTGAAAGAAGGAGAACCGAAGATGGCAGCGAAAACTGTGTCCCAATGGCCACACCTGATTGCAGCAGGATTGCTGTTTGCAGTCTCCCTCACCGCCCCCGCGCAGAAAGCCCTCACGCTCACCGGAGACGCCCCCGGCACCCACGATCCTTCGATCGCCAAGGAGGGCAACACCTGGTACGTCTTCGCCACCGGCAAGGCTCCCGGCGGAGGCCAGTTCGAGGTGCGCTGCTCCACCGACCTGCACCAGTGGAAGGCATGCGGACAGGTCTTCAACGCCATTCCCGAATGGATTCAGAAGCGCAGCCCCGGCACCAAGGAGCTATGGGCGCCTGACGTCTCCTTCGTCAACGGCGAATACCGCCTCTACTACGCCTACTCACTCTTCGGCAAGAACACCTCGGGCATCGCGCTGGCCACCAACAAGACGCTCGACTTCGGCAGCCCGAACTATCGCTGGGTCGATCAGGGCCTCGTTCTCGAATCCAAGACCAGTGACAACTTCAACGCCATCGACCCCAACTTCGTCCGCGACGAGAACGGTCACGACTGGCTCTCCTACGGCAGCTTCTGGGACGGCATCAAGATGCGCCGCCTCGACGACAAGACCGGCACGCTCTCCACCACGGACACCAAGCTCTATTCGCTCGCCCGCCGCGCCAAACCGGCGAACCCCGAGCCCGCGCCGCCGGGCCTGCCGGCCAACTGGCAGGCGGTCGAGGCCCCCTTCATCGTCCGCCACAACGGCTACTTCTATCTCTTTATCTCGTGGGATCTCTGCTGCCGTGGCACCAAGAGCACCTATAAAACCATGGTGGGCCGTGCGCAGTCCGTCACCGGCCCCTATCTGGACGAGACCGGCAAGCCGCTGACCGAAGGCAGCGGCACTGAATTGCTCACTGCCAACACCCGCTGGCTCGGACCCGGCGGCGAAAGCATCCTGATGAATCCCAAAGGCGACGACCTGATCGTCTTCCATGCCTACGACATCAAGACCGGCAAGCCGTCGATGCAACTCTCCACCATCGACTGGACCAACGACTGGCCCCACGCCAAACTCGGCCAATAGCGCCTAAGCCTCACCGACGGATTAGAGAAGCTTCCACGAACGGATAGAGTCGAACCGTCAAGTGCCAAGAGACAAGAAGGGACAGGAGATAAGGGCCAACGGCCCGCTGCCATACCAGCATGGGGTGAACCGGGGTCCCCGGCGGGCGCTCTTTGCCCGCTGGGGAGGAGAGCCCCATGTTCCCTGGCCATGGATGCAGCAAAGGCTGAAAGCCCGCCCTATCCATCATCAAGGAAACCGCTCTGGAATCAGGACATGGGATCTACCCTCAGCTACGCCCTCCCATTCGGAGCCCGATAGCTCTCCAGGGTCAACCGCACCCCTTCTGCGTAAGGAGTCTTCCGCACCTCACCCAGCAGATTCACCAGCGCGCTGTCGTCCATCAACACCGGCGTCGTCTGTAGATAGTGCATCTCCACCAACTCCCGCATAAAGGGCTGAACCAACCCAATCATGCGCAGCCCCAGCTTGCCCACCACCCTTATCTTCGGCTTCCGCCCCACCAACGCAAACGCTTCATCCGCGATCTGCCGCTGCGTAATCACGCCCGGCCCGGCAAAATTCCACCATCGCCCGTATGCCTCCGGCTTTTCCGCCAGCGCCAGCGTCACCGGCCCCACGTCCGGCACAAACACAAACTCGTGCGGCGTATCGATCGGCCCCACCATGTCCGCCGTCTTCCCATTCACCGCAGCCTTGAACAGACCATGCAGAAAGCTGCCCTCCACGCCCGGGCCATAGAAATCCGGCAGCCGCAGCACCGTCGCCTTAATCTTCCCTGCCGCATCCGCCGCCAGCAGCATGTCCTCCTGCTCCTTGCGCATCCTGCCCTTGAACGTCGGCGGATTTCGCGGATGATCCTCCGCCACCTTCTTGGTCACCGGCACCCCATACGGATACACGGTCCCAATCAATACCACCCGCTTCACTCCCTCTGCGATCGCTCCATCGAGCGTCTGGCGCATAGTCAACGGATGCAGTTCGAAGTTGTCATACGGAACCCCCACCAGATAGATCAGCGTATCCACGCCTCGCGCCGCCGCCCGCACGGAGAACGCATCCTCCGGATTCCATGTCATTATCTCAGCCTGCGAATCGCCGCCAAACGCCTTTACCAGCCGCTCCTTGTTGCGACCCACGACCCGATACTCTTTGCCCTGAGTGCGCAGCGCATCGGCAATGCTCTGCCCGGCTGCACCCGCCGCTCCAAATAAAGCAATCTTCCCCATTCACTCTCCTCGCTTTTCTCGAAGCCGGATCCTTGTCCTGATCCGTAAGATGTTGTCTTTGGTCGTTACGTTTTTAGATGTCTCCCCCCGTGAATCTGCTTCTGCGATTGCCCGTTTTTTATCCACAGCAAATCGCGCCAAAGCCCCGGCATCCATGCTGAGCCCTCATACGTGTCTTGAGTTTGCTTGAAAGGTCCGGATCTTCGGAGATGAGTCCTCCGTTTCGGCCCCAGGTCTCACCGGCAGGCTCAGCCACCCCATCCTCAGCATCGCTCTATGGCCCTATGGCCGTTGCCCGTTCTTAAATCCGCATGCTCTACGTCTATCCCCGGCCACTCATCTGCACTCGCCCCAAATCGTGCACCGCCGCCGTTACTGCATCGACCCGCCGGCAAAGATCAACTGTGCCTCCGCGGCGATCACCCGGTACAGGACAAACTGCCGCGAACTCCCCGCCCGCAACTCAAACAACAGGCTTGCCCGGTTGCTCGCCTCCGCATCCACCACATCGACAAACTTCATCTCCGGCGTCCGGTCGAGATGAGCCGCATCGGTCACACTCTGCAATGCCGGCTTCAACTCCCCCAGATCATCCGCCTGCGCCACCAACATCACATACCGCAGTGCGTCCCCGCTCCCCGCCGTATGCGCCATAAACACATACGTTGCCGACCCGCCATAGCTCAGGGTGTATCCATGCAACTGCTCATCGAGCAAAGCCATCACAGGCGCGGCAGCAACAGCCGCACTCCCATGCCGAATCTTCCCCTTTTTTGCAGCAGCCGGAGTTACAGTTTTCTTCGCAGCAATAGTCTTCGCAACAACAGGCATCGCAACAACAGCCGCATCCCCATACCCTGCCAGCTTCGCCCGCGCCATCGCCTCCATCTTCCCGAGCACCGCCGCCCGCTCTGCCGCATCAGCCCATGGCCACGCAAAATCATGCTCCTCGCGATCTGCCGCATCCGAGACCGCCACCATCTGGTGCAGGTCCACCGGTGTTCCGACCAGCTTTGGCAGATCCGCCTCCGTCATCGCGCTGGCTGGCTTGCCATAGTGCAGATTGGGGCGATTGGGATCGTTATTCAAGGCCTCGACTGCCCCGCTGCCTTGCGTCTCCGCCTCCACCTTCGCCTTCTTCGCGTCCTCCGGACTACGCCGCTTCAAGGTCGGACGATCAGGATCATCCGCAGGTTCGTTGCCCGCCGCCGCTGTCGCCGAGGCAGGCGGCGTCGAACTCGCACTGGTGCTATCCGTATCCGCGCTTCGTCTTTCCATCGTAGGCCGATCAGGATCACCCGCAGGCGTACTTCCCCCATCGGGCTTGGCGTCCGCCGTAGAGGTCGTCGAAGTCGTAGAGGTCGTAGAGGTCGTAGAACCCTCATCCTTCGATGAGCCCTCGGCAGGAGCGGCAGCCGTGCCTCCGCCCTTACCAAAGTGCGGCCTCGAATCGTCTTTCGAGCCCACAATCACCGGCAGCGTCTTCGAGGCCCGCAACACCGGACCCTTCTTCGCTACAGCCGTAACCTGCGCCTTAAAGCTGCCATAGCCGAGCCACGCGCCCCGATCTCCATCCGCCGTCTGGACTCGCCGCGCATACACCAGGTCGAGCAGACCATCGCCCACCCCGGCCTTTTGCGCCTCGTACACATTCCCTGACAGCAGAGCGAACGGCACCGGCCGCGCCAGATAGACTCCCGCATCTTCCAGCTTGCCATTGATGAAGAGCGACACCGGAATCAACCGGCTGGCCGTCGGCCTGGCCATGTCCCCGGTCCACTCATAGACCCCCACCGCCCGCACCACCTGCTGCGGCTTCGCGACCTTGTGCGTCTGTCCCCAAGCGGACGCTCCCGTCAGAACCGCGCTGCCCAACACCACACCCCACCAGAGATTCTTCATATGCCCCATTCGCACCTTTAGACGTTTGCGCCCAACCCAAAGTCCTGCCCAGCCCGCTTACAATCGACAAATTACCGCGCGAGAGAGCGATTTAGAAATCGGATTCACCACCCCAAAAAACCGCGCCGTGTCATCATTTAACCACGTCATCTTTGATCCCCATGCAATCGACAAGCTCCGCGCCCTTATTGGACATCCACGATCTCACCATAGCCTTCGGCCCGCGCCGGGCTGTCAAGGGCATCTCCTTTCATATCCATGCCGGAGAGACGCTGGGCCTGGTCGGCGAGTCCGGCTCGGGCAAGTCCATCACCTCGCTGGCCATCCTCCGCCTTCTTGCCCCGTCCACACAAGTAACTGGAAACATTACCTTTGCCGGAGAAAACCTGCTCGCTCTCCCGGAAGAAGCCATGCGCCGCCATCGCGGCAGCAGCATCGCCATGATCTTTCAGGAGCCTATGACCGCCCTGAACCCCTCCATGTCCATCGGAGCCCAGATCGCCGAAGGCCTCCAGGCCCATCACCCCGAACTCTCTCGGAACTCGATCAAAGAAAAGCTCCTAGCTTCCATGCAGGAGGTCGGTCTTCCCGATGCCGAACGCCGCCTCCGCGACTACCCCCACCAGTTCTCCGGCGGCCAGCGCCAGCGCATCCTTATCGCCATGGCTCTGATCAATCGCCCCCGCCTGCTTATCGCGGACGAGCCGACCACGGCGCTCGATGTCACCGTTCAGGCCCAGATACTAGACCTGCTCAATAGTTTACGGCTAAACCATAATCTCGCCATGCTCTTCATCTCCCACGATCTCGCCGTCGTCTCTCAAATAGCCGACCGTGTCGCCGTGATGCAGCACGGCGAGATCGTCGAGCAAGCCCCTACCGAGACTCTCTTCCGCCATCCCCAGCATCCCTACACCCGCAGTCTGCTCGCCGCTGCACCCACCATGCAAACTGATCGCAATCGGCCTCTGGCATCGATATAAACTATCTGTAATAAGCGATTTACCAAATGCATCTGTCTGCGAAAAGATAATGCTATAAACTACGAAACTGGTTCTCTCCAGTCATGCGCGCTCTCATTCTCTCCGACATCCACGCGAACCTCGAAGCTCTCGCCGCCGTCCTCGACGCCGCCGACTTCGACGTGTTGTGGGATCTCGGGGACATCGTCGGCTACGGCGCCAGCCCGAATCAGGTCATCGACCTGATTCGGCCTAAATCGCAGCTCACCGTCCGCGGCAATCACGACCGCGTCTGTTGCGGCCTTACCTCAGCCCTAGGTTTCAACCCCATCGCCCGCGCCGCCGCCCATTGGACGCACGACGAGCTCACTCCCGATAACCTGAACTGGCTCAAAGCCTTGCCCCAAGGCCCCCTACAGCCCGAACAAGTCAGCGTCACCTGCGCCCACGGCTCCCCGCTCAACGAAGACCAGTACATCGTCAACATGCGCGATGCCTGGGCCCCTCTCCAGCAGATGCCCACCGCCATCACTTTTTTTGGGCACACCCACATTCAGGGCGGATTCTCCCAGAAGGGCCATGACTGGCATGAGTTGCGTCCCCAGCTTCAGCGCAGCAACGACGCCGATTCGTGGACGATGGCCATTCTCCCCGGCACCCGCCACCTCATCAATCCCGGCTCGGTCGGGCAGCCTCGGGACTGTGACTGGCGCGCCGCCTTCGCCATCTATAACACTGATTCTGAAGAGATTACCTTCCACCGCGTACCCTACGACCTGACCGCTTCGCAAGGGCGAATCCTGATGGCTGGCCTGCCCGAGCGGCTCGCCGCCCGGCTCACCGAAGGCCGCTAAGCAAAATCAGTTTTGGTGTGTCCAAGCAGAGCAAGAACAAAAGCAGGTCCTCCGCCCTCCCACCCCAGCGAGCAAAAACCGCTCGCCGGGGACCCCGGTTCCGCGAAGGATGACAATGCAAAAAGACAAAGGCGGACAAGCGGGTACAGCGACTCTGATCCTGCTCCAGGGAAGGTCTGATTAAGTCTCCGAGGATTCCCTCAGCGGCTAAAGCCGCATTGCGAGCAAGTCACTTACGGCACGGCTGAAGCCGTGCCCTTAACAGAGCCTGACTTAATCAGAGGCTCCCTAGACCAACGTCTGCTCTTCCAGCATAAGGGCTAGTTCTTCCCACTCCGTCAACAACTTGGCCCGCTTTCCGCGAAGCTGCTCCAGTTCGGCTGCCGTGCGCTGTGATTCTTCTGCCGAAGTAAACACGCCCATCTTCTCTTCGGCTGCGGCGATGGCTGTCTCCAGCCGGGGAATTTCTTCCTCTGCCAGCCGCAGCCTGTCTTCCAGCTGCCGCAGCTTGATCGGATTCAGCCGCTTCACTGCTGCCGATTGCGTATCGACCTTCGCGGGGACCTCGATCACGGGCACCGGCTCGGGCTCATGAGTGATCGAAGCAATCACCTTCGCGGGACCACCCTGCTTCCGCCACAGATAATCTTCGTATCCGCCGGGATAAATATGGACCCGCTTGTCCTCTACCTCAAAAACCCGCGTCGCCAGACCGTCGATGAAGTAGCGGTCATGCGACACGAAAAGAACCGTCCCGGTAAAGTTGCGAATGGCGTCCAGCAGAACGTCCTTCGCCCGCAGATCGAGGTGGTTCGTCGGCTCGTCGAGCAGCAGCATATTCGCGGGCGAAACCAGCATCTTCGCCATCGCGTAGCGGTTGCGCTCTCCGCCCGAGAGCACCCCCAGCGGCTTGAAGACATCATCGCCCGAGAACATGAAGCAGCCCAGCAGACTGCGCAGCTCCACCTGCGAGACCTTCGGCGCAATGGCTGAAATATCGTCCAGCATCTTCGCCGTTCCATCCAGAACCTTGTACTGGTCCTGGGCAAAATAATCGGCCAGCACGTTGTGTCCCAGCTTGATCTCGCCGCTGGTCGGCGGCTCCAGCCCGGCCAGCATCCGGATCAGCGTTGACTTACCCGCTCCATTCGCGCCCACCAGCGCAATGCGGTCGCCGCGGTCAATCGTGAAGCTGACGTCTTCAAGGACGTGCTTCGGCTCGTAATTCTTGCTCAGATGAGAGACTTCGATCACCGTCCGCCCTGACGCAGGTGGTTGCGGAATCGAGAAGTGAATGGTCGCTTCCTCTTCGGGAACCTCGATCCGCTCGATCTTTTCGAGCTCCTTGATGCGCGACTGCACCTGCTTCGCCTTGGTCGCCTGGGCGCGAAACCGGTTGATGAACGCTTCCAGCGCTTCGATACGGTCGCGCTGGTTTTTATACGCGGACATCAACTGGGTGCGGCGTTCTTCCTTCTGGGTGAGGTACTTCTCGTAGTTGCCGTGGTAGGTCTGCATGCGCTTGTTCCAGATCTCGACCGTCTTGTTGACGGTGACATCGAGGAAGTAACGATCGTGCGAGATGAGGATGAAAGCGTTGGGATAGTCGTGGAGATAGTTTTCGAGCCAGTTGCGCGATTCGAGGTCGAGATGGTTCGTGGGCTCGTCGAGCAGGAGGAGCGAGGGCTTCTGCAACAGCAGCTTGGCCAGCGCAATGCGCATCTGCCAGCCGCCGGAGAACTCTTCCGTCCTGCGTTCCCAATCTTCCTTGGTGAAGCCGAGGCCGCCGAGGACGGCGCCCACCTGCGAGTCGAGCGTGTAGATGTCGTGGACGTGCAACTGGTCTGCGATGTCGGAGTAGCGCTCGGCAGCGGCGGCGTATTCGCGGGACTTTGGATCGGCTTCGGAGAGCGTGGTGGTGAGGGCAATCGATTCGGCTTCGAGGGCGTGGAGATGTTCGAAGACGGAGAGACACTCGGCAAAGACAGTTTTGCCACGTAGCGCAAGGCCGTCCTGCGGGAGATAGCCGAGGGTCATGCCTTTGACACGGGTAAGCGCACCGTAATCAAGGGATTCCACGCCAGCCAGAATCTTGAGCAGGGTGGATTTGCCGGTCCCGTTGCCGCCGACCAGGCCGGTGCGTTCGTCCGGCGTTATCAGCCAGTTTGCGTCTTCAAAGAGGAGTTTGGGGCCGAAACGTTTGCCGGCAGCGGAAAGTTGAAGCATCTACCTTCTATTTTCGCATCTGGGCGAATTCGGCGTTTCGGAACGGTCAAATGTAGCGAGGCAAGTGTTCTAGGGATTTGCAAAAGAGCATCGGGGTAAAACAGGCAACGACGAGAGCGGTTTCCTCAATGATGAATAGGGCGGGCTTCAAAGGCTGCTGAAGAACTCCGTTGCGGTGCGCAAAGAGCCCTCAGCGGCTAAAGCCGCACTGCAAGCAAAGCGTTACGGCACGGCTGAAGCCGTGCCCTTAACAAAACTGGAATTTTCAGCAACCTCTTCAGCCCTTGCTCCATCTATGGCCCAGGAACATGGGGCTTCACCCCATGCTGGTATGGCAGAGGGCCGTTGGCCCTTGTCTCTTGGCACTTGACGGTTCGACTCGATACCTTCGCGGAAACTGATCTAAGGAAGGTCTGATTAAGTCTCCGAAGATTCCCTCAGCGGCTAAGTCACTTGCGGCACGGCTGAAGCCGTGCCCTTAACAGAGCCTGACTTAATCAGAGGCTCCTAAATACAGGGGTCTCTCCACTGCGGCGGCAAGAGCGCCGCCTGCGGTCGAGATGACGTGCATTTGAGGTTGGTCCGAGGTGGTATCGACATATAAATCAGGCGAAGTGAACCATGACCGTGCAGTAAAGAAACATGAATGAGGTTCGTGCTGCGAGCCAACCGCAGGTCCTTCGACTGCGTATCTCGCGATAAAGCTGCGAGATACTTCGCTCAGGATGACAGTTTTTATATTTACCAATCATTTACGGAGAATCTATATGTCGATACATCCGAGGTGGCGATGGCTTAATACCGAAGCTCTCCGATGTAGACGGCGAAGGGGGCGATGGTCATGGAATCGAGCGTCATTGGGCCCATTCCATTGTCGGAGCGGATGACGGTGCGCAGGAAGTTCCCCTTCAGATGAAGCTTCTGCATGTCGTCCTTGAGCGAAAGCCGAACGGGTTGCGCCGACAGATTGCAGATGACTACGATAGGAGGATTTTTCAACGATGCCGCCTCCGGCTTGCGCACCCAGGCGAGGACGTTCTGGTCGTCGTGGTTGAGCATGATGCTGGGAGCTGAACTGAGCGTCTGGTGGCTGTGGTGGAGCGCGCTGAGCTGGCGGTACCAGTTGAGCAGCGAGGCGTGATCGGCATCCTGAGCCGCTACGCTGATGGGATCGTTGGCAGGCGCGGGGTGGAGCGGCTTTCTGGCTCCGGCGGGGACGGGCACGATCGGAGTGCCCCACTGCATAGGAGTGGAAGAGGGGAGGCCGATCTCCTGACCGTAGTAGATCAGCGATGAGGCGCGATTGGTAAGCAGGGCGGTGGCGAGGACCTTTGCGATTTCAAAGTTGTGCTGGCCTTGCTGGCCTTCGCTGAAGCGGGTGACACTGCGGGCGATGTCGGGACCATCGGTGGCGATAAGTAGCGGATTCTTGTCGGTCTGGATGGCTTCGATGGCGGGACGAAGAGTTGCGGCCGTGAGTTGGTCGATCTTAGTCAGCCTCGGGTCGAGAACTAATTGCAGGTCCTGGCGGCCGCCTGGGTCGAGATCGCCAATGACGATGCGCTGGCCGATGTAGGTGCCGGCGATCTTGCGGAGTTGGTCGGCTTGCGCGGGGTCGGCGATACGAAAGCCGGCGAGGCCGCGATTGAGCCAGAGACGGGCGAGGCTGTTGAGGTCGGTCCCGGCGGGCGGTGTTCCGAGATCGAGCAGGATGCGCATGTTGCGGCTGCTGGCCTGACGGCTCAGGTCGTCGAGATCATCGAAGGTTCCGATGGCTGGATCGAGCGATGGGGGATGGGTGGCGTCGGGCTCGATGTGCGTGAGCAGGATGGCATCGGCGCCGAGCGAGTGAATATAGTCGAGGCGCTGGGCGATGCCTTTGAGACCTTCGGAGCTGAAGCCGTGCGGGTCTACCTCATAAATAATGGAGTGCTTCCACCATCCGTCGGACTTCGGGCCGAAGCCTGCCCAGCCGGGGCGCGCAAGCATCTGTGCGAATGCGGGGGCGGAGAGAGAGAGCAGGCAGGCGGCGCAGAGGGCCAGAAGGACTTTGGTTCGGTTAATCGGCATGTTAGAGAGATGCTACCGCGAGTGATTCCCGGCTACAAAGATCCGGTACAGGAAGAGGCGAAATCGGTAGAGGCCTTTGTGCGAACCTGGCCCGGATATTTTGGCTATACTTTCGCGTGAACGAGGATTCGCAAGGAGTGAGCCTGTGAGCGTTAACACGTTAGACCAGCCCTTGTATGCGATTGTGAGCGGCGCTGCGCCCGCCACCATCGACGACGTGATCGCGAAGATGCAGAAGATCGACGATCTGCTGGCCGACGGGGATGGGCTGAAGTGGTTTAACCGGCTCTACATGATGGTGACCAAGCAGGTCGATGTTGATCCTCCGGCGGGCGGATGGAAGGATGCCGAGTGGCTGCTGCGTCTGGATGTGGTCTTCGCGGGGTTCTACTTTACGGCGGTTGCCGGGGCGCTCGATGGGTCGGCGGGCACGGCCAGCTCGTGGAACGCGCTGATGGAGGTGCGGTATAAAGCGGGGATCGATCGCATCCAGTTTGCGCTGGCGGGAATGAATGCGCACATCAACCACGACCTTGCGCTGGCGCTGCTGGCGACGGACCGCGAGATGAGCCTGTTTCCGGATCACAACAGTCCGCAGCATGTGGACTATCAATCGGTGAACGACTTGCTGAACCGGGTGATGCCCGCTGCGCTGGAGATGCTGGCGACGGGGATGCTGGGGATGGCGGCGCAGGATACGGGGAAGATCGGGCGAGTGCTGGCCTTCTGGAATATGTGCCGGGCGCGGGATCTAGCCTGGGACTTTGCGGATCATCTGCGAGGGCTGAATGGGATTGCCCGGATGGTGGCGCTGGCAGGTCAGGACCAGATGACCGGCGCACTGGGGCGGGCTATCGTGATGGCCGTTTGAGGGAACTTGAAAAGGGTACGACAGCCTCTCAGATGTCGAAGGTTACGCCCTGGGCCAGCGGCAGGTCGGCGCCGTAGTTGATGGTGTTGGTGGCGCGACGCATGTATTGCTTCCAGGCGTCGGAGCCGGATTCGCGACCGCCTCCGGTCTCCTTTTCGCCGCCGAAGGCTCCGCCGATCTCCGCGCCGGAGGTTCCGATATTGACGTTGGCGATGCCGCAGTCGGAGCCGGTGGCGGAGAGGAATTGTTCGGCCTCGCGGAGATTCATGGTGAAGATGGAAGACGACAGGCCCTGCGGGACGTCGTTGTGCAGAGCGATGGCTTCTTCGAGATCGCGGTACTTCATGATGTAAAGGATCGGGGCGAAGGTCTCGTGTTTGACGACCTCGGTCTGGTGGGAGATTTCGACCAGCGCGGGGCGGACGTAGAAGGCTTGCGGGGCTTCGGGTTGCGTGACGCGCTCGCCGCCCGTGACGAGTGCGCCTGCACTGCGGGCTTGTTCGAGGGCCTGCTGCATGTTGTGGAAGGCGCGTTCGTCGATCAGCGGGCCGACCAGCGTTCCGGCTTCGCGGGGATCGCCGATGACGACTGAGGCGTAGACCTTTTTGAGCTGGGGGATGAGTTGCTCGTAGATGGACTCGTGGACGATGAGGCGGCGAAGCGTGGTGCAGCGCTGGCCCGCGGTCCCCATGGCGGAGAAGGCGATGGCGCGGAGGGTGAGGTCGAGATCGGCGGTTGAGCAGACGATGGCAGCGTTGTTGCCGCCGAGTTCGAGGATGGCGCGGGCGAAGCGGGCGGCGAGGCGCGGTGCAACGGCGCGGCCCATGGCGGTCGATCCGGTGGCGGAGAGGAGAGGAACGAGAGGCGAGTCAACTAGTTGCTGGCCCGCTTGCGCGTCGCCGATGAGGAGAGTGGAGAGATTGGCAGGGATGTCGCCGAACCCGGTTTTAAATTGAGCCGCGGCCCGCTCGAAGATGGCCTGGGTCGCCAATGCGGTGAGGGGCGTCTTCTCCGACGGCTTCCAGACGACGGAGTTGCCGCAGACGAGAGCGAGCGCGGCGTTCCAGCTCCAGACGGCTACGGGAAAATTGAAGGCGGAAATGATGCCGACCACGCCGAGCGGGTGCCAGGTCTCCATCATGCGATGGCTGGGGCGTTCGGAGGGGAGGGTGAGACCGGCGAGCTGGCGGGAGAGGCCGGCGGCGAAGGTGCAGATGTCGATCATCTCCTGCACTTCGCCGAGACCTTCGGAGAGGATCTTTCCGGTCTCGATGGTGACGAGGCGACCGAGGGCATCGCGTTCGGCGCGGAGTTCATCGGCGAGGAGGCGGATGAGTTCTCCGCGGCGCGGTGCGGGGACCGTACGCCATTCGAGAAAGGCAGCGTGGGAAGCGACGATAGCTTCGGCTGTGGCCTTTGTAGTGGGGAGCTGGGCGATGGCTTCGCCGGTGATGGGAGTGTGGGAGGTGAGGGCGCCTTCGGTGTAGGCGGTGGTGGGCACGCCTAGTTTGGCGAGGAGGGACTGGGCTTCCTGTTTGATTGTCATAGTCGTACCTCTAAACGAAGGGCAGCTATCGATGAGCACGTTAGTCAGGATGCACTGAGGAATTTTTTGTATTCGTCGTCGAGCGAATGGAGCAGGGAGTCTACCAGGAGCAGTTGCCCTTGAAAGACCTCTAACTTTTCTTTGATCTGATCTGCGCGACCGCCGGTCGGGTCGGCATCATTATAGTTTGTGTTCATCAAAGGGCCGACGATGACGACGGCGTCGCGGGCAGCCTGGTTTTCGGCTACATCCAGATCGTTCTGGGTTGCATAAATCCTGGAGTACTGCTCCGCTTGAGCATACGGCATGTAGGAGAAAGCGGTCGTGGCCTGCGCGGTCTTCCAGCTTACCTTGTTGAAGGTGCGGATGCGGAAGTCGATCGTCAGATGAGACTTGTCGGGCGCCTTGTGATTCTTGGCGATGTAGTTGAGAGCGATAATATCCCGCTTAATCTGGGCCTGCTGGTTATGCAGGTCGGCAAGGGCGCCGGAGACATTGTTTGCGTTGTGCTGAATCTCCGTATGCAGGCTGGCCTCGGCCTCGTGCATGAGATGGCGATGGTGCTGCTGTTCGACGCATCCTTCGAGGCCGAGCGCGATGAGAAGGCCAATCGTGATCGTGAAGAGATGAATGAAAAAATCGCGCACGCTGTGGATAGGTTCATGTGGGTCATGTACATCAATCAAAGGGGCACCTCATCGATTTCATTCGTGCCTTAGCGTATCAAATTGAGCTAAATACCAGATTTTCGGGCGAGGACCTCGGCGAGATGGCGTGGGCGCGCAGCGGTGTTCTGCGTGATCTGTTCCTGACAACTGAAGCCGTCGCTGACGATGATGGCTTCCTTGTTGTTCCGGACAGCGGGGAGGAGAACTCGCTCGCCGAGAGTTTGCGAGATCTCGTACTTGTCCTCTTCAAAGCCGAAGGGGCCAGCCATGCCGCAGCAGCCGGAGTCGAGAAGCTGGACCTCGGCCCCGGTGGCGCGAAGAATCTGCATCTCATCCTTCATGCTCATAGTGGCGTGATGATGGCAGTGGCCGTGGACGATGATCTTCTCGCCGATCTGCGGAGGGCGGTAGTCGGGCGCGTGTTTGACCAGAAATTCGCTGAGCAGCAGCGTCTGGTCACGGAGTTTTGCGGCGCGGGGATCGTCGGGTAACAGGTTGGTCAGCTCGTCGCGGAAGACCGAGGCGCAGCTTGGTTCGAGCACAACGATGGGCGTTCCGGCGGCGAGCTGCGGGGCGAGCGCGTCGAGAATTTTGAGGAGATACTCTTTCGCCGTATCCAGCATGCCGAAGTCGTAGAGCGGGCGGCCGCAGCAGAGATGCTGTTTGGGCAGACCGACGCGGAAGCCTGCATCGGTGAGAACGGTGTGCGCGGCGCGCATGGTGGAAGGGTGGAAGTAGTTGTTGAAGGTATCGGCCCAGAGGAAGACGTCTTTGCCGGTGGCGGGCTGCGGCTTGCGGGGTTCGCGCGTGAACGCTTTAGCGAAGCGCGGCATGGTGCGCTTGCCGTGAATGTGCAGCGTGGCCTTGATGAGGTTGCGGACGAGCGGCGCGTTGTTGATGGCGTTGACGAGGCCGGGTGCGATGGAGGCGAGGCGCGCCCAGCGGTCGATGCGTCCGAAGGCGTGGTGGAAGAGCGGGCGCGACGTGCCTTCGTAGTAGTGGGAGAGAAATTCGGCCTTGTAGGTGGCCATGTCGACGCTGGTGGGGCACTCGCTCTTGCAGGCCTTGCAGGAGAGGCAGAGGTCGAGCGACTCCTTGACCTGATCGTTCTTCCATTTGTCGTGGAGCACCTCGCCCTGCATCAGCTCCCACAGCAGATGGGCGCGGCCACGGGTGGAGTACAACTCTTCGCCGGTGGCCATGAAGCTGGGGCACATGGCTCCGGCGTCCCGCTTGCGGCAGGCGCCGACGCCGACGCAGCGCAGAGTTGCAGCAGCGAAGGAGCCGTTATTTTCAGCGAAGGCGAAGTGCGTCTTCGGCTCCCAGGGCTTGTAGTCGACGCCGAGACGAAGGTCTTCGTGCGGCTGGTGCGGATCGATGAGGTTGCTGGGGTTGAGGCCGTTGTCCGGATCCCAGAGGCGCTTGAAGTCGCGGAAGGCCTGCATCAGTTCAGGGCCGTACATCTTGGGCAGCAGTGCGGCGCGGGCCTGGCCGTCGCCGTGTTCGCCCGAGAGCGAACCGCCGTGGGCCACCACAATATCCGCCGCCCGGTCGATGAACCGGCGATAGGTGAGGATGCCGGCCTCGGTCTCGAAGTCGAAGTTGAAGCGCATGTGGACGCAGCCCTGGCCGAAGTGGCCATACATGGGGCTGGTGTAGTTGAACTCGTGCATGAGCGCATAGATGGCGCGGAGATACGACCCCTCCTTCGCGGGATCGACGGCGGCATCCTCCCATCCCTCCCAGTGCATGGGCTGGCCGGGAACGAAGGCAGTAGCGCCGAGGCCGGACTCGCGAATGTGCCAGACGCGATGGGCCTCGTCCGCCGTATAGATACGGGACGACGGTTTGGCGGCAAGATCGGCCAGCGCGGCGGCGAGGGCGTTTGCCTGCCCGTCAGCGTTAGCCTGCGTTGCTCCGCCGAACTCGATGAGCAGAAAGCCGCGTCCGGGAGGCAGCAGCGGCAGGTCTTCCATCAGCATGCTCTTCGCGCGCAGGGAGTCGAGCAAAATGCCGTCGACGCCTTCGAGACCGATGGGCTTGTGGGTGAGGAGTTGAGGAACATGGTCCGCCGCGATGAAGATGTCTTCAAAGCCGATGCCCATCAGCGTGCGGTAGTGCGGACTCTGGACCAGCCGCAGCGTGGCTCCGAGGATCACCGCGCAAGTGCCTTCGCTGCCTACCAGTGCGCGTGCGACGTTGAAGCCGGCCTCCGGCAGAAGCTCGTCGAGGTTGAAGCCGGAGACGCGGCGGGGGATGCGGGGGTACTCTGCGCGAACGAGATTGGCGTAGGTATCGCGGAGACGTTTCAGCTCGGCGTAGATGCCGCCGATGCGGCCTCCGGCGGCGATGTGCCGCTCCAACTCGGCCTCGGTAGTAGCGCCGACGGTCATGCGGGTGCCGTCGTAGAGCAACAGGTCGAGCGACTCGATGTTATCGACGGTCTTACCGCCCATCAGCGCGTGGACGCCGCAGGAGTTATTTCCGATCATGCCGCCGAGGGTGCAGCGGCTGTGGGTGGCGGGGTCGGGAGCAAAGGTCAGCTCGAACTTTTCCGCAGCCTCGCGTACGCGATCGAGCACGATGCCGGGCTGGACGCGCACGGTGCGGGCAACGGGATCGACCGCGTCCATGTTGTTCATGTACTTCGAGAAGTCGAGGATGACGGCAGTGTTGCAGGTTTGACCGGAGACCGAGGTGCCTCCTCCGCGAGAGAGGACGGGCGCGTTCAAGCTGCGGCAGATGGCCACCGTGGCGATTACATCGTCCTCGTCGCGGGGAATGACGAGGCCAATGGGAATGTGGCGATAGTTCGAGGAGTCGGTGGAGTAGGCGGCCTTGGAGGCGGCGTCGAAACGGACCTCGCCGCGAATTTTTTCGCGGAGCCGCTTTTCAAGTTCGGAGGCGGCGGGGAACTGTTCGTGCGAACGAGCGTGCGAGCTGGGCAGAAGAACAAAGGGCGACGTAGACATGAATGCTACTGCTCTCCAAATGACAGTAGGGCCATTTTATGGCTTTGCAGAGGCGGTTATGGTTTTTCTGGCGGCGATGGCTCTGCATTGTCCGTCATCTTGAAGATTGCCTGCGCGTTGGAGCTGTCGAAGCTGAGGTCGAGTGCACTCTTGCCGTCTTTCTCCGGCAAGGGGAGGCGAGTGATGAACTCGTAGAAAGAGCCGGGAACCTCGCGTTCTACAAAGCTTCCGTCCACGGCACGAAATTTCCTGAGGACGCGGGCGGCGTGAAATGCCGTCTGACGGACGCGGCCCGACTGCGAGGTCTCAACCGCGGCCTTCATTGGCTGGCCCAGCGCTTTTTGTTCAGCGGCGAGCTGGTCTACATCGGCAACGCGATCGGTGGCGTGGTTGAAGGCGTTGCCCTCGGTGGAGATCCAGGCCATCTCGGGCGATTCGGCGAGGAGAATTTCGTAGTCCGCGAGAGTGGCCTCCTGGTGCTGACGTCCGAAGCAGGAGACGAGGATGGGTAAGAGTGCCGCTGCCTCGTCAACCGTGAGCGAGTGAGTCTCTTCGAGTTTGTTGAGCAGCGCGTCTGCCTCCAGGGTTACGGGATCAATGCAGGTCGCGGTAACGCGGGTGACGGCTGCAAGAAATTCAGCGGAGAAGCGTTCGGGGTGAAGTTCGCTGATAAAGAATTGTGCGACGTCTTCGGGAAAGTCGGTCTGGGCGTGGGAGCGGCCGGTCATGCGGAGGCGCTCAAGCGGATAGAGACCGTTGAGCGCGTAGCCCAGCGGGCGGAGGATGCGCGTGATGGCCTGCTCGCCGACAGGCAGGGCGCCCATGCCGGCAAGAGCAACCGTGCGGACGGCACCGTGATCGTGCAGAACGGTCTTGCCCTCGTCGAGGCAACGCTCGACGTAGAGCTTTGCGGCAGGGACGCGGTCGAGGAGATCTTCAAAGAGCAGCATGTTCAAGGCCTGCGCGATGACAGCCCTTGAGACTTCGGGGCCTGTTTCTTCCGCGATTGCAGGATGGATAACGAGT
The DNA here is from genome assembly GCA_041691575.1 of Terriglobales bacterium. GTDB lineage: Bacteria > Acidobacteriota > Terriglobia > Terriglobales > Acidobacteriaceae > Edaphobacter. The sequence goes on from JBEPUJ010000003.1 coordinate 364,980, forward strand.
ACTTTGAAGAGGCGGCCAGTCTGCTCGGGACCGATTATTTTTTCGAGTGCCTGCCGTAGAACGCCATTGTCAGGTGCCATCATCCACCTCCCTATCAGTAACGCTTAACTCTCCACCCATAGGTATAGGGATTCAAGCGAAATGTAAAATGGTAAAGTTTCACGAGTTTATGATTATTCCGCATGATGACGGCTCTTCCATCCATCGCGTGTCTTCAGGCTTTTGAGAGTGTTGCCCGGCATGGAAGCATCACGCGGGCAGCGGCCGAACTGAACCTGACGCAGAGCGCGGTCAGCCGCCAGATCCGCCAATTGGAATCGCTCCTGGACGTCGCCTTGTTCGAGCGGGTGCGGCAGCGGGTCGTCATCACAGACGCGGGCAAGCTGTACCTGAACGACGTCAACCTGGCCATGGCCGGGTTGAAGGACGCTACCAACCGGATCATGGCGTGTGGCGGAAATACGAACCTGCTCAACCTGGCCGTGCTGCCGACCTTTGCGACCCGCTGGCTCATGCCTCGGCTCAACGATTTTATTCAGAAGCACCCCGGGGTCACGATCAATCTGGCGACCCGCCTGGTCCCATTCGACTTTGCGATGGAACCGTTCGACGCCGGGATTCATTACGGATCGCCCAACTGGCCGGGCGCCGTGGCACATCACCTGATGGACGAAGATGTGGTCCCGGTTTGCAGCCCCAGGCTCGAAGCTGAACAACGCATCCGGAAGCCGGCGGACCTGGCGCGTGCTGTCCTGCTGCACCAGACGACGCGCGCAGGGGCCTGGACGGCGTGGTTTGAAATAGCCAGGGTGAAGAATGCGCACGCGCTTCGGGGACCGCGATTCGAGCAGTTCACCATGATCGCGCAGGCGGCCATCTGCGATCTGGGCGTGGCTCTGCTGCCGAAGCTGCTGATCGAAGATGAGCTTGCGTCGGGGAAACTGGTGGTGCTGTTCAATCGTTCCATCCGAAGCGCGAATTCCTACTATTTGGTGGTACCGGAGGCAAAGATCTCCTCTCCCCTGACAGCTGCGTTTGCCGAATGGATCGTAGGACAGGCAAAAACGAGCAGCGTGCAGATGGCAATGCAAGCGACGTAAATCATTACAAAACTTCATAACTTATTGAAAAAACATTGATACCCACAGTAATATTCTGGGTGCTACTGTTTTGACTTCAGCGGTAACTTATCGCCATAGCGAAGCGGCAACGGTCATGCGTGTTCTTTCTCAATACAGACAGGCTGTACCAGCACAGCTTTTACAAATTTTCCGGTAGGCGAGGGTAAGACGAGATGCGAATAAAACTTATTGCACTGACTCTGTTTTGTGGCCTGTTTCTCCTCTGTCCGAATGCGGCATGGACCCAGGCAACAACGTCTCTGGGCGGGCGCGTTACCGATGCGGGAGGCGCAGGCATTCCCGGGGCCGACATGATCCTGACGCTGGCGGCGACCGGCATGGTGCGTAAGGGCAAGACGAACGAGAGCGGCGAATATCAGTTTTCGCAACTGTCGCCCGGAAAATATGATCTGGCCGTTGCTTCCTCGGGATTCGCCACCTCGAAGAAGACCGGACTTGAACTTCTGGTGAGCCAGCCCGCAACGGTCAACGTGTCGCTGGCCGTCGCAACGGTCGCGGCGGAGGTCACGGTCAGCGCGGGCATCCAGCCGGTCTTGAATACCACGGACGCTACCCTGGGCAATGCATTTACCAGCCAGCAGATCGCGAATCTGCCGAGCGAGGCGAGAAACGTTCCCGACCTGTTGAGCCTGCAACCGGGCGTCACCTTTCTGGGCCGCACCGACAACGACACCGGTACCACGTCGAATGGCAATACAAGCACTGATTCGCGCAGCGGCGCAGCCAATGGCGGACGCTCGGACCAGTCCAACATTACGCTCGATGGCATCGACGTCAACGACATCAACAATGGCTTTGCCTTTACCAGCGTCCTTCGTGTCTCGCAGGATGCGATCAGCGAGTTTCGCGTGACCACGAGCAACCCCAACGCCAGCGAGGGCCGCTCATCCGGCGCGCAGGTGGCGCTCGTGACCAAGAGCGGCACCAACGCGCTGCATGGCGTTGTCTACGCCTACAACCGCAACAATGTGTTCCATGCAAACGACTTCTTCAACAAGCAGACGCAGGCGAACAACGGCCTGCCCAATGTGCCGCTCAAGCTGATTCGCAACGTCTTTGGAGCATCGGTTGGCGGGCCTATCAAAAAGAATACGGCGTTCTTCTTCGTCAACTATGAAGGCCGCCGCGACACCCAGGGCTTCTCCTCGAACGGAACTAAAGTTCCAACGGCGAGTTTCCGCGCCGGCAATCTGAAATATATCTGCCTGGACAACTCCGCGTGCCCGAATGGCGGCGTCCGCACGCTCTCTCCCGCTGACCTTAAAACCATGGACCCGCAGGGAATTGGAGCGAACTCCGCGGTTCTGGCGTTACTCAACACCTATCCCATGCCGAATGACTCAACCGTAGGCGACGGCCTCAACAACTCCGGCTACAGCTTTTCCTATGTCACCAAGCGCAGCTATAACGCGTACACCTCCCGCCTCGACTGGGATGTCACTGGGAGCGGAAAACATACGGTCTTCTGGCGCGGGAATCTGCAGAACGACCGCGAACCCGGTGGCCCGAAATTTCCCGGCCAGCCGGCGAGCAATACCCTGCTGACCAACAGCAAGGGCTTCGCGGCCGGTTATACCGCTCTGCTGAGCAGCAACCTCGTCAACAACCTCGCGTTCGGTCTCACCCGGCAGGGCTTCAGTAACAAGGGTCTTCTCGCCGGACCCTATGTAACGCTGCAGGGTATCGCCTCGCTGATCCCGACGACCTCTTCCAATTCGACCATCGCGCCGGTGTACAACCTGGCTGACAACCTCTCGTGGACGAAGCACAGCCACAATCTGGCCTTGGGCACTAACATCCGATTTATTGAGAGCCGCACCTCCAGCAATGCGCTCTCGTACTCCCACGCTACAGGCACTTATCAATATCTGAGTCCGGCAACGCTCGCCAACAGCGGCGGCGCATTCGACCCATCCGCATTCGGCTTTCCCGATGTCGCCAGAAGCTATGTATCGAACTACAACACCGGTGCGATGGGCATCGTCGGCATCATCAACCAGGGAAACGTGACGTACAACACCACGAAGGACGGCTCCACGTTGCCCGTCGGCGCGCCTGTGGCCCGCGACTACCGCTGGAACGAGTATGAGTTTTATGTCCAGGACAGTTGGAAGGCGCTCAGCAATCTGACGCTGACCTATGGCCTGCGGTACTCGTATCTTCAGGTTCCGGCGGAGACGAGCGGGACCCAGGTGGGCATATGCCAGATCGTGGGCGATGGCTGCGCGCCAGGAAAGTTTTCGCTAAGCGAGTATGTCAATAAGAGGAGCCAACTGGCGGCGGCAGGCCAGGCGTCCAGCGGAGCAGGCGATGTCGGCTTCCCGCTCAACGGCCGCTATAACGGCAAGCCGGACTACTGGACACCGCAGAAGGGCAACTTTGGGCCCAGGTTCGCCGTGGCCTATTCTCCGAATGCCGGAACCGGCTTCTGGGGCAAGATCCTCGGCAACGGCCAGAGCAGCATCCGCGCGGGATACTCTCTGGTATACGACCACTTCGGCGCGGCGATTGCGAACAACTTCGACACCGAAGGCTCCTATGGGCTGGCTACGACGCTTGAGACCAGCGCCGGTGTGTTGAAGGCCGCAACAGCGCCGCGGTTCACCAGCGTCAACGACGTTCCGCAAAGCTTGTTGCCCGCGCCTCCGGCCATTGGCTTTCCCGGCATCCCGGTGCGGAGCGGCCCGACGAGCGGAGCCATCTACTGGTCGGAAGATTCCGCCATCAAGACGCCATACGCTCATGTAGTGGACTTCTCGATCGCCCGCCAGATCCGTAATGGCTCCTCGTTCGAGTTGACCTACGTCGGACGGTTCTCGCACCATCTGCTGGCGCAGGAAGATGTCGCCATGCCTACGAACCTGGCCGCTGCCGGGACGACTTACTTTGCCGCCGCCGCGCAGATGTCGAAGCTCGCTCGCGCGGGTACGGATGTCTCTTCGATCCAGCAGGTCGCCTATTGGCAACAACTGTTCGGCGCACTGGGCGGACAGGACATCGGCTTTGGCCCTGGCTATACCGCGACACAGAACATCTACCTGCTCTATCAGCAGAACCTCTACAACGAAGCCAATGCGCTGTACGCGCTGGATATGCCGGACGATGCGACCGGGGCCGGGATCAACCCCAACGGGGCCTATCCCTCCAACCGTTTCTACAACAACCAATTTTCGGCGCTCTATGCCTGGCGGTCGATTGGGGCATCGAACTACAACGCGCTTCAGGCTACCTACCGACAGCAGTTCGGCCTGGGGTTGCAGGCCGACTTCAACTACACCTTCTCGAAGTCGATGGACACAACCTCACAGGCGGAGAGGCTGGGGTCTTCAGGCTCGCCGAACGATGCGCAGATCTTCAACACCTGGAATCCGAACCAGCTCTACGCTCCTTCCGATTTCGACCTGCGCCACCAGATCAACACGAACTACATCTGGGACCTGCCGTTCGGCCGGGGCAAGCGCTTCGCGTCCTCCATCGGCAGACTCGCGGACATGCTGATCGGCGGTTGGCAGACGACCGGGATCATCCGCTGGACCAGCGGCTTCCCCTTCAACGTCGAGAACGGAGCGAACTTCCCCACCGACTACGACATCCAGGGTTTCGCGACGCAGGTCGGCAAGATCCCGCATGGCAGAGGAAAGCTCCAACAGCAATTCGCGGATCCGGCGGCTGTCCTTGCGGCCTTCGATTTCGCGCTGCCGGGTGAATCTGGGAGCCGCAACGTACTGCGCGGCGACGGCTACTTCCAGGAAGATGCGGGCCTGGGCAAGACGGTTCCGCTGAACGATCACATGAGGGTCAAAGCCGGAATCGAACTGTTCAACGTGACCAACAGCGTGCGCTTCGACTCTCATTCCGTCTCGGCGGTCGTCGATGATACGAACAGCTTCGGCAACGCAACCAGCACGCTTACCAATCCTCGGCTAGCGCAGTTCTATGCACGCTTTGAATTCTAAGAGCGAATTTCTTAATGGTGTATAACGACCTGTAACAAGGAGATAGATCGGGCCTTCAGCCCTCGCCTTTTCGCGCTCCCCGTATCCATGGGGCTTTGCCCCAGGCTGGTATAGTCCGCGACCTTGGCGCTATGGCTGCCGAATTCCATACGCCACAATAAAATCCGCTCTAAACCCGTGTATTCCTCTGTTTTGTTGATCGAATTTCAAATGCGTAGATCTCCGAGCTGCATGGAGACTGCGCATTTCCATTCTCAGTTCCGAGATGAGTCGCTCCAGCCGAACGCGCTTTTATAAACATCAAATTCCGCGCCTCCCTGCTGCAAATAGACCGACACAATATCGAATCGCACGGGAACCTGCTGTCTCAACTTCTCGGGGAAGCCGCGCAGATACGAGCGCGCCATCCGGCGCAGCATCTCCTGCTTATCGTCATCGACGGCAGACTCCGCGGGAGACATCGCGTCTCGTCCGGTCCGCGTCTTTACCTCGATAAAGCAGAGCCACTCTCCATCCCAACCGATCAGGTCGACATCGCCGCGGAGCTTCGCGCTCTTCCATCGCCGCGCTACGACGGTGTATCCCAGCGTCCGCAGATGGAACAGCGCCTCCCGCTCTCCACGCAATCCGGTCGCAAGATGCTCAGCCGTGCGTGAGCCGCGACCCAGCCGCCGTCCCCATGCGTCCATCCGCCGCAGCATCCATACCTGCAGATCGATTGCCGTTGACCGCCCGCGCAAAGCTCTCATCATGCATCTTCCTCTGTAACGATCAGTGCATCGATGAATGCATGCGCTGGACCGCCGCCGCCTGTTGCAGATCGACGCTCACCGGCTTCGACGCAACACTCTCCCCGTTCGAGTTCACTGCCGTCACCACGAAAGTGGAGATCCCTTTATACGGTGTAATCCCGGTAAATCCCGTTGAGACCAGCCCAGTAGCAAGCGTTGTCGATGCTGCCTCGCTTCCATCCTGACTCTTGACGTTATAGGTCCTTGCTTGCGGCACGGCAGCCCAGGAGAGTGAGATCACGCCGTCGCGCACATCGGCGCGAAGCCCCTCAGGAGCAGCAGGGGCGGGGCCGCTCGGCAGCAGACCGTAGACACAGAATTGACCCGTGCCAATGTTCTCCGTCCCAAAACTAGCGAGGTATACTTTGCCATTTGCAATCGTTGGAGGAGCCATCTTCGAGTAGTTATTGCAATCGTCGCGACTCGGATTCTCCAGCGAGTTCCACAACTTATGCTCGATATTGTCCGCGTCGTAGGCATGAAGAATCCCCGGCCTCGATTCATGCCACGAGTCGCCGGTCGCGTGAATCGCCGCCCACAGAATTCCCTCCTTGCCGCCATTGGCCGAGAGCGACAACATTGCTCCCGGATGCCCTTGATTCACCTCGGGCCGCGTCATCACCGGCGTCTCCGTCAGCTTCTCTCCCGTTAATCCGTAGGCGCGCAACCTGTCCGTTTGTCCCCAGACGTAGAGCAGCGAGCCCTTGGTATCGCTCTTCCAATACACGAAGCTATGCAGGTGCGATTTGCTCGCCTGAAAATGCTGCAATGCATTTTCGTTGCCCAGATGGCCCAGGTTCCGCCTGTCGAGGACATACAGCACGCCCTCCTTGCCGCCGCCCAGCACCAGGTTCGTTCCAGGAATCAGCGTTGCTCCCGACGAGTTGAGATCGGCGTCATCCTTATCAAGCTGCACATGATTGGTCGGCGTGAACCAGTCCGTCAGCTTCAATTGCGGACTGAACCGCAAAAAACTCTCGCTGAAATTCACGTTTCCGTCCCACGATCCATTTCCAGTGACCGCATAGATGTTGCCCTGCGCATCCGCTGCCGGCCCTTGTCCCGACTGCCAGATGCTCGCCCCCGAACCCGTCGGCGACGTGTTGAATACGCCTGTCTGGAGCAATGATTTCGCGTCATATCCAATCAGGAATCCGTGGTACGGCTCCTTGTCGCAGTGCGAGCCGAAGCCCACATAGACCGTGCCATTTGCAAGCAGCAGCGCCGACCGTTGATTCTGCATCAGAGGATCGAAGTCCTTCGCTGCAATCGTCACCGGACTGGCTGGCATATCCGCGCCGGTCGCAAGATCGAGCGCATGAAGCCGATGAATGAAGCCCCCGCCTGCCCGCGTCAGCGACACCATATACAGTGTGCCGCTCTGCTGATCGATCACCGGAGTGCCGATGATTCCCATCTTGCCATTGATATCCAGGCAGCCAAACTCTGCGTCATGAAGATTCGCCGGGGTGCCGAAGTTGACATGCCAGATCGGTGTCGAAGCGCTCGCCTCGTTGGCATCGAAGGCATACACGCTATTGTTGACCGTCGTCACATAGACAATATCGTGAAGGCCGCCGCCTACCTTCACCTGCGGCACATAGAGCGGCTGCCCGTACACCTGATCGTCCACTACCCGCTTGAACAGCATCCCAAACTGTTTCGTGTTTACATTCTTGCGGGTCAGTACCGTCTCATGTAGATTCGCTCCTGAGCGCTCCCGATCATTGTGCTGCGTCACCACGCTCACCTGAGCAGACGCGAAAGCTCCACAGGACAACAACATAAATATCTTGGCTAGAAATTTTCCTTCTTGCTTCATCGTCATTCGATCCCGACTCCCATCAACGTTTTCGCCTGCGCAGCAGCCCGTCCAGTGTAAGTCGCCAAACCATTCTCTGCGCGCTATCCTTTGACACAACAAGAACGTCACGGAGGAACCATGAAGATCCTTCTCTTTGGCGCATCAGGCATGGTCGGCCAGGGCGTTCTGCGTGAATGCCTCCTGGACGCCGACGTTCAGGCAGTCCTCTCTGTCGTACGAAGCGCCACCGGCCAGCAGCACACGAAGCTGCGCGAACTCGTCCATGCGGATTTCTTCGACTATTCTGTGATCGAGCGCGAACTGACCGGCTTCGACGCCTGCTTCTTCTCGCTCGGCATCACCTCCGCCGGGATGACGGAGCAGCAGTACTATCACGTGACCTACGACCTCACCATGGAAGCCGCGCAGACCCTGGCCCGGCTCAACCCCGGTATGACCTTCATCTACATCTCCGGGGCAGGCACCGACAGCACAGAATCCGGCCGCAGCATGTGGGCGCGCGTCAAGGGAAAAACCGAAAACGCTCTGCTCCATCTTCCCTTCAAGGCCGCCTATATGTTCCGCCCCGGCATTATCCAACCCCTGCACGGCATTACCTCAAAGACGCGGTCCTATCGAATCTTCTATGCGCTGGGCAAACCCCTGCTGCCCGTCCTGAGAGCAATTTCCCCGCGGCTCGTCACCACCACCGAGCAGCTCGGTCGCGCCATGCTCCAGGTCGCCAAACGAGGCTATCCCACGCCAATCCTCGAATCCCGCGATATCAACACCCTCTGAAAATCTGCCCCATTGCCTCGATCGCCCGAGCCTGCGATACTTAACCGTGCCCATCCTGCACAAATTTCAAAAATATATAAAGAGGTCGCGGACATGTCTGCAAAGTACATCTTCGTAACTGGCGGAGTTGTGTCATCACTCGGCAAAGGTCTCGCCGCAGCCTCCATCGGCTGCCTGCTTGAGGCACGCGGTATCAAGGTCAACCTGATGAAGTTTGACCCGTACCTTAACGTCGACCCCGGCACCATGTCGCCCTTCCAGCACGGCGAGGTCTTCGTCACCGACGACGGCGCGGAGACCGACCTCGACCTCGGCCACTACGAGCGCTTCACCCACGCCAAGCTGACCCGCGACAACAACCTCACCACCGGGCGCATCTACGAGCAGATCATCACCAAGGAGCGGCGCGGCGACTACCTCGGCAAGACCGTTCAGGTCATCCCCCACGTCACCAACGAGATCAAGAACGCCATGCGCAAGGTCGCCGCGGAGACCGAGGTCACCATCGTCGAGATCGGCGGGACGGTCGGCGATATCGAGTCTCTGCCCTTCCTCGAAGCCATACGACAAATGCGCCAGGACCTTGGCCGCGACAACACCGTCTTCGTCCACGTCACCCTCATCCCCTGGATCGCCGCCGCGCAGGAACTGAAGACCAAGCCCACCCAGCACTCGGTCAAGGAGATGCTCTCGATCGGCATCCAGCCCGACATTCTGCTCTGCCGCTCCGACCGCGCCGTTCCGCGCGAGATGCGCTCGAAGATCGCCCTGTTCTGCAACGTCGAAGAGGCCGCCGTCATTGCCGCCCGCGACGTCCCGAGCATCTATGAAGTCCCGCTCAACTTCGCCGCGGAAG